>NZ_JBWKCB010000002.1:0-94618 GCF_056436705.1 Kribbella sp. NPDC043289
GCACTCCCCGGCAAGTCCACGACGAGTACCAGGAACGCCGGCTCGCAGCATAATTAGCCATTAAAAGAGCTGTCCGGAAAACGCGGGGCGCATCAGAGCGCATAGGCCCGCAACGCTCCAGCTATCCTGTTCCCGGGCACCACTGGGGCTCCCCATCTGCATGGCTGATTGCTGCACTGTCGGCTTAATCGGCCGCACGGCTCACAAAGAGCCCGTCATGTCACAGATGCTCGGCAAGGTCACAAACGCCGCTACAACCAACTAGACGAAGAGCCTTCGCGCTCGAGGCGCGCCGGTAGCCGTCGCGCGGGACCTTCGCCCGGTTGGGGCTCTCAGCCACGTTCAACAAGCCTCTGCGCCTTGGCGTCGTAAACCCAGCCGACGATGTTTCCGGAGACAATTAAGTCGATTGCTTGGTCGATCACGCTCCGTGGGACGACGAACCACTCCGACGGATCGTAGTCGCGACCCTTGCGATCAGCCTGGGTGAGATTCAGCCTGACTTCCGCGAAGACCCTGTGCAGGAGGTTCTCCAGCGCCGACGCCTTTAGGTTGTAGGTGCGATAGCTCGCCACAACATCGACGGGGGCCATCAGGTACGTCGGTAACTTCTCGGCGTTCTTGATCCGCTTCTCGACCGAGTTGCGCGTGAAGCCAATCTTGTGCAGGTCCTTGATCGCGGCGATCTGAGGATCCTCGCTTCGGGACCGTAGAACGTAGATGTAGCCGCTAACCTCGTCGTCAGTGAGGATCTCCGGCATTTCGGTCTGGACGACGATCTGGCCGTCCTCATCGCTCAGCCGGATCGCCAGGGACTGGCGATACATCGACGACTCCGTGCCGTTCTCGAAGATGCACCGGAGCCGTTCGCGCTTGTTCTCCCGGACGGTCGTCTTCTTGTACTCCGTCTCGCCAACCTCGGCGATGAACACCATGACGCCGTTGAGGACGAAAAATGCGCCCGGCACGATGTGGGTCATCCCTGGGTACGGCAGGAGCTTGCTCGTGCCGTCTCGGAGCTCGGCGTGCTTCTGCTTGAAGAGCGGCTCGAATTGCTCGAAGTCCTGCGCCTTCTCTCGCCGGGAAACCTCGCCGCTGTCGTGGACCTGGCGGCGGACCGGCAGGTCTGAGACGTCCAGCAGGCCCGACTCGTCCCCGAGCAGGTCGAAGTCGTCGCCTCCGAGCAGGTCGTCGATCGACGCCGGTGCCTCGGGCATCTCCAGCAGGCCGAACTCGTCGAGCTCCTTCAACGCCGCGATCTTGTCGTCGTTGGCGAGGATGCCGTCCAGACGCGCGCCGAGCTTGCGCTCGGCGATGTCCCGCGTCGTCGAGCTCGGGACCCGGCCGTGGGCACGGCGGAACTCAACAACTTCAAGGAAGGCTCGCTCGAGTCGGTCGCTGGCGGTGATCTTCGCTGGCTTCTCCGGTGCGTCGAGCAGGCCGTCGAAGTCGGAGTCAAGGATCGCGTCGATGCTGGTCGGGAACTCGACATCGACCGGTCCGATGTCCTCGGCGGCGCTCACGACTCGTCCGCCATCTGCGTCGACCGCGTCGCTGCGTCGCGTTCCTGCTTCTTCCGCTGTAGGAACAGCAGCACCTCGGCGTAGCGCCTTTCGGTCGGCTTATCCGATCGCACGTCCGGCTTGCGGCCGCTGACCTTTACCCACTGCTGGATCTTCGGCCAAGCGGCCAGCGCCTCTTCCTCGGTGATCTCCACCCGAGTCGCAATGATGGCGTCAGAGATGATCCGAAGCACTGACGGCGTCACCGACTTGGAGATGACCTCGAAGGCTCGCTGGAACGGGTTGACCGAGTCGATGAGGTTGATGTTGATGTCGTCGATATTGACGAACTTCTCGGACATCTTGATGAACCGCTTGTCGCCGACTTCCCGGACCTCGCCGCTCTTGATGACCGAGTCAACGACGACCTGCTGGCGCAACTCCTCGACCTGCGACTCGTCCAGGTCGGGGTAGCGCTCCCGGATGATCTTTGGGATCAGCACCTTGTTCGTCGTCTCCGGGTCCACCGAGCCGGCTGCGGCCTTCGCGAACGTGTCGTCCTGCAGGATCGTGGCCTTGAGGTCGTTGAGGTCAGTCTCGACGATCTGCTTCACACGCTCCGTCGACGGCTCCTTGAAGCCCTTGATTTTGATGACGCCCGGCGGGGTCGGTTCGTCGTCGCCGCTGCGCTTGGTCTTGAACTCGAAGTTCTGCGCGAGCACCTGCTCCATCAGCAGCGACGCCGTGATCGCCTTGAGCATGTTGTTCACGGAGACCTTCACCTCGCTTTGGGAGGCGTCCGGCTCGGCGATCAGGTTGGTGAACTGGGCGTGCTCCTTGCCGGGAGAGTCGCGGGTAACGCGTCCGATGATCTGGATGACCTCGGTCAAGGACGCTCGGTAGCCGACGGTGAGGGCGTGCTCGGCGACCGGCCAGTCGAAGCCTTCCTTGGCCATCCCGAGCGCGAGGATCACGTCCACGGCGTCGCGGTCCTTTGACGCGACTGATGAGAGGTAGTGCAGGGTGTCGGCGCGCTTCTTCTGGTCGGTATCGTCCACGAGGTCGGCCAGGCGCAGGATCGCCCCCGTGTCGGACCGGCGGATGCTGATGATCCCCGTATCAGGGTCGGTCGACTCCACATGGCCGATCGCGTCGATGATGAACCCGACCTCCTCGATCTTGTCCTTGGTGGACTCGCCAGAGTTCACGTTCGGGATGTGGAGGATCGTCTTCTTGTCCAGGTCGAGGACCTCGCCGATCGCGTCTGTGTAGCGGCCCTGGTAGAAGTGGTGACCGATGCCGAGCGAGTGCAGGTACTCGTACCCGTTGAGCTGGTCGTAGTAGTTGAACGTGACCGGCGTGAACCGGGCCTCGTCCTCGGCCGACAACACGGGAACAGAGTCACCGCGGAAGTACGAGCCCGTCATTGCGACGATGTGCACATCGGAGCCGTTCATGACCTCGCGCAGCAGCGCACCGAGGCGGCTGGCCTCGATGTCGGCGGAGACGTGGTGGAACTCGTCGATGGCCAGCACGGTGTCATTGAACGCCTCGGGGGCTAGCTTCTCGAACGCAAACCGCAGCGTCGCGTGCGTGCAGATCAGGACCGCGTCGGGTCCGTTCAGGAAGTCGATGAACGCGCCGACCTTGCCCTGCGACGAGCCCGCGTCGCACAGGTTGTGCTCGGGCTTGACCTCCCAGTCGGCAAAGAACCCGAACATCGTGAGCTCGGTCGAGGCGAACGACGCGCCGATCGAGCGCTCGGGCACGGCGACGATGACCTTCTTGCGGTCCTGCTTGTAGAGCTTGTCGAGAGCGACGAACATCAGCGCGCGCGACTTGCCAGAAGCCGGCGGGGCCTTGACGAGCAGATGCTGGGCGTCGCGCTTTGCGAACACCCGCTGCTGCATCTCGCGCATGCCCATCGCGTCGGTGTGCACCGATTCGCCGGTGCGGGCGTAGGTCACATCGACGATGTTGACCGGCTTCTTGATCACGTTCACTTCCGCGTCCCCCTGGTCTTCTTCGCCGGAGACTTCGTGGCCTCCTCGGCAGTCATCGCCTCATACATAGCGAACAGGTCCGACAACCGCTGCTCATCGGTCTCATAGCCACGCTTGGAGTAGATCGAGTCGACCAGTGTGTCGACCTCGGCGTGCGCCTCGCGGAGATCAGTAGGCATCAGGTCCGGGTCATACAATTCCGCCAGGTTTCGCTCGCAGTGGTACTCGCGCACGTCCAGCAGCCGCAACGCCGCGACAGTGAGCTTATCGATTACCGCGCCGTCGAGCGCCGGCACTGGGAAGGTGTTGTAAACGAGGTAAGCACCGTACCGATAGTCCGTCTTCATGCGACCACCCACCGCACCCAGCCAGGCCATGTGCATCTGGGAAGTCAGTAAAGAAAACAGCCAAGGTTCCGCGTCGTACACAGCATTCGCAAGGTCTGAGATGACCGTGTCCGCCCCAAGGAATCCGATTGGAACGTAGTCCCTACGCTCAGAGGAGACCCGCGGCACGATGATCGACGCCGTCGGCTTGTACGCCATCTGCTTGAAGCGGTTTGGATGCGCCGCATAGTCAGCTGTTGTTGCGGCGTCGCTCTCACGCCGCCACCGCGCCACAGCATCGAGGCGTTTTGCGATCGGAGCTATCCGACTCGCTTCCGCCAGGTCATCATCGGCGATCCAGAGGCAATAGCGCTCGATGTCGTTGATAAACTCAGTAGAGCCGACGTAGCGCTTCACGAACTTCTCCGCCCCAGGTGACACGGCGAGGATCTCGCTGCGGACTTGTGCTTCGAGGGCGAGATAGCCGCCATCCTTCGGCATCGATCCGAGGACCATGCGCGGAAGAGCCGGGCTGAGGACTTTCGTGCGCCGGAAGATGAAGACCGACGGCGCATCGGCAAGGTAGCCGTTGATGTTCTTTGCTTCGATCTGCAAACCATCGGCGTGGATGTATTTCGGGCCTGACCGCTCGGCTCGGAGGTTAATGACAACGACCGTCACCCCGGCGTTGCGCTTGGCGTTGTTCTCCCACTTGAACGACGTGTAGGCATACCCGATCTCGATTCCCTTGGCGAAGATCATGGGGAACATCAGCCCGACGTGCTCGCCTTGGCTAACCGAGTTGGTCGCGACGAACGCGAGCTCAGCGCGAGTGCGTTCGATGTAGTCGGCACCCTTGACGAACCACAGGGCGATGTAGTCCAGGTCCTTCGAGTACGGCCGTCGCCCGAACACGAACGGGTAATCGGCCTTCATCTCTTTGCCCTGGGATTTACCACCTTTGTACGGCGGGTTTCCGATCAGGTAGATCTCGCCACCGTCGTTCGGGCAGACTGTGTTCCAGTCGATGCGAGTGGCGTTGCCCTGCTGGATCTGGCCGGTCTCCTTGAGCGGAATCAGCGGGATCGAGACGTTGAACTTCTCCTTGAACTCCGTGTTCATCTGGTGCTTGGCGATCCACAGTGACAGGATCGCGACCTCGGTCGCGAAGTCAGCGAGCTCGATGCCGTAGAAGTTCTCGATGCTGATCCTCGACTCGGCGAACAGCACCTGATGTTTCCGGTCGAGGTCGGCGAGCCGCTCCAGGATGGCGTGCTCGAGCTTGCGCAGCTCCTTGTACGCGATGACGAGGAAATTGCCGGACCCGCACGCGGGGTCGAACACCTTGATCGCGCTGATGCGCTCCAGCAGCGCCTCGAGCTTGCGGACGGAGTCGAAGCCGGCGTCGAGCTGCTCCCGGAGTCCGTCGAGGAAGAGCGGCTCGATCGTCTTGAGGATGTTCGGCACCGAGGTGTAGTGCTGCCCGAGGTTGCTGCGCTCGTCGGGGTTGACGACGGCCTGGAACATCGACCCGAAGATGTCGGGGTTGATCTCGCTCCAGTTCAGAGTTCCCAGGGCGATCAGCAGATCACGCGCGGCCTTGGTGAAGACTGGCGCCGGCTGCTCGGGCCCCATGGTGAAGAGCCGGCCGTTGACGTACGGGAACGAGGCCAGGTGCGTCGGCTTGTCGGCCGCGTCCGCGGTGTCCAGGGCTTCGAACAGCGCCGCCAAGAAGTCGTCCACGTCCGACCCATCGACCTGGGTGTGGGAGCCGACTGCGTTCGTGAACTGCCCCTCGGTGAAGATGCCCGTGTCCTCGGCGAAGAAGCAGAACAGCAGACGGGTGAAGAAGATGTTGAGCGTGTGGCGGCCGCGCGGGAGCTCGAGCAGTCCGGGGTTGGCGGCCAACAGCTCGTCGAAGAGTTTGCCCATCCGCTCGGCGGCCTTGACGTCCGCGTGCGCCTCTGAGACGTACTGGGCCTTCTCCATGCCCGCCCAGGGCAGGAAGAACGTGAAGTGCTTGTCGATGTCCCGGATCGGGATCATCAGGTTCTCGCCGGTCTTCGTGTCGACGGCGAGCAACTCGGTGTAGTCGGTGACGATCACGAAGCGGGTGCGGTATCGCACCACGGTCGGCGACGACTTCAGCTCGTCGATCACCGCGAGAGGGTCGCCGGTCGTCTCCTTGAAGTAGACGACGTTCTTCTGCGCGACCTCGGTCGTCTTGTCGACGGCGACACTCAACGAGCCGTTGCGCAGGCGTGTGACGTTGCTCTGCGGCTTCCCGTATGCCAAGAGCAGATCGAAGATGAATTCGCGGTCGTACGACTCGCGCCCTCCGAGAGGAGCGACGCGCTCCTCGACGGCTCTCAGATTGAGCCTCACCATTGCCGATCCTCTTTCACGAACGTGATGTTACTCGTCTGACATGCACGCCCCCGGACTTCTCTAATAGTTGTCCAGAGGTGAAGGCTGAAGGGTGTGCCTGGCCTCGCTGAGCCCCTACGACCGTGGTGCATGACAGAAGTTCAGCCACGGCTGCCAGGGTGCATCCTCGCCGCAGGCAACCGCGCCCCGGCCTGCGTGAGTCCCCCATCAACCCTGAGGTAACCAGGCCGTGGTTGTCGTATCCCGCCGGATGATCCGGCGCGGCGAATAGCGGTCACTGGCCGTCAGTCTTGGCAGAGACTGGGGGTAGGAGCCCAAACCGTCCGTGATCGACGTTCTTGGTGAACATAATGTCTACCGTCCCAGGAGACATCCCGCTCGGTGGATATGTGTTCTCCAAGATGATGACCTGGCCGTCGAATCTTTCCTCAAGGTCAAGGTAGAAGCGCGCAGCAACGTCCGTGTCGAGCATGTCATCGTCGGCGACGGATTCGCCCGGTTCAGGGGGACGGTATGTGACGAGTGGAGAGTCGAGCACAACGAAGCCGGGATGCGGGAGTTCGTGCTCTAGGCAGTGGTCCGCCAGCGCCACCGTGAACGCAGCGTGTAGCACGGCTCGGACGCCCTTTCCGTGAGCCGAGCGCAGTTGGTCTCCGGTCACGATGTCCTGTTGGTTCCGGTCGTATCTGGTGAGGCTCGCCTCCGGTACACCCCACGCATCTAGCCGGCGCGCGATTGCCGCAGAAAATTCCTCGACGGCGGTGTGACTGATGCCCGCGATGGCCGAAGCGGTCTCATGCTGGCTCTCGGTAGCTAGCGATACCTTCAGATCCTGTAGCTTCGCGACCTGTTCGTACACCTCATGAACACGTTGGTTGGCGGCGCGCGCCTGGAACAGCTCACGCAGCGATGACTGCTGCGGCGCGAGGGCTGCATCGGCCTCTCGCAGCCCGCGCTGCAACGCCGAGCGTCGGTCCGAGATCCGATCCTGTCGCCGCGACAGGTCAGCTCGTTGATCCGCTAGGTCTTTTAGCGCATTCGAGAGATCCTGCCGGAGTGCGTGTGTTTTGTCGCGCTCGGCTTTGACGGACTCATGAAAGTATGTTGAATCTTCGTCGCACTCGGTGTTCAGATCTTGATGCTCGGGTTCGGCGCCACAAAAGACGCAGACTCCTGGATTGAAGAACCCCAAGAGGGAGCCGGCCTCGGAGACCATCTCAAGTCTCGCCAGATCGGCTTCATACTGGCTTGAGAGCAACTCGAACCGGGACGTCAAAGATCGCGCCTCGCTCAGAGCAGTTCGAGCGGTCGCCGCGATCCGTTCTACCTGAGTAAGCTCGTGCCCGAGCCTAGTTCGAGTGCCGCCCAATTCCTCGACCGACCGGGACTGTTCTTCGATTGCGGCATCCAGGCGCGCGGATTGCTCCCTTAGTTCCTCAAGTGCCGGCGCTTCGCCCAGTTGCTCCTCCAGGTCTGCCAGTAGCCGATCTATCACCTCAGACTGTGCGTTGACAAGACGCTTGCGCTCAGCTTGGGATGGGATTTCGGTGAGATGAGAATCGTCCTCACCTTGCAGGAGAAGCTTGAGAACGGATATTTCCTTTGTCTTATCAACATAGCTGCCGCTCAACGCTGGGGAAGTCTCGGCCTGCATTGCGGTCTCTCCGATTACGCAGAGCGGGACTATGCTGCGGAAGCTGAGTGATTCGGTCACGTTATTCGCGTTCTTGCGAACACGTCGTCCGGTGAGCCCGATCTGTTCGAGCAGGTACTGCGAGATGTTGTCGGTCCTCGTAGCGTTGTGCTTGCTCTTCAGCGTTACAGCCGGCGGGTCCAGTGGGCGGCTGCGAATGTCACCCTCATAGAGACCGAATCCTCGCGCGCCAATGGCGCGCGAGAGCGTGACGACGTCGCCAGATGGCAGCTTGATACCAAGCAATACGTCGGAGTAGCCCACGCGTTCGGGGATCTCCTTCAGCGAAGATGCGCCCAACATATAGTCGATCGCTTCCACGATGAACGTCTTGCCTGTGTCCGACGGACCGCGGATGATAGTTGCGTGCGGTCCAAACGCAACGCTGGCGGGTGGCTTGTTGACGCCAATCAGCGTCAGGTGAACCAGCTCAATGCGATTCATCGATCGCCTCCCCCTCGCTGGAGCCTGCGTCAAGCGACGCAAACTCTTCAGCCCAGCTGCCGTAGATCTTGCGCATCTCGCCGCGCAATTCCAGGTCCGACAAGGTTCCGAAATGTTGTGTGACCCACCTTGCTCGCGACCGGAGCGAATGTGCGTACTCCGCTCCAAGGGACGTCACAAACGAATAGGCCGACTCGGAGGCCTTGAACCGGATGCCTTCGACCGAAGATTGCATCTCAACCATACCGGCCCGCAGCATCACGTGTAGCCCCTGCTCAATGACTTGACGCTTTACGCCGAGTTCGCCGGATCGGATGGGCAACCGTGGCTGCAAGCTGTCCGGTCCGCCAAGATCGGATGTGTTCAATACGCTATGGTCCAGCAGGACGAGGCGATTAATGTCATGCGCTACTGGAAACGCTTCGGTGAGTATGATCAGGACTCGCAGACCAGCCTCCAGCGGGCTGTTTAACGGGGTTTTCATGACGGCGTCATCCAGGAGAGTCGGTCTACGTTGGCGAGTTGATGGCAGATTCCCTTGCGATCATCAAGTTCGGAGACCGAAATCAGTTTGTGGTGCTGAAGATCGAGGAGCCCTACCTGTGAAAGAACCGCTCGGAGCCGACTCATTCCGTCCGGAAACTCGTCCTCGGCCACTTCGATCACACCTGAATGGATGTCGTCTTGGAGCTTCTCAAATGTTCCACTGGGGACCGCATCCCGCGCATATACGCGAAGCTCCTCAGCCTTATAGAAGGCTACTCTCTGGCGCCTGAAATGGTTCCCTACCTTGGGGTTCGACCCGAGCGTCGAAAGCTCTACCTCGTCGTGAGGGTGATGTTCTCTGTAGACTTCTACGAGCTGCTCGATGTACCTCGTTTCATGCTCGGCCACCTCGTCAGGGGGAGGTTCGTGGAGCGGCCGAGGCAGCAAGGCGGTCGCGAAGCGTTCTGCATACCACTTCGTCTTGCGATGGCCTTCGAGGACGTCTGGCAGTTCCTCAGATTTGAACATGGAGAAGTCGGTGCTGCCTGCTAGCTCTGTTATGGCCGACCTCTCTTCGGGGGAGAGATCCTTACCCAGTGGCTTCTCGGGATCGTTGAGCTGCTTGATGAAGTGGGCCCTCAGTGTGGACGGGGTACTTAATAGTCTGCCTAGTGAAGTGGAGCAGCCGAGTGGTGCTAGGAAGCGATATGCGTCAGGAAGCTGATGCGATCCGCGCAATGCTCCCAGCAGAATCTTCAGTATTTCGGGGTTCGCGTCGCTGATGTTGAGGGGGTTCTTGTAGTGCTTGCACTGGAAGCAATCCCAGCTACCTTCGAGTCCTTGCTCGCTCTTGAATGCAGCGATGTCGGCGCCCTTGTCGCCGGCACCGCCGAAGCGCTTGATTTGGACATACCCTTCCAGCGTCGTCACCCACTCACGAATGAACTCTTCCCACTCCTCATCGTCGTACAGGCGGATCCGGCCTTGAGGCGGAATCGGTGGCCCGTCGAGGTGGACTGAGACAGAATTGTCGAGAGGGGCTGGCATGGCGGACATGACCACCAAGCCGACTTTCTCCCCTGCAGCTACGTCGCTGCTCCCCGCCATGTCCCCTCCCCAGGTCTGCGAATGGCCGCCAGGTTACGCCAAGTAGCTCGGGGTCTCTACCGTCTGTGATCGGTAAGGTGCAGTCCGCACTCAAATGGAACCCTATGGCGTCAAGCAGCCTCGCTGCTGGTCAATCGGGCGACATACGCAGGGTGTTACATCAGCCGAGCGGCCAATTTGGCGCGGCCGTGCGGCCGACGGCGCGCCCACCTACGGCTTTCGGCCGTGGGATGTCGCTGATTCGGGTCTCATGGGAGTCATGTCACAGTCCGAGATATCCCGCCCGGGCGGGATCCGCGCCTTCCTCGGCGGCAATGAGAGCTGCGCGCAGGGCGACCCGGAGGTTGGGCTCGGCGACCGAACGTCTGCAGACTGACACGGGGTCCTCCTCAGTCGTCAGCTGTTCGCCTTTACTCAGCAGAATCAGCAGACGGCGATCGCAGTGCATGGTCACTGTTGCGAATCCCGGCCGCATGAATCCGCAGGTCACGGGTAGATTTGCTAATCGATGAGGAACGATGAGCGTATTCTCGCCAGTTTCCGCGGGTTGTGGGTTCGAGTCCCACGGGGCCTACAAAACCCCAGTATGAGTCCGGGTCATCCTTGACGGGTTGGCTCGGGCTCTTGCTGTACGTGGCTCCGGTGGATGCTTGACGCCGGCTTCGGTTGTTTCTGGACACTCGACGCATGTTGGAGGAGTTGAGCGTGCAGGAGCAGAAGTACCAGGCAGTACTCGCGGTGTTGTCCGACGGCCGGTCGGTGAGCGACGTCGCCGGGCAGTGGGGTGTGTCAGGTCAGTCGGTGCAGGCTGGCGCTGACCGTGCCTAGGCCCTGGCCTTGATGCCGAGCATCATCTTGTGCATCATCGCGAAGTCTTCGACCTCGGCCAGCACCACCGTGACGACGGCGGTGCGAGTCCACCGGTAGCGCTGCTTCAGCCGGGCCACCAGGCGCGTCCGCCCTTGCGGAAGGGAACGCAGGCTCCAGCTCCACGACGAATCGGGCTTCGCCCACACCAGGGTCGTGGGCGGTTCGATCTCGGCGATCACGAACGGGGTGTCAGGCGTGGCCGGGTTCGCCATCGGCGCCACGACGTCGCCGACATCCAGGGACTGCCAGCTCGGCAAGGCCCCTGTCGCGCTCGGCCGCCCGAGGTTGTCGAGCAGGTCGTAACTGTAGATGCCGCCACGACCGAAGCCGACCTGCGTCGTGGTCGCGTGGTCGCGTGGTCGCCTGGCCGCCGTACGGCCACCGGCGGCATCGGAGGCGTGGCGAATCCGGCCGGGCGCCGTACTGACGGACCGGTGCCGATCCCTGCCGGGCTACATGGCCCGGTCGACGTCAGATCCCTCGCCCTGACGCGCTGGTCGGCGGCACCCGCTTCGAGCCGAAGTGGGACGGCTTCCGCTCGATCTTGATCCGCGCCAAACCCTCGTTCGACGAATGACGAACGGCGCCACCCGGAGCGGGGTGGCGCCGCCAAAGCTCCTGGGGTGATCGTCAGTGATCGTTCAGCCAGGCGGCGCCGTTGCAGTACCCGGCGTACAGGTGGTCGTCCCCGCGACAGATCAGGAAGTAGATCTTGCGTTCGGGAAGGTTGTACTTCCCGCCCATGCTGGCCCGCACCGTCGTGCAGTTGCCCTCACCACCGGCCCGCAGCCAGTACAACTGCCGGCCTTCCCGGCTCCCGTCGAAAACGGTGAGGTATGCGGCGTCGCCATCAGCGTCGTTGTCGCACAACTTGACGATGTCACCGTGCTCGGTGAACTCGACCTTCCCACCCGGATCCTCAAAGGGGGAGAGAACGTCGTTGGTGTACATCCGGTGATCCGGAGCGGCGAAGGCCTGCGGGACGCCGACCACGCCGAGTGCAACAGTCGCGACGGCGATTCCGACAGTCTTGCGGTATCTCATAAATTCCTTCCTCAATGATCAACAGGTTGCCCGCTACCGAGGCCAAGCCAGGGCGCGCCCACGAACGCGAATCCCCGGATCGCAGGTTGCGGTTCCACTCTGGACACGCCCCAGCGCCAGGCTGTGACATGACCTGAGTCACATCGGTGCGGCCGGAAGATGGAGATTGCACACTTCGAATGTGAGGGGTGCTGAGATGCCGGAAGTCGACTCCCTCGTCGGACAGCACCTGCCGCACCAGGTGGCCGCTGTCGTCAGCACCGACCCGGGCGGCGACACGAGTGCGCTCACGAGAACCCCAAGGTACGTCGATACTCGGCGACCCGGCGTTTGAGCGCGGCCAGGTCACCGCCTGCAGGGGCGTCACGCAGCAGCGGCGTGGCGACCCCGATTCCGAGCGCGCCAGCATCGATGTATTCGCGTGCCCTTGCGAGGTCGATACCGCCCACCGGGACGAAGGGGGTGTCCGGCAGGGGAGCTCTCAGGGCTCGCAGATGTGATGGTCCGCCCGTCGACGCGGGAAACAGTTTGACTGCGGACGCCCCCGACGCCGTCGCACTGAGCACCTCGGTCGGGGTCCAGGCTCCCGCGAGGACCGGGAGTCCGAGCTCCACACTCTTCGCCAGGCCGTCGCAGATCCCTGGTGTGACCGTGTAGCGAGCGCCGACGGCGAACACAGCAGTTGCATCGGCTGCAGTGAGGACTGTGCCGGCCCCGATCCATGCACTCGATCCGAACTCCTTACAAGCTCGCTCGAGCGCATCCAGGGAGCTGGCGCCGGTCAACGAGATCTCCAGGACCGTCAGACCGCCCTGGAGAATGACCTCGACGCATCGAAGGGTCTGGTCGGGAGAGTCCCCTCGGATGATCGGCATCACGCGTGTCCGGGCGAGCTCCGCCAGAAGCGCATCGCTCGCCCTCGGTGTCTCAGCCAGCATGGAAGGCCGCGACAGCCTCGGAAACACGCAGCGGTCGGCCGTAGACCCGAAGCCGCTCGACAGCGCCGGGATCGAGGCGAACGGGTTCGGTGGTGGTCACGTCGCGCAGGTCGGGGTCGAATCGTCCCCAGCCGTACGGGCGTTGCGTTCCACCGTCCTGCAGACGACCATCGGCGACGAACATGATGATCTTGGGGCCGCCGTCGACGATCGCCACGAGATGAGTACGCCGGTCCGCGTCCAGGGGATCGGATGTCCAGCTGTTCTCCCGGCGGCCGTCGCTCAGCGTCAGCTGGACCCGATCGTCCTCGGTCTGTCGCAGGAGCCAGCCTCGGCCCGCGGAGTCACGTTGCTGGGCCAGAATGCGCTGGCCGTTGCCGGTGCTGAGCCAGACGTCGAGCGTGAAGCCCGCTCTGGCGTCCTCGATGCGCCAGTTGCCCCGGCGGAGCTGGAGCCGCGGCAGCTCGACTGATCCGGACTCGCTGCTTGCCGAGTCGAACAGCAGCGCGTCGGTGCTGACCTCGGCGCGA
Organism: Kribbella sp. NPDC043289; assembly: GCF_056436705.1. Taxonomy (NCBI): domain Bacteria; kingdom Bacillati; phylum Actinomycetota; class Actinomycetes; order Propionibacteriales; family Kribbellaceae; genus Kribbella; species Kribbella sp. NPDC043289. Next base: position 13,332 of record NZ_JBWKCB010000002.1, read on the forward strand.
GAGTGCTGCTGCCACAGCCCGTCGAGCATCACCGGATCAAGTTCATGGACGCGGGCGATCGACTTCTGTGTCTCAGTGACCCAGAACCGCGAGCCGTCGTGGATCAGGTCCGGATAGCTCATGCTGGTCTGCGGATCGTCGGCGTACACGGCGATCTCAGGCTGCGACCACTGGATGACGCCGTCGCGTTCGACGCCACCGCTGAGCCACGCCGGGTTGCGGTAGGTCCCGAACCAGGTGTTGCTGTTGTTGTGGTGCCAGAGCAGATAACGCCCGTCGCCGCAGTTCCACACGAACGTGGCCGCGCGAGGATTCTTGATCGGGTCCCCGGTCGCGTACTGGGCGTAGCCGGGCTCGGTCCAGGTGCGACCGCTGTCGCGGCTGTACGCCGCACCGACATAGCCGGTCTCGGTGCGGTAGGTGCAGTACAAGCTGCCGTCGGTCAGACCGACGAGTTTGTGCTCCTCGGCGACCTCGCCCTCGGGTGCGCGCAGCCCGATGTCACCGTCGGGCAGGGTGCTCCAGGTGATGCGCGAGGGATCCTGTTCGGTGAGGATGTTCTCGCTGCGCAGGACGAAGCCTTCACTGGTGCGCTGGAACCCGAGGCGTTCGGTGCGGAAGCCGCCGACCTTCGATGCCGAGATGTACACGGCGTCGCCGACGATCTCGGGTTCTCCGACCGACCACCAGAACAAGACATCGCCGCCGTACGGGTTGGCGCGGTCGATGTCGAACGCGCGCATCGGCACGATGTACCGCTGCGCCGACCAGCTCCGTCCGTGGTCGTCGGAGTACCGGAAAGCCATGTCTCCCAGGGTGTCGACGCGTGGACTGGTGCCGACGTCAGTGATGACCTCACGAAGATTCGGGGTGTTGTAGGTGTAGAAGACGTAGATCCGGCCGCTGGGTACGACGAGCGGTACGGCCCACGACGCCTCGGGACCTTCGCGTGGTTCGACGTCGACGGGGTCGCTCCAGGTCACGCCGTGATCCGTGCTCCGACGGGAGACGATCCGCTGGCTGGGATCGCCTTCGTGGGCGTCCGAGCTGGTCACCACACAGACCCAGGCGCCGTCGGCCGCGACCACGACGTACGGCTGGTCGCAGTACCCATCGGATTGAATCACCGAGCCCTCGGTGAGTAGCCGGGAGTCGGGTCGGGCCTGTTGCGGGTCGTCCGGCCGTTGCGGGGACGGTGCGATCGTCGGCTGTGTCATTGGTCGGTTCACCATTCTGCGAAGCTCCCGTCAGTGTGTCGCCAGATGGCGTTGCGCCAGCGGTGGGGGTGTTCGGCGGCCTTGCGTACGGCGCCTTCGTCGATCTCGATGCCGAGCCCGGGTCGGGTGGGGCGCTCGACGAAGCCGTCCGCTGTCGCGAAGACCGAGCGATCGAGGAGGTAGTCGAGGAGGTCGGAATCGGTGTTGTAGTGGATGCCGAGGCTCTGCTCCTGGATCAGGAAGTTCGGGCTGGCGATGTCGACCTGCAGACACGCGGCCAGAGCGATCGGTCCGAGCGGGCAGTGCGGCGCGAGGCTGACGCCCCAGACCTCGGCCATCGACGCGATCCGCCGTACCTCGGAGATTCCACCGGCGTGCGAGAGGTCCGGTTGGACGACGGCGACGCCGGAGCTCACGACGTCGCGGAAGTCCCACCGTGAGTAGAGCCGCTCGCCGGTCGCGATCGGGATCGAGGTGCCGGCCGCGATCCGGCCGATGTCGGCGGTCAGTTCCGGCACCACCGGTTCTTCGACGAAGATCGGTCGTAGCGGTTCGAGCAGTGGCAGGGCGCGGCGAGCCATGGCGGGTGAGTAGCGGCCGTGGAAGTCGACGGCGAAATCGCGGTGCGGCCCCAGGACGTCGCGGACAGCGGTGACGCGTTCGACCAGCAGGTCGAGTTGGTGCGGGGTGTCGATCGGGGTCAGCTCTTCCGATCCGTTCATCTTGACCGCGGTGAGACCGGCCGCCAACTGCCGCTCGGTGTCCTCGGCCAGGGAGGAGGGCCGATCCCCACCGATCCAGCCGTAGACGCGGACCCGGTCGCGGACCGGACCGCCGAGCAGGTCGTAGACCGGTACGCCGTAGGCCTTGCCGGCGATGTCCCACAGCGCCTGGTCGATTCCGGCGACGGCGCTGGACAGGACGGGGCCGCCGCGGTAGAAGCCTCCCTTGGTGAGTACCTGCCAGGTGTCCTCGATCCGCAGTGGATCGCTCCCGATGAGGTAGTCGGACATCTCCGCCACCGCGGCCTGGACGGTCTCGGCCCTTCCTTCGACGATCGGTTCGCCCCAGCCGACGATTCCCTCGTCGGTGGTGACCGCGACGAACAGCCAGCGGGGCGGGACCCGGAAGGTTTCCACCTCGACGATCTTCATGCGGTGTCGCTCCTAGGTGTGGTTGGTCAGGCTGTGACGAGGTGGACGATCTTGGCGCGCTGGTCGTCCCGGATCAGGATGTTGCTTCCGGCCACATTGGTGAACACGTTGCCGGTGATGGTGAGGGTGTTGATCTGGGAGAGCATCTTGCCGATCGGTGACTGTCCACCGACCCAGACGCCGGCGTACGGGGCGTCCTGGATCGTGTTGCCGGTGATCGCGAAGAAGCCTTCTGTCGTCCCGGCCGATTCCCTGATGCTGTTGATGGAGATCGCGCCCGGAGTGACGCACAGCGCGCCGGTGCAGGCGCGGGTGATGGTGTTGCCGGTGACCTCGGTGCTGTACGCCGGGAACTCGGGTGAACGGCCCCACAGGTACACACCGGCCTGGCAGGTGTCGCTGATGACGTTGCGGACCACACTGATCGAGGTGCCACCGCTGACAAGGATGCCGCCTCCTTCGGCGGAGCCGTTGACGGTGTTCCCTTCGACCCGGACGAACTGGGTGTCGCGCATGACGGTCGCGACATAGCCGACCTGGATGCCGCCGTCGCGGTTGTCGGTCGCCGTACAGCCGACGACGTAGACCTGTCGGCTGCCTTCGACGTCGATGCCGTACATGTTCGCGTCGGTCGAGGTGACCCGTTCGACGCGGACGCCGGTGGAGGTGTCGATGAGGAGGTTCGATCCGCTGGCGCCGCGCAGCGTGAGATCGCTGACCGAGCTGTCGCGGACGCCGGTCAACTCGACGAGGGACCGGTTGTGGCGCAGGTCCGGACGGGTCGGCAGCTTGACAGCGAGGTTCGACACCGAGCAGTTGGTGCCACCGATGACCCGGATGCCCTGGTGGTCCGGACTCGTCAGGACGATCTCGGAGACGGCGCCTTCACCGAGGAGGTGGACGTTGTCCCGCTCGGCGATGGCGAAGTGGTGCTCGATCCGCGTGTCGCGGAACGTCGAGTGGTCCGCGTCGGGCCGGAGCAGGTAGCGGCCCTCGGGGACGAAGATGATGCCGCCCCGGCTGGGCAGGCTGTCCAGCGCCGCTCGGAATGCCACAGTGTCGTCGTGTACGCCGTCGCCGAGCGCACCGAAGCGACGGACGTTGGCCCGCGGCAGGCCGCGGACCGAGCGTGTCGTGGGCTCGCGCCACTCGGATTCGCTCGGCTCGGCACGGCGTGCGCCGTACGGGTCGTCGTACACGCCCGGGGCGACGGTGAATCCGGTGAAGTCGCCGTCGATCGAGCCGGTGACCTCGGGCGCGACGGAGACCGTGTTGCCGGCCGTGCTCGTGGCGGTGGTCGATCCTGCGACGGAGACGCTCGCGGCGGGAGAGACGATCCGGTTCCGGTCGACCGTGAAGCCGTCGATGGTGCTGCCCGGGCTCACCCGGAGCCCCTTGGCCCCGCCTCCGAGCAGTTCGTTGCCCGACACGGTGATCGAGCTCGACTGCACCGGGAGCCAGTTGTCGATGCCGATCGTGATGTCGTTGTTCTCGGAGCCGCGGATGCTGTTGCCGGTGATCGCGAGGGACTGGACCTTGTTGATCAGCGCGATGGTGCCGTGCCACCCGCCTCCTGGTGACAGGATGCGGTTGTCGGGCCGCATCTCCAGGTTGCCGCGGATCAGCACGTTGTCGTCGATGACGGCGTCCATCAGGGTGGCCGGGTTGGTCGTGGTGATGTCGGAGAAGAGAGTGCAGCCGACCACGCCCTCGATCCAGTTGTGGGCCACGGTCTGGTGGGCGCCGCCGAGCGTGATCCCGCGGCCGTAGCACATGCTGATCAGCGTGTTGTGTTCGACGCGGACGTTGGAGATCGCGGTGCTGTCGGGGTAGGTCGCACTGTTGTGCCAGTTCGCGATGCCGTCGTCGCCGATGTACTCGGCCCAGTTGTACGCCGCGACGCAGTTGTTGGCCCCACCGAAGTTGTAGGCGTCCGAGCCGCCGTTGCGGAGGGTGTTGCCGACCATCCAGCAGTCTCGAGCATTCGGGAGCAGCAGACCGGGTTGGCAGTGATCGACCGTGAGCCGCAGCAACTGGACCGCTTGTGGCGCACGGATGATCAGAGCGGTGGCCGTCGAGTTGTGACGCATCATGTTCAGCGGCGCCCATTGGAAGGCCAGATCCCGCAGCGACACGTTCACCGCGGTCTGGAACTGCCAAGCTTGGCCGGACAGGTACGGCGGCGCCTCGGATGTTGTGCCGGTCATCGTGGGGCGGTGGAAGAGCAGGACGCTGCTCTCGCCCTCCCCGACGAAGTGAACGTTGCGGATGTCCTGCTGGAACCACCAGTTGTTGCTGGGCAGCGGTGGCGGCGGGAACAGGTACCGTCCGGCGGGAACGTAGAGGATTCCGCCTCCCTGAGCACGGACCGCCGCTAGCGCCCGGTTGAAGGCGGCGACGTCCGAGGTGGTTCCGTCCCCGACGGCTCCGTGGTCGCGGATATTGACGACCGGCATGCTCGAGTAGTCGATCCGAGGCATACCTTCGAGACCGGGACGGTCGTAGAACGAACTGGGCAGGTTCCGGATGGTGCCGGCCGGCGTGATGTTGCTCTCGGCCACGACCGGGGTGGCCGCCGCGGGCCGGCCGCCGCGGATCGCGAGCGTGCCGATGGCCGCGGCCGCGAGCCCGGCGTTCAGCACCGTACGGCGAGACAGGTCTGCAGACATGGTGACTCCTGGGATGGGCTAGGAAACGATCAGGTTGGCGATCTTGGCTCGCTGGTCGTCGAAGATCAGGACGTCCCGACCGCCCAGTCCGGAGAACGTGTTGCCGGTGATCGTCAGACGATTGAGGACCGACAGGACCTTGCCGATCGGACACTGGCCGCCGACCCAGACGCCCGAGAACGGGGAGTCCGCGATCGTGTTGCCGGTTACGGTGACGCTGCCCTGGGTCGTGTCCTGGGTCTCCCGGATCGAGTGGATCGAGATGGCGCCAGGTGTGTAGGTCAGACCGCGGGAGCAGGCCTGGCTGATGGCGTTGCCGTCGATCGTGACGCTGAAGATCGGGAAGCTGGGAGCGCGGCCGTAGAGGTACACAGCAGCCTGGCTGGTCCGGGTGATGGTGTTGTTGCTGACTCGGACGTCGGCGCCGCTGCTGATGCACACCCCGCCGCCCTCGGCGACGTCAGCGACCGTGTTGCCGACAATTCGTACCTGCTGCGCCTCGCGGTACACCGTGCCCTGCCAGCCGACCTGGATTCCGCCGTCCCGGTTGTCCGTCGTCGTGCAGCCCGTGACGAGGATCTGTCGCCCGGCCTCGACCTGAATGCCGTAGTTGTTGGAGCGAGTACTGCGCACGTTGCTGACCAGGATCAGCCGGCAGGAGTCGATCAGGACATTGGCGCCGCTCGCGCCCTCGACAGTCAGGTCGGTGACGGCACACTGCTGTGCGCCGGACAGGTCGAGCAGGGACCGGTTGTGGCGAAGGTCCGGCCGACGTACGGCGGTGAGCTTGAGGCCCTTGATCGAGCATCCGGTCGTCGATATGAAGCGGATCCCCTGGTGATCGGGGCTGTCGAACACGAGCTCGGAGCTGTCTCCGCTGCCGGCGAGGTGGACGTTGTCGCGTTCGGCGATCGCGAAGTGATGCTCGATCCTCGTGTCCCGGAACGACTGTCGCTTGGCATCGGGCTTCAGCAGGTACCTCCCGGCCGGTACGACGATCACGCCGCCGATCGCGGGCAGCGCAGCCAGTGCGGCGTAGAACGCGCCGGTGTCGTTGGCGATGCCGTTGCCTTTGGCGCCGAAATCTCTCACGTTCAGTTGCTTGAGTCCCGTTGTCGACGGAGCCTTCGGCTCGATCCACACCTGTTCGTTGCCCGCGGCCCGGATCGACTCGTACGGGTCGACGTACCGGACGGTCGACGCCACGGGGGTGAATCCCCTGATGTCGCCGTTGATGTCGCCGGTCACGACGGGCAGCTTGCCGACCTTGTTGCCCGAGCTGGCGGCGCTCGAGACGTCGCCGCCGATGTCGGCCGCGGGCCCGCCGGTGGCGAGCACGTCGTTGCGGTTCATCCGGAGGCCGTCGATCGCCGAGCCGTCGCTGATTCGCAGGCCGACGGATCGGGCGCCGAGGAACTCGTTGCGCTCGATGACTGCTCCGGTCAGCTGTGCCGGGTTCCAGCCGTCGATTCCGAAGGTGATGTCGTGTTCCTCGGACCCCTTGATCGTGTTGCCGGTGATGGTCAGGCCGTCGACCCGGTTCAGCATCGCAATCGTCCCGTGGTACCCGCCGCCCGGCCGGAGTTGCCGGTTGTCGGGCCGGAGCTCGAAGTTCGCCCTGATGACGGTGTTGTCCGTGATCACGGCGTTCCGCAGTACCCCTGGACCAGGTGTCCCGTTCGAGATGTCGGACAGGACGCCCGGCGTCATGCAGGTCTCGATCCAGTTGCCGGCCACTGTCTGGTCCGATCCACCCATGGTGATGCCACGCCCACCCGCAACCTGCAGGATGGTGTTGTGCAGCAGCCGCACGTTCTTGATCGCGCTGCTGTCGGGGTACTTGGACTGGTCGTGGTAGTTCGCGAACCCGTCATCGGTGGTGTTCTCGGACCAGCAGTAAGCGCCGACGCAGTTGTTCGCCCCGCCGAAGTTGAAGCCGTCGGCCGCACCGTTGCGCACGGTGCTGTCCACCATGTAGCAGTCGCGTGCGTCGCTCCACACGATCCCGGGCAGGCAATGGTCCACCGTGACGCCGATCAGATGCGCCTTGGCAGGTGCGCGCATCAGCAGCGGCGAGCCCGAGAAGACATGCCGGACCATGGCCCACGGCGCCCAGGTCATGGCCAGATCGCGCAGGGACACGGTGTCGACCCGCTGAAACTCCCACCCGCCGTTCGAGGTGTACTTCGGAGCTTCCTGCCCGTTCGTCACCAGCTTCGGACGCGTGAAGGCAATCACCGACGCGTCGCCTTCGCCGACGAAGTGAACGTTGGCCATCGGACGCTGCCACGCCCAGATGCCGGGCGCGGGCGGAGGAGGGAAGTGGTACCGGCCGGGCGGGATGTAGACGATCCCGCCACCCGCCGCCTTCAAGGACTCGACCGCGGCATTGAACGCAGCGACGTCCGACGTGATGCCGTCGCCGGCCGCGCCGTGGTCGCGGACGTTCGCGACCGCCATCGCCTCGTAGTTGAGCCGAGGCATCTGCTCGAGGCCGTCGCGCTGATAGAACGAGGCCGGAAGGTTCCTGATCCGCCCGTCGGGCAGGAGGTTGGCAGCCGCGCCCTCGGTGCCCGCCATGGCGACTCCGGTGGCCGCCGCGGCGGCCGAAGCGGCCAGGAGGGTACGGCGCCTGACAGCGATGGTCATCTTGACTCCTCAGAACAGGGGAACGGGTTGTCAGGCGACGGTGAGATGGGTGATCGCGGCCTGCTGCTCGGCGGTCATCAGCACGTTGCTTCCGGCAATGGCCGAGTAGGTGTTGCCGCTGATGGTGAGCGTGTCGAGCTCCGACAGGTAGCGGACGAGTTGTCCGCTGGTCCAGTGCACCCGGGTGACCGGGCATTCACCGCCGACCCAGATGCCGGAGTACGGCGCGGTGTCGATCGTGTTGCCGGTGACAGTCACCGTGGATCCGTCGGTCGCGCCGGCGCCTTCGCGGATACTGTGGATCCCGATCGCGCCGGGCGTGTAGCAGAGCGGGCCGACACAGGCGTTGGTCACCGTGTTGCCGGTGATGTCGACGCTGTAGATCGGGAAGGCGGGGTTGCGTCCGACGAGGTAGATGCCGGACTGGGCGGTGTTGCTGATCTGGTTGTTGCTGATCGTCACGTTGGCGCCGCTGCTGACGCTGATGCCGCCGCTTTCGGCAGTCCCGTTGACGGTGTTGTCGTGGATGCGGACGTACTGCGACTCGCGGTAGATGACGCCGTTCCAGCCGAGGTGGATCCCGGCGTCGCGGCTGCCGGTCGCGGTACAGCCGTACAGCTCGACCTGGCGGCTCGCCTCGATCTGGAGGCCGTGGTTGTTGGCGTCCTGGCTGGTGACGTTGTTGATGAGGATCTTGCGACTGGAGTCGACCAGCAGGTTCGATCCGCCGGAGCCGGCCAGGGTCGTGTTCGTGATCGAGCAAAGTTGTGCACCGGAGAAGTTCAGCAGCGCGCGGCAGTGCCGCAACGACGGCTTGTTGTCCGGCTTCAGGCTGAGCTTGACCCCGTCGACCGAGCTGTTGGTGCAGTTCACGAACCGGATGCCGTGGTGGTCCGCGCTGGTGAAGATCAGCTCGGAGCCGGCGCCCTGCCCCTTGATGAAGATCTTGTTCTTGTCGAGGATCCCGAAGTGGTGCTGGATCTTGGTGTACGGGTAGTTCGCTCGCGCAGCGACCGGGTTGATCAGGTACTGGCCGGAGGGGATCCAGAGGATGCCGCCGTCGGCCGGGTCGGCGTACAGCGCGTCGAGGGCGGCGTAGAAGGCAGGCCCGTCGTCGTGTACGCCGTCACCCACGGCGCCGTAGTCGCGGACGTTGAAGGAACTGAGGCCGGTCGTCGACGGGATGAACGGTTCATCCCAGGCCGTCTCGTTCCCCGCCGAGCGGATCGCGCTGTAGGTGTCGACGAAGGCCGGCTGCGTGTTGACCACGCTGTACCCCGTGAAGGCCGGGCTCACCGAGCCTCCGGTGTCGGTCTGGGGCGCGGCGGTCAGGTTGTTGTTGCTGCCGGAGGCATTGGTGACGGTGCCTCCGATCGAGATCGACGGACCGCCGTTGCCGAGGACGTTGTTGTCGTGGATGCTCAGGCTGTTGATGGTCGAGGTAGGGCGCATCCGGATGCCCGCGCTGCCGGCCCGGCTCATCGTGTTGCCGCCGATATCGATGGCGGTCGCGGTGATGGTGCGCCAGCCGTCGATTCCGAGTGTCACGTCGTACTGCTCGGAGCCGACGAAGGTGTTGTTCGAGATCTGCAGGTCGTCGACCAGGTCGTGGACCGAGATCGCGCCGTGGAAGCCGGAGAGTCCGGTACGTGACCGGTTGTCGGAGCGCATCTCGAAGTTGCTGCGGACCAGCGTGTTCCCGCTGACGACGGCGCCACGGAGTACGGCGTTCGGCCGGTTGGCGATGTCGGTCTGGTCGATGTCGCTGAAGATCCCGGACGCGGTGGCCGTCTCGACCCAGTTGTCGATCAGCGAGTGGTTCGTGCCGCCGATCGTGAGGCCACGGCCGCCGGCGACGCCGATGGTCGTGTTGGACTGGAACAGGACGTTGCTGAACGCGGCGCTGTCAGGATTGGTCCCGGTGTTCATGAAGTTCGCGAAGCCGTCGTCGGTAATGTTCTCGGCCCAGTTGTAGGCGGCGACCGAATCGTTGGCGTCACCAAGGTTGAAAGCGTCGGACGCGCTGTTCCGGATCACACTGTCGACGATGTAGCAGTTGGTGCCGTCCGGCATGATGATGCCGGGCTGACAGTGATCGACACTGACCCGCAGGATCTGCACCGCGGTCGGTCGGCGGCAGAGCAGCGCGGTCCCGGTGATGCAGTGCCTGGTCATGACGTACGGCGTCCACTGGAACGCGAGGTCCCGGACCGAGACGTTGTTCGCGTCGTCGAACTCCCAGGCTTGGCCGGCGTCGCGGACGTTGGCCGTGGTGCCGTTGGAGGGCAGGGCGTCGCGCTGGAAGACGAGCACCGAGGCATCGCCTTCCCCGACGAAGTGGATGTTGTTGAGCTTCGCGACTCCGCCACGGATCCACCAGCTGGTGGCGCCGGCCGCCGGAGCCGGGAACACGTAGCGGCCCGGCGGCACGTAGACGATGCCGCCGGCCGTTCCGAGGGCGGCGATCGCGGCGTTGAAGGCGGCGACCGTGCTGGACGCGTGCGTGCCGTCGGCGTACGCGCCGTGATCGGTGACGGACTCGACGGCCATCGACGCGTACTGGATCTGGGTCATGCCGGACAGACCGGTGCGGTTGTAGAACGAGCTCGGCAGGTTCGACACGATGCCGTTCTGCAGGTTGCCGATCGGGGTCTCGGCGCGGGCAGTGCCTCGGCCGAGGACCGTGAAGCCCGCGGCAGCGAGTGCGGTGGTGCTGAGGAACGTACGGCGGCTCATCGAAGAGGGCATGGCGGTACTCCCTGACGGGTGAATGAGCTGAGGCGGGTACGGCGTGATCGAGGTCAGGCGGACGTGGCCGCGGCGATGTGTCGGTAGCGCGGTGTCCAACCGAGGAGGGATCTCGCGTTGGCGCAGTTCACGAGGCTGGTGCGCGCGGCAGAATCGGATCCGCGCCAGGGGATGTGGTGGTAGTCCTCGGTGAGGACGGAGTCGAGCTGGTGGCCGCCCCAGAGGTCGTCTGCGGCGAGCAAGGCGGTGTGGAATCCGGTGAGATCCGCTGTGAGAGCACTCCGGACAGCGCGTACGACGTCCCGGACGTCGACGTAGGCGTAGAGGTCGGCAGCACCCGGACCGGAGCTGCCCGTTGGATGGCTGACATACGTGGGACGCAGGCTGAGGACGGTGGCCTCGTGACGGTCGGCGAACTGCCGGCACGCCTCCTCGGACAGATGCTTCGACAGCTGGTACGGCGAGATCGGTGTGTGCGGGTGGTCGTCGTCGATCGGGAGATAGGCCGGTGTGCCGGGGCCGACGCAGCCGAGTGCGTTGATGCTCGAGAGGTGGACGATCCGCCGGACTCCGGCGCGGGCGGCCGCGAGCAGGAGAGTGCACGTGCCGGCGACGTTGACGTCGTACGTGTCGTACTCATGACCCTTCCGGTCGCTCGCAATCCCGCCACAGTGGACGATCGCGTCGACGCCGTACAGGGCCGCGGTCATGGCCTGCAGATCCCGGACGTCTCCGACCAGCTGCTGGTACGGCGCTGACGTGACGACCGGTGCGACATCGAGAGCTGTGACCGTTGCCCCGGCCTGGTGGACGTCCTGGCACACCGCCGAGCCGATGGCTCCCCGTCCACCGGTGACGACGACGTGGCCGGTCATCGAGCGACCTTTCTGAGGGTCTCGGCCAGGTCCGAGCCTTCGCGAAGGAAGAAGCAGGCCTCGTTCAGCGGAACGTCGACGGTGAGCCACTGGCCGCCGGAGTGCACGGTCGAGGTCCGGGGATCGATCCACTTGGTGGCGGCCGGCAACCAGACCTGACGCGTGCGGGCGCCGTACTCGAGGACTGGTGCGGCGAGCAGGTCTGTTCCGCACAGGAACTGGTCCGCGATGTCCCAGGACTGCTCCTGCTCGGGGAAGTCGAGGAACAGCGGCCGCATCACCGGCTGACCTGCCGCGGTCGCGGTCGCCATCTGGGCGCTCAGGTAGGGCCGCAGGGCTTCGCGCAGGTGCAGGATCGGGACGATCGCGTCGTACACCTCCGCGCCGAACGACCAGACCTCGTTCGGTGCCCCGCGCAACAACTCTCCGGGAAGATCCGGCCGGCGGTGACCGTGCAACCGGAACAGCGGGGTGAAGACCTGGAACTGGAACCAGCGGATGATGAGCTCGCGCAGCTCGGGGTCGTCGTTTCCCACCCAGGTGACGAATCCGCCGATGTCCGCGCTCCACCAGGGCATACCGCTGAGCCCGGCGTTGAGGCCGGCCGGTACTGCGGCGCGGAGCGCGGCGAAGCTGGCGTCGATGTCTCCGGCCCAGATCGCTGCACCGTACTTCGCAGTGCCTGCCCAGGCTGAGCGGCTCAACAGCAGTCCTTCGGTCTCACCGGCCGCGGTGAGACCCTCATGGAACGTCTGCGCGTTCCAGTGCGGGTAGAGGCCGGCGACGGCGGCTCCCGGGCCCGCGTGGTATCGCCATTGTGCGGGATCAGGTGCGACGAGCTCGGGTTCGCAGGCGTCGAGCCAGAACGCTCGGATGCCCAGGTCGTGGTACCCGGTCCGGACCTGGTCCCAGACGAAGCGCCGTGCTTCGGGGTTGCTCGGATCGTAGTAGTGCAGGAAGGCGGGACCCTCGGTTCCGACGTCGACGAACCTCGACCCGATCGACAGCTGATCGCTCCGCAGCAGCAGGCCGTTCGCCGCCATCGTCGCGAAGTTCGGGCTCTGCTCGTTGACCGTGGGCCAGATCGACACCATGACTTCCACACCGAGTTCCCGGAGCTCGGCGACCATGCCGGCCGGATCCGGCCAGCGCTCCTCGTCGAACCTCCAGTCGCCGTGATGCTTCCAGTGCAGGAAGTCGATGACGATCGCCGACAGCGGCAGGCCGCGGCCCAGATGCTCGTGGACGACGTCCATCAGTTCCTGCCGGTTGTCGTAGCGCAGCCTCGACTGCCAGAAGCCGGTGGCCCAGTCCGGGTACGGCGGGGCGTGACCAGTCAGGTCGACGTACCGGCCGAGGACGTCGCCGGTCGTTTCGCCGCGAACGATCCAGTAGTCGAGTTCGAGTGCTGCGTCCGCGATCCAGCGGGTGTGGTTGTGGCCCAGCTCGACGCGGCCGGCGCCGGGGTTGTTCCAGAGCACGCCGTACCCGCGGTTCGAGACCAGGAACGGGATCGCGATCTCGGCGTTCTGCTGTACCAGGTCGATCACGCAGCCCTTCTGATCGAGCCGGCCGTGGCGGTGCTGGCCCAGCCCGTAGAAGCGCTCGCCGTCGTACGCCTCGAACGTCGCGGTGATCTTCTGCAGGTCGCCGCCGGCGACCGGGCGCAGGTGTCGCGGTGGGACGCTCTGCAGCCACTGTTCCCGTTCGCGGAGGACCTCGGCACCTGTTGCGGAGTCCAGGAAGGTAATGGTCCCGCGCCGATCCACCGCCGCGCGGAGACGACCGTTGGTGATGGTGGCGCTGCCGTCGACCGATCGCTCGACGACCGGGGTACCACCGGGACTGACCAGCTCGAGTGCGCCGGGCTTGTCGCCGGTCGCGAAACCGCTACGAACCCGCAAGGCATCCGGCCCCCAGGCCTCGATCCGGGTCAGCTGGCCGTCGACGCGGATCTCGAGTACGTCGTTCATCGTCAGCCCTTCAGTCCGCTGAACCCGATACCGCGGACCACCTGGCGCTGGAAGATGATGAAGGCCAGCAACGGCGGCAGCGTGGAGATCAGCATTCCGGCGATCAGCATCGCCTGGTCGGAGTACGTCGCGAGCCGGGGCAGCGCCACCGACAGCGGTTGTTTGGTCGGATCGGTCATGGCGACGAGCGGCCAGAGGAAGTTCTTCCACTCCGCCATCAGGGAGAGCAGCGCGACGACGGCGAGCATCGGCCGCGACATCGGGAGCACCAGGCTCCAGAAGATCCGGATCGGCCCGGCGCCGTCGACCTGGGCGGCGTCGAAGAGTTCGTGCGGGAGTGCGTCGAAGAACTGCTTGGCGACGAGGATGTTGAAGGCGTGGGCCCCGGCAGGCAGCCAGATCGCGAGCGGCGTGTTGGCGATCGACACGCCGAGCCCGGGGAGGTGGATCACGGTCAGGTAGAGCGCGACCAGCGACACCGTCCCCGGGATGAACAGGGTCGCCAGGATGGCGCCGTACACGAACCTGCTGAACCTCGGCCGGAGAACCGAGAGCGCGAAGCCCGCGGTGGTCGCGACGAAGACCTGCGTCGCGCAGGAGCCGGCGGCGTACACGACCGAGTTGAGGAGGTAGTGACCGACTTCCAGCTCGTTCCAGGCGTGTGACAGGTTGCTCCACCTGAACGCGGCCGGCCAGGCCTTCATCGGGTGCCCGATCAGGTCCTGGGTGTCGGACACAGCGCCTTTGAACAACCACCAGATCGGTACGAGCCCGGCCGCGGCGACGCACAGCATGAGGGCGAGCTGGGTGAGCCGGATCGACCAGCGGGTCACGGGATCGGAGCGGTCGGCGGGCGAGATGAGCCCGCGGGGGATCGTCGTCATGTCTTGCTCCATCGCCTAGTCAGCCGCAGGTAGACCGCGGACAGCACAGCCAGAACCAACGCCAGGAGAACACTCAGGGCGGCTGCCGAACCGAAGTCCCCGCTGACGAACGCGTTGCGGTAGATGAGGTAGAGGACGGTGACGGTGGAGTTCTCCGGCCCGCCGTCGGTCATCACGAACGGCTCGGTGAAGATCTGCAGGGTGCCGATGATCTGCAGCAACAGCAGAACGAGCATGAGTCCGCGTAGTTGGGGAAGCGTGACGTGCCAGACGCGGCGGCGGATCGATGCGCCGTCGACCTCGGCGGCCTCGTAGAGCTCGGTCGGAACCGACGAGAGCGCGGCGAGGTACAACAGCACGGTTCCGCCGGCGGACTCCCACACGATCAGCAGGACCAGGCTCGGCAGGGCCCCGCCGCTGGTCTGCAACCAGGGCAGCGGACCGATGCCGATGACGCCGAGGGCGGCGTTGAACAGACCGTGGTCCGGGTCGTAGAAAAACTTCCACAGCAGCACCGACACGACCGGCGGGATGACGACGGGCAGATAGACCAGCACCCGGAACAGGCCACCGAGCCGGCGCAGCTCGGACATCGCCAGCGCCAGGACGACCGGGAGCGGGAAGCCGATCGCGACCGCGAGTACGCCGAACTTGATCGTGTTCACGACCGCTGTCGCCAGCAGTGGATCGTCGAGGACGTGCCGGAAGTTCTCCAGCCCGACCCAGGCCGCGGGGTCCACCAGGTTCGTCTGCTGGAAGCTGAGCGCGAGGCCCCGGAGGATCGGCCACCAGGAGAAGTAGCCGAAGGAGAGCAGCGCCGGCAGGAGGAACACCAGGCCCCACCAGCCGAACCGGTTCGCGCGCCGCTTGGCTGGGCGAGGCCGGCCGCCCGAGGACCGCGGGTCCGCGGTCTCGGGCGCCGAACCTTGCAGCGTGGTCAGCGTCATCGCTGCCCTTGTTCGACGATGGCCTGCGAGTCCTTCTGCGCCTTACCGAGCACGGCCGCGGGGTCGGCGTCCTGCCGGGTGAGGACGGCCTGGACGGCGGTGTCGAGGGCGGCGTACAGGAGCTGGGCCGCGACCGGTGGCTCCGGCTTGTAGCTGAGGGCGGCGGTCCCGGTCACGAACGGCCGGAAGTTCTTCGCATCCACGGTGACGTAGGGCTTGATCGCTGTCGAGATCTGCTGCTGGACCGAGGCGTTGAACAAGGCAACGGTCGGTACTCCGACGGGGATGCCGGAGGCCTTGTTCGACTTTGCCCGGGCCACGGCCGCGTCGGCGTCGTACTGCGGGCGCAGGTAGTAGAAGTCGGTCCACTTCATGATCGCGGCCTTCTGAGCGGCGGTCGCGCGCGGGTTGGCCATCACGACCTGGCCACCGACCAGCGTGGCGTTACCGCCGTCCTGCGGGTACGCCGCGGCGCCGAACGCCTTCGGGTCGCCCTTGTACTGGTTGATGTAGCTCGCGTAATAGCCCGGATCCGCGACAATCATCGCGAACTTCCCCGCGGCGAACCCGCTGTTGACGTCGTCGTACCCGAGCAACTGGTTGTTGCCCATCGACTTGTCCTGCCAGCGCATCTGCTTCAGCAGACCGAGCTGCGCCTGCGCCTGCGGGTTGTCGACGGTGGCGGCGAACTTCCCGCCCTGGTCGGTCTCCATCGCGCCGCCGCGTGAGTACGTCGCGGCCGTGAGATGCCAGCCGCCGTTGTTCTTCACGGTCATCTCGGCGAATCCGACGACGCCGGTCCGCTCGGTGATCTGCTTCGCGTCGGCGCGCAGCTCGGCCCAGGTGGTCGGGGGCTTGTCGGGATCCAGGCCGGCCTTCGCGAAGAGGGTCCGGTTGTAGGCGAGTCCGAGGGCGTACTGACTGGTCGGGATCCCGAACAGCTTGCCACCGGAGTCCTTGACGTTCTGCAGGATCCTGGGGTCGAACTCGGAGTACTTGGGCAGGTCCTTGGCCGCGTCGGTGAGATCCGAGACCTGACGCCGGGCGATCAGACCGGCCGGCTCGGTCAGCGGGACGAGCAGCATCGTCGGCGCGGTGCCACCGGCGATCTGGGTCACGTACGACGTGGCGTCGAAGGCGGCGTCGGTGGTCTCGATCTTGATCGACGGGTTCTCCTTCTCGAACGCCGCGATCTGATCGAGGTAGGTCTTGCGGGCCTCGGCCTTGGTCGTCGGGGGGATGCCCATGACCTTGATCGTGGTGACGCTGTCGGTGCTGGACGCGGTTTGCGATGAGCAGGCCGCGACGACCGATGCGGTCAGGGCTACCGCGATCGCGCACGCCGCGACGCGGGTTGGCCTTCGGGTCATCGGATTCCTCCTGTGGTACGGGTAACTGGAGCTTGGGTCTCGAGTGGGCTGCGGAAGACGACGTTGCGCAGGGGATCGCCGTCGCGGAGCGCGCGGATGTTCGCCCCGACATCGAGCATCCGGCGCTGGAACACATCAGTGGTGACACCGGAGGTATGCGGGGTCATCACGACATTCGGCAGGTCGCCGAACGGAAACCGGGACGGCTGGGCTTCCGCGCCGGCGGTGGGGTACTGCCACCACACATCGAGGGCAGCCCCGGCGATCCGTCCGTCGGCGAGTGCTTGGTAGAGCGCGGCCTCGTCCACGATCGGCCCGCGGGCGACGTTGATCAGGAACGCGGACCGCTTCATGCGACCGAGCAAGGATGCGTCGAGAAGATTCGTGGTCTCGCTCGACAACGGCACGGTGACGACGACCACGTCGCTCTCGCTCAGCAAGTCGCCGATGTCGTGCGGCCCGCCCAGCCAGTCCACCGAGGTGGCACCTGCCGTCGGACGGCGCCGAGTCGCGAGAACCCGCATGCCCAACGCCTTGGACAGCTGGGCGACGTGGCTCCCGATCTCGCCGTACCCGATCAGGCCGATGGTCTTTCCGGCGAGAGTTTGGTGCACCGGCGCGGAGGCGTCGTTGAAGACCGACAGCCAGTGGCCGGTGCGCAGAGCGCGATCCTCGACGAGCAATCGCCGCCACAACGCGAGCATTGCCATTACGCAGTACTCCGCGATCGCCCGGCCGTGGTGGAACGTGTTCGCGACGACAACACCTGGGCCGAGGCTGTCCAGAGCGATGCCTTCGTACCCGGCACCTGCGACCTGGACCAGACGAAGTGCAGGCGCCTGCTCGGCCAGCGCGGCAGGAAGCTTCGACCCGACGAACACGTCGGCCTGACCGAGCCAGCCGTGCCAGTCGTCACCGCTGCGGGCGCACTTGAGAACCGCCCCCGGGCCGATCTCGGCCGCCAGCTGTCCGGCGAGCCGGACCTGCATCGGATCGACCACCACGACCTGCATGCTGACTCCCCTGTGACTCGCCTCACGATCGAATAAGCAGATTAAACTGAGTGAACGCGCAGCTGTCAACGGCTCGAAACGCAGGTATCGGGCGAGTCGGCCCCGTGGTGGGATAAGGTCTAGTCTGACTATTGGACCTACTTCTGGGAGTTGCCGATGCGCGGACGAGATGTGGCGCACCCAGGTCGACATCACGATCGGGTGGTTGAGGAGGTCGGGCGCGCCATCGTGACGGGCCGCTACCAGGAGGGCGAGTCCGTGCCGCCGGAGCGGCTGGCGGAGGAGTTCGGGGTGTCCCGGCCGGTGATCCGCGAGGCATTCCGCGCTCTGCAAGGCAAGGGACTGCTGATCGCCAGGCCGAAGGTCGGCACCCGGGTGTCCGACCCGCGGACCTGGAACTATCTCGACCCGCAGATCATCACCTGGCGCCTCGAGAGCGACCGGCGTACCGAGCAGGTCGACGAGCTGTACTCCGTCCGGCTCGCGGTCGAGCCGGTCGCGGCGCGGATGGCCGCACTGCGGTCGAAACCCGCGGATCTGGCCCAACTGACCCGCGCGATCGACACCATGTACGCCGCCCTGGACCAGCGCGACCTGCACACCTTCGTCTCCGCCGACGTCAACTTCCACGTCGCGCTGCTCGACCTGTCGGGTAGCAAGATGTTCGAATGCCTCAGCAGCGTGATCGCCACCGCGGTCCGCACCCGGGAGACACTCGTGTTCCCGGTCGTCGAGGCGATGCGCCGAGGTCTCGAACTCCATCGGCAACTCGTGCAGGACATCATGACCGGCGCACCCGAGCTGGAGACAACGTCCCGCCGGCTCATCGTCGACGCCCACGACGAAGCCAACCGAGCACTCGGCGTCTGGGGCTCCGGCGCCGACGACCAGGTCTCGACGCGGCGGTAACCGAACTGTGCCGCAGTCCGGATACGCGATTTTTCTCAACGGCGGGTATGGGGTTGGGAAGTCGTCCACGCTCGAGCATGTGGGGGACTTACTGGCGGCGGAGAGGCCGTTCAGTCTGATGGATGTTGACTGGTTCCATCGGTCGTGGCCGCCGGCTGAGCAGGACAATGCTCTTGTCGAGGCTCGGAACATTGCCGCGGTTTGGAAGTGCTACCGCTCGGTGGGACCGCGGCAGCTGGTGATGTCCGGGGTGATCAGCACGGCTGCTGATCGAGATCGGTATGCGGCCGCGGTCGAGAGCCAGGTTCGGATGGTTCGGCTGACCGCGCAGCCCGACGTCGTCAGGCGACGACTGCGGGGCAGGTACGGCGCCAGTCAGAAGTCAGCGTTGGATTGGCATCTGGAGCGCTGCGATGAGATAGCCGCCCGCCTGCAGGCCGCGGACCTGGACGAACTGGTCATCGACACCAGCACGCTCGACCCGCAGCAAGTAGCCGAACGCACGCTACGACACTTCGGACTTCTGGAGTGACCTTCGGTGTCTTCGTAGGTCGAACTCGCCATCATGGGGTCAGCGGCAGGTGCGGGTGTTGTAGGACGCCGATTTCCAGCCGGTGCCGAAGCTGAACTGGTAGTTGCCGGCGGTGCTGCGGCGGACCTTGATGGCGTGCTTGGTGCCGGAGTAGATGCCGTTGGACCAGCCGGCGGTGTCGACGGTGTGGGAGACGCCGCCGGCGGCTGCCCAGCTCTTGCGGCCCGCGGAGCCGTCGGGAGAGAGGCCGTTATCGCGCTGGAATGCTCGGGTGGCGGCTGCGGTCCGGTCGCCGAAGATGCCGTCGATCTGGCTCTTCGGCAGATAGCCGTTGGTCCAGAGGATCGCTTGCCACAGGCAAGTGGCGTTCGACGACCGGTGGACGGCGACACTCACCACGCCCTCGTCGCGCCAGTCGTCGTACATAATGCCGGCGCCGGCCACGTAGGCGCGGCCGGTGTAGCTGCCGTTGGCGTGCGCCGGAGCTGCCGCCAGCAATCCGCCGAACAGTGCGGAAATCCCTGCCACGGTGGCGAAAACGCGCGTCTTCACTGATCCTCCAGAAAGATGTCATCGAGCCGCTGAACGCGTGGTGACGTTATCCGCCGGCCCTGACACGACGCTGCCCGTACCGCGCCCGTACTGCAAGGCCGGACCACGTTGCCCGAGGCAACATAAACCTCGGTTGAATTCCCTGAAGAAGGTCATTCGTCGGTGCTTGTGGAAGGCAATCAGGCGCTCCTCGAAACCAGCAAAAACTGGGATGTACTGCGTTCTGATGATTTCGAGTCTCCGGCGTGCACTAATGGTGGAGAAATTATTTTGCGGACAAAAGGTGTCACTTAAGCGGTTTTATGCAGTACCGTCTGCAATTGCAGGGGTGGAGCTGTTTTGGGGGCGCCGAATGGTGAACAATGCCGACCGGCCAGGGGACTTCGGGGACGGCGGGATCGTGGCGAGGGTCGTTCCGATCCTGATCGCTTTCGGGCCGCCGGTGGCTGTCAGCGGCTGGTTGTGGTCCAAGGTCCAGCAGAATCCGGTGGTCAGCGTCGTCGTTCTGATGGGCTATTGGTTCCTGGTCGCGGTCGTACGGTTCGTGTTCCGGGTCAGCCGTGAGGTCGGGGATTTGTGGATTCCCCGGACCGCCGCGGCCGTCGACCGGAGGGTGAGTGCGTTCCTGAAGAGCTACCGCGCGCGCTATCTGAGCCAGTTGCTCGCCAGCGTGCGTGATGTCGAATTGCTCGGCATGGCCACCCAGGGAGAGTTCTCCCTCCAGCTCCGGCATGTGTATGTCGACGTCAGCCTCGCGCCGTCACCGTTGCAGACGACGACGCACACGCCGTTCGTCGGAGCCGAGATTCCGGCCGGTGAACGCCGGTCGCTGGACTCGTTCCTGGACAGCCGCGAGCCGAGGGTCTTCGCGGTGATCGGTGGCCCCGGTTCGGGTAAGACGACGCTCTTGCGCCGGACCGCGATCACACTGGGAGAGCGGCGCCGGCACAAACGCGGGCTGCCGGTGATCCTCTACCTGCGCGACCACGTCCAGGAGATCATCCGCGATCCCGGGGTGTCGATTCCCGAACTGATCGCGAGCGTTACCTGGCTGAAAGGTACGGTCACGGCGGACTGGTTCGAGCGCGGCCTGACGAAAGGCCGCTGTGTCGTCATGCTGGACGGTTTGGACGAGCTCGCGGTCGAGGAGCAGCGCCAGTTGACGTCCACCTGGGTGCAGGACCAGGTCGCGCGCTATCCGGCCAACCATTTCATCCTGACGTCGCGGCCGCATGGCTATCACTCGAATCCGGTCCGCGGCGCCGACGTACTGCAGGTGCGGCGGTTCACCAGCGACCAGATCTTCAAGTTCGTGCACGGCTGGTACTACGCCATCGAGTGCCGCAGTACCGGCGAGACCGGCGAGCGGACCCGTGCGATCGCGAAGGATCATGCCGCCGACCTGCTCCGTCGTATGCGTCTGCAGCCGGCGCTGTACGACCTGGCGGCCAACCCGATGCTGCTGACGATGATCGCCAACGTCCACAAGTACCGCGGCGCGCTGCCTGGCAGCCGGTCGGCGTTGTACGGCGAGATGTGCGATCTGCTGCTGCACCGGCGGCAGGAGGCGAAGAACCTGTCCGCGGGATCACGACTGAAGGCCGAACAGCGGGCCAAGGTGGTGCGCAAGTTGGCGCTGGCAATGATGACCCGCGAGGTCCGCGACGTGACGCGGGAGTCCGCGAGTGACATCGTCGGGCCGACGCTGGCGAGGATCCCGCGGGCTGCCACGGCCGAGGTGTTCCTTGACGAGCTCACCACGAGTGGTCTGTTCGTCGAACGCGAGGTCGGGATGTACGCGTTCGCGCACCAGACCTTGCAGGAGTACCTCGCGGCCGCGGAGATCCATGATCATCCCGAGGCGAACGCCCTGGCGACGATGGTGGACATCGCGTGGTGGCGCGAGACGATCCTGCTGTGGGCGGCGAACGCGGACGCGTCGCCCGTTGTCGAGGCGTGCCTGAAGTCAGGCACGGTCGGCGCCCTGGCGCTGGGCTTCGACTGTGCCGACGAAGCCCGCGAGGTCGACGTGGACCTCGTCGAACGCCTGGATGCGCTGCTGGATTCGGATCCGCCGACATCCGACACCGTGGCACGCGACGCGCATCGCCGGCTGATGGCCGCGGTTCGCGCGTCGCGAAGCCTTCGCAACACAGTGACCCTCAGCAATGGCTCCGTGGCGTGCGCGCAGCCTTTCCCGCAGTCGCTGTATCGCCTGTACCTCGACCTGTCGGGCGACCCGGGCAGTTTGGTTCGCAAGCCTGCGAAGGACGACAACGCGGAGGCGGTCGGGGTCTCGGCCGCTGAGGTCGAGAAAGTCGTCACGTGGGTCAACGGCCTGTTCGACGACGGCACCGCCTACCGGCTGCCGGTACGCCGCGAGCTCGCCGATCAGATCACCGGCGTCATCGTCGACCTGACCCGCCGGACGGTGTGGTACGCCGAGGACCCGCTCGCGGTCACGCCGGCGGGAGCCGATCCGCTGCCCGCGGTCCGCACCTGGCAGCGGTACGCCGGGCCACGGCTGTTCGTGCCACCAGGGGTCTCGCATCCGTACGTCGCGAGCGCCGACCTGCTCGCGGAGACCATCCGGCACGATCTGCGTTCCGTCGTCGGTGCGCTGCCTTACGTCCTCAGCCTTGCTGTCGAGCGGGATCTGGAGCGGGCCCGGACCCACGACTTCAAGGCGACCCTCGATCGGCTCGACCTGCTGAACCACAGCATGACGCCGGCTCTCGTCAAGGACGCGATCCACATTGATCGGGCGCTTGCGCGCAGTCGTGGCGGAGATCTGTCGCAGGATCGCGACCTGCACCGGCGGCTCGAGCGCCTCAGGGATCTGGCCGGCGGTCTAGCGGCGGTCACGGATTTCCCTGTCCCGCCCGTGCTGGTCCGCGAGTTCCGGCGTACCCTCCGTCGCGGGCGAGCCGTCGACGAAGCGATCAGTCAGGCACTCGACATCGTCCTGACGCACTCGTTGATGTCCGACGACGTCGCCATGCTTGTCCAGGAACTACAGGACCCGGCGACGTTGCCCACCACCGCGCCGGCGGGGCGAACCGTGTTGCAATGGGCCCCACCACGCATTCATCGCGATCAGTTCGAGCTCGCGGTCGTGGCGCTCAGCGTGCTGCTGTCGCTCTGGGAACCGCACAAGACGAAATACCGCCACGGGCAGGGGTGGCTGCAGTTCGAGCGGTTCCTTGTCGACCTGCTCTCGGCGTCGAGCGAGATGACACCGGCCATTCCCGACGAGGTCGAAGCTGTCCTGCGCCGGCTCCAGCCGTTGTTGCTCAATGCAACCTGGAGCAGCGGGTCGACGTTCGCGGGAGCCGACTCGGGCCGCGACGAGCAGTGCTGGCGGATCCTGGCCCGGCGGATCGCGGTCGTGTCCGCGTCGATGATCGCCGCGACGGTCCAGCATCCCGGCGCGCCGTACAGCAGCCTCCCGGCGATCCGGCTCGGTCTGCTCGCGGCCGCCTGTGTCGCGGACCGATTCACCGACGTCGCGATCGCCCAAAGCCTTCGCGGACTGCACAGCAGCCTTACCTGCCTCGACGCCCGCCTCGACGACCCCAGCCTGCCGTCGGAGGTCTTGCTCCTCATGCGCGCGTGAATGCGGGCGTGAACGGGCCCCAGGCAACTACATCCGCGTCCGCTCCCTGAACGCGCGCCACTTGGTCTCCGGCAGCTCCGGCGGGCCGGGGAGGAGCTTGTGGACGATGGTCGCGTTCGGGGTCCAGGCGGCGTCGGGCAGTTGACCGAGTACGTCGGCGTACACCGACCGGATCACTTCGGCCTGGGCCGACCAGGAGAAACGGTGCAGCAGATCGGGGTCGTCGGCGATGCGCTTGGCGATGCGGTCGCGGTCGGCGAGGACCGTCAACACCGCCTGGACGAAGGACTCGACATCACCGGCGGTGTAGACCGCGCCGAGATCGAGCTCGGTCACGAGGTCGGCCTGCGCCGGGGTGTCGCTGGTGATGATGGGCAGGCCCGCGGCGATGTACTCGCAGAACTTGTTCGTCACCGCGATGTCGTGGTTGGGCGCGTGCAACAGCGGACTGAGACCGATGCTCGCCGACCGCAGGCACAGCGGTACGACCTCGGCGGCGACGAACGGCGCCAGGTGCACGCGATCGCTGACGCCCAGCTCGGCGGCGCGAGCCTGCAACTCGGCGGTGACGGAGTTGGCGCGTGCGACGATCGCGAGGTGGACCTCGGGAAGGTGCGGCAGCGCCTCAACGACCGTCCCGACGCCGCGGGCGCGGTTGACACCGCCGCCGTACACCAGGAGCGGGACGTCCTCGGTGAGCTGCAGTTGTTCGCGGAGCGTCTTGACGTCGGCGTCCGCCGGCGGCTCGACCGGTGCGTTGAGTACGACGTCGGGCAGCTTGGTCAGCTTGTGGTCGCGCTGCAGCCAGTGCGCCAGCGGTTCGGACACCGTGATGACGCGATCGGCGTCGCGAATGAACTCGCGCTCGAGATCGGTGTACGCCGCGACTCGGCGCGGGGCTACCACTGGTACGCCGGGGATGTACTCGTGCGCGTCGTAGATGATCTTGATGGTGCGCCCGTCCAGCGCCGCCCGGTGCGCCGCGCGCGCCGCGATGCCGAGCATGAACACGTCATGCACGTGG
This sequence comes from Kribbella sp. NPDC043289, assembly GCF_056436705.1. Classification (NCBI taxonomy): domain Bacteria; kingdom Bacillati; phylum Actinomycetota; class Actinomycetes; order Propionibacteriales; family Kribbellaceae; genus Kribbella; species Kribbella sp. NPDC043289. The sequence continues at coordinate 37,464 of NZ_JBWKCB010000002.1, forward strand.
ATGACCTCGATCAAGAGCCGGTCGAGCAAACGGGCCCAGCGTCAGCTCCTGGTCGACCAGCTCCGGCATCACCCGCCGCCAGCGGCCGGACGGCAGGTAGCGGTAGAGGGCGAGCAAGCGCTGGCGCCGCTTGCCGATGCCGAGGTCGTTGAGGTCGACGGCCCGCTCGGCCCGCCGAGCGAAGTACATGCGGGCCTGCAGTACGGCGCGGTGCAGCCGGAGCGAACGCCAACGCGCGGCTCGTTCCAGCCGGCCGAAGACGGATCGCCGCAGTGTCTCGAGAACAGGGCGCCCGGGCGCGCTGCCGGTGCGTTCGCGGTCGCGCCGGTCGCGGCCGCGATCCCCGCGGAGTTCGCGGCTCGCGTACTGCCAACGCCCGTACGCGAGCATGTACTCGCTCTCGGTCCGGAACCACGGATTGAGGTTCACCTTGACGTTCGCCCACCGCTTGCGCCACCCGGTCAGCAGCACCCGCGACGGGATCATCGGACACAACACCTGCACCTTGCCGAACTGCCGGACGCCCCTGAGCCTGCGTCCGGGGATGCCGATGCACGTGACGTCGAGATCCCAGTTCGCCACCGTCTGCGCGTACTTCAGTACCCGCGCGTCGCTGACGATGTCGTTGCCGGCCATCATCACGACCTTCGACCGCGCGGGTGGAATTGCGCTCGAGCAGTTCGACGGTCTCGTCGTCGAGGTCGGGGAACGGTGACCAGGGCTCGGTTTCGGCATGCCGGCTGGGGATGCGGACATCGGAGCCGTGGGCAATGAGTCCGACCTGCAAGCCCTTGGTGAGCAGGTGCGGGATCTCGTACGACCCGTCCGGTCCGTGCAGCGGTCCGAAGATCGGTCGAGCCGCCTCGAGCAGCACGTGCGTGTAGTTGCTCACGACTTGGTTGTAGAAGTTCAGCCGCCACCGGGCGTTCCGGCGGTACGTGCGCGCCGGTACGCCGTAATCGACCGGGTAGTCGAGGACTCCTCTGAAGAACGCGAACGCGGTCGCCTTCGTCGTCGGCACCCGCTTCTCCAGCGCGCGGGCCCAACGGGTTCCCTGACCCGCGAAGTTGGCGGGTCCGACGAGCAGCCGCACGGGCGCGTCGAGCCGTTGCGGCAGGCCGTCTGTGTTCCGATCCACGTGTTTGTCCCCCCACGGACTCACAAGGCTGCTCAGCCCTTTCCCGAACGTGGGCAGGGCTGAGTCATCTCTGGACTGCGTCATGTCCGGAGGGCAGGGACGCGTTCTCAGACCCCCCGATCTGAGCACCGTTCAGCAGATTTCCTGCGCGCTGGTTTGCGCACTATACCGGAATGATCTGACGGCTGGTCCAACAAATTGCAGCTTTTGACATCGTCATCCGGCCGAGACGTACTGCGGCCGGCCGGCGGGGCGGTAGGTCTGCAGGGTGATGCCCTTGGGGAAGGCACGCGACTCGATCAGGTCGAGCGCGAGGTCCGGGCCGTCGGCCGGGAACAGGTGGGTGCCCTGACCGACGACGACCGGCATCACGAGCAGGGTCAGCTCGTCGACGAGGTCGTTTGCGAGGAGCCAGCGGACGAGAGCGCCGCTTCCGTGCACCTGCAGTTCGCCGTCCGAGCTGCTCTTGAGGTCGCGGAGTTCTCCGGCGACGTCGCCGGACAGGACCGTTGTCTTTGGCCAGCTGCCCGCGGTGAGTGTGGTGGATGCGACGTACTTCGGTTTGGTGTTGAAGGAGTCGGCGATCGGGCCGCTGCCCGGCTCCATCACGCCCCAGAACTGCGCGAACATCTCGTACGTCCGGCGCCCGAACAGGAACCCGTCGGCGCGCAGGCAGAGGTCGTTGACCCACGCCGTGGCCTCGTCGTCGAACGGCGGCAGCGCCCACCCGTCCCGCTCGAACCCGGCGTCGCGGTCCGCCTGCGACGGCCCGTTGCCCTGCATCACCCCGTCGACCGAGACCTGCGTAATCGTCGTCAGCTTCATCGCCCGGCTCCCTTCCGTTGTCCCAGCGTGCCGCGCAGCTCTTTCAAAGAGCTTTCACAGCCGCCCGCGGGTGTCCATGGCTGACCCTCCGGCTCGGTTTGATGGGTGGCGACACTTGGTGTTGGGTAATTACCTTCAGTAGCGGAACATAGGCAGCGGGTGTCGGAACCGGCTTGCGGGTCGTTGCGTCGGAGTGATTCGGTGAAACGGCCCTGCTGGGCAGTGAGCGCGTGTGGAGGTGGTGCGGCGGTGTTGTTCCGGGTGCTGGGGCCGGTGGAGATCGATGGCACCGATGCGGTGAGCTATATCCGAGCCGACAAGCCCCGGGCGTTGCTCGCGCTCCTGTTGGTCAAGGCGAACACCTGGGTGGCCGTCGGCGAGATGATCGACGCGGTCTGGGCCGGGCAGACACCTCCGGTGTCGGCCGAGCGCAACATCGGCACGTACATCTGGCAGCTCCGCAAAACGCTCCCACCGCTCGGTGAGCAGGGGCAGCGGATCGAGAGCCGCTCCAAGGCCTACCGGATCCGGGTGGAGCGCGGTGAGCTCGACTCCGACCGGATGCAGGCGCTGCTGGCTGCCGGCGACGACGCACTGGCCGCAGGTGACTCGGGTACGGCGCTGACGTACCTGGAGTCGGCGCAGTCGCTCTGGCGAGGTACGCCGTACGAGGGGCTGGTCACTGATGGGCATCAGCCCGAGGTGGCGCGGCTGGCGGAGCTGCACTGGTCGGTGCGCGAGCGACTGGCGGACGCACTGCTCGGTACGGCGAGATTCGCCGACGCGATCGCCCTGTCCAAGAGCCTCACCACCGAGGACCCGCTGCGCGAGAAGAACTGGGCGCGGCTCGTGATGGCGTACCGGGACGCGGGACGTCGCGCCGACGCGCTGGCGGCGTACCAGAAGGCCCGGACTGCTCTCGTGGACGAGTTGGGGACCGAGCCGGGGCCGGAGCTCCGCGCGTTGCAGCAGGAGCTGCTGACCGACCCACCGGAGGAGCCTGCGCAACCGGTGCCCGCCCAGCCGGAGCCCAGTGGGCCTGATGCGTACGTGCAGATGGTGCTGGAGGCCTCTGCCGCGCTGGCCGGCCCGCATGCGGCCGAAGCGCGCGACTGGTTCGCCGGTCGGCACGCTGAGTTCACCACTGCGATCACGCACCTGCTGGCGGCCGACGACGTGTCCAATGCGTGGCTGCTGACCAGTGCGGTTCACCAGTACCTCGAGACCGGTGGCGACATCCCGGGCTGGGATCCGCTGGTCGCTGAGGTCGCGGCCGCGACCCGTGCCGACAAGGACTGGTACGGCGAGCTCATCACGCGCAACATCCTCGGGATCGCGCAGACCCGCTCGGGCCGAATCCACGAAGCGCGTTCGGCGTTCACCGCGGCCCTGAGCATCGCTTCGGTGCACAACGACCGGGACGCCGAGGGCACGGTGCTGGTCAACCTCGCGCTGGCCGAGGCGAGCGGCGGTGCCCGCCAGCAGGCCGCGGAGTACCTGCGGCGCGCGCTCCGGCTGCTGCCCGGGACGGCGACCGCCCAGGAGGCCCGCCAGACGCTCGCCGAGCTCGGCGAACCGGAGGACCCGGCGAGCGCCTCGGTCGCCTCGTGACGGCCCGGCAACGACCGCTTCCGGACGACTCGTGGCCGGATGTATCGCCGCTGTACCGCAGCTGGACAGTCGAAAGGCACGGTTAGCCGCATGACTCGCATTGCCCGCGCGATCCGCCGCCCCGTCGCGTGGTGGACGGTCGCGGCGCTCATCCTCGGGACCTTCGTCGGGTACTCCGCGCTCGGCCGCGGCGCGCCCGCGGTGGCGTTCCAGCAGGCGGGCCACTGGGTCTACAACGCGACCCTCGGCGCGGTCTTCCGGGTCGACGGCGGCGGCAAGAACGTCAACGCCGAGGTCCGCGGCGTCCAGACCGAGGCCGGCAGCCAGGTCGTCCAGGGCACCACCAACGGGTACGTCGTGAACTCGGACGGCGTGATCGTGTTCGGCAAGTCCGACCTGACCGTGAAGAGCACCATGCGGATCGGGATCCCGGAGGAGCCGATCGGCATCGAGGCACAGTCCGGGCCCTACCTGGTGTACCGGAAGCACGGTCAGATCGTCCGGCTTGGTGACCAGCAGCAGACCGTCACTGTAGGCAGTGTGGTGTCCAGTGCGATCGCCACTGCCGACGGTGCGCTGTGGCTGCGGGACGCCGACCACTTCTGCAAGCTGGCGCCTGCGTCGACCGAGCTGGCTTGCACGCTGCCGGCGCAGGCCGGTGACACTGGTTCGCTGCTCAGCGTGGGTGGCAAGCCTGCCTTCGCCAACCTGTCCAAGCGCACCTTGACGCCACTGACCGGTGACGCGGCTGGCCGCGCTGTGCCGATGTCCGTGGGCGGCACGCTGCCGACCGACTCGGTGGTCGCACAGGCCGACGTCGGCGGCCGCATCCCGATTCTGGCCGGTCAGCGACTGCTGCTCGTGGACGCTGCCGGAGCGAAGGCCGCGGAGAGTGTGACGCTGCCGCCGGGGCACTACGACTCCGTCGCCGCGACCGGGGCCGCAGTCGCCGTACTGGACGCGGGCAAGCGGGTCGTCCGGACGTTCGCTCCCGATGGCAAGCCGCTGCACACCCACGAGCTCGGCAAGAAGAAGGCCGGGAACCTCAAGGGTGGCCCGCGGGTGACGGCCGGTCAGGACGGCCGGATCTACATCGACGACGAGACCGGTGAGGTCGTGACGGTCGTCGACGGTGACGGAACGGTCAGCGAGGTGGACACCGACGGCGGCAACAAGCCGGTGTCGCCGACCGCCAAGGAGAAGCCGACGCCGAGCAGCACGCCGACCCAGCCGACGCCGAGCAGTACGCCGACCTCTACGCCGCCGTCCACTCCGGCGTCGACGCCACCGCCGCACCGGCCGATCCTGCCGCCGATCCACGTGACGGTGGGTCCGGAGAAGCCGCAGAGCACCGAGACGGTGCCGCCGGAGCGCAAGCCGAAGCGGACCGAGACCACCAAGCCGACCCCGCCGCCGAGCAAGCCGACGACCACCAAGCCGAGCAAGCCGACGACGACCAAACCGACCACCCCGCCGGCCGCGGCGCCGGGTGCGCCAGGTGCGGTGACCGCCAAGCCCGGCAACGGCAAGGCGACGGTGACCTGGAATGCGGCCCGAGCCAACGGCGCTGCGATCACCGGCTACAAGGTGAGCTTCCGGATCGCGCCCGGCACCTTCGTCGTCGGTCTGCCGGAGTCCGGCACGGCCACTGTCTCCGGCAGTTCCCGCAGCCACAGCTTCGGCCAGCTGCTGAACGGTGGCGGCTACATCTTCACCGTGTCCGCGACGAACCGGGTCGGGACCGGGCCGGCCGTGGACACGAAGGCCACCACGATCAACGGGCAGGCCGGGCCGCCGAGTGCACCGACGAAGGTCAGCGCCGCGACCAAGCCCGACGGATCCGTCACGGTGTCCTGGGCGTCGTCGGCTGCGACGGACTACACGCTGACCGGCTACACAGTGGTCGGCTCGGACGGTTCGTCGACCGCAGCGCAGGCGTACGTGACCTCGGCGACCGTGAAGCCGACGCTGGGCAAGGCTGTCAGCTATCGGGTCACAGCGAAGAACAATGCGGGCACTTCACCGCGCTCTGCCGCCACACGGACCGTCTACCCGTACGGACCAGCCGCAGCGCCGAAGGTGACCGCCACTCCGGGCAAGGGCTCCGTGTCGCTGAGCTGGACCGCACCGAACCTCGGTGGAGGCCAGCTGGTGCACTACGTGGTCTCAGCGACCGGCCAGCAGGACCGAACCGTCACAACCACCAGCACTCGCTACACCGGTCTGTCTTCGCTCCAGTTGACATTCACGGTCAAGGCGATCACCCGCGAGCGCAACAACGCGAGTAGTACGACCGCCACCGGCACAGCCGGGAGTACGACGGCCACGCCGGCCGCGGGCGCTCCGGCGCTCCCTCCGGCCAGTGCGCCGGCCGGAGCGGTACGACGTACCGCTCGGCGACGTAAGAGTGCACGGAAGGGTGTGGAGTGGTGATGCGGGACTCGGGGCGCGGGATGGAACCGCAGCAGGCGTACGAGCTGATCGCCGCGAACGTCCAGCGGGTGATCCGCGGGAAGCCGCAGGTCGTCCGGCTGGCGATCGCGACCCTGTTCGCCGGCGGGCACCTGCTGATCGAGGACCTGCCCGGGCTGGGCAAGACCAGCCTGGCTCGGAGCCTGGCGCGCAGCATCGGCGGCCGGTGGAGCCGCATCCAGTTCACCCCCGACCTGCTGCCCGGCGACATCACCGGTGTCGTCGTGTACGACCAGAGCAAGGGCCGCTTCGTGTTCCACCCCGGTGGCGTGTTCGCGAACATCGTGCTCGCCGACGAGGTCAACCGCGGGACGCCGAAGACGCAGTCCGCGCTGCTCGAGGTGATGGCCGAGCGGCAGGTCACTGTGGACGCGGAGACCCGGCGCGTGCCGGACCCGTTCATGGTTCTCGCCACGCAGAACCCGATCGAGATGGAAGGCACCTACCGGCTGCCCGAGGCGCAGCTGGACCGCTTCCTGCTCCGGATCGAGATCGGCTACCCGGACCATGACGCCGAGGTCGAGGTGGTCGCGCTGGACGGCGCCGGTCCGACACCGGACGATCTCGAGCCGGTGATCGACCCGGAGACGCTGAGCGGTGTCGTCGCCGCGGTCCGATCGGTGTACGTCGACGAAGCGGTGATGGCGTACGCGGTCCGGCTGGCCGCCGCGACCCGGCTGCACAGCGCGGTCCGGTACGGTGCGAGCCCGCGCGGCAGCATCGCGCTGGTGCGTGCGGCGCGCGCGATCGCCGCGACCGACGGGCGTTCGTTCGTGACGCCGGACGACGTGAAGAGCATCGCCCGTCCGGTGCTCGCGCATCGCCTGGTGATGACCGCGGACGCGACGCTGGCCCGGCGTACGGCGGAGAGCGTGGTGGACGACGTACTCGAAGACACTCCGGCGCCGGGCAATCCGGTGCGGCGCGATCTCAAGCGGGCTCTTGGCGTCGTGTCATGAGGACCAGGCTCACGCTGCGAGCCTGGGGACTGCTGGTCGGCTCGGTCGCGCTATTGGTCGCGGGTCAGCTGCTCGGTTACCCGATGCTGCGGGTGCTGGCCGGAGCTGGTCTCGCTGCGGTGCTGATCAGCGTGCTGACCGTCGTACGGCGTCCGAAGGTGACGGTTGAGCGCGTGTTGTACCCGGACCGCGTCGAGTGCGGTCAGCCCGCTCTGGCGCGGCTCATGGTGCGGAACGAGTCCACCCGACGGCAGCCCGCGTTCGTTGCCGTTGACACCGCTGGACCGCATCAGTCCGAGGTGTCCGTGACCGCACTCGCGCCCAGCGGAGTCGCGACGTACCACTATGAGCTGCCGACGGCGCGGCGTGGACCGCTGGCCGTCGGGCCGTTGCTGTTGCGCCGATCCGATCCGTTCGGGCTGGTGTCGTGCCAGGTATCGATTGGGGAGGCAGCGACACTCCTGGTCCACCCGAAGCGGTACGCCGCCCGGACAGCGACCGGCATCCGGCAACGGCACCACTTCGAGGGGCCGGTGTCCGCCGGTCCGTTGCGCGGCTCGATCGACCTGCGCCGACTGCGGGAGTACGTACCTGGTGACGAGGTCCGCCACGTGCACTGGAAGGCGTCAGCGCGAGCAGGCCGACTGATGGTGCGTGAGTACGTCGATCCGGACCAGCCGCGCCTGCAGGTGCTTCTGGACACGCGGACGACGGCTCTGACACCGGACCAGTTCGACACGGCCGTTTCGGTGGCGGCGTCGATCCTGGTGGTCGCCGCGCAGTCCGGTCAGCGTCTTCGACTCACCACGCCCTGCGGTACGGATCACGACGTACAGTCCGTCAGCGATCTGCTCGACGAGCTCGCCAGAGTGGAGCAGTCGACCGAATCGACCAGTCTGCTGGAGTCTCTGCCGATGGGACGTGACGGTGGAGCGCTGGTCGTGCTGACGGGCGACACTGCCGGTTTGGCCGAGGTACCGAATCTCAGGTCGAGCTATCGGCCGGTGGTGTGCGTCGACCTGACGCATGACGAGCCTTCGCTGCACACCGCGGCTGGAGTGCACGTTGTCCACGCTGACAGCGCACAGAGTGCGGTCGACGCCTGGAACGCCGTACCCGCATGAGCCGACGGCTGCCGATCCTCGGAGTGCTCGCTGCCGCAGTGGTAGCGGGCCTTCTCTTCGCACCGCTCTTCGGTACGTCGGCTGTACTGCTGCCGATGCTGGCTGTTGCCGTTGTCGTGTATCTGGTGGAAGAAGCGATTCTGCGCCGACCACAGCTGGCTCGGTGGCGGGTGCCGTTGACGCTGGTTGGTGGAGTCGCCGCACTGCTCGCGGTGATTCCCGGTGCGGCACGGCGTCCGGTGTCCTTGTGGGACGCAGTGACCTCCGGTTGGCGTCGTGCGCTCGAGTCGACGTGGCCGGCCAGTCCGTCGGCGGACCTGGTGGCGTTCGTGCCCTTGCTGGTGCTGCTGGCCTGTTTGGTCGGTGTGCGGGTGCTGCAGCGTTCTCGCCTGCTGGCGGTGCTACCCGCGGTCGTAGTGGCCGGACTGTCTCAGGCCTACGTCACAGTCACCGGAGTAGACGCAGTACTGGTCGGACTGGCTCTTGCTGGTTGCTTTGCTCTTGTACTGCTGCAGTGGCCTGGGGACCGGGCGGCGTGGGCTCGTCTGGTTGCCGCACTCGCAGCGATGGCTGTTGGCGCGTCCACTCTCGGACTGGCGTTGCCGACGCCCGGAGCGGTCCACCTGGCGAAGCCGAGTCCACCTGATTCGCCCACAGTGCTGAGCAATCCACTGACCGAGATCGCCGAGCGGCTGCGCTCACCGGACACTGTGGTGTTCACTGCACGCGCTGATGGTCCAGTGGACCGCTGGCCGGTGATTGCCTTGGACAACTTCGACGGAGTGACCTGGACGGCCACACCGAAGTTCCAGCGTCTCGGTCGGGAGCTGCCCCTCGATTCACACGTGACGGTGCCAGTACGGCGCCAGGCGGCGGACGTCGCGCTGGCGGACTGGTCACTGCCGTGGTTGCCCAGTCAGACCAGGACGCTGTCCGTCGTGGACGACGTACCGCTGCTGGTCGATCCGACGTCTGGTGCATTGCTGTCCGAGCAGCAGCGACCATCGCAGTACCGCGTCAATTGGGCCGAGCCGGCGGTGGACACCGACGAACTGGCCTCTGCGGGTGTCGACTCGGATCTGAGCAGCGGCGCCGATCTCGGAGAGGTACCGGTCGGGATCGATGACCTGGCGCGTCAGATCGCCGGTGACGTCCGTCCGTCGTTCCAGCTGGCGCTGGTGCTCGAGAAATACCTGCGCACCAACTACAAGCTCGCGACCGGCGAGAACCTCCCGACCGGCCACGGCTACGCGCAGCTCAACCACTTCCTCCTGAAGAGCAAGCGCGGTACGTCGGAACAGTTCGCGGCCTCGTACGTCGTGATGGCCCGGCTGCTCGGACTACCGGCGCGACTCGTGGTCGGGTTCAAGCAGCCCGACGAACCGAGCCCGGACGGCACGTACGTGATCCGCAACCGCGACGTCCTCGCCTGGCCCGAGGTCGCCGTCCGCGGCGTCGGGTGGGTCCCGCTCGACCCGACCGGGACGGCCACGTCCAAGGCCGGCGGCGGCGGTCTGGCCGGCGCTGCGGAGGCTGTGCGGAAGCAGTTGCCCTCGACGAAGGAGATCGAGCGCGAGCACCAGTCCGAACCGACGCTGCCCGCGGCGGATCCGAAGACGACGCATCACTGGCCGGGCTGGGCCGCACTCGTCGCAGTCGCCGGCGTGATCGTCGTACTGCTGCTGTTGTGGGTCGTCGGCGTACCCCTGGCCAAAGCGGTACGCCGTCGGCGGCGCAGGCGGCACGGGACGGTGGGCGCCTGGGCCGAGGCCCGTGACCTGCTACGGGACCACGGGATGCGCGTGACGCCGGCCGCTACCGCGCGGGACCTGGCACGAGAGTCGGACGGGCCGGTGTCGCAGGCGATGACGTTGCTGGCCGGGTGTCTGGACCGGGCGTTGTGGTCGGGGCAGGACTCCGATCCGGACCGTGAGTTCGCGTGGTCCGCCGTACGGAAGGCCCGGCGCGGGTTGGCCGAGGGCGGGTTGTCACAGCGCATCCGGACAACGTTCAGCGCCCGCAGCCTGATCGGCTAACTCAGCGGCGCTGGCACTGGGCGTCGCGGATCGGGCGGGCCGGGGTCTCCATCCTGTTGACACCGTCGGTGGCCTGGATGGCGAAGCAGTACTGAATCCCCGGGACCACCGCGACGCGGTACTTGGTCTGCTTGAAGACCAGCCTGGTATCCGCCGGCTGCCCCGCCTGCGCCACCACGACCGCATAGTCCACGTCCGAAGGCCCGCTCCACGTCAGCACGACATACGTACTGTGATCAGCCGGCGGATCCAACCTGACAACCAACGCAGGAGTAGACGCCTGAGTCGGAGTCTGCCCGGCGATGGGCGGCTGGTCGGCCTGGCCCTTGTGGTTGACCAGTGCAAGCGCGGTGATGACTACGGCGGCGACTACGACACCTCCTGCAGCGAGCAACCAGTTGCGGCGTTTGCCCCCCGAGTGTGCGGGCTCAGCTGCTGCCGGAGCCTGCGGCTGGGCCGGCGCAGGTGGTGTCGCGGTGGAAGGCGCCGGTGTGACGGCGGGTTGGGTCTGTGTGCCAGGACCCGCATGCGCTGCGGCCGCTGCGCCCGGTGCGGGCTGACCCAGCGCAGGCTGACCCACCGGAGGTTGCGCTGCAGCGGGCTGAGCCGGCGCGGGCTGAGCCGCCGCGGGCTGCGCCGCCGCGGGGTGCACCGGCGGTGCGGCAGGAGGCGCGCTAGGCGGTGCGGTAGGCGGTGCTGTAGGAGGTGTGGCAGGCGGTGTTGCCGGGGGCCACGACTGGAGGTGTTTGCGGGACAGCCGAGCCGGTCGGGGCAGCTGGGGCGTCGCCCCGCGGCCCGCTGCGGGCGCGGTCTTCTTCGCCGACGTGGACGCGGGTGCGGCAACCGGACGGACTGCCGGGATCGGCGGGATGGTCAGCGCGGCGAGCGACGTGGCGACACCTTCGGCGGACGGCGGACGCTGCCCGGGGTCCTTCTCGAGCAGTCGGGCGATCAACGCCGCGAACGAGTCCGGCAGTACGTCGAGACGCGCGGGCGGCTCGTTCAGCACGCGAAGGATGTGTTCGCCGGCGGTCTCGCCCATCCGCGCCGCCAACGGGGGCTTTCCGCTGACGGCAGCATGCAGCACAGCGCCCAGCGCATAGAGATCCGATGCGGCCGTCAGCGTCCCGTCCCGCAGTGTTTCCGGTGCGACGTACAGCTGGCTAGGCGAGTTCAGTGCGGCGTGCCCGGTGTGTTGTCCGAGCCCGAGCGTGAGCGCAGACACCTGCGGACGCCCGTCCGGCAGCAGCACAACTGCCCCTGGTGTCAGACCGCCGTGAATCAAGCCGACCGAGTGCAGCGCACCCAGCCCTTCCGCCAACTGCCGACCGAGTACTGCGAGATCAGCAGGTGAGCGCAGATGGTCGCGCATCTGCTCGGTGAGCGTCCCGTTGTCCGCAGTGCTGATCAGGTACGGATAGCCGTCCGCAAGACCAGACTCGAGGACCGGCGCGACATGCGGGTGGTTGACGCCCTGCAGCGCTTTCACCTGCTTGTGGAACGCCGTCGCCGTACCTGCGTCGACGCGCACCGGGTACACCAGCGCGCTGACCGCAGTCCCTTGCCGCAGGCACCTGTACACCCGCGGGATGCCGGACCGGATCAGGACGAGGTCCGTACAGCCCGGGAGCGCCGGGACGGAGTCAGGACCTGCCTTGTCTGTCACATGTCCATCTTCCCGTGTGAACAGGTCGTCCGCCGCGACACCGGCTCCTGTTGCCACACACTGGCCACATGCTGCAAGGGTCGTCCGAGCGCGAGCGGCGGCTGCCACCGTGAAGACCATGACCACACTGATGTTCCCGATCGGCCACTGCGTCGGGCCGTACTACTCGGGCTCCGCGGACGATCACGTCCAGCAGGTCCGGCTCGGCGGGGAGATCGTCGAGCTGACCGACGAGGACTTCGCGGTCTGGACGCTCGCCCACGGTCTGACCGCCGCGCCGCACACATCCTGGAGCCGCGCCGCTGTCGTCGCCTTCGCCACCGGCAGCGGGCTCGCGGACGCCGACGCGGTGGTCGATCGTCTGTTGACCAGGCAGCTGCTGGCCGAGGTCGACACAGACAGCACAGACAGCACGGCCAGTCCGGTCGACTTCGCGGCAGGTCATCGACTGCTGCCACTGCACCTCGGGCTGGGGAACGCGTCGCCGGATGATGCGATGTTCAGGTCGGGCACCACCGAGATCGCACTCGCCGGTATGACCCGCACCCTCTACGACCTCTGGCTGTGGGCTCATCTGTCTCCCAACCTCCTGGCCGCCTGCAAGGAGCACGAGATCGACCTCACCGCTGTGTTGAGCACTCTGCACGCGCTGCTCGCCCCCAGCGCCACGTGTATCGATCTCGCCGCACCGGAGTACCGGCCATGAGTACTGCGATCTTTCCCGTCGGCCACGGCGCCGGTCCGCTCGTGTCCGCGGACTCGACGCACCACGTGATCCGTGTTGGCCGTACGACGGAGCAGCTGAGCGAGTCCGAATTCGGTGTGTGGACACTCGCGCACCGCGCGATGGGCCTGCCCGATCTCCTGGACCAATGCCTCGATGCTGAGATCGACGACGCCGAGCGCCATGTGGACGTGTTGCTGAGCCGTGGCGTGTTGGTCACGGCAGATGATCCCGCCGGCTTTGCGAAGCAGCACCGGTTGTTGCCGCTGTTTCTCGGACTCGGCAACCGCCCCGACGTACCGGACCTCTTCGCCATCGGCGTTCCAGGGCTCGAACCATTGGCGATCGTCGGTGCGACGACGTACGAGCTCTGGCAGTGGGGCTGGGTCGCACCGTCGCTGTGGGCGCACTGCGAAGTGCTGGCGACGATTGCCGAGCAGACCGAGGGCGAGCCGGGCACTCCAGGTGCCCAGCTCGGCCTCGTGCTCGACGGGGTGTCCGAGCTGCTGGCCGGACTCGTCGTCGCGCTCGACCCGGTCTCATGACATGGCGCTAACGACACAGCGCTATTGACCACGGCCCTATGAAACAGCGGCGGTCACGTCGTCGATCAGCAGGGTGCGCAGGTCGTTGACGTCGGGCATGCCGCCCCGCCGGCGCAACCGTTGTGACTGCGCCGTCTTGACCCGGTCGAACAGACGCCGGGCGTCACGGGCGTTGCCGAAGTTGGTGACCTGAGAGGCGATCGCGAAGTGTCGTTCCAGCACGGGTTCCGCTGCCGCGTCCAGGTCGTACTGGTTGGCGGCGACCATCCGCTGCACGATCAGGGTCAGCTCATCAGGAGCGTAGTTCTCGAAGTCGATGGTCTTCGTGAACCGGGAGGCCAGGCCCGGGTTGGCGTCCATCAGCCGCAGCATCTCGTTGTCGTACCCGGCCACGATCACCGCCACGTCGTCGCGGTTGTCCTCCATCAGCTTCACCAGGGTGTCGATCGCCTCCTGGCCGAAGCTGTCGTTCTCCGCCCCGGCCCGGGACAGCGTGTACGCCTCGTCGATGAACAGCACGCCGCCGATCGCCGCCTCGAACAGCACCGTGGTCTTCTCCGCGGTGTGACCGACGTACTGGCCGACCAGATCCCGCCGTCCGACCTCTCTGAACTGGTTCTTCGGTAGTACGCCGAGTGCCGCGAGCAGCTTCCCGTAGATGCGAGCCACTGTGGTCTTTCCGGTGCCGGGCGCGCCGGCGAACACCAGGTGGTGGCTCAGGCTGCCGGTCGGCAGCCCGGCCTTGCGCCGCCACTCGTTCACCTGGAGCTCGTCGATCAGGCTGTGCACCTCGTCCTTCACCCCCGGCAGGCCGACCATGGCGTCCAGCTCCGCCAGCAGGGACTCCACGTCCGCAGCGGCCGGCTCGCGGGCGACCGTCCGTGACTCCGCTTGAACGGCGGCGGTCACGGACACCTGGTCCGGATCAGCAATCTCCAGTGCCGGCTCGGCGGTGTTCTCCCACCGGCACGACACCACCTCGCCCTGGCACCGGCGCCCGAACACGACGGCCGGTCCGCCGGCGTCGCGGACGAACGAGTGACGCAGTACCGCGGTGGAGTCGTAGGCGACGAGGATGCCCGCCTCCGCCGTACCGGTCACCTCGCAGCTCTCGATGGTCGACCGGCCGTACTGGTACGCGTAGACACCTCGACGTCCGCAGTCGGTGATCTGGCAGTCCCGCAGTACGACGGTCGCGCCCAGGCGGACGATGACGCCGTCCGCGGACACACCGCTGATCTTGGTGTGCTCGATCGTGGCGGTGCAGTCCTCCAGCACCAGACCGTGCTCGCCGCCGTCGAGCCGGCAATGCGACAGCGACACCTCGGCCGGACCGGTGACGAGTAGTCCGGGACCGAAACCGGCCGACACTGTGCAGCGTTCGGCGCGCAGGGTGCCGCCGGTGAGCTCGACGGCCGGAGCGTCGCCGGCGCGGATGGTTAGCTCGCGGAGTTCGAGGTGCCCGCCCGATGCCCGGAGTACCGGGGTCTGTGCCGACGTGGCGTCGATGACCACGTCACCTGCGTCGGCGGTCAGGGTGACGGACCGGTCCGCCAGGTCGATGGTCTCCCGGTACACACCGGGTGCGATGGAGACAACAGCGCCGTCCGGTGCGTCGAGAACGGCGGCGCCGATGCTCGGGTAAGCACCCGGACGATCCGGTGCCACCAGGAGGGTGCGGCTCATCGCGTCCCCACCCAGCCACGCTCGGCCGCCTTGAGCCCGGCCTGGAATCTGCTCTGCGCCCCGAGGCGCGCCATCATCTCGGACACCATCCGCCGTACGGTTCGGACGGATACCCCGAGCTGTGCGGCCGCCGACGCGTCCGTGCCGCCGTCACTGAGCAGCGAGAGTACTTCGCGTTCGCGGACCGTCAGTCCGGAGGCGTCACCCAGACCGGTCGGCTGGCGGAGTGGTGTCGCAGCGTGCCAGACGCGTTCGAACAGCTCGGTCACCGCGCCGACTGCAGCGGCCAACCGGAGGATGCTGACCGCGCCGCGACCGGTCCGGTCAGCGGGCAGGGCGACCGTCGCTGTGTCGACGATCATCGCGCAGAGCGGGACGCTGGTCGCCGTACGGACCTGTGCGCCGTTGCGGGTCAGTTGCTGCAAGCGGCGAGCCAGCATCGGGTCGGTGCGAGCAGCGTCGGGGACCAGGATGCGGTAGCGGACCGGTGCCAGGACTCCAGTGCCCAGCTCACGGAGGCCGGCGATCGGGTCGGCGAGTGCGGCCGTCGCCGGCGTACTCACCAGCACCTCACCGGACGCTGACTTCAGCAGACCTTCGAGGGTGCGCTGCGCGGCCGCTGGGCTGGCTGCCCAGTCCAGCGCGCCGCTGCTGTCACCGAGCGGCGCCGGGTGCCGGCGGGCGAACTCGCCGGCAATCTCGGCCGCAGCGACCCGGCTGCGTTCCAGGTCGCGGGTGACGCGGGCCAGGTCGGCCTCGCGTTCGGCGAGCAGGGCGGTCAGGCTCAGCCGCGGGTTGAGCGGGCGGACGACCTCGCCGGACCCGTTGCGGGCCAACAGGCCGAGGCTGGTCAGGTGCTGGATCACGTCCTGGGTGGCGGCGACGTCCAGACCGAGTCGCTCGCCGAGCTCGGCCGGGGTCCAGGAGGGCCGCTCGAGCACGACCAGGTAGGTGCGCTCGGCGGTCGGGTCGACCCCCAGATGAGCCAGCCGCAGTCCGGTGGTGCGGACCTGCGGGGTGGACTTCACGGCACGCGGGTAGCGGACCGCACGGGGGTACGAAGCGCCTTCGGTGGGCTCGGAGTGGTACACGGGACACCTCGCTCGATTCGATGAGTCGGTGCGACTCGGGGTCAACACCAGAACCATCGCGGGCCGCCGTCCAGCGGGAATCTTGCGCCTGTCCACGCCTGATACAGCCGATACAGCGGCTGTCCAGCGGGCCTGATCCACGCCTGATCCACGCCTGATCCACGCCTGATCCCCGCCTGGAAAGCTGCTGGAACACGGCTCGAGCGCGGCTGGATCAGGGCAGAGCGGCGACGAACGCGGCGCTCTGGCGACCGGTGCGTGAGACGGCGACCGGGGCCTGCGGGGCGTCGGCGTGAGCCAGAACAAGCGCGTGGTCCAGATCGCTGGCGGTGGTGACGGCGATGGCGCCGGCCTGTTGCAGCGCGAGCGACACGGGTACGGCGTACATCCGGTAGCGGCCGGTGCCGAGGCGGAGGGCGTCCCAGTCCTCGGTGACGTGCTTCGGGGTGAGGGTGCCGAGGAGGTGGGTCAGCTCGTCCGGGGCGACCGGTTCGGCGCGGAGACCGCGGCGGCGGAGGCGCTTGGTCAGCCGGCGCACGGTGTTGGCGAGCAGCAACTCGAGCTCGGTGTCCTGGTGCCGCTCGGGCGACCGGAGCGCGGTGACCGCGATCCACGCCAGCCCCGGCCGCCGCAGCAGTTTGATCCGCAGCCCGGCGAGGTCCTCGATCAGCTCGCCGGCCGCGACATCCGGCGGTACGTCGGTCTCGAGCAGCACCGTCACGCCATCCGCCCGGACGATCGTCCCGGCGTCCACGTCACCCACCTCGAGCCATCCGCGATGTCCCTGGACCGCCACGAACCGCGGCCCGCGCACGACGTACCCACCGGCCAGCCGGAGCCACTGGAAACACCACAGCCCCCGCCACCAGCAGCCGGTCGCTCCCAGCACTCCGAGTCCGACCACGCCGGCTATCAGCGCGGCCGCCCATCCCCGGCCGACCAGTCCCGCCATCAGGCCAACCGCGACCTGCCAACAGACCACCTGCCCAGTCACCACCCTCGGCCTTGCGCGTCCGACACCCGCCGACGGAGGGGTCGGAACGGACGCTGCCGCCGGCGCAGCGACGGCCGGCCGGACGCTGGTCGCCGCCGCGACTGCGGGCGCGGGGGCGTGAGCAGCGGGAGGTGTAGGCGCGGCGACGGCCGCCTGCTGTCGCGGCGGAGCGACCGTAGTGGTCACTGGCGCGATGGCGGTCTGCGGCGCGGTCCGCTGAGCGAAGGCCGGGGTAGCCGGTGTCGTCGTCATGAGCGGTGGTCGAAGACTTCGTCGTCGAGGACCGGACCGGGGGTACGGCGGCGTGTGGTCGGCAACGTGAACTGGCTGGTCGACTCGTGGGCCGCGCGGCCCTGGAGCTCGGACTGAACGCCGGTGCGGCGGAGCACGTCTTCGGAGTCGCTGGCCGACCGCTTGCGTGCCCCGGACCGCGACTCGTTCGACCCGCCGCCACCGGATGCACCGGACATCGGTGGTGCGATGGTCGGCATCGACTTGCCGGCCGCCGCCGCGGCTCGCGCGGTGCCACCGGCCAGCGCCGGCTCGCTCCGCGCCGCGATGCGGGCACCCGCGGCTCCGGTACCGCCGGGCACCCCCGCGACAGCCGGAGTACCGCGCAACGAGTTCGTCACTGCCCCGAGCGTCCCGGCGAGCACCGCAGCCGGGATCCCACCTGGCGATCCGCCCGGCACCGACGGAGTACCAACAGAGGGGATGGTCGGCACCGCAGTACTCCCGCTGACCCCGCCGGCCAGTGTCGGCAGGTCAGGGTGAATCACCGTGCCGGGCAGGTCCTTGAACTTCGGCAGCTTGGTCAGTGCGTCCTGTGCGTCGCCGAGGCTGCCCGACTGCGCGAGCCCGGTGACGGTCTGCACCAGGCTGGCGCCCTTCTCCATCGCGCTGAACAACTTGTCGGTCGCGTCCAGCACATCGGTCACCGGTACGGCGGGCACGGGAGACGCCGGCGGCGGCGCGCCACCACCCGGCCCCTGCCACCCCTGAGTCGGCGGCGGTACGGCGGTCGGCGCCTGCATGACCACCCCGACGGCCTCCATCATCCCGGCACCCACCTGCTGCAGACCGACCGCGACCTGCGCCGCGAACGGCCCGATGATCGGCACCCCACTCAGCGCGACCGCGGTGTCGTACCCGCTCTGCAGCGCCGGCATCACCGCCTGCGCCGCGTTCAGCGCCGTACCGCCGAGCCGCAGCGCCGCGGACATCGCGCCGGTGTACGCCGACCACTCGCCGAGCGATGCGAGACTGCCGATCACCTGACCGCTGAACGCCATCTGCGACGCCGAGCCGACGCTCATCGGCCAGGTGGTGACGGCCGCGTTCGCGGCGCCGAGGTCGCCGTGGGTGGCGAGCAGTTGCTGACAGGCCGAACCCCACAGATCGGCGCCCGCGTGCCACGGCTCGGCGCGCTGCCCGTAGAGCATCGTCGCCATCGCGTTCAGTTCCATCCCGAAGTACGCACCCATGGTCGCGGCCCCCGTCAGTCCGTTGCCGTCGTCGGCAGTTCGTCGTCCAGGCCGCGGTGCGCGACCGCGCTCGCCTGGTCGGCGGACTCGAAGCGGCTTGCGACCGAGAGCGCGGCGTCGATCAGCGACGCGATGCCGTTGGTGGCCTGCAGCGTGACGGTGCCGGTGTGCTCGACGCAGAACCGGACGTGCGCCTCGACGGTCGCGCTCTCCGGCATCGCGCCGGCCAGCGGCGGTGTCGACTGCACGGTGCCGGAGACCGGGGTGACGGTCGCCAGTGGTGCCAGTACCGCGAACTGACGTAGTTCGTCGGGCACCACTGTCAGCGTGCCGATGTCCATACTTCCTCCTCGGGTTCGTCTTCTGCACCACATCAGGGATCCGGTACGGGACCGGCGGGCGGACCGCATCAGGCCACCGAACGTCAGCTACGGGCCGATCGGGTAGGTCGCGGTGGACGGGTCGAGCGCGTGCCCGGCAGGCAGCCGGCTGATCAGTCCGGCCGGCAGCCGGACCACAGGCGGTTGGTCATAGCCGAGAACGCCGAGTACGTCGTGATTCGCCAGTTGGTACCGCCGGCCGAGATCGCTCACGAACGACAACGCCCCGGACCCGGCCGGCTGACCCGGCGATGCCATCGACTCCACAACGGCGCCATGACCCGGTGGTACGACGACCTCGTCGGCCAGCGGCAGTCCGCCAGTTCCACGACCCGTCGTCGCACCGGAGTCCCCGCTCGTCGGCAGCGACCCGGCCAAGGTGAACCGCGGCTGGAAGTCGCCGCCAGAGAACACCGCGCACACCGAGTCCACTGACGACTCCGGCCGCGCGAACGTCGGCCGGGTGGTCGGCAACGCCGAGTCCGTGGTCGAGGTGCCCACACCACCGGACACCTGCGCCACGACCGCCGGATCCAACGGCACCGCCTGTGGGACCGCGCCCGGGTACGCCTGCCGAGTGGCGGGCGCCGTGCGCTGGACGTCGTACTGGAGTGAGCTGATCGCCACCAGACGGTCCCGCTGCAACAGGTAGTACTGTCCCTGCCCGGTCGACGTCTGTACGACGTACAGCGTCCCGACCCGTCCTGGTTTGAGCAGACCGGACGGCGTTCCAGCACCCGGCACGGAGATCGGACCGAGCGGTGGTCCGGACGGTACGAGGTCCAGCCAGACAGACGGCACCTGCAGCCACGCCTCGTTGTTCAGAGCGAGTGCTGCGGCGACCGTGGCCTGCTGCTGGATCAGGTGCCGGTAGCCACGCCAGATCAGGTAGCGCCGGCCATCGGGCCCGACAACGAGCAAGGAGTCTGCCTGCGCACCGGACTGCTCTGTTCCCACGAGCAGAACCGACCGCACCACCGGACTGCCCGACGAATCGACAGTCGGCTGCGCGCACATCGACCACCCGCTGCCGAGCAGCCGCCGCTTGTCGGGCAAGGAGTCCGGTGCGTCCGGGATCCCCACCCGTTGACCACGCGGTACGCCGAGCAACGACCTGGCCGACACCATCAGCGGCGCGCTGTACTTGTTCGCGAGCAGCAACGCCGACACGTAGTTCGCCGCGGGATAGAGGACTCCGTCGCGATACACGTACCGCGTTCCGGTCTCCTTCTCGACGATCACCCGGTCGCCGGACTTCCACGAGGTCTTACCGCCTGGCGACAGCTGCCCGTACACGCCGGCACCGGCCAGCACCAGGACGGCGAGCCCGATACCGACCAGCATCGCGACGATCCCGCGGCGGAACGGCGGGTGCTCGGGATCGGTCTCGCGCAGCAGCAGCGCATGGGTCATCCGCTGCTGGACGAACTGGTGCGACTGCAGCTGATCCCGCTTGGAAGCCATCGGTCACCCACCCAGCCCGCGCACATACCCGTACAGTCCGAGAACCCACAGCACAACCGGCACCACCAGGAGAACCAGGATCAGCTCGGCCACCTCGGCGTACCGGGCCAGGTACGCGCCCGGCCGGTGTGCCGCGTACCAGAGCCCCAGGAACCCTGCCAGGCCGGCGAACAACAGCAACGAGTACGGCGTGAGCACGAGCAGCCAGCCGAGTCCGAAGAGCGCTGCGACGATCAGGCTGAGCCGGTGCGCCACCACTGGTAGCAGGCGTGCGCGCAGCAGGCAGATCCCGACGACGAGCACCACCAGCAAACGTCCCGGCGTCGAGGTGGACCGTGCCAGTACACACAGGCAACAGGCCAGTCCGAGACCCAGTCCGGCGAGGATGCCGGTGTAAAGCGCTGCCGATCGCAGCACCGCGGCGTACACGATCCGGCGTGGTGGTTGAGGCGGGTCGGCGAGCAGATCGGCTGTGCTCGTGGGCAGTACGGGCTTGGGCAGTCGACCGATCCGCATCGCGAGCGGTGCGGCCACCGGTATCAATGCCACCGCGAGCGCGGCGACCACAGCAGCGGACCGCGGGGCGTCCAACGCGCCGCCGAGTGCACCCGCGACCAATGCGAGCACGCCGGCAGTCACCGAGGCCGCGAACACCGCGGTATGGCGGGCGATCCCGACGTACCCGATCAGTCCGGACAGCAGCAGTGCGGCGCCGCCTGCGGTCAGTTGCGGCGCGCCGAGCTCCGTCAGCCGAAAGGTTGCGGCAGGCAACAGTGCGCCGCCGGTGAAGGCGAACACCACGGAGACTGAGCCGGCGGTCGCTGCGGAGGCCGCATCACCGAGCGCTCGCGACAGAACGACTCCGGCCAGCATCAACACGCCTGCCGTGGCCAGGGCGAACAGCGCCACGCCGTTCCACGGCGGGCCGCTCCGGAGCTGCAGCGCGAGGCCGGTCAGCAGAGCTGCGGTCGCGGCGACCAGCCCGGTCCAGCGCGTCATACCGGGCGCCCACGCGCGTCCGCCGGACCGAGCGTCGGTGGCGATCGCGTCGACCAGATCGTCGTACTCCAGCTCCGGCCAGTGTTGGTGCGCCGGTGCGAGGTGCAGGATCTCGCCATCCCGGACGTCCTGACCGGCGAGGTCCCGGTGGGTGTCCAGTGCCTCGCCGTCGGGACGTCGGAGGACCCAGCCGCCTTGTAGTGCGCCGAAATCGGCGAGGCCGTCACCGGCGTGCCGGAGGATGCCGGGCAGCACCTCGGCCACCGTCGACCGTTCCGGCAGTGCGAGGTCGATGCGGCGTTCGGGTGCGTCGATGGTGACCTTGACCAGTCCACGAATGCTCACGTTTGCCACCGTGGCACGCGGATCGTGGCACTGGGCCGGGGCTTGCAGCTTGTGGACAGTCAGCTAGTGGCCGCCGTCCGCTCTACTACGGTCCGGCCGCCTAGCGTCCTGGAACATGTCGACAACCATCGTCAGCAGGCCACCGCGTCGTGACGGCCCGGCGTTGCCCACCGGCGACGTCACCCTCGACCCGCCGCCGGCGCTGCCACAGCCCGCGGCCAAGCAGCTGTCGCAGTACGTGATGATGGTGCCGATGCTCGCGGGTGGTGCCGCGATGGCGTTGATGTACTCGACGCTCGGCGGTGGCGGCCGGATGAGCTACATCGTCGGCGGTCTGTTCGGTCTCTCCGCACTGGGCATGGCGGCGGTCGCCTTCGCCGGCCAGGGCGCACCACGTCGCGAGATGGCCCGCGCACGCCGCGGATATCTCCGGCATCTCTCCCAGCAACGCATTCGAGCCCGGCGGGCCGTGGCCCAGCAACGGACGGCGTTGTCGTACCTGCACCCGGACCCGACACAGTTGTGGACGCTGGTGGAGAGCTATCGCCTCTGGGAACGCCGCCGCAACGACGCAGACTTCGCGATCGTCCGCGTCGGTACAGGAGCGCAGCCACTCGCCACTCCGATCGCACCGCCGGACACAGCACCGCTAGAGGAGCTGGAGCCCCTGTCAGCCGGTGCACTGCGTCGCTTCATCACGACGTACTCGTCGGTCCCCGGACTCCCCGTGGCGATGGCTCTACGCGGCTTCGCTCGCGTGTACGTCGATGGTGATCCGGACCGTGCTCGTAGCCTGGCACGTGCTCTCGTAGCGCAGCTGGCGACGTTCCACTCACCCGATGACCTCCTGGTGGCCGCGGTGATCGGCCCGGACACCAGAGCGGGGTGGGAGTGGCTGAAATGGCTGCCACACGCCCATCACCCGGAGAAGTCCGACGCACTCGGACCGATTCGCCTGATCAGCAAGAGCGTTCCGGATCTGGAGTCGGTGCTCGACGATCTGCTCGCACAGCGACCACGCTTCGATCCGGCTGCCACTAGTCGCGTGGACGGTCCGCACGTCGTCGTACTGATCGATGGCGGCGACGTAGTCGGCTCTGACCACCTGATGACCGGTAGCGGCGTGGAAGGCGTCAATGTCATTGACCTGACCACACAACCGCCCAGACTGCTCGACCGCTCCACAGTGCTGCTGGACGTTGCCGACGACGGCACGCTGACCAGCGTTACCGCTGAAGGCGAGTCCGAGGTCGGTACGGCGGACAGCTTCACCACCCAGGACGCGGAGGCCCTGGTCCGCCTCCTCGCACCACTGCGGTTGTCGGCCGGTACGGACGGCGACGAGAGCTTCGCCTCCGCGTTCGGCCTGACTGACCTCCTCAGCCTCGGCGACCCCTACGACTTCGATCCCGCACGGCACTGGGGACCCAGGCCGAACAGGGACCGGTTGCGTGTGCGTTTCGGTGTCACCGCTGACGGTACGCCGGTCGAGCTCGACCTGAAGGAGTCCGCCCAGGACGGCATGGGACCGCACGGCCTGCTGATCGGTGCCACCGGCTCCGGCAAGAGCGAACTGCTCCGAACGCTGGTCCTCGCGCTGGCCGCGACCCACCCGTCGGACAGCCTGAACTTCGCCCTGGTGGACTTCAAGGGAGGCGCCACGTTCACCAAGCTGGACCGGCTCCCGCACACCAGCGCGGTGATCACGAACCTGAACGAGGAGTTGACGCTCGTCGATCGGATGTCGGACGCGCTCACCGGTGAGTTGGTACGCCGGCAGGAGCTGCTCCGGCGGGCCGGCAACTACGAGTCCATCCGGGAGTACGAGCTCGCCAGGGCCGCGGGTGCCGACCTGCCCGAGGTACCCACCCTGCTGGTGATTTGCGACGAGTTCTCCGAGCTGCTGTCGGCCAAGCCGGACTTCATCGAGATGTTCAACCAGATCGGTCGACTCGGCCGAGCACTCGGCGTACACCTGTTGCTGGCCAGTCAGAAACTGGAGGAGGGGCGGCTGCGCGGGCTGGACGGCCACCTGTCCTACCGGATCGGTCTGCGGACGTTCTCGGCGATGGACAGCCGCGTGGTGCTCGGTATACCGGACGCGTACGAGCTGCCCCGGGCGCCTGGTCACGGCTTCCTGCAGATCGGCACCGAGACGCTGGTCCGGTTCCGCTCCGCCTACGTGTCCGGCGTGCACCGCTCAGCCGTCAGTTCGGTTGCTACAGGCAATGACGTGGCCGACGACGTTGCGGAGTACACCAGTGCCTATGTCTCGCTGCCCGCGTCGGCTGACGAAGCCGAAGAGGAGCCGGAGGAGGACGGTGTCGGCGAGAAGCTGCTCGACATCCTTGTCGACCGCTTGGCGAACAAGGGCAAGCCGGCCCATCAGATCTGGCTGCCGCCACTGGACGCCCCGCCACCGTTGACCCAACTGCTGCCCGCGCTGACAGTCGATCCGGACCGAGGACTGACTGTCGCCGCCGCCGGTGCGTGCGGAGGGCTTCGAGTGCCGATTGGTCTGGTCGACAAGCCACGCGAGCAGCGGCGAGACCCGCTGGTGGTCGACCTGTCCGCCGGCGCCGGTCATGCCGTGATCGTCGGCGGGCCGCGCAGCGGGAAGAGTACGGCGGTCCGCACCCTGATCTCGGCCCTCGCCCTCACTCACACCCCTCGCGAGGTCCAGTTCTATTGCCTCGACTTCGGCGGCGGCTCGCTCACCGGGCTCCGCGACCTGCCGCACGTCGGCGGTGTCGCGTCCCGTCTGGACGTCGGCGCCGTACGCCGGACGGTCGCGGAGGTGCTGCAGTTGCTGACCAACCGGGAGCGCGTCTTCGCCGAACACGGTGTGGAGGGTATGGCGGCGTACCGGGAACGGCGGGCCGCCGGCGAGTTCGCAGGTGACCCGTGGGGCGACGTCTTCCTGATGGTGGACGGCTGGTCGGTTCTGCGCTCCGACTTCGAAGAGCTCGAGATGACCCTGGCCGAGATCGCCGGCCGTGGCCTCGCGTACGGCGTGCACGTGGTCGCGACCTGCTCGCGGTGGTTCGACCTGCGCGGCACGATCCGCGACCTGTTCGGCACCAAGGTCGAACTGCGGCTGGGCGACCCGTCCGACTCGATGGTCGACCGCAAGGCCGCGATGAGTGTGCCCGCCGAGACGCCAGGTCGTGGCCTGACCGACAACGCGCAGCACTTCGTCGTCGCCACACCGGACGCCGACCTCGGTCCACAGCTCGCAGCCGCGTGGCCGGTGTCGGGAGCGCCGCGGGTGCGTCTGCTCCCCGTGCAGCTCGAGGAGTCCGAGCTGGCCGCCGTACTGCGTCGCTGCGAGGGCGCCGGTGACGAGATGCCGGCCGGACTGCCGGTTGGCTTGGCCGAGCGCGACCTCGGACCGGCGTACGTCGATTTCGAGGCCGACCCGCACCTCCTGGTGTTCGGCGACACCGAGAGCGGTAAGACCGGTCTGCTGCGTTGGATCGCCCGATCGCTGACGACCCGCTACGAGCCGACGGAGGCACGGATCATCCTGGTCGACTACCGCCGATCGGTGGCTGTGCAGGGGACGCACGTCATGGGCACGTTCACGGAACCGCGCAGCGTCGAGAAGATGGTTGCCGAGCTCGGCCCGGTCCTCGACCGCCGCCTGGGCGGGGAGTGGACCGGACCGCAGATCCACATCTTGGTGGACGACTACGACCTCGTCGCCGGCCAGACCGCCAACCCGCTCAACGGCCTGGTCGACTATCTCGCCCACGGCCGCGACATCGGCCTTCACCTCGTCGTCACCCGTCGTACCGGCGGTGCCGGCCGCGCGATCTACGAACCGCTGATTGCCCGCCTTCGCGACCTCGGTACGCCGGGTCTACTGCTCAGCGGCGACCGATCCGAAGGCCCGCTGCTCGGCACCGTCCGCCCGCAGCCGCTACCCCCGGGCCGCGCCCAGTTCGTCACCCGCCGCGGCGACGCCAACCTCATCCAACTGGTCAATTGCTCGATCTGACAGGAGCCACAGATGGTCCAGGTCTCACCGCAGGAACTACGGGACTTCTCGGCGATGCTGCATCCCGCGAACTTCGCCCCGCTCGCCCAGGCGCTGCCAGGTTTCGAGCTGGGCGGCGGGATGCCGGACGCCGACAAGCTGCGCGAGTTCGTCAAGCAATGGGCTCCGCAGGTAGCCGGCTTCGGCCTCGACCTGGGGCGCGGTATCGACGCCTTCGGCACCGTCGCCCGAAACGCCGCTGACGCGTTCGAGACCACCGACCAGGTCGCCGCCGGCCGCTTTCAGACCACGGACCAGCACGCTGTGGGCATCGTCGCGGATCAGCTCGGTCAAGTCCGCACCGGCGGCGGCTGGACAGATCCTGCCGAGCCGCCCAAGGCCCCCACTCCCTAGGAGCGCACGATGGCTGACTACAGCAAGACTTCGATGGCGGAAATGGTCCGTCAGCTCGCCGGGCTCAACGCGAGCGGTTGGCTGCAGGTGGGTGAAACCTGGTCGGTGCTGGCGACCGACCTCCAGACGACGCAGGACAACCTCCAGCACGCCTGGAACAACACGCGGCTCTTCCACGAGAGCCTGACGTTCGACAGCATCGCGAACGAAGTCACCGCCAGCAAGACATCGGTGGACGCCTGGCGGCCGTTCGTCGAGCGGGTCGGCACCCAGTTGTCGAGCATCGGCTGCACCATCCGCGACACGCAAGCCGTCGTCGGCGGCCTGACAGGGCCGTACCAGGACGCCGAACGCCGGTTGATGTCAGCGATGGATGCCAACGAGGGCAAGGCCGCGCAGCACGAGATGGACGACATCACGGCCATCGCGGCCAACATGATGGGAGTGCTCTCGTCGGAGATGCAGCAGGCGATGGGGCGTATCCTCCCCGTTCCCCAGAGCAAGTACGGCGGCCCGATGGCACCAAGCCGTGGCGATCAGCAGGCCGCCGACGACCCGGACGCGAAGGCAGATCCCAGTGCCGGCGGCCCCCAGCCGGGTGACGCCGGCGGTGTCCCGGGCCAGACTCCCGCGGTGGCGCCTGCGGCCGATCCCGCGTCGCCGAAGGCGCCGGAGGCCAAGGATCCGTGGGACGAGGCCGGGAAGGTCATCGACGTCATCGGCAAAGGCATCGATCTGACCGGGAAGGTTCCGGAGAACCTCGACAAGTGGGTGACCCTCTTGCAACACGGGAAGGACCTGGCCGGCGGGGACACGTCGACGGCGACCACGCCGGACCTGAGCAGCGTGACACCCAACGGTCCATTGTCCGACGAACCCGCGCTCGCCGGCGGCGTCAGCACCACACCGCCCACCTTCACCCCAACCCACTTCACTCCCACGACGGGCGGTGGCGGGGCAGGCGGCGGTGGCCTGCCGTCGATCGGCATGCCATTGGGCGGCGGGATCGGCGCAGGTCACACCAACCTTCCGACCAGCAGCACGGGTACGTCGGATCGCGGCAGCTCATCGTTGCGATCGGCAACAACCGCGGGTGAGACCGGAGCCGAACCATCGCTGGCCGGCAAGACGTCAGCGAGTCCGACGGGCACGCAGTCGGCCTCCTCGCCGATGTTCCCACCGATGAACGGCGCCGGTGCGGGTGCTGGCGCCGGCGCTGCCGCGCGCAGTGAGATCCGGCCAGGCTCGGCGCCGTCCAAATCAGGCTTCACCGTGCCGACCGAGTCCACGGCCGCCGAGCGACTGCGCCGCCAAGGCGTGCAGTCCGATCTCCAGGGCCGGACCAACGGCGAACGACGGACACCGTCCGGGGCGCCGCCGCTGCGTAAGCGCAGTCGTCCCGCGCGTGCCCGCCGTACCGGCGGTGACGAGGTGCTGGACGAGGAGCTGTGGAAGCCCTGATCGCACAACTGGCCATTCCGTGGCCGTAACCGGAACGCGTCCGGAGGGCGCGGATCCCAGACCTAGCGTGACATCGACCGGTGATCACGCGCCGGCAACCCAGTAGAGGAGGACACACCATGGCCGGTGTGGAGACCGAATACGCTCGCATGCAGCAGACCGCGCGGGACGCGGCCGCGATCGGCGACAACCTGAAGACCGTGATGGTCAGGCTCGACAACGCGATGGGCGTTCTGGTCCCGATGGACGGAATGATCAAGAACGCCTTCTGGCAGGGCCATCGCGGCCATCTCGACGCGATGACCAAGCTCTGCAACCGCCTGCACCAGTTGGCGGACGGCATCGGTGATGCCAAGAGCAAGTACCAGTCCGCGGACGACGAGGGCCAGGTCGCGCTGAACCAGGCCGCCAACGTCCCTGTCCTCGACGCGACCGTCCTCTGAGAAGGGAACCCACTCATGCCCGGTGAACGCATCAACTACCCGTTCGGCGCGATGCTGCAGGCCTCGGTCGACATGGCCTCCGCCAGCAAGGAGGCGACCGAGCTGAAGACTCAGTTCGAGGCCGCCATGAACGCGCTGCTGCACACCTGGACGAGCGACGAAGCGGCACCCCAGGTCCAGCAGGTGCAGCGGCTGTGGGCCCAGGCAGCCGGGGAGCTGAACCAGCTGCTGAGTCGGCGGGGCACCGCAGTCGAGGACTCGATGCTGCGGATGCGCAGCACCGACCGCGCGGCCGCCATCTCGATCCAGGCCTGACGGACCAAAGAAGAACAGCCCGGCCCCTCGAAAGGAGGGCCGGGCTGTTCTGTGGTTCAGTGGCTGCGCCAGCCGCGGCGACGCCCGAGCGGTACGACGAACGCGGCGAGCACCACCAGCAGGGCGCAAAGCCCCGCCAGCAAGGCGATCCGGCGACCCTCAAGGCCGGCATCGCTCCACGAAGCGGTACGACGCTCCGCCGCCGGGTCCACCTTCGTGGGCTTCACCGGCGGGAGTACTGCGGGTTTCGCGCTACTGAGGACGTCCTCCACAGCGCGGTACGGGTTCACGACTCCGGCGCCGTACTGGTCCGTCGGACCGGGAGCGGGCGTTGCGGTGGCGATCAGCCGGGCAGCGACCGCCGTTGCGGGGAGCTTCGGATCGGCCGAGCGGACGAGGGCCGCCGTACCGCTGACGAAGCCGGTCGCGAAGCTGGTGCCGTCGTAGTAGCGGTGGCCGCTGACGCGGGTCGCCGCCAGTACCCCGCCACCGGGCGCCGAGATGTCGACGTACGACCCGACCTGCGAGCTCGAGAGTCGGCTGCCGTCGATCGTCGTCGCACCGACGCCGAGCACACCCGGGTATGCCGCGGGGTACGTGACCGGATCCTCGCCCTGTTGACCGTGGGCGTTGCCGGCCGCGGCGACGATCAGGGCGTCGTGGCGCTGGGCGTAGCGGACGGCGTCGCGGACGGGTTTCTGGTCCACGTACAGCGACAGCGAGATGTTGATGACGGTGGCGCCCGCGTCGACGGCGTACCGGATGGCGCCGGCGAACACCGTCGCGTTCACCGCTTCGCCCTGCTGCTCGCTGGCGTCGCGTTCGCTGACCCGGATCGGCAGGATCCGCGCGCCCGGCGCGATCCCGCGGAACCCGATCCCGGCGACCGGTCGCGCGGCGATGATGCTCGCCACCGCCGTACCGTGCGAGACGCAGTCGAAGTCGGCCCGTTTGTCACCGGGGGTCAGGACGTCCTCGCCGGGCAGCACCGCGCCCGGCTCCCGGAGTTGTGGGTGGTCCGCGTCGACACCGGAGTCGATCACCGCGACGGTGACGCCCTTGCCGGTGCTGATCGGCCAGGCCCGCTCGGGCGCCAGCCAGGTGGTTGCCCAGGGCATCTTGCTGATCGGCTGCCCACCGGCCTCGGCGGTCCGGCACTGTCCGGCCGGCGGAGCCGCCGACGCGGGTGACGTGGTGGCGGCCAGCGCCCCGAGGGCGACGGTCGCGGCTGCTGCTCTGACAGTCATCACGATCCGGACGCTACGGCGGGGCCCGATCGGGCCACGGGTTCTGACCCCTTGTGGCCAAGGACTGACCGGCACATCACCGAGCACCGACGCTAGGTACTCGGAGGTGTCGATCATGGACATGTCGAAGTTCACCGCGGGTGAGACAGAGCTCAACCTGGCCAAGGAAATGGCGGCGCTCGGCCTGGACAGCGGCCTGGAGCAGCTGACCGATGCGGCGGGCGTGCTGGACCGTGCCTTCGACGAGACCGTCGCGTCCGCGGTGTCACCTGACCGCCTCGTCAAGGTCACGGTGACCGGCCGGGGCGAGATCCGTGCGATCGAGTTCGACCCCGGCATCTACCGCGACCAGGACCCACAACAGCTCGCCGCGACGGTCGTCGCGACCCTCGGCCAGGCCCACGCCGCCGCAGCCGCCAAGATGACCACGGCGTACGACACCTTCCGGGAGACCTTCGATGACTGACCGGATCGAGGTCGATCAGCTCGGGGTGGCGCGGGCGGCTGATATCTGCCGGACCACCGGGTACGACGCGGGTCGCGAGCTGTGGCGCCTGCTGGGCGGGTTGACCAAGGAGGTGATCGAGGCGGCCGCCGGGCACGACGACTACGGCCAGCAGATCAGCAGCGGCTGGGTGAACAGCCATGCCGACACGTTCGCGGCGTTCGGCAAGGCGATCGAGACCCACCTGGTCGGCCGCGGTGACCAGATGTCGGCGTGCGGCCAGAACGCGAAGGCGACCGACGACGACGCGTCCCGGCAGGTCCAGGGGACGGCGCTCGGACTCACCCGGACCGCCGAGGGCTGGGCGATGACGCCCACTCCGGAGGCCTGACAGTGGGCTGGCATCTGCCGGGGTGGCTGAAGGCGATCCTGGAAGGCGGGTACGAGCCGCAGGCCGATGAGGACAAGCTCTATGCGCTCGCGGACCAGTACGACCTGTGCAAGAAGTACCTGACCGAGGCGCTGCCGGGCCGGATCGACACCGCCGCGAACGGGTTCGGGGCGGCGTACCACGGAGAAGCCGGAGCGGCACTCGAGGACTTCCTGAAACGGTATGCGCGCAACAAGGATTTCCAGGGTCCGGCGACACTCGCCGACTCGGCGGGATACGTGGCCGAGTTCCTCCGGACGATGGGGGACACCGTCGTCCGGACCAAACGCGAGTTGCTGATCATCGGCATCGTCAGCTGGATCACGATCCTCGCCGGGGTCGGGCCGATCCTCGGCACGCTGATTCGCAAGATCGGGCAGGAAGGCGTCAAACAGCTGCTGCTGCTGATGCTGAAGAAGCTGGTGAACCGGGAGGCGCGGAAGCTGCAGCAGAAGATGCTGCTCGAAATGCTGACGGCCGGCACCAAGCAGACCACCAAGTTCGTCTTCAGTCGCGAGATGGTACCCAAGGTACTGGGCGTCGTCGGCGGTGAGCTCGCCGACGAGCTCATCCCGCACGCGGTGGCAGGCTGGTGGGGCAAGCTGACCGGCCAGGACCGCCGACTCGCCGTCAACAGCGACGGCCAACCCCAGTTGGACTCCCAGCAGCGGTTCGTCATGACGCACGACTGGGATTGGCGGGGTACGGCGATGACCGCGGCGGGTGCTGTGGTCGGCGTACCCCTGTCGCACGGTCTCGGGATCGGCCTAGCGAAGGTGCCGATCGGGAAACTGGCGCGAACGTTCGGAAACAACGCGATCACCTCACCGCTGGCGAGCTCACTCACGTCGCTGGGTTTCGGCGAGGGCTGGCACACCCCGTCTCTGCAGGACGCCTGGATCGCCGGCGCCCACGGGGCCGCCCGCGGTTCCACGGCCAGTGATGTGCACGGCCCGCTCGAATCCATCGGAGAGGCGGTCGGCGAGTACGTCGGCCACAAACTCATCTCGGCCCTGCCCGGCGGGCACCCACCGGCAGGTCCCGATGGCGGCGTGCTCCATTCCCCGTCCGTCAACCACAGCACGACGGCGGACCTCTCCCAGGAGACCGCACCCGGCCTTGCCCACAACGCCGCGGCGAACCTCGGCCAGAACGCTGCCCAGAACTCGTCGCAGGCGGCATCCCAGGTTTCAGCGGCGGGCACCGTTGGTCAGTCCGCTGTGGCTCCTTTGACCTCAACCACTCCGTGGACGGCCGCCGGCCGCGCATCGGCCCAGGTCGGCGTGGCCGCTTCCGTCTCCCAGCAATCCCGTACCGAGCAGGAGCAAGCCCTCCGCCGCGACCCTGCAGGACAATCTACGCCGCCGGCGGACAACGGCCCGGGTGACAACACCGACCACGAAGTCACCGAGGCCACCGAGCCAACCGCTTCTAGCCCTTCCAGCCCAGCTTCACGGTCCTCCGACCCGTCGCTTCCTGCGGATCCGTCGGTCCAAGGCAGCCCGTCGGCTCAGACCGCCCAGTCGGCAGAGGCCGCCCCACCGGCGGCCGCCCCGAGCTCGCCGGATACCGCGTCACCGCAACCTGCCGCAGCTCTCGCGCAGTCCGCCACAACCGCTCAGACACCAACGTCGACCGATCAGCCGATCGAGGTCGCGCCAGTTCTCGCAGCCCAGGCCTCACCTGCGCCGCCCCCGGTCGCTCCGGTCGCGCCGCCGACTGCAGGTACCTCCACAGACGGGGGCGGTGCGACCGTTGTCCGCGGTGGCGCGCCCGAGCTGGACCCGGCTGGGCCTGCGCGCCCGTCCCGGGCCCGCCGCGCCTTCGCCGGCCTGCGGCGTGGCGGCGTACATCCGCAGCTCCCCGGCGGACGGGACCGGGCTTTCGTTGCCGATGACAATCACCTGCTGTACGGCGATCGTGCGGTCACCCCGCACGAGCTCGCCACCCTCGCGCGTCGCGCGAACCCGGAGATCGTCGTCGACCAGCGGAGTGCGGCCGCCACCGCCCTGGCCCAGAAGCTCGCCGACATCACCGGTCAGGACGTCGTACTCCGGTCCTCGGACGGAACCGAGGTACTCACCCCCACCGACGACCGTGCGGCGCGGCCCGACGGGGTCGTCGTGCCGGAGGACGGCAAGCTGGTCCGCAAACCGCGCGCCACGTCGGCGCACGGGATCGAGGTCGAGGTGAGTGAGGCAAACCTCGGGCCGCGCCTGGGGGCCGGGCGTTCGAAGACGGCGTTCGCGTTCTTCGACAAGGTCGTCCTGGTCGCCCACCCCGGCGTCTCCCTCGCTGCCGAGATCGACCAGACCAACAAGCTCCGCGCCCTCCCCGGCGGTGAGGACGTGATCGCGCCGATCCACGCCCACATCACCTTGTTCGGTCGCGACGCGATCGTGGTCGACCGCTTCGAGGCCAGCAGCCACGAGATCCTCGACGAGGAAGCGCCCGACCCGGACTCACGCGTCACCCGTCCCGGCCTGCCCACCCAGGCAACCGTCGACAGCCTCCGAGCCCTCCGCGCCTTCGCCCTCGAGAACCATGTCCTCCCGGGCGACCTGCAGTTCGCCATCACCCCCGACGGCCGCTTCCGCGCGTACGACGTGGACGGCACCCGCCCCGTCACGGGCCCGCAGGACCCTGCACTGACCACCCTCAACGCCTGGCTCACCTGGGCCGAAACCCAACTCGACAACACAACGCCCAGCACCACCACGCCCAGCACCTCCGCGCCGAACACCTCCGCGCCGAACACCTCCGCGCCGAACGCAGCTCCCCCCAAGTCCCCGCCTCGCATCATCCGTCGCCGGCCGTCGTCGGGTGTGGACGACTCGGGGAGGGCCAGGCTCCGGGGTCCGTCGGACGAGGCTCCCGGGCCGCGCGAGGACGATGTGGTGCCCGCTGTGTTGCGAGGTGTTGCGGCGTACCAGGGCTTGTCCGCGGCCGAGCAACTGCGGATTCGGGAAGCCATCCTGCGGTTGGCCGGTGGCGACCCGGTGCTGGTCGAAGGGTTGCGGGTCGTGCTGGAGAGCCCGGGGCTGCGTGAGCTCGGGCCCGCGGAACTGCTCGCCGAGATCGAAGGGTGGAACGACTACAACGCGCTCTTCGACCGAGCGATCGAGCTCGGGGCACAGGTGCTCGGCTCGCCGCAGGAGCAGGACGTGGAGGGCGGGGCGTCGCACTCCTGGGACGACGCCACGGACCTGGGCGAACTCACGTCGCTGCCGGAGAAGATGAGTGTCAGCGGCCGCCGCGGCAAGGTGTCCACGCTGGACGAGCACGCCGTGTACGCGATCGTCCGGGACGGGGTCGAGTGGATCACCAAGCTGTTCCCCGAAGGCGTCGGTCCGGAAGGCGACCGACTGCGCAAGCTGATCGCTCAGGAGTTCAACGGACTCGTCGCCGCGGCGGGGACCGGCTACGGGCCGACGCCGTACGGGCTGGTCCGGGCAAGGATCGGCGACACAACGTACATCGGCCTGGCCATGGGGCGGGTGCAGGGCGCGATGGTGCACGATTCCGCGCCGTCCGATCCGGCCGCGGCCGCCGAGTACACGCGCGCTCGCGAGGCCGTCACGTTCAACACCGTGCTGCAACTGCACCAGTACCTGCGCCGACTGGGCAAAGCAGCGTACGACTCCGACGGCGAACTGCAGCCGCTGATCGACCCCGACAACGGGAACTTCCGGGTCATCGACTGTGAGGACGTCCTGCCGTTCGTCGACGATCCGATGTTCCACGAGTACCTCGCCGCGCGCGGACTCAGCGAGGAGAGCCGGAACATCCGCGACCGACTGATCGCAGCCGCCATCGAGAACGCGCGCCGGGCTCGGGATCGCGAACGCCGGCTGGCGGACCCCGTCGACGTGGGCGGGCTGACGGCCGATGAAGGCGGGCTGACCGTGGACGCGGTACAGCAAGCGCTGGACGCCGTACGGGCCCGCCTGCGGCTACCTGACAACATCACGCTGAGGTTCGTGGTCGCGGCGAACAACGACGAGCTCGCTGACAAGTACGGCATCCCGCCGACGACCGCCCCGCGACCCGGGTACTTCCGGATGGACAACGGTATCGGCGTGGTCTACCTGTCCGCGCGGAATCACACGTCGCCGGCGGATGTCGCCGCGACCGTGTGGCACGAGGTGATCGGGCACTACGCCTGGCACCTGTTCAGCGCGCGGACACGGGCCGATCTGCTCGCCATCGTCCACCGGCTCCGCGCCCTGCTCCCGGAGCTCTCCGCCGAGATCGACGAGTTGTACGTCGATCAGCCGAGTGATGTCCGTGACGAGGAGTTCCTCGCTCGCGTGGTGGAGGACGGCGTGCCGCGACGCATCGTCGGGGTCTTCAACGCCTTGCTCGCGACGCGGATCGGACCCCTCCTCGTCCATGTCGGTGCCATTGACAACGAAACGCTGGAGATCGCCCGCCACAAACACGAGCTGGCCCCGGTGTACCGGATCCTCCGCCTCCTCCTCCGAGCCGTCCGCGCCAACCGGCCGGTCGTCAACGACAGCCTCCCGGAACGTTCCCGGCTGTTCCGCGAGCATCAGGACCAGCCTCGCGGAGGTGCTGGCAGCATTCACCGCAGCGAGTTCCGTGGCGACGGGCGCGGTACGCCGGACGAGCCCGCGGTACGCGCCGCTGTCCACCATGCGCTCCCGCAAATCGCCAGGGCGGTCAGAACGATTCGTGCCGACGTGCTGGCGATCGGCCTTTCCGGGAAACAGATCACGATCACCCTGCGCGATGGGGAGAAGATCACGATCGACCTCGACGTGTCCAGCACCTTCACAGACGCGGGCCCGGTTCGCTGGGAACGGACCGCTCGGGAGGGCGACTGGGCCCGGATCACGCTCTCGCCGCAGGCCAGTGACGAGGTCGCCGGGCGAGCGATCGCCCATGCGGTCGCCGCCGTGATGTCGGCGTACGGCGGGCAGTCGTCCGACGACCAGGAACGAGCCGGACGACAGGCCGAGGTCGGTTACTTGGTCGAGCAGATCGAGCGCGGCGGGTCGCCGTACCGCCTTCGGAAGGAGTTGCGTCTGCTACTCGATCACATGAGTAAGCGGCAGGGGCCGCCGCTGCCGATCGGTCTGCAACTGCGGGTCGAGGAGGTCCTGCACCGCAGTCGTGTCCGCGCCTGGGTCGCAGACACCCTCGTGCCCTGGGTCGACAAACAGGAGGACCGGGCGACGAAGCCCGGGCTCCTCGGGACGAAGGAGTTGCCCGGCGGAGCCCGCGCGAAGGTTGCTTCGGATCCGACCGTGGATCGCTTCCTGCACAGGCTGTTCCAGCATTTCGCGAACCAGCCGGACGTCGCTGTCGGTCCGGGGGAGTCCGCGAGCCGAGAGAAGACGCTGCGCGACATGCCCGTCCTCAAATCGCTCGTCACGGCGCACGGACCGGCCGCCGCCGCTGCGCTCGGGAACCTGACTCCGGCCCAGTTCACGCCCCAGCAGGCCGATCAGCACGCTGTAGCTGGGTTGTTCGACAGGCTGCGCGGACTCGTCGACCAGTGGCAGAACGCCGAGTCCTGGCGGCAGCGTCGCCGGGCCGCGCGGCAGTTCGCCGAGATGGCGGATGCGCTCGGCGTGATCGACCACGACGATCTCCGGGCGGCGCTCCCGCACGATCTCGCGACCGCCGTGGCCGAGATCGAACCAGGGATGCTCCAGCGGATGAATCGCTTCGCCGGCCAATGGCTCCCGGATCTGGGTGCCGAGATGTGCTTCACCTTCGCGGAGATCATGCCGGCCAGTACTGCGACGGCGCTCGTCATCGCCGGACAACAGGACGGCGGCTTGCTCGCCACCACGATCTTCGTCGGCGGAGCGATCGCCGTTCCGTTGCGCGCGGCCCTCAGCCGGTACGTCGCCGTGCTCGAGGACCTCGTGATCACGGCCCGGAGGAACTACCGCCAGGAACAGATCGAACGTTTCCAATCCATCCGCCGAGCAGAGATCGACCGCGAGATCCGCACCGCGGGCCGGCGAGTCCTCGCCTCGGCCGCCGAACACACCGGACAGGTGATGCCGACAGATCAACCGGACGCGCCGCGGCCCGAAGTGACGCCGCCCGCGGTGGAGGCGCCACCGTCGGTGGTGCCGTGGTGGACCTTCGCGGCGCAGAGCACGATCTCGGTCGCCGTCGCAGCGGCGCCGATCGTGGTGGTCGCGTCGCCGCTGCACCTGTCGCCGATGGTCTTCGCGGCCGGGATCGGGGTGGCCGCCGGTGTCTTCGGCTCCGCGCAGTATGCCTTCGCCCGGATCCAGGCGAGGTTGGACGACGAGCGCCGGATCCGCGACTTCTACCACCGCAGCCGGCGGCAGTTCATCGGCGAGCTCCGTCGCGCCGCCGACGAACTCGTCCGGCTACAGGCCCTGGGCAAGCAGTACGGCGACTCCGCGATCCAGCTGCCGTCGCTCGCCGTGGCCCCGTTCGCAGATCATCTCGGCCGCGGCGTCGTCCCAGGCAAGCTACCGTTCGCCTTTCGGGAGGTGCTGCTGGGCGTCGTGCCGATGGTCTACCGGGCAGTCGGCCTCGCCGCGAAGCATCAGCTCGCCACCTCCACCGCCACTCTGCTGGAAGCGGTGCTCCGGGTCGGCGCGACCAGTGTCGTCTCCGGCGTCGTCGAGTTCTTCCACGCCCAGGCGAACCGGCACGCCTTCGACCGCCGCATGCACAACTGGCTGGAGCTCTTGCGCACCGAGGTCCAGAAGCGCGTCGAGCAGACGGCCGACCCCGTCCTCGCCCGACTGGATGCCCTGCTGGCGAATCCGTCACTCGGCACGATCGGCATTCCGTCGCTGCGGCCCTGGTCGCCAGTCGTCCACCCCGAACGCGAAGCCACCACGAACCGGCGGTGGTACGCCGTCGGTGCCGCCTCGATCGCCGCCGCCGGTGTCGGACTGTCCGCACTGATGGTGTTCCGCTTCCACGTCGATCCCTCGTACCTCGGGTTCGCCGCAATCACCGCCGCGTCCCTGCCGTTCAGCTATTACGCCAAGTACCTGCGGCGCCGGATGGGGGTCAGGGCGGACTTCGACGAGCGGGATCGCGCGGCCGAGCGACGCGCCGCCACCCAACTCGATCGGGAGCAGGCCGCGGCCACCGACGCCGCCTTCCGGGTGGCCCGCCTCGAGGACGTCGTCCACGGCTTGCCGCCGCGCAGCCGACCTGCCCCGACGACCGACCTCGGCCGGTTCATCGAGTCCGAGCGCCGCGACGACCACCCGTCCACCGAGCTCAGCCGGCTGCTGGCCCGCCTCGAAGACCTGGACGCCGAACACCAACGCGTCCTGAAGCGCTACGACACGCACCAACCGACCGACCTCAGCCAGCTCACCGAAGTCCTGCTCGCCATCTCGAGCACGCTCTCGGAGTACGCCGATGCCTCGCACGAGCTAGGTGTCGATCCCCATCTGCGACGTGGCGGTCCGATGAACATCCCCATGAGCGCCTCGGTCCTGCACCACGACCCGCTCAACGGACGCAACCTGACGGACCAGACCTGGGATGCGAACCGCCCGATCCGGCCGAGTGTCGAGGCGGAACGCGCCGCCTTGATCGCGGCCAAGATCCAGCAGGTCACCGGCAATCGGTACAGCCCGTACTCGCTGGCGCAGATCCGGCTGGCGGCAAGCACCGGGGACCAGTTGGTCGACATCGCGGCCGACCTGGTCGCCGCCGCGGAACGTCGTCGCGGGCCACTCTGGAGTCGCGGCCCGCGCAGCGTCGCAGCCAAGGTCGACTTCCGGCGCAGCCTGGTCGCCGACCAGGCCCGCGCCATCCCGGCACGCCTGATCGGGCACGGCTGATCGAGTTCGGCTGATCGAGTAGGGCTGATCGGGTAGGGCTGGGCTCAGTTCGGCCAGGTGGGGTTGCGGCCGAGGTGGGTGAGGATGCGGGCGAGGGGGTCGGGGCCGGACCACGGGATGGCGGGGGCGAACGGCGTACCTGGGGTGGTGCGGACCTCGCCGGTGGGGACGACCTGGGCTACGGCTTCGGCGGCATCGAGGGTTTCAGGGGTGAAGGAGACCGTCGTGCCGAGGGCGGCCGCGACGTCCCAGCTGTGGACGATGTAGTCGATGAAGTGGAAGCTCACGGCCTGGGCGCCGGGGAACGACGCGTCGGGGCCGAACTCGGCGAGCGTGAACGTGCGGTCCGCCACGCCGGGTTGGGCGAAGGCGTCGAGGACGTGTTCGGCGGACGCGATGTACGCCTTGACCGGGTCGTCGCCGAGGTCGCGGAGTTTCCAGATCGCGGGGTCGGACTCGCCGCGGGATGCGGCGGCGAACCCGTAGTGCTGGGTGGCCATGTGGGCGAGCAGGCCGTACAGGGTCCAGGCCCGGCACGGGGTCGGCCGGGCGAGGTCGGCGGTGGTCGCGGTGCCGGCGATGTCGATGCTGACGCGGACGGCTTCGGCGTCGAGTGCGATGTAGTCAATAGTAGGCATGCGCTTATCGTAAGTGTCAGCATATGATTGCGCCAGTGCTACCTTTTCGAACATGGCCACCGAGCGTCCCGATCTGGCAGCGATGCTGTATCCGCTGGTGCGGGAGCTGATCGCGCTCGAGATGCCGGTGCTCGCCGCGCACGAGGTGTCGATGTGGGGCTACTCGGTGCTCACTGCGCTGGACGAGACCCCGGTCCGCACCCAGGCCGCCCTCGCCGAGGCGATCGGTGCGGACAAGTCCCGCATCATCGGCACCCTCGACGAGCTGCAGAAGGCCGGCCTGATCGACCGCACCCCCGACCCCGACGACCGCCGCGTCCGGCTGCTCTCGATCACCACCCAAGGCCGCCGGGTACGCCGTGCCGTCCGCAAGGACATCCAGTCGCGCGAGGAGAGCGTCCTCGACTCGCTCTCGGCAGCCGACCGCAAGACGTTCATCCGCATCCTGCACAACCTGCACGCGTCACGCTGACTGCCCGCGTCACGCTGACTGCCCGCGTCACGCTGACGATGGAGCCCGTTCCCTCCCGCGGGTGATCCGGCCGCCGCCATGGCTCAACAGACTGTCTGCATGAGGCGAGCAGTGCTGGCATGGGCGATCGCGTACGGCGGTCTGCGGGTCTGGTTCGCGACGGGTCATGCGCCCGGGTGGAAGTTGCCCGGTGACGATCTGCTGATCCCGAACTGGGCAGCCGTCGCTGCTTGCCTGATCACCGCAGTGGCCGTACTGAAGATCCACCCAAAGTTGCTCTGGGCACTCGCCGCCGGCTGGGTCGCAGCCGCCGGATTCCTGCTCCTCGATGTCGTCGCCGCGATTCTGCCGGGTCTGGGCATTCCCTTCGATCCGCTCGGAATGCTCACCCGCCTAGCCGCCGTCGCCGGCGCCGTCCTCCTCGCCCTCACGGCCAGAGCCCATCAGCCGATCCCCAAGCCCTGGCCCAGTTGGCTTTCGACAGCCGGCGCGGTCGCAGCGGCGGTCGGCTGCCTGACCAGGCTGGCCGCTCAAGCAGCGGTCGGCTTCAACCAGACGCCGTACGGCGGCAACTTGTCGCTGATGCTGTTCGAAGGCGGGTTCCTGATGGTCGGGACAGTTCTGCCGTTTCTCCTCGCGCATCCGATCGGCCGCCGGTTCCCGCGGTGGTTGCTGCTCCTTCCCGGGTTCACGATCGGCGTCGGCATGACGGCGTACTTCGGTGTCGGTCTGATCCAGATGGTCGTCGCCGCGCTCCAGGGTGAACCGGTCTACGGCGACGTGGGTCTCCCGGACAGCTTCTTTTGGGTCGCGGTCCCGGCGTACGTCGTCTGGGGCGCCGGGCTGCTCGTCGCGGCGCGCGGGTACCAATTCGCCACCCGGAAGACAATCGATTCGGAGTGTGATCTTCGCTTCACGCAGCGTTGAACCAAGTGGAGCGTTCAATCGTTCGAACCAAGCACAGACCACAACCGCCCCAAGGAGTGAGGCCCTGTGCAGGTGCTGGAGCGTTTTCAGAGAGAAGTGACTGGTGTCTTCCGGATCGTCGTCGGGTTCCTGTTCGCGACCCACGGCGCGGCCGCGTTGTTCGGCGTCCTCGGGACCGAGCAGGTCGGGCTGCTCGTCTGGCCGTCCTGGTGGGCGTCGCTGATCCAGGCCGTCGGCGGTGCGCTGGTGATGATCGGGCTCGGCACCCGGTACGCCGCGCTGCTGTGTTCGGGCTCGATGGCGTTCGCGTACTTCACCGTGCATCAGGAGTCTGCTTTGCTACCTGTGCAGAATGGTGGCGAGAAGGCGGCGCTGTTCTGCTTCGCCTTCCTGCTGATCGCTTTCCTGGGCAACGGTGCCTGGTCGGTGGAGCGGGCAGCCAAGGAACCCGTACGAGCGACCGCGGCCACCGACTGATCCCGAATGTCCGACAGAGCAGGAGCGCCGATGGCCGACGACCGGGCGGCGCTGCTGCGCGAGCTGCACGACGTGCACGCTCCCGCGCTGTGGCGGTTCGTCGTCCGGCTCACCGGTGACGACCGGCTCGCCGAGGACGTCGTCCAGGAGACCCTGCTCCGGGCGTGGCGGCGGCCGCACATCCTGTCCGAGGACGAGGCGGGGGCCCGGGCCTGGCTGTTCACGGTGGCGCGCAACCTGGTCATCGACGACCGGCGCAGTGCCCGGGTCAGCCGGGAGGTTGCCAGT
Organism: Kribbella sp. NPDC043289; assembly: GCF_056436705.1. NCBI lineage: Bacteria > Bacillati > Actinomycetota > Actinomycetes > Propionibacteriales > Kribbellaceae > Kribbella > Kribbella sp. NPDC043289. The sequence continues at coordinate 78,366 of NZ_JBWKCB010000002.1, forward strand.
GACGACCTTCCCGAGAACCCGAGCGCCGACCACGCGAACGCCGTACTGGATGCCTGGCTGGTGGCGGAGTCGCTGGCGCAGTTGTCGGAGGAACATCGGCAGGTGATCGTGCGCGCGTACTACGGACGCCGTACGGTCACCGATATCGCCGAGGAGTTGGACATCCCGTCGGGCACCGTGAAGTCGCGGCTGCACTACGGGCTGCGGGCGCTGAAGCTCGCGCTGCAGGAGAAGGGGGTGACGAGTCAGTGAATGACCCGTTCCGGGAGTGGGACGCGGCGTACCTGCTCGGCGCGTTGTCGACGACGGACCGCCGCGCGTACGAGGAGCATCTGCAGACCTGTGCCGAGTGCTCGGCCGACGTGGCGTCCCTGGCCGGCGTCCCCGGGGCGCTCGCCGCGCTGCCGGCCGACCGGGCGCTGGCCACCGTCACCGTCGACCCGCCGAACCTGCTGCCCGGCCTGGCCCGCAGCGTCCAGCGCGACCGCCGTAAGCAGCGGCTGCGCTTCGGTGCCCTGACCACCGGGATCGCGGTCGCCGCCGCCGCGATCGGTGTGGTGATCGCGATCCCACTCACCCGCGACCAGCCGAAGGGCGATTACGTCGTCCTGGCCCAGACGGTCAACAGCAAACTGTCCGCCGACGCCCGCCTGGTCCCCGAGCCCTGGGGGACGACGATCGAGATCAGCTGCCGGTACGACGAACTCGCGACGCCGAGCGAACGCACGCGCGGGTATGAGTTGTACGTCACAGATGCCTCGGGCAAGGTTCAGCTGATCGCGAGCTGGACCTCCTCGCCGGGGACCACGGTGAAACCGGCGGCCACCACGAAGTTGAAGCGCAGTGAGATCCGGGCCCTGGACATCCGCAGCTCGGAAACCGGCCGAGTGGTGCTGGCCGTTCATTTCTGAGAGCGCATGACTACGCCGGGTCGGGGCACTGGGGAGGTCAAGAACGGCGGTCGCTCGAGAGGCCACCGATCGAGACCCCGGTGTTCAGGGACGTGCACCGGGGTCGCCGTTCGTCCGGGTGCTTCGCGGGCAGCGCGGCGCCGTGATCGGTTCGTAAGAAACTTGGGCAAACCTGTAACACTCGGGCCGTCACAGGCGATACACCGTGTGTAACGCCACTGAGGATCTCGTCCCAGGTCGTCCGCCCGAAGGGCCTGGGCCGAGGTTCTCGATGCTCATGAGGCGCCAGGCAGCGTTACGACGCGAAGGGCCCCCGGTGATGTCCACCCGGGGGCCCTTCGCGTCGCGTTCCCTCCCTAGGACGCTTTCTCAGTCGGGCCGTTCGACTCGGGGAGAGCGATCCGGTCCGCCGGGAGGCGTTCCGTCCGCTCGTGTCCGTCGTCGCCCTCGTACTGCACCAGAGCGGTCCATCCCGACTCCTCGTGGTCGCGGCCGATCAGCCAGCCGCGACGCCACTGGCCGTCCGCAAGGACGATCACATGGCTGGGCAGAGGGAGTCGGGACACCAGATCGGTGCCGGGCTCGAACTCAGTCATGGCCGAAGGCTAGGTGCAATCGCCGCTGAGCGCCTCCTGAGAGCGTGTTCCTCACGCACTTCTCAGAGTCCGGACGACGCCGCTCGGCAACCCGAACTCCCGTACCGCGCCGTCGACCTTCAACGCGCGACCGCCCGGGATATGTGTCACCCAGCCGTGCCGGAGTGCGTGCGCACACAGCGCCGCTCCGACCGCACCGGCGATATGTGGTCGCCGTTCGGTGACGTCCAGACAGGATCGGACGGCGGGCCGGCCGCGGCGCGCCTCGACCGTGATACCGAGATCTTCCAACCAGGCTTGGCCTTCCGGCGTCATCGCGATCCCGTCGGACCATTCGATCAGGCCGCGTTCGGTCATCGCGTCGGCGAGTGCGACGCCGAGCTTCCCGGCCAGATGGTCGTAGCAGGTCCGGGCCCGTGCGAACGCGTCCCGCTTACTCACCGCCGACAAACTGTTCGCGACTTCGGTACGCCGTGGCGCCAGCGCCGCAAGCCCTTCGATCAACTCGGCAGTGTCCGGTCCGGCAAGTCGCACGTACCGGTGCCGCCCCTGGCGAACCTCGGTCAACAGCCCACCCATGACCAGCACGTTGAGGTGCTCGCTGATCGTCGGCCTCGACACCTTCGCGACCTTGGCCAGTTCGCTCGCGGTCCACGCCCGCCCGTCGAGCAGTGCCAGACAGACCGTCGCGCGTGTTCCGTCGGCCAGCATTCGCGCCCAGCCGGCCAGCTCCACACCTTCGGCAGTCATACCCCCATCATGCCGCCGCGACAGTTCGGCACCCACCTAACCGTCCGGTGCATAGCGTCGATCGACGTGACCCACCTGACGATCGAACCTTCCATCCTGTACGTCGGTACGCCCGTCGCCCTGCTCAGTACGAGCAATGAGGACGGCACCGTGAACCTCGCACCGATGTCGTCCGCTTGGGCACTCGGGGACGTCGTAGTACTCGGGGTCGGAATGTCCGGGCAGACGGCCGTCAATCTGCGGGCCCGGCCCGAGGTCGTGATCAACTACCCGTCGCCCGAGCAGTGGCAGGCGGTCGAACGCATCGCCGACCTGACCGGGCGTACTCCGGTGCCGGACCACAAACGGGCGCGCTTCCGGCACGAGCGCGAGAAGTTCGCCGCTGCCGGGCTCACCCCGGTCGCGTCCGAATGCGTCGTACCGCCGCGGGTCGCCGAGTGTCCGTTGCAGTTCGAGGCGTCGGTCGTGCACTCGGAGTTGGATGCTGAGGGCAACTTCCTGATCGCGCAGGCCCGGGTCCTGCGGGTGCACGCGGACGAGCGGATCGTCGTCCCCGGGACGTCGTACGTCGACCCGCGGGCGTGGGAGCCGCTCGTCTACAACTTCCGTCACTACTTCGGACTCGGCCCCGAGTTGGGGGCGTCCTTCCGCAGCGAGACCTACGAGGCGAACCGCTCGCGGGCGGTGTGACCGGAACGGGCCGGTGCCTTGCCGCGGTCGGGCGGGTTGATCTCGGCCCACACCTCGTCGAGGGAGAGGCCGAGAACGTCGGCGATCGCGGCGATGGTCGAGAAGGCCGGCGTCGCGACCCGGCCGGACTCGATCTTCCGTAGGGTCTCGGGTGAGACGTGCGCGTCGAGCGCGGTCGCGAGCATCGATCGCTCCCCGCGCGCCCGGCGCAGCAGGGCGCCGAGGCGTTGCCCGCGCTCGACGTCCGCGGGAGTGAGCGGCAACCTGACCATGAACCGATTCTAATACCGGGATAGTATGGCCGGTATAGTTATTGGTATCGCGAGAAGGACGCCCGCATGATCGAGATCCTCAGCCCCACCGAAGTCGCCCGCGCGAAGGACACCGGCGCGCTGGTCGCCGGCATCCTGCAGACCCTCAAGAGCCGGAGCGCGGTCGGCACCAACCTCCTGGACATCGACCGGTGGGCGCAGGAGATGATCGTCGAGGCCGGAGCGCAGTCCTGCTACGTGGACTACGAGCCGTCCTTCGGGCGCGGGCCGTTCGGCCACTACATCTGCACGGCGGTCAACGACGCCGTACTGCACGGCTTGCCGTTCGACTACCAGCTTGCCGACGGCGACCTTCTGAGTCTCGACCTCGCCGTCCTGCTGGGCGGCGTCGCCGCCGACTCCGCGATCAGCTTCATCGTCGGCGACTCGAGGCCCGCGGAGAGCGTCGCGCTGATCACCGCGACCGAGCGCGCCCTGGCTGCGGGCATCGCCGCTGCCGGGCCGGGGGCTCGGATCGGCGACCTCTCGCATGCGATCGGCACGGTCCTCGGCGACGCGGGGTACTCGATCAACGTCGAGTTCGGCGGCCACGGCATCGGCTCGACGATGCACCAGGACCCGCACGTGTCGAACACCGGACGGCCCGGCCGTGGGTACAAGTTGCGGCCTGGCCTGCTGCTCGCCCTGGAGCCGTGGGTGATGGCCGACACCGCTGAGCTCGTCACCGATGACGACGGGTGGACGCTGCGCAGCGCGACCGGCTGCCGGACGGCGCACAGCGAGCACACGATCGCCATCACCGAGGACGGCGCCGAGATCCTCACGCTGCCCAAGGGAGCGTGAGGCCGAAGCCCCCCGTCAGACGAGTTCGAGGCGGTCGATCTCTTCCTCGCTGAGGACGACATCGAGGGAGGCGAGCACGTCCGGAAGATCCCGCGGCGGGACCGCGCGTTCCGTCGTACGGCCGTCGGCGTGTTCGACCGTGAGAGTGTCACCGACCAGTCGTCGTACGACGCCGTCGGCGACGCGCATCACGACGGGGCGGCCGGTGAACGGCGAGTTCGGATGCGTGGAGACGTAGTGGTGGTAGACCTCGTAGTCGATCGGGCGGACCGGCTCGTCGTTGGACGCGTGTTGCGGGACCCAGCCGTCCGCGGTCTGCTTCGACAGCGTCCAAAGGTCGCCGTCGAGCGTCAGGCGATGGTCCCAGCCGGCCTGGTCGATGACCGCGCCGTCCTTCAACGGAGTCGGGTAGAGCTGACCGGCGCCGAACCCGACGTCCGCGAGGAACTCCTGCCCGTCGGCCCCGACCTTCAGCAGTGCGTGCGTCCGCGGGCCGGACTTGTGTGGTTGGACCCGCGCGACCCGCCGTACGACGTCGAAGCCGAGCTGCTCAAGCGCGGCGCCGAACAGCAGGGCGTGCTCGTAGCAGTACCCGCCACGCTGCCGTCCGACCAGCTTGGCCTGGATCGCGTCGAGCGTGATCCCCGGATGCGTCCCGAGGATCACGTCGATGTTCTCGAACGGGATCGCGAGCACATGCGCGCGATGCAGGCTGCGTAATGCGTCCGCGGACGGGGCGACCCGGTCGTGGCCGATCCGGGCGAGGTAGGCGTCCAGGTCGAGGCTCTCGATGTTCCACATGTGCGCTACCTCAACACTTCCAGTTCACTTGAGGTCAAGCTCGGTGAACAGCGTGAGCTGGATGCCGCCGGGTGTCTCCAGGCGGGCGTTCAACGAGTTCCACGGCGTCCGGGTCGGTGCCGCGACGACGGTCGCGCCGGCGTCGGCGAGCCGCTGCGTGGTCGCGGCCGAGTCCTCGACCTCGAACGCCACCCGGTACTTCCCGGCCACCCGTCGGCCGACCTCGACCTCGTCGATGAACTCGGCCTGCCCCGGGTCCGCGATCTCCAGCGTCGCCCGCTCGACCTCGAGGATCACCACCCGCCCGTTCTCCGAGGAGTACGACGCCCGCTCGGGCAGCCCGAGTACGTCGCGGTAGAACGTCACCGCCTCGTCGTAGTCCTCCGCCGTCACGACCAACCGCAGCTCTTTGACACTCATGCGGTCAGTATCTACAACTTCGAGACCTGGTAGTGGGTGATCAGCCAACCGTCACCGGTCCGCCGGAGCAGCACGCTCAGGTTGACGGTCAACGTGGGCCGGTCGGTGAAGGTGAAGTCGACGGTCAGGTACCCGAGGATCAGGTCGTCCGAGAGCTGCCGGGTCTCGAGGATCCGGTACTGCGCGGCCATCCCGAGCGGCTGCGATTCGTAGTACTCGCGGACGGTTTCCCGGCCCACGCCGTACGGGTGCAGGCCCTGGAAGATCGCGTCCTCGGTGAAGAGGGCCGCGACGCGTTCCGGAGCGTGGGCGTCGACACCGGACTTCCATTGGTCCAAGACGCTGGTGAGGATGTCGTTCATGCAAGTCTCCTTGAGGGGTGGCGGACCAGCAGCGCGGCGGTCGCGGCGAGAGCTACGACGGCGGCGCTGACCAGGAGCGCCTGGTGGTATCCATGGTGGAGCAAGGGTCCGACCGCCAGCGGGCCGATGATCTGGCCGAGGCTGTAGCCGGTGGTGAGGATGGCGACCGCGTGCGGGACCTGGAGTTCGGCGCCGATCGCGAGCGCGAGGTTGGCGACGCCGAGGAACGTCGCGCCGAAGAGCGCGGCGGAGATCAGGGCGGCGGCGACGCCGTGGACGACGGTGGGCAGCGCGATCCCGACCGCCTGCAGGAGTAGCGCGATCAGCAGGAGCCTCGATCGCGACCAACGCCGGCTGAGCGCGGCCCAGATCGCGGTCGAGGGCAGGGCTGCCAGGCCGACGATGATCCAGGCGCCGTTGCCGACCGGGCCGGAGGCGGTTTCGTTGATCGCGGCAACCAAAAAGGTCCCGGCGATGATGTATCCGATTCCTTCGAGGGTGTAGCTGGTGAGGAGCGCGGTGAAGTGCCGCGATCTGCCGCCGGCCCCTTGGGTGCGTGGGGCCGGCGATCCGGCCAGCTGCCAGGCTGGGATCGTGCAGGCGATGGTCAGTACGGCCGTGATCCACCACGCCGTACGCCAGTTGCTGCCGATCAGCACCGCGCCCGAGAGCGCGATACCGGCGCCGACGCCGCCGAAGGTCCAGCCCACGTGGTGACTGCGCAGCCGGGGGAGTACGGCGCTCACCGCGATCACGAACACCAGCGCGCTCGCGACCCCCGCGATCAGTCGGAGGGCGAACCAGAGCGGACCGCTGTGGCCCACCGGCATCAGTGCGAGGGTCGCGGTGAGGATCAGTAGGGACAGCCGCAGCGTCCAGCGGGAGTGGACCAGTCGCGGCGCGACGACCGCGGCCACCGCACCGGCGAGGTAGCCGGTGTAGTTGGCGGTCGCGAGTGCCGCTCCGAGTCGCGGGGTCAGGCCGGCCTGAGCGTGCATCAGCGGCAGGATCGGGGTGTACGCGAACCGCCCGATCCCCATCCCGCCGGCCAGCGCCGCCGCGCCTTGTCCCGCCAGACGCCAAGGCTTCATGTCAGTGACCTGCCTGCTGACCGCCGTCGACGTGCAGTACCTCGCCGGTCACGAACTTCGCGCTCTCCAGGTACGTGACCGCGTCGACGATCTCGTCGATCTCGCCGAGCCGGCCGACCGGGTGCAGGGCCGCCAGGAACTCGTGCGTCTCCTGCGGATGCATCGGCGTACGGATGACGCCGGGCGACACCGCGTTCACGCGGATGTTGCGGGTGGCGTACTCCGTGGCGAGCGACTTGGTGACCGAGTTCAGGCCGCCCTTGGTCAGTGCCGCGAGGGCCGCGGGCACGGAACTGAAGGCGTGCTCGGCGAAGCTGGTGGTGATGTTGACGACGTGCCCGCCGTCCTCGTTGTCCAGCATCGCGGCGATCGCGCGCCGGGTGGTGTCGAAGAAGCCCCGGAGGTTGAGGCCGGCGACCTGCGCGTAGTCCTCGTCGGTGTACTCGGTGAACGGCTTCGCGACGAAGATGCCGGCGTTGTTGACCAGGGTGTCGATCCGGCCGAAGGCTTCCAGGCCTTGTTCGATCACGGTCGTGCCGATGCCGGGCTCGGCGAGGTCGCCGGGGACGGCCAGTACCCACGGGTCGTCGGACCGCTGGATGGTCCGCGAGTTCGCGACCACGGCGTAGCCGAGCTTGCGGTACGCCGTGACGAGGCCGGCGCCGATCCCCTGGGAGGCCCCGGTGATCACGGCGACTTTCTGGGAGTTCATGGTTCTCGCTTTCTCGAGTGGATGTACTTCGATACTCGTCGAACCATTGGGGGTTTTCCACGACCGCTTTGCTCCCAGCTGAGAGGCTCGGCCTACTAGCGTTCCGAGCCGGGACACTAGGCTTCGGCCGTGGAGCTGCGGCAGTTGCGGTACTTCGTGGCGGTCGCCGAGGAACTGAACTTCGGCCGGGCCGCGGCTCGCTTGCACATCGCCGGGCCGTCGTTGTCGCAGCAGATCAAGTCGCTCGAGCGGGACCTCGGCGTGCGGCTGTTCGAACGCGATCGGCGGACCGTGACGCTGACGCCGTACGGCGAGACGTTGCTGCCGCAGACGCGGGCGCTCCTGGAGCAGGCCGACGCGTTGCGGCGTACCGCTCGGGGGTTCGCGGCGAGTGAGCCGGTGCGGTTGGGCTATGTCAGTTGGCGGCCGCTGGATCTGGCCGAGCGGGTGTCCGGGGTGGCGCAGTTGCTCGTCGATGCCTGGGTGATGCCGTCGCACACGCAGGCCGGGCGGGTCGCGGACGGGAGCATCGATCTCGCGATCTGCTGGGCGCGCGCGACGGACTTGGCCGAGCAGGAGCTGTCCGGTCAGCTGCTGGGTGCGGACCGGCTGTTCGCGGTGGGGCGTGACGAGTCGCCGGTACGAGCGGCCGACACGGTGGTTCTGGTGGATGCGGACACCGCGGCGTGGGCGTCGTGGAACATCTACGCGATCGAGTTCGCGCGGGCAACCGGTGCGTCAGTGGTCCGGATCGACGACCACGGCATCACCGGTCCCGCCTTCTACGATCACGTACGCCGACTCGGTCGCCCGGTGATCAGCTCGCCCAAACGCGACGCGACGCCGTTGCCTCGAGAGTTCGTACGCCGACCCGTGGTGGATCCGGTGCCGGTGTGGACGTCGGCCCTGGTGTCGCGGCGGTCCGAGACGCGTCCCGCCGTACTCGCGGCTGTCGAGGCGCTGACTCAGGATGTGGCGGTCGACTTCGACCCGGCAGTGGGCTGGCTGCCGTCGGATGATCCGTTCCGGGAACGGTTGGGGGTCACCACGCCTGGGTGAGGGCGGTGGTGGCCGGCATCAGGCGGTAGCCGGCGTGCGCCGAGAACTCTGCTGACAAGGCGAAGCGGTCGCCGCGGACCAGCGTATGGCGCCATTCGACCGGGCGGTTCTGGGTGCTGCCCTGGCGAATGATCGAGAACACCGCGGCGTCGTCGGGGCAGTGCAGGAGGGCGCGTTCGGCGGGGGCGGGGTTCACGGCGCGGATGTCTTCGCGGCCGTGGTCGAGGTTGATGCCAGTGCGTTCGGCCAGCTCGTTGTAGAGGCTGGTGTGGGTGAAGTCGGCGTCGAGAAGTGGCTCGGCGAGGGTCGCGGGGAGCCAGACGCGGTCCAGGGCGAGGGGTTCGTCACCGGCGTACCGGAGGCGCTCGAGGTAGACGAGCGGGATGGACTCCTCCAGGTCGAGGCGGGCCGCGACCACACCGTCGGCGCGGACGTCGAGCGCGCGGACGACGCTGCGCTGCGGGAGGCCGGACTCCTCGACGGACGAGAACAGGCTGTAGAGCGCGCCCATCGGCTGGCGGATCTCCGGCGCCGTCGCGACCCGGGGCTGGCGGCCGCGCTCGGCGACGATCAGCCCGTCGGTGCGCAATTGGCCGAGGGCCTGGCGGACGGTGTGCCGGCTGACCGCGTACTCGTCGACCAGCGCGAGCTCCCCCGGGAACGCGTCGTCGAACTCGCCGGACCGCAACCGCCGGACCAGATCCGCCTGCAACTGCTTCCACAACGGATCCCCGGCAGCCCGGTCGAGCCTGCGCGTGTTCACCCAGTTCCTCCCAGGGTTTGCCAAATGTCCGGTCATCTCCTACCGTAAATGTACGCACATTTCCGCAGGAAGGACCGGCTAGTGGTGCACGTCGAGGTTAGGTCACCCAACCCCCACCCCGCCGCTCCCACCAGTCCCGACCCCGCCGCAGTCGACCCCGCCACCGCCGGGTCCGCGGACGCCGAGCCCGCCACTGCTGCGGCTTCTGCTGTTCTGCCAATCCACCGTCGCCTCGGCTCTGCCGTGTGGCGAGTGCGGGGGTTGGTGATCGTTTTGGGGCTGACCGCCGTCGCGGTGCCCCTCGGGCGGTTGGTGCCGCTGGTAGGTGGCCCGGTTTTCGGAATTCTGCTCGGCGTACTCGCCGGCTCCTTCATCCCGGTACTGCGCTCCGACGCCTGGCGCCCGGGCTACGACTTCGCCTCGAAGACGCTGCTCCAGCTGTCGATCGTCGTACTCGGCACCGGGCTCTCGCTGCAGCAGGTCGCCCGCGTCGGCGTCTCCTCGCTGCCCGTCATGCTCGGCACCCTCGCGCTCGCCCTCGGCGGCGCGTGGCTCTTCGGCCGAATCCTCGGCGTACGCGGCGACACCCAAACGCTCATCGGCGTCGGTACCGCGATCTGCGGCGGCTCGGCGATCGCGGCGGCCACCGCGGCGATCGGCGCCAAGCGATCCTCGGTCGCCTACGCCCTCGCGACGATCTTCACCTTCAACATCGTCGCGGTCCTGACCTTCCCGCCGCTCGGCCATCTGCTCAACCTGAGCCCCGAAGCCTTCGGGCTCTGGGCGGGTACGGCGGTCAACGACACCTCGTCCGTCGTCGCGGCCGGTTACGCGTACAGCCAGCAGGCGGGCGACCAGGCGATCGTCGTGAAGCTGACCCGGTCGCTGACGCTGATCCCGATCGTCCTCACCCTGGTGGCTCTCAAGATCCGCCGCGAGAACCGCGCGGCGCGGGCGCTGAACGCCACCTCCACGGGCTCGTACGAAGGCGCCACGGCCTCGATCCGCAAACCGTTGCCGTGGCGCAAACTCGTCCCGCTGTTCCTGATCGGCTTCATCGCGGCGGCGGGGCTGCGCTCCGCGGGCGCCGTACCCGAAGCCTGGTTGCCGACGCTGACTGTGATCGGCAGCACGATGATCACCGCCGCGCTCACCGCGATCGGTCTCTCGCTGCGACCGCGCGAGCTGCGCGACGCAGGACCCAGGCCGCTCCTTCTCGGTGCGATTCTCTGGGTCCTGGTCGCTGTCGGCAGCCTCGGACTTCAGTCCTTCTCGTAAGCGGCCTGACGCTCCTGAACCGCCTTGATCCGCGGTACGTCGAGCTTGTTGCTGCGGTCGAAGTTGTAGATGCCGTTCTCTTCCTGGAAGACGTCGGTCAGCTGCGTGTAGCAGTAACCGAACATCAACTCGTTGTCGAGCAGCGCGTCGATGAGACCGGCGAAGCGCGTGTAGAACTCCTCCTCGTTCGCGACCCGCTGGCCGTAGCCCCAGGACTCGGCGCTGCGGCCGTCCTGACCGGCGGCCGCCGCCTCGGCGTTCCACCAGATGCCGCCGAACTCGCTGCAGAAGTACGGCTGACCGTCGTACGCCAGGGAGATCGGCTTGCCCTCGGGGCCGCCGGTGTTCCCGTACGGGTTGTCGTTGATCAGGTCGGCCATCTGCTTGGCAAACTCGGCCGGGTCCTGCTCGTAGTTGTGCGAGTCCCAGACGTCGGTCTCCGGCACGCGGTGCGAGTACCCGGACGCGTCCAGCACCGGCCGGCTGCTGTCGGCGGCCTTGGTCGCGAGGAACATCGCGCGGGTGACGTCGTCCAGCTGGGTGATCCGGTCGTGCAGCAGCTGGTGCGTCTCGTTCAGCGGGCACCAACCGACGATGCTCGGGTGGCTGTAGTCGCGCTCGACCGCCTCGAGCCACTGACCGACGTACGTCGCGGTCGGCTGCTGGTTGTCGTCACCGGTGTGGCCGACGCCGGAGCCCCAGTCGCCGAACTCGCCCCAGACCAGGTAGCCGAGCCGGTCCGCGTGGTACAGGAAGGTCTCTTCGAAGACCTTCTGGTGCAGCCGCGCGCCGTTGAAGCCCGCCGCGATGCTGAGCTCGATGTCGCGGACGATCGCCTCTTCGGACGGGGCGGTCATCAGGCTCTCCGGCCAGTAGCCCTGGTCCAGCACGAGCCGCTGGAAGACGTGCTTGCCGTTGATCAGGATCGCCTTGCCGTTGATCGACACCGAGCGCAGACCGGCGTACGAGTCGGCGGTGTCCGCGACGTTGCCCTCGGCATCGATCAGCTCGATGCGGACGTCGTACAGGTGCGGATCCGTGGTGTCCCAGAGCCGGACGCGGTCGGCCGGAACCTGCAGGGTGAGGCGCGGGGCCAGGTCGAGGTCGGCGCGCACCTCGGCGATCGCGACCTCGCCGTCGGCGTCCTTGAGGACGGCGCGGACCTTGTAGCCGGCCTTGTTCGCGGACAGCGGGGCCTCGAGGTGGAAGCTGGAGCCGGCCACGTCGGGGGTGATCCGCGGGCGCTTCAGGTGCACCGTCGGCACCGCTTCGAGCCAGACGGTCTGCCAGATGCCGGTGGTCCGGGTGTAGAGGCAACTGTGGTTCGCGTACAGCTGGCTCTGCTTGCCGCGCGCCTGCGGGCCGCGGTGGGTGTCGCGGGCGCGGACGACGATCGTCGCCTCCTCGCCGGGCTGGACGACGTGGCGCAGGTTGGCGCTGAACGGGGTGAACCCGCCGCGGTGCCGGACGACTTCCTGGCCGTTCACCCAGACGGTGGCGTCGTGGTCGACGGCCTGGAAGTGCAGGACCGCCTCCTTGCCGGCCCAGTCGGCGGGGATCGTGACGGTGGTGCGGTACCAGACCGCCTCCATGAAGTCGACGTCCTCGATCCCGGACAACTCGGTCTCCGGCGCGAACGGTACGACGATCCGCTGCGTCAGCTCCCGATCACGCAGGCCGCGCTCCAGCCCGGAGTCCGACCGGTCGATCTCGAACTGCCACTCACCGTTCAAATTGACCCATTCGGGCCGAACGAACTGCGGACGTGGGTACTCCGCGCGAGGCTGCGACATGAACTCTCCCGTGATGCTGTGTGGTGGGGTCGCCAGCACTTTACAACGTTGAAATAGGGTCAGCAACGGTGAGTTCCGAGAAGTGGGTACTCGCATTACCCGCAACGGGAGGAACTCCCACGGCGGGGCGCGCCGGGTTGACTGGTCCCCGACGAAAGGACGGTGTGATGCAGTACACGAGACTTGGTACGTCGGGACTCAAGGTCAGCCGGATCGCGCTCGGGTGCATGAGCTTCGGGGACACCACCCGCGGGTTCAACCAGTGGGCGCTCGACGACACGGCCGCCGAGCCGATCTTCCGGCAGGCGCTCGACCTCGGGATCACGTTCTGGGACACCGCGAACGTCTACGGTTTCGGGACGTCGGAGGAGATCGTCGGCCGCGCGATCCGCAAGTACTCGCGGCGCGAGGACATCGTGCTCGCCACCAAGGTGCACTTCCGGATGCACGACGGACCCGGCGGCGCGGGGCTGTCGCGGAAGGCGATCATGGAGCAGATCGACGCGTCGCTCACCCGCCTCGGCGTCGACTACGTCGACCTGTACCAGATCCATCGCTTCGACCCGGAGACTCCGGTCGAGGAGACGATAGAGGCCTTGCACGACGTGGTGAAGGCCGGTAAGGCGCGGTACCTCGGGGCCTCGTCGATGTGGGCGTGGCAGCTCGCGAAGCTGCAGCACACCGCGGAACGGCACGGCTGGACCCGGTTCGTGTCGATGCAGAACCAGTACAGCCTCGCCCAGCGCGAGGAGGAGCGCGAGATGTTCGGCCTGCTCGCCGACCAGGGCGTCGGCTCCATCCCGTGGAGCCCACTGGCCAAGGGCCGCCTCGCCCGCCCCTGGGGTACGTCGACCACGCGCGCCAGCAACGACCCGGTCGCCGACCGCTTCTTCAGCGACTCCGACAAGCCGGTCGTCGGCGCCGTCCAACGAGCCGCCGAAGCCCGCGGCGTACCAATGGTGCAGGTAGCCCTGGCCTGGGTCCTCACCAACCCAACCGTCACCGCCCCCATCGTCGGCCCCACCAAACCCCACCACCTCCCCGACGCAGCCACCGCCCTCGACCTAACCCTCACCGCGGAAGAAATCGATGCCCTACAGGCGCCCTACACAACCCGCGAACCCACTGGTTTCCAAGCCGTGAACAGCCCGGTGTTGAGGAAGTCGGGCCCAAAGGTGTCCTCCCTGCCCGGCCGCACGGCGCGGAGCTCAACGGGATTGAGGGCACCGAAGATCACGCGGAGGTCGTCGAGCGAGAAGGTCATCCCGCCATACGTGTCCCCGGTGGTGACGACCTCGAGATCGCTCGGCGTCTCCATCCGCTCGTCCGCAAAAGTGACGATGCCGAACCGCCCGCCGGGCCGGACCAGCGACAGAACCCGTTGCAGGTAGGTGATCCGGCGGTGCGGCGCGATGTGGTGGAAGCAGCCGGAGTCGTACACGAGGTCGAACGTGTCGGCCGGCAGCGGATCACGCAGTACGTCGAGAGCGGTCAGTGTGACCTCGGCCGGCATGCTCGGCCGGACCACGTCGAGGAGCTCGGCGGCGAGGTCGATCCCGTCGACCGTCGCCCCCTGCTCGGCGAACCACCGCGTGTTCCGTCCGCCGCCGCATCCGACGTCGAGAACACGCTTTCCTTCGAGCTCACCGAGAAGCCCTCGCTCGTGCCAGTCGACAAGAGGTTCGTCGGGGAGCTGGGTTGCGAGCGGATGCCCAGGCGTGGTCAACAACCCGGTCCAGTACTCCGCGGCCGACGCGTGCGAACGATCGCCACGAGCGCTCGCACCCACCACCTGATCGAGCACCTCGAGCAACTGATCAACCGTGTAGATCCGGGATCCCGCCACCGCGAGATTCTATCGGCGCCCACCGTCCAGGCTCAGTGCGTGGACATACCTTGCGGCTCGATGCGCTTGCCGTAGCAGCGGGTGGTTGGTTCGGCGACGTACTTGCCCCACGGATCTACCCGCACGAATCCGCTCGACTCGTAGAGTGCGATCGCTTCGGGTTGCCGCTCGCTGGTCGACAGACGCAGTACCGGATGGTCGGCCGCGCGGGCCGCGTTCTCCAGGCCGGCCAGCAACGCGCGGGCGTATCCCCGGCCGCGCGCCGGTGGAGCGACGTACATCCGCTTGACCTCGCCGTCGCCGGCGTGCTCGGTGTCCGGGCCGAACACCTGTACGGCGCCGCACCCGACGGCACGATCGTCTCCGTCGAGCACCACGAAGTACCGTGCGCCGCTCTTGACCTGCGAGCGGCCCTCGGGCCCGTTGCGCTTGACGAGTTCGGCGAACGCGGCCTCGAGCAGGCCGGTCAGTTCGGGGTCGTCCGGTGAACGCTCCTGTACGTCGTACTCCACGCGTGCATCGTAAATCCAGGTGAGGAGGCGGCGCGCGCCATATTAAGGTGCCCGCGATGCGTTGTTTCTGAAGGCGTAGGCGCGACCGACGCGGCGGGCTCCCGGGGTGGAGTCGGCCCGATGTGACGTGCGTACGCCGCGCTTCGACTGTTCTGTCGATCGCGAGCCTTCAGGAGCCTTCTTGTGTCCGGCCTTCCCGAGCCGGGACGCGGCGTTGTTGCCCGCGTCACCGATCACCTTGTCCTGCGTACGATCGACGGCGCCGCGGACCTCCTCATCGAGGAACTCCGCGCGATGCCGTCCATCCATTCCATCCACCAGCCGTCGGCCGACACCGTGCAGTGCGTTGTCGACGGGCCGCTGGATGAACTCGCTGCCTGCGCGTTGTATTCGACGGTCGCCGTCTGCGATCTCGAGGAGTCGCTGCGGAGCGGCGTACTGAGCACTCTTCCATCGCCGATCAGATTCCGTGTCGGCGCGGACGATCCGGAGCGTCGACGGGAGTTGATCGCCGCGACCGAGCAACGATTCGGCTGGCTGAACCGGCCGCGCGACTGGGACGTCAACCTGGCCGACGGGGTTGTCGAATACGGCCCGCTCACGTGGACCCGCCGCTTCGGCGGTCCGGAACGGTTGCCCTGGTCAACGAACCTGATCGTCGCGGAGGTGCTCGTCCGGCTGGCGAAGATCCATCCGACGCAGCGTGTGCTCGATCCGTTCTGCGGTACGGGCACCATCCTGCGGTCCGTACGCCGCCGCGTCCCGACGGCAACCGTCCTGGGTATGGACCATGACCCGACCGCCCTGGCCCTCGCCGCTCGCGGTGATCTTTCGCTCGTCAGGGCCGCGGCGGAGGCGCTTCCGGTGGTCTCCCGCAGCATGGATCGGGTTGTCTCGAACCTCCCGTTCGGCAAGCAAGTAGGCAGTCATCGGGCCAACCAGCGCCTGTACCCAGCCTTCTTACAGGAGCTCGACCGGGTCCTGACCACCGACGGGCGAGCCGTCCTCCTCACAGAAGACAAGCGCACCCTCCTCGCCGCCGTCGAACGACAGCCAACGCTGAAGCTCGTGCGCCAACGCCTCCTCAGGTACAACGGCGCGACCCCAACCATCTACATCCTCAGCCGCCGCCGAACTCCGCCCAGAACCGCCCGGCCGCGATAACAGCCCAGGTGACGAATCAGCTCGATGCCACCAACCATCCGGCGACTGCTGTGTACGTTCGCACCGGTGTGCTCGGGTGGAGCACCGCCACCGTGTCGCCAGGTCGCGGAGTACCCGCAAGCTCGCGTTCGGGTCTGCGTGCGTGTGCCGGAGCGCGTTGCTGGGCGCGCTGTAGGTCGCCGCGCAGGCCGGTCTGGCGCAGCGCCTGGTCGAGGGTGACATCGGTTGATTGAGCCGCGCCGCCAACGCTGCGGGGTCCGCGATGGATGCTCTTGCCTGGTGCCGCGGCTGGTGTGCGTCCGTGTGGGCGCTGCCGGTGGAAATGCGCGCTGTACGTCGCCTGCAGGCGGGTCTGACGGAGCGCCTCGCCGAGGGGGGGCGTCCGCGCTG
>NZ_JBWKCB010000002.1:94716-946162 GCF_056436705.1 Kribbella sp. NPDC043289
TGCCCGCGCTGCCCGCGCTGCCCGCGCTGCCCGCGCTGCCCGCGCTGCCCGCGCTGCCCGCGCTGCCCGCGCTGCCCGCGCTGCCCGCGCTGCCCGCGCTGCCCGGGTCCGCCGGGTCCGCGATGGTGCTCTTGCCGGTCCCGGCGGCCTGCGTGCGTCCGTGCGGGTGCGGTCGCGTGGAGCTGCGCGTTGTACGTCGGCGTGCGGGCGGGACCGAGGGAGCGCTTGGTCGCGTCGACGTTGGTGATGGAGCTGTGCTGCTTCTCGCTGCGGGTTCGCGGATGCTCGTGTTACGCCTGCGGCTGTTGTGCGTCCGTGCGGGTGCGGTCGGGTGGAGCTGCGCGTTGAACGTCGGCGAGTTCTACCGAGGGAGCGTTTGGTTGGGGCGACGTTGGTGATGGAGCTTTGCTGCTTGTCGTTGCGGGTTCGCGGATGCTCGTGTCGGGCCTGCGGCTGCTGTGTGTTCGCGCTGGTGTGCTCGGGGTGGAGTACGCACGCCGTGCGTCGACGTGCGCGCGTGAGCCACGGAGTACGTGGCCGAGGTTTGGCTCGTTGATCGAGACGTGGGGGAGCGCGTTTGCTGCGGGGTGGTCAGGCGGCTGATTGTGGCGATGAGGCTGGGACGTCGGCTGGGGGATCGGCCCAGGGGTCTACGCGCTGGTCGGCGGGGAGGCTCGCGGTGGTTTGAATGTGGGGGTTGTCGAGGGTTTGTGGGTCGTCGGGGGTTGTGGATTCACCCCAGATGGCTTGGGATGCGGCTTCGCGGAGGGAACGCTCGGAGGCTGGGGTGCCGGGTTCTGTGGTTGATGCCAGCTTGGTGAGCAGCTTCCGTCCGATTGCCGAGCGGTTGGCGATGGCGCCGAATGCCGGGGTTGGGTGGTCGGACGGTGGTGCCGGGGTGGGGCGGTCCGACGCATTCGTGAAGGTGGGTGCTGCGGCAGATGTGTGCGCAGCCGTGGGTGGCCGAGCTGCGGTGGGTGCAGGCGTAGGTGTGCGGGCAGTTGCGGGTGCAGGCGTGTGCGTGCGGGCAGTTGTGGGTGTGGGTGCGCATGTGGGCGTGGGTGTGTGGGGTGTGGCGGGGGTCGGTGTGGGAGTTGTGGGTGGTCGGGCGTTGGGTGGGGTTGGGTGGATGGCGTGGGGAGGGGGTGGGGTGGTCCAGGTGGGGCGGGATACGTGGACCTGGTTGTTGGTGATGGTGATGGTCCACTCGCCGGCGTGGAGGGCTCGGTGGTGGCGGCGGCAGAGGAGGGCGAGGTTGGTGAGTTTGGTTTCTCCTCCGTGGAGCCAGGAAGTGAGGTGGTGGGCGTCGCACATGATGGGTGGGGCGCCGCAGACTACGCAGCCGCGGTCGCGGGCGTTCAGGGCGCGGCGGAGCGATCGGGTGACCAGGCGTTGGGAGCGGCCTACGTCTAGGGGTTCGGAGGTCGAGCCGAGTACCAGGGGGATGATTTTCGCGTCGCAGGCCAGGAGGCGGAGGGCGGCGGCGGAGATGCCGTCGCCGTACACGACGTCGCCGATTGCGTCGGCTGCTGCTGACTGGAGGTCGGCCAGGTCGATGGTGACCGTGATGTTCGCCTTCGCGCCGAAGCCTGGAACCTGCCCGTCAGTTCCACCATCACTCGACCCATCCGCGTAACCAGCAACGTTCGCCCCACGCGCGTGCCCAGCAGTCTTCGACCATCCCGCGTGACCACCAGCATTCGCCTGACCCGTGCGCCCGGCAGCGTTCGCGCCGCTCGCGTGGCTACCAGCGTTCTCCTCGGTCGTGTGCCCAGCAGTGTTCGCCTCACCCGCGTGAGCGCCAGCATTCGCCTCACCCGTGCGCCCGGGAGCGGTCGCCCCACGCGTGTGCCCGGCGGTGTTCGGCCCGCTCGCGTGAGCACCAGCATTCGCCTCGCTCGCGTGACTAGCAGCGTTCGCCTCACCCGCGTGGTTACCGGTAGTCGGCCCGCTTGCGTGATCGGCGGAGTTCGACTGGTGGTTGGCTGGGGTTGGGGTGTCTAGGGTGGTGGCGGCGATGGTTAGGGCTGTGGTGAGGGCGTCGGCTTGGCGCTTGTCGTGGGGGCGGGGGTCTGGCTGGCCGTCGAGGGTTTTGTGGGGGCGGGCGCCGGCGTGGATGAGGGCGCGGAGGAGTTCGGCGTTCTCGTTGGCGAGGTAGCCGCGGAACTTGACGCCGCGGTCTGCGGTGCTGAGGGTGAGCGTCTCGCGTGCGTACGCCTTTTGTTCCTCGGGTTCGGGGCCGTCGGTGTCGAGGATGTCGCGGGCTCGTTGGCCGGCTTTGCGGAGCTCGGCGGGGCAGAGGTGGCGGGCCAGGCCGACGAGTTCGCGCTCGACGACCTCGAGATCCTCGACGGGGACGGTCGAAGGGACCTGTTCGAGCGCGGACACGATCGCCTCGGCCTGCGCAGGCCGCAGACGTGGCACGTCCTCGTCACGAGAGTCGACGGAGTCACCCGAGTCGTCGGCCGGATCGGCCCAGGAGCCAGGCGAGTCGGTCCCGGAGTCAGGCGAGTCGGCGCCGGGGTCACGAGAGTCGGCGTCGGCGGCACCAGAGTCGGCGGCGTCCGAGTCAGGCGTGTCGTCGGCCGGGTCGGCGCCGGGGTCACGCGAGTCGACGGTTGGGAGGGCGTTCGCGACGGCGGGGTATTTCGGGAGGGCTAGTGCGAGGCGTACGTCGCGGCGGGCGCGAACGTGGTCCAGCAGGAAGCGGTACTCGAGGAGTTGGGTCGTGTCCTGCGCCCCGATTTCCTTCGCGTACCCGACGGCGTCGAGACCTGCGATGACCTGCAGGCGGTACGTTTCCAGGCGCGCGAGCTCGGCGTCGAGCTGATCGATGGTGTCCAGCATCTCGCTGCCACTCATTGACCAGACCGGTCGCTCACCCAGTGTCTCCATGCACCAACTCTAGGCACACCCACCGGCACTTCCCAAACCCAGAACCCCTTATTTTCAAGGGAAATTCTTGTCCACACCTGTGGATCTTGCCAAGAGCAACTAAACGCCCAGCAGTCGAGCGCCGTTGTCCCAGCACACCGCGCGCAGCCACTCGTCCCCGAGCCCCAGCTCCTCCAGCGCAGAGAGCTGAACCGCATACTCGTAAGGAATGTTCGGAAAGTCCGTCCCCAGCACGATCCGCTCCTGCAGATCACCAAGCCGCGGAACCAGGTCGCGCGGGAACGGCATCAGCTTCTCCGTGAAAGGAGTCAGCGCCATAGTCGTGTCCAGATGAACATTCGGGTACGACGTGAGCGCCAGATGCTCGGCATACTCGGGCATTCCCAGGTGAGCAATCACCGCAGTCAACCGGGGATGCCGCCGCAGAACCGCACCCATCGGACCAGGCCCGGTATGGCGCCCCGGAATCGGACCCGAGCCGCAGTGCACCACAACGGGTACGCCGGCCTCCGCCAACTGCCCCCAAACATCGTCCAACTCGCCCGACCGCGGATCGTAGTCGCCGACCTGGACGTGCACCTTGAAGATCCGCGTCCCGAGCTCCAACGCCTCCCGGACGTAATCCGACGCCTCAGGCTCCGGATAGAACGTGCCGCTGGGCACACAGCCAGGGGTGCCCGCAGCGAAGTCGCGCGCCCACTCGTTGAGCGAAGAGGCCATGCCAGGCTTGTGCGGGTACACCAGCGCCGGAAACGCCCGCACCCCCAGCGCATCCAGGGTCTTCAGCCGCTCCTCGACCGACGTGCGGTAGGTGATCGGCCACTCGGTCCCGTAGTGCTGCGAGGCCTGGTCGAAGTACGACCAGACCGCGTTCAGCATCCGGTCCGGCAGGAAGTGGACGTGGATGTCCACCAGCCCGTCGAGCCCTAGTCGCTGCCACCATGCCGGTACTTCGGAGTCACGCACGCCCTCTAGCCTGCCTGATCGGCCAGCCAGAGGTCGGTCAGGCCCTTGAAATGGGCGAGGAACCTGTCCTGTTCGTGCGCGGGATAGGTCGCCGCGACGGTGTCCCGCAGCAGGCGCTCGAAGTCGGGTCCGGCCACCCAGTCGCGGACGCGCAGGTCGAAGTCGCCCAGGTGCGCGGCACACCATTCGTGGTACTTCGCGGTTTCGAAGTGCTCGTCCGCGAGCGTCAGGTACGCCTCGAGCTTGGCGTCGTAGTCGAGCGTCTCGTCGTCCGCGATCTCGAAGTACCGCTCGGTGCGCAGGTCGACCGACGAGCGCCGGCCCGTCGCCAGGCAGAACACCGACCACTTCACCAGCGCGCTCAGCGCCCACGGGAAGTAGTAGTGCAGCGAGGTCACCGCGACGTCCGGGCAGGCGTTGGCGTAGTCGATCGGATGGACCGAGTCGCCCTGCACCAGCATTTCGCAGGAGTTGAACTCCCAGCCGAAGAACGCGTTCACGATCCGGCTGATCGCCACCGCCTGGTGACCGGCCGACGGCGACAGGAAGTCGTGCGAGACGGCGTACCGGTTGTGCATCGGCTCGTCCGGGCGGAAGTCCATCACCATCGTCTCGGCGCCGATCGAGAGCGCGCGGGCGAACTTGTCGTAGTCGATGGTGGCCTGCAGGTGCATCAGCATCTCGCCGGACTCGTCGTACGCCCGGTGCAGGTCGGCACGATCCCGGATCCGCGAGACGCCCCGCCAGCCGCCGCCGTCGAAGGGCTTCATGTACAGCGGGTATCCGAGGTCGTCGGCGATGGCGTCCAGGTCGAAGGACTGGTTGTACTTCGCCGACGTGTACGCCCAGCGGACGTTGTCCACCGGGTTCTTGTACGGCACGAGCACGGTCCGCGGGATCTTCAGCCCGAGGCGGAGCATCGCGCAGTACGCCGAGTGCTTCTCCATCGACTGGAACGTGAACGGCGAGTTCAGCAGGTACGTCCCGTTCATCAGCGCGGCCTTCTTCAGCCACTCGCGCGGATGGTAGTACCAGTACGCGAGCCGGTCGATCACCAGCCCGACCCGCACCGGGTCGTTCAGGTCGAACGGCTCGATGGTGAGCCGCCGGGAGCCGAACTCGTGCTCGCGCCCGTCGATGGTCACCGGACCGAGGCGCTGCAGCAGCGCCTCGAAGGCTCGCGGCCAGTCCTCCTCGGCCCCGAGCAACAACCCGATCAGATGCCGTGAGCGGTCAGACATAGGTGCTCCTAACAGAATCGGGGCAGGTGGTGAGCGAGCTGTCGCTGCCACCACGGCCAGTCATGAGCTACGTCGTACCCCCACACGTCCAGCTCATGCGGGATGCCTTTGGACTCGAGTACGGCGGCGGTCGCGCGGGCCGACGGCAACGAGCCGGTCGGATGCGTCTCCCAGTCGCCCTGGCCGACCGTGAGCAGCAGGAACAGCCGCTGCCGCAGCCAGTCGAGATGCTCGCCGGAGAGGTTCGGCAGATAGTCGGCCGGGTTGTTGAAGTACGTCGCGTCGCCGCGCTCGCCCCACGCGTGCCAGCTGGCTGCGTCGTAGTTGCCCGACTGGCAGATCGCGATCGGGAACAGGTCGGCCCGCTTGAACGCGAAGTTCAGCGCGTGGAAGGCGCCCAGGCTGCACCCGGTCGTGATGATGTCGGCGACACCGGGGGAGTCCGAGCTGATCGTCGGCACGACCTGGTTCACGATCCAGGACTCGTACAGCTCGTGCCGCCGCGCGCGGACCTCGAGCTGGATGCTGCGGTCCGACCAGCTGACGTGGTCGTAGGAGTCGACGCAGTACAGCTTCACCCGGCCGGCCTCGATCAGGTCCGCGACGGCGTCGACCATGCCGTTGTTCTCGTAGTCCCAGGCGCGGCCCTGCTCGCTCGGGAAGACCAGCACCGGGCGGCCGAAGTGCCCGTACCGGATCAGGGTGCCGGGGCGGTCAAGCCCCGGCGCCTCCAACTCGACCTGCTCCCGTTCCATCAGCCCCACCCCAGGTCTGCCGCAGTAGTTCCGTCAGATCAGGATCCAGCACATCCCGCCAGGCTGTGAAGTTGTGCATGTCCGGAGTTTCGTCGAACCGTACGGCGAACCCGAGCTCGGCCAGCCGCGCGGCCAGCACCCGGTTGTTGTGCACGTTCTCCTCGGTGGTCCCGGCGGTCATCCCGACCGGCGGCGTACTCGGCGCCGCGGTTGCCGTCAGCACCTGCTCGACGAACCCGGTCACCGCGGCGAAGTACTCGAACTTCGACTCCTGCGGATCGGTCTCCGGCGTGAAGAACGACCCCGACTGCAGGAACAGCCCGGAAAACGTGTTCGGAAAATTCCATTCCGCGTGCAGCGCCGCGAGCGCGCCCAGGCTGGCGCCCATAATCACCGGCCGCCGACTCCGGTACGCCGTCTGCACAGCAGGCAGCACGTACTGCGTCAGCGCCTCGGCGTACTGCGGATTCGCGGCGTACCAGAGGTTCCGCGAGGTCGGCCGGATCAGCGCCAACCGGAACGGCGGGAGCGAACCGCCAGCGATCATCGCCCCCGCGTAATGCGTGAGCCCGGCGTACGTCGCGAACTCGGGACCGTCGTGCGACAGCAGCAACGGCAGCTCGAACCCCGGCGCGATCCCCTCCGGCGCCCACACCTGCACGTCGACCGCGCCGACCGGGGAATCCACGGTCAGCGGCGTCAGCGTGGCCGCGATAGGCGGTACGGCGATCCACGCGGGCTCGACGTACCCGGGCAGCGGCAGCCACGAGTGGTCGCCGAACGCCCCGCCGACCACCCGCGGGTTCGTCGGATCGGTCCGCATCCCGAGGTCGGCGATGTCGAACAGGTACTCCATCCGGTGCACCGCCGGCCGTGGCAGCCGCAGCTCCCACCCGAAGTCGACCGGCTTGAACTCCAGCACCTCGGCAGGCAACCCGAGCTCCTGCCACAGCCGGACGCCGGTGAAGGCATGCGCGGCGTCACCGAGGCGGAACACCACCTCGGCACCTTCGACCGCGCTCACGACTGCAGGCATCAGACCACGGTACCGACGAAAACACTGACATCAGCTGTCAGGATTCGCTGTCTATCGTGGGAGCGTGGTCGATCTCACCGATATCCGCGCCATCACCGCGGACCTGCCGCGCAGCTACGAGGTTCTGGTCCGGGACCAGATCAAGTTCCGGGTCGGCCAGATCGTGTACCTCGCGGTCGCTCCGGACGAGCAGACGATCGGCATCGGGTTCCCGCGCGAGGAGCGCGCCGCCGCACTGGCCGCCGAGCCGGACAAGTTCTTCCCGCCCCGCCCGTCCGACGAGCGCTTCCGCTGGATCCAGGTCCGGCTGGCCGCCCTGGACCACGCCGAGCTCCGCGAGCTGATCCTGGAGGCCTGGTCGATGTGCGTCCCGAAGAAGGTCCGCGCCGAATACTTCGGCACCTGAGGACGCCTGAGGACGACCGGGGCGCAACCGGGGACCGACGGAAGCAGGGGCTCCAGGCAACCAGCTCATCCTCAGGTAGTAGACCGGAACCATCCTGACGGCCGATGGGTGCGGCGGTTCCGCGAGCGACTCTGGAAGCATGACTGGGGACTTCCTACCCCGACGCCGCCAGGCGTCGGCGCTGAGCCAAGCCGTAACCGTTCTGATCCTGCTCGCCGTCGTGGCCCTGGGGGTCTGGCTGTTCCTCTAGCGACTAGGAGTCCCAGCGCACGTCAGCTTCGCCCGGCCGGACCACCCCGGCCTCGTACGCGACGACGACCGCCTGCACCCGGCTGGACAGCCCGAGCTTCGACAGCACCGAGCTGACGTGGGTCTTGATCGTGGTCTCGCTGACGAACAGCTTCGCCGCGAGGTCGCGGTTCGACAGCCCGCGCGCCATCCAGACCAGGATCTCGCGCTCCCGCTCACTCAGCTGACCGAGCAGTCCGACCCATCGCGGATCCGGTTGCGCCGGCGCCGCGGGCGCCGTACCGCCGTCGACCTGGCGCTCGAGCTCCATGCAGCGCTCCAGCAGCACCCGCGTCGAGGCCGGGTCGACCAGCGAGTCGCCGCGGTACACCGCCCGCACGGCCGACACCAGCAGGTCCGGATCAGTGTCCTTCAGCAGGAACCCGGATGCCCCGGCCCGCACCGCCGCCAGCACATACGCCTCGTCGTCGAACGTCGTCAGCACCAGTACGGCGGGACGCGCGCGACCGGCCGCCCGGTTCGCGGAGGTGATCCGCTCGGTGGCGACCAGACCGTCCATCACCGGCATCCGGATGTCCATCAGCACCACGTCGGGGTCGTACTGGTCGATCAGCCGGAGCGCCTCCGCGCCGTTCTCGGCCTGGGCGACCGTGGTCAGGTCCGGCTCGTGGTCGAGGATCATCGCCAGCCCCATCCGGATCACGCCCTGGTCGTCGGCGACCAGGATCCGGATCGGCTCGCTCTGGCCCGGGCCGGGGCCATCGGGGCCGCCGGGGCTCAGTTCTGCGGGGGCAACCATGCCTGCACTCTCCATCCACCCAGGGGCCCGGCCGCGACGGCGAGGGTGCCGCCGACCGCGGTGGCCCGTTCCCGCATCCCGATCAAGCCGTTGCCGCGGCCGCTCTCGTTCCGCCGCGCGGTCTCCAGCACGTTCACCGGTGGCGGGCCACCGTTCCCGTTGTCGTCGATGGTCAGCAGCTCTCCCTGTGGCCCACTCTGCCAGGTCACCCGCGCCGCGGTCGCCTTCGCGTGCACCATCACGTTGGTCAGCGCCTCCTGGATGATCCGCACCGCGGTCAGGTCGGTCGCCGACGTGAGCTGCCGCTGCCGTGGCGGGAGGTCCATCGTCACGTCGATCCCGACCGCTTTCAGCCGTTCGCCCATCCGCGCGACGTCCGCCAGGTCGGGCACCGGCGCGGTCCCGCCGCCGGAGCCGGTGTCGCCGGCGACCTGCGGCGAGGCGGTGTTCAGCACCCGGACGGTCTCCCGCATCGCGGTCAGCGCCTCCTTGCCGCTGGCAATGATCCAGCGGATCGCCTCCCGGAGGACCTCGGGCCGCTGGTCGGCGACCCGGTCCGCGGCCTGCGCCCGGATCACCACCGCGCTCACGTGGTGCGAGATCACGTCGTGCAGGTCGCGGGCGATCCGGGTCCGTTCCGCGACCGCCGCCCGCTCGGCCTCGACGGCGCGCAACCGGATCAGCTCCGCGTTGCGCTGCTCGAGCAGCGCGACCGACTTCCGGCGCCGCCGGGCGTCCGCGCCGAGCAGCACCATGCCGCAGATCAGGGCCTCGGCGAACACGAACAGTGAGACGTCGATGTAGGAGTACAGGCTGGCCACGTTCCGCGGCAGGCTCTGGTAGCGGTCGCCGAGCAGGATGTCGCGGTTCACGCGCCCGAGGACGATCGCGACGACCGTCGGCAGACCGATCATCAGGCCCGCCAGGCTGCCCATGGTGAAGAACAGACACGTGAAGCGCCGGACCCCGGCCGCGGCGGCCAGGTACCCGACGACGAGCAGCGGGACGAGATGGATCTCGGACTGCAGCGCGGCGTCGCTGATCTCCGGCTGACCGAAGATCGTCAGCCCGAGCTGAGCGGCGAGCCCGGTGCCGACCGCGGCGTACATGAACGGGTAGAGGACCGAGACGACGAGCAGCATCGTGCGCGGCGTTCGGCGGGCGAAGGCGACCGTGGCGACCAGGAAGACCCCGGTCACCACCGAGACCGCGGGGTTGCGCGGGCGCAGGCCGGTCCCGTTGATCAGGTTCAGCGCCCCGAACCAGACCACGCCGATCACCGCGGCGAGCAGCAGATCCTGCTGCCCCTGCGACAATCTCCGCCAGAGTCCCTTCACGTCGCCCAGCGTAGTCAGCTTGTGTTTGCCGAAGCTTCATCTGACCGGAGGGGCGGTCTCTCCAACTTTTGGAGGAGGCTCGGCGTCCGAACTGATACTCAGGGGCTACAGATGGGACGCGAGGACGGTCCCTGGGACCGATGCGCCGCCCTGTCCCGATCAGAAAGGCTGTACCCCATGAGTCACGACCGCCGCCCGCCACGCCCGCACGGTGGGGTACGGACAAAGTTGCTGTCCGTGATCGGTGTGGTGGGGGCCGGGACGGTGGTCGGTGCGCTGCTGCTGTGGCACGCGCAGGTGGGTGAGGTCCTCGGCCTGGCCGCGGACAAGGAGCCGGTCGTGTCGACCGTGAGCGCGCCGGCGGTGGGGGCACCGCCGGCGACCACCCTCGTCACCACCACGCCCGAGCCGACCAGCCGGCCGACGCACACGCCGTCGAAGACCCCGTCCACGACGCCGGTGACTCCGAAGACGACACCGTCCAAGAAGGCGACGAAGAAGCCGTCGACGGGGGTCCGCGAGGAGAGCATCGAGGGCCTCTCGCCGAAGCTGCGGACCCGCCTGAAGAAGGCGATCGCGGCGGCGAGGAAGGACGGTGTGACGATCCGGATCACATCCGCTCGGCGCAGCGCGACCAAGCAGCAGCGGCTGCTCGACGAGGCGGTCGAGAAGTACGGCTCCTACAAGGTGGCGACCCGGTGGGTGCTGCCGCCGAAGTACTCCGCCCACGTGCAGGGCAAGGCCGTGGACATCGGTCCGACAGCCGCCATGACGTGGCTGAACACGAACGGCTGGCGGTACGGCGTGTGCCGCCGGTACGACAACGAACCCTGGCACTTCGAGGCGCTCACGACGCCCGGGAAGAAGTGCCCACCGCGGGAACCGCACGCGGTGGCCAAGACAGATTGATCACTAGGGGGATATCTCATGACCATGACCTACGCGCAGCCCCTGACCCGGCGGCGCTACACCCGCGCCCGGCTCGCCGTACCCGCCCTGTGGCGGCAGGTGATCCGGACCGGTGACAAGTCCGAGCACGCGATGCCGCCGGAGCCGGACCGGTCCGCGTTCACGCAGCTGGAGATCTACGACGGCGTCCTGTCCGCGTTCGAGCGTCGCCACGAGGTTGCCGCGGTACTGCGGACCGCGCCGGACCGCGCGATCGCCGTCCGCCGGCTGCGGGACCGGTTCGCGCTCAGTCACCTGCAGGCGTCTGCGCTCCTCGACCTGCCGCTGACCACCGAGTGCCGGGACCGGATCGCCCACCGCGCCGAGGAGTTGCGCAGCGCCCTCGCGCGCTGACCCCAGTCCCCTTTCGCGCTGACCTGAGGTCCCTCGAACGCTGACCACAGGTCCCTCGAACGCTGACCGAGGGTCCTTCGCGCGAGCCGTGTCTCGGTGGCTGCGGCTCGCGCGGACCTGCGGCGTTTGCCCGCCGTGGGGAGGATGGAAGGGTGATTACGATCGAGCAGGCCGGACGACTGCGCAAGGCCGGGGTGCTGTGGAGCCCCGGTGCCGGAGATCGTTTCGTCGTACCGGACCGGGACATGGACGAGGACGTGTTCGTGGTGAGCGACATGACCGTCGAGGTGCACGATTACCAGGGCAGCAAGGTGATCGGCTTCAACGGCACCACGGAATGGGCGCTGGACAGCATCGAGCAGCGCGAAGTCATCTGGTTACCCCGTGAGGAGCAGCTCCGTGCGCTCCTCGGACCGCATTTCCGATCCCTCGAGTCGACCCCCGACGGCTGGCAGGTCACCCTGACCGACAGCACCCACACCTCCGCCGACGCCGAGCAGGCGTACGCGGCGGCCGTGATGCATCTACTCGGTGCCTAAAACGCGCGCCAGTACTGCTTCTTGTCCCTGTCCTTGACCGTGTAGCCGAGGTTGGTCAGCTCGGTGCGCAGCTCTCGCAGGTCGGCCTTGCCCTTGTCCCCGTCGTCGAACGCCTTCGAACGGACCTTGAGGACGGCGTTCACCGCGGGCGGCAGATCCGGGTCGTCCTCGATCCAGCGGCGGAACGCGGACTCGTGCGGATCGCCCGCGTCCGACCACGGGTACCCGTGCGCCCGGAAGGCGCCCGGGATCTGCTTGGTCTCGGACTTCAGCTGGTCGTGCTTCTCGCGGGCCAGTTCGCGGGACGTGGCGTCCTGGAGGACGATCTCCTTCCCGTCCAGGAACGCGACCGCGACCTTCTCCCGCGGCACCGTCACCGTCTTCTGGTTCTTCGAGAACTCGACCGACCGGTCGGTGATCGTCACCTTGAGGGTGTCGTCGAGCGCCATCCCGGCGAGCACCACACCGGCGACCAGGCCGACCAGCACGCAGATCACCACGACCCACCAACTGTCCCACGCGGCGATCAGCTTGAGCGGCCCCTGGAACGGCACCCACTGCCGGTCGGCGGCCCAGTTCGCGATCCGCGGCAGGAAGAACCCGAGCACCAGCCCGACCAGCGGCAGCCCGCCGAACAGCATCACCTTGTCACCGGTCGAGTGCCCGATGACGGTGCGTTCCGGTGTTCCAGTCGTCGACCCCATGTCCCGAACGTAGCGTCACGGCGTGAAACTAAAGTATCGACCGACGGCAACCGAAGGAGCCACGTGACGGACGGGATCTGGCTGCGTTTCCTGAGCGGCCCGGACATCGACGCGCTGGGGCTGACCCGGCTGGAGATCGTGGACGCCGTCGAGGAAGCGGTCCGCGAGCACGGCGAGGGCCGGACGAGTTTCGAGCCGCGGGTCCACCTCACCCCGGACAACGGCGGGATCGGTCACTTCAACATCCTCCGCGGTCATCTCGACGGGCTCGGCGAGCACGGGATCAGCGGCGTGAAGGTGGTCGGCGACTTCGTCCCGAACTACCAGCGGGGGCTGCCGAGTGAGCTCGCGATGGCGACGCTGTTCGACCCGACCACCGGCGTACCGCTGGCGGTTCTCGACGCGACGATGATCACCGCGGCCCGGACCGGCGCGATGACGACGGTCGGCGCCCGGCACCTGGCCCGGCGAGATAGCAAGATCCTCGCGCACGCCGGAGCCCGGGGTACGGCGTGGTGGAACGTCACGATGCTCGACGACCTGCTCGACCTCGACGAGATCCGGGTGACGTCGCGGCGACCGGAGTCCCGGGAGAAGTTCGCCGCGGACCTCGCCGCCGAGCTGTCCACGCCGATCCGGGTGTGCGCGACCGCGGAAGAGGCCTTCGACGGCGCCGATGTCCTCGTCGAGGCGACCCGGCTCACGGAGCCCGAGCCGTTGCTGCGTACGGCGGCGGTCCGGCCCGGAGCCTTCGTCGTACCGTACGGCACGGTGTCCGCGGTCGAGCTGGACCTGCTCGACGTGATGGACAAGGTCGTCGTGGACGACTGGCGGGAAGCGCAGTCGGGCCGCTTCGGTTCGCTCCGGCGGCACGTGGACACCGGGCGGCTGTCGCCGGAGGCGCTGTACGCCGAGATCGGCGAGATCGTCGCGGGCCGCACACCCGGCCGTGAGAACGATGCCGAGCGCAACCTCTTCTGGCATCGCGGGCTGTCGCTGCTGGACGTCGCGATCGCGCACCTGATCCTGCGCCGCGCCGAGGCCGCCGGCGCCGGCACGATGCTCCGGTTCCACTGATGATCGAGGATCCCGCCGACCTGGACCCGGCGAGCCCCGATCCGATCGAGCTCGCACCCGCCCTGCTCGACCGACTCGCCGCGACGCGGGCCGCCGCCCTCCGCACGCTCGAGTCGGGCCGGCCTGTGTACGGCGTGAACACCGGCATGGGCAACCTCAGCAAGGTCCGCCTCACCGAGGACGAGCAGCGCGTCCACCAGCGCAACCTGCTCCGCGGCCGCGCGGTCGGCGGCCTACCGTGGCTGCCTCCCGAGGAAGCCCGCGCGGTTCTGATCGGCCGGTTGCGAACCTTCCTGACCGGCGACGCCGCCGTCTCCGTCGAGCTGATCCAGGCGCTGGTGGCCCTGATCAACAGTGGCGAGCTCCCGGACATCCCCGCCGAGGGTGCGGGATCGGCCGGCGAGATCATCCCGCTGTCCCACGCGTTCGCCTCGCTGGATCCCGGTCCCAAGGAAGGCATCGCGCTGCTGGCCGGCATCCCCGGCGCGACCGGCCGGGCCGCTTTCCACGCGCACGCGGTTCACCGGCTGGCCGGCATGCTCAGTGCCATCGCTGCCGGGGCCATCGCGGTCGTGGGCGCGAACCGGGATCCGTACCGCCCGGCGGTCGGCCGCGGAGACGCCGTACTGGCGTCCGAACTGGCGCGGCTGCGGGAGCTGGCAGGTCCCGAGGACGAGCCGCGGAGCCTGCAGGCCCCCGTTTCGTTCCGGGTCGCGGGCCAGGTGGTCGCCCATGTACGACGGACTCTGCAGCAGCTCGACGACGCGGTCGAGCGGGCGTTCACCGGCGTCACCGACTCACCGGCGTACCTGGACGGGGAGTTCGTCGGAACGGCCGGGTTCCACGGGATCGACCTGGCCGCGCATTGCGATCACCTGACGGCGGCGCTCGCGCACGCGGCCGAGGTCTCGGTGGCGCGACTTCACAGGCTACTGGATCCTGCCGTGACCGGGCTGACCGCGCAGCTCGCGCGCGAGCCCGGTCCACAGGCGGGCCTCGTCGCCGTGCACAAACGAGCAGTCGCCACCGCCCACCAGTTGCGCCGACTGACGTTGCCCACAGCAATCAGTACGGCGGAGACGTCGAACGGTCAGGAGGACGTCCAGACGTTCTCCTGGGAAGCGGTCGGGAACCTCGGCGACGCGATCCGCCTCACCCGCGGTACGGCCGCCTGCGAGCTGCTCGCGGTACGCCAGGCCTTCGCGCTGTCGGCGCGTCCGGTGCCGCCCGGTCTCCAAGAACTGTTGCGGGCGGTCGACGACGTCGTACCTCCGATCGACGGCGACCGCCCGTTCGGCGAGGACCTGACCCGGCTCCTCGACGACGTTCTCTAACCCTTTCCGGCGAGGGCGTCCTGCAGCATCGGGACCAGCTTCGGGAGCGCGTACTTGATGCCGAGCGGACCGCCGATCGACATCGCGCTGGAGAACTCGCCGCTCGGGGTCGGCGTGTTGATCACCGGCGCACCGCCCCAATACGCGACGTGCTTCGCCTGCACCGCGGGCACCGCGTTGAACAGCTTGTCGTTGACCACCGCCGGATCGAGCTTGCCGGCGCCGTCGAGCGCAGCCATGAAGATCACGTCGGCGTTCAGCTTCTCGGTCAGCTCCGGCGAGATCTTCACGTAGAAGTCACCGTTCTCCATCGCGTCGACCTGTGGGTTGGTCTTGAACCCGAGCGCCGTCAGCAGCCGCATCCGCGGGTCGGACGGCAGCCACGCGTTCAGGCTGTTCGCCGAGTACACGCCCGCCGTGATGACCTTCCCGGCGAACCCCGGGTTCGCCTTCGCGGCGTCGGTCAGCAGCGTCTCGGTGTCCTTCACGACCTGCTCGCCCGCAGGTGTCGTTCCGGTCGCCTTCGCGATCTCGCGGACCTGGTCCTGCCACGCGACGCCGTACACGTTCTTGGTCCCGACCGGCGCCGCGATCGTCGGCGCGATCGCGTTCAGGGTGTCGAACTGCAACTTGTCGTTGACGCTGTTGATATAGACGATCAGGTCCGGCCGCAGCGCCGCGATCTCCTCGTACTTCGGCTCCGAGGAGTCGATCAGTTTCGGTGCCGGGCGGTCGCCGAGCGCGGACTTCACCCAGCCGCGCAGGTTCGGGTTCCCGAACCAGTCGGCGCCCGCGACCGGCACGACGCCGAGCGCGATCGAGGCCTCCAGATCGCCACCGCCGAGCGTCACCACGCGCTCCGGCTTGGCCTTGATCGTCGTCGAGCCGTAGAGGTGGTCGATGGTCACCGGGAAGCCGGCGGTGTCACCGGTACTCGCAGGGGAGTTCTGGGTGTCGTCCTGGCCGCAGGCGGTGAGGCCGGCGCCGAGCGTCAGTACGGCGATCGCGGCGGCCGCGACGGACCGGATTCGGGACAAGGCCATGGCGGATGGTTCCTCCGAAAAGGGCGTCAGGTTTAGGTGAGCCTAACCTGATTAAAAGGGCTCCGATGGTGGGGGTTGATCGAAAAAGCACGCCGACACGCGGAACTGGGCGGAGCCGCAAAGCAACTGGTCCCGCGCCGCAAGTAGCCTGCATCTGGTCTGTGTCGTTGGCCTGGGTGAGTCCCGGTGGAGTGGAGGAGTTCCCTTGAAGCGGTTCGTGGCCCCGCCGAACTGGCCGACCCCACCCCGGCGCAGCTGGGTGCCGCCGAAGACCTGGCGCCCCGATCCGTCCTGGCCGCCGGCGCCGGAGGGCTGGGTGTTCTGGGTCGACGGCAAGGGCAAGCCGGTCCGCGGCCCGCTCGGCCAGTACGCCGCTCCGTCCCGCCGGGTCGTGTACGCCGGTGCCGCGGTGGCTCTTCTGATCGTGGGCGTCGTGGCTTCCTCGATCAGTGTTTTCGGGGGCTCCGATGACACGGCGGCCGTGAAGTTCCTTCAGGACGACGCCACGAGTTCCGCGACTCCCGACGTACCGTCGCCGACGGTCACGCCGCCGCGAGTGCCGAAGACCGTCACGCCGACCCAGGTGCCAACCCACCCGACCCCGACCCAGGTGCCGACCCAACGGCCGACCCGGAAGCCGACCGCGACCAGGAGCACCACGCGGACCGAATCGACCCCGGATCCCAAACCGACCCGGACGACGACGACCACGAAGAAACCGCGGCCGAGCAGTCGTCCGTCGACCCGGGAAGAACTCCTCCGGCAGTACTGCGTCCAGCGCGGGATCGACCCGGCCTTTTGCGACCCGGACAACTGGCAGTCGCCGCGGCATCCGTGACGACCGGTTGACAGCAGGGCGGTCCAGTCCGCATCCTTAACCACATGGTTCTGAAACCATCTGGTTATGAAGACACGTTGACCGGCGTGTTCGCGGCCCTCGCGGACCCGACCCGGCGGGCGATCCTGACCCAGCTCCAGCACGGCGACGCGACCGTCGCCGAGCTGGCGGCGCCGTTCAGCATGTCGCAACCGGCGGTGTCCAAGCACCTGAAGGTGCTCGAGGCGGCCGGTCTGATCAGCCGGTCGCAACGCGCCACGGCCCGGCTCAGCCATCTCGAGGCCGAGCCGCTCCGTGCGGCCGTCGGCTGGCTGATGGACTACCGCGCCTACTGGGCGGAGAGTTTCGACCGCCTCGACGATCTGCTCGACGACCTGAAGGAGCAGTCGTGAAGGTCATCGCGGAGCCCGGCGTACCGCAGGTCGTCATCATCCGGACGTTCAACGCACCGCGCGAGCTGCTGTTCCGCGCGTACACCGAACCCGATCTGGTGCCGCGCTGGCTGGGTCCGGCCGGGCTCGAGCTGATCGTGAACCAGCTCGACCCGCGGCACGGCGGTCGCTGGCGCTGGACGCACTACGACGGCGACGGCAAGGGCTACGTCTTCCACGGGCTGTACCACGGGGAACCGACGCAGGAGCGGATCGTGCAGACGTACGAATTCGACCAGGCGCCCGGGACCGTCTACCTGAATCTGATCACCTTCGACGAGGCCGACGGGGTCACCACGCTGACCCAGAACACCGTCTTCTTCGCGGTCGAGGATCGCGACCTGTACGTCGCCGGCGGCATGGAGCGCGGGATCCGCGCGTCGATGCAACAACTCGACGACCTCGTCACCGAACTGGCCGAGGAGGCCACCTGATGATGCTCAACGACAAACAGGCAGTTGTGTACGGCGCGGCCGGCCCGATCGGCGGCGCGGTCGCGAAGGCGTTCGCCGCCGAAGGTGCGACGGTGCACCTGGCCGGGCGGACGGCGGAAACCCTCGAACGGGTCGCGGACGAGATCCGCGCGAGCGGCGGCAAGGCCGAGACCGCGGTCGTCGACGCGCTCGACGAACGCTCGGTCGACCAGCACGCCGAGACGCTCGCCCGGATCGACATCTCGTTCAACCTGATCGGCCACAAGCAGTACTTCGGGACGCCGCTGATCGACATGTCCCTCGCGGACGTCGAAGAACCGGTGCGGAACATGCTGCGCACCTTCTACCTCACCTCCCGCGCCGCCGCCCGGCGCATGGTCGAGCAGGGCTCCGGCGTCATCCTCACCTTCGGCGGGTACGGCGACCCGGCGGCGAACCTCGGGAGTTTCCAGACCGGGTTCGGCGCGGTGGAGGCGCTGCGGCGCAGCCTCGCCTGCGAGCTCGGGCCGCACGGCATCCGCGTGATCACCTTGCAGACGAACGGTATTCCGGAGTCGAACCCGGAGACCTACCCCGAGGACTTCCGGCGCGAGGTCGCCGAGCACACCGCGGCCCAGACGATGCTGAACCGCGCCGCGACCCTGGCCGACGTCGGCGCCATCGCGACCTTCGCTGCCTCGGACCTGGCCCGCTCCGTCACCGGCACCGCGATCAACCTGACCGCCGGCGCCGTCGTCAACTAGCCGAGGCTGTCGTCACCTAACTGAGGCTGTTCATCTAGCTGAGACTGTCGTCATCTAGCTGAGGAAGTCGATCGTGCGCCCGTGCGTGGCCTGGTGGAGGGGCCAGGCCATGGCGAGATCCTGCCAGGGGAGTCCCACGGGCGCGTAGACGGTGACCTCCTCCGCTGACCGGCGTCCTGCAGCAGCGCCGGTCAGCACCTCGGTCAGCGTGTGAAGCCTGTCCGCCGTCAGTCCAACGTTGCCCAGAGCACCCATCTGTACGGCGAGCGCCCGATCGTCCACGACGACTCGCGAGGCCTCCAGCAGATCCCGCGACAGTTCCACCTTCCCCGGCTCGTCCGCGCCCAACGTCGTGAGATGCAGCCCCGGCCGAAGATCAGCCGCAGTGAGCAACGGTGCCCGGGACCACGTCGCCAGCACCACGACATCCGCCGCCGCAGCCACCTCCCGCGGAGTGTTCACCACCTCTCCCGGAATCCCTTGCTTATCAAGGAAATCCGCGGCCCGCCCTGGATCCAGGTCATGCACGACGAGACGATCGATGGGTCGTAACGCAGCAATGCCCGCCAACGTCATCGCGGCCTGCGCCCCAGCGCCCACCACTCCAACTGCCTGACCCGAGCTGGGGAGGATCTTGTGCCCGATCTGGGCGCAGGATCCTCCCCAGGTCGCGCTAGTTGGTCGGGCCAAGGCGTCTGTGGCCAAGGCCGCGGCCAGACCGGTGCGCCAGGCGGTGATGGTGGCGCTGTCCAGGAGCGCGAGGAGCGTGCCGTCGGTCAGGTCGTGAAGGCAGACCACACCGCGCAGCGCCGGCGTCGCACCGGGGAACTTCGCGTTGACCTTCACCGTGTACGCCGGAATGCCCGGAATCAACCCGGGCAACAGCGCAGTCGCCGTACCGGGTCCTGGAAGGTCGGTGCGGATGCGCAACGGCTCGACCTCCGCCGACTGCAGGAAACCGCTGCGCAGAGAGTCCAGTACGTCGGGCACGTGGAGGGACCGCAGGATGTCCGAGCGCGTCAACAGAGCTGTCATCAGACGATGTTCCGTTCAGCTCGGCTGCCCGACTGGAACCGGCGCGCGTCGAGCGGGCTGACGTCGACGACCGGAGTACGGCCCAGGTACAGGTCGCGGATCACCTCACCGACCGCCGGCCCCTGCAGGAAACCGTGTCCCGAAAACCCTGTCGCATAAAGGAATCGCGAGGTTCCGTCAGCCTCGCCGATCAATGCGTTGTGATCAGGTGTCACCTCGTACAACCCGGCCCAGCCACCCGTCAGCCCGACATCGAGCAGCGCGGGCGCCCGCCGTGCCATCGCCTCGGTGAGCCGGGGGATCCACGCATCGGTCCGACCCAGGTGGAACCCGGGCACCTCATCCGGGTCCGACATCCCGACGAGCAACCCAGGCCCCTCGCGATGGAAGTAGAACGTGCTCGTGAAGTCGATCGTCATCGGCAGCATGTCCGGCAGACTCGCGATCGCCTCGGTCACGGCGATCTGCCGCCGCAGCGGGACGACCGGCAGCTTGACCCCGACCATCGCCGCAAGCTCCGCCGACCACGCCCCCGCCGCACAGATCACCGTTCGGGTCCGAACCACGCCACGACTCGTCCGTACGCCGGTCACCTGGTTGCCCGAAGCATCGATCCCGAGAACCTCGCAGCCGGTGACCAGCGATGAGCCCAGCCGCCGCGCCGCCGACGCATACCCGAGTACGACGGACTCCGGCGTGCAGTGCCCCGCGGTCGGCGAGAAGCACGCACCGACCAGCCCGTCCGGTACGACGATCGGCGCGAGCGCGACGGCCTCGTCGACGGAAATCATCCGCGTAGGTAGCCCGCCAGTTTCTTGCAGCCGGTTCTGCAGCTCGGTGCTCTCGCGGAAATGCTCGACCTGCTCGGCGGTCTCCAGGAGAAACAGATACCCGACCCGATGCAGATCGATCTCCTGCCCGGGCCGCTCGCCGAACCGCGCGAACGCCTCCAGACTGCGCGCGCCCAGCGCGACGTTCACCGCGTCGGAGAAGTCCGCGCGGACGCCGCCGGCGGCCTTACAGGTCGAGCCCGAGCCGAGTTCGTTCATCTCCAGCAGTACGACGTCCCGCACTCCGGCCTCGGCCAGGTGGAAGGCGATGCTCGTGCCCATCACGCCGCCGCCGATGATCACCACATCGGCGGTTTCCGGGACCGGCGTCGCCATCAGGGCAGCTGGAACAAGAAGTCGGCCTCCACGGTCTCGGTGTCCATCTGGGCCTTCTGGAGCTTGCCCGAGTAGTCCCAGTTCAGCGACTGCCAGCGGGTGAACTGGTCCAGCACCCACATCCCGCTCTGCCGCGAGCCGTTGCCGGACTTCCCGTTCCCGCCGAACGGCAGATGCGCCTCCGCCCCGGACGTCGAGTTGTTGACGCTGACCATTCCCGCTGAGATCCCCTGCGCGAACCGGAACGCCTTGTTCGGATCCGTGGTGTAGATCGAACTCGACAGCCCGTACCCCGACTTGTTGCCCAGCGCAATCGCTTCGTCCAGCTCGGAGTACGCCGTGACGCCGACGATCGGACCGAAGGTCTCGTTCAGGAACAGCTCGTCATCCGGCCGGACCCCGGCCACGATCATCGGGTGGTAGAAGAGCCCGGCGGCCGGATCACCGACGAACCCGGCGCGTGGGTTGTCCGCCGTGACCCGCCCGGTCGCGCCGATCACCCGGTGGTGCGCGCTGATCCAGCCCAGGGTCTTCTCGAAGCCGGCCGCGAACTTCTCGTCCAGCAACGGCCCGAGCAGCACGTCCTCGGTCGGGTCGCCCATCGCCGCCGCCGCGGTGGCGCGGGCGAAACGGTCGAGGAACTCGTCGTACACGGACCGGTGCACGATCGCCGTCCCGAGGGACGTGCAGCGCTGGCCCGCCGTACCGAAGCCGGAGAACAGGGCGCCTTCGACGGCCAGGTCCAGGTCCGCGTCCTCGGTGATCACCATCGGGTTCTTGCCGCCGAGCTCGAGGCAGGGGTTCTGCAGGTGCCGGCCGCACAGCTCACCGATCCGCGTCCCGACCGCACTCGACCCGGTGAATCCGACCTTGTTGATCAGACCCGCCTCCAACGCCTGCTCGAGACCCGTGAACGTGTCCGGCCCGTCGGCGTACACCACGTTGAACACCCCGGCCGGTACGCCGGAATGCGCGAAGATCTCGTAGAACGCGTCGGAAACGACCGCGGAGTACTCCGCCGGTTTCCAGACCACTGTGTTTCCGCACAGCAGCGCCGGCACGATGTACCAGGACGGAACGGCGACCGGAAAGTTTCCGGCGGTGATCACGGAAACCGTTCCGACCGGGCGCCGGAACGTGAACAACTGCTTGTCCGGCATTTCCGACGGCACCGTCTGCCCGTACAGCCGGCGGCCCTCGCCGAGGAAGAAGTCGCAGGTGTCGATGATCTCCTGCACCTCGCCGAGCGCCTCGGCGAGCGGCTTCCCGATCTCCCGGGTGACCAGCGCGGCGAGCCGTTCCTTGTTGGCGGTCATCAGCCGGCCGACGTTCGAGATCACCTGACCGCGCTGCGGCGCCGGCGTCGCGGCCCAGGCCGGCTGCGCGGCGTGCGCCGCCGCGGCCGCCCGGACGAACACCTCCGGCCCGGCGCTCCCGATCGTCCCGACGACCTCACTCAGCCGCGCGGGATTGGTCGACGCGGTACGCCGTACCGTCTCCGCGACCCGCTCGCCACCGACAACGGACAGCACCTCACCGGCCATGCGGCATCCTCTCCTCAGTCCTTGTCAGCCTGACAGCCCCGTTGGTCATGGATGGCCACCTTAGATCGCGGGCGGCACCTTGTGGTCGGAGTAGAGGTCCGGGATCGGGATCGGCATCCGCCACAGGTGCGAGTCGGGGTGCACCATGCCGTGCCGGATCGCGATGATCCGCAGCAGGCGCAGCGGGCCGGCGATCAGCACGAACGCCAGCGGGAGCTCGACCAGGAGCGCGCTGAGCAGCGCCTGGGTGAGGTCGCCGCCGCGCTGGCTGGTCATCACGTCGACCCAGGCGTCGCAGAGCAGCAGGACGCCGGACGCGAACGCGGTCGGGAACACGAACTGCTTGCGTTTCCAGCCGCCGATCGCGGTCAGCACCAGCATCGTGAGCAGCAGGATGTCGAACCCGACCCAGGTCGCGACCCAGTTCCGGGCGACGTAGTGGTTGGGCAGGGTGATCGCCAGGTACACCGTCCACGGGACCAGGACCGCCACACACACCAGGATCAGCACGGTCCGCCACTTGCGGATCCGCTCGATCGTCTGCCGGGACGGCAAGCCGCCCGGCCGCGGGGCAAGCCGCAGGATCAGCTCCCGCCGCTCGGCCGGCGTCATCGCCGCGATCTCTTCGTCGGTCAGTCGCACGTCTTCGAGTATGCCTTGTGATTGCATTCACAAGCTAGTAGGATGTTCCTCCGAAGCTACTGTCGACGACGACAGACGAGGTGTGGCCATGACCAAGCGCAGACCGCCGGGTATGAGCAACCAGGAATGGGTCGAGTCGCAGATCAAGCTGGCCCAGAACCAGGGCGAATTCGAGAACCTGCCCGGCGCCGGCAAACCACTGAAGCTCGCCGACCAGCACGACCCCGACTGGTGGGTCAAGGACTTCATCCGCCGCGAGGACGTCGAGACCGAGGCGTTGCTGCCGCCGGCGGTCCAGCTCCGCAAGGAGAAGGAGCACGTCCACGAGAAGGTCCGTGGCATGCGGCGCGAGTCCGAGGTCCGCGAGTACCTGTCGGATCTGAACAAGCGGATCCGGGTCAGCATCCGCGACACCACTGGCCCCGTCGTGCCGACCGGCCCGGTGAACGAGGAAGTGGTCATCGCCCAGTGGCGGATGGACCGCCCCGCGCGCGAGCCCCGT
The DNA here is from genome assembly GCF_056436705.1 of Kribbella sp. NPDC043289. Taxonomy (NCBI): domain Bacteria; kingdom Bacillati; phylum Actinomycetota; class Actinomycetes; order Propionibacteriales; family Kribbellaceae; genus Kribbella; species Kribbella sp. NPDC043289. Next base: position 117,735 of record NZ_JBWKCB010000002.1, read on the forward strand.
GCGCAGCAGTCCGAGCAGCACCGGCCGGCCCGGAAGAAGCCGATCTGGCAGCGGCTGTTCAGCTGAGCAGTTCGCGGGCCGCGCGCTCGATGGTCTGCTCGTCGAGCAGGACCTCGTGCGCGGCCGCGCCGAGCGGGACGTACGAGTCGTAGCTCGTCACCCGCGCCAGCCGCCCGGCGTACCCGTGGTCGATCAGCGTGGCGAGGATGCCCTCGGACACCCCACCGGACTTCCGGGTCTCGTCGGCGACCAGCACCCGACCGGTAGCGGTTGCCTCGCGCAACAGATCCTCGACCGGCAGCGGCGCCAGCCAGCGCAGGTCGAGCACCCGCACCCCGGGGACGCGCGCCGCCACCCGAAGACTCATCGGTACGCCGTTCCCGAACGTGACGATCGTCAGCGCATCGCCGTCGCCGTACGTCCGGCCCCGCCCGATGGGCACCGCCTCGGAGGGGTACGGCGCCAGCCACTGCTCGTCACCGTCTTCGTACAGGTCACGCCGGTGGTAGAGCGCGATCGGCTCGAGGAACACGCTGACCGTCCCGGACGAGCGCGCTGCGGCCGTGCACGCATGCAGCATCGCGGCCGCGTCGTCCGGTCGGGACGGAGATGCGATGACGACGCCCGGGATGTCCCGCAGTACGCCAATCGCGTCGTCGTTGTGGAAGTGGCCGCCGAAGCCCTTCTGGTACCCGTACCCGGCGATCCGCAGGACCATCGGGTTCGCGTACTGCTCCTGCGAGAAGAACTTCAGCGACGCCGCCTCGCCGCGGAGCTGGTCCTCGGCGTTGTGCAGGTAGGCGAGGTACTGGATCTCCGGGATCGGCAGCAGCCCGGAGACTCCCGCGCCGAGCCCGAGTCCGAGGATCGACTGCTCGTCCAGCAGGGTGTCGAACACCCGCGCCGGTCCGAACGCCTTCTGCAGTCCGCGCGTCACGCCGTACACACCGCCCTTGCGGCCGACGTCCTCGCCGAAGACCATCGCCTCCGGGTAGGACGCCAGTACGTCACTCAGGGCGCGGTTGATGGATTGGCTGAGCGTCAGGAGCTCCGTGGACGCGGTGCGCTGCGGCAACGCGTCGGCGACCGCCTCCGGTGCCGGGAAGCGCAAAGGCGCGGCGACGGCCTCGGCCGAGGTGAGCTGGGGGAGGCCGGCGACCTCGGCCGCGATCCGGAGCGCGTCGGCGTGCTTGTCCTCGTAGAGCTCGATGATCTCGTCGGCGGTGTAGCCGGCGCCGAGCAGGTACCGCGCCGTCCCGATCAGCGGGTCGCGCTCCTCGTCCGCGGCCAGCTCGGCGGGCGATCGGTACGCCGTCTCGACGTCCGAACCCGCGTGGCCGAGCAGCCGTACGGTCCGCAGCCGCAGGAACGCCGGCCGCCGGTTCCGCCGGACGAACGTCGCCGCCTCGGTCGCCATCGACAGGGCCGCGTCCAGGTCGGTGCCGTCCGCGTCGAAGTACCGCAGGCCGGGGCGCGATCCGTAGGCCTGCCGGATCCAGCCGTCCGGGGTGCGCACGCTGATCCCGATCCCGTTGTCCTCGCAGACCAGCAGCAACGGCATCGGCAGCCCCTGGTACGACGCGTGCAGCGCGGCGTTGATCGCGCCGGTCGCGGTCGAGTGGTTCGCGGACGCGTCCCCGAAGCTGGTCACGACGATCGCGTCGTCCGGCCACGGCGACGGTACGCCGAGCTTCGCCGCCCGGGCGAGTGAGAACGCGACCCCCATCGCCCGCGGCAGGTGCGACGCGATCGTCGACGTCTGCGGGATGACCGCCAGCTCGGCGCGGCCGAACACCTTGTGCCGGCCGCCCGCGATCGGCTCGCTGGTCGCTGCCGCGACGCCGAGCAGGATGTCCCGCAGGCCGTCCTTGGAGCCGCACTGGGCGGCCCGGGTCAGGTAGAAGGCGCCGGAGCGGTAGTGCAGCAGCGCCGGGTCGGTCGGCTCCAGAGCGGCGGCGACGGCCGCGTTGCCCTCGTGACCGGCCGAGCCGATCGTGTAGAAGCCGGTGCCCTGGGACTGCATCCAGCGGGCGGCGAGGTCCGCGTGCCGGCTGCCGAGCTGAGCGTCGAACAGGCCGCGGAGCAGCTCTGCGTCGTGCTCCCACGGGGCCGGGGCGAGGCCGCGGACGCGTTCGGCGAAGGTCCTCATCTGATACATCATCCGCGAAGACGGTCCGGACCACAGCGCCGACCACACCGTGAACACGCCAGCGGATGACGCGGTGGATTGCGCGGGAGCCGGCTGGGGAACCGTGCTCAGGTGTTGTTCGTTCTTCGGGGGAGGGACTCTGTGGGGTGTGCTGGGTGACGGTGAGTGAGTGATGCGGCAGTCCGGGGTGCTACGGCGGATGGGGCTCGCGGCCGGTCTCGGGGTCGGGACCGCCGGGGCGCTCGCCGGTGTTCTGCTGCTCGGTCCGGTGGCCGCTGCGATCCTGCTTGCCGTGGTGTTCGCGCTGGTCTGGCCGCTGGCGGCGGTGGTCCGGCACGTGACGGACGACGCGCCGTACGGCTCGGCGGTGCTGGTCGCGGCGACGGCAGCGGCCGGGGTGCTGGCCCTGCCCGGGCTGGTTCGACTGCTCGCCTGGGGTGGACTCGGTGTGACTGCGGCGCTGGTCCTGGCCGCGTTGTTCGTGCTGATCGACCTCGCCGTACCCGATCGGCCGTCGCGGCGGGCGGTCCGCAAGGAACGCAGGCTGAGCCGGTGGTCCGAGACTCAGCTGGTTGAGGACGAGCAGCTGATCGCATCGCTGCAGTGCCCGCTCAGCATCGAGGAACTCTGCGGCGTCTGGTCGGAGACGGTGACGCAGCTCGCCCACGACGCCGGGCTCCGAGACCGCCAGGCAGTTGCCGAGGTACGGCGGATCTGCCTCGACGAGTTCGAACGACGCAACCCGGATGGCTTCCACCGCTGGCTCGACGCCGGCGCCCCGGCGAATCCCAGCCGGTACCTGCTGCCTACGCCGGGAGAAGGCCCCACACGCCTTTGAGCACCGTGGTCGCCCCGCCGACCAATGCCAGCATCAGCACGAGCAACCGCGCCCGCGGCTCGGACACCCGCCCGGCCAGCGTGCGCCCGGCCACCGCCCCGATCGCCAGTCCGGTCGCTGCGACGACCCACTGGACCGAGCTGAGGTCAGGCAGTCCGCCCGCGGCCACCGAGAAGACGTTGACGATGGTGCCGTAGAACAGTGCGTTCGGGACGAACTCGCGCATTGTCCAGCCCGCGTTCACGGCGTACAGCGAGACCGGCGGTCCGCCGAGGCCCGCTGCCGCGTTCATGAAACCGCCGACCGCGCCGGCGCCCACGGCTCCGCCGACACCACTCAGCGCGCGGAGCCGCAGCCCGCGAAGCAGGAGCAGTACGGCCACCGTCACCAAGGCACCCATCGTGACCAGGAGAACGGGCTCGGGCAGCCGCCGCGCGAACCAGCCGCCGACCGGCACCGTGCACGCCGCGGCGACGATCAACGGCACCATCGAGCGCAGCCGAACCCGCCGCCAGCCCTCCGACAGACCGGCCAGCGAGATCACTCCGGCCGCACAGTTGGCCAGCGCGACACCGTCCTGCGCCCCGAGCACCAGCACCAATGCCGGCACCGCCACCAGGGCGAAACCCATCCCGGTCATCCACTGGACCGAAGCCCCCAACACCACGACGCCGCCCAGCAGAAGTCCACCCACGGCGATAGACCCTAATCGGTCAGGTCAGAGGCGGTTGTACCGCTTGCGCGCCTCGCGGCTCTCCTTCTGGGCGTCGCGGGCGGTGCGGCGGGCTTCGTCGAGTTCGGAACCGAGGCGGTGGACCAGGGCCTGGGCCTCGGAGAGCGCTTCGCGGGCGTTGTCGAGTTGGGTGTCGAGATCTTCGACCGTGGCCTCGGCCTCCTGGGCCGCGGCGACCGCGTCCTCGAGGGCCTGCTTGGCCTTGGCGCGCTCGGCGGCCTCGCGTTCCTCCTGCTCACGGGCGGCCGCGTCGTGCTTCTCCTTGGCGGTGTCCGTCTCGGTCTGCTGCTGCGCCTTGCGGCGATCGCGCGCTGCCTGGCGGCGTTCGTCGGTGAGCGGCGTGACATTGGACGGTTCGCCGTTCTCGTCGATGACGCCGAAGCCGACGTGCCGCAGCGCACTGCTCAACCGGCCTTCCCGCACCGCGTCGCCGGCGGCCGGATCCACCAGCGCGGCGTCGAGGGTCTCGCGGAGCTTCTGGCCGACGTCCGGGCTGATCTTCTGGCCCTCGTCCCCGGCCAACTTGGCCGCCTGCTTGGCCAACGTGTCCAGGAGTTTGTGGCGCTTGGGCGTCAGGTCGCGCAGCCGGTCGCCGTCGAGGTCGGCGGTCGCCTCGCGGAACTCGTCACCGAGCGCGAGCAGGTCGTCGAGCTCGTCCGGGAGCTTGCGGGACACCAGGTTGGTGACCCAGGCAGCGACCGTCGGCTTGCGCAGCGCCTTCAGCCGGGTCGACCCGAGCGGGTCGCCGTCGGCCTTCAGCTGCTTGGCCAGCTCATTGCGGGTGGCAATGAACTCGGCGGCCGGCGCCGCGTAGAGCGTGTCCGCCGCCTCGTCGAAGTCCACGCAAGCGACGCTACCGTACCGACCAGCGGGTAAAGGTCGGCTTGCGCGGCGCCCGCCGGCTCATCTCGGTCCCGTGCGGACCACCACTACCCGTTCTTCGGTACCTGACTGGCCAGTTCGGAGCGCAGCTTCTCCAGGATCCCGCGGAGCAGCCGGGACACCTGCATCTGGCTGACCCCGAGCTCGTTGCCGATCTCCTCCTGGGTGAAGCCGCTGCAGAACCGCAGCTGGAGGATCCGCTTGTCCCGGTCGCCGAGGTTCGCGACCGCCGGGGTGAGGGTGTGCACGTCCTCGACCAGGTCGTAGCCGTTCTCGGCGTCCGCGACCGTGTCGAGCAGGCTGGTGCCGGCTTCCGTCGCGCCCGGGGCGTCCAGTGACAGCGTGCTGAAACAGCCGCGCACCGAGGTGGCCTCGGCCACCTCGGACGGGTCGGTGCCGAGCGCCGCGGCGGTCTCCGCGTCGGTCGGCACGTGCCCGAGCCGCTGGATCAGCTCCGGCTCGGCCGCGGCGATGTTGCCCTGCATCTCCTGGACCCGGCGCGGCGGCCGGATCGTCCAGGCGCAGTCGCGGAAGTACCGCTTCAGCTCACCGCGGATCGTCGGTACGGCGTACGACAGGAAAGCGGTCGAGGCGTCCAGGCGGTAGCCGTTGGCCGCCTTCACCAGACCCAGGTACGCGACCTGCTCGAGGTCGTCGGCGTCCACTCCCTTGCTGCGGTAGCGGGAGGCGATCGACCTCGCCACCGGAGCGTTCAGCAGCACGACCTCGTCGAGGCACGCCTGGTGGCGGGGATCCGGGACGCTGTCCGCCTCCAGCAGCAGGTCGTGGGTGGCATCGGCAATGGTTTGCTTCTCTTCGGCAGCTGCGATCGTCACGGGAGATACCTCGTCGTGTCGTCGTGCAAGTCTGGTGGCAGGGGGCTCAACCACTGGTTCCACCAGACCAAACTCGGCCAGAGCTTTCAAGTACCGGGCTGTTACGAGTGTTTGAAACGACTGTCGCCTGACAGTAACTGTCAGGTTTCGATGGTTCGCTGACGCGTATGAACGAATGCTGCGCCGCCGTCGATTTGCGCCAGTACACGCTGCACCCCGGGCGACGGGACACCCTGATCGACCTCTTCGACACGTACTTCGTCGAGGGACAGGAACAGACCGGGATGCACATCGCCGGTCAGTTCCGTGACCTCGATCACCCGGACCGGTTCGTCTGGCTGCGCGGCTTCCGTGATCTGCCCGCGCGGGCGGACGCACTGAACGCCTTCTACTACGGCCCGATCTGGCACGCGCACTCCGCGGCCGCGAACGCGACGATGATCGACTCGGACAATGCACTGTTGCTCAGGCCGGTCCGGCTCGGTACGGCGTACCCGGCGCTCGACGTGGTGCGGAAGGACGAGCCGGCGGACTCGGTGGTCGCGGGTGCTGTCTATCACCGGGGCGCGGAGGACGACGGGTTTGTCGAGTTCTTCACCGATCAGGTCGCTCCGGTGCTGGCCGGGACCGGCGCCGAGCCGGTCGCGGTGTTCGAGAGTCTGGTTGCCGAGAACAACTTTCCACAGTTGCCGTTGCGGGACGAGGTGGTGCTCGCCTGGTTCGCGCGGTTCACCGACGACACGGCGTACGACGAGCATCGCCGGCTGCTCGCGGCGTCGAGGGTGTGGCAGCAGCGGGTGCTGCCCGAACTGGTCTGCCGGTCGGCGAAGCCAGCGCAGGAACTGCGGCTCCGGCCGACCGCGCGATCGCAGTTCCGATAAATACGTTGCGGGGTGCCTGGCGGGCAGGCATCCTGATCTCACCGAGCGGCGGTAGACGCTGCCTGGACCTAAGGAGGGCTGACGGATGGCCATCGCTGTGCTGCGGCATGTCCGCGTCAGATTCTCTTCTTCGTTCAGGAGCACACCAGTTGTCTTCGAAATACCGCATCTCTGATACCTCTTACGCAGATCTCGACTCCCGCTGGGCCGAATTCACCAATGATGAGTCCCAACCCGATCCGGCCGACGCCTACGTCTTCCAGTTCCATTCGGTCGACGAGCAACTGGGCCCGGATCAGCGGTGGTCCACCTGGCTGGACGTCGAGCGCGGCTCTCGCGGCCCGGAACCACGACCCGACTGGGTTGTGACGGAACAGGCTGCGATCGACACCGAGCTCGGCGTCCTCAAAACCGGTAAGGAAGCCGACGTCTTCCTGCTCGAACGGGCCGTCGTCGCGATCGGCGACAACCCGGCGAAGTCCTCGCTGCTCGCCGCGAAGCGGTACCGCACCGAGGAACACCGGTCCTTCCACCGCAGTACGGCGTACGTCGAGGGGCGCCGTACCCGCAACAGCCGGGACAGCCGGGCGATGGCGAAGAAGTCCTCGCACGGCCGGAGCGTCGCGGCCGGGCAGTGGGCCTACGCCGAATGGGATGCCCTCAACCGGCTGTGGACGGCCGGCGTCCCGGTGCCGTACCCCGTCCAGGTGGACGGCACCGAGCTCTTGATGGAGTTCATCGACGACGGAGAGGGCGGCGCCGCGCCCCGGCTCGCCCAGGTCCGGCCGTCGAAGGAACTGCTCGGTCAGTACTTCGAGCAGCTCCGCGGCGGGATGCGTGAGCTGGCCCGCGCCGGACTCGCGCACGGGGACCTCTCGCCGTACAACGTCCTCGCCCAGGGGGAGCGGATCGTGATGATCGACCTCCCGCAGGTGGTCGACATCGTCGGCAACCCGAAGGGTATGGACTTCCTGATGCGCGACTGCCACAACATGGCGACCTGGTTCACCAACCGCGGGCTGGAGATCGACGAACAGGAAATGTTCGCCGACCTGCTCACCATGGTGTTCTGATCGCTTCCTGGAACCGGGGGACGAGCGGGACCAGCCGGTCGGGGTAGGTGTCGACGAGACCGTCGACGTGATTGCCTGCCTCGACCCGCTGGTACCTGTGCAGGCCGGTGTGCCGCGCCATCTCGGCGTACACGTCGGAGTCCTGGGTGATCGGGAGCAGGCTGTCGTAGGTGCCGTGGATGGTGACCAGCGGCTTCCGGATCTTCCCGGTCAGCGCGATCCGCTTGATCGCCTTGTGTGCTTCAGGCCTGAGTGCGTAGTCGTAGTCGGACTCACTGCCCGTGTATGTCGGGTCCAGCTCGGCGGCGTAGATGCGCTGGGTCAGCTTCCAGTACACGGTGTAGTGGTAATCCCACAGGAAGTCGGACTTCGGGTCGAAGCCGGCGGCGGTGATCAGCGCCGGGTTCTTCAGCTCGTAGCCTTTGATTGCCTGCGGCAAGTACGTGAACAGGTTCGGCCCGTCGACGGTCCAGAGCGTGCCTTCGAGGTCGACGCCGCGGGTGTACAGCTCGGGATGGTTCTCGAGCTGCCAGCGGACCAGGTAACCGCCGTTCGAGATCCCGGCCGCGACCACCTCGCGCGGCCGCTGATCGTAGTACTGCGCGACCGTGGCGCGGGCTGCTCGCGCGAGCTGCGTCATCCGCACGTTCCATTCGACGATCGCGTCCCCGGGGCGCACGCCGTCCTTGTAGAACTCCGCGCCGGTGTTGCCCTTGTCGGTCGCGGCGTACGCGTACCCCAGCGAGAGCACATAGTCCGAGATCGCGACATCGTTCGCGTACTGCGCCCGTACGCCGGGCGACCCCGACACCACCAGACCGCCGTTCCAGTGCTCGGGTAGCCGGATCACGAACTGCGAGTCGTGGTTCCACCCATGGTTCGTGTTGGTGTGCGAGTTGTCCCGGAAATACCCGTCGATCTGCACCCCGGGTACGCCGGAATGCGCGGGCAGCCCCGCATGGGTCAGACCCGCGTAGTCGGCCGGGTTGGTGTGCCCGGACTTCACGGTGCCCGCTGTGGTCAGGTCGTCGAGCCGGGCGACCTCCTGGTGCTCCGCGTCGGGGACGCGGACCGAACGATGGGCATCAGCCGGCACGGTCACTCCGGCGAGCAGGACGGTTGAAGTGACGGTTGAGGTGACGAGGGCGAGGAGACGGCGCATGGCGTCACGCTAGGAGTCGCCTTTCTGCTCGGACATCGGATCGCAGCACATAACCACGGGCCCCGCGGTGGTCCCTCAGGACACCGCCTTCGCGGCCGCGCGTCCCGCCGTACGGCCGGTGAAGAGACAGCCGCCGACGAAGGTGCCTTCCAGCGAGCGGTAACCGTGGACGCCGCCGCCACCGAAGCCCGCGACCTCGCCGGCCGCGTAGACGCCGGGGAGCGGAGTGCCATCGGTGCGCAGGACGCGGGAGTCCAGATCGGTCTGCAGGCCGCCGAGCGACTTGCGGGTCAGGATGTTCAGCCGGACGGCGATCAGCGGGCCGGCCTTCGGGTCGAGGATGCGGTGCGGGGACGCGACCCGGATCAGCTTGTCGCCGCGATAGTTCCGGGCGCCGCGGAGCGCGGTCACCTGCAGATCCTTGGTGAAGGTGTTGGTCAGCTCGCGGTCCCGCGCCACGATCTGGCGCTCCAGGTCGTCGAGGTCGATCAGGTTCTCGCCGGTGAGGTCGTTCATACCGCGGACCAGGTCCGGAAGGTTGCCGCGCACAACGAAGTCGGCACCCTTGTCCATGAACGCCCGGACCGGTGCGGTCGCGCCGCCGCGGGCCCGGCCGAGGACGCCCTTGACGTCCTTGTTCGTCAGGTCCGGGTTCTGCTCCTGACCGGAGAGCGCGAACTCCTTCTCGATGATCTTCTGGGTGAGCACGAACCACGTGTAGTCGTGTCCGGTCCGCATGATGTGCTCGAGGGTGCCGAGCGTGTCGAACCCGGGGAACAGCGGCACCGGCAGTCGCTTGCCGGTGGCATCGAACCAGAGCGACGACGGTCCGGGCAGGATCCGGATCCCGTGCAGTGGCCAGATCGGGTCCCAGTTCTGGATGCCTTCGGTGTAGTGCCACATCCGGTCCCGGTTCACGTACCGGCCGCCGGCCTGCTCGGTGATCGCGAGCATCCGGCCGTCGACGTGCGCCGGCACTCCGCTGATCATCCGCTTCGGCGGTGTCCCCATCCGCTCCGGCCACTGCGCGCGCACCAGGTCGTGGTTTCCGCCGATCCCACCCGACGTGACGATCACGGCCTGCGCTGTCAGTGCGAAGTCACCGACCTCGACGCGTGAGCTCGATTCACCACGCCGTACGTCGCTGGGCTCGAGTACCTTGCCCGCGACACCGTCGACCACTCCACCCGTCACGGTCAACTCGTCGACGCGGTGCCGGAACCGGAACTCGACCAGTCCTTTCGCGACCGCCTCGCGCACGCGCCGCTCGAACGGCGCGACCAGACCCGGGCCGGTGCCCCACGTGATGTGGAAGCGCGGCACCGAGTTCCCGTGGCCGTCCGCGTTGTACCCGCCGCGCTCGGCCCAGCCGACCACCGGGAAGAACCGGACGCCCTGGGCGTGCAGCCACGGACGCTTCTCGCCGGCCGCCCAGTCGACGTACGCCTCGGCCCATTGGCGCGCCCATTTGTCCTCGTCGTTGAGCCGGTCGAAACCGGCCGAGCCGAGCCAGTCCTGCAGCGCGAGGTCGCGGGAGTCCTTGATCCCCATCCGGCGCTGCTCGGGGGAGTCGACGAACAGCAGGCCGCCGAACGACCAGAACGCCTGGCCGCCGAGCGAGGCCTCGGGTTCCTGGTCGAGCAGCAGCACCTTCCGGCCGGCGTCGGCCAGTTCGGCGGTCGCGGCCAGCCCGGCCAGTCCCGCCCCGACGACGATCACATCAGCGTCCATGTCGACCATGTATAGCGCACTTGCGAAGATGAGTGCGTGACGATTCTTTCTGCGCAAAACGTCGTACTTCCCGCAGCTTCGCTCGGTTCGGAGAACCCGCTCGCCCCGCTGCGCACGCAGCGCGAGCCGCACCACGTCGAGAACATCGCTGAGCTGCCCGCGGACCTCCGGGAGAACATCGAGTACGGGCGCCTGCACAGCCCCCTGCCGTGCCTCAACCAGGACGGCTACGACCGCAGGCTGGTGGAGGCGCCGCTCCCCGCGCTGGTGCTGGAGAACGACCACGTCCGGGCGACCGTCCTGCCGAGCCTCGGCGGCCGGCTCTACTCACTCGTCCACAAGGCGACCGGCGAGGAGCTGCTCTACCGCAACCCAGTCTTCCAGCCCGCGAACCTCGCGCTCCGCAATGCCTGGTTCGCCGGCGGCGTCGAGTGGAACGTCGGCAGCACCGGCCACTGGACCGGCACCTGCGCGCCGATGCACGCCGCCCGCGTCGAAGGCCCGGACGGTACTCCGGTGCTCCGGCTGTGGGAGCTCGAACGCACCCGGAACCTCGTCACCCAACTCGACTTCTGGCTCCCCGACGACTCCGAGTTCCTGTACGTCGGTGTGCGCCTGCAGAACCCGTCCGACACCGACGTCCCGGCGTACTGGTGGTCGAACATCGCGGTCCCGGAGTCGGCGGACCGGCGGGTGCTCGTCCCGGCTGACCAGGCCTGGCGGTTCGGGTACGGCAGTCGCCTCGACCTGGTCGACGTACCTCTCTATGAAGGCGCCGATCTGACCTACCCGACGCGGCACCCGCGGGCGGTCGACTTCTTCTTCGAGCCACTGGCGGACGAGGACTCGTGGATCGCCTCCGTCGACGGCGCCGGTGCCGGTCTGGTGCAGGCGTCGACCGAGCGGCTGCAGGGCCGGAAGCTGTTCGTCTGGGGCCAGGGCGACGGCGGCCACCGCTGGCAGGAGTGGCTGTCACCAGGACTCGAAGGCGACGGGTACGCCGAGATTCAGGCGGGTCTCGCCCGGACCCAGATGGAGCACCTGAAGCTGCCGGCCGGAACGAACTGGCACTGGCTGGAGGCGTACGGCCGGATGTCCGTGGACCCGAGCGCCGCGCACTCCGACGACTGGCGCACGGCTCGTCGCGCCGGCGCCGCCGCGTTGAGTCCGCTGCTCGAGGCACTGCCCGCCCGCGAAGAGGCGTGGCTCGGCATCGTCGACGCAGTACCGGCGGAGAGCCTCGCGGTCGGCTCCGGATGGGGCGCGCTGGAGCTGGCCCGCACCAGTTGGACAGTGTCGGACGGTACGCCGTTCGCTCCGGACACGATGACGTCGCGCGAGCGGGCGTGGCTCCCGTTGCTCGACGGACAGTTGCCGGCGGAGGACGACGTACCGGATGGGACGTTGGTGGCGTGGCGGGAGTTGCTGGAGGCCGCCGAGGACAACTGGCTGGTCTGGTACCACCGGGGCGTCGCGCGGCACTACGACGGTGATGTCGACGGCGCGATCGCCGCGTGGCGGCAGTCCGGCGACAACGCCTGGGCTCTACGCAACCTCGGTGTAGTCACGGGAGAATCGGTGTACTACGAGCGCGCGGTCGAACTCCGGCCCGATCTGGTGCCGTTGGTGGTGGAGGCGGTGGCCGCCGCGCTCGACACCGACGTGACCCGTGCGGAGCGGATGCTGGAGCACGCTCCGGACGATCCCCGGATCCAATTGCTGCAGGTCAGGCACGCATTGGAGACCGGAAACCCGGCAGCGGCCCACGAACTGCTGGCGGCCGGAATCCAGCTCGCGACAGTCCGGGAAGGCGCGAATCCGCTCACCGAGTACTGGCTGGCGGCCGAGGAGGCGCTTGGCACCCACCGGCCAGTTCCACCGCAGTACCAGTTCGGGATGGGCGGAAACTGACAACTTCAGGTCAACTACACCCCTAGCAACACCGCTCCACCGGGTTCTACTATGTTCATGTAGAAAAGATTTTGTACTTACCTGGAACCAAGTGAAATCCGGTGGCGTCTCACCGGTGTGCGGCAAGGGCCGCGCAAGGCAGTTTCGACAACGACCGCGTCACTCGCGGGTGGCGCGTCGGGGGTGAGTGCCATGTTGACGATCGTTGTTCTAGGTTTCGGCCTGGTGCTGGTGGTTGCGGCTTTCATCGTGACCGACGTCCTGGCCGGAATCCGGCGGGACCGGCTCCCCACCGGCACGGAAGAGAAGACCGCGGGACGAGTGATCCGGGTGCGAGGCCCGGTCCGCGGCCAACTGGAGAGCGGTGCCCCGGCGGTGTACACCGAGGTCATCGTCGAGTACTACACCCGCCGGGGTGAGGGACCGTACGAGGTCGCTCGCAAGTTCCCGGTCGGGAGCCGGCTGACCTACGCCAAGGGTGATCGGGTGATCGTCGCGTACGACGTCCGCTCGCCGCGCCGGGCTCGCCTGGCCGGCCGGGTCAGCCACTGGCCGACGCTGGGCCCGTACTCCGCGGCCCCAGCAGCCTGACGGTTCACCTGCTTGAGCCGCTCCTCGGCTCAAGCAGGCAGATGTGGGGCGAGCAGGTTGTACAGCACCGGCCGGCCCTGATCCAGGACGTACTTCGCTTCGTCCGCGGCCAACCGGTCCGCCAGGTGCGCCAGCGCCTCGCCCATCGTGATGCTCAGCGTCACCGCCAACCGGAAGTCCTGTGATTCGCGCGCGCCGAACCGCGCCACCAGCAATTCCGCGAACTCGCCGGCGTGCTGGTCGTCGAACTCGCCCGGCTTCGCTTCCAGCTCCGGGTCCCCGAGACCGCTCAGCACGACCGCTTTGAATCCCGGGTCGGTCCGGTGCATGTCCCGGAAGGTGTCCAGCGTGACATCGACCGCCCCGCGCCAACTGGTGACACCGGCCAGCCGTTCGCTGACCGCGTCGGTGTAGCGCGCCTGGTTCCGGCGCTCGATCGCCTGGATCAGGCTGCGCTTGTCGGGGAAGTAGCGGTACACGCTGCCGACCGCGATCTCGGCCCGCTTCGCGATCCCGCTCGTCGACGCCGCGTCGTACCCGCGCTCGACCACCTCGGCACAGGCCGCGTCCAGGATCCGCTCGACCTGCCGGCTCGCCCGGTCCTGGGTCGGCGTCCGGCGCAGCGGATACGCCCCCGAAGTCACCATTCACTCATTGTCCACGCATCGGGGGGACACCGTTGCCACCCGTATGTGACAGATTGCCGTCAATCACGAGGAGGGGAACTTCGTATGCGCATCAGCAGATCAGCGGTCGCAGGCCTCGCATCGGTGGCGCTCGCGGCGTCCGGTGTCGCCGGTACGGCGGTCGCTCGGCAGGACTCGCACGCGGCCGGTGACGGCCTGCGGCTGAACCAGATGCAGGTCGTCGGCTCGCACAACTCCTATCACCGGGAGCTCAGCCCGAACGAGCAGAAGGTCCAGCAGCAGCAGAACGCCGGCTCGGTGGACCTGTGGTACTCGCACGCCCCGATCACGCAGCAGCTGGAGGACCAGAACGTCCGCTCGCTCGAGCTGGACCTGTTCCCGGATCCGCAGGGCGGGTTGTACACCTACCCGCTGATCCGGAAGCTGACCGGGCAGGGTCCGCTGACCGACCCGGCGATGGCCAAGCCCGGGATCAAGGTCATGCACGTCCCGGACTTCGACTACAACACGAACTGCGCCACGTTCGTGGTGTGCCTGCAGCAGGTGAAGACCTGGTCCGACACGCACCCGAACCACGTGCCGATCGCGATCAACCTCGAGCTCAAGCAGTCCGACCCGAACGTGGTCGCCGCCGGAGGCGTGAAGGCGCCGCCGTGGGACGCCGCCAACCTGGACAGCGTCGACACCGAGATCCGGTCGGTGTTCGCCGAGAACGAGATCGTCACGCCGGACGACGTCCGCAAGCCCGGTCTGACCCTCGAGCAGTCCGTGCTCACCAAGGGCTGGCCGAGGCTGAACAGCGTTCGCGGCCAGGTGATGTTCTACTTCGACAACGGTGGACCCGGCGAGATCCGCGACACCTACACGGCGGGTAAGCCGAACCTGGAGGGCCGGGCGGTCTTCACCCGCGGTCCCGAGGGCGCGCCGGACGCCGCGGTCACCGAGGTGAACGACCCGCGCGGCGCGAACCAGGCCGAGATCCAGCGACTGGTGACGAAGGGCTACCTGGTTCGCACCCGGTCGGACGAGCCGATGGCGACGATCCGCGACAAGGACTACACCCGGCTCGGGATCGCTCTGGCCAGTGGCGCACAGTGGGTGACGACGGACTTCCCGGTCGCCGGGATGGCGGCCCGGTACGACAGCGACTACGTCGCCAAGCTGCCGGGGCACACTCCCGTACGATGCAATCCCGTCACCGCACCCGCGAAGGCGGCCGTTTCGGAGAGGTAGGACATGTCGGAGCACGTGGTCGATGTGAGCTGGAGCCGTGGTGAGCACGAGTTCACCTACGACACCTACAACCGCGACCACCAGTGGCACTTCGACGGCGGCATCACGGTGCCCGGCTCGGCGAACCCGAAGTACCTGGGGAATCCGGGGCCGGTCGATCCGGAGGAGGCGTTCGTGGCGTCGCTGTCGTCCTGCCACATGCTCACCTTCCTGGCGATCGCGGCCCGCAAGCGCCTGGTCGTGGAGTCGTACGACGACCACGCGGTCGGCGTGATGGCGAAGAACGCGGCCGGCCGGGTGGCGATCACCGAGGTGACGCTGCACCCGACGATCGTCTGGGCCGGCGAGGAGCCGGACGCCGCGACGATCGAGCGGATCCACCACCGTGCCCACCAGGAGTGCTTCATCGCGAACTCGGTGACCACCGAGATCACGGTTGCTTCCAGCAAGTAAAGAAACCACCCGCCGGTCTGGCCTGAGCCTCGCGCAAGCGGCGTCAGGACAGACCGGCGGGTGGTTCTCGGTGCACGTCTGTGGCCGTGCACCTGGGTAACGGATCCGGCGGCGCCGCGCACTAGGGCGCCTCTGCGTTTGGTGTGCGACGTCCGTGCGGTCTAGCTCGGTGGGCAAGACCGTCCGGTGCGCCGCCTGGATCCGTTCGTCCGGTGGCGCCTTTACTGCTCGGCGGCGGCGTCGCTCCGGTCGTCAGTGGTCTGGGGGAGGTCGACGGCCAGCAGGTCCTCGAGCTGGCGAACCTGCTCGGTGGCCATCGTGCTCATCAGTCGGTGGATCGTCATGCCAGTGAGACGGCGCCGGTCCCCAGGTATGACGGAGATCCGCGATGTGACCTGAGTCACTACTTCTCGTCGAGTCCGTCCAGACGGAGCGGGACCAGTTTGCGGGCGTCGTCGTACGACGTGCCGGTGAGTTCGAGGAGGTCGACGATCGTGGAGCGGAGCTGCCCGAGGACGACGACCGCGGACAGTCCGACCGGTAGCGGCATCTCCGCGGTCCGGCGGCCGAGCTCGCCGAGTACGCGGTGCGCGGCGACGTCCGCGGCCGGCTCGAACAGGGACTCGCCGATCAGCCGGGTGCCGTCGGCGAGCCGGTCGAGAAGCATCGGGTACTCCGACGGCATCTTCTCGTCCCGCCAGACCGACACCGCGCAGCGGCGTACCAGGACCCGGATGTTCCGGATCGCGCGGTCCAGCGGTACGACGAGATCGGCGATCTCCTGGACTCGCCCCCGGTGCCGCCGGCGGAACGGGGACAGCCGGACGACCGCGACGCCCTCGTCGGCCGCGCTGCGCAGGTCGTCGAGCTGGGACTCGCTGGCCCGGGCGCGGCGGAGCGCGTCGGTGACTGCGTCCTCGTCGCGGGAACGCAGCCCGTCGGCGGTCTCGATCAGGATCTCGGCCAGCTCGTTCAGTACGCCGGACGCTTGTTGCCGCGGCCGTCGGATCGCGGCGGCCGGGGCGATCGTGGCAGCGGCCAGCGCAACCACCCCACCGAGCACCGCGTCCAGCCAGCGGCTGAAACCGGCGCCCGGGTCCGGCAGCAGGGTGGTGACGATCGCGGCCTGGACACCAGCCTGTGTGGTCATCAACGTGCCGGCCCCGAGCAGTACGGCGACACTCATCGCGAGCGCGATCACGAAGATGATCTGCGGGATACCGGTGCCGAAGACGCGCACGAACAGGTCACCGACGCCGACCCCGACCGCCACGCCGACCATCACCTCGGCGACCCGGCGCAGCCGCTGCCCGAAGCTGAACCCGAGACAGACCATCGCCGCGACCGGCGCGAAGAACGGCTGCTTGTGACCGACGACGTACCGGCCGATCGCCCAGGCGACGCCGGCCGCGAGCGCGCACTGGGCGATGAAGAAGGCCCGGCTGCGCCAGCGCTCGGTCCGGCGGCGGAACGAGGCGCGTGACCGCCGCGCGGCCCGCGGCGCGATGTCGTCGCGCAGCTCCCGCAGTTGGTCCAACGTCAGCCTGACCGGATCCACGGGCCCCATTCTCCGTCGAGCTTGATTCCACCGCTCGCGACGCGCCAAGGTTGGCTCATGACCGACAACAACCGCGAGGACTACGGCAGCTACAGCGTCGACGACGAGGACCAGCTGCAGGCGGAGGACACCCTGAACGACCGGGGTGTCGAGGATCTGCTCGACGAGGGGTACTCGCCGCCGGAGAAGTGGTCCGCGGGCGAAGGATTCGGGACGACCGCCGACGAGGCCCTGCAGGGGGAGTCGCTGGACCAGCGGGTCTCCCAGGAGGTCCCGGACGTCGACCCCTACGCGGAGCAGGGGGAGGACGTCGGCGGGCCGCAGGTCGGCGCCGAACGCTCCGGCCGCCTGGTCGCCTCCGACGAGGGTGCGCACAGTGACGACGACAGTGAGCTGTACGCGGAGGACGTCGGCATCGACGGTGCCGCCGCGGGCGCGGAGGAGGCGGCGGTGCACGTCGTCGACGACGACGAGAACTTCGAGCTCGAGGACGACGACGAGGAGAACCTCGAGAGCTACGAGAACGTCGACCTGGGCGACGTCGGCGACGCGGAGGACTGAGCTTTTCGGCAGGGGTGAGCCACGCTCACCCCTGCGGTCTATACCGGCCGTGTCCCCTACCGTTTGGTGACGGTGATTTCCGCGCCGTGCCGTGGGACCAGCGTGACGTTCTTGGCCTGCGGAGGCTCCGGCTTCGGGTGCGGCGCCTGGACGTCGTACTCGGCCAGCGCGGCCCGAAGGATCTCGGTGCCCTCCATCAGCGAGAAGCCCGCGCCGATGCACCGCCGGGCGCCACCGCCGAACGGCATCCACGTGCCGGGGGCCGGCGGATCGTCGGACAGGAACCGCTGCGGGCGGAACTCCGTCGGCAGCGGGAAGTGCTCACCGTCGCGATGGACGAGTCCGATCGCCGCCATGATCGTCGTACCGCGCGGCAGGCGATACCCGGCGACGTCGGCCGTCTCGGTCAGCCGACGACCGACCTGGTACACGACCGGGTGCAGGCGCAGCGCCTCCTTGACGATCGCCTCAAGCTCCTCGTCCGCCCCGGCGTCCGCCGCACGCTGCCCGAACTCCAGGTCCGCCGGCCGTCGCGCCAGCTCGTGGAACGCCCACGCCAGCCCCGTCGCCGTCGTCTCGTGGCCCGCCAGCAGCAACGTGACCAGCTGGTCCCGTAGCTCCACGTCCGACCAGTTGCCAGCAGCAAGCAGTCGCGACAGTACGTCGTTGCGTCCGGCAAACGTCTCGCGGCGTTGCGCGATCTCGTCGTACAGGATCTCGTCGACCTTGCGCTGGGTGTCCAGGTACGTCTTCCACGGCCGGACCCGGAGCAGCGCCGGGTAGAAGCCGCCGAGCATGATCACCGGTGACACCGAGACGATCTTGTCCAGCAGCGGGCGCAGGGTGTTCAGCCGGTCGGCGTCGGTGACGCCGAAGATCACCTGCAGGATGATCTCCAGCGTCAGGTTCCGCATCCGCTCGTGCACCTTGAACGGTTCGTTGACCGGCCACTTCGCCACCTCGGCGCGGGCGAGTTCGTGCACCATCCCGGCGTACCCACGCAGGGCCGCGCCGGAGAACGCCGGCATCAGCTGCTTGCGCATCCGGACGTGGTCCTCGTCGTCGAGCAGCAGCAACGAGTGCGAGCCCATGATCGGCTCCAGCACCGTGTTGCCCTCACCGGCGTGCATCACCGCCGGCGGGCTGCCGAACACCTCGCGGATGTGGTCCGGCCGGCTCAGCACGACGCACACGCGACTCGACGGCACCAGACGGATCGTGAACACGTCGCCGTACTTCTCCCGCATCCGGGGGAAGAACGTCCGGCGGTGACTCGCGAACAGCACCGTCTGGGCGAGCGTCGGGAGCTTCGGCCCGGGCGGCAGCGTGCGCGCCGTCTGCCGGTCCAGCGTCCGGGAACCGAGCAAAGGTGTCGGAGCCATGTCCGCACGCTACGTCAGCCGGGTGAACACCGGGCATCGAACGCGACAAGGGCCGCGACGATCCGCGGCAGCTGGTCATCGCGCACCGGATCGAGCCCGGTCAGCCGGCCGACCTGACGGAGCCGGTAGTCGACGGTGTTGGTGTGGACGTGCAGGTCGGCGGCAGTCTGCCGGCGGTTGCGTGCGTTCCCGAGGTAGCACCGCAGCGTGGCCATCAGGTCCTGGCGATCCGCGAGCGGCGCGAGCATGGTCGCCAACCGGTCGCGCGCCGGGCCGGGGCGGCTCAGTTGGTACTCCAGCAAGAGATCGTCCAGCTCGTACACCCCAGGCGGGCGTCGATGCGTCCGTACGACGTCCAGCAGTTCACGCACCAGCCCGACGCCTGCAGGCACCTCGCGAGGTACGACGTTCGTCGCGGCGACCGTGATGTCGACACCGGCCACCCGACTCAACCGCCCACGCAGATCGTCCAGGTTTGCAGAGGTTGTCGGTAGCAGCGCCACACCGCCGTCGGGAGACAGCGTCGACAGGGCGCCGGCGAGGCGGTCCAGTTTCCATCCGGATCCGCCGGAGCTTGCGGCGGGCAACGATCTGAGGGTCGACGCCGGGGCGGCTCTCATCGGGATGCGGCCCGATCGCGAGACCGAGGACGACGTACTCCGGTGGTAGTCGCACGCCCGCGAGCCCGGCGGACTCGTCGATCGGGCGACCGTCTAGCAACGCCGCGAGGACTGACTGGCGGGTGGCCTGGTCCTCGCCCGCGATCGACTGGCGTTCCTCGAAATAGCTGGCCGACACCACGGCGGTGACGCGCTGCAGGAAGTCCAGGATCAGCCGGTTGAGTGCGATCGCGTCCGCCAGTTCGTCCGGCCGGAACGTCGTCGCCACGTGATCCGCGCAGACCCGCCCGCCCAGGTGGTACGCCGCGAGCAACGCCTCCAGCGGAACGCCTTCCTCGGCCCGCCGCGTCGCCGACTCCCGCAACGGATCAAGCGCGTCTCCGGTCGGAACCACACCGGTCCGGAAGGTCTCTCCGAACGCGCGCAGCGTCCGCTCGGTGATCCGCCGGATGTCGCCCTGCAGCTCTTCGTCGGGCAATTGCGCGTAGAGCGGGATGTCCGCGACCAGCCGGCGCAGTACGGCGTCGACCAGCGGACCGAGGTCGGCGCGCAGGATCTGGTGCACCGGAACACCGCCGGATCGCAGCTCCTTGTGATCCGTCACAACGATCACCCCTCGAAGTCTGGGCCTCGCCCTAGCGACCGGCAGGTGCTTTGGGGCCGAACATTACTACTCAAAGGTAGTGACCGATCGGCAGCGAAGGGTAATGACGGATGAGACGAGGTGTCCTGCTGGCACTAGGGGTGCTCTTGACAGGGTTGGTGAGCGGCCCGGCCACGGCGCAGGCAGACGGGCCGTTGGAGTACGTCGCACTCGGCGACTCGTCCGCGGCCGGGCCACTGATCCCGCCGCAGGTCGACGTACCGTGCCTGCGTTCCGGCGTGAACTATCCACACATCGCGGCCGCGCAGCTCGGTGCCCGGCTCTCGGACGTGACCTGCTCCGGTGCGGTCATCCCGGACTTCACCGGGAAGCAGTTCGGGTTCGAGCCACCGCAGTACGACGCTCTGAAGCCGACGACCGACCTGGTGACGGTCGCCATCGGCGGGAACGACACCGGGCTGGTGTCCGCGGCGCTGAGTTGTCTCAACCTGCTCCCGCCACCGGCCGGCACGTCCTGCAAGGCACGGTTCACGGCCGGCGGGCAGGACCAGTTGGCTGCTCGCATCGACGCGACCGCCGCGACGTTCGGTCAGGCGCTGGACCGGATCCGCGAACTGGCGCCGCATGCGCGCGTCCTGGTGACCGGCTACGGCACCTACATCCGCCCGAACGGCTGCTACCCGCAGATCCCCGTCTGGCCGGTCGACGCCAACTACCTGCAGTCCACCATCGACCGCCTCAACACCATGCTCGCCACCCAGGCGGCCGCACACGGTGCGCAGTACGTCGACCTTCGCTCCCCGAGCGTCGGCCATGACGCCTGCGCCCCGATCAGCCAACGCTGGCTGGAAGGTCTGGTCCCCACCTCGGCCGCCGCGCCACTCCACCCCAGCGCCCGCGGCATGCAGGCCTTCGGCGCCCTCGTGGCCTCCGCAGCTCGCTGACCCCTAACAACAGACGAGGACCTCGGACAGGCAATTGCCTGTCCGAGGTCCTCGGTGGGTGTATCAGGAGCGCTTGAACCGCAGCGTCAGGATCTGGAACGGCCGGAGCTCGAAGCTCACACCGTTGTCCGTCAGCTCACGGTCGGCCAGCTGCCGCTCGAGCAGGTCGACCTCGGTCACCGACGCCGCCTGGAAGGACGGCGTGACGGTGGCGCGGGAGCGGCCGCCGCTCGACTCGTACAGGCGGACGACGACGTCACCCGACTGGTCGTCGGCCAGCTTCAGCGCCTCGACGATCACGTTGTCGTTGTCGACAGCAACGATCGGCGCGACGCCCTCGGCACCGGTGACGAGGCGCTCCGGCAGGTTGATCCGGTAGCCCTCCTCGATCGCCTCGCCGATCCCGGCACCGACGACGAGCGCGTGGTTCACCACGTGCACGCCCTGGTCGGTCTGCGGGTCGGGGAACCGCGGCGCCCGGATCAGCGACGTGCGGATGGTGGTCGTGGTGCCACCGTCCTCGCGCGCGGTCCGGTTGATGTCGTGCCCGTACGTCGAGTCGTTGACCACGGCCACGCCGTACCCCGCCTCGGCGACGTGCACCCAGCGGTGCGCCGCGATCTCGAACTTCGCCGCGTCCCACGAGGTGTTCTGGTGGGTCGGCCGGAAGATGTGCCCGAACTGCGTCTCGGACGCCGAACGGTCCGCGTGCACGTCGACCGGGTACGCCGCCTTGAGGAACTTCTCGGTCTCGTGCCAGTCCATCTCGGTCTCGATGTCGACCCGCTTGGTGCCCGGAAGCACCCGCAGCGTCTGCGTGACGGTGGACCGGCCGAAGGACCGCTTCACCACCACGACCGCCTCGTCGTCAGCGGTGCTGAAGTCGACGCTGTCGACCTCGGTGACGTCGCGGACGTTGTTCTTGTAGAACGAGTCGACGTCCCACGCGTCCCAGTGGTTCGGGGTGTCCACGTGCAGCTGCAGAAGGTTGCCCGCGGCACCTGGTGCGATGACCTCGCGCTGCGCCTCGACGTCGTACAGCGAGGTGATCAGACCGCGCTCGTCGATGGTGACCCGGATCAGGCCGTTGTCGATGACGCCGTTCTCGACGGTGACCGCCTGGCCCGCGGTGGTCGCGACGCCCGCGCCGAGACCGGCGATGCCGTTGCGGCCGTGCGGCGCGGCGTTGAAGACGATCTGCTCCGAGCCCTCGCCGGCCAGCGCCTGCTGTGCGCGGGAGATGATCGCGTCCAGTTCGTCGGCGATCTTCGCGTACGTCCGCTCCGCCTCGCGGTGCACCCACGAGATCGAGGAGCCCGGCAGGATGTCGTGGAACTGGTGCAGCAGCGCCACCTTCCACAGCCGGTCCAGGTCCTCGTACGGGTAGGCGTCGAGCTTGCCCGCGACGACCGCCGCGGCGCTCCACAGCTCGGCCTCGCGGAGCAGGTGCTCGGTGCGCCGGTTGCCCTGCTTGGTCTTGGCCTGCGAGGTGTACGTCGCCCGGTGGATCTCCAGGTACAGCTCACCGGACCAGACCGGCGCGTGCTCGCTGTACTCCTCCTCGGCGGCGCTGAAGAACTCGGTCGGGGACTCGATGGTCACCTTCGGCGAGGACTCCAGGTTCGCCACTCGGCGGGCGGTCGCGACGAACTCGCGGGTGGGGCCGCCACCGCCGTCGCCGTACCCGAACGGGACCAGCGAGCGGGTCGCGGCGCCGTTCTCCTGGAAGTTCCGCTGCGCGTGCGCCAGCTCACGACCCGACAGGTCGGAGTTGTAGGTGTCGATCGGCGGGAAGTGCGTGAACACCCGGGTGCCGTCGAGACCCTCCCACCAGAACGTGTGGTGCGGGAACTTGTTCTCCTTGTTCCAGGAGATCTTCTGGGTCAGGAACCACTTCGAGCCGGACAGCTTCACCAGCTGCGGCAGCGCCGCGGTGTAGCCGAACGAGTCCGGCAGCCAGACTTCCTGGGTGTCGATCCCGTACTCGTCCAGGAAGAACTTCTTGCCGTGCACGAACTGCCGGGCCAGCGCCTCGCTGCCGGGCAGGTTGGTGTCGGACTCGACCCACATGCCGCCCACCGGGACGATGGTGCCCTCGGCGACGGCCTTCTTCAGCCGCTCCCAGACCTCCGGGTAGTTGTCCTTCACCCAGGCGTGCTGCTGGGCCTGCGAGAACGCGAAGACCAGCTCCGGGTACTCCTCGGCCAGGGTGGCGACGTTCGACACCGTGCGGGCCACCTTGCGGCGGGTCTCGCGCAGCGGCCACAGCCACGCCGAGTCGATGTGCGCGTGCCCGACCGCGGACAGCTGGTGCGCGCTGGCGTGCGCCGGACGGCTGAGTACGTCGGTCAGCTGCGCGCGGGCGTCCGCGGCGGTGCCGGCCACGTTCTCGTAGTCCAGGGCGTCCAGCGCGCGGCTCAGCGCGCGGAGGATCTCGCGGCGGCGCGGCTCCTGCGGGGACAGCTCCTTCTGCAGGCCGTCGAGCGACTCGAGGTCCAGGATCAGGTCCCACACCTCGGCGTTGAAGACCGCCAGGTCGGCGCGGGTGAGCTGGTAGATCGGGGTCTCACCGAGCTTGGCGCCGATGTCGACCTTGGCGTAGGCGTTGTCGAGCGGGATCTCCGGGTTCGCCGCGCCCTCGACGTAGAACTCGATCCGGTCGCCCGGCGTGGCCGCCGTACCGTCCGGGCCGAGGATCGACAGCGGGGCGTAGGTCTGCCGCGGGTGCAGGCCCTTCAGCGGCTTGCCGGAGGTGGTGTGCACCAGGCCCTCGGCGGAGAAGCCCGGGCCGCCGCTGAAGCCGAGGTCGATGACGGCCTCGATCTCGCGACCTGCCCACTCGGCCGGCACCTGGCCGCTGAACTTGAACCACGCGGTACCCCAGGCCGGACCCCACGGCAGGCCGATCTCGGCCTTCTCGAAGGTCTGGGACAGGGCCTCGGCGGGGGACACCGGCTCACCGGGTGCGTGCCACACCTCGATGTCCAGCGGGACGGCCGCGCCGTAGATCGCGGGGCGGAGCCGCTCCCGCAGGGCGCGCTTGAGCCGCTCCTCGATGAGTTGACGGTCGTCGTGCACGAAATCATCCTCCGGGAAAGGTTCCTCACGCGGCCGCTACGGCCGCACGGATGACAACGCTGTCACACCGACCCCACACCCGTCCAGACGCAGTTTCACCATGATCCCGGGCCTTACCTGTGGGTAGCGGTTCGATTGCGGGCTGCCCGCGCGGCTACCCCCGAGGCCCGGTTGTTGTCTAGGTTGTCCTGCATGGAACGCCCCCGCCTGCTGACCCCTGCCCGGACGACCGGGATGACGCGGCGCAGCATCCTCGGTCTCGGTGCCGCCGCGACGTCCGGCCTGCTGCTGCCCGGCTGCTCCCGTGGCCGCGCCGACGAGCCCGCTCCGGCCGCCGCCGGCACCTTCGTGACCGGCAACCTGAACGGCGTCTACGACGAGTTCGGTACGGCGCTGTGCGGGCTGGTGAGCGAAGTCACGGGCATGGAGCTGAAGCCAGTGGCCAGCAACGGCTCGGTGGACAACCTGGTGAAGGTCGCCGCCGGCGCCGCGGACCTCGGCTTCTGTACGTCGGACACCGCGCTGGCGGCGTACGAGGGCAGCGGCGCGTTCAGCAACGGACCGCGGAAGTTCACCGCGCTGGCCCGGGTGTACGACAACTACGTGCACGTCGTGGTCCCGATGGCGTCGAAGGCGAAGAGCCTCTCGGACCTGAACCCGGACCCGAAGGACCAGACCGGCCAGAAGATGGTCGTCAGCGTCGGACCGCCGCACTCCGGGACGCAGGTCGTCGCGGACCGGATCCTGGACACCGCCGGGGTGGACGTGAAACGCGTCAACCTGACGCTGGAGCAGTCGGTGGCCGCGCTGATCCCCAAGGAGGGCGCCACCCGTGGCGCGATCGACGCGTTCATCTGGAGCGGCGGCATCCCGACCAAGCCGATCGCCGCGCTGCAGAGCACGATCGGGTTCCGGTTGCTGGACATCGGGAACGTGGCCCAGAAGATCGCGCTGAAGGAGTTCGGCGGGTTCGTGGTGTCGTCGATCCCGCCGTCGCAGTACGGGCTGGCCAGCTCGGTGCCGACGCTGGCGGTGCCGAACTATCTGATCGCGACGCCGAAGTTGTCGGACTCGTGGGCCTGGTGGACGGTCAACACCCTGTTCCGCCGGCAGAACGACCTGATCAAGGACCACCCGGAAGCGGGTGCGCTGGACCCGCGGTCGGCGATCGCCACGATGCCGGTCCCGCTGCACCCCGCGGCGGCACGCTGGTACCGCCAGAACCACATCTGAAGCGGGTCCGGGGACCCGCCGCTCAGACGTCGTAGTCGTCGATCAGCGGGACGCGGACCTCGATCACCAGGCCGCCACCGATCGGTGGGCGGGCCACCACCCGGCCGCCGACCCGCGCGGCCTCCGAGCGGACGATCGCGAGCCCGAGACCGGTGCCCGGCATCTCCCGGTGGTGCGCGCTGCGCCAGAACCGCTCGCCGACCTTCTTCAGGTCCCGCGAGCCGAGTCCCAGACCGTGGTCGCGCACCGACATCACCACTTCGGTGCCGTCCCGGGTGACCGAGACCTCCACCGGCGGCGCGCCGTACTTGGACGCGTTGTCGAGCAGTACATCGAGGATGTCGTCGACCTCGAGCTCGGGCGCGACCCCACCCGGGACCATCTCGCCGATGATCAGCTCCAGGTCGTCGGCGGCGTACACGGCCTTCCAGCCGACCAGCCGCTCCTTGACCGCCTGCGCGAGGTCCAGCGGCGCTTCGTTGCCTTCGGCATCGGCCGACGGGCGGTCCGAGCCGGCCAGCCGGGACAGCCGCTGGACGATCCGGCCCAGCCGGTCGATGTCGCTGAGCGCGAACCGCGCGGTCGGCGACAGCCGGGACAGGCCCTCGATGTGGATCCGGGCCGAGGTCAGCGGCGTCCGCAGCTGGTGCGACGCGTCCGCGACGAACTCCCGCTCACGCTGCCGGGCCTGGTGCAGGCTGAGCGCCATCGAGTTGAAGCTGTCGCCGAGCCGGCGCAGCTCCGGCGCGCGGCCGTCGGTCGACACCCGGGTGTCGAGGGCGCCGCGGGTGATCTGGTGGGTGGCGTTGTCGAGGTCCTGCAGCGGCCGCAGCACCCAGCGGGTGATCGGCCGGACGATACCGACGATGATCGCGCCGATGCTGATCAGCAGGCCGCCCAGCAGCAGCAGTAGGCCCCGCTGCACCTGGTCGCGGGCGCTGTCCGTCGGCACCCGCAGTACGGCGGCACCGAGCACGCTGCCGTTGTTCACGACCGGGCGGGAGACGATCATCTCGCCCGAGCGCCACGGCCACAGCGCCGGCGGCTCGGGTGGCAGCCGGCCGGCCAGCGTGCTGTGCAGGGCCGCGGCGATGTCCTCTTCCTTGACGTCGACACCGGACACCGAGGTGGCGATGACGCGGGAGTCGACGTCGACGACGAAGACAGGGGTGTTGTAGAGCTCCTGGTACCGGACCGCGAGCTCACGCAGGTTCGCGATGTCGCCGGTCTGCAACGGGGACTCCGCCATCGTGGCGAACCAGTCCGCGTCGTTGCTGCGGGACAGGAAGAGGGTTCGCGACGTACTCGTGGCGATGAAGTTCGCCAGCGGGATCACGGCGACGATCGCCAGGGCGACGACCATCGGGACGAGGGGCTGCAGTAGTCGACGGCGCAACGGTCAGTCCGAACCGAGGCGGTAGCCGACGCCGCGGATGGTCTGCACCAGTTCGGGGCGGCCGAGCTTGGCCCGCAGGCTGGCGACGTGGACGTCCATGGTGCGCGAGGACGCCTCGAAGACCGACTGCCAGGCGTACAGCGCGACCTGTTCACGGGGGACCACCCGGCCGTGGTGAGCGGCCAGCACTGCGAGCACGTCGAACTCCTTGCGGGTCAGGCTGATGGGCTTGTCCGCCACCTGCACCGTCCGGGCCTCGATATCGACGGTCAGGTCGCCGACAGTCACCCGGGGGCGGGGTTGGAGGAGACCGGTACGACGAAGTACAGCATCGATGCGGGCCAGCAGCTCGGAAATCGCGAACGGTTTCACCACGTAGTCGTCGGCGCCGCTGCGCAGCCCGCGCACCCGGTCGGCCGCCTCGCCCCGCGCGGTCACCGCGATCACCGGGACGTCGGACACCGTACGGATCTGCCGGCACACGTTGATGCCGTCCCCGTCCGGCAGCCCGAGGTCCAGCAGGACCAGGTCGCCGGGGTCCGCCGCCAGGGCGTCCGCGGCCGTCCTGACGTGCGTGACCATCAGGCCGTAGCGCCGCAAGGCGGGTATCAGGGCATTGGCGATATCGAGATCGTCCTCGACCAGCAGAATCCGCACCGCGCCACTCATGCGGTGATCGTAGGCCAGGTCACGACCAGATGTGTCAGATCTTGGTAAAGACGTAATCACACGACTCCACCCAGTGTTCGGCATCATTAGCCTTCCGGACACAGGAGGGAACCGCTAGATGACTGTGGGTGTTGATGGCGGGGGTGGTGCAGCCGCGCCCTCCGAGGAAGAGCTGGCCGAGTACGAGCAGGAACGGCCCGCTCGGCGGCTTCGGCCTGCCCTGGACCTGGTGATTTCGGTCTGGTGCGCAATCATCAGCGTCGGCGTCCTCGCGCAGGTGTTTTTCCCATTACCACAAGGCACCCAGTTCTACCTGGTGATCTTTCTCGCAGCGGTTCTGCCGATCACCTTGCTGTGCTATCGCGGTATCCCGGGCCGCCGGCGCGCCCATGACGATCCGGGCGTCCTCGACTGGGTCCTCGCCGCGCTCGCGCTGGCGGTGTGCGTCTACCCGCTGTTCGACTTCGACGGCTTTCTCGAGCGCCGGCAGGCCCCGACCGCGTTGGACGTCGTCGCGGGGGCGATCCTGCTCGTCCTGCTGCTCGAGGCATGCCGTCGCACCACTGGCTGGGTCTTGCCGGTGTTCAGCCTGGTGTTCATCGCGTACGCGTACTACGGCGGCTACCTGCCCTACACCTGGTCGCTGGCCCACCAAGGGTTCAACTTCGACGCGATCATCGCCCAGTTCACGATGGGTACGGCGGGGTTCTACGGGACACCGTTGAGCGTTGCGGCGTCGTACATCGTGCTGTTCACCATCTACGGCGCGGTGCTCGACTACTCGGGCGCCGGCAAGTTCTTCATCGAACTGTCGTTCGCGGCCTTCAAACGCAGCCGTACGGCGCCCGGCCGGACGGTCACGCTGGCGGGCTTCCTGCTCGGCAGCGTGTCGGGATCCGGTACGGCGACCGCGGTGTCGCTCGGCACCGTGTCGTGGCCGATCCTGCGCCGCGCAGGCTATCCGCCCGAACCGGCAGGCGGAATGCTTGCCGCGTCCGGGATCGGGGCGATCCTGTCGCCGCCGACGCTCGGCGCGGCTGCGTTCATCATCGCGGAGTTCCTGCAGGTGTCGTACCTGAAGGTCCTCGGGTTCGCGGTGATCCCGACGATCCTCTACTACCTCGGGATCCTGCTCGCGATCGAGATCGACGCCCGCAAGCACGGGACGACGTCGGCGGAGACCTCGCAGCAGTCCGCGTGGCGGTTGTTCGTGCGGTTCGGGTACCACTTCCTCTCGCTGTTCGTGATCATCGCGTTCATGGCGGTCGACGTACCGCCGTTCAAGGCCGTCGTCTACGCGGTGATCATCCAGTTCGGTCTGTCGTTCCTGGACAAGGAGCACCGGCTGACCGGCCGGCCGCTGTTCAAGGCGCTTGCCCAGGGCACCCGTTCGGTGCTGCCGGTGGCCGCGACCTGCGCGACCGCGGGCGTGATCGTCGCGGTCACCACGCAGACCGGGCTCGGGCTGAACCTCGCCGAGATCATCGTCAACGCGGCGAAGGGGCTGACCGACAACCACACCGTGGTGCTGATCCTGACCGTGGTGCTGTCCGCGCTCGCGGTGCTGATCCTCGGACTCGCGGTGCCGGTGACCGCCTCGTTCATCATCGCGGCGGTGATCATCTCGCCGGCGCTGGTGAACCTCGGGGTCACGCAGCCCGAGGCGTACATGTTCATCTTCTACTACGCCGTGCTGTCCGAGGTGTCGCCGCCGACCGCGCTGGCCGCGGTCGCGACTGCCGCGATCACTGGTGGCAAGGTGATGCCGACGATGTGGCAAGCGTGGAAGTACACGCTGCCCGCGTTCCTGGTGCCGTTCGCGTTCGTGCTCACCGACAACGGGTCGCACCTGCTCGGTCAGGGATCGTTCGTCGGGATGGTGTGGACGACGCTGGTGTCGATGCTGGCCGTCGCCGCGCTCGCCGTGGTGACCGGTGGCTGGGTCTTCGTCCGGGCGACCTGGGTCGAACGCGCGGTCTGCGTACCGGCCGCCGCGTTGCTGCTCTACCTCGCGCCCGTAACCATCACGGCCGGAATCTGTTTGCTACTTGTCGCCGTCGTCATCAACCTGGTCCGGCGGCAACGCCAGACCGTTGCCGAGGAAGGAACCGCTGGATGAGATTCCGTCGCCTCCCGACCGCCGCGGTGGCGCTCGTCGCCGTCGCCGCCCTGACCGCCTGTGGTGGTCAGCGCGAACCGTCCGGATCCGGATCGGCCTCCGGTGGCCGGCTGACGATCGCCACCGGCAACACGACCGGCGTGTACTACCAGCTCGGCGGCGCGCTGGCCTCGGTGATCTCGCAGAAGGTCTCCGGGTACCGCGCGACGGCCAGCGAGACCGGTGCCTCGGTGCAGAACATCCAAGGACTGGTCGCGGGCAACTACGACATCGCGTTCTCGCTCGGCGACTCGGCCTCGGACGCGGTCAAGGGTGAGAACAGCTTCAAGGCGAAGCAGGACGTGGTGGCGCTGACCCGGCTGTACAACAACTACACGCAGGTCGCGGTCCGGACGTCCGCCGGGATCAACTCGATCGCGGACCTGAAGGGCAAACGGGTCTCGACCGGTTCGCCGAACTCCGGCACCGAGGTGATCGCGCACCGGCTGCTCGAGTCGGCGGGACTGGACCCGGCGAAGGACGTGACGGCGCAGCGGCTCGGGCTGCCGGAGTCGGTGGACGCGATGAAGTCCGGCTCGATCGACGCGCTGGTCTGGTCCGGCGGGCTGCCGACCGGCGGCATCACCGACCTGGTCACCAGCATGGGCAAGGGCGTGAAACTCTTGCCGCTCGCCGATCTGCTGCCCAAAATGCAGGAGAGGTACGGCACGATCTATGCCCAGGCACCGATCCCGGCGGCGACGTACAAGCAGCCGGCCGATGTCGCGACGATCGTCGTGCCGAACGTCCTGCTGGTCCGCAAGGACATGAAGGACGAGCTGGCGGAGCAGTTGACGAAGACCATCTACGACAACAAGGACGCTCTGGTCGCGGTGAACGCGGCCGCGAAGGGCATCACGCTGGAGAATGCCGACCAGACCGATCCGGTGCCGTTGCACCCGGGCGCGAAGAAGGCGATCGACGGCTTGCGCTGATCGAC
Source organism: Kribbella sp. NPDC043289 (assembly GCF_056436705.1). Classification (NCBI taxonomy): domain Bacteria; kingdom Bacillati; phylum Actinomycetota; class Actinomycetes; order Propionibacteriales; family Kribbellaceae; genus Kribbella; species Kribbella sp. NPDC043289. Next base: position 147,998 of record NZ_JBWKCB010000002.1, read on the forward strand.
AGGGTTATCGCATGGGTACCGGGTAAACGGGCCGATCGGTGACCAGCACCCAGACCGTCCTCTCTCGCACACCAGGCGCAGCGGGGGAGGACGAAGGGCCCGCCTCCGCACACCAGGCGCAGCGGCGGCGGGACCCACGCCGGCCCCACATCCAGGCGCAGTGAGAGCCGGCAGAACGGGCCCGGCCCCGGCGGAGGCATCCGCCGGGGCCGAGTCCTTGTCTAGTGCGGTTCCTCCTCGCGCGGCATCGGGGTGCCGTACAGGTAGTGCGACAGTGCGGAGTCCCGCTTCGGGTGCGCGTGGTACTTGATCGGTACGACGCGTCCCTCGGCGCTGTCCCAGGCGTTGTCGGCCATCCGCCACATCCGGTGCGCCATCCGACCGGCCATGCCGGTGTGCGGTGAGGACGGGTGCGTGCGGGTCGGCGCGATCTCCTCGGCCTCCAGCAGGTCCTCGGTCAGCGCGTTCACGTCGGAGCCGTCGAGCTGCTCGGAGATGTCCCGGCTGTACGCCGCTTCCATCGTCTCGTGCTCGGCGAGCAGCTTGTCGATGTGCTGCCACAGGTCGGCGTGATGGAGATGCAGGAACCTGCTGTCGCCGTACTGCCGTCCCTTGAGGTAGCGCAGCAGGCGTTCCAGTTCCTTGGCGTTGCCGACGTACCTGGTGACCAGGAACTCGCCGTCGGGGAGGTGCCGGACGTGCGGGAGGAGCACGTCTTCCGCGGCGGCCAGGTGCTGCGCGGCGATGGCGTAGAACCAGTCGGTCTGATGCCGCTGAGCGGGATGCACGGCATCCGGGTGGTGCGCCGGCCCGGCCAGCTCGCGGATCCGGGCGTGTTCGTAAGTCAGGGCCAGTTCGAGCGTCGAAGCGGTCATGGCAACCACCTCCTGGGGTTATTCCCAGCGTGTGCCCATCCCGGGCGGTCCGCAACCACCTCACCGCGCTCCGTAATCCTCCGGTCATAGCCCGCAGACGGTCATGGCCCCGCAGGCGGTCATGGCCCCGCAGACGCGGAGGCGCCCGCCACAGGTCGTGGCGGGCGCCTCAGAACGGCGGGTGCGTGCGGGTCAGCTGTCCGAGCTCTTCTTCCAGAGGTTGATCCCGGCCTCGACCGCGTCGGCGTCGATGGCCTCGAGCTCCTCCTCGGAGAACTTCAGGTTCCGGACCGTGGCCAGGTTGTCCTCGAGCTGGGCGACGCTGGAGGCGCCGATCAGCGCGCTGGTCACGCGGTCGTCGCGCAGCGTCCAGGCGAGCGCAAGCTGCGCCACGGACTGGCCGCGCTGCTTCGCGATCTCGGCCAGCGCGCGGACGTGCTTGAGGGTGTCCTCGGTGAGCGAGTCCGGGTTCAGCGACTTGCCCTGCGCGGCCCGCGAGTCGGCCGGGATGCTGCCGTCCAGGTACCGGTTGGTGAGCACGCCCTGCGCCAGCGGCGAGAACGCGATCACGCCGACGCCGAGGTCACCGACGGCGTCCAGCAGGTCCTCCTCGATCCACCGGTTCAGCATCGAGTACGACGGCTGGTGGATGAGCAGCGGCGTACCCATCTCCGCCAGGATCCGCGCCGCCTCCCGGGTCCGATCGGCGGAGTACGACGAGATGCCGGCGTACAGCGCCTTGCCCGAGCGGACCGCCGTGTCGAGCGCACCCATCGTCTCCTCGAGCGGGGTGTCGGGGTCGAAACGGTGCGAGTAGAAGATGTCGACGTAGTCCAGGCCCATCCGGCTCAGCGACTGGTCGAGCGAGGCGAGCACGTACTTCCGCGAGCCGCCGCCCTGACCGTACGGGCCCGGCCACATGTCGTACCCGGCCTTGCTCGAGATGATCAGCTCGTCGCGGTACGGCTTGAAATCGCGCGCGAAGTGCGTCCCGAAGTTCGTCTCGGCCGACCCGTACGGCGGGCCGTAGTTGTTCGCCAGGTCGAAGTGCGTGACGCCGAGGTCGAACGCCCGCCGCAGGATGTCGCGCTGCGTCGCGAACGGCTTGTCGTCGCCGAAGTTGTGCCACAGCCCGAGCGAGATCGCCGGCAGTTTCAGCCCGCTCCGCCCGGTCCGCCGGTAGCTCATCTGGTCGTCGTACCGGTTCTCAGCCGCCACATAATCAGTCACGGAACCCCAGTCTGCCGCATGTCACAACAAGTGCAAACCCCCTTGTTTTCCAGCAGAAACCCCAGCACTGACACCAAGAGCCTGACCTTCTTGATCCGGGGCGCGGTCGGCATCCCCGGCCCGAGCGAGGTTCCCGGCTCGGGCGAGGTTCCCGGCTCGGGTGAGATGCCCGGCCCGGGGCGAGATCACCCGGCCCCGGGTGAGATCCCCAGCTCGAGCGAGATCCCGGCTTGGGCGAGATCCCGGCTCGGGTGCGGTCCCCGGCTCGAGCGTGATCCCCGGTTCGGGTGAGATCGCCGGCTCGCTAGGTGAGGCCGGACCAGGGCGCCGGCGGGTTGGTGGTGAAGAAGTGCAGGATGCTGAGCAGCCGGCTGGCGGGCGGGGCCGTCCAGTGCCGCTGACCGGGCCACGGGTCGGCGGTGACCTTCCCGACGGCCCAGGCGAGGTGGAACCAGAGGACAGCGGCGCACAGCTGCTCCTCCGACTCGCGTGACGCTGCGTGCCCGACGTACTCCGGGACGAGCCCGGCGACCTGGATCAGCGGCAGCTTGGCGAACTCCATCGCGCGCGGCGCCCACGCGGCGTCACCCCAGTCGATCAACGCGCGGAGCTCGTTCGCCGGTCCGGCGAGAAGGTTGTGGCCGGCAACGTCCCCGTGGATCAGCACCTTCGGCTCGCTGTCGTCGATCCGCTCCGCGAGCCGACTGAACCATCCGCTCAGCCACTTCGCCGTCCCCGCATCCACATACCCACCGGTCGCCAGCTCGTCGACCGTCCGCCAAGGATCACCCCAGCCGTCCTCCGGCACCCCCGGGATCTCCGCCGCGAGCCGGGCACCGCCGTCTGCTGCCGGTCCTGGGATCTCCGCTGGGCGCCGAGCCCTGCCGTCCGCTGCCGGCTTCCGCTCGATCTGGTGCAGTCGGGCGAGTTGTTCGGCCAGCCCGGTTGGTGCGTCGGTGGGCTCGGTGCCGTGTACGCGCTCCATCACCACGTATCGCGAGTCGACGAGGCGCCTGCTGTCGTCGTACTCGATGATCGCCGGGGTCAGTACCCCGACGGAACGGGCGGCTGGTACGACGTGGGTCTCCTTCAGCAGATCGGCCTCGTATCCCGGCCGCGACACCCGCAGGAACAGCTCCTCGCCGAGCACGAACGCGCGGTTGGCGACCCCGCCGGCGACCTCGCTCACCTGCCCGGGATCGACGCCGTGCCGCTTGGCCACAGCGATCGCCTGGTCCAGGAAGTCGTACTGCTCGCCCAAACCATCTCTCCGTCGAACGCTGGGTACGTAGGAAACGCCGGCCGGATCCGCGAGGCGGCTGATGGCGGCGCTCCACGAGTTTGATGTACTGCGGGCGTGCGTGTCGATGTGAATCCGGACAGCGTCGGGCGACGGGAGTTCTACGCGCTGCTGAACTCGGTGGTCGTGCCGCGACCGATCGCGTGGGTGTCGAGCCGATCGGCCGCCGGCGTGCTGAACCTCGCGCCACACTCGTTCTTCACCGTGGCCAGCGTGCAGCCGCCGATGGTGCAGTTCACCTCGGTCGGGCGCAAGGACAGCCTGAACAACGTCGAGGCGACCGGTGAGTTCGTGGTGAACTTCGCTGCGGAGCCGCTGTACGAGCAGGTGAACGCTTCCGGGACGAACTTCCCGCCCGAGGTCTCGGAGTTCGCGGCAATCGGCGTCACCACCGAACCGTCCCGAACGGTCGCCGTACCGCGGGTCGCGGAGTCGCCGGTGGCGATCGAGTGCACGCTGCACACCACGATCGAGCTCGGCGACTGCACGCTCGTGATCGGGCAGGTCCGGCACATCGCCGTCGACGCCGCCGTCCTGGACGGTGACCACCCGGAGATCCGCCGGCTCCGCCCGCTCGCCCGGCTCGGCAAGGACGAGTGGACGACCCTCGGCGAGGTCCGCTCGATCTCCCGCATCCGCTACTCGGACTGGCCCGGCCACTTCACACCTCCCGAATAGTTGCTCACAGCACCTGTCACCACAGCACCTGTTGTCACCCGCGCCTGTCGTCACCCCACGTGTCGGCACCGCACCAGTGGCCACCGCACGAGTCGGCGCCGCACGGGTCGGCGCAGCGCCTGCCATCACCGCGCGAGTCGCCACCGCGCCTCTTGGCACCGCATCTGTTGTCACCGGGCTGCCTCTCGGGTGGCGAGGATCTTTGTGAGGGACTCGAGTTCGTGGGAGAGGCGCAACGGTGCGTGGTCGAGGGACACGGTCGTCGCCGGGTGCCAGCGGAAGTCCGGGGTCACGAGGTAGACGTCCGGCGACAGGGGGCCGGGGTCGCGGGAGTGGCAGCGGGCTGCGACGTTCAGGAGGAGGCCGAGGGCCGGGATGACCGAGAGGTCCTCGATCACGTGCAGCAGCAGGGTGTCCCGGGCCGGGACGGCGGCGAGTACGCCGTACGGCGCGTGCTCCACGTGGAGCGAGTCGCGGAGCACGGTGTCGAGCACGAGCGCACGGGAGGCAGCGAAGGCTGAACCGGTGACGAAGGTGACGCGTAGGTCGTCGTGGTCGACGGACTCCACGTGGTCCTCGAGGCGGCGGAGGTTCGCCAGCCCGAAGCACTCGGCATCCGACCAGGTCAGCCCCAGGTCGGCGGGCTCGAGGAACATCGTCACGATGCCGTCGTCAGCCGTGGACGGGACGGACAGTAGGCCGGGCACGAAGTCGGGACGGTCCGCCGTCCAGTCCGGCGGCAGTGACTCGCGGGGCACGAGTCGTTGGATCAGCTCCCGCTCAGGATCGGCAGGCGGCGGCACCGGGCCCGCGCTGAGTTGCTCGACGAGGTGACCGAAATGCTCCGCGATCAGCTCCGGCCAGCGATCCTCGCCGAACCTGGCCAGGATGCGGGCGAGATTGCTCAACCCGAGCACCGGCCCGCTCGCGGACGGATCGCTCGGCACCAGTGCCGCTCCGCCCTGGTAGGTGACGGCGAGGCCGAGGTCGGCCGCCGTGGCCAGCGCGAGTCGCACGAGCCACATCGCCTGGCGCCGGGAGAGTGGAGTGAACTCCGGATCGGCGTGGCCGGAGTTGTTGCCTTGGGCATGTTCGGTGGGGACGTCGAGGGTCATCGCGGGCCTCCCTGATCGGCAGCGGCTGCAGAAGTCGGCAGAGAAGGTACGAGGATCGGCCTCCGCCGAACGCCCGAATCCGAACCTGTGGACAACCTCGACGGGTACGCTGCGCAGACCCCGGCCAGACCCGACCTGGTCCCGACACGCCCCCAACACGCCCACAGGCGCCCGAAGGAGCCCGCATGTCCAGCAGTCCGTCGTCGCGGCCGACCTCCGAGACCCGGCTCTCGCTGTCGCACATCACCGCGCAGAACGAGACGAACCTGCTCGGCACCGTGCACGGCGGCGTGATCATGACGCTGGTCGACTCGGCGGCGGGCGTGGTCGCGGCGCGGCACTCGGGTGGTCCCGCGGTCACCGCGTCGATGGACGAGATGGTGTTCCTGGTCCCGGTGCGGGTCGGCGACGTCGTGCACTTCAGCGCGCAGGTGAACTGGACCGGCCGCAGTTCGATGGAGGTCGGCGTACGGATCACCGCTGATCGCTGGGACGCGGTGGGTCCGGAGGTACACGTCGCGTCGGCGTACCTGGTGTTCGTGGCGGTCGACGCGGAGGGGAAGCCGCGCGAGGTGCCGCAGGTGGATCCGGTGACGGACGAGGACCGCCGGCGGCTGCGCGAGGCCGAGATCCGGCGGAGCCACCGCCTGGCCCGCCGCGCCGCGATCATCGCCTCCCGCGAGGAAACAGCACCGACCGAGGAAACAGCAGAAATCGAGGACGCCGTACCGGCAAGGGGCGCGCGGTGAAGGTCGTCGAGTATGCCCGGCGGAACCCGTCGGCCGTCCTGCTCGTGGTCCAGCTGCTGGGCGTGCTGGTCTACCCCGCGATGGAAGGATCACGGCCCGGCCGGGTCGCGTTCGAGATCCTCGGCATCGTCGTTCTCGTGCTCGCGGTGTTCTCCGTCCGCGCCACCCCAGGCCTCACCTGGATCAGCATCTGCCTAGGGATCCCGGCGGTCGTGCTCTCGGTGCTCGACGCGTTCAACCCGACCGAGCCGGTGGTCGCGATCTCCGGCGTCCTGCACGCCGCCTTCTACTTCTACGCGGCGTACTGCCTGCTCCGCTACATGCTCTCCGACCACGACGTCAGCGTCGACGAACTCTTCGCGACCGGCGCCACGTTCACGCTGGTGGCCTGGGGATTCGCCTACCTGTACGTGTTCGTGCAGGCCGTCGTCCCCGGCAGCTTCACCGCGGCCGTTGCCCCGGCCAACGACCGTACCTGGATGGAGCTGCTCTTCCTAAGCTTCACGACGCTGTCCAGCACCGGCCTGAGCGACATCGTCCCGATCACGTCCTGGGGTCGCTCGGTCGTCATGCTCGAACAACTCGCCGGCCTCGGGTACGTCGCCATGGTCGTGTCCCGCCTCGTCGGCCTGACCCTCACCAAGCGCACCAGCTCCTAGGCCCGCGGCCACCCGGCCAGCAGATCGGCGGCCGCCCGCGCCGCGACCTCGGGCGCATCGGTCATCGCCGCCACTCGGTAACTCACGAGCGCTCCCTCGTGCAGCAGCAGCAACCGATCGGCGAGCTCATGGGGATCCGCGAGCCCCGCCGCCGTGGCCTGCGCCGCGAACTCGGACCGCATCCACTGCTTCTGCCCCACGATCACCGGCATCGCCGGATGGTCCGGCGCCGCCAGCTCCACGCTCGCGTTGATGAACCCGCACCCGTTCCGCGAGCCGGCCAGCCAGTCCGTCAGCGCCGCGAACAGCGCCAGGATCACCTCTTCCGGCGTCGCCGGTCGCCGCTGCGCGAGCTGCTCGTCGAGGAACTGGTGCCAGACCCGGTTCCGCTCCTCGAGGTACGCCGCGATCAGGCGGTCCTTCGACCCGAACCGGTCGTACAGCGTCTTCTTGGTCACGTCCGCGGCCGCGGCGATCGCATCGACGCCGACAGTCCGGATCCCCTGCTCGTAGAACAGGGTCGACGCGGCCGTCAGGATGCGCTCGCCGGCGGGGGTCAGCCGGGGCGCCGCGGCCACATCGCGATCCACGATCAGTCTCATCTGCTGGTCGAGCATACTGACAGTATACCGACCGGTGTGGTTACTGTCTCGCTATGACCAAACAGCGGGTGCTCGCCCTGGCTGCCGGAGCCGGGTTCGTCGTGTTCTGGAGCTGCGGCTTCATCGGTGCTCGGTGGGGCACGGAGTACACCTCCGCGTTCGATCTGCTCGCCTGGCGGTTCCTGGTCGCGGGGGTGATCGGAGTCGTGATCCTCGCGATCCGCCGGCCACGCATCTCCCGCCGGGACCTCGTGTCGCAGGTGTGGATGGCGTTCCTCACCCAGTTCGTCTACCTGGGCCTGATCTTCACCGGCATCGACCACGGCATCACGGCGGGCGTGACCGCGCTGATCGGATCGCTCCAGCCGTTGCTGATCGCGACGGTCGCGGGCCCGTTGCTCGGCGAGCGGGTCAATCGGCGTCAGTGGTTCGGATTGGTTCTCGGACTCTCCGGCGTCGGTCTGGTCGTCGCCGACGACCTCAGCGCCGGCCATGGGTCACCGCTGCTGTTCCTGGTCCCGATCGGCGGTCTGCTCGGCTTGGTCGCTGGCACCTGCCTGGATCGTCGTCGAAAGCCGAGCACAAGCTCACTGGACGCACTCGCGATCCAGAGCCTGACATCCGCAGTCCTCTTCACCGCACTGGCCGCAGCGACCAACCAACTGACGGTGCCTGAGCAGCCAGGCTTCTACGGAGCCGTCCTCTGGCTGGTGCTCTTGGCGACCGGAGGTGGTTGGGGTCTGTACCTCGTGAACCTCAAGCTGTCCGGTGCGACCAGGATCAGCGCGCTGCTCTACCTGGTCCCGCCGACCACGATGGTGTTCGCGTTCCTGTTCTTCCACGAGACGATCGGTGCACTGGCCGTCGTCGGCATGCTGGTGTGTGCCAGCGCCGTACTGCTGATCCGGGTCGGTGAACAAGTACGCTGCGGGGATGGCGGAACCCCGGTGGCTGAACCAGACAGAAGCGCAGGCGTGGCGTGCGTACATCGCGGCGCAGCGAGTGGTGAGCGGCCGGATCGAGCAGCAACTGCAACGCGACGCCGGAATTCCGCACACGTACTACGAGATCCTCGTCCGACTGTCCGAGGCGCCCGCCAACCGGCTGCGGATGAGTGAACTAGCGGTCGCCACTCTCGGTTCCCGCAGCCGGCTCTCGCACGCGGTCAACCGGCTCGAGCAGAACGGCTGGGTGAAGCGCGAGGGCATCGAGTCCGACCGCCGCGGCCAGGTCGCGATCCTCACCGAACTCGGCCGGCAGAAGCTGATCGACACCGCCCCCGGCCACGTCGACGAGGTCCGCAAGTCGATCTTCGACGCCCTCACCCCGGAGCAGGTCGAGCAGTTGTACGACGTTTGCGCGACGCTGGCCCGGCACTCGGGCGACACCATCGACCGAGCGGCCTGGGAGCGAAACTGAGATGAGGCGCCCGGTCGCGCTCCTTGCGCTGACTGCCCTCGCCCTGGCCGGCTGTAGCGGCAACGACTCACCGACCGCGGGACCGAGCACCGCTCCGTCCTCGACGGTCCCGACAACCGAAGAATCCAGCCTGCCCGTCCAGACTCCGACCGAGAGTGCCACCCCGCGCGCGACGCCGTCGCCGAGCAAGCCGCCGACCAAGGCACCCAGCTGTGTCGACCAGAAGCTGCAAGCGCTGACCCTGCGCGAACAGGCCGCCCAGCTGATCATGACCGGTGTCGACGCGAGTGGCATGAGCTCCGCACAGCGGGCCGTCGTACAGGAGCAGAAGCCCGGCAGTGTCTTCCTGGTCGGCAAGAGTGGCGGTCTCGCGCACACCCGTACGGCGACGGCCGCAATGACGACTGCTGCCACGGTGAAGGGGGTGCGTCCGCTGATCGCCGCGGATCAGGAGGGCGGCCAGATCCAGCGTCTGAAGGGTCCTGGTTTCGACCGGATTCCCGCGGCAACGGTGCAAGGTGGTTGGTCCAGTTCCAAGCTCACCGTGGAGGCGCGGCAGTGGGGCAGTCAGCTCAAGCAGGCCGGTGTCACCGTCGACCTCGCGCCGGTGGCTGACGTCGTACCGAGTTCGCTGAAGTCGCAGAACGCGCCGATCGGGCAGCTGGACCGTGAGTACGGCAGCACGCCGCAGGTCGCTGGGCAGGGCGTGCGGGCGTTCGTCCAGGGGATGCGCCAGGCGGGCGTGGCGACGTCGGTCAAGCACTTCCCGGGGCTCGGGCGGGTGCGCGGCAACACCGACTTCGCGTCGGGTGTCGTCGACAACGTCACGGTGCGCGGTGACGCCGACCTGCAGCCGTTCGCCGACGGGATCGCGGCCGGTACGTCGATGGTGATGATCTCGACCGTGACGTACACCAAGATCGACCCGGACAACCGCGCGGTGTTCTCGCCGACCGTCATTCAGGGCATGGTGCGCGGCGACCTCGGCTGGCGCGGCGTCGTGATCACCGACGACGTGGGCGCGGCCGCCGAGGTCGCGTCGGTCCCGGCCGGTGAGCGCGCGACCCGGTTCGTCGCGGCCGGCGGCGACGTCGTCATCAACGCCAAGGCCGGGCTGACCGAGACCATGGTGAACGCCCTGGTCGACAAGGCGGGGGAGGACAAGTCCTTCGCCGCGAAGCTGACAGGTAGCGTGCGGCGTGTGCTGACCCTCAAACAGGACCATGGTCTGGTGAGCTGCGGATGACCGACGCGGACCAGGATCACGAGCAGGAGCCGGACTACCGCTTCACCCTGGCGAACGAGCGCACGTATCTGGCGTACCTGCGGACCTCGCTCGCCTGCTACGCCGGTGGCCTGTCCGCGGTGCAGTTCCTCGACCTGGGCCCCGACCGCTGGCCGGCTCGGGTGATCGGCGTCATTCTGGTTTGTGCCGGTATCGTGACCACCGGCGGGGCCTTCCGCCGCTGGCAGCAGAACCTGACCGCGATCCGCCGCGGCGGCGCGCTCCCGGTGACCCGGCTGCCGCTGATGCTGGGGGCAACGATCGCCGTCGTGGGCCTGGTCGGCCTGCTGTTCTCCCTCTGGCGCTGACTGTGGCGATGAGCACACCGGATCCCGGCCGGCAGCCCGAGCGGACGCTGCTCGCGTGGCGGCGTACGGCGCTCGGCCTGATCGCCAACGGAGCCCTCCTGCTTGCCTCCGGCCACGGCTCGTCCGACGTCCGGACCGGTCTCGGGATCGTCGTTCTGGTGCTCTCCATGGGCTGCTGGACCGCTGTCAGCGCCGTCTACCGGCGGACCAAGGGCGGAGCGGTGCATGCCCTCGGCCACCAGCACGTGCTCCGGGTCGCGGCCGGTCTGGTGCTCGTCGTCGGCCTCTTCGACCTGTACGCCGTCATCACGCGCTGAAACCGATCGGTTACCCGTTGTGGACCGCTTGACTGGCAAGTTCATCACGACGCGCTACGTTGACCCGGGCTGATGCCACGTCAACCGCATGTTCCCCCTAGCATGTTCACGGTTTGTCCCTCGTTCATCCGGAGCTTGAAGTGCCGTTACGTCTGCGTCCGAACGACCCGACGTTCTACGACCTTTTCACCGAGTCCGCCAACCACCTCGTGGACGGATCCCGGATCCTTGCGGAACTGCTCGGCAGTACGGCGGGAACAGGTCTGTCCTCGAGCCATCAGATCGCCGCCCAGATGAAGGATGCCGAGCACGCGGCCGACGAGACCACGCACTCGATCATCCGCCGGGTCAACTCGACCTTCGTCACCCCGTTCGACCGCGAGGACATCTACCGGCTGGCCTCCGACCTCGACGACGTCATGGACTTCATGGAGGAGGCGGTCGACACCGTCCACCTCTTCAACCTGGAGAAGCTGCCGGAGGAGATCGCCGAGCAGATCGAAGTACTCCAGCGGGCCGCGCAGCTGACCGCGGAGACGATGCCGCGACTGCGGACCATGAAGGACCTGGCCGAGTACTGGATCGAGATCAACCGGCTGGAGAACACCGGTGACGCGGTCCACCGGCGGCTGATCGCGAAACTGTTCAGCGGCGAGTACGACGCGCTGACCGTCATGAAGCTGAAGACCGTGGTCGACCTGCTGGAGGCCGCGATCGACGCCTTCGAGCACGTCGCGAACACGGTCGAGCAGATCGCCGTCAAGGAGTCCTGAGCGTGGAGCTCGCGCTCGTCATCGCCGTCGTGGTGATCGCCCTCGGCTTCGACTACACCAACGGCTTCCACGACGCCGCCAACGCGATCGCCACCTCGGTGTCGACGCGCGCGCTGACGCCGCGGGTGGCGCTGGGGATGGCCGCGGTGATGAACTTCCTCGGCGCCTTCCTCGGCACCGAGGTGGCCGAGACGGTCGGCAAAGGCATCATCGAGACGCCGGCGGGCCAGCACGGCCTGGTGGTCGTGATCGCCGCGCTGGTCGGCGCCATCACCTGGAACCTGATCACCTGGTACTTCGGCCTGCCCAGCTCCTCGTCGCACGCGCTGATCGGCGGCCTGGTCGGCGCCGGCCTCGCCTCGGCGAGCACCGTGCTGTGGTCCGGCATCGTCGACAAGGTCGTCATCCCGATGGTGCTGTCGCCCGCGGTCGGGTTCCTCGGCGCCTTCCTGCTGATGACCGCGATCCTCTGGCTGTTCCGCAACCGCAACCCCGGCCGGACCACCCGCGGGTTCCGGCTGTCGCAGTCGCTGTCGGCGGCCGCGATGGCGCTCGGCCACGGCCTGCAGGACGCGCAGAAGACGATGGGCGTGATCTTCCTGGCGCTGCTCACCACCGGCCACGCGAACGCCGGCGACGGCATCCCGGTCTGGGTGAAGCTGGCCGCCGCGACCGCGATCTCGCTCGGCACGTATTCCGGTGGCTGGCGGATCATGCGGACGCTCGGCCGCCGGATCATCCACCTGGACCCGGCCCGTGGCTTCGCCTCCGAGGCGATCTCGGCGTCCGTGCTGTACGTGATGGCGATCGGCCTGCACGCCCCGGTCTCCACCACCCACACGATCACCTCCGCGGTGATGGGCGCCGGCGCCACCAAGCGGCTGTCCGCGGTCCGCTGGGGTGTTGCCAAGGGCATCGTCACCGCCTGGGTGCTGACCATCCCGGCGGCCGGGATCGTGGCCGCGCTGGTCTACGAGATCATCCACCGGATCCTCGAGTAGCCCGTTCCGTAATCCTCACGCACGGTGTCCGAACGGGTTCATTTCGAATTCACTCACCCGGCCTACGGTCGATCGACTTTGCTGATCCTCCGCCCCAAGGGAAGTGGTCGCATGGACCTGTCGTTCCTGGTCGTCGTGGTGATCGTCACCGCGTTGGTGTTCGACTTCACCAACGGTTTCCACGACACCGCCAACGCGATGGCGACGTCGATCGCCACCGGCGCTCTGAAACCCAAGGTCGCGGTCGCGGTGTCCGCGGTGCTGAACCTGGTCGGCGCGTTCATCTCCACCGAGGTGGCCAAAACGATCTCCAGCGGCATCGTCGACGACGCGAAGGTGACTGTCCCGGTGATCTTCGGCGGCCTGGTCGGTGCCATCCTGTGGAACCTGCTGACCTGGTACCTCGGGCTGCCGAGCTCCTCGTCACACGCGCTGTTCGGCGGCCTGATCGGCGCCACCTGGATCGCCTCCGGGAGCGACGCGGTCCATTTCGCGACCGTCGTCCAGAAGATCATCGTGCCGGCCGTCGTGGCGCCGATCGTGGCCGGTGTGGTCGCGTTGCTCGGCACGTTCCTGGCCTACAAGATCACCGCGCGGGCCCGGAAGCAGACGGTGAACGACAGCTTCCGCGCCGGACAGATCGCGTCCGCCTCGCTCGTCTCGCTGGCCCACGGCACGGGTGACGCGCAGAAGACGATGGGCGTGATCACGCTGGTGCTGATCACCTCCGGCAGTCTGCCGACGGGCTCGCGGCCGCCGTTGTGGGTGATCCTGGCGGCCGGTCTGGCGATCGCGGCCGGTACCTACCTGGGCGGCTGGCGGATCATCCGGACCATGGGCAAGGGGCTGGCCGAGATCGAGTCGCCACAGGGCTTCGCGGCGGAGACGAGTTCGACCGCGGTGCTGCTGGCCTCGTCCCACCTGGGCTTCCCGCTGTCCACCACGCAGGTCTGCTCCGGCAGCATCCTCGGCGCCGGCCTCGGTAAGCGGCTGGCTGAAGTGCGCTGGACCGTCGCCGGCCGGATGGCCGTCGCGTGGCTGTTGACGCTTCCGGCCGCCGCGGTCGTCGGCGCGCTGTCCGGGCGGGTCGCCGACTCCGGCACGCTCGGGGTGGTCGCCATCGCCGTACTCGCGCTCGTGGCCGGTGGCGCCATCTATGCCGCCTCCAGGCGCCATCCGGTGACCTCGGACAACGTCAACGAGTACCCGGGCTCCACGACCCCGTCCGTGTCCACCGCGGCCGCCTGAGAGAAGGACGACGATGACCATCAAATGGGGTGCCCTCGGTGAGGTGGCGCTGGTCAGCCTGCTCTTCGGGACCGGCCTGGCAGTGCTGTTCGCGCTCGGCGTGGCAGCGATGTCGCGGCGGGCCGTGGCGATCGACGACAAGCGGCAGCCGTCCTTCGTGGACACCAGCGTCGCTGCGCTGTGCTTCGCCGCCTGTCTGGCGTCCGTGCTCTACGGCCTGTACCTGATCATCCCGCAGTTTCACTAGGAGGTACGACGGGCGCTCTGGCGGGCTGCCCGTCGTACCGGCTGCTGTCAGCGGTTCCAGCGACGGACCGACTTGGCCACGTCCTTGCTGCGGATCGAGCCGAGGTTGTACTCCCAGGCGGCCAGCAGCCGGTCGCCCAGGACCTCGGCGTCGAGGTACATGCGCGGCCGGACCGCCACCGCCCAGGTCGCGGCGGCGGCGTGCCCCTGCTGGTGCAGCAGGTGGTCGACGGTCGCGTGGATGCGAGCGACCTGCTCGCCGCGCAGGCCGTCCGTGGCCCACTCCTGGACGATCTGTGGGTCGTCGGCCGTCATCCGGGCCAGATAGGTCAGTGGGCCGCGCCAGAAGCCCTTGCTGCCGATGTTGTCCAGCGTCTCGAGGGGGAACCAGCCGTTCTGGTTCCGCCGGCCGTTCACCGCGGACTCGATCTCGCGGGCCCGCTCCTGGGTCAGCCCGCGGACCGCCCACTCGACGAAGAACGCCCCCGCGTCCGGGATGTGCTCGGCCACGTGCGGCGCCGGGGTCATCGCCCCTGGGTCGAACAGATGTAGCTCTTCCGGTGAATCGAACAAGACCTTCCCCGCCGTTCAAGTACCCGGGCCGCTCGTGGCGACCCGTCGTACAGGGACCCCCCAGGTACCTGTTCAGTCAACGAGCGCATTCGTACCCTCGATCCGGGTCTAGGGTCAAGGTCTTGTCCGCGCCGGAGCGGCCCCAATCACGGGGGTCAGTTGGCCTGCTTGCGCTTCTCGGCGCGCCGGGCGAGCTCCTCGCGGTCGAGCCGCTCGGCCTCCTCCGGTGTCGGTGCGCTGCCGCCGTACGAAGCCGGCAGCCACCAGGCGCCGGCCGGCTGCTCGGGATAGCTCCGGATCGTCTCGTCGAGCATCCCGGCCATCGTCGAGCGCAGGTGCGCGGTCGCCTCGGTCGGGTCGTCGTCGGCGGTCACCGTGATCGGCGCGCCGACGCTGATCGCGATCGGGCGGTGCCGGGAGAAGTCCCGCGGGTGGTCCTTGGTGAACATCCGCTGCGTGCCCCACAGAATCATCGGGATCACGGGTACGCCGGCTTCCGCGGCCATCCGCACCGTCCCGGTCTTGAACTCCTTGAGCTCGAACGACCGGCTGATCGTCGCCTCCGGGAACACCCCGACGAGCTCGCCCGCCCCGAGGTGGCGGATCGCCTCCTGGTACGACGCGGCGCCCGCGTCCCGGTCGACGGGGATGTGGTGCATCCCGCGCATCAGCGGGCCGGAGTACCGATTGCGGAACAACACCTCCTTGGCCATGAACCTGACGACCCGTTTGGCCGGCACCGCGCCGTACCCACCCAGGATGAAGTCGACGTAGCTGATGTGGTTGATGGCGATCAGCGCTCCGCCGGTGCGCGGGACGTGCTCGGTCCCGGTCCGGCGGATCTGCAGGTCCAGCACCGTGAAGGCGGTCTTCGCGAAGGCGATGACGGGCGGGTACACGAGGTCGCGCATCCCTAGACGGTACCGGCTCGTTAGAGTGGCCGGTGACAAATCGATATCGCGGGAGCTCGCACCGTAGTGGGCTGAGAGGGCGGCTGGTCCAGGAATCGCACCTGGCCGGCGCCGCCGACCGCCGAACCTGTCCGGGTAATTCCGGCGTAGGGAGCACCAGCATGGTGAATGTCAGCACGATCCGTCCGGCCGTCACCACCGGCCCGATCTCGGGCTCGGAGAAGATCTACCGGGGGGACCTCGGGGTGCCGGCGCGCCGCGTCCACCTCACCGACGGCGAACACTTCGACCTCTACGACACGTCCGGTCCGTACACCGACGCGAAGGCCGCGATCGACGTCCAGGCCGGTCTGCCGGCGCTGCGGCGGGAGTGGATCGCCGGCCGCGAGCCGCGGACCCAGCTCGGGCACGCCCGGGCCGGCGTCATCACCGAGGAGATGAGGTACGTCGCCCTGCGGGAAGGGCTCGATCCGGAACTGGTCCGCGACGAGGTGGCGCGCGGTCGCGCCGTGATCCCGGCGAACCGGTGTCACCCGGAGAGCGAGCCGATGATCATCGGGAAGAAGTTCCTGGTGAAGGTGAACGCGAACATCGGAAACTCCGCTGTCAGCAGCTCGATCGAGGAAGAGGTCGAGAAGCTCGTCTGGGCCACGCGGTGGGGCGCCGACACGGTGATGGACCTGTCCACCGGGAAGAACATCCACGAGACGCGGGAGTGGATCCTGCGCAACTCACCGGTGCCGATCGGGACGGTGCCGCTGTACCAGGCCTTGGAGAAGGTGAAGGGCGATCCGGCCGCGCTGTCGTGGGAGGTGTACCGCGACACGGTGATCGAGCAGTGCGAGCAGGGCGTCGACTACATGACCGTGCATGCCGGCGTACTGCTGCGGTATGTCCCGCTGACCGCGCGCCGGATCACCGGGATCGTGTCGCGGGGCGGTTCGATCATGGCGGCGTGGTGTCTTGCGCACCACCAGGAGTCCTTCCTGTACACGCATTTCGCGGAACTGTGCGAGATCCTCCGCGCGTACGACGTGACGTTCTCGCTCGGCGACGGGCTGCGGCCCGGGTGCATCGCGGACGCGAACGACGAGGCGCAGTTCGCCGAGCTGCGGACGCTGGGGGAGTTGACGCGGATCGCCTGGGAGCACGACGTCCAGGTGATGATCGAGGGGCCGGGACACGTTCCGATGCACAAGATCGCGGAGAACGTGCGGCTCGAGGAGGAGCTCTGCGGCGAGGCGCCGTTCTACACATTGGGGCCGTTGGCAACCGATGTGGCGCCGGCCTACGACCACATCACGTCGGCGATCGGAGCCGCCCAGATCGGCTGGCTCGGCACGGCGATGCTCTGCTACGTCACTCCGAAGGAGCACCTCGGGCTGCCGGACCGCGACGACGTGAAGACCGGCGTGATCACGTACAAGATCGCCGCGCACGCGGCGGACCTGGCCAAGGGGCATCCAGGGGCGCAGGCCTGGGACGACACGTTGTCCAAGGCAAGGTTCGAGTTCCGCTGGGAGGACCAGTTCAACCTCTCGCTGGACCCGGACACCGCGCGCTCCTTCCATGACGAGACGCTGCCCGCCGAGCCCGCCAAGACCGCGCACTTCTGCTCGATGTGCGGCCCGAAGTTCTGCTCGATGCGGATCACCGCCGACATTCGCGCGTACGCCGAGGAGCACGGCCTGACCTCCACCGAAGCCGTCGAGGCCGGCTTCGCCGAGATGTCCGAGACCTTCCGGTCCACCGACCAGAAGCTCTACCTCCCGCTCACCGACTGATCGCTGGAGCCCGCTCCCGGCCGGCCGCCGGGAGCGGGTCCGGTCGGCGACGACCTGTGAAAACGGATACAGGGAGTAGCGGGGTGAAGCGATTCAGGTTTTGGCCTTCACTCTACGTGAATAAGACTGTAGCCTTAACCCGTTCGGAAGGAGGTGCAGGGTGGTCTTCGTTCTCACCGTAGATCAGCGCGGCAGCCGAAGCACGAGCGATCTCGTACCCGAGCTACTCAACTCCCTGAACCGCCGCCCACGGCGGACCGGACTCCTGCGGAAGTTCGAACGCACCGCCGGCGACGAGGTCCAGGGCGTGCTCTCCGAGGCCCGCCCGACGATCGACGTGATCGTCGAGCTGCTCCGCGCGGACACCTGGTACGTCGGACTCGGCGTCGGCGCGGTCATCGAGCCACTGCCCCGCAGTACCCGGGCCGGCAGCGGTGACGCGTTCGTGTTCGCCCGCGAGGCGGTCACTCGCGCCAAGTCGAGTCCGCACCACCTGAACGTGGTCGGATCGGACACCCGGACCGCGGAGCAGGTGGAAACGGTGCTCTGGCTGATGGCGTCCGTGCTGCGCCGTCGGAGCGACCGTGGCTGGGCAGTCGCGGACCTGCTGGCAGAAGGACTCACGAGGCGGGAGATCGGCGTGAAACTCGGCATCAGTCAGTCTGCGGTGACGCAGCGGGCGCAGGCCGCCGGATTCGCGGAGGAACAGCGCGGACGGGTGCTTGCCGCCGACCTCTTGGATGCCGGAGTCGCTGCGTGACGGCACTGGTCCTGTCCCTGACCGCTGCCGCACTGGTCCTCGCCGTCCTCGCGTGGGTGCCCAAGTCCGGTTCCAACCTCGAGATCATCATCAGCGGCGTGATGCTGGCCTGCCTGGTCACCGTCGGTGTACTGCTCCTCGCAGGTGACGGAGTGGCGGGCTGGGCCGAACGCTGGTGGGATGTGCTGCTCCTGCTGGCCGGAGCGTTGGCAGTCACCGGCGGCGGGCCGCTGACGACCTCTGTGATGGCTTTGGCCGACCGGGGCAACACCAGGGCTCAGTCGACCCAGAAAGCCGGCGAGGTACTGCGTGGCGGCGCTCTGATCGGTGCGCTGGAACGGATGGCCATCTACGCCGCACTGGTCTCCGGTTGGCCGGAAGGCATCGCCATCGTGCTGGCGATCAAGGGCCTGGCGCGATACCCGGAGCTTCGCAGTCCCGATCAGCCGGCGTCGGTCACCCCACAGGCCGTTGCCGAGCGCTTCATCATCGGCACGTTCACCAGCGTGCTGTGGGCGGTCACCTGCGCGGGACTGCTCCGCTCGCATTGACCGTCATTTGCTCTGGCGGTCAGGGGCGGATGACGATGTCCCCGACGGCCTTGTCGTGCCAGGTCTGCTGCTTGTCGTCCCAGAGCGGCCAGAGCACGTTCAGGATGCAGAGCTGGTTGAAGATCTGCGCGCACACCTCACGGCCGATGGTCTTGCCGATGCCGATCAGCTGACCGGTGTGGGCGTCCACGACCCGCAGCCCGGTCACCTTCTTGCCGAACGACTGACCGGTGCGGCCCTGCTGGACGACGCGGTTCCACACCCAGACCACGAACGCCACCACGAACCCGCCGATCATCGCGATCCCGCCGCCCGCGCCCAGTTCCTCCTGGTCACCGTTGACGACCAGCGCGACGAGCACGCCGGCGATGGCCGGGATGGCTGTGAGCAGCGAGTCGAGCAACGAGGCGCCGACCCGGATCGGCCAGTCCGCGAGGCGGCCGGGCGGCGCGTAGCCGTACCCGTAGCCCGCCGGTCCCGGAGCGCCTTGTCCGTAAGGGTTGTAGCCCTGGTTCGGGTACTGACCCGGCTGGCCAGGCGGGAACTGGCCGCCGTACGGGCCTGAGGGAGGGGTGGTCACGAGGGGTCCTCTCTGTTATCCCAACGAGCGGACGCCGCGGCCTCTTCAGGCCACGGCGTCCGGGAGTCGTCAGGTCGGTGTCAGAGCTTGACGACGTACGTGTTGTTGATCTTGTCCGCGAAGGTCTGACGCTTCTCGTCCCACAGCGGCCACAGGTAGCCGAGGTAGCAGGCCGCGCTGTCGAGGATGTGGGTGAGCTGGCGCAGGAACGTCTTACCGGCGCCCAGCGGCTGGCCGGTCTCGGCGCCGATCAGCTTCAGGCCGAGGACCTGCTTGCCGACCGTCTGACCGGTGCTGCCCTGACGGATGATGTAGTTCCAGATCGCCAGGCCGATGCCGATCAGGTAGAAGACGATCGCGATGATCGCCACAGCCGAGCTGTTGCTGTTCGACAGGGCGGAGCCGATGCCGTAGGGCACACCGACGATCAGACCGTCGATGAGCGCGCCACCGACCCGGTTCGGCCATGCGGCCAGGTTGCCCGGGACGCCGCCGCCGAAGCCGCCCGGCTGCCCGTACTGGCCGTAGCCCGCCTGGCCGCCGTACGGCTGCCCGTACTGACCCGGCTGACCGGGCTGCTGCCCGTACTGCCCCTGCTGGGGATAACCCGGCTGCTGGCCGTAGCCCTGCTGCTGACCAGGCTGCTGACCGTACTGACCCGGCTGAGCGGGCTGTTGGCCGTACCCAGGCTGCTGCTGGCCGCCATAGCCGGGCTGCTGCCCGTACTGGCCCTGCTGCTGACCGGGCTGACCGTACTGGCCTGGCTGGCCGTACTGACCCGGCTGCTGTGGGTCCTGCGGGCCGTAACCCGGCGGTGGCGTCGGAGAGCTCACGACGATCCCTTCTACGAATAACTGTTGAGGAGTGAACTGCAGGCTAGTGGTCGGACGGCTCAGACCTGCGAACGGATCCCACGTGATGAGAGTTACCGTTGTCGGGTGAGCGTCTCGCAGAGCGTCGTACTTCGGCCCACCGGACCGGTCCAGCCGCTGGACCGCCGCGTGTGGGGCCTGTCCGCGGTCGGTGTCGGCGGGTTCGCACTGGCCGGCGTCTATCAACTGTCCGGCCTCGGCATCCCGTGCATCCTGCACGCCACCACCGGGCTGAACTGCCCGCTGTGTGGCTCGACCCGGATGGCGGCGGCCCTGCTGCGCGGCGATCTGGTCACCGCGTGGCACTTCAACCCGGTGATCCTGGTGCTCGGGCCGCTGGTGGGTGTTGCCCTCGGCTACCAGGTGCTTGCCTGGGTGCTCGAGTCACTGCGACTGGTGCGCCTGCCCCGGCTGTCGATGAGCCCGCGGGTCGCGGACTGGGTGCTGAAAGGCGTGCTCGTGCTGCTCGCCGTGTACGGCGTCGCTCGCAACCTGCACTGACCGCCTGACAGCCGGGAGCGCGCGGTTCAGTTCATGTAGTTGACGATCGAGCCGACGGCCGACAGCGCGATCGACACGACGCCGCCGATCCAGGCGACCTTGGCCAGCGTGTCCGGACGGCCCTGCTCGCGGAACTTGCCCTGCGCAATCAGACCGAGGACGACCGACGCGATACCGCAGCAGAACCAGCAGACGATGCCGATGATGGCCAGCGTCTGCGGGGTGTTGTTCTGCGGCTGCGCACCGTAGCCATAGCCGGCCTGCCCCTGGCCGTACGATCCGTACTGACCGGGCTGCTGCCCGTAGCTGCCTGCCTGCTGCTGACCGTAACCAGCCTGCTGGCCGTAACCCTGCTGGCCGTAGCCCTGCTGCTGTTCGTACTGGCCGGGCTGACCAGGCTGACCGGGCTGCTGGCCATAGCCGCCCTGCTGCTGCTCATAACCGCCCTGCTGGCCGTACTGCCCCGGCTGACCCGGGTACTGCGACTGGCCGGGCTGCTGCCCGTACTGACCAGGCTGCTGCTGACCGGGCTCCTGACCGTACTGACCGGGCTGACCGTACTGTCCCGGCTGGCCGTACTGACCAGGCTGCTCGGACTGGCCAGGCTGGCCCTGCTGACCGTACGGGTCGGACTGTCCGTACTGGTTCGGCTGTTCACCCGGGGTCTCTGGGGTGTCCTGCGGCCGGTTCTGGTCGTTCTGGTCGTCGCCGGGAGGTGGCGTCGGTGTGCTCACCGCGGTTCCCTTCTGAGAACGTCGAGGAATCCTCGCAGGCTATCTTTTCCACAGGTTCGCGGTCACGCCCCCACACCGGGCCGCGGAACGCTTAGGGTCTGCCTGTGACTGAATCCCCTCGTGAACCTGCGCCCGGCCAGGCCCCCGGCGGCGATCCGACCCGCCACCTCCCGGTGCAGTACTCCGCCCCGCCCACCTTCGAGGCCGCCCCACAGGCACAACCAGGTCCCTACGGGATGGCTCCCGGTGCGTTCCCGCCGCCGGTCGGCGGTCACTTCCAGCAGCCGCAGATGCCCTTGCAGGCCTTGCCGGCCGGTCCGGTGCTTGTCACTGTCGGCGACATCTCGGTCGAGCAGCAGCGGATCGTCACCCCGGCCGGTGTGCTGCCGACCCACGGCGCGAACTGGTCGGCGATGGACATGTCGCGGACCGAGGAGAAGATCCCCGCCTGGGCGATCATCCTGGCGATCGTCTTCGCGCTGGCCTGCCTGCTCGGGCTGCTCTTCCTGCTCTGCAAGGAGCGCCGGACCACCGGCTTCGTCCAGGTCACCGTGCAGAACGGCAACCGCACCCACAACACCCACGTCGGCGTTGGTTCGCCCCGCGATGTCGCCGATGTGCTTGCCCGGGTCAACTTTGCCCGAACGCTCTGCGTGTAGTTCTGCCCGGACGCTCTGCGTGTAAAGGGGTTCCGGAACAGCAGCGGCCGCCGCGACAGGTTTCGTCACGGCGGCCGGCAGCACAGCGGCGTACCGCGGATCAGCCGAAGCGGCCGGTGATGTAGTCCTCGGTGGCCTTCTCCGACGGGTTGGAGAAGATCTGCTTGGTCGGGGCCATCTCGATCAGCCGGCCGGGCTTGCCGGTCGCGGCCAGGTTGAAGAACGCGGTCTGGTCCGAGACCCGGGCCGCCTGCTGCATGTTGTGCGTGACGATCACGACGGTGTACTTGTCCTTCAGCTTCTCGATCAGGTCCTCGATCGCCAGCGTGGAGATCGGGTCCAGCGCCGAGCAGGGCTCGTCCA
The DNA here is from genome assembly GCF_056436705.1 of Kribbella sp. NPDC043289. Lineage (NCBI taxonomy): Bacteria > Bacillati > Actinomycetota > Actinomycetes > Propionibacteriales > Kribbellaceae > Kribbella > Kribbella sp. NPDC043289. The sequence goes on from NZ_JBWKCB010000002.1 coordinate 170,091, forward strand.
TCAGGATCACCTCGGGCTCGACCGCGATCGCCCGGGCGATGCACAGCCGCTGCTGCTGACCACCGGACAGGCCCGCGCCGGGCTTGTCGAGGCGGTCCTTGACCTCGTTCCAGAGGTTCGCGCCCTTCAGCGAGGACTCGACGACCTCGGTGAGCTTCTTCTTGTCCCGGACACCGTTCAGCTTCAGGCCGGACGCGACGTTGTCGAAGATCGACATCGTCGGGAACGGGTTCGGCCGCTGGAACACCATGCCGACGACCCGCCGGACCGCGACCGGGTCGACCCCGGTGCCGTACAGGTCCTGCTGGTCCAGCATCACCTTGCCCTCGACGCGGGCGCCGGGGATCACCTCGTGCATCCGGTTCAGGGTGCGCAGGAAGGTGGACTTGCCGCAGCCGGACGGGCCGATGAACGCCGTGACCGAGCGGGGCTCGACCGTCATCGACACGTCCTCGACGGCCTTGAAATCGCCGTAGTAGACGTTGAGGCCGCTGACCTCGATGCGCTTCGCCATATCGACTCAGAACCTCTCGTGACTATTTCGACTTGATGGCGCTGAACCGGGCGATGAGCCGGGCCAGCAGGTTGAGGGCAAGGACGAGCAGGATCAGCGTGAGCGCCGCCGCCCAGACCCGGTCCGCGGCGTGCGGCAGGGCCAGTTCGGTGCGGTCCTGGTTGATCATCGTCGGCAGCGCGCCCATGAAGCCGTTGAACGGGTTCAGGTTGATGTTCTTCGAGTAGCCGACCAGGATCAGCAGCGGCGCGGTCTCACCCATGACGCGGGCCAGACCGAGCATCACGCCGGTGATGATGCCGCCGAACGCCGTCGGGACGACGACCTTCAGGATCGTCTTCCACTTCGGCACCCCGAGCGCGTACGACGCCTCGCGTAACTCGTCCGGGACGAGTTTCAGCATCTCCTCGGTGGAACGCAGCACGACCGGGAGCATCAGCAGCACCAGCGACAGCGACACCGCGAAACCGACCCGGTTGAACCCGAACACCGTGATCCAGACCGCGTAGACGAACAGCGCGGCCACGATCGACGGGACACCGGTGAGGATGTCGATCATGAAGCTGACGACCTTGGCGATCCGGGTGCCCTTGCCGTACTCGACCAGGTAGATCGCGCCGAGGATCGCGATCGGGACCGCGATCACCGCGGTGATCAGGGCCATGATCAGCGTGCCCATGATCGCGTGGTACGCACCGCCGCCGGCCCGGCGGACGGTGATGCCGCGCTGCGACTGGCTCCACCAGTCGGCGCTCAGCAGCAGGTGGTACCCCTTGGAGACCACGGTGATCAGGATCCACAGCAGCGGGATCATCGCGACCACGAACGCCAGCACGATCAGCACCGTGGCCAGCGTGTTCTTGAAGGCCCGGGCGCCGGACTTGCCGGTGAGATCCAGGACCTTCCCGTCGTACGCCGGTTTGTTCTCAGCGATCGCACTCATGCGGAAGCTCCTTCGGCTGCGCCGGAACGGCGGTTCCTGCGGGGGCGCTTCTTGCCGCCCGGGCCGCTGCGGTCGACGATGATCCGGGCCGCGGAGTTGACCAGGAACGTGACCACGAACAGCACCAGACCGGCCGCGATGTACGCGCCGGTCTTCTCCGGCGAGTCGAACTCGGCGGCGTTGTTGGCGATCTTCGACGCGAACGTCTCGCCACCGGCGAAGATCGACGAGTTCCACGGGTCGTTGCCGTTCGGCACCGACAAGATGATCAGGACGGCGACCGTCTCACCGAGCGCGCGGCCGAGGCCGAGCATCGAGGCGCTGACGACACCGGAACGCCCGTACGGCAGCACCGACAGCCGGATCATCTCCCAGCGGGTCGCGCCGAGCGCCAGCGCGCCCTCGCGGTGCGAGATCGGCGTCTGCGCGAAGATCTCCCGGCTGATCGCCGTGACCACCGGCAGGATCATGATCGCCAGCACCACCGACGCGGTGAAGACCACACCGACGTTGTCGCCCGGCGGCTTCTCGAACAGCGGGATCCAGCCGAGCGCGGTGGACAGGCCGTCGATCACCGGACGCAGGATCGGGGCGAAGAACAGGATGCCCCACAGGCCGTAGACGATCGACGGTACGGCGGCCAGCAGGTCGACCGCGTGCGCGACCGGCGCGGCCAGCCGCTTCGGGGCGTAGTAGGTGACGAACAGCGCGACCCCGATCGCGATCGGGACCGCGATCAGCATCGCGATGATCGAGCTGATCAGGGTCGTGTAGAAGAGCGCCGCGATACCGAACCGGGGCTGGTCGCCGCCCGGCTCCCAGATCCGGGAGAACAGGAAGCTGCTCTTGTCGTCGGCCAGCGCCGGGATCGCCAGCGCCAGCAGGAAGATGCCGACGAACGCGACGATCAGGACCACCAGGGCGCCGGACCCGCGGGCGAGCCCGCCGAACAACCGGTCACCGAGGTGACCGACCGCGCCCAGGTCGAGCTTCTCACCGTTCTCGGCGGCCGGCGGCGTCGTGGCGGTGGTGCTCGCCGCGGCCTCGGGGCCGGATTCGGTCATCACCTCGGTGGACTGCTGCGTCCCGGAGGAGTCAGCGTGTTCTGCATGTTCGGTGGCCAGACCACCGAACTGCGGCGCCGGGCCGGCGTCTTCGTGGACCAGATCCTCGATCCGGGCTTCGGCGTTCGCCCCGGCTGCCTCGCCGGCGGCCGTGCCGTCCGGCCGGTCGGGCGGTGCCGTGCCGTCTGGACTACTCATCGATGGTGCTCTCTCTCCAAGCGCCTGAGTCGTGAATGTCACGTCTGGGTCTGACGAGGCGAAGCCCCGACCGTGTCTCCGATGAACTCGGACCGGCCGGGGCTCGCATCAGTACTGCTCCGCGATCAGCTGATCGCCTTGATCGCGGCCTCGACCTTGGTCTGGATCGCGGCCGGGAGCGGCGCGTAGTTCAGATCGGTCAGCGACGCCTGGCCGTCCTTGCTGACGAAGTAGCTCAGGAAGCTCTTCACCAGCGCGGTCTTCTCGGCCGGGAGACCCTTGGTGCAGGCGATCTCGTAGGTGACCAGGATGATCGGGTACGCACCCGGGGCCTTGGTCGCGTAGTCCAGCTTCAGGGCCAGGTCGGACCCGGTGCCGGCCGGCTTCGCGGCGGCCAGCGCCTTGCCCGCGGACTCCGCGGACAGGTCGACCGGGGTGCCGGAGCCGTTGTCGATCTGCGCGACGCCGAGCTTGTTGTCGACGGCGTACGACCACTCCACGTAGGTGATCGAGTTCTTGGTGCTCTTCACGCCCTCGGCGACACCGGCGGACTTCTCCTTACCGGCGCCCGTGCCGGTCCACTTCTTCGCCGGGTCCTTGGTCCACGCGCCACCGCCCGCGGCCTTCAGGTACTTGGTGAAGTTCTCGGTGGTGCCGGACTCGTCCGAGCGGAAGAAGACCGAGATCGGGGCCGACGGCAGCGTGACGCCCGGGTTCAGCTTGGCGATCGCCGGGTCGTTCCAGGTCTTGATCGCGCCGGAGAAGATCTTCGCGGCGGTCGGGCCGTCGAGGATCAGCTTGTCGAGACCGTCGACGTTGTAGGCGATCGCGATCGGGCCGATGACCATCGGCAGGTCGACGGCCGGGTTGTTCGCGCAGCGCTTGGTGGCCGCGGTCATCTCGTCGGGCTTCAGCGCCGAGTCGGAGCCGGCGAAGTCGACCTGGTTCGCGTTGAACTGCTTGATACCCGCGCCGGAACCGGTCGGGTTGTAGTTCACCGTGACGTCGGCGCACTTCTCGTTGTACTTGCTGATGACCTCGTCGATGGCGTTCTTCTGCGCCGAGGAGCCTTCAGCGTTCAGGGTGCCCTGCGGGCAGTCGGCGGCGGTCGAGGAGTCCGAGCTGCCAGGGCTCGAGGAGCCGGACGGCTGCGGGTCACTGCCACAGGCGCTCAGAGCGAGAACGCCGAGGGATGCTACGGCGACGGAGCCGACGCGGAGCAGGCGATTGACGGACACGAGAGTGTTGCCCTTCTGCGGGAATCAGACTTCTGAACTTCCACAGACGGTAGGGAGACGAGGTGACCGACCGGCCCGTCACTGGTGAACGAGCGGTGAACGGTTTCGGTAGCGTGTGCGACGCCTGGCGTGCCGACAGGCGGCCATTAGGTGAACTGAGTTAAGAGCGGTGACTCTCCGTCGATGTAAACGGCTTCCCGCTCACGCTTTGGTAACGCTCAGCTCATCGCCGCTGTGAACGACCGGCTGTCAGCTGGAGAAGTCCTCGGGGGCGACGCCGTCCAGGAACTGGCGGAAGCGCTCCAGCTCGGCCTGCTCTTCCTCGGGAGTGGCGACGCCGGCTTCCCGGAGTACCTCTTCGGTGCAGCGGATCGGCGTCCCCAGACGGACGGCCAGCGCGACGGAGTCACTCGGCCGCGCCGACACCCGGGCGCCGTTGGCCAGGACGAGCTCGGCGAAGAAGACGGCGTCCCGCAGTTCGACGATCTCGACGGCCTCGATGTGGACGTCGAACGCCTCGATCAGGTCCCGCATCAGGTCGTGGGTGAGTGGTCGCGAGGGACGCAGGCCCTGCTCCTCGTACGCGATCGCGGTGGCCTCGACCGAGCCGATCGAGATCGGCAGGTAGCGGTAGCCCTCGGTCTCGCGCAGCATCATCACCGGGGCCCGGTTGGGTGATTCCATCCGGATCCCGATCAGTGTCAGTTCCCGCATCATCGTCATGGTGCGCCTCGAACCTCTCCTCAGACCGGCACCCGGTGGGGCAACCGGTTCCTCGGGTAGGAACATACCCGTCAGCTCCAGTGTCACCCGACCGGCCCGTCGGCCGTGCCTCGATCGTCATCGAGCCGTGTCGCGCTGCTACGGCGCACGGAACCTGTCGTGCACCAAGCGGCCGTCCGCCAACCGGTGCACGACCAGGAACGAGCCCGTGGAGAACTTGCCCACCTTCGCACCGAGCTCTCGCGACAGCGCCGCCAGCACCGGCCGGTGCGAGCACACGACCGTCACCTTGCCCGGTTTCCACGCTCGCTCGGACAGACCACGCAGTCCGCCCGGATCGGCCTCGTACCCGCGTTCCGAGATCTCCGGCCACAGCGTGATGTGCCGGTTGATCGAGGCGGCGTACGGCGCGACCGTCGACACGCAGCGCTCCGCGTCACTGCTGATCACACGGTCGACGCCGAGGGACGCCAGTACGCCGGTCAGTCGCTCGGCCACCTCCGTGCCGTTGCTGGTCAGGGGCCGCAGCGTGTCCTTACCGTCCCAGTCCTTGCGCTTGACCGCCTCCGCGTGCCGGACGACGACGATCGTGGCCACGACCGGGACCACGTGCTCCAGCGCGTCCAGGATGTCCACGTCGCGCGGATAGCTCAGCTTGTTGCGCGCCTTGTCCACCGGGAGCCAGCTGATCTCGTCGACTTCGTCGTTCGGCTCGAAGTCAGCATCGTCGGCCGGTACGGCGGACCAGTAGTGCACGAGCTTCTCAGCGGTCCCGCCGTTCTTGCGGACCTGGTACCGCTGCACGCCGAGCGGTGGACCGAACACGACCCGCAGTCCGGTCTCCTCCTCGATCTCCCGCTGCGCACCGAGCAGCACGTGCTCGTGCGTTGTCAGCTTCCCCTTCGGCAGGGACCAGTCGTCGTACCGGGGACGGTGCACCAGCAGCACCTGCCGGGTGTCGCGGCCTGCCCGCCAGACGACACCACCCGCGGCGATCACGGTCGCCGTGTTGCTCATCCGTTCACCCTCAGAAATACGCTCCGTGTTAGCTGATGGGGTCGATCGCCCGGCGCCGCCCACGCGTGGCGATCAACCGCTCCTGCAGGTCACGGAGCGGCTCACCGTCGGGTGCGCTCAGCCGGGGCTGCCAGTTGTCGTCGGCCTGCAGCCACCAGGAGCCGGTGGTCTCGTCCAGCGCCAGGTCGAACAGCTCGCTCAACTCGGTGATGTGGTCACGCTCCTTCAGCTGTACCAGCACCTCGACCCGGCGGTCCAGGTTCCGGTGCATCAGGTCGGCCGACCCGATCCACACCTCCGGTTCCCCACCGTTCTCGAACAGGAACACCCGGCTGTGCTCGAGGAACCGGCCCAGGATGCTGCGGACCTGGATGTTCTCCGACAGCCCCGGTACGCCGGGACGCAGCGTGCAGATGCCGCGGATCCAGAGCTCGATCGGTACGCCGGCCTGCGACGCCCGGTAGAGCGCGTCGCACAGGGCCTCGTCGACCAGGCTGTTCACCTTGATCCGGATCCGCGCCGGACGGCCGGCCAGGTGGTGCTGCACCTCGCGGTCGATCCGCTCGACGAGCCCACGCCGTACCGACTGCGGAGCGACCAGGATCCGCCGGTAGCCGGCGCTGCGGCCGAACCCGGACAGGTGGTTGAAGAGCAGCGCGACGTCCTCGGTGACCACCCGGTCGCTGGTGAGCAGACCGAGGTCCTCGTAGAGCCGCGCGGTCTTCGGGTGGTAGTTGCCGGTGCCGATGTGCGCGTACCGACGCAGTCCGTCCGGCTCGTCACGCACGACCATGGACAGCTTGCAGTGCGTCTTCAGCCCGATCACGCCGTACACGACGTGGCATCCGGCATGCTCGAGCTGACGGGCCCACTTGATGTTCGCCTGCTCGTCGAAGCGGGCCTGGATCTCGACCAGGACCAGCACCTGCTTGCCGGCCTCGGCGGCGTCGATGAGCGCGTCCACGATCGGGGAGTCACCGCTGGTGCGGTACAGCGTCTGCTTGATCGCCAGCACGTGCGGATCGGCGGCGGCCTGCTCGATGAAGCGCTGCACGCTGGTGGAGAACGAGTCGTACGGGTGGTGGACCAGTACGTCGCGCTGCTTGAGCGCGTGGAACATGTCGGCCGGGTTGGAGGTCTCCACCTCGGCCAGGTGCGGATGCGTCGACGGAACGAACGCCGGGTACTTCAGCTCGGCCCGGTCCAGGCCGGCGATGGTGAACAGGCCACGCAGGTCCAGCGGGCCGGGGAGCTCGAACACCTCCGCCTCGGTGACGCCCAGCTCGGACAGCAGCAGCGCCTTCACCTGCGGGTCGATCGACTCCTCGACCTCCAACCGCACCGGCGGACCGAACCGGCGGCGCAGCAGCTCCTTCTCGAGCGCGGCCAGCAGGTTCTCGGCGTCGTCCTCCTCGACCTCGAGGTCCTCGTTGCGGGTCACCCGGAACGTGTGGTGCTGGATGACCTCCATCCCCGGGAAGAGCTGCCCCAGATGCGTGGCGATGACGTCCTCGAGCGGCACGAACCGGCCGTCGGCGACGTTCACGAACCGCGGCAGCAGCGGCGGCACCTTCACCCGGGCGAAGTGCTCACCGCCGCTGTCCGGGTTACGGACGACGACTGCCAGGTTCAGGCTCAGGCCGGAGATGTACGGGAACGGGTGCGACGGGTCGACCGCCAGCGGGGTCAGCACCGGGAACACGCGCTCCCGGAAGAAGCGGGTCATGTCCTCGCGCTCGGAGTGCTCCAGCTCGTCCCAGCGCAGGATGTCGATGCCCTGCTGGGTCAGCGCCGGCTGCACCGACTTCCGCCAGGTCTCCGCGTGCCGGTCCATCAGCTCGCGGCTCTTCGCCAGGCTGCGGTCCAGGACCTCGCGGGGGAGCAGGCCGCTGGCCGCCTTCACCGCGACCCCGGCCGCGATCCGGCGCTTCAGACCGGCGATCCGGACCATGTAGAACTCGTCCAGGTTGCTCGCGAAGATGGCCAGGAACTTGGCCCTCTCGAGCAGCGGGATCCTGTCGTTCTCGGCGAGCTCCAGGACCCGCTGGTTGAACGCCAGCCAGCTCAGCTCCCGGTCCGAGAACCGGTCCGCCGGGAGGTCGCCGGCCGCACTGATGTCGTACGGCGGTTCGACGTCGTACTCCCGGTTGTGCGATGCCAGCAGGTCTCCAGCCACATCGACCAGGATTGCATTGTTTGGTGAACAAGGGGTAGCCGTCCGCGCGTTCCCCGATGTGACGTTACCGTTGCCTTCGGAGCCCATCGCGGGCCCGCGGTTGCTAGCGTCACTCCTTGTGAACCCACGACTGGACTCGGTACTCCGTGACACGGCGACCGCCGTACAAGCGAACGCGCTCACCCCGCTGTACGCGCTGCCCGCCGTCGTCCGCCGGCGACTGGCCGGCGCACCGGTCCAGATCGACGGCAACCTGCTCGATCCCGACCTGCAACTGCTCCTGCGGGTCGAGAACTTGTTGCCGCACACAACCAAGACCGACGCCACGGCCGCCCGGACGCATTTCCGGAACTTGTGCAAGCTGATACCCGGCAAGCCCGTGGAGCTACAGCGCGTGACCGAACTGACGGTCCGCGGGGCCGACGGCCAGCTCGGCGCCCGGCTGTACGTCCCGCGCGACGAGGGCCGCGGTCTGCTCGTGTTCTTCCACGGCGGCGGCTGGGTCGTCGGCGACCTCGACACCCACGACGCGCTCTGCCGCGCGATCGCCGCCGACGCCGGTATCCGGGTCCTGTCCGTCGACTACCGCCTCGCCCCCGAGGCGCCCGCGCCCACCGCGGCCGAGGACGCCATCGCGGCCTTCACCTGGGCCGTCCAGCACGCCGAGGACCTGGGCGCCGACCCGTCACTGGTAGCCGTCGGCGGCGACAGTGCCGGCGGCAACCTCGCCGCCGTGGTCACCCAGCAGTGCGTCTGGCGCGGCCTCCCGGCGCCCGCAATCCAGGTCCTCCTCTACCCCGCGCTGGACCTGGTCGCCCGCCGCCCCAGCCGAGACCTGTTCTCCGAAGGCTTCATCCTCACCGAGGCCGACATCATCTGGTACCGCGACCACTACACCCCCGACCCCACCCTCCGCCCCGACCCGATCGTCTCCCCGATCCGCGCCACGGACCTCACCGGCCTCCCACCCACCTACCTCACCAGCGCCGGCTTCGACCCCCTCCGAGACGAAGCCCGCGACTACGCCGAAGCCCTCACGTCAGCCGGCAACGCCCTCACGTACATCCCCCACCCCTCCCTAACCCACGGCTACGCCAGCCTAAGAACCGTCCCCGGCGCCACCCAACAAGCCCACACCCACCTAACCAACCACCTGAAATCCACCCTCCACTAACCCTGTGGATAACCCCCGCCCAGCCCCGCCCTCCCCGACTATCGTGACGATCAGTACACGACCACCCGAGGGAGTCTCCGTGCCATTCGACATCGCGCGCTTCAACGGCGCATTCTCCGAGGCGAGGCACCAACAGGAGATCAATCCCGACTTCGACCTGGCTGCAGCTCAACAGGAGCTCCGCGAGCTGATCGCGAACGAGCCCGAAGGCGAGGAGCGCGACTGGGCTGTGCAGCTGATCGAAGATCTCGCCGAGCCGCCACCCCCACCACGCGAGTGGAGCCCGCTCTACCACGAAGCCGGCGCGATCCACGCGGCGGCGTTTCTGGCCGAGGGCACCGACGAAGAACGGGCGGACGCGCTGGCCGACGCCCGGCACAAGATCTGGGCGATCGCCGATCGAGCCTCCCACGACGAGGAGGCCGACATCCGGGCGATGACGAGAGCGCTTGACCACATGGAGACGATGCTGCGCGGCGACTGGCCCAGGGACTGACGATGGACCTCGACGAACGGGTCTCGCCGGACTCGTCCGTCTATCGCGAGGTCGCGCGCCTGTACCGGATCGCGCGCTCACTTCGTCCGGCCGCAGCCGACCGCTGGACCGGCGAGCTGTACAGGACGTGGGCCGACACCATGGGCGGTCTCAGCCCACGAACCGGTGCGCTCAGACTCTCCGCCGACCGGGTGCTGCCGTACCTGACCGGAGCGGCGTCCGCGACCGACCGGCGCCAGCAGGCGCAGGCTCTCGCAACCGTCCTCCACGAGGCGACTCATGGGGCGATGCAGATCAAGGCGCCGGACGAGCCGAATGCTGTGCTGACCGAACACTCCCGTGGCGTGATCGAAGGGTTCGCCGAAGCCCGCACGTTCGCCGACTTCGAGGCCTTCGCAAAACTGGCAGGGTACGGCGATCTCAAGCTCGACACCCCGCAGCACCCCGGGGCATTCGCCGCCACTCGGGATCTCATGGCGCAGGTGACCGGGTCCGCCTACTCGAAGAATGCTCTGATCAATGACGCCTGCCGCGGGCCAGGCGTCATGCACTTCGACCAGTTCGCGCACGCCGTCGTACAGAACCGCCTGGCCGATGTGGTCCAGAACCGTGAAGCGGATCAGCGGGCGGTCCGAGCCGCCCTCATCAAGCCGATGCTCCACGCGCACTGGCCAACGTTGCACCAGACCAGCACCGAGACCGGCCTGCTCGTCGCCCGCGAGATCCGCTCAGCCCTGGACACCAAGGTCGACGAACTCCGCCGTCGCTACCAGCCCACGGCCCCCGCAACCGCCGACCAGCAAACTGTCGGACCGCACCGGCCACCTGCCCAATCGCCCCCGCAGCCATCCAGACCGGACGCCCGCCGCGAGACCCTCGACAGCCTCCGCTTCCTAACCGCCAACGCCCCCGCCGCCAACGCCGTAACCCACCGCCCAACCCCAACCAGCCACCCACGACGCCCCTCGCCCACCCCAACCCGAGGCAGACCCACGCACCCCCCAAACCGAACCCGAGACTGACCGCACCCGAACTAATCACCCACCCCGGGCAACCGCACGGACCCGGCCTTCCGCACCACCGCGCCGTCGACCTACAGCCGGCTGGCCGATGCCGCCCTCATCGCCTGGTCTGTTTCACCTCGTACGTGATCCAAATCCCGCGCTGGTTGAAAAGGGCGAATTCGCGGATGTACCTCGAAGGCTCGTTGACCAGCGGAGCGTCGCCCACGCGGCGGGTGCGCTAGCCGGTATCGGCTCTGGTACTGCGTATTCGTCCAGCCCGTGACGGCCAACAGCGACGTGCTGACCAGCGCTGCAGTCGTGATCGTCATTCCTCCAGCAATCTCATCTTGAATGTCTCCCACGCGCTGACGCGCGACGAGAGGCTGAACTGACGCTTGAACGACCGCGTGGCGCTCGGCACCCGCTTTGACGGAAGGTGACTCCCGCGAGGCGTAGCCGCCGATGGTCACCGCCGCATAGCCATTGACGCATAGCCACCGAGACGTGCGCTCTTCCCCTTGGAACAAGGTGGCTGGACGCAGGCGTGGGGCTGTGTCCGGCTGGCCGGTTTGTAGGCTCCCCTGGCCTCAGCCGGCTACGAGCGTGGCGGCGGCTAGGTAGGCCAGTACCGCGAGCGGCTTACGGTGTGTCATGAGCGTCTGGCCCTCCTGTAGTCGACGCGATGGTCAGCGGCCGGGATCGACGAGGACAGGGACGGCTTCGCGGATCTGGAGAGGGGTGGCCGGGCCTGTCACGGGCACGGTGCCGTCTGCGTACTGCCAGCCTGTGTTGGCGACGTTGAAGCGTGCGGCGTAGGTGGTCGTCAACGAGACCTTGACGGCGCCGCGCTTCAGGTACTTGTGGGTGATCTCCTTGGATGGATACGGCTTGCCCGGCGTGCTCGTGGTGAGCGAAGTGCCGTCGCCGAAGTGCCAGGTGTAGCTGATCGGAGTCGCTTGGACGAGGACCGGGAATCCGAGCAGCGCGATCGTTGCTGACGCAACCTTGCTCTCGGTGTAGACGATGGTGTCCAGGTTCACCAGCGTGCGCCCGTTCGGCTGAATCCTCACCGGGAGGCCTGGGAAGATCACAGTCTTCGTCTCGGCGATGATCTGGTCCCATGTGACGTCCTGCGGTCGCGGAATAACCACGCGAGGGTCGCGCCGGCGTGAGACCTTGTCCTCGTCCGGAGTCACCGGCTGGCAGCGGTTCGGCCCGGGAACGGTGCCGTCCGGCTGCATGCGGCCGCAGACCCCGATATTCAGTTCGAGGTCGTCCTCGACCGACTGCGGCGGGTTCTCTCGGCGCGGACGATCGCCTCCCGAGTGGTGGTCCGACGCGCTCGTCGTTCCGTCGGGCGGATCGTCGGCGTCGCCGCGATGCCGGCGGACGATACCCTCGGCGCTTCCCTGGAAGCCCTCGCGCGTCAACTGGTTGGTCACGATCGGCGGATCCGGTGTCTTGAAGGCATCGGTATGCGCACGTGCCGACACCGTGTCAATGACCAAGAAGCCGATCAGCAGAGTCAATGCCAGACCGACCGAGACCGGTCGCGGCCTCATTGCGGAACCAGTCTCATCGCCGCCATCACCCAGGATCCCTGCTGCGGAGCCAAGGTGAATTCACGCTTGTAGTTGCGCTTCTTGCTGGTCATCGGCTTCGCGGACGGCGTGTCTTTCGCCGTGTACGCACCAATAGTCACGGCCGCGTACCCTCCAAGGCGTCCGCCGTCGGCACGGAACAGGTCCGGAACGTCGTTCACGTATTCGAAGTAGTCCCCGCTCAAGCCACCGTTGGCGGCATTGACCTTCGCGACGTAGTCGGCATATAGCTCGCACTGGTGGCAGGCCGTGGAAGTCGCGGACAACATCTGGCTGGTGTCGCCCGTCGTCGATGCGTAGTTCAGCAGACTGACGTAGTACTTCAAGAAAGCCTCACCGGCAGAAAGGCTGAGGCCGGAAGCCGCCTTCGGTCGTTGGGGCACCTCGGTCGGAGCGGGCGACGCGGCGGTCGGTGTCGAGCTCGTCGCCGATGGGCTGACGGATTTCGACGCCGGGGGTGGGGCTGTGTTTGGTTGGCCGGCTTCTGGGCTTGATTGGCCGCAGGCGGTGAGGAGTGTGGTGGTGGCTAGGCAGGCCAGGAGTGCTTGGGTTGGCCTGTTGCGGTGTGTCACGAGTGTCAGCCCTCCGTAGTCGACACGATCGTAACGGGCAGCGGGCGCGTGGCTCGATGTCAAAAGGTGCAGTTGTGGACAACCAGGGTTGGGGCCAGGAGCCGCCCGGCTGGGGGGTTAGAGGCTCGGACGGCTCCTGGTTGGTGGTGGGACGGGTGGGGGGAGGGTTTATGACGCGGGTGGGGTGGGTGGTTTGTTGTGATGGCGTTCACAGGGAGGTGGGGAGGATTGCCTGCCCGATTCGGGACGGGATCCTCCCCAGCAGTTAGGCGGGGGCGTATTGGACGTCCAGGGCTGCGGTTTTGAAGCCTAGGGAGGTGTAGAGGGCGCGGGCTGGAGTGTTGGTGCCGTCTACGTAGAGGGTGATCGCGTCGAGGTTGCGGTCGGTTTGTAGGTGGTGGAGGCCTTGGAGGGTTAGGGCCTTGCCCAGGCCTAGGCCCTGGTGGGCGGGGGAGACGCCTACTACGTAGACCTCGCCTTCGCCGTCTTCGACCTTGGTCCAGTGGAAGCCGGCTACGGCGCCGCTGGAGTCGACGGCGAGGAAGAAGCCGTTCGGGTCGAACCAGGGCTGCTGTAGGCGTTCGGTCAGGTCGGCGGCGGTCCAGCTGCCCTGCTCGGGGTGGTCGGCGAACGCGGCCGCGTTGACCGCCAGCCAGGCGGCGTCGTCCTGGCCGGGGACAAACGTGCGTACGGCGATCCCGGCGGGCCACACCGGTTCCGGGAGATCAGCCCTGGTACGCCGGAGGAAGTAGAGCTCCCGTGATACCTCGAGGCCGAGGCGCTGCGCGAGTTCGTCGGAGCCGGGCAGACGTCCGTGGGCCCAGACGCGAGTTCGGGCGCCGCCGTGGTCGAGGAGCATGCGGAGGAGCGCCGTACCGTAGCCCTGGCGGCGGGAGGCGGGGGCGACGACGAGTTCGGCGGAGCCGTCGGGGGAGAGGGCGCCGTACCCGACGAGGTTGCGGGCGCTCTGCAGGCCGGTGACCTCGATGGTGCCCGGATCGCCTTCGTAGGCGAGGACGTGGACGTCGCCGGGGTGTTCGCCGTCGAGGTGCAGCAGGGTGCGTTCGGAGAGGGGATGGACGCCGTCGCTGTGCGCGGCGGCGCGGGTGAGTTCCGTGACGGCGGCGGCGGTGGCCGAGGGCAACGGTGAGGGAACGGCTTCGAGGGTCACCTGAATACCGTAAAAGGTCCGGTTCAGTTCATGCTCAGGTCCTGGCGGGGAGACGTCGCCTTGGGTAGCTTTCCCGTCACCGCGGAGGATTTCGCGGGCCGCGCGATCCGCGGTGACCGAGACGACGACGGAGAAGACAACACATGGCCCTGACAGGACGAGACAAAACACGGCTGGGGGGACGGCGCGCTGTCGGTCTGCTCGCCGCCGGGACGGCCGTGGCGCTCGCCTTCGCCGCGGGGGGATCCGTGAGCCAGGCCGGCGCAGCGACGCAGTCGGGTACTGCGACGCAGGCCGGTGGCGCGACCCAGATCACCGCTGTGCAGGCGAAGAAGCCGAAGCCGACCCACACCCAGATCCAACTGCTCGCGATCAACGACTTCCACGGCAATCTGGACCCGGCGACCGGTTCGAGCGGCAACGTCAACGGCATCCCGGCCGGCGGCGCGGCGTACCTGGCGACGCATCTGAAGGACCTCCGGGCGGCCGCGAAGGCGAAGGGGCAGGACTCGGTGACGGTCGCCGCCGGTGACCTGATCGGTGCTTCGCCGCTGCTGTCGGCCGCGTTCCACGACGAGCCGACGATCGAAGCGCTGAACGGGATGGGACTCGAGGCTGCGTCGGTGGGCAACCACGAGTTCGACGAAGGCTGGCACGAGTTGCTCCGGATGCAGACCGGCGGCTGCCTGCCGGACGGCGACGGGCAGAACAACCAGAACTCCTGCCCCGACCCGAAACACCCGTTCACGGGCGCGAAGTTCAAGTACCTCTCGGCGAACGTGTTCTTCACCAACACCCAGAAGACGCTGTTCGCGCCGTACACGATCAAGACTTTCGCGGACGGTCAGAAGGTCGGCTTCATCGGCATGACGCTGGAGAACACGCCGAACATCGTCACCAAGTCCGGCGTCGAGGGGCTGACGTTCAAGGACGAGATCGAGACCGCCAACGCGCTGGTCCCGGAGCTGAAGAAGAAGGGTGTGAAGTCGATCGTCGTGCTGCTGCACGAGGGTGGCTTCCCGGCCGACCCGAAGGCGTACAACAGCTGCCCGGGGATCTCCGGCCCGATCGTCGACATCAACGCCGGGCTGGACCCGGAGATCGACGCGATCATCTCCGGCCACACCCACCAGGCGTACAACTGCTCGCTGCCCGACAAGGCCGGCAAGCCGCGGCTGGTGACCAGCGCGTCGTCGTTCGGCCGGCTCGTGACCGACGTCCGGCTGAGTGTCGACAACGCGACCGGTGACGTCGACCGGGTGAACACGCTGGCGAACAACCAGATCGTCACCCAGGACGTCGTGCAGGACCGCAAGACGGCGGAGCTGATCGCGAAGTACAAGGAGCTGGTCGCCCCGATCGCGAACAAGGTGATCGGCCACATCACGACACCGTCGGTGGTCCGGACGAACGACGACTCGCTCGAGTCGCCGCTGGGCAACCTGATCGCGGACGCGCAGCTCGCGGATCCGTCGGTGGTGACGGGCGGCAAGACCCCGGTGGCGGCGTTCATGAACCCGGGCGGCATCCGCGCGGACCTGGCGTCGACCAACGGCGAGGTCAGTTTCGGGCAGGCGTTCACCGTGCAGCCGTTCAACAACTTCCTGGTCTCGATGGACATGACCGGCACGCAGATCAAGGCCCTGCTGGAGCAGCAGTTCTCCGGCGTCAACGGTCCCGAGGCGGCGAAGTACAAGGTGCTTCAGGTCGCGGGCATCACCTACACCTGGAACCCGGCGGCCGCGGCGGGCTCGAAGATCGTGGCCGGCTCGATCAAGATCGGCGGCCAGCCGCTGGTGGACGGCACGTCGTACCGCATCGTCACGAACAACTTCCTGTCCGACGGTGGTGACGGGTTCCCGGCCTTCACCACGGCGACCGCCAAGTACTTCGGTGGGCTCGACATCGACGCCTTCGCGAAGTACCTGACCGCGCACGACCCTTACACCCCGGTCGCAACGGACCGGATCTCGATCGGTTCCTGAGCACGACCGATCAGCCGGTACGTCGTCCTCGCGGGCGGCGTACCGGCATTTTCGTTCCCACCGAGGGGGCTGGTACCTTGCGTACTCAGCTACTTACGGAAGGTGAGCGATGTCGCACGTTGCTCCGACCTCGCATCGACGGCCCGCCCGGGCGTCGCACCGGGGTCACCGCAGTAGTGACGGATCGGTCCAGATCACCAGCTGGCTCGGGCTGACGTTCGCCTACCTCGTCGGATGGGTGCTGACCTGGCAGTCGCATGTCGGCGTGCACGCCGCCGGCGTGACGCTGCTGGTGATGCTCGTGCCGATCACGATCGGGACGTTCGTCGCCGGGTTCAAGCAAGGCCTCGGCTCCTGGAAGGCCGCGCTGACCACGGCTGTGGCGCTCGCGTTCACCCTGCTGAAGTTCTTCTTCTAAAGACTTAGGACTTGGATTCCGCCGGCTCACGCGTCGTCGGCTGCGGCGGGACGACGAAGCGGTAGCCGACGTTGCGGACGGTCCCGATCAGCGACTCGTGCTCGGGGCCGAGCTTCGCGCGCAGGCGCCGTACGTGCACGTCGACCGTCCGGGTGCCGCCGAAGTAGTCGTAGCCCCACACCTCCTGCAGCAGCTGCTCCCGGGTGAAGACCCGCCCCGGGTGCTGCGCGAGGAACTTGAAGAGCTCGAACTCCTTGTACGTCAGGTCCAGCGCCCGGCCGTTGAGCTTCGCCGTGTACGACGCCTCGTCGATGATCACGTCACCACTGCGGATCAGCGTCGACTCGGGCTCGTCGTTGCGGGTCGCGGCGAGCCGGCCGATCACCAGTCGCAGCCGGGCCTCGATCTCGGCCGGTCCGGCGGTGTCGAGCAGTACGTCGTCCGCGCCCCAGTCGGCGTTGACGGCAGTCAGACCGCCCTCGGTGACGACCAGCAGCAGCGGTACGTCGATGCCGGTGGTGCGGATCAGCCGGGAGGCGCTGCGAACGGCGACCAGGTCACGACGGGCGTCCAGCAGGACAGCGTCGGCGTCCGGTGCGTCGACCAGCGCGGCGACCTCGGCGGGCAGGATCCGGATCTGGTGCGGGAGTAGGGCGAGCGACGGCAGGACCTCGGTGGAAGCCTGCAATGCGTTCGTCAGCAGAAGCAGCGTGCTCACGCCATCTCCTCGTGCTGATCATCGGATCCACAGGCGGCGATCCGGTCCTCGTGCACGTCAGGCCCCGACGGCGTCATTGCCGGGGGCCTGGGACACACTTGGTCGTAACAGCAAGCTGACATAATAGCGGAAGACTTAACCGATTAGTGAGGCGCCGACCAGATGCCGGAAGTGACCATCAGGTACTTCGCTGCCGCGCGTTCGGCCGCCGGAGAGTCGTCCGCGACCGCTGAGGCGGCCTCGATCCGCGACCTGGTGACGACCGTCTCCAGCGACCGGCCGGAACTGGCGCGAGTGCTGTCGATCTGCACGTTCCTGCTCGACGGCCAGCGCGCCGAGCCGAACACACCGCTGACCCAGGGCGCTCTCGTGGACGCCCTCCCGCCCTTCGCCGGCGGCTGACCACTCAGCCCTAATCGGACGGGCGACCGCGGAGGCGCTTCGTCTCGCCGCGGCGCTTCTTGTCGTCCAGTCGGCGCCGGACCGAGCCTTTGCTCGGCTTCGTTGGGCGGCGCTTCCGTGGTGGCGGTGCGATCGCCTCACGCAGCAGAGTCGCCAGCCGCTCCCGCGCTGCCTCCCGGTTCCGCCACTGCGACTTGTACTCCGACGCCGCGATCGTCACCACCCCATCGACCATCCGCGACTGCAGTCTTTCCAGCGCCCGAGTCTTCAGTACGTCGCTCAACGCCGACGTACCCGCGACGTCGAAGCTGAGCTCAACGCGGCTGTCCGTGGTGTTCACCGACTGCCCGCCCGGTCCGCTCGACCGCGAGAACCGCCACGCCAGTTCGGCCTCGGGGATCACCACACCCGAACGTACGGTCAGTCCGCTCTCCACAGGACCCATTAGACCGGAGGAGAATCGTGGGATGGATGCCTGCGTCTTCTGCGGCCTCATCTCAGCCGATGCCGCTCGCTGGATCGCGAAGGAGGACGCGGCCGTCGCGTTCCTCCCGCTGCCCGGCGAGGAGATCTCCCCGGGCCACACGCTGGTGGTCCCGCGGCGCCATACCAAGTCGGGCGTTCTGGACGCGCCGCCTGGCGACCTGGCGCGGGTGATGGACCTGGCGCAGCGCATCGCCCAGCGGATGGTCGAGCGCCTCGGCGCGACCGGTGTCTGCGTACTGAACGCCAGCGGGCCGGACTCCGGTCGCAGCGTCGACCACCTCCACGTTCACGTGGTCCCGCGGTACCCGGGCGACGGTGACGACTGCCTGCCCTGGCCGACCGGGCGATCCCGGCACCGTCTCGCCGCTGACCCACTGGAGCTTCTCAGCACGTGAAACCGACGGTTGAATCCTGAACGGGGCGTCGTACCGTTGGTAGCTGTGAGTCTCGGACTGTGGGTGCTGGTCGGGGCAGTTGCCGCCGGCGTGGTGCTCAGTGGGCTCAAGGCATGGGTCGACGGGCGGTTTCGCGGGAAGAGCGAGGACGACGTGGAGCGGGTGACGGCGGCTGAGCTGGGCGGGGAGCTGGGCGAGCGAGCGACGCTGCTGCAGTTCTCGTCGGCGTTCTGCGCGCCCTGCCGGGCCACCCGGCGGACTCTGGCCGAGGTCGAGGGCATGGTCGACGGCGTGCGCCACGTCGAGCTGGACGCCGAGTCGCACCTCGAGCTCGTCCGGCGCCTCGACATCCTCCGTACGCCGACCACGTTGGTGCTCGACAGCGCCGGAGCGGTCGTGAAGCGCGCCAGCGGTGCGCCCCGGAAGCCGGACGTGATCGCCGCGCTGGCCGTCGCCATCGAGCAGCAGAATGGCGAAAGAGCCGGGGCGTAGGCAAGACTCTCCGCGTGACCTCTCCAGCCGGTTGGTACGACGATCCCCAGGACCCCAAGCAGCAGCGGTACTGGGACGGCAGCACCTGGACCGATCAGCGCCGCGCGCAGCAGGGCCCAGCGCCATACCAGGGCCAGTTCGGTCAGGCGGCGCAGCACGGCCAGGTGTACGGCGCCGGCGGCCCAGGGCCTTCGCAGCAAGATCAACCGGTCCCGCAGCCGCGGTACGGGCAGTACGCACCCGGCTACCAACCACCGGCGCCCGGCCAGCCACAGTCACCCGCCCCGCAGCCGTACGGGCAACAGCAGTACGGCCAGCCGCAGTACGGGCAGCCCCAATACGGCCAGCAGTACGGCGGTCATCCGCAGCAGCAAGGTGGTTACGGCTACCCGGGCCAGAAGGTCTACGCGACTCCGGACGGGCAGCCGCTGTCCGGCTGGTGGCGCCGCGTGTGGGCGCACCTCATCGACTCGATCATCATCTGGATCGTCGGCCTGCCGCTCACCGGCTACTTCTACTGGCAGGAGGGCAAGATCCTCCAGGGCTTCCTGACCGACGTGTTCGACGCGGCCGCCGCCGGCACCCCGCAGACGAACACGTCGCTGCCGCCCGAGGTCTACAAGTGGATCATCCCGGCGACGCTCCTGAGCGCGGCGGTCGGCTTCATCTACGAGTACCTGTTCCTGACCAAGAAGGGCGCGACGCCGGGCAAGATGGCGCTCGGCATCGGGGTCCGACTGCGCGATGTGCCTGGTAATCCTCCGGGCTCGGCCGTCGCCAAGCGGTACGGGTTCGAGATCGGGCTCAGCCTGCTCAGCGCGGTCCCGCTGGTCGGGACGCTGTTCAGCTTCCTGGTGCTGCTCGACTACCTCTGGCCGCTCTGGGACGACAAGAAGCAGGCGCTGCACGACAAGGTCGCGAAGACCAACGTGGTGCGCACCCGATAAAGTCCGCAATGTGATCAGTTGTCTCATCTGATGGGACCACGGCGAGCTGGCCTGCCGGGGTTCCGTAGGCTCGATGCGTGGTTTACACGACATGGCTGACGAAGCGCAGGGCAGTGGACAACTGCCGGGTGCGCTCATCGCTGTGTCGTCGCCGCTGACCAGGCGGCGTCCCGAGCGCTGCGGAACCGGTCGCTGAGCACGGTTCCGCGTACGTCGCCTCCCCGCACACCCGGGCGGGATCCGGCTCGACACCCTCCTTTTCCGGGAGTCGTCATGTCCGAACCACAGGCGGCACAGAAGGTCGATCCGCGCGGACTCCGGTTCGCTGCCGGACTGACCACGCTCGTCCTGGCGCTGACGCTCGTCCTGAACAACCCCTGGCCGCTCGCGGTGCAAGCCGTGGTGTTCGCGGCCTCGGTCGCGTTCGGGGTGGGCGCGTCGCCGTACGGGCTGCTGTTCAAGCGGCTGGTCCGGCCTCGGCTGGGCCCGCCGAACGAGCTGGAGGACGCGGCCCCGCCGCGGTTCGCCCAGCTGGTCGGCCTTGTCTTCGCGGTGTTCGGTCTGGTCGGGTACCTGACCGGTTTCACCGTGCTGGGAGTGGTCGCCACCGGATTCGCCCTGGTCGCCGCGTTCGTGAACGCGGCCGTGGGGCTCTGCCTCGGTTGCGAGGCCTATCTGCTGATCCACCGCATCCGTACGCCATCGCGTGACACAACGCCAGCTACCAACTGAGAGGCAGCACACATGAGCAGGGAATCCGCGCTCGTCTCGGCCGACTGGGTCGAGGAGCACAAGAACGACGCTGACGTCGTCCTGATCGAGGTCGACGAAGACGTCTCGGCGTACGACGCCGGCCACATCGCCGGTGCGATCAAGCTGGACTGGAAGGACGACCTGCAGGACGCGGTCCGTCGCGACTTCGTCAACCAGGAGCAGTTCAGCGCGCTGCTGTCCGAGCGTGGCGTGAAGAACGACGACACGGTCGTGCTGTACGGCGGCAACAACAACTGGTTCGCGTCGTACGCGTACTGGTACTTCAAGCTGTACGGACACAGTGACGTCCGGCTGCTCGACGGCGGCCGCAAGCGCTGGGAGCTGGACAGCCGCGAGCTCACCGACGAGGTTGTGAAGCGCGAGGCCACCGAGTACGCGGCGAAGGCCCCGAACCTGGACATCCGCGCCTTCCGCGACGAGGTCAACGACGCCATCGGCGTGAAGAACCTGGTCGACGTGCGCAGCCCTGACGAGTACGCCGGCCGGCTGCTCGCCCCGGCGCACCTCCCGCAGGAGCAGGCGCAGCGTGCGGGTCACATCCCGACCGCGGCGAACATCCCGTGGAGCAAGGCGGCCAACGACGACGGCACCTTCCGCGCCGACGACGAGCTCAAGCAGCTGTACGTCGACGCCGGCGTCGACTTCGGCAAGGACACCATCGCGTACTGCCGGATCGGCGAGCGCTCGGCGCACACCTGGTTCGTGCTGCACGAGATCCTCGGCCAGGAGAACGTGAAGAACTACGACGGATCCTGGACCGAGTGGGGTTCGCTGGTCGGCGTACCCGTTGCCCTCGGCGACGAGCCCGGAAAGGCGTGACACATGTGCGGAGCTAAGCAGGGCGGCCTCGACCTCAAGGGCGTCGACGTCGACAAGGAGGCCGTGATCCAGGGCCAGGTGCTGCGCGGCGAGGAGCCGGTCGGCGGCGCGTACGTGCGGCTGCTGGACGCCACTGGTGAGTTCACGGCCGAGGTGCCGACCTCGGCGACCGGGCACTTCCGGTTCTTCGCGGCGCCGGGCAGCTGGACGCTGCGGACGCTGGCCCCGAAGGCGCAACCGGTCGACCGGCAGGTCGTCGCGCAGTACGGCGAGGTCGCGGAAGTGGCCGTCACCGTCTGAGAAGTCGTTCGTTACTGAAGGTGCCACCACCACCCGAGGTGGCCCACCCTGAAGTAAGCACCGAGGGGCCCGGACCTTGCGCGTCCGGGCCCTTCGGCATGCCTGGGGACGGCCCGGATTCGCTTACATAGCAGAGATTTGCCTCGGTCATCGCATCCGGGTTAAGGGGCGCTGGGCAAGTTTCTCGGTGGTACGGGCGGCAATGTAACGGTTTGATCTCGGAGCGGGGTCACCTCGTCACCTAACGCAGTCGGCTGAGTTGTGTCTGTGTCCTGACCCGCACTTCGGGTCACGTCATCACTCAGGGAGGAGGGGTCAATGCGACCCCGCATCGGATACAAGAAGCTCGCCGCCGTCGGTGTTGCTGCGGTTGTCGGCGTTGCTTCTACGATCGCGCTGACCTCGGGTTCGGCGTCCGCCTCGCCGGTTTTCGGATACAGCGGTTACTCGTACGGGACCGACGTCGAATCCGGTCTGGCGAACAGCGGCCCGCAGGTCATCAGCAAGTTCGGTTGCACCACGGACGCCACCAAGGCTGACAAGAACGACCTTGCCGCGGCGAACGTGAACAACCAGGCGATCGCGCGCACGGTGAAGACCGACACGCACGGCTTCAACGACAAGAGCGGGACGGGCGTCATCAGCACCGCGACGGCCGCCGACGTCAAGGTCGGCAACCTGCTCACGCTGACCGGCGTGAAGACCACCACCACGTCGAAGTACTCGAACGGGCAGCTGTCCTACAGTGGTAGCACCTCGTTCGCGGGCGTGAAGATCGGCGCAATCACGGTGCCGTCGCTGCTGAACCCCAAGCCGAACACCAAGGTCGCCGTTCCGGGCCTCGGCTACATCGTGCTGAACCGTGTCGGCGGCGTGAAGACCGCTTCCGGCATCTACTCGTACGCCCAGGCGGTCGTCCTGCACGCGACGGTGAAGAACCAGTTCATCCCGCAGGGCGTCGACGTCGCGGTCCTGAAGACCCGCGCGGAGATCTCGAAGCCGGCCACCGCGCTGGTGATCGGTTCCGCGTACGGCACCCAGGCCACCGCCGACAAGCTGGCCGTGTCCGGCCCGACGTCCCTTCAGACCACCTGCCAGGGCACTGAGGGCAAGACGGTCAAGGTTGCCGTCGGCGAGCTGAACATCCCGAAGGTTGCCTACGTCGGTGGCGTCTACACCACCAAGAACGGCGCCATCGGCGAGGACAAGTCCTACATCAACTTCACCTCGCACGTCGCGGGCGTGAAGGTGGGCACGCTGTCCATCGGCGCCGTCGAGTCCTCGGCGTCGGCGTGGAAGACCAAGGACGGCAAGGCCGGCGTGAGCTCGTCCTCGAGCATCGCCTCCATCAAGGTCGGCAACAAGACCTACCCGGTCGCCGTCGGCGAGAACAAGACCCTGGACATCCCGGGTGTCGCCAAGCTGACCTTCAACCAGGTCGTGCGGCAGAAGCGCTACATCGAGGTCAACGCCCTGGTCGTCGACGTCTACAGCCTGAACACCAAGGTTGTCGTCGGTCACTCGGCCGCCGGCGTCGTCAGCTGATCTCAGCAGACACGCTCTGAGTCGAACCTCACCGACCCAGAACTCCCGGCCCCCGGATCCCGCACGGATCCGGGGGCCGGTTGTTCGTTTCCCGGTTGTCGTTTCTCAGTGTTCGTTTCTCAGGCGTCCAGGATGAGGGTGACCGGGCCGTCGTTGACCAGCGAGACCGCCATGTCGGCGCCGAAGCGGCCACGTTCGACCTTGGCGCCGAGAGTCTCGAGGCTGGTGCAGAACGCGTCGTAGAGCGGTTCCGAGACCGGCCCGGGGGCCGCCGCACTCCACGAGGGGCGGCGGCCCTTGCGCGTGTCGGCGTACAGGGTGAACTGGCTGATCGCGAGGATCGGGGCCTGTTCGTCGGCGGCGGAGCGTTCGTCGTGCAGGATGCGCAGGGTCCAGATCTTGGCGGCGAGCGCGGCGGCCTTCTCGGGGGTGTCGTCGTGGGTGACACCGAGGAGGACCAATAGTCCGGGCGCATCGATCGCTCCGACCACCTCGCCGTCCACGGTGACCGATGCCTGACTGACTCGCTGTACGACGGCTCTCATGAGGACATCCTCCCTCGCGGGAGATCGTCCGGTGATCGGACCCTGCGACCGGCAAATATCCGTTTCGAAGTGCGATCTGGCAGGATTCGTCCATGGCGTCGACTCTGATCACTGTTGCTCCCACCGGTGCCGAGACCGCGAAGGCGGACTGCCCGGCGTTGCCGACCACGCTCGACGAGTTGGTCGGGACCGCGAAGCGCTGCGAGGCCGCGGGGGCCGCGATGATCCACCTCCACATCCGCGACGGCGAGCACCGGCCGACGCTCGACCTCGGTCGGCTGACCGAGGCCGTCGCCGCGATCCGCGAGAACGCCGCGTTGATCGTCCAGCTCTCCACGGGCGGCGCCGTCACCGACCCGTACGAGAACCGGCTGCGCGTGCTGGACGCCGTACCCGACTCCTGCTCGCTGACCATGGGCACGGTCAACTTCGGCGACGACGTGTTCATGAACCCGTGGCCGTTCGTCACGCAGCTCTTCCAGCTCACCCAGGAGCGCGAGGTCGTTCCGGAGTTCGAGCTGTTCGACCTCGGTCATGTCGCCGCGCTGCACCGGCTGCTGGACAAGTACGGCCTGCCGTACGGCGGTCGCGTGCACTGCGACCTGGTGATGGGCGTCCCCGGCGGCATGCCCGGTACGGCGGACGCGCTTGTTGCCGCCGTCAACGCCCTCCCCGACGCGGTCACGTCGTGGTCCGCCACCGGCATCGGCCGTACGGCGCTGACGGTCGCGCTGGCCGCCCTGTCCAAGGGCGGCAATCTCCGAGTCGGCATGGAGGACACGCTGACGCTCGCGAAGGGTCAGCCGGTCACTCACAACGCGGAGCTCGTCGAACGCGCCGCAACCCTCGCGACGCTGGCCCAGCGTCCGCCGATGTCCCCGGACGAGGCCCGCGACCTGCTGAACGTGAAGCGCTGATCACTCCGACAACGATGATTGTTGCCTCCAGCAAGAGCCAGTCGCGGAGGTAGTCGCGGGGAAGGATCGTCGGGTTGGCTCCGGTTCCCTGCCGTAGCAATAACGGCAGGGCGATCAGGGTGGTGATGCCGACGTACAGCACGGTGGTGCGCAGTGCGCCGACCGTCCGGTGGCGGCCGGGGCCGGTCGACCAACGGGTGACCAGCCAGCCGACGGCGAGGGTCAGTGGGATCAGGAGGAAGTCGTCGGCGATCACGGCGCCGGCCAACCAGATCGGCAGCCTGGCGAGAGCCCCGAGGTCGAGGGCATGGATCAGGCTCCACAGACCCCAGAGTCCGGTCGCAACACCTATGACAGCCAGTCCGATCCGCAGCCTCATGCGATGACCTCCAGCCGGTGAACCCACTTGGTCTGGAGGACGCCGGGCCGGTTCGGAGCGATGATCCGCGCTGGGAACCCGTGGTCGAGCGCGAGCTCACCGCCGTTCAACCTGAGCGCCAGGAGGGTGAGCGGATCGGCCGCGAACTCTGCCGGCAACTCGCTGGTCGCGTAGAACCCGCCCTTCTCCATCGACACCACGCGGACCCGGGACGTCGGTGGGGCGCCGCAGAGTTCGAGGAGATCCCGGATCGGCACGCCTTCCCAGCGCGCTCCCTGACTCCATCCCTCGACGCAGGCGATCGGTAGGTCGGAGCGGCTCTGCGGCAGCGCTCGGAGTTCGTCGAGCGTGTAGGACAGGTGCCGCGGTCCGATGATGGTGAAGCGCCAGTCCGGGGCGATGCCGGTGACGCCGGCGGCTTCCGCCGTACGGTTCACCGGCAGGCCTTGAGGGCCGACGTTCGGTTTGCGGGGCGCGAGAACTGCGACTGGGCCGAGGGTCGGTGCGGACTGGCCGACCGACGTGATGCCTACGAGAGTCGCGGCGCCGGCGACGGTTCGGAACAGGCCGCGGCGGGTCAGTCCGGTGATTGCCGGTGGCAGCGATTCCGGTGCGAGTTCCGGCGTACGGCGCCAGTGGGTGCGGATCAGGGGCAGTTTGACGGCGAGGTGCACCAGGAGTGCGCCGACGATGATCCATGCGAGGGCGTAGTGGGTCTGGCGGAAAGGGAACGGCCAGGGGTACCACTGCAGGGTGTTGAGGAAGCCGATGAACAGTTCGAGCGCCAGGGTCGAGACAAGGACGAGGATCGAACCGCGCTCAAGGAGGGATGCCACAGCCTTGCGGCTGGTCTTGAACAGTTTCGGGTAGACCGTCCACAACTTTGCCAGCAGCAACGGGACTGCCACGGTCCCGCTCAGGACGTGCAGGCCCTGAGTGACGCGGTACAGGTTGGCCGGACGGCTCGGCAGGTGGAGCCACGTGGGGGTGTCCTGCTGGAAGTGGCTGTACAGCCCGGTCAGGAAGCAGACCGCCACCGCGATCCCGAGCCAGCGGCCGATCACCGTCGCCACCCGCGGATGGTGCAGGGGCGAGGGGAACGACCTCTCCGTCGGCTTCATGTTTCCACTACAACTCAGCAGGAGCAGCGTGTACGGCGTTCCGCGGTTACTGCTCGCGAACGGCGTCCGAGAATCCGTTATCCACAGGCGCGCAGTGATCGGCGGTTGGTGGTACCGATCCGGGCATACTCTGGGCCAACACGTGAGAGGAGTGTGGCGGAGTGAAGACGCAGGAGCGGTCGTCCGAGGACGACGAGCGCGCGATGGCGGATCTGGCCGAGGTCGTCGACTGGCGATCGATCTGGGGGCCGCCGGCCACCGGCATGGACGCGATCCGTGCCCTGGTCAATCGCGTCACCGCCGCCACCGGCTGGCGTCCCTGGGCGCCAGGCAACATCGACCCCGATCGTTACACCTGGGGCCTTGTCACACCGCGCGAAACGGTGATGCTCGTGCTGCCCGACGCCGTCCTGCCGGAGAGTCCCCGCAGCGGCTGGTCGGCGTACGACATCGCTGCTGACGAGCTGTCACTGGCCGAGGACGGCCTGGACGACCACTGGCCGGAGCAGCTCGAGCTCGCCCGCCAATACTGGGGGCCGCCGGTCTTCGTCGGCCCGGGGGACGATCTCCGCATCCCGCTCGAGTGGCGCGGTCGCCGGCGGCATCTGGCCGTGTGGCTCAAGCCGGGAGCCGAGTTCCATCTGTTCGCGTCTCAGCCGGGACCGGAGGACACCACAGCCGGCTTCGCCTACTCCGTCTACGCCAGCGAGGTGGCCTGATGACAGAGGTACATGCTGAAGACCTGATGGACGAGCTCCAACGCTCGATACAGCAGGTGCTCAGAGTCTTGAGGCAGGCCGAGCGGATCGCCGGGCGCAAGTTCAGCACCGGGCAGTTGCGCCGCGCCGGCATCGAGGAAGCCCTGAATCGCCACCGCAACAGGCCCCTTCAGCAAGGACAGACCGACCCCCGCGCGGGCACCCAGACCATCGAGCGTCAGGTTGCGGAAGCCGAGCGGCGGGCCGCATCTCTCGAGGCTGAGGCAGCGAACCTGCGCGGCCAGCGCGACGACCTCCGGCGCGAGCAGCAGGCCAACGAGACGGAGCGCGCGCAGGATCAGCGGGACGGGGACGCGAACGCCCTCAACGACGTCGACGGGGACCACATCCCCGACGACTACGAGCGCCGCGTCGAGGGCGAGAACCAGGCCGCAGCCGACGACCGGGCCAGGGACGACGCCGAGGCCGATGCCGAGACGGACCAGGCGATCGACGACCGCGCGGCGGACCGGGACCGCGACGACGCGGATCGGAAGCGCGACGAGGACCAGAGGCGCGCCCAGGAGTCCCGTGACGGGATAGACCCCGCGACCGCGGCGACCGCCGCCGGCGCCGTGGCTGCGGCCGACGAGCTCGACGACCGGCTGGAAGAAGACCAGCTCGCCAACGACCTCCAGGACCAGCAGGACCAGCAGGAGCAGCAGGATCTCGAGCAGGACCAGGACCCGGCGACGCAGCCCGAGAACTTGGAGCAGGCTGAGGCCGCGCAGGACCAGCAGGATCCGGAGGTGGCCGAGCAGTCCGCGCTAGACCCGGAAGCCCAGCGCCAGCAAGAGGACCTGCAGCAGGAGCAGCAAGAGCAACAGGACCAGCAGGAGCCCGGGCAGGATCAGGATCCGGCGACGCAGCCCGAGAACTTGGAGCAGGCCGAGGCTGCCCAGGACCAGCAGGATGCGGAGGTGGCTGAGCAGGCCGCGCTGGACCCGGAAGCCCAGCGCCAGCAGCAGGAGCAACAAGAGCAGCAGGAGCCCGGGCAGGATCAGGACCCGGCAACCCAGCCCCAGAACCTGGAGCAGGCCGAGGCCGAGCAGGGCCAGCCGGACAACGCGCAGCAGACCGACCTGACCCAAGAGCCGCAAGCCCCAGCTCAAGATGAGCAGGCCGACCTCGCGCAGGACCAGCAGACCGACGTCACGCAAGGCCAGGACCGCGACCAGGCGCACGAGCAGGATGTGCCTGCGCAGGACCCGCGCACCGACCTGGCCCAGGACGAGCAGGCGCAGGCTGATCTGGCGGAGCAGCAGGACCTTGGATCAGACACTGCGCGGCAAACCGACCTGGCCCAGGGCGAGCAGGCGCCGGCGCAGGACGTCCAGACCCAGGACGGCCAGACGCAGCAGGTAGACACCGCTCAGCAGGTCGACTCGGCTCGGCAGGTCGACTCGGCTCAGCAGGTTGACACGACGCAGCAGGCGGACACGGCTCAGCAGGCGGATACGTCGCAGCAGGTGGACACGGCCGAGCAGGGGACGCAGGGCGGTGAGCAGGCTCCGAGCCAGGTCGGACAGCAGCAACAGCAACCGCAGATGTCTGTGCCGGACGCGCAGCAAGCCAGCAGCAAGGTCAACAACGCAGTCGAGTCGCAGGCGGACCTTGGTGGCGAAGGCCCGGGCGACCAGCAGAGCGGTCAGGGAAACCAGGAACAGCAGGAGCCGCCCCAGCCCGCCGAGGAACCGCTGCTCGACCAGTACCGCCAGAGCGGCAAGGGGACGACCGGCCCGGGCCAGCAGATCCCGCAAGGCGAGCGGGACACGCTGGAGAACTCGACCAGCGGAGTCGCTCATGCCTCCGGTGCAACCCGCGAAAGCGGCGTTGCGACCAACGGCGAGCGCCCCGACCACATGCGCGGCGACCGCTCCCGCGACGACCGCGGCCGAGGCAACGACGGCGGCCGCGAACGCTGACCAACAACGCGCCACCCGGCGATCTCGCGAACCAACAACGCCCACCCGGCGAGCTCGCTAACCATCACCGCTGACACCCAGCCCGGCGGTCACGGCCTCCGCCCGTGACCGCCGCGTCTATAACCCCAGCCCACCAACACGGCGCCCGGGGGAACTCGCAGGTCACCGAAACTGCGCTGCCCGGCGCCAGCAGCCGCGGTCATCCTCCGCGCCCGGCGCTGTCCGCGAACGCGGACCACCACACCGACGACCCGGCAACGCCCGCCCGGCAAGGCCCGCCCGGCAACGCCCGCCCGGCAACGCTGCGGGGTTAGCGACACCTTGCCCAGCGGCGCTTGCCGGGCACCGAACATGCCCGTTGGTGTAGGCGCCCAGCGCCGTCATCCGTGCGTGCTGTCGCCTGTGGCGGGCCAACAGCACCAGTCGGCCCGGGGGTCCGGATGGGCGGTTCGCAGGGCTCGTTTCGTCGGTCGTTCGGCAACCGGGCTGTGTTTCGCAGGTGCTCGTCGCCGAGTCGTGGCGATTGGCGGCTCCAGCGACCGTCGAGTCGTGGCTCGCGGCTGTTGAACCGCGACCGCCCTCCACGAGTCGGCGAATCAGCGTTCCGGGGTCCGCTGAGGGCGGGCTGTCCGGCGACGGTGCCGGCCGATGACGGAGCAGTGGTGTGCGGTGGTGTGCGGTGGTGGTGCGCGCGGAGACCGCAGGTGGGAAGAGCGGCGGTGGGTGGTCGTGCGTGGGAGGGCGGCTGGTGTGGCGCCGGGTGGGGTGTGGCTGGGGTTAGTAGACGATTGCCTGCACGCCGTCGGTGAGGATTTCTTCGGTGAAGGCGGGGGCGCCGGCTATTCGGGTGTGGGGGATGAGGTCGGGCTCGGTGAGGTTGCGGCGTTTGGCGCACTGGGTGCAGACGGTGAGTTGGCCGCCTTCGAGGACCGCCGCGAGCAGGTCGGCGAGTGGCGCGGCGTGCGGGAGGCCGAAGGCCTCGGCCCGACCGGGTACGGCGAACCAGACGGCCTCGCCCGTGAGCCAGAGGGAGACCGTCGCGCCGGCGGCGACCGCGGAGGCGGCGACTGTGAAGGCCTGGTTGGCGCGCTCGGGTTCGTCGGCGCCTGCGGTCAGTTTGATCACCAGCGTGCGGGACATCACGCCACGGTAGCCGAACGTCGACGTACCCATCCTCTAGACTGACGGACGTGCTGCACGTCGTCTTCACCTCGCTGCTGATCCTGGTCTGTGTGTTCATGGGCTGGTTCTCGGCATTTGTCGTCTACCGGCTGTACCGCGGCCGCAACGCGAGCTGAGTGATCCGATGGCGTTCGAGATCCCGCAGGACCTGCATCCCGACCTGGTGCCGCTCGCTTGGCTGCTCGGTCGCTGGGAGGGCCGCGGGCACGGCGACTACCCAACCATCGAGAAGTTCGAGTTCGGTCAGCAGATCGACTTCACCCACAACGGGAAGCCGTACCTGCATTACGTGAGCCAGACGTTCGTCGTCGGCGAGGACGGGACCAAGCAGCGCCCGCTGGCCGTCGAGACCGGCTTCTGGCGCCCGCAGCCCGACAACAAGGTCGAGGTTATCCTCGCCCACCCGACCGGCATCGCCGAGATCTGGTACGGCGACATCGACGGCGCGAAGATCGAACTGCAGACCGACGTGGTCGCGCGCACCGTCACCGCGAAGGAAGTCACCGCCGGTCACCGCCTCTACGGCCTCGTCAACGGCGAGCTCCTGTGGGCGTACGACATGGCCGCCGAAGGCCAGGCCCTCCAGCCCCACCTTTGGGCAACCCTCGTCCGCTCGTAGCCTCGTCCAGAGAGCTCGGTTCAGCAGGAGCCCAGGCCAGAGTGCTCGCCTGCGCTCCTGCTCTCGTCCTGTCCTCAGATCTTGGGGTGGTTCGGAGTGATGCGTGTCGCGAGTGAGGTCCAGCTGACGACATCGCCGCTCTTGTACGACATCGGGTCTCCGTCCCCATTGAGCGGTGCCGTCACCGTAGCGACCTCGCGCAGACCGATGAACTGGCCGGTCTTCGAGTCGATGATCAGCTCCTTACGGAGCCCCCACAGCTCCACCAGACCGATCGCCCGGCCGGCCTTCCCGTCCAGATTGACCGCGTCGGGGAGGAGCTGGATGCCCTGGATGCCGCGCAGTGCCTTGTACAGCGTGGCCCGCTGCTCCGACGTCGCGAATCCGGACACCAGGATGCTCCCGGCGCGCTCGAACGCCCTGTAGTCGCCCTGTGCCGGAGCATCACCCAGACCCGGCCAGCCGTGGTCGTTCTTCCGCAGCGCCGCGAGCAGAGCGGCCGGGTCCCGGGGCAGGCCCGCGACGAAGGAGGCCGACGGGCTCAGCCAGCTGCCCTTGCAGCTGTTCGCCGTACCCTTCTGCTGCAGCAGAATGCCACCGCCGGTCAGGACGGCGCAGGCTTCCGCGGTCTTGATCTTCTGCGGCTTGACGTTCAGCGGATCGGTCTTGCGCCAGAGCTGCTCGGCAGCCTTGCTGGAGAACTCCTGCTCGGCGCCGAGCACCGAGATCGCGGCGAACGGCGGCGACTGGGTGGACGGAACCCACCAGTCGCTGACCGAGAGGCGAGTGCCGTGGTACGCATTGCGCGGACCGAAGTTCCATCCTTCCAGGCTCCGCTGGGTGACCTGCCGGTACTGGCCGGCCGGGATCGGCGCGTCCGGGGCACCGGCCGACTGGTCGGCGGCGGTCGCCAGGAACGTGCCGGCGTCGGCCGCCGCGCCGGGCGCCACCGTCCCGCCGGTCTTGGTGACGACGTCGTTGACGAGGAAGCCGACGGCCAGCGTTCCGGCGAGGGCGCCGACGAGCACCATCCGGCGGCGTCCGGCGGGGCGGCGTTCGGCGGATCGCGGGGTCAGTGCCCGCTGACGAGCCTTGGCGAGTGCCAGCGGGGTGGCCGGCGGTACGTCGTCATTGAGGCGCTTGAGCGTATCGATCTCGTTCATGACCGGTTCTCCTGGAAGTCGGAGCCGAGCGCGGCGCGCAGGACTCGACGGGCACGGTGCAGGCGGGACGCGACCGTCCCGGCGGGGATTTTCAGGGCAGCGGCGATTTCGGGATAGCTGAGGTCTTCCCACGCGTAGAGCAGGAGGACGTCCCGGTCGGTCTGCCGGAGGCCGGCAAGTACACCGGCTAATGCGCGGGAGGTCGTCTCCGCGTCGACCCGGTCGACAACCTCGGCGGACAGGGTGTCCGCGTCGGCAGACGCTGCGCCCGGGTCGGAGCGCGAGTAGGCCCGGTACTGACGGATCTCGTCACGCCGTCGTCGGCGGATCAGATTGGTCGCGATGCCGTACAGCCACGGCAGCGCACCGGACGATTCCCCACGGAAGCGGTCTCGGCGCTCGAACGCGATGAGGAAGGTCTGACCGACGAGGTCGTCGGCCTCGCCGGTACCGAGCCGGCGAGCGATGTACCGATGGATGGCAGGGGCGTGCAGGTCGAACAACAGCGCGAAGTCGTCTGGCGTCTGAAAGCTCGTGGACCCCGGGTCCGTGTCCACGGACCGAGTCGTGACATCAGACCCAGTGGTTGCCGACGCTGGTATCGGAGCCGGTATTGGGGCTGGTATCGGGGGCGGGCCATGGATCTCAGGTATGCGTTCGCGACCGAGCGACGCTGTCCGCGGTTGGTTCATACCTGCTGTTGCCCGATCTCTTGGTCGCACTTCTCCGACGCTGGAGTGTCGGACAATGCGCTAGCTCTCCGCGACCCAGGAGTATTCGACTTTGGGCCGTCCGCTGCGCCCGTCGTAGCGCTGCGTCCGGAGCGCCTGCCCCTGGTCGGCCAGGTGCTCGAGGTAGCGGCGGGCAGTGATCCGCGAGGTACCCAACGACGCGGCGACCTCCTCGGCCGTCCAGCCCTCGCGATCGGCCAGCAACTGCACCACGCGATCCAGCACCGACCCGACCAGCCCCTTGGGCACCGACGAGACGGTTGCTGGATGCAACAGCCGGTCGACCTCGTCCTGGTCCGCGACGACCTGACCCGCGTCGCCGGCCCGGCGCTGACGGGCGTACGCCGACAGTCGGTCCCGCAACGTCTCGAACGCGAACGGCTTCAGCACGTACTGCACGACCCCGATCCGCGCCGCCGCCTGGACCGCCGCGACCTCGCGCGCCGACGTCACCGCGACCACATCGGTTTGGTTGCCGAGAGCACGCATCCGCCGGACGACGTCCAGCCCGTGCCCGTCCGGCAGGTGCATATCGAGCAGGACCACGTCGACGTCGCCACGGGCCAGCACCTGCAGCGCCCGGCCCGCGGTCCCGGCCACTCCGACACACGTGAACCCACCGAGCCGTTCGACGTACGTGCGATGGGCCTCGGCGGCGACGGGATCGTCCTCGACGACAAGGACGCGGAGGTCAGGCACTCGCACTCACCGCCCGCGGCAGCCGCACCCGCACGGTCAGCGCCGGTACTTCGTCCAGTTCGGAATCCGGATCAACCATCAGCGAACCCTGCCATCGCTCCACCGTGCTCCGCACCAGCACGAGCCCCAATCCGTGCCCGGGCTCGGCCTTAGTCGTCCACCCGCGCTCGAACATGTGCGCCAACTCCACCGACCCCAGTTCGACGCCGGTGTTCGTCACGATCAGATCCACCGCGTCCGCGGTCGTCGCGGCCCGGAACTCCACCTTCCGCGGCACCGGCCCACCACGCGCGGCCTCGATCGCGTTGTCCAGCAGGTTCCCGACGACGGTCACGACGTCCTGCGCCGGCAGTCGCGTGCTCAGCGTCTCGTGTCCGAGATCGAGCGTCAGTACGACGCCCCGCTCCTGCGCCTGCGCCAGTTTCGCGAGCAGCAGCGACGCGAGCACCGGATCGCCGACAGTACCGACGACTCGATCCGTCATCGCCTGCGCGAACTGCAGCTCCGACACCGCGAACTCCCGGGCCCGTTCCGGCCGGCCGATCTCGATCAGACTGACGACTGTGTGCAGCCGATTCGAGGCCTCATGATTCTGTGCCTGCAGCGATTCCGCCAAACTCCGTACGGCGTCCAACTCGCCGAGCAACCGTTGCAGCTGCGTGTGGTCCCGCAGTGTGACGATCCGCCCGCGCCCGGACGGCTGCTGGTTCACGACCACCACCCCCTGCGCTCCGAGCAGAAGTTCGTCGTACGCCGTCCGGCCGGTGACCAGGAGTTCTGCCAGGGGAGCGCTGAGGTGCAGTTCCTCCAGCGGAGTTCCGGGCGTGACCTCGCGCAGTCCGAGCAAGGTGAGTGCTTCGTCGTTCGCGAGCTGCACGCGGCCGTCGAGGTCGAGCAGGATCAGCCCTTCGCGCGCGGCGTGCAGCACGCCCTCGTAGAAGTCGAGCATGCGGGCCAGCGACTGCGTGCCCATCCCGCGCGTCGCGCGGCGTACCCGCCAGGTGACGAGCGCGTTTCCGGCGATCGCGATCCCGAGCATCAGGCTCGCGATGCCGAGCATCGACCGCAGGTCGAGCCGGACCAGCTCCCACCAGGTCGGCGCGGCCAGTCCGGACACCGTCGCGTCCCGCAGCGCCTGCGCGCGGGACCGGCTCACCATAGTGATCCAGACCATCGCGATGAGTACTGTGACCGTGACGGTCTGCCACCACAGGACCTGGCGACGCAGCTCCCACGGCCGATGTTTCATGCCGAACAGTTTGCACCGCGAACGATATGAACGAAACGCGCGCTTCTCCTGTGCGTCACGTCACAGTTACTCACCAGGTACTCATGAGGGTGCTCACGACGTACCCGACCCCCACCCCTCCGCCAGGCCGATACAGGGAGTCCCACCATGTCGAGCCCGACCGAACCCCGCCCGACTCCGGTCCGCAACGACCGGACCCATTTCCTCTACATCGCCGTCATCGTCGCCGTCCTGCTCGGTATCGGTGTCGGTTTCCTGTTCCCCGACTTCGCGGTCGAGCTGAAACCGCTCGGCACCGGCTTCGTGAACCTGATCAAGATGCTGATCAGCCCGATCATCTTCTGCACCCTGGTGCTCGGCATCGGCTCCGTCCGGCAGGCCGCCAGCGTCGGCAAGGTCGGCGGCCTCGCGCTCGTCTACTTCCTGGTGATGTCGACGGTCGCGCTCGCCATCGGTCTCGTGGTCGGCAACATCGTGCAGCCGGGCTCGGGCCTGAACCTGACCGACAAGCTCCGGGAGACCGGCCAGAAGCAGGCGGCCGGCGCGCACACGAGTACGACGGACTTCATCCTCGGCATCATCCCGAAGTCCCTGCTGTCCTCGCTGACCGAGGGCGAAGTACTGCAGACCGTGCTGGTCGCGCTGCTCGTCGGCTTCGCGCTGCAGGCGATGGGCTCCAAGGGCCAGCCGATCCTGACCGGCATCGGCCACATCCAGCGGCTGGTGTTCAAGATCCTGTCGATGATCATGTGGACCGCGCCGATCGGTGCGTTCGGTGCCATCGGGGCCGTCGTCGGTGCGACCGGCTGGGACGCGCTGGTGAGCCTCGGCAAGATCATGCTCGCCTTCTATATCACGTGTCTGCTGTTCGTGATCGTTGTCCTGGGCACCATTCTGCGAGTGGTCACCGGGCTGTCGATCTTCCAGCTGTTGCGATACCTCGGTCGGGAGTTCCTGCTGATCGTGTCCAGCTCGTCGTCGGAGACCGCCCTGCCCCGACTGATCGGCAAGATGGAACACCTCGGCGTCGACCGGTCCGTGGTCGGTATCACCGTCCCGACCGGATACTCCTTCAACCTCGACGGTACGGCGATCTACCTGACGATGGCGTCGCTGTTCATCGCGGAGGCGATGGACCAGCCGTTCTCGATCGGTCAGCAGATCTCCCTGCTGCTGTTCATGATCGTCGCGTCGAAGGGTGCTGCCGGTGTCACCGGAGCCGGTCTGGCCACGCTCGCCGGCGGCCTCCAGTCGCACCGTCCGGACCTCGTCGACGGTGTCGGTCTGATCGTCGGGATCGACCGGTTCATGTCCGAGGCCCGCGCGCTGACGAACTTCGCCGGCAACGCGGTCGCGACGGTGCTGGTCGGCCACTGGGTCGGCGAGTTCGACAAGGAGCAGGCCCGTCAGGTGTTCGCCGGTAACGACCCGTTCGACGAGGTCGCGTTCGCTGCCGGTGACACGCACGGTGGTGACGTGCCGGCCCCCGAGCCGGTCGCGGTCGAGGCCCGCTCCACCGACGCCTAGTCCACCTTCCCCCTCCCCACGCTGCCCGCCGGCCACAAACCGGCGGGCAGCGCCGTGCTATCGGCAGCTCGACAGTACGTATACGTCCACTACCGCCGATTGCCTGCCTGCTCCCCGCCTGAAGTGCTCGGCAGTGGACGTATACGTACTGTCGAGCTGCCGACCGCTACTTCCCGTTGAGCAGCTCCACGACCGGGGCCAGGTCCTCGAGGTACATCGCGTTCACGCTGATGTACGACGCTCCGAACTCGTCCCGGCGCCGCTGCAGTTCGTCCGCCATCTCCTGCGGCGTACCGCGCAGCAGCATCAGCGAGTCACTCGCCTCCAGCTCCTCGGGATCGACGCCCGCGGCGCGCTTGGTCCACGGCGGCAGCTCCCGCGTCCCCGCCGCGAACAGGTTCATCGCCAGCTCGATGTCGTCGGCCCGCGCTCCGGCCAGCTCCCGCAGGTCCTTCGTCAGCTGAGCGATCTCCGCGCGCGGCGTCAGCGCGTCCTTGGCGAGCGAGACGATGTCCGCCCGGGCCGCCGCGAGCGCGAGTGCCCGTGGTCCGCCGGCCGCCAGCATGATTGGCGTACGCCGGTCGCCGTCGAGCTTCTCGAGCTGCTCCAGCGTCTCCCGCACCTGGTCGCGCCGCTGCTTCGCGGATCCCCACGGCAGCCCGATCTCGGCGGTCTGCTGCTCGGCGACCGGACGCCCGGTGCCGATGCCGAACTCGAACCGGCCGTCGGTCAGCACCGTCAGCGTGTGCGCCTCCCACGCGGCCGCCCGCGGGGTCCGCAGCGGAGCGGCCGCGACGAACGTGCCGACCCGGATGTCCGCGACCGCGGCGGCCATCGCGAGCGACGGGAACGGCGACGGCAGCTGCAGCCCGTCGGGCATCAGCACGGTCGAGTACCCGAGCTCTGCCGCCCGGCGGACGGTCGTCATCCACTCTTCACCGGTCCTCGGGCTACCGACCACGCCGAACCGGAATCGCCTGTCGCTCATCGCCCTGCTCCCTCAGTCGTTGTGATGCCTCCAGACTCGCCGTACACAGGGTCTGTCCACATCCCACGAGGGGAGGCGTTCGCCGTACGCCGCGCGACGTACTCTGGTGACATGTCACGTAAGCGCAGCCCCTTGCTGGATCGGCCCGCTGCGGTCGAGGCCGACGGACTCGACGCCGGGGTCGCGGCGCACTACGGCTCCGACCTGCGCGAGCAACGGGCGCTGGTCGCCGGTGAAGCGTTCGTCGATCTGTCGCACCGCGACGTGGTCACGATCACCGGTCCGGACCGATTGACCTGGCTGCACGCGCTGACCACGCAGTACTTCGAAGGCTTCAAGCCCGGCGCGTCGACGACGGCCCTCCTGCTCTCGCCGACCGGGCACGTCGAGCACGTGATGTACGGCGTCGACGACGGCGAGACGTTCTGGCTGCACACCGAGCCGGGCGCGGCCGAGGCGCTGGTCGACTGGCTGCAGAAGATGGTGTTCATGTCCCGCGTCGAGATCGCGGATGTGACCGACGACTACGCGATCGTCTGGCGCCCCGGAGCGGCGAGCGGCGAGCACCTGACGCGCACCGGTGAGGACTCGCTCGGCGGGCACGAAGTGTTCCTGCCGCGTGCGGAGCTGGCCGGTCTCGAAGGTCCGGCCGCCGGAATCTGGGCGTACGAGGCGCTCCGGATCGAGGCCGGCGCGCCGCGGTTCGGGCTGGACACCGACGAGCGCGCGATCCCGAACGAGCTCGGCTGGCTCGGCGTCGGCGTCCATCTGAACAAGGGCTGTTACCGCGGGCAGGAGACCGTCGCGCGGGTGCACAACCTCGGCCGCCCGCCGCGCCGCCTGGTCCGCCTGCACCTCGACGGGTCCGTCGACCACCTCCCCGCGCACGGGTACGCCGTTCGCGCGGGCGACAAACAGGTCGGTTTCATCGGCTCCGCGGCCCGCCACCACGAACTCGGCCCGATCGCGCTGGCGCTGGTCAAGCGCAACGTCGACCCCGACGCAGTACTGGAGGTCGTCGCCGACGACCAGCCGACCGTGACTGCGACCCAGGAGGTCCTGGTCGACCCGGAAGCCGGCCTGCACGTTCGCTCTCGCCTGTGACGGCCGCCGATCCCCGCACCAGCCGACCTCCGCTGGCGGACGAGCGGAC
The DNA here is from genome assembly GCF_056436705.1 of Kribbella sp. NPDC043289. Classification (NCBI taxonomy): domain Bacteria; kingdom Bacillati; phylum Actinomycetota; class Actinomycetes; order Propionibacteriales; family Kribbellaceae; genus Kribbella; species Kribbella sp. NPDC043289. The sequence goes on from NZ_JBWKCB010000002.1 coordinate 208,219, forward strand.
GACGATGCTCGCGTTCCTGGGCTGGCATCGCGAGACCCTCAAGCTCAAGTGCGCGGGCCTCGAACCGGCTGATCTCGCCCGGCGATCGGTCGGTGCGTCGGCGTTGTCGCTGCTCGGGCTGGCGCGGCATGCGGCGGACTCCGAGCGATTCTGGTTCCGGCAGGTCATGGCCGGTACCGATGCGGCGCCGCTCTATCCGGCACAGACCGCTTTCGACGTGACCGGTGCGAGTTCGGAGACGGTCGCTGAGGCGTTTCGGGTCTGGGCGGAGGAGGTCGCGTTCGCCGACCGTTTCGTGCAGGAGGCCGCGAGCCTCGACGTCACCGGGAACGAGCCGGGTGAGGGGCCCGTCTCGCTCCGCTGGGTCCTGACGCACATGCTCGAGGAGTACGCGCGACACAACGGTCACGCGGACCTGCTCCGCGAGCAGATCGACGGCGCCGCCGGCCTCTGACGCCCGCGGAGCTCGACGCGCAGGCGTGGGCATCCGACCTGCGCGTGCCTTGGATCACTCGCAACATGCTGTTTTGCACCTGTACAGTTCAGCCGTGACCGAACCTGTGATCCTGGCCGACGTGGTCCGCAGCGATTTCGTCGAGGGCCACCACCGCGGATCCCTCGTGGTGACCAACCCCGACGGCACCGTGGCCCGCGCCCTCGGCATCGTGGACGAGCCGATGTTCCCCCGCTCCTCCAACAAGCCGATGCAGACGCTGGCCATGCTCCGCGACGGCCTGCCGCTGACCGGCGAGCTGCTCGCGCTGTCGGGCGCCTCACACTCGGGCGAGCAGTTTCACCTGGACGGCGTCCGGAAGATCCTCGCGGAGGCCGGGCTCGACGAGTCGGCGCTGCGCACGCCCGCGGCGTACCCGGTGGACGAGAACGCTCGGGATGCCTGGATCCGGGCGGACCGGGCGCCGGAACCGGTCGCGATGAACTGCTCCGGGAAGCATGCCGCGAAGATCCTGACGAGCACGCTGAAGGGCTGGCCGATCCACGATCCGGCCACCGAGCAGGACCCGCACGCCCGCTGGGGGCGGGACGACTACCGCTCGCCGGAGCACCCGCTGCAGCAGGAGATCCGCACCGCGATCGAGGACACGGCCGGCGAGAAGATCTCGTACGTCGCCGTGGACGGCTGCGGCGCGCCGATCTTCGCCCTCAGCCTCGCCGGCCTGGCCCGCTCCTTCGGCCTGTTCGCCGCGGCCGCTCCGGACACCTTCGAGGGTCAGGTCGCCGACGCCTTCCGGGCGCACCCGGAGTACGCCAGCGGGAGTACGCGCGACGAAGCCGACCTGATGCGGGGGATCCCCGGCCTGTTCTGCAAGGTCGGCGCGGAGGGTGTGTACGCCGCCGGTCTCGCCGACGGTCGCGGGATCGCGATCAAGATCGAGGACGGCGACGGCGCCAAGCGGGCCCGTGAGGTCGTCCTGGCCGCCGTCCTTCGGCAGCTCGGCGTCACCGGTCCCGTGATCGAGCGGCACATCAGCCTGCCGGTCCTGGGCGGCGGAGTCCGGGTCGGCTCGATCCGCCCCAACGCCTCGCTCTTCAACTGACCCGCGCCATCAACTGACCCGCGGCGAAACGCCGGTCGTCGCCAGCCGACGGCCGGCGTTGCCGTCGTGGGACGGGACAACGGGCTACTTCGCTCGCAGTCGGTCGACGGGCGGTGACGGGACAGGGAGCGGAACCGACGGCGCGGGCAGGTCGTAGCCGGCGTACAGGCGGCGGCGGATCGCTTCGAGGGGGAAGGTCTCGCGGTAGATCGCGAGTTTGACGGTCACGCCCTCCAAGGTTGCCCGCAGCAACATTTCCTCGACGGCCGGATCGGTGGCGCCGCGGGCCGCGAAGACGTCCCGGATCGCGTCCTCGACCAGGGACAGCCGGTCCGACTTGGCCTGCTCGACGCGGGCGAACACGTCGTGCGTACCGGGCTGCATCATCAGGCTGATCGCCAGCCGCTGGATCGGCAGCGTGGTCGCGGCCGCCATCAGCGCGCCGTCGATGATGCCGGCCAGCCGCTCGTCCGGGGTGCCCGGGATGCTGAGGATGCCGGCGATGCCGTCGAGCCAGCGGTCCAGCAGCTCGGCGGCCAGCTGTTCCTTGGTGGCGAAGTAGTACGCGACCAGGCCGCGGGAGACGCCGGCGGCAGCGGTGATCTCGGAGATCGACGCGGCCTCGAAGCCCTTCGCGGCGAAGACCTCGAGCGCGGCGGCCAGGATCCGCTCGCGGGAGCGCGCCCGCATCTCCTCGTTCACAACCGCCGAACGCGGCACGTTCCCTCTTCCGGTCGAGGTCCTGAAGCGCCGGGCTACCCCCATCGCAATGCCCGGCGCCTCGGGACTGACCCCCCGTTGTTTCGGCCCCTCCCCAGGCGCCTTCTATAGACTGGACGTCCAGTCAACAAAAGTCAAAGGTTCTGCCGTTTTCTGGACAGCGGCCGCGACAGGTAAGATGACGTCGCTGCGCCCTGTGTCGAGTGGCACGTGAAACCAGCCGTAGCCACCGCCTACACCCTCTGATGACTTGGAGCGCTCCTTCATGCCTGTCCGTAACGACCTGCGCAACGTCGCGATCGTGGCCCACGTCGACCACGGGAAGACCACCCTTGTCGACGCGATGCTGTGGCAGTCCGGCGCGTTCGGAGCCCATCAGCACGTCGACGAGCGGGCGATGGATTCCGGTGACCTGGAGCGTGAGAAGGGCATCACGATCCTCGCCAAGAACACCGCCGTACGGCACAAGATGGCCAACGGCGAGCAGATGACGATCAACATCATCGACACCCCCGGCCACGCCGACTTCGGTGGCGAGGTCGAGCGCGGTCTGTCGATGGTGGACGCCATCGTGCTGCTCGTGGACGCCTCCGAGGGTCCGCTGCCGCAGACCCGGTTCGTGCTCCGCAAGGCGCTGGCGCGGAAGATGCCGGTGATCCTCGTGGTGAACAAGGTGGACCGTCCGGACGCCCGGATCTCCGAGGTCGTCGACGAGACCTACGAGCTGTTCCTGGACCTGCTCGACCACGACGCCGACCAGAGCGCCCTGGACTTCCCGGTCGTGTACGCCTCGGCCCGCGCCGGTCGCGCCTCGCTGAACCAGCCCGCGGACGGCGGCCTGCCGGACTCCGAGGACCTCGAGCCGCTGTTCGAGACGATCCTGAACAACGTGCCGGCCCCGGAGTACACCGAGGACGCGCCGCTGCAGGCCCACGTCACCAACCTGGACGCCTCGCCGTTCCTCGGCCGGCTCGCGCTGGTCCGGGTGCACGAAGGCACGCTGAAGAAGGGCGCCCAGGTCGCCTGGTGCCGCCACGACGGCTCGATCCAGAAGGTCAAGATCACCGAACTGCTGGTCACCGAGGCGCTCGAGCGGATCCCCGGCGACTCGGCCGGACCGGGCGACATCGTCGCGATCGCCGGCATCCCGGAGATCATGATCGGCGACACGCTGACCGACCCGGACAACCCCAAGCCGCTGCCGCTGATCACGGTGGACGAGCCGGCCATCTCGATGACGATCGGTACCAACACCTCGCCGCTGGCCGGCCGGGTCAAGGGCACCAAGGTCACCGCCCGCCTGGTCAAGGACCGGCTGGACCGTGAGCTGGTCGGCAACGTGTCGCTGAAGGTGCTCGCGACCGAGCGTCCGGACGCGTGGGAGGTGCAGGGCCGTGGTGAGCTGGCGCTGGCCATCCTGGTCGAGCAGATGCGCCGCGAGGGCTACGAGCTGACCGTCGGCAAGCCGCAGGTGGTCACCCGCGAGATCGACGGCAAGCGCCACGAGCCGGTCGAGCGGCTGACGATCGACTGCCCGGAGGAGTACCTCGGTACGGTCACGCAGCTGCTCGCAGTCCGCAAGGGCCGGATGGAGCAGATGACCAACCACGGCACCGGCTGGGTCCGGATGGAGTTCCTGGTGCCGGCACGCGGCCTGATCGGGTTCCGCACCGAGTTCCTCACCGACACCCGCGGTACCGGCATCGCGCACCACGTGTTCGAGGGGTACGAGCCGTGGTTCGGCGACCTGCGCACGCGGCCGTCCGGCTCGCTGGTGTCGGACCGGGCCGGCGCCGCGACGTCGTACGCGATGATCAACCTGCAGGAGCGCGGCACCATGTTCGTGGAGCCGGCCACCGAGGTGTACGAGGGCATGATCGTCGGCGAGAACTCGCGCTCCGACGACATGGACGTGAACATCACCAAGGAAAAGAAGATGACCAACGTCCGCTCCAACGCGGACGAGTTCGAGAAGCTGGTGCCGGCCCGGAAGCTGTCGCTCGAGCAGTCCCTGGAGTTCTGCCGCGAGGACGAGTGCGTCGAGGTCACGCCGGACGCGATCCGGATGCGCAAGGTGGCGCTCACGCAGATCGAGCGTTCCAAGCTGGGCCGCAAGAACAAGGGCTGACCGATGCTGGAGCGTGCGGTGATCGACGGGCTGTTTCCGAGCGACCTCCCGGAGCCGCAGGACTGGGACGACCGGTACCCGCAGCGGGAGCTGCCGGACGGGGCGAAGGTCACCCGGCTCGGCCCGTCGCCGACCGGATTCATCCACATCGGCGGCATCTACGTCGGGATGATCGACCGGGACATCGCGTCCAGCACCAACGGCGTGTACCTCGTCCGTGTCGAGGACACCGACCAGTCGCGTGAGGTCGAGGGCGCGCTCGAGCAGTTCGCGCGCGCCTTCGACTACTTCGGCATCACGTCCGACGAGGACAAGGACCACGGGTCGTACGGGCCGTACCTGCAGTCCGAGCGCGAGCAGATCTACCTGAGCTACGTGCGGCACCTGCTCCGCGAGGGCAAGGCGTACCTGTGCTTCGCCACCAAGGACGAGCTCGCCGACATCACCGCCCGCCAGCAGGCGACGAAGGTCCCGACCGGGTACTACGGCACGTGGGCGATCTGGCGCGACGCGGACCCGGCCGACGTCGCCGCGAAGCTGGCCGAGGGTGCGCCGTACGTCGTGCGCTTCCGGGCACCTGATGACGCGGACGGGCAGCGGGTCAGCTTCACCGACGCGATCCGCGGGCGGCTCGAACATGAGGCGAACCGCAACGACGCGGTGATCCTGAAGTCCTCGGACCAGTCGCCGCGGCTGCCGACCTACCACTTCGCGCACGCGGTGGACGACCACCTGATGCGGGTCAATCTGGTCATCCGGGGTGACGAGTGGATCTCGTCGGTTCCGCTGCACCAGCAGCTGTTCGCGGCGCTCGGGTTCGAGCCGATCACGTACGCGCACATCGCGCCGTTGATGAAGCAGATCCCGGGCGGGAAGCGGAAGCTGTCGAAGCGCAAGGATCCCGAGGCCGGCGTCGACTTCTACATCTCCGCGGGCTATCCCGCCGACGCGGTCCTGTACTACCTGCGCGGCCTGGCCAACGGCCGCCTCGCGGAGCTGCCGCTGGCGGAGGCGTTGTCGACGCCGATCGACCTGAGCCTGTGCGGGGTCGCTGGTCCGCTGGTCGATCTGGTCAAGCTGGAGGACATCAGCGCCGATCACATCGCGACCCTGAGCGGGCGGCAGATCCTCGACGCGGTGCGGATCTGGGCGACGGAGTACGACGCGGCGCTGGTGCCCGTGCTCGACAACGAGACCGAGCTCGCGCTGCGGGCGCTCGCAGTCGAGCGGGACGGTGTCGAGAACCCGCGCAAGGACCTGCGGAAGTGGTCGGACTTCAGGGCGGCGTACGGGTTCTTCTTCCCGGAGCTGTTCGTGCCGGTGGACGGTCCTGGCGACGAGCGGCTGGTTCCGCTCGGTGTCGCCGCGGACGTCGTCACGGCGTTCGCCACGGACCTGGTGGAGACGTACGAGCACCTCGACGATCCGCAGGAGTGGTTCGGCCAGATCCGTGCGTTGGCGGGCAAGCATCGGTTCGCGTCGAACGCCAAGGAGTACAAGAAGGATCCGGAGGCGTACGTCGGTTCGATCCGCGAGGCTTCGCAGCTCGTCCGCGTCGCGATCACCGGTGCGACGCGCAGCCCCGACCTGCACGCGACGGCTCAGGCGCTCGGTGCTCCGGAAGTCCTGCGCCGGCTGCGAGCACTGGCCGGGCTGTAATCCCTGTAATCCCTGTAACCCCTGTGACTGAAGGGGTTGCTGGGACTCCGGCCGGCAACACGTAGGGCACGAAGTGGACACGGTCGCTCACACCGCGCGAACTCAGCGCTGCAGGTGTGATAGATACTTCTCGGTCGGTGGCGGGGGAAGAAAGTTCTGACTTGTTACCAACCAGACGTGCCTCGGCGACGTCTGTCTTGTGGAAGCATTCTTTGGGGGAAGGACAAGGGAAAAATGGGCATTCTGCGTAAGGTCTGCGCGACTCTGACGGCCGCCGCGTTCGTGGGGGTCGGGGCGCTCACGGCGACCACATCGGCTCAGGCCGCGCCCCAGGTTGCGGGGTCGGCGCAGAAGTCGGCGACCGCGCCGGCGCCGGTCGGCGCGCCGCCGCGGGCCACCGCGGCGAAGTCGTCCGCGGCGTCCAGCAAGGCGATCGCGAAGTACCGGCTGGACTCACGGTGCCTGAGCAAGGGCCGCGTGCTGTGCATCAACAAGAAGACCCGCAAGCTGGTCTACCTGGTGAACGGCAAGCCGGTGCAGGTGATGGACGTCCGGTTCGGCGCGATGAAGACGCCGACCCGCAGCGGCACGTTCAAGGTCTACCGCAAGTCGAAGAACCACGTCTCGACGCTGTACCACTCGAAGATGCCGTACGCGATGTTCTTCAGCGGCGGCCAGGCGGTGCACTACTCGTCGGACTTCCGCGCCCGCGGCTACAACGGCGCGTCGCACGGCTGCGTGAACGTCCGCGACAAGAAGAAGATCGCCTGGGTGTTCAGCCGGGTGCACGTCGGCGACAAGGTCGTCGTCTACAGCAAGTGAACTGAATCTGGTGTTCGCCCAGCGGCCGGGGAGCTACTCCCCGGCCGCTGTCGCGTTCCGGAACGCCTTGTACAGCCGGGGTTCCACCAGGCAAAAGGTGGCCTGGGCAACAGCCGTCGGGGTCGAGCGGAGCGTCCGCACGGCGATCTCCGCGGCCGACTGCGCCGGCCAGCCGTAGATCCCGGCCGACACCGCGGGCAGCGCCAACGTCGTGACCCCGAGCTCGTCCGCGATCCGCAACGCGTTGCGGTAACACGACTCGAGCAGCTCCGGATCCCGTTGACCGGCCGTGAAGTTCGGGCCGACCACATGGATCAGGTAGGTCGCGGGTAGTGCGCCGGCCGAGGTCCACACCGCCGTACCCGTGGGGGTGCCCTTCGGATAGCGCTCGATCAGCTCCGCGAGGATCGCCGGCCCACCGGCGCGGTGGATCGCTCCGTCGACGCCGCCACCGCCGCGCAACGCGTGATGTGCGGCGTTCACGATCGCGTCGGCGGGCACCGTGGTGATGTCCGCCGTACTCAGGCCGATCTCCATACGCAGTTCCTCCGGTACGCTGAGAAGCCAACCATGTTGGCGGTGAGGGCGTCCTACAACTGTAGGAACGGGGCTACCAGAGGGGTGTCCGATGCGCGGGCCGATCATTCGCAAGATGCTGACCACGCTGGTCGTGGGCGGGGCGATTGCTGCACTCCTGAGTTCCGGGACCAGTGCCAGCGCGACGACGCAGGACCTGAAAACGGTGCCGTTCGAGGTGAGCGGCGAGCTGCCGATCTACCCGAAGGCGCTGTGGAAGAACGGCTCCAGCGGCACGAACGTCCGCAAGGTCGAGGCCCGCCTCGTCCAGCTGAAGCTGCTCGAGAAGCGCTACCTGGACGACGACTTCGGGACCATGACCCGGTCCGCGGTGAAGAAGTTCCAGAAGTCGAAGGGCATCCCCCAGCTCGGGTACGTCGACCAGAACACCCTGGACCAGCTGGCTAAGGTCACCCACGAGCCGACCCAGACCGAGCTGTACCCGCCGGCGCCCGTCGTCGAGGGCAAGAAGCTCGACGCGCGCTGCGCGACCGGTGTCGCGCTGTGCATCGACAAGTCCACCCACAAACTGCGGTACGTCGTCGACGGCGTCGTGAAGATGCAGATGGACGTCCGCTTCGGCGCGGTCAAGACGGCCACCCGCGAAGGCAGCTTCACGGTCGGCTGGAAGAGCCGCAACCACGTCTCCAAGCTGTACGACTCGAAGATGCCGTTCGCGATGTTCTTCAGCGGCGGCCAAGCAGTCCACTACTCCTCCGACTTCGCCGCCCGAGGCTACAACGGCGCCTCCCACGGCTGCGTCAACGTCCGAGACCTCGCCAAGATCAAAGTCCTCTTCGACGAAGTCAACGTAGGCGACAAGGTCATCGTCTACCGCTCGTAACCTCTCGCGGGCGGGGGTGTGAACAGGGTGTGGTGGGTCGGCACAGGTTATTGCCTGTCCGAACCCACGGGAGGTTGTGTGCGCGCTCGCCTGCTGGCGAGGGGGACGGCGTACGCCGGGTTACCGGGCGTCGCGGAGGCTCGGGCGCGGCGCGGTGCGGCGCGGGCGCGGGCGGTTGCCCTCGGGCGGGTGTTTGCGCGTCGGGGTGGGACGGAGTGGCTTGAGGAGGGGTTAGAGGGGGCGGGGGCCGCGGCGGCGGCGTAGGGCTCCCCAGCCGCCTCGGCCGCGGCCGGTGGCGGCTCGGAGGGCCGGGCGGGCGTCGACCAGGTAGACGGCGGACGCGACGATGCCGATCAGGCCGAAGAAGCTCAGCCAGCCCTGGAAGATCTGGCTCAGGGTGAAGACGGCCAGGATCAGGACCCAGCCGGGCTTGGTGAGCTTGTCGGCCGCGATGAAGACCGCGCGCGGCCGGAGCGCCGCGTCGAGGAGGGCGACCAGCTTCAGGACGATCAGCACCCACCAGATGACCGATAGGGGATCGGCGAACCCGGGGATCAGGCTCTGGAAGGTGATCATGCTACGAGCCTAACCGACAGACCGGGCGCCCCACCTCTGCCGCGTGGCAGGTGTGGACCGCCCGGACCCAGGATTCACCGTGAGGTGGGTGAATCGTCACTGTCAGTAGTTCCAGTCGCCTCTGTGTGGCGAGTGCCCGCTGTGGCGCCAGTCGCGCCTGTGGGACCAGTCGCCTCGGTGGATCAGTCGTTCGGTGGGTCAGTCGCCCAGTGGGTCAGTCTCGGTGGGTCAGTCGCCGATCTTGTCGGCGGCGGACTCGGCGGCCTTGGCGGCGGCCTTCGCGGTCTTTCGGGCGCTGGTCGCGGTCGCCTTCACGTTCCGGCGGGCGGTCTGCGCGGTCTTCTTCGCGGTGGTCCGGGTGGCCTTGGCCTTGCTCACCGTGGTCTTCGCGGTGCTGACCAGGTCCTCGGTCGACTCCTGGTGGCGGATCCGCTCGACCAGGTCCTTGCCGCGGCCGGCCAGGTCCTCGTAGGTCTCCTCGGCCTGCCCGAGCACGGTGGTGAAACCGGCCTGCGCGGTCTTCGGCAGCTCCCGCAGCTTGGCCGGGGCGGTGCGCGCGTCGGCGACGATCGCCTCGAAGCGCTTGGTCAGCTCGGCCTGCGCCTTGGCGAGTTCGGACTGGGCCTTGGTGAGCTCGGTCTGCAGGGCCTTCTGGTCCAGCTTCGCGATCCGGGCGGTCACGTCCTCGCCGACAGCGCGGAACTTCTCGACCGCGAGGTCGCCGGCGCCGGCGATCGCATAGAACGGGGTAACGGGCGTACGGGTAGCCATCAGGCTTCTCCTCGGGATCTCTTCAGCAGGTTCAGTGCGTACTGGTTCGTGCCGCGCGTGTTCGTACCGGGCTTGTCGGTACTGCGCTCGTTCGTGCCGCGCTTGTTCGTACCGAGCTTGTCGGTACGGCGCTCGTTCGTGCCGGGCTCGTCCGTGCTGCGCTAGTTCGCATCAGGCTTGTTCGCGCCACGCTTGTTCGTACTCGGCTTGTTCGTACTGGGGTTGTTGGTACTGCGCTTGCGAGCCGGCTGCGGCTTCGCCGGGGGCTCGTCGGGGACTGCGTTCTCACGGACGAACGACGTGTAGACGTCCAGCAGGACGCGCTTCTGTCGTTCGTTCAGCGCGGGGTCGAGCAGGACGGCGTCGACCACGCCCGCGGCCTTCCGACCGCCCGTGCCGTCCGGGCTGTCGTCCGGGTCGAGAATGCCGGCCCGCACGTACAGGGTCTCCGCGGAGATCCGCAACGCCTTCGCCAACTGCTGCAGCACATCCGCGGACGGCTTCCGCAGGCCACGCTCGATCTGGCTGAGGTACGGGTTCGACACTCCGGCCAGGTCCGACAACTGCCGCAACGACAACTCTGCATGCCGCCGCTGCTCGGCGAGGTACTCCCCGAGGGAGCCCACCGCCCCAGCCGCACGATCACTCAACCTGGCCATAGACCCAGTGTGCTAACAACCCGCTTGCAATTGCAAGCACCAACCCCGTGAGCCCGCTCACCCTCCCGCCCCACGCCCCCGAACCACCCGCTGTCCGGCGAGCAAGGCGTTGCCCGGCGAGCCGCAGGATTCCCGGACCGCCCGAGGGGTTGACCCCTCAGGCGGTGGGTTGCCGCCCCAAGATCACAGGTGCTAACCCGTCATTTCAGGGGGCACCCCTTGAAATGACGGAGAGGCGGAGCGGGCGGTGGCCTCGCTGCGGGCGTGGGCGTGGGTGTGAGAGCGGTGGGCGTGGAATGGGTGCGGGGTGGCGCGAGGCGGGAACGGCGCGTGTGGTCGAGCCCGCCGAATGGCCGGGGCGGGAGCCTGAGGGGCCAAGGGTGTGGTCACGCGCCGGGGCGGCTTGGGGTTGTGGGGACTGGGCGACCGGGGTGGCTGGGCCGGCCGGGACAGCCCGGGCAGCCCGGGGTGGGCGGAGCCGAGTGTTGGTTACTGCTCGCGGTGGACTTTGTGTTGGGCGGCTTGGGCTCGGGGGCGGACTGTGATTCGGTCGATGTTTACGTGGGCGGGGCGGGTGGCGATCCAGGCGACGATGTCGGCGATGTCGTCGGAGGTGAGGGGTTCGCGGACGCCGGCGTACACGGCGTCGGCCTTGGACTGGTCGCCGTCGAAGCGGGTCAGGGCGAATCCTTCGCTGCGGACCATGCCGGGGGCGATCTCGCTGACCCGGACCGGCTGGTCGTAGAGCTCGAGGCGGAGCGTGTCGACGACTGCCTTGGCGCCGTGTTTCGCGGCGACGTACCCGCCGCCGCCCTCGTACGCGACCTGCCCGGCGGTCGAACCCATCACGATGATCGTGCCGCGGCCGGCGATGAGGGCCGGGAGCAACGATTTGGTGACCGCGGCGACTGCGATGACGTTCACTTCGTACATCCGGCGCCAGGCGTCCAGGTCTGCTTCGGCGACCGGCTCGAGGCCGAAGGCGCCGCCGGCGTTGTTCACCAGGACCTGCAGTTCGTCGCCGACGGCGGCGGTCAGCGTGGCGATGTCGTCGGCGGACGTCACGTCGCACTGCACCGCGCGACCGTCGATCTCCTTGGCCAGCGCCTCGATCCGGTCCAGCCGCCGCGCGGCGCAGATCACCTCGAACCCTTCGCGGGCCAGGTACCGCGCCGACGCGGCCCCGATCCCGCTGCTCGCACCGGTCACCACAGCCAGAGGACGCTTGCTGGAAGTCATACTCCGAGTCTCTCAAAACACCCCGGCGCCCCGACGAGCCGTCTCAACCCCACCCGAGCCCCGAACAAGCCATGACAAACCCGGCCGCCCCCAACCGCCCACCCCCGGTGCCGCGGGTATCGGTCGGGGCCGGCCGGTGCTGATCGGCTGCCTCGGTGCCGCGTTTGTTGGTCAGGGCCGGCCGGCTCCGACTGGCTGTCGCGGTGCCGCATGCGTCGGTACGGCGGGATGCCGCCGAGCAGACGTGATGACTCCGGCGAGGGCCAATGCGCTGATGGCCAGGAAGCCGCCGAGCATGCCCAGCGTCTGGCCGTCGGGGTGGATGAGCGCTTGGCCGCGGAAGGCCTGGACTGTCACGGTCGCCATGACGCCGGCGTACGCGAAGGCGGCGACGCCGACCAGGCGGGCGCGGACGCGTTCCGGGCGGATCCATGCGACGCGGCGAGCGAGGAGGTGTAGGACCAGCAGGGTGATGAGCAGGAAGTGGATCGCGTGCAGGCCGACGAAGTGCGGGATGCGCAGGTCGCCGCCGACGGTGCTCCAGTGGGTGAGCGGCATGCTGGGACCGCCGGGTTCGACGCCGATGCCGTGGCTGCCGCCCAGGGTGACTGGGTGGCCGTACGCGTCCGTGACCTGCTCGTTGGTGCTGTGCGATCCGACCAGGTAGAAGGCGATTCCCATGCCGGCGACGGCGAGGCCGAGGCCGACCCGGATGGCGCGGTTCATCGGTGCGTCGCCGACCCGCTGGAAGAGCAGCATGATCGCGACCACCAGGCTGGCGCCGAACAGTCCGAGGACGCCGGACATGAACACTTGCTGGCCGACCTGGTTGAAGGTGTCGGGGTTGGAGTTGAAGTGGCTGAACGTGCCGCGGGCGGCCTGGATCGCGATGAAGCCGACGTCGACCACACCGGTGACCGCGAACGCGGTACCCATCCACCAGCCGAACCGCTTCGCCTTGCGCAGCTTGGACAACAGCCACGCGAGCGTCGCGCCGTACAGGACGAAGGAGATGCCGAACTTGAACGGCTTGAGCCAGACGGACTCATTGAGGATCTCCCGGTGGTCGACCAGCAGCCCGATACCGGAGGCCACGACCAGACCGGTCATGGCGAGCACCATCAGCATCAGGGGACGGTGCCAGGACTTGGCTTCCTGCAGGACTGTTCGCATGCCTCAATGCTTTCGGCGTACGGCGTCCTGCGCAGTGGGGCGAATCCGCCAACCGGGGTGGTGTTAGACCCACCTTGAGAGACACTGCGACTCGTGACCAGGATCGCGCTACAGGCCGCTCGGATCTTCGACGGAGAACGTTTGAGCAACCATCGGGTGGTGCTCGTCGATGAGGGCAGGATCGTCGACACCGCAGCGGAGCCGCCCCCGGGCTGGCCGGTCCGCGAGCTGCCCGGCAGCACGATCCTTCCGGGGCTGATCGACGCGCACGTTCACCTCACCGCGGACGCTAGCCCCGGCGCCCTCGACCGGCTCGCCGACAATCTGCGCATCTCCGCGTCCACCGCCGGCGTCAAGGCCACCACTCGCGCGCTGGCCGCGACCATCGAGCACTCGCTGCGGCGCCACCTCGCCGTCGGCGTCACCACCGTCCGCGACCTCGGCGACCCCCGCGACGCCGTCCTCAGATGGCAATCAGGGCAGTCGCCACCAGCTAAGGGGACCCCGGGGCTTCCGACCGTCGTCGCCTCTGGTGCGCCGCTCACCAGCAAGCGCGGTCACTGCTGGTCACTAGGCGGCGAGGTCTCCGGCGTCGACGAGATCCGCGCGGCCGTCCGCGCACGCGCAGCCAACGGCGCGGGCGTCATCAAGATCATGGCCAGCGGCGGTGTCATCACACCAGGCACGGACACGATGAGCCCACAATTCACCCGCGAAGAACTGGCCGCCGCGGTCGACGAGGCTCACGCGCTCGGCCTGCCGATCACCGCCCACGCGCATGCCCTCGCGGCCGTCCGCCAAGCCGCCGAGGCCGGTGTCGACGGCATCGAGCACTGCACCTGCCTCACCCCGGACGGTGTCGTCATCGACGACGATCTCCTGACCGAACTCCAGGGAGTCACCGTCTGCGGAACCCTCGGCTCGGACCGCTCGATCGTCGTACCGCCACACATCCTCGAGATGGTCGCAAAGGCGGGCATCAGCGAGGCGAAGCTGCAGCAAGCGGTCCGCCGCCTGTACGAGGGCGGCGTCCGGATCGTCGCGGGATCGGACGGAGGGATCGGTCCGGCGAAACCACACGGGCTGCTGCCCGCAACGCTCGCGGAGTACGTCGAAGCAGGCATCCCCGCCGCGGCCGCGCTGATCGCGGCGACGTCGACCGCAGCCGACGTACTCGGTCTGCCGAAGGGCCGCATCCGGCCGGGCGCGGACGCGGATCTGCTCGTCGTGGCAGGCGATCCGGTCACGGACATCGGTGCGTTGGCCACACCAACGGCCGTGTACCTCGCCGGCCAAGACGTCACGCCTGCCGAGTCGGCAGCGCGATGATCTGACGCAGGTTCACTTCCCGCCGCCGGCTCACCGCGAACGTCACCACGTCGGCGATATCCGTGGCGGCGAGCGGCCCGATCTGCTCGTTCATCGAAGCGATCAGTTCCTGCCCGGGACCGTCCATATGCGTCGCGAGTTCGGTGTCCGTCAGTCCCGGTTCGATGTTCGTCACGCGGACGTCGTACGGCGAGAGGTCCGCGCGGAGTGCCGCGGACAGTTGGGTGAGCGCCGCCTTGGTCGCGCCGTAGACGGCGTACCCGGGGAAGATCGCGTGCGCGCCGATCGACGAGATGTTCACCAGGTCGGCGGTCCGTCCTTCGCCGGCGGCCGAGACGAGATCCGGGGTGAAGGCGTGGATCAGCCGCAGTACGCCGGTCACGTTCGTGTCGATCATCCGGGTCCAGTCGTCGAGCCGACCGTCCGTGACCGGCGCCGCCAGCATCACGCCCGCGGCGTTCACGACCAGGTCGACGCGGCCCAGCCGTTCGTGGATCTGCGCGACGCCGGTGTCGACTGACTCCTGCGACGTGACGTCGAGCGAGACACCGATGGTCCGCGGGCCGAGCTTGCCGGCCAGGTCGTCGAGGCGGTCCTGGCGCCGGGCGACCAGGGCGACCGCGGCGCCGGCCTCGGCCAGTTGGGTGGCGATCGCGGCGCCGATCCCGCTCGCGGCGCCGGTGAGGACAGCGGTACGGCCGGTCAGATCAGTCAGATTAGTCATCGTGTCCTCCAGGGGAAGTGGTTGATGGCACCGATCCTGGAGCGTTCGCCGAGGTCTACCCAGGTGTCTGTCGAGCCTGGTTCTGCCAGGACCAGGTTGCGGGCCCGGCCGGTCTGGATACTGGAGGCATGGATCGTCGCGCGGAGCTGACCGAGTTCCTCAAGTCACGCCGGGGCCGGGTGCAGCCCGAGGACCTCGGGCTCAAGGTGTACGGCGGCCGGCGCCGCGTCCCCGGGCTGCGCCGCGAAGAACTCGCGCAGGCCGCCGGTGTCAGCGCCGACTACTACGTGCGGCTCGAGCAGGGCCGCACGGACAACGTCTCGCAGGAGATCCTGGACTCTGTCGCCGACGTCCTCAAGCTGACCGACGACGAGCGCAAACACCTCGCAGTACTGGCGAAACCGGGCCGCCGCAAGAGCCGACGCCGTACGACCCAACGCATCCGCCCCGGCCTGCAACGGCTGCTCGACTCGATGACCGACGTACCGGCGTTCGTGCTCGGGCACCGGATGGACGTGCTGGCCTGGAACGACCTCGCTGCCGCGCTGATCGGCGACTTCGGCAGCCTGGCGCCGAAGCAGCGGAACGTCCCGCGGATGGTGTTCCTCGACCCGGCCGCCCACGACTTCTACCCGAACTGGGAGGCGGTCGCCGCGGAGAGCGTCGACTACCTGCGGATGTACGCCGGGCGGTACCCGGACGACCCGGAGCTCGCCGAGCTGGTGGGGGAGCTGTCGATCCACAGCGAGGAGTTCCGCGAGCGCTGGGCGCGGCACGATGTGAAGGACAAGAGCTTCGGCGCCAAGGTCCTGCACCACCCGGACGTCGGTGAGATCACCGTCGCCTACGAAACTCTCCAGCTGCCGGGCGATCCGGACCAGATGCTGGTCACCTACACCGTCGAGCCCGGTTCGCCCTCCGAACAGAACCTCCGCCTGCTCGCCAGCTGGTCCGCGCCCGATAGGGAGAACTCCCGATCCCCAGCGAAAGCGCCAGAGTTACCCTGACGGCGTGACTGTACACATGCGACGCCTCCGGCGCCGCGGGTCATGGGGCTGTGACTCCCGGCCTTCCCTCGTCGCTCCAGTCGCTTCGCTCCCTCCGCTCCTCAGTCCAGGCCGGGAGGCCCCATGACCGGATCCTCCGCAGACCGTCCCCTCCGGCGGGTCGCGATGATCAGCCTGCACACGTCGCCGCTCGACCAGCCGGGCACCGGGGACGCCGGTGGGATGAACGTGTACGTCGTCGAGCTGTCCAAGCAGCTCGCCGGTCTGGGGATCGAGGTCGACGTGTTCACCCGCGCGACCGCGTCGGCGCTGCCGGCCCGGGTCGAGCTGATGCCCGGCGTCACGGTCCGCAACGTCGCCGCCGGACCGTACGAGGGCCTCACCAAGAACGAGCTGCCGGCCCAGCTGTGTACGTTCGCCCGCGCCGTCCTGCGCGCCGAGGCGATCCACGAACCGGGCTGGTACGACGTGATCCACTCGCACTACTGGTTGTCCGGCCAGGTCGGTCTGCTCGCCCGCGACCGGTGGGCGATCCCGCTGGTGCACACCATGCACACGATGGCCAAGGTCAAGAACGCCAGCCTCGCGGAGGACGACGTACCAGAGCCGCCCGCGCGGCTGCTCGGTGAGGAACAGGTCGTCGAGGCCGCGGACCGCCTGCTCGCCAACACCGACGACGAGGCGCGCGAGCTGATCGAGCTGTACGGCGCCGATCCCGCGAAGGTCGGTGTGGTCAATCCGGGCGTCGACCTGGAGCTGTTCAGCCCGGGGGACCAGGCCGCGGCGCGGCAGGCGGTCGGCGTACCGGCGGATGCCGTCGTCCTGGCGTTCGTCGGGCGGATCCAGCCGTTGAAGGCGCCTGACCTGCTGATCCGGGCGGCGGCGCGGATGCTCGAGCGGGACCCGGGGCTACGCGAGCGGCTGGTGGTGGCGATCATCGGCGGTCCGTCCGGCAACGGGATGGAGCACCCCGAGGCGCATGCCGAGCTCGCGCGGGCGCTCGGGATCGACGACGTGACCCGGTTCGTGAAACCGATGGAGCGTTCGGGGCTGGCCGACTGGTACCGCGCCGCGTCGGCGGTCTGCGTCCCGTCGTACTCGGAGTCCTTCGGGCTCGTCGCGCTCGAGGCCCAGGCCTGCGGTACGCCGGTGGTCGCGGCGGCTGTCGGCGGTCTGAGTACCGCGGTGGTGCACGGCCGGACCGGGTACCTGGTACGCGGGCACGGCGTGGACGACTTCGCCGACGCGCTGGCGCGGATCGCGACGGATCCGGCGACCCGCGAGAGCATGAGCCACGCGGCGGTCGAGCACGCGCAGCACTTCGGCTGGGAACTCACCGCCCGCAAGACGCTGGCGGCCTACCGGACCGCCACACAGACGATGGCGGCGGACATCGCCGCGGAGGTGGCCGGGTGAGAGTTGCGGCGGCGGACGTGATCCGTCAGGTGCTGACCGAGAACGAGATCGAGTTCACCGAGTCGACGCCGGGTGCGTTCACCGCGGACCTGCCGGGCGAGCGGAAGCTGAAGACCACGGTGACGCTGACCGTCGGCCCGCAGTCCGTCCATGTGCACGCGTTCGTGGCGCGGCGCCCGGACGAGAACCACGAGGCCGTCTACCGCTGGCTGCTGGAGCGGAACCTGAAGATGTACGGCGTCGCGTTCGCCGTCGACCACCTGGGCGACATCCACCTGGACGGGCGGGTCGGGCTGCACGCGATCTCCCCGACCGAGGTGGACCGGCTGCTCGGCGCGGTCCTGGAGTATTCCGACTCGTCGTTCAACACCATCCTCGAACTCGGGTTCGCCTCGTCGATCCGCAAGGAGTACGAGTGGCGCGTCTCGCGCGGCGAATCCACCCGCAACCTGGACGCGTTCAAAGGCTGGCTGGAGCCCTAGTGTGCCTGGACACCGCTATCACTCGAGCGACGCCGCCCACGGGACACTCGATAGACTCCGAGGCATGACCTATCGCCTGATCCTGCTCCGCCACGGCCACAGCGACTGGAACGCCAAGAACCTCTTCACCGGCTGGGTGGACGTCGACCTGAACGCCCAGGGTGTCGAGGAGGCGCACCGCGGTGGCGAGCTGCTCCGCGACCGCGACCTGCTGCCGGACGTCCTGCACACCTCGGTCCTGCGCCGGGCGATCCGCACCGCGAACATCGCGCTCGAGGTCGCCGGCCGCCAGTGGATCGACGTCCGCCGGTCCTGGCGGCTGAACGAGCGGCACTACGGCGGCCTGCAGGGCAAGGACAAGAAGCAGACCCTGGAGGAGCTCGGCGAGGAGCAGTTCATGCTGTTCCGCCGCTCCTACGACACCCCGCCGCCGGCCATCGAGCGCGGCTCCGAGTACGACCAGGCCGGTGACCCGCGGTACGCCGGTCTGCCGTCCGAGCTGCTGCCCGCGACCGAGTGCCTGAAGGACGTCGTGGAGCGGATGCTGCCGTACTGGTACGACGCCATCGTGCCCGACCTGCGGACCGGTAAGACCGTCCTGGTGACCGCCCACGGCAACTCGCTGCGCGCCCTGGTGAAGCACCTCGACAACCTCGACGAGCAGACCGTCGTCGGCCTGAACATCCCGACCGGCATCCCGCTGTACTACGAGCTCGACGACGACTTCAACCCGGTCACCCCCGGTGGCGAGTACCTGGACCCGACCGCCGCCAAGGAAGCCATCGAAGCCGTCAAGAACCAGGGCCGCTGAGCCCGAGCCGCCCAGCCGCAACCGCCTACAGTTCGTGTCTGGTTGTTCACCTGGACGACTGCAGTGGTTCGGTATGGTCGGCACGTAGGGCTCGACAGTGCCAGCGAGCGGAGAGAGCAGGTGTCCAGGATGAGGACGTCGACCGCTTTCGGGATCGACATCGGCGGCAGCGGGATCAAGGGTGCCGTCGTCGACCTGGAGAAAGGCGACCTGGCGACCGAGCGGGTCAAGTACCTGACGCCCGACCCGTCCACGCCGGAGCCGGTCGCCGAGGTCGTGGCCCGGATCGTCAAGGAAGCCGGCTGGACCGGTGAGCTGGGTGCGACGTTCCCGGCCGTGATCAAGAACGGTGTGGCCAGGACCGCGGCGAACGTCGACAAGAGCTGGATCGGGACCGACGTCGACAAGGTCCTCACCGACAAGACCCAGTGCGACGTCACCGTGCTCAACGACGCCGACGCGGCCGGTATCGCCGAGGCCCGGTTCGGCGCGGCGAAGGGCGTCGACGGTGTCGTCATCCTGCTCACCTTCGGCACCGGGATCGGTAGCGCGCTGCTGCTCGACGGCCAGCTCGTGCCCAACACCGAGCTCGGCCACCTCGAGCTGGACGGGTACGACGCGGAGAAGAAGGCCTCCTCGGCGGCGAAGGACAACGAGGACCTGTCGTACAAACAGTGGGCCAAGCGGGTGCAGCGGTACCTCCGGCATGTGGAGGGCCTGTTCACCCCCGACCTGATCGTGGTCGGCGGCGGGGTCAGCAAGCACGCCGACAAGTGGGTGCCGCTGCTCGAGATCTCCACCCCGGTGAAGCCGGCTCAGCTGCTCAACAACGCCGGCATCGTCGGCGCGGCGATGGCCGCGCACGAGAAGTTCAGCGGGTAGCCCAACGAAAAAAGTAGCCCGCAGCAACCTTCTGGTTGCTGCGGGCTACTTTTTGGTCAGGTCAGTTGCCGTTCGGGTTGGGCGTGGAGGCGCCCGCGCCGGAGCCGGCAGCGGTGCCACCGATGGCGACCGGGAGCTCGCCGGTGACCAGGTAGACGACCCGGCGGGCCATCGCGACCGCGTGGTCGGAGATGCGCTCGTAGTACCGGCTGAGCAGGGCCATGTCGACGGCGACCTCGACGCCGTGCGGCCAGTGCTCGTCCATCATCAGGCGGAACTGGTTGGACCGCAGCTTGTCCATCTCGTCGTCGCTGGCCTCGAGCTTCTCGGCGGCCTCGACGTCGCGGGAGGCGATCACGTCACCGGCGGCGTCGACCATCTTGCCCGCCACCGAGCCCATTGCCTCGATCACGTCGTGCAACTCGTTCGGGATCGCGGGCGCCGGGTAGCGCATCCGGGCGATCTTGGACACGTGCGAGGCCAGGTCGCCCATCCGCTCGAGGTCCGCGACCATCCGCAGCGCCGCGACCAGCATCCGCAGCTCGTTGGCGACCGGGGACTGCCGGGCCATCAGCTCGAAGACCTTCTCCTCGACACCCTCACCGGCGGCGTCGAGCTGGATGTCGGCCGCGATGACCTCTTCGGCCTTGCGGATGTCGGCCTCCAGGAGGGCGGCCGTCGACCGGCGGACGGCGGTGGACACCGTTCGCGTCATCCGTTCCAGCTCGGCGAGGATGTCGTCGAGCTGCTCGTGGTAGCTGTCACGCATGGTGTTCGAATCCGATCTGTGGTGTCCGGTGCCGCGGGAGAGCACCCGCACGGTACCCGTCCCACCGGGACCGTATGCCGTCGAGGTTGCCGATCGGCGACGCGTGGTGAACGCCTGGTGAACAGTTGAGACGTGTCCCGGTCATCGGGTGCTCATTCGGTCTTTCCCTGCTGGTCGCCCGCGTAGCATCGTTGCCGTGGACCCCACGCTGGCTGCGGTGCTGGGCGGCGTCATCGGCGCGGCCCTGGCTCTGCTTTCGCTCGGGGCGATGACGCTTTCCGAGCGGGCTCAGCGCAAGATCCCGGAGACCTCGGATCCGATCGTCCCGGCCGGCGTCGCCACCGTGCTGTCGGTACTGCGCTCCTCGGCGGTCGTGATGGGCCCCGAGGACCAGGTCCTGCAGGCCAGCGCCCCGGCGCACGTGCTCGGCATCGTCCGCGGCGAGCGACTGGTCGTGGACGACATCCTCACGATGGTCCGTCAGGTCCGCCGCGACGGTGAGATCCGCCAGCAGGACCTGGAGATCGTCCGCGGCCGGCTCGGCGCCACGCAGTACGTGAGTGCCCGGGTGGCGCCGCTGGGCAGTCAGTTGGTGCTGGTCCTGGTCGAGGACCGGACCCGGGAGCGCCGCCTGGACGCGATCCGGCGGGACTTCACCGTCAACGTCAGCCACGAGCTGAAGACCCCGGTCGGCGCGCTGATCCTGCTCGCCGACGCGGTCTCCGAGGCCTCCGACGACCCGGAGGCGGTGCAGCGGTTCTCGGACCGGATGCGGGTCGAGGCCTCGCGGCTGAGCCGGCTGGTCAAGGAGATCATCGAGCTGTCCCGGCTGCAGGGCGACGACCCGCTCGAGAACCCGGGCCCGGTGGACATCAACGCGATCATCGAGACCGCGGTGGACCGCTGCCGGATCGACGCCGAGGACCGCGACATCAAGATCGTCGTGAAGACCGAGCCGGAGCTCGAGGTGCTCGGCAGTGAGGACCAGCTGTCGATGGCGATCGGCAACCTGGTCGAGAACGCGATCAACTACAGCCCCGACGGCACCCGGGTCGCGGTCGCCGCGCACCCGATCGGGGACCTGGTCGAGGTGACCGTGTCCGACCAGGGCGTGGGCATCCCGAGCAGCGACCTGGAACGCATCTTCGAGCGGTTCTACCGGGTCGACCGGGCCCGTAGCCGGGAGACCGGCGGAACCGGCCTCGGCCTCTCGATCGTGAAGCACATCGCCTCGATCCACGGCGGCGACGTGCGGGTCTGGAGCGTCGAGGGCCAAGGCTCCACCTTCACCGTGAGACTCCCGTTGCGGCTCGAACCCGCGCCGGGCCAGACCGGCTCCACCAGCCAGGAGGAACCGGCCATATCCCTGACGCCCACCCCGTCAGGTCAGATCGCAAAGGAGACAGCTTCGTGACCCGAGTGCTGGTCGTCGAAGACGAAGAGAGCTACAGCGACGCACTGTCGTACGTGCTGCGCAAGGAAGGGTTCGAGGTCGCCGTCGCGGAGACCGGGCCGGATGCGCTGGACGAGTACGACCGCGCCGGTGCGGACATCGTCCTGCTCGACCTGATGCTGCCGGGTCTGTCCGGCACGGAGGTCTGCCGGGCGCTCCGCAGCCGGGGCAACGTCCCGGTGATCATCGTGAGCGCCAAGGACACCGAGGTCGACAAGGTCGTCGGGCTCGAGCTGGGTGCGGACGACTACGTCACGAAGCCGTACAGCCCGCGTGAGCTGCTGGCCCGCGTCCGCGCCGTACTGCGTCGTGGCCAGGACGTCGAGCTGCTGCCGGACACCCTCGAGGCGGGGCCGGTCCGGATGGACGTCGAGCGGCACGTGGTGACGGTCGCGGGCACCGAGATCCGGTTGCCGCTGAAGGAGTTCGAGCTGCTCGAGATGCTGCTGCGGAACACCGGCCGGGTGCTCACCCGCGGTCAGCTGATCGACCGGATCTGGGGCGCCGACTACGTGGGCGACACCAAGACCCTCGACGTGCACGTGAAGCGGCTGCGCTCGAAGCTGGAGAAGGACCCGTCGAACCCGGCGCACCTGGTCACGGTGCGTGGTCTGGGGTACAAGTTCGAGTCCTGAGTCACACCCCCACAGGTCGCGACGGCCTGTGAGGTTAGCTTAGGCTCTCCTTAGTTGAGGCAAGCTAAGGAGAGTCATTCATGTCCTGGTCCCGTACCAAGGTCGTCAGCGCGGTCACCACCGTGCTGCTCGCCACGACCTCGCTGGCCGCTTGCGGCAGTGACGGCGACACGAAGGCCGACACGTCGGGCGGTACGGCGTCGTCCGGGTTCCCGGTGACGCTGAAGAACACGTTCGGCGAGACCACGATCGAGAAGAAGCCGGAGCGGATCGTCACGCTCGGCTGGAACGCCCAGGACGTGGTCTACGCGCTCGGCGAGGCCCCGGTCGGGATGCCGAAGGTCACCTACGGCCAGACCGCCGACGGCGTCACCGCGTGGGACGCCGAGAAGTTCGACAAGTCGAAGACGACGCTGCTGGACGCCGGGGACAAGTACCCGTTCGAGCAGATCGCGGCGCTCAAGCCGGACGTCATCCTGGCCCCGTACGAGGGCTTCGACGAGGCGACGTACAAGACCCTGAGCGGGATCGCGCCGACGGTCGCGTACCCGGGGGCGCCGTGGCAGACCAGCTGGCAGGACCAGACGCTGCTGGTCGGCGAGGCGCTCGGCAAGAAGGCCGACGCGGAGAAGCTGATCACCGGCATCCAGGACAAGATCAAGCAGGTCGCGACCGAGCACCCGGAGTTCAAGAACAAGACCATCACGGTCGGTTCGTTCGGTCCGGAGAACTACATCTACATGCCGGGCGACCCGCGGGTGCAGATCCTGAACGAGATGGGCTTCAAGAACGCGCCGGGGGTCGAGGCGCTGGAGAAGACCAACACCAAGAAGGAGTTCTCGCTGACGGTCAGCAAGGAGAAGGTCGCCGACGTCGACGCCGACGTGCTGATCGCGTACGTCGACGGCATCGGCACCCAGAAGTTCCTGGCCGACCCGGTCTACTCGTCGCTGAAGGCGGTGCAGGGCGGCGGGGCCTACCCGCTGCAGGACCAGCAGGTGATCTCCGGGATGAGCGCGGTCAGCGTGCTCAGCGTCCCGTGGGTGCTGGACAAGGTGATTCCCGGCCTGTCCAAGGCAGCCGCGGCCAGCAAGGGTTGAGAGCGGGTACGGCGAGCCTCGGCCACAGGCTCGCCGTACCAAGCAGAACGGGCCGTCCCGCGCCGGGGCGGCCCCTTCTGTCGTAGGTGGGGACTACTCGGCCGAGGTGGGCGGCGAGTAGTGGTCGTCGGTGAGGACCGGGACGTAGGTGGAGATCGGCGCCGCGTGGCCGAAGCTGATCGTCACGTTGACCATCTGGCCCGGCTTCGCGCCGGTGACGACCACCGCGGGGCCGTTGTCCTCAGCGCCCGGCGTCGTGGCCGACGGGGTCTCGGTCGGACCCGCGCTGGGGGTCCCGGACGGTGTCGCGGACGGGGTGGTCGACGCGCCCACGGGCTCCGTCGAACTGCTGCCCGGCAGCATCAGTGCGGTGTGCGGCGCGAGGTCCACGGGGTCGCTCAGGCCATCGAACTTGACCGTGCCCGACTGCGGCTGGTCGCCACCGGCCTGGCCGTCCTGCGTCCCGGCCGGGGCCTGCGTGATGCTGACCAGTGTGTCGGCCACGTCGCCGTCGTTGACGATCACGCTGTGCAGTTCGCCCTTGCCTTCGGCGTCGGCCAGCACCAGCATGTTGCGGACCTTGATCTGGCCGGACTCGGCGTTCGTGCCCTCGGCGGCCTGGTACGGCTGCAGGGTCGGCGCATCGAAGCTCGCGCTGCACGCCGCCAGCGCGATACTGAGAGTGGCGGCGGCACCCGCCAGCGCGGTGCGCCGGGCGAACCGCGAGGACAACGTGATCGGCACTGGAATCCCTCTCGTGCAAGCTGAATCGAGCTGGTCTGCGACAACTGTGAACACCGTCAGGCGGCCGCCTCCGGCGCCCCACAGCGTAGCCCTCGGCCGTCCCGGGCCCGACGCCGGGATGCCCCGGCCGGGACGTCGCGGTGCTCCCGGACCGGTGCCCGGAGCAAAGGCCCACACGCGCACGAGGCACGCAAGCGAGCGTTTGTCAAGGCGGGAAGTGGGCTCTGACCAGCGCAAACGTCCCGACCGGACCATGAGCTACGTGGTAATATGGATCTCGGAAAGGGGCACTTCACACATGACTTTCACAGTCGGCGAGACGGTTGTTTACCCCAATCACGGAGCGGCCGTCATCGAGGACATCGAGACCCGTCAGATCAAAGGTGAGGACAAGACCTATCTGGTCTTGAGGATCGTCGCTCAGAACGACCTGGTCGTCCGGGTCCCCGCGTGCAACCTCGATCTTGTCGGCGTGCGTGACGTCGTGGATCAGGCCGGCCTGGAGCGCGTCTTCGACGTGCTGCGTGCACCGCACACGGAGGAGCCGACCAACTGGTCGCGACGTTACAAGGCGAACCTGGAGAAGCTGCACTCGGGTGACGTGCTGAAGGTGGCGGAGGTCGTTCGCGACCTGTGGCGCCGGGAACGTGATCGTGGCCTGTCGGCCGGTGAGAAGCGGATGCTGGCGAAGGCTCGCCAGATTCTGGTCTCCGAGCTGGCGCTGGCCGAGCACACCAACGAGGACAAGGCCGAGGCCATCCTCGACGAGGTCCTCGCTTCGTAGTTCGGTCGAACACCAACCGAAGTAGTCCTGATGAGTAGCGCGGTCGTGATTCCCGCGGCCGGGCTGGGGCTGCGCCTGGGTGGCGACACCCCGAAGGCATTTCGAGAGGTCGGTGGCGACTCGCTGCTGGTCCACGCGGTGCGTGGGCTGCGGGCAGCGACCGCCGCCGACCTCGTTTGTTTCGTGGTCGCCGTGCCGCCCGGATCCGAGGAGACGGTCGGCAAGGAGCTCGAGCCGTACGTCGGGGACGCGCGGCTGCTCGTGGTCGCGGGCGGGGCCGAACGCCCTGCCTCGGTCCGGGCCGCGCTGGACGTGGTCCCGGTGGACGGCATCGACTGCATCCTGGTGCACGACGCGGCCCGGGCGTTCGTCCCGGCGGAGGCCATCGAGCGCGTCGTCGCGGCGGTGCGAGCCGGCGCCGAAGCCGTCGTACCCGTGGTGCCGGTGACGGACACCATCAAGCGGGTCGGGCCCGGTGGCGAGGTGGTCGAGACGCCGGACCGTTCGACCCTGGTCGCGGTGCAGACGCCGCAGGGTTTCGCTCCTGAGGTGCTGCGGCGGGCGCATGCCGCCGGCGCGGATGCCGGTGTCACGGACGACGCGATGATGTGTGAGCGGCTCGGGGTGACCGTGCAGACGGTCGAGGGATCTCCGGACGCGTTCAAGGTGACGCGCCCGCAGGACTTGTTGCTGGCCGAAGCGCTGTTGGCGGAGAGGCGGACCTCGTGAAGCTCCCTCGGGTGGGCAACGGGATCGACGTACACCCGCTGGAAGCCGGGCGCCCGATGTGGCTGGCCGGTCTGCACTGGCCGGACGAACCTGCTGGGTTGTCCGGACACTCGGACGGCGACGCGGCAGCTCATGCCATCTGTACGGCGCTGCTCACCGCCGCGAAGCTGGGCGATCTCGGGTCGAACTTCGGCACGGCCGAGCCGGAGTGGGCCGGCGCCGCCGGGACCGCGCTGGTGAGCGAGGCGGCGCGACGGGTCCGGGCCGCCGGTTTCGAGATCGGCAACGTCACCGTCCAGATCGTCTGCAACCGGCCGCGGATCGGCACCCGCCGCGTCGAGGCCGAGAAAGTACTGTCCGCGGCCTGCGACGCAGAGGTCTCGGTCAGCGCCGCCACCACTGACGGCCTCGGCTTCCCCGGCCGCGCCGAAGGAATCGTCGCGATGGCGACAGCTCTTATCTACTGACCGGCTCCGAAGAGAACCGGGCCTCGCGCGGGTTCAGTTCGTTGCCCATCGGCTGGGTGAGCAGGGCGTAGAGCTCGGGGCGGCGGCCGCGAAGCCAGCGGCGTCCGGTTGCCAAGGGCACCAAGTCGACATCCAGGTCGGCGGGGACCACTGCCTCGATGCAGCTTGCGGTGCACGTGGACGCGCCCGTCGGGCAAGCAGACGGCGTACGCGTTGAAGAGCGTGCCGTCCGCGCTCTCCAGGAAGCCGACGCCGAGGCCGGCGCCGAGTTCCTTGGCGAGAGCAAGGACCCGGCTGACCAGCGGTCCGTCGGCCGGCTCGGCGAGTTCGTGCAGGCGCTCGGGGGTGTGCCGGCGGAGGTGCCAGTAGCCGAGCAGGCACAGCTCCGGGAACGCCACGAGCTGGGCGCCGTCGGCGACCGCTTCCCGGGCCAGTCGTTCGACGGTGGCGAGATTGGCGGCGGGCTGGTCAGGAACGGCTTCGAACTGGACAACGGCTGCGCGGAAGATCGTCATACCTCCATCGAACGCCGCTCGATCCATGACGTCCAATAGTGGTTCTTGGGCTTTCCATATCCTGGGGTTATGGATCTCCGTCTGCTGCGGGCGTTCGTCACGGTGGCCAGACTGCGGAACTTCGGCGCCGCGGCGGCGGAGCTGTCGACCAGTCAGCCGGCGCTGACCAAACAGATCCAGGTACTGGAGCGCCGGCTCGGCGCGGTGCTGTTCAGCCGGGGCCGCAACGGTGCCCGGCTGACCCCGGCGGGAGAGCTGCTGCTTGCTGACGCTCTGGAGTTGCTCGCCCGGTCCGAGGCCTTCGAACGGCGGGCCGCGCAGGTGGCGTCCGGGGCGGAAGGATCGCTGGCGATCGGGTTCGGGCTGTCCGGGATCGAGCTGGCGCCCCGGGCGGTGGCGCTGTTCCGCAGCCGATGGCCGAGAGTGACGATCTCGCTGACGGACCTGCCGTCATCGGTGCAGTTCGAGCGGCTGCTGGCCGGCAGTCTGCAGATCGGGTTCGTGCGGCTCCCGGTCCCCGCCGGGCTCGAGCACCTTCGGTTGCGGCGGGACCGTCTGGCGCTCGCCGTACCGGCTGATCAGGGGCTGCCGCGGGACCTGGTCGGCTGGATCGACGCGCGGCCGCTGATCCGCCTGACCCCGCGACGCGGGCCGGGGCTGACCGCGCAGATCAACAGCCTGTACGCCGAACTCGGTTGCCACCCGCAAGTACTTCAGGAGGCCGACGACCTGCAGACCGTGCTCGCCCTGACCGCGGCGGGTGCCGGGCCGGCCGTCGTACCGCAGTCGGCCGAACGGATCGCGCCGCCCGAGATCCGGCTGGTCCCGCTGCCGGGGCGCGCGGCGACCTGGTGGACCGGGGCCGCGTGGGCGACCAGGACACCGCTGACGGAACGGTTCGTGAAGGCCGCGGTCGAGGTGGCCCGTTCGGGCTAAGGGCCCGAGGAGAACCCGGGATTGACGACCTGCTTGACCTGCCTGCCGAGCTTGCGTCGGTGCCGGGCCGCGGCGACCACGATGGCCGCCGCACCGAGCAGGCAGAGGATGCCCGCGACCAGGTCGACCTTCGCGTGGGCCTGGCCGACGAACTGTGCCTTCAGGATGTCGTGCGGGTCGACGATCACCTGCGCCCGGCCGCCCGGGAACTGATGCAGACGATCGGTGGTGAAGTCGTAGTGCCGGCCGTTCGGGCAGTCCACCGTGAAGTCCGAGACGCCGTAGGAGTGGTAGTCGCGCACCGTGCAGGTGAGCGTCTGGCCGACCTTCGCGAGCCCGACCGGCGTCGGCGTCATGAAGAACGGTACGGCGGCCAGTCCGCTGGCGAGCGCGCCGAAGTAGCCGTAGTACCCGCCGCCGAGGATCGCGATGCCGAAGGTGAAGAACGCGGCGCCGAGGACCATCACCAGTACCGCGGTCACGACCGAGTGTGGCGGGAACGTGGCGAGCAGACCGGCGACCACGAACAACGACGTACCGAACGCGATGTAGCGCCACATCGGCCCGTGCGGGGACCCGCGCCGCCGGAGTGGCTTCCCGGCGACGATCGCGATCGCGAGGATCGCCGCGACTCCGAGGAAGAACTCCAGCGGCACGTACTTCATCAGCGCCGCCGGGGAAGTGGCGGCAGCTCGTAGGAGTCCAGCCAGGCGGCGAACAGGTGCCGGAGCGCGTCCTCGTCGGGGCTGAACACGGTGGCCAGTGCGATGAACTCCGCCGTCGTGACCGAGCCGTGGCGATGGTTCCTGGTCCAGGTCCGCAGCAGCTCGAAGAACGCGTCGTCGCCGAGATGCCTCCGCAGGACGTGCAGGGTGATCGCGCCGCGCTTGTAGAGCCGGTCGTCGAACATCAGCTCCGGACCGGGATCCGACAGCAGCAGGTCCTGCTGGAGGCCGCGCAGCCGGGTGTGTGCCTTGGTCGCCTGCTGGTCGGCGGTGAGGCCGCCGGAATGCTCCGACCACAGCCACTCGGAGTAGCAGGCGAAACCCTCGTTGAGCCAGATGTGCTGCCAGTGCGCCGGGGTCAGGCTGTTGCCGAACCACTGGTGCGCCAGCTCGTGCGCGACCAGCCGCTCCGACCCGCGCCGACCGTCGACGTGGTTGCTGCCGAACACCGAGATGCCCTGCGCCTCCAGCGGAATCTCCAGCGGGTCGTCGGTGACGACGACCGTGTAGCCACCGAACGGGTACGGCCCGAACAGCCGGCAGAACAGCTTCATCATGTCCTGCTGACGCCCGAAGTCGTGCCGGAACGCGCGGATCTGCGCGCCCGGGAGAACGCCCCGGATCGTCACCGGCGAGGTCGCCACGTCAACCTCGTCGTACCGCCCGATCTGCACGGTCGCGAGGTACGTCGCCATCGGCGCGGCCTGGTCGAACACCCAGGTCGTGCGGCTCGCCTTCACCCGGCGCGACACCAGCCGCCCGTTCGCGACCACCTGGTACGGCGAGTCGGTGGTGATCGCGATCCGGTAGTGCGCCTTGTCGCCGGGCTCGTCGTTGCACGGGAACCAGGTGGCCGCGCCGCTCGGCTGGCTGGCGACGATCACGCCCTCGGTGAGCTCTTCCCAGCCGAGCTCGCCCCACGGGCTGTCCTCGGGCCTCGGGTTCCCGTTGTACTGGACGTCGACCGAGAACTCCGAACCGTCCGGGATGTCCGCGGTGATGTAGAGCTTGCCCGAGCGGTGGCTGTAGCGGCGCGGGCGGCGGCCGTTCACCGACACCTTCGTCACCCGCAGGCCGTTCAGGTCGAGGCTGAACCGGGACAGCGCCTCGGTGGCGAAGGCGGTGATCGTCGCCTTGCCGCTCAGCCGGTTGCTGTTGACCCGGTAGTCGAGCTCGAGATCGTACGACTCGACCGTGTAGCCGGTGTTTCCATGGGTGGGCACATACGGGTCAACCATCAGCCCTGCCAGGGACCGATCGGGTTCCCTGCCCAGCGCGTCCCGGCCGGCACACCTTCACCACGCATCACGAGCGACACCGGCCCGATGGTAGCTCCGGCGCCGACGGCGGCGGCCGGCAGGACGATTCCGTGGGGCCCGAGGGTCGCTCCGGGCCCGAAGGTGACTGTGTTCATGGAGAGAACTCGATCATGAAAAAGGTGCGTCTGCAGCACGCAACCGCGATTCACCGTGGCGCCGTCGCCCAGGGTGACCAGATCCGCCTCCGGCAACCAGTACGTTTCGCACCAGACACCCTTGCCGATCCTGGCCCCGAGTGACCTGAGCCACAGGTTGAGCACCGGCGTACCGGCGGCGGCGTTCGCGAACCAGGGGGCGGCGACCAGTTCGACGAAGCTGTCGACGACCTCGTTGCGCCAGACGAACGAGCTCCACAGCGGGTACTCGACCGCGCGGGTGCGGCCGACGATCGCCCACTTGGCGACCGTTGCCAGCCCGCCCGCGACCGCTCCGGCGGCCAGGATCACCGCTCCGGACAGCAGCAGGGCCGGCACCGGGCCGAGCCAGATGTCGAGCGCCTGCAGCGCGAACAGCACGCCGAGCGCGATCAGGACCGTGCACATCATCGGCACGAACCGGCACAGCTCGACCAAGGCGCGCAAGACCTTGAGCTTGAACGGCGGGTTGAAGGTCCGGCTCTGGTCACCGGAGACGGCCTGGCGGCGCAGTTTCACCGGCGGCGACCCGAGCCACGACGTACCGGCCTTGGACTTCTTCGGGGCCGCGGACAGGACGGCGACCAGGCCGTTCTTCGGGACCGAACGGCCAGGGGCGGTCATCCCGGAGTTGCCGAGGAAGGCGCGCTTGCCGACCTTCGCGCCGGCCACGTGCAGCCAGCCGCCACCGAGTTCGTATGACGCGATCATCGTGTCGTCGGCCAGGAACGCGCCCTCGCCGACCGTCGTCATCTTCGGCAGCAACAGCACGGTCGACGCCTCGACATCGCGGCCGATCTTCGCGCCGAGCGCCCGCAGCCACCACGGCGTCAGCAGGCTCGCGTACAGCGGGAAGAGCAGCGTGCGGGCCGAGTCGAGCAGCCGCTCGGTCGCCCAGACCTGCCACCCGATCCGGCTCCGGACCGGGTGGTGGCCGGGCTTGATACCGATCCCGAGCAGCCGGACGCCGAGCAGCGTGAGGACGGCGATCGTCGCGAAGCCGACCAGCGTCATCAGCGGGATCGCGGTCAGCGCCTTCAGCGCGGCGTCACCGAGTGTCTGGGTGCCCCGCAGAGCCTGGCCGAGGACGATGAAGGCCGCAGCCGCGCCGGCGACCGGAATGAGTGACATCAGTGCGGACTGGGCGCCGTACGCCGCTACCCACCAGGGCGCCCGGGCCGGACGGTTCTCGGGCCACGGGTGCCGCGCGCGGCCGATCCGGGCCGCGGGGGAGCCGGACCAGCGCTCGCTCTCGGGGACCTTGCCGGAAACCGCGGAGCCGGCCATGATCTCGGCGTTCCGGCCGATCTCCGTCCCGGGCAGCAGCGTGCTCCGGGAGCCGACGACCGCCTCGGCGCCGACGGTGATCGAGCCGACGTGCAACCGGTCGCCGTCGATCCAGTAGCCGGCCAGGTCGACCTCGGGTTCGATCGAGGCGCCGCGGCCCATGGTGAGCATGCCGGTGACCGGCGGGAGCGTGTGCAGGTCGACGCCGCGGCCGACCTTCGCGCCGAGCGCGCGGGCGTAGTACGCGATCCACGGTGCGCCCGCGAGGTTGGCGGCGCCGGCCGCGTCGGCGAGGTTCTCGGCTGCCCAGAGCCGGACGTGGACGTTGCCGCCGCGTGGATACGTGCCGGGCTTGAGGCCGCGGAGCAGGATGCGGGCGCCGATGACGGCGATACCCATCCGGCCCGCCGGGCTGATCAGGAGCAGCCAGCCGGCCAGGATCCACCACCACGACACGGTCCGCGCCCAGGGCAGCGGGTCGACCAGCTCGGCGAGCAGGTTGTTCAGCGTGAACAGATAGACCAGCCAGCGGACGCCGACGACGGTCTGCAGGATCAGCGTCAGCGCGGTCTGCAGCAGTTGGGTACTGCGTGGCGTCGGCCGGATGTCGCGGATCTCCACCGGCTCCATCGCGGCCGGGCGGAAGTCGTCGAGCCGCTCGGCGAGCGCGCCGAGCCGCGGGTACTCGTAGATATCGCCGACGGTGACCTCGGGGTACCGCTCGCGGAGGGCCGAGACGAGTTGGGCCGCGGCGAGGCTGCCGCCGCCGTGCAGGAAGAAGTCGTTGTCCGCTCCGGTGACCTTGGCGCCGAGGACCTTCGTCCAGCGCTCGGCCAGCCAGCCCGCAGTGCCACTGAGCTCGGCGGCCGGGGCGTCGCTGTCCATCCCCGGCAGCGGCCACGGCAGCGCGTTGCGGTCGACCTTGCCGGATGTTCTGGTCGGCAGGGTGTCGACGATCGCGAGCAGCGGTACGAGGGCTGCGGGCAGGCCCTCGCGGAGCCGCTCGGTGGCCTTCGCGGTGTCGAAGCCGGCCGGCTCATCCGGTACGACGTACCCGACGAGAAGCTGATTACCCGCGGCACTGTTGCGTACGGCGGCTGCGGCGCCGGTGACCCCCGGGAGGGCCTGGAGGGCGGCGTCGACCTCGCCGAGCTCGATCCGGCGGCCACCGAGTTTGACCTGCTCGTCGGCGCGGCCCTGGAACAGCAGGCCCAACGGGTCGGACCTGACCAGGTCGCCGCTGCGGTACGCGCGTTCCCAGCCCAGCGTCGGCATCGGCGCGAACTTCTCGGCGTCCTTGACCGGGTCCAGGTACCGGGCCAGGCCGACGCCGCCGATGATCAGCTCACCGATCTCGCCGGTGGCGACTTCGTTGCCTGCAGCATCTACAACGGCGAGGTCCCAGCCGTCCAGCGGAAGGCCGATCCGGACCGGTCCTTCGCCGGTGAGCTGCGCCGCGCAGGCGACGACGGTCGCCTCGGTCGGACCGTAGGTGTTCCACACCTCGCGGCCGTCGACGGCGAGCCGCTCGGCCAGCTCGGGCGGGCAGGCCTCGCCGCCGAAGATCAGCAGCCGAACCTGGTCGAGCGCGTCCGCCGGCCAGAGCGCGGCCAGCGTCGGGACGGTCGAGACAATTGTGATGCCCTGGGCAACCAACCACGGACCGAGGTCCATGCCGGTACGGACCAGTGAGCGCGGCGCCGGGACCAGGCAGGCGCCGTGCCGCCAGGCCAGCCACATCTCCTCGCAGGACGCGTCGAACGCGACCGACAGACCGGCGAGCACCCGGTCGTCCGGGCCGATCGGCTCGTGCTGCAGGAACAGGCGCGCCTCGGCGTCGACGAACGCCGCGGCCGAGCGGTGCGTGACGGCGACACCCTTCGGTACGCCGGTCGAGCCCGAGGTGAAGATGATCCAGGCGTCGTCGGTGGTCTCCGGGCCGGACGTGCCACGCGGGGAGACCGGCGTACCGGAGGAGTCCATGCGGGCGGAGTACGGGTAGTCGAAGGCGCCGTTGGCGGCTTCGTTGTCAGTGATCGGCGGCTGCTGCGGGCGGGTGATCGTCAGCGCGAGTTCGTCACCGACGGTCGCCGCCACCGCTGCCTCGCCGAAGACCAGCTCGGCGCGCTCCTCCGGGTCGTCGGCGTCGACCGGGACGTACGCCGCTCCCGCCTGCAAGGTGCCGAGGATCGCGATGTACAGATCGTTGTGCCCCGACGAGATCCGGATGCCGACCCGGTCGCCCGGGCCGATCCCGGACGCGGTCAGCCGGTGCGCGAACTTCGTCGTCTGGTCCAGCAGTTCGCGATAGCTCAGGCTGACGCTGCCGTCGTCGAGCGCCGGCTCGTCGGCGTACTTGGTGGCTGTTTCCCCCAGCACATCAACCAGCGTTCGCGCGGCCGTCGCCCACTCCCCGCGTCGCAACGTCACGGCCGGATAATACGCCGCTCAGTTACCAGTTCGATAACCCGAAACGAACAAGTGGGTCCGTCCATCAACCGATTGCAGCCTCCCATCGCGCAGCGTGTGCGAACGTCTTGAAGGAGCGGGCGGGGCGGCCGAGTGCCTGTTCGACGTCGCCGGTCGGTTCAGCGGCCTGACCGTTGGCGATCGAGACGAGGATGCTGGTGAGCAACTCGGCGCCGGATCGTGGAGCTCCTTGAGCCACGTGCTGTTCGGTGTAGTCGGCGGGTTCCATGGCGACGTACTCGACGTGGCGACCGCTTGCCTCGCTGATGTGGTTGGTTGCTTCGGCGAAGGTGATGGCTTCGGGGCCGGTCAGTTCATAGGTCTTGCCGTCGTGGTTGGACGTCGTGAGGGCCCCGGCGGCTACGGCGGCGATGTCGTCCACGTCGATGAACGGAGTGCGGCCGTCGCCGGCGGGAAGAGCGAGGACCCCGCTGTGGACGGCCGAGCGCCACGCGCCTTCGCTGAAGTTCTGCGCGAACCAGTCGGGGTGCAGGATCGTCCACGCGGCGTTCGAACCGCGCACGGTCTGCTCGACGGAGTGCAGAGGGTGCGCGGGGTCGGCGGCGCGGGCAGCAGACAGCAGTACAAGGCGGCGTACCCCGGAGGTGAGGGCTGTCTCGGTGAAGCGGGCCAGCCGGTCGCCGGGGCGGACGGTGGGTTCCATCAGGTAGACGGCGGTGATGCCGGTCAGTGCCGGCTGCCAGGTCGCGGGGTCGTCGAGATCCAGCGGTACGTCGCTTCCGGCGCGGGACGCCGTACGGACGGAGTGGCCGGTTGAACGGAGGAGGTCGGCGACGCGGCGACCTGTGGTGCCGGTGCCGCCGAGGACCAGGTAGTTGTGCATGGAGTCCAGTCAACGACCGCAGGACTGGACGGATCCATGGGAGATCGTCGCCGATGCCTTTGTGATCGTCTAACCTCAGGCGTGTGGACGTGCTGAGCGACCTGCTGCAGCGAGCGCAGGCGAAGGACGCGGTGGTCCGGCAGATGATCGCCACCGCGCCGTGGTCGGTGACGTACGCCGACGTACCGTCGCTATCGGTCGTCGCGACGCTCGGTGGTAGCGCGTGCCTTCGACTGAGTGACGACGTACGGACACTTGCGGCTGGTGAAATCGCGCTGATCACCGGCGTCGACAGCTACACGATCGCGGACAGTCCGGAGACGCCGCCGTACTACGTCATTCGCGGTGGGCGGAAGCTTACGGTTGATGGTGAGCTGGTGGAGTGGCATGAGTTCCTGGCGCCGCGGACGTACGGCGACGGACTGCCCGGGGCGACGACGATGGTGCGAGGTGCGTACGACCTACGTGGTGCGGTCGGGCAGCGTGTCCTGGCGCTGCTGCCGCCGGTCGCCGTCGTGTCCGCTACACCGCAGACCCGTCCAGCGCTCGACCTCCTCACCACCGAGGTCGCACGCGAGGAGCCCGGGCAGGACGCCGTACTGCGGAGGCTCCTCGACTTCGTACTGGTCCTCGCACTCCGCGCGTGGTGCGCGAGCCCCGAGGCGAAGCTCCCGTCCTGGTACGAAGCCCTGACTACTGCCGGAGTGGGCGATGCGCTCCGTCTGATCCACGAGGACCCCGCACATCGGTGGTCAGTCGCAGAACTGGCCTCCAAGGTCGGCCTCTCCCGCGCCACCTTCGCCGCCCGCTTCACCACCCACGTAGGCCAGCCACCCCTGACCTACCTGACCGCCTGGCGCATGACCCTCGCCGCCGACCTCCTCCGCACCACAACCGCCACCATCGCCACAGTCGCCCACCAGGTCGGCTACGAAGACCCCTTCGCCTTCACAGTCGCCTTCAAACGAGTCCACCACCAACCACCTACCACCTGGCGAAATGACCAGGGCTAGGCGACGACGTACACCTCGAGCAGGTGTTCGCGGTCGTTGGAGCCTGGGACGAATAGTTGGGTGTAGCCGGGCTCCAGTGGCGTCGGGTCCTCGCCTGCGAACAGCTTCTGCTTCCGTGAGGAGCGGAGCGGCAGGCGGCCGGTCACTGCGAGCCACCACTGGTCGGACCGGTAGCTGATCGCCCCGTGCATCCGGCTGACCCGCGCATCGTCCTCGCCGACGCAGACGTGAACCTCAGGGCGGTTTCGCCCGAACAGAATGGTGCGGTGCGGTCCTGGGTCGACGGAAACGCCACCGCCTGCGGTCAGCACCAACAGCGTGCCAGGCTGGGCGTCAGGCACCCCTTGGGCCAGGCTGGCCTGCTCCTGCGGGAGTTTATGGATCGCGTCCATCTCAGACCTTCGCCGGCCGGTCGGTCACTTCACCAGGTCCGCGGATACCGCGAACGTGTCACAGGCCTTGTTGGCGCCGATGTTGAAGCCGTTCTGGATCCAGAAGCCCTGGCTGGTCGCCAGACCGTGCGTGCGTTCGTCTTCCGGGGTGTCCGCTGACTCACCGAAGCTGTTGCTGGACTGCTCCTTGAACTCAGCCAGCCGATCCGTCAACGGATACGACTTCTCGACGGCCTTGCTGAACACTCCGCCGAAGCAGGAGGCCTGCAGCTCGTTCCGCCGCGAACTCTCCAGCTTCTGGTCCGGGTGGTCCTGCAGGTACGCCGCACGCGCGTAGAACAGACCGGTGACGCCCTGCACGTGGTGGCCGTACTCGTGCGCGATCGTCATCAGGTACGCCAGGTCCTGCTTCGGACCGAACGCACGGTTCATCTGCTTCACGTCGACGTACATCACCTGGTTGCCGTAGCAGTAGAACGCCAGCACGCGGCCGGACAGCGGCTGGAAGTTGCCGCAGGCGGTCGTGACCGGCTTGTCGAACACCACCAGGCCCGGGTCCGGCTTGTCCTGCCCGACTTCGTGGAAGACCGGGCGCCAGGCGTCGTTCAGGCACTTGAAGAGGCGCTGGTAGTAGACCTTCTGTACCGCCAGGCTGCCGTCACCGAGGTTCGCCGCTGGGCAGTTCTCCTCGGTGAGCGGGCCGGTGCGGTAGACGTCCGCGTTCAGCAGGTAGTCCTCGGCCGAGCCCTTCTCGGGGTTGGTCGACGGGGTCGGCACGATCGACGGGCCGGTCACTCCGGGCTCCGCTGTGTCCTGGCTGCTGCTGCCGCCGAGGACGGTGGCCAGCACCGCGACCGACACACCGATGAAGATCAGCAGCACGAAGCCGAGCAGGATCAGCCGGAGCGGCCCACCGCGCCGGCGTGGTGGCTGGAACCCGTTGAAGTGGCCCGGGCCGCCGTAGTACGGCTGCCCCCACTGACCGCCGTACGGCGGGCCTTGCATCGGACCGCCTTGCATTGGGCCGCCCTGCATCGGGGGACCTTGCATCGGCGGGCCCTGCATCGGAGGGCCTTGGAACTGGCCCGGGCGCGGCGGGAACTGGCCCTGCTGCGGAGGCCACGGAGCGGACTGCGGCGGTGGCAGGACGCCGGGCGGCGGGCCGAGCGGGCGACCCTGTGGCTGGCCCAGTGATTGGCCCTGCGGTTGGCGCTGTGGTTGCCCCTGCGGCGGGCCGCCGTAGCCATACGGGCTGCTCACAGCTTGGCCTCCATGCTCGTCGGTCACGCGGTCGGTCGAGTTCGCAGGGCGAACCGGCACGAGACTACTCTCGACCCATGTCACCGAAGCGCCGCCTCCTTCCGGCTGCCCTGCTGATGTCCCTGACCGCCCCGGTCGCCGCCCTGTTCGTTGCCCTCAGCCCGCTCTCCGCGCAGGCGGCCGGCCAGGCCGACGACCAGATCACGGCGTACACCGCGGACGCGACGCTCACCAAGGACGGTGCGCTGCAGGTCAAGGAGACCGTCGACCTGACCGCCGGCGGTACGACGTTCAGCCGGACGCTGGCCACCCGGGTCCGGTCCGACTCCGAGCGCGACCGCACGTACGACCTGAAGGACGTGTCCGCGACGGTGAACGGCCAGCCCGCGCAGGGCTTCCAGAACCAGAGCACCGACGACGGCCGCAAGCTGACGCTGAACGTGTCCGGCCAGTCGAAGATCGTCTACAGCTACACCGTGGACAACGTGGTCGCCGACTCGATCGAGGGCCGTGAGGTGAGCTGGCCAGTGGTCCAGGGCTTCGGTGTGTCGATCCCGAAGGCCGACCTGAGCATCAGCGTCCCGTTCGCGACCTGGGTGACCTGCTTCGCCGGCCGGACCGGTTCGAGCATGCCGTGTACGTCGTCGCAGCTGGCCGAGTCGGCGGCGCTGGAGATCCAGCAGAACGGCGTACCCGCTGGTGGCCGGGTGACGTTCCTGACCGGGCTGAGCGACCAGGCCACGGTGCAGCCGAACGCGAAGTTCGCGGACCGCTGGTCGCTCGGCCGGGCGTTCACGGTCGACTCGAGCACCGTCGGTCTGGCCGTGATCGTCTTCGGGATCGGGCTGCTAGGTGCGGTCGGGCTGTGGTTCTTCCGCGGGCGGGACGCGGCGAAGGTCCACGACGGTGGGCCGGAGCGCCCGGTGCTGGACGGCACCGACGGGCCGCAGTTCGCGGCGCCGGACGGCATCCGGCCGGGCCAGGTCGGCACGGTGGTCGACGAGTCGGCCGACGTCGTCGACATCACCGCCACCCTGCTGGACCTTGCCGTGCGCAACTACCTGACGATCGTCGAGCAGCCCCGGGAGTCGCACTTTGGCAGACTGGACTGGGAGCTGCAGCGGCTGCACCCGGGCGGACCGGAGCTGCTGGCCTACGAGAAGGCCTTGCTGGACGCCGTGTTCGCGGACGGCGACACCGTGCTGGTCTCCGGGCTCGGCCCGTCGCTGCGCCCGCGCCTCAACCTGGTCCGCGAGCAGCTGTACGCCGACGTGGTCACGCAGGGCTGGTTCAAGAGCCGTCCGGACGCCGACCGGAACCGCTGGACCACTGCGGGTCTGGTGCTGCTCGGCGCAGGCGTCGTACTGACTGTGGTGCTGGCGATCGTCAGCAAGTTCGCTCTGGTCGGTTTCGCCGTGATGGCGGCCGGACTGGTGCTCGCACTCGTCGGCCAGGCCGCACCGGCGCGGACCGCACGCGGTGCCACCGTGCTGGGCCGAGTGGCCGGTCTGCAGCACTACCTGGCGAACGAGTCCTCGGCCGACCTGCCGGAGAGCCACCGGCTCGAGTTCGCGTCCCGCTGCCTGCCGTACGCCGCTGTGCTCGGGCTGACCGAGAAGTGGGCGCTCGAGATCGCGGCGACCGATGACGACGACGACCCCGACGCGGGCATCGGCTGGTACTCCGGTCCGGAGAACTGGCACCTGTCCGACATCGGGGAGTCGCTCAGCAACTTCGTGACCGCCTTCGGCGGTTCGCTGACCACCGCCCGTCGCCTCTTCGGCTGACGGGCGGCGGGCCAGCCCCGCGGTCTAGTTCACCCGGACGTCGGCCGCGGTGAAGGTGTTGCAGGAGTCCGGCTTCTTGCCGTTGAAGCCGGTGATCGACCACTGGTAGTTGCTCACCCGGTTGCCGTGATCGTGCACACGCGGCCGGGCGTAGTCGTCACCGGAGTGCGCGATCAGGAACTTCCAGTTGACCAGCAGCGGGCCGTTCATCGGGATGGCGGCCGCGTTCGCGCCCAGGTAGGCGGCGCCCAGGCAGGTCGCCTGCAGCTCCCGGCGGCGGCTCTCGGTGAGCTTCTGGTTCGGCGTCAGCGTCGCCTGCCGGGTCATCGACGCGGCGAGGATCCCGCTCAGCTTCTGTACGTGGTGCCCGTACTCGTGGGCGAACGTGTTCAGCATGATCGCGCGGGCGTACACCGGCTTCGCCTTGTAGTACCGGTTGTCGACGGCGAACGGGAGGTAGATCGTCTCGTTCGCACCGCAGTACGCCGCACGGACGCTGCGCTGGATGCCACACGGGGAAGGGGTCTTGCCGACGTACACGACGGCCTTGGGGTTGCGGAACGGCAGCTTGACCTTCGTCAGTGCCAGCCACCAGGTGTGGTTCATGCAGGGCAGCAGACGGTTGTAGTACTGCTGCGCCGCGGCGACCGTCACCGGGGCGAACGGCGGCTCCGTGCACTTGGCCGCGGCGACCGGGCCGATCGTGTACAGCTTGCTGTTCTTCACGACCTCGTCGGCCGTGGGTCCACGCGGGGCGGTCGGGGACGGGGACGGGCTCTCCGACGGCGACGGGGACTCCGAGGCCGGCGCCGATGGGCTGTTGTTCGCCTGCGGGTCGTCGTTGCCGCCGACGCTGCGGACGATCAGCGTGACACCGGAGCCGACCACCAGGACCGCGAGCACGACCAGGCCGATCAGCAGGCCGCGGGACAGCTTCTTCTGCTTGCGCCGGCGGCCGCCCGGGGGCTGCGGGATCGGGATCGGCGGGTACTGCCAGGTCGGCGCCT
This sequence comes from Kribbella sp. NPDC043289, assembly GCF_056436705.1. Lineage (NCBI taxonomy): Bacteria > Bacillati > Actinomycetota > Actinomycetes > Propionibacteriales > Kribbellaceae > Kribbella > Kribbella sp. NPDC043289. Next base: position 247,962 of record NZ_JBWKCB010000002.1, read on the forward strand.
GCTGAACGGGCTGACCCATCGGGCCGTGCTGGCCGGGTCCGCCCGGCGCGGCGTGGCGGGGGCCGGACTGCTGCTGCGGTTGCTGCGGTTGCGGTTGCTGTTGCTGTGGTGGGAGCGCGTTGCTCCACGGTGAGGATTGTTGCTGCTGGCCCTGACCTGGGGAGCCCCACAGGTAGGAGCCTTCGGAGTGCGGGCCGTTCTGCGGACGCTGGGGTTGCTGGGACGGCGCGGACTGCCAGGCGCTCGACTCCGACTGACCGGTGGCGGACCAGCCGGACGACTGACCGGAGTCGGACTTCGCCGAGTCGGTCTCCAAGCCCCACGACTGCCCTGCCCAGGGGTCCGACTGGTCGGACGCGGGCTGGTTCGGTGCCGGCCGCTGCGGAGCAGACTGGCCCGGCCCGGGCGGCGTCGGCCCGGACTGCCACGACTGCTGTCCCGGCTGCTGCCCGCTCTGCGCAGGACCCTGCTGGTTCGGACCCGACTGAGCAGGCCCGGACTGCCAAGAGCCCGACTGACCAGGACCGGACTGACCAGGACCGGACTGCGCGGGACCGGACGATGCGGGGCCGGACTGCGCCGGGCCGGACTGCCACGGGCTGGACTGACCAGGACCTGACTGTGCGGGGCCGGACGATGTTGGGCCGGACTGGGCAGGATCCGACTGCCACGGGCTGGATTGCGCAGGGCCCGACTGAGTAGGACCGGACTGCCATGAGTTCGACTGCGCCGGACCAGACTGACCCGGACCCGACTGGCCAGGACCTGACTGCGCAGGGCCGGGCTGGTTGGGGCCGGAGCGGGGCGGCGGGCCGGAGTAGTTGCCGGACTGGTTCGAACCCCACTGGGCCGGACCTGACTGATTCGGACCGGACTGCTGGGGACCCGACGGCGGCACCGACTGGTTCGGGCCGGGCTGGTTCGGGTTCTGGGTGGGGACCGGCTGGTCGGGGTGTTCGCGGCGGACCGGGTTCCAGCCGCCGTCGAACCAGTTGTTGGCGGGCTCGTCGGACTGCGACGGGTTCTGGAACTCGCGCTTGGCCTCGTTGTCGCCGGACCACCACGAGGCGGCCGGCTGCCCGTCGCCGGGCCCCTGCCCCGCACCACCTCGCGGACCTGAGTCCTCCCGAGCACCGAACCAACTGCCGGGCGCCCCCTGGTCACCGGCACCGGTTTGACCAGCGTTCTGGCCGGCGTTCTGACCTGCACCAGGACCGGCCGGGTCCTGTCCGGGACCGGTCTCCGGTGGGGGCGACGGCTGATGATCAGCCGGGTCGCTCCCCGGGGGCTGGTTCCAGTTGTCCGACATCGATGCTCCTCACGACCTTGCTTGGGTCTGTCTCCACGCTTTGTGGGGGCCCGAAGCCGCCTCCCCCTGAAACATCCTGCGCACCATCTCGCGCGACATACTCTGCGCGATCAGGGACCCACCAGGCTAGCTACTCCGGCCAGTCGTCTCGAACGAGATGCTGCCCGGGCCCCCGGCCACCGTCACTGCACCTTGCTCGACGACGACGCGAAGGTGTTGCACGCGCTCGGGTTCCGGGCGTCCCACCCGCGCATCGCCCAGTACTTGTGGTTGGCCGGTGCACCGTGGTCACGGCCCTTGTCGATGGTGTTGGCGATCAGCCAGCGCCACTGGAACAGCGACTGCCCGGTGATCGGGTAGGTGCGCTTGTTCGAGCCGATGAAGATGTCCGAGAAGCAGGACGCCTGCAGCTCGAGCCGCCGGCTGTCCTCCAGTTCCTTCGCGTAGGTCGGCCGCTCGTACCGGATCCGCGCGTACGCCTGCAGGATCCCCATGTTGTTCTGCACGTGGTGCCCGTACTCGTGGGCGAACTGGTGCAGCATCCACATCCGCGCCCAGACCTTCTGGTAGGACTGCGAGTACCTGTTGTAGTTGCCGACGTCCTCGGTCAGGTTCATGTAGATGGTGTCGTTCGTCCCACAGAAGAACGGCGGGGCGGTGTCGTAGTGGGTCCCGCAGGGCGTCTCCACCGAGCCGCTGAAGACCAGCACGTTCGGCGCCCGGAACCGGCCACCGGCCTTGGCCACCAGCGGCGCCCACGACTTGTTCAGGCAGCCCACCAGGTTCTTGTAGTTGGCCTTGGCGCCGGCCGCGGAGCTCGGGCGGGTCTTCGACTCCTTGCAGCCCACCGGCGACATCGCACCGGCCTTGTACAGCCGGTTCTTCAGCACCAGGTCGCTGTCGGACGGCCCCGGGTTGGTCGTCGGCTTGGTGGTTGTCGTCGACCGGGTCGTGGTCGGCCGCGGCGCCTGCGTGGTCGACTGCGTCGTCGTCGGCTTGGTCGTGGGCCCGCTCGAGGACGGCCCCGTCGTCGGCTCGGTCGTCGGGCTGTACGACGAGGTCGTGGTCGGCTCGGCGTACGACGGGTCGCCGTTGTGTTTCAGCGTGTTCGACAGGATCTTCAGCCCGACCACGCCGACGACCAGCACACCGAGCAGCGTGAACACCGCGATCGCAGCGCCGCGGCCCTTCTTCTTCGGCGGCCGCTGGCCACCCTGCGGAGCGCCCCAGCCGAACTGCGGCTGACCGGGCCCACGCCCCTGCCCCTGGAACTGAGGTCCCTGGAATTGCTGCCCGTGGAACGGCTGCCCCTGGAACCCCTGCCCTTGGAACGGCTGGCCAGGTCCTTGGAACGGTGGCCCCTGGGGCGGTCCAGGCGGGCGGCCGGGCTGCGGCTGGCCGCCGTACCCAGGTCCTTGTTGCCACGGCTGAGGCGGCTGCTGGGAGTTGGGCGGTTGGCCGGGCGGCGGGCCCCATTGGTTGCCTGACACATCCGAGACGCTACCGGAGCCCAGGCTCAACTTATCCCTGCGGGGGAGGCCGACCAGGTGCCCGTTGGTGGCCTGACACTGCACAGACGTTAAGGTGCCCGGTGTCAACCTGACCCTCTTTCTACGGTGTGATTGGGCGATGCGTCTACGTCTCCTCGGGCTATCCCTGTGTGCCCTCGGCCTGCTCGGCCTGTCCGCTGTCCCCGCCGGCGCAGTCGCTACCAGCGCTGCCGCCGACCCGGTGGTCACCAACTACGACAGTCAGGTCCGGGTCGAGCGTGACGGCCTGCTCCGGGTGTCGGAGACCTGGAAGCTCAGCAACGTGTCCGGGACCTTCACCCGGTTCGTCGTCACGCGGGACCACCTGCCCGACGACATCGACCACGTCCAGGAGATCGGCGACCTGCAGGTCAAGGCCGGCGGCCAGGACAAGACGGCCGAGCTGAAGACCGACGGCGATGTGACGTCGATCGCAGTGCCGGACGTCACCACCGGTACGACGGAGCTCGACTTCACGTACACCGTGAAGGGCGCGGTGGCGAAGACCCTGGACGGCACCGAGGTCCGGTTCGCGCCGCTGACCGGCATCAACTTGCCGATCCAGAGCGCGAACGTGGTCTTCAGCGCCCCCGAGGTGTCGCACGTCTCCTGTGTCGCGGGCCCGATGGACAGCAACATCCCCTGCACGCTGGCGCAGATCGGTGAGACGTCCGGACCGACATTCCAGCAGACCAACCTGCCGCCGGGGAACACGGTGAAGATGGCCGTCGGTTTCCCGGCCGGCCAGATCGCCGCGAACTCGATCGTCGAGTACCGCCACACCTTCGCGCGCGCCTTCTCCACCGACGCGGCGCAGCTGATCACCGCGCTGGCGGTGCTGCTGCTCGGTGCGATCGCGCTGCTCGTGCTCTACCGGATGCGCGGCCGTGACCAGGTCGACCCGCGGCGCGTCGTACCGGCGTCGCTGTTCAGCCTCGGGACCGACGCGCGGATCGACTTCACCCCGCCGTCCGACCTGCGGCCCGGCGAGGTGGGCACGCTGATCGACGAGCGGATCGACCCGGTCGACGTGACCGCGACGATCATCGACCTGGCCGTCCGCGGTCACATCACGATCGTCGAGCTGGAGCGCACCACCGAGTACGCGCGCCCGGACTGGGAGCTGCGCCGGGTCTCGAACGCCCGGTCGGAGGAGCTGCAGCGCTACGAGAACGTCCTGATCCGGGCGATCTTCGGCGACGCCGACTCGGTGCTGGTCTCCGAGCTCGGCAAGCAGGTCCGCGAGAACCTCGAGCAGGTCCAGGACGCCCTGTACGACGGTGTGGTCAAGCGCGGCTGGTTCAGCGAGCGCCCGGACCGCACTCGGTCGCTCTGGGCAACGATCGGTATCGCCACCACCGCGATCGGTGTCGTCGCCACCGTCCTGCTGGCACTGCTGTCGACCTGGGGTCTGCTCGGTATCGCGATCACCCTGGTCGGTGTCGGCCTGCTGGTCGTCGGCCGCTACATGCCGGCCAAGGCGCCGGCCGCTGGTCGCGTCCTCGGTCAGGTCGCCGCCATCCGCGGTGAGCTGCTGGAAATGGACGTCAGCGAGCTGCCGACCGACCAGCACGCGGAGCTCTGCTCGCGCGCCCTGCCGTACGCCGTCGTACTCGGCGGCTCGGAGCGCTGGATCGACGCACTGGTCGCCACCGACACCACGCCGGACGAGGCGGACGAGGGCTTCCCCTGGTACCGCGGTCCGTCCGGCTGGCACCTGCAGTACCTGCCGGACTCGCTCCGCAACCTCACCACGAACCTGACGGGTGCGCTGTTCGCCCGCTGAGCCGTTCGAGGGTCTGACATGACAGAGCCCGCCACGCCGCCCCGGCGTCGCGGGCTCTGTCGTACCTGGGGGTTGTTACCAGTTGTGCTGCGGGTCGGACGGTGCCGGCAGTGGCATGCCCTCCGGGTGCAGCACGTAGACCAGTCCGCCCGAGTGCGGTACCCAGGCGTTCTCGAACGCGGTCCGGTCGTACGTCGTGCGCACCTGCTCGTCACTCGCGATCAGATGCGACGCCGGGTCGTTGACGACCACATTGCCGTCCTGGTCGAACCCGACGATCACCATCAGGTGCCCGTTGGTCCCGTACCCCGCACCGGGCAGGTCGCCCTTCTTGAACGACAGCGAGGCGATCAACGGGATCCCCGCCTTGATGAACTGCTCCGCCTCGGTCAGCGACCGCAGCCGGGTGACGAAAGCGTCCACTCCCCGCGAACCGGCGTACGCCGTGTTGAACGGCCAGTTCCCCGCTCCGTCGTAGGAGTAGTCGAAGACCGAACGGGCGGAGTGGTCCACCTGTGGGTCGGCGTCGGACGGGTCGACCCAGCCGCTCTCGGCCCGTGTCGGTCCGGCACCGTAGTAGTCCAGCACCATCGCGGTCGACGTCGCCGAGCACCAGGCCTCCCCACCACCGTCCCACTGCGGGTAGTGCCCGATATGCGTCTCCTGCGAGTACGTCGGTACGTCGAGCACGGTCCCCTCCGCGCCACCAAGGGGGCTCGCGGCAACCTTCTTGTCGGACGGCAACCGGGAGGCCATCGCCCCGACTGACCGGACCACGGGTGACTGCGTCGTACCGCTGAGCCGGTACAGCGTGACCTTGAGCTGCCAGCGGTCCAGCCACTGACCGGTCGCGGCCTGGAAGGTGTCGACGGCAACGGATCCGTTCGCATCACCCTGGCTCGGCACCGAGGTGCGGTGGATGTCGCCGGCCGTGGTGTCGTCGCCACCGGACCAGCGGCCGAGCACGTACCACTTGGTGGCCGTGCCGAGGTTCGTAGTACCGGCCATCGAGACCTCGACCCAGGTGCCCGGTGGCGTGCTCGCGTTCCAGGACGCGACCAGTTCGGTGAGGCCGAAGCCGGTGCTGACGTGTGGCGAGACCCAGCTGGTCTGGTCGTAGGTCTTCGCGGTGCCGTCGCCGAACGGATCGACGTACGACGTGGTGCCGGTCGACGTACCGAACGTGAGGGCGCCGTCCGTGACGGTCGTCCCGGACCCCTCGCCGGCCAGGAAGTCGGCGCTCGAAGTCCAGGTGCGGTAGGCGATCTCGCGCGCGGGCGCGACCTTGACAGCTTCGCTCGGCAACGCGCCGGCACTGAGCACGACCGCGCCGACAACGAGCGCGGTGACGGATCGGGCGGAGGTCATAGTTCGACGGTAATGGCCGCGACAGTCCCTGTCACTGGGGCGGCGTGGCGCGGTAAAAACTTACGAGCGCTGTTTCCATTCGTCGGCGAGCATCGCGAAGACCAGTTCGTCGGTCCACTCGCCCTTGAGGTACTCGTTCCGCACGAAATGCGCCTCCTGGCGCAGGCCGAGGCGCTTCAGCAGGTTCACCGAGCCGTCGTTGCGGTAGTCCAGCCGGGCGATGATCCGGTGCATCCCGAGCTCCTCGAACCCGAGCCGCAGCAACTCGACCGCCGCCTCCCGGGCGAACCCGCGACCGTGGAACTCCGGGTGGAACACGTACCCGATCTCGCCGGTGCGCTGCTCGACGTTGTTCATGAACAGCACGACCTCACCGACGTGCTGACCGGTGTCCCGGACGATGACCGCGGCGGTGAGCGCTTGACCGTCGCGGTCCATCGGCACGTCGGCCATCCGGCCGGCGAGCGCCTCCTGCACCTGCTCCGGCGTACGGACGTCGTACAGCAGGAAGCGGGTGACATCGGGGTTCGACTGCAGTTTCAGCAGGTCGTCGAAATCGGTCTCGACGTAGCGGCGCAGGGTCAGGCGGTCGGTCTCGATCGGCAGCGAATAGCTCACCGATCGAGACTATGCGACCGCCGCAACAGGTTTAGCCGTTGGCGAGGGCCTGCAGCCGCGACATGTCGCCGTTGAATCGGTCCTGGTCGATCGGCGACGAGCTGTACTGCCAGATGGTGTGGAACGGCCAGCCGCCCGGCAGCGTGCCCGGCGAGGAGGCGTACTTCGCGACCCACAGCGGGTTCGTGGAGTTGAAGGCGGTGCTGTTACCGGTGCAGCGCGTCCACCAGTCCAGGTTGGTGTAGATCGGTACGTCGCGGCCGGTGCGAGCCTTGTAGGTGTTGGCGAAGTCGCGGATCCAGCTGACCATCGCCGACGCGCTCAGCCCGTAGCAGGTCGCGCCGTACGGGTTGTACTCGATGTCGAGCGCACCCGGCAGCGTCTTGCCGTCCTTGGACCAGCCGCCGCCGTGCGCCAGGAAGTACGTCGCCTGGTTGGCGCCGCTGGAGTCGTTCGGGGTGGCGAAGTGGTAGGCGCCGCGGATCATGCCGACGTTGTAGGAACCGTTGTACTGCTGAGCGAAGTACGGGTTCGTGTAGTAGTTGCCCTCGGTCGCCTTCGTGTAGGCGAACCGCTTGCCCGCGCTCCACTGCGCGGCCCAGTTGACGTTGCCCTGGTGACTCGACACGTCGATACCTTCAACAGTTGCCGCCGGCGCCATCACGGCCGGCGTTGCCGCGGCAGTTGCTGCCGTGGTCTTGTTCTGCGTCCAGCCCATGTAGGCGTCGCCGGCGCGGTCGATGCCGTGCTGCCGGGCCTGGGTGGTGGGCTGGTGCGGGGTGCTTGCTTGGGCGGAGCCGACCGAGGCCAGGAGCAGGCCAAGGGTGACGGCGGCACCCGTGAAAAGGGCGGACTTCACGGTTTCCTCCAGAGCGATGAGGGGCGGACAGAGCGCTCGGAGTTGATTCTTACCCGGCCCGGGAAAGAATCAACCATTTCGTCTGTGATGCAGGTGAACAATTACCGAACCAGTCTGGCCGCCGCGATGAACGTGTTGCAGGACGCCGGACTCCGGCTCTTGAATGCGGGCGTGGTCCACAGCGGAAGGACTTCGCGGCTGCCGTGGTCCGGCTGCGTGCCGTACTCGTCACCCTGGTGGGAATGCAGGTAGTCCAGCTGGTACTTCATGTCGCCGGTGATCCGGAAGCTGGACTTGTTCGCGCCGAGGAAGACGTTGCCGAAACAGCTTGCCTGGAGCTCTTTGCGGCGACTGATCTCCAGCGCCTTGGTCTGCGACGACTCGTACTGCAGGTTCAGCTGGGCGGTCAGGATGCCGGTCATGTACTGGACGTGGTGGCCGAATTCGTGGGCGACGGTGTCCGCCATCGTCATCCGCTTCCAGTGGTTCTGGTACGAGACGTTGCTGTTCTGCCGCCAGAACTGGACGTCGGTACCGGCGTCCATGTAGATCGTGCGGTTCGTCGAGCAGTAGAACGAGATTCCGCCACCGCCACCACCCCCGCACGGACTCTCGGCGTACCCGGTGAACACGAGGAGCGTCGGCGCCGTGAACCGGCCGCCGGCCGCGGTCACCTGGCGTGGCCAGGCGCGCAGCAGGCAGGTGAGCACGCCGGCGTAGTACTTGCGGGCGTTGGGGAGGCTGGTCGGCCGGGAGGCCGGCTCGCGGCAGTTCACCGTCTTCATCACGCCGGTCTTGTAGATCCGGTTCTTCGTGACGATGGTGTTGTCCGACGGCTGCGGTGCCGTGGTCTGGGTCGGCTTCGGCTGGGTGGTGGTCCGAGTGGGGACCGGCTTCGGCTGTGTCGTCCGCGTTGCGGGCACTGTCGGTACCGTCGGCGCTGTCGTCGACGTCCCGGGGGTCGGCGCCGCGGAGGTCGTGTACGTCGGCTCGGGTTGCGTGTACTGGTCGTCGCGGTTGTGCTTGAGGATCGTGCTGACGGTCAGGAGCCCGACGACGGCCAGGCCCAGCAGCGCGATCGGAATCACGATGTACGGGGCCTTGCTCTTCTTCCTGGGCGGCGGGAAGCCGTTCGAACCGAACCCGAAACCCGGGCCCTGCGGAGGGCGCGGCGGCGGACCCCAGTACTGCTGCTGTCCACCGGGTGGCGGTCCGTACTGCGGCGGCGGTCCCTGCGGCGGCGGTCCCTGAGGAGGTGGTCCTTGCTGCTGCCCGGGGGGCGGCCCGTACGGTCCCTGGTACGACAAGAGTCCTCCTTTGCCTGGTGCCCGACATCTTGTCAAGAGGGCGTGTCACTTCCCGGTACCCTTGGTCGGTGACACTTCGCTTGTACGACACCGCGACAGCAGTAGTGAGGGATTTCGAACCGGTCCATCCGGGCAAGGTCGGGATCTACCACTGTGGGCTGACGGTGCAGGGTGCCCCGCATGTCGGGCACATCTACAAGGAAGTGGTCTTCGACGTCCTGCGCCGCTGGCTGGAGCGCTCCGGCTACGAGGTCACCGTGATCGCGAACGTGACCGACATCGAGGACAAGATCCTCGCCAAGTCCGCCGAGCGCGGCGTCCCGTGGTGGGCCCACGCCTACGAGTTCGAGCGCGAACTGCACTGGGCGTACGACGTGCTCGGCTGCCGCCCGCCGACGTACGAGCCGCGGGCCACCGGGCACATCCCGGAGATGCTCGAGATGATCGAGCAGCTGATCGAGCGCGGCCACGCGTACGTCGCTCCGGACGGCTCGGGTGACGTCTACTTCGACGTCCGCTCCTGGCCGGAGTACGGCGCCCTCTCGCACCAGAAGATCGACGACATGGAGGCCGCCGAGGACGCGGACCCGCGCGGCAAGCGCGACCCCCGCGACTTCGCCCTCTGGAAGGGGTACGTCGAGGGCACCCCGCGGACCGCCTCGTGGCCGACCCCGTGGGGCCGCGGCCGCCCGGGCTGGCACCTGGAGTGCTCGGCGATGGCGGGCAAGTACCTCGGCGACGAGTTCGACATCCACGGCGGCGGTCTGGACCTGCGGTTCCCGCACCACGAGAACGAGCTGGCCCAGTCGACCGCGGTCGGGCAGAAGTTCGCCCGGTTCTGGATGCACAACGCGCTGGTCACCACGGCCGGCGAGAAGATGTCGAAGTCGATGGGCAACAGCGCCGTCGTCCGGAACGTCGTCGAGCGGGTCCGTCCGATCGAGCTGCGGTACTACCTGGTGCAGTCGCACTACCGCTCGGTGGTCGAGTTCTCCTTCGAGGCGCTCGACGAGGCCGCGAAGAGCTTCCAGCGGCTCGAAGGGTTCGTGGACAGGGCCACCGAGGTGACCGGTGGGGTCGAGCCGGCGGCGGAGCTGCCGTCGGACTTCGTCACCGCGATGAACGACGACCTCGGGACGCCGGCCGCGGTCGCCGTTCTGCACAACACCGTCCGGGACGGGAACAAGCTGGTCGCCGACGGCGACTCCGCGGACCTGCGGGAGGTGCTCGCCTCGGTGCGTGGCATGCTCGGCGTGCTGGGCCTGGACCCGCTGACCGAGCCGTGGGTGTCGCGGGCCGGTGGCAGCGACGAGCTGACCGAGGTGGTCGACGGGCTGGTGAAGGCGCTGCTGGAGCAGCGGCAGGCCGCTCGGGAACGCAAGGACTACGCCGCCGCGGACGCCGTCCGCGACCGGCTGAAGGCGCTCGGCGTCGTCGTCGAGGACACCCCCCAGGGACCACGCTGGTCCCTCGCCACAACAACTGACGAAGGAAACTGACGTGCCAGGCAGCAGCCAGCGCAAGGGAGCCATCCGGAAGAAGCCGAAGGGCAACCCGACGGCCGGATCCGGTGGGCGGGTCCGCCGCGGACTGGAGGGCAAGGGCCCGACGCCGAAGGCGGTCGACCGGGTCAAGCACCCGGCGCACAAACGGGCCAAGGCGGCCGAACGCGCCAAGGAGCGGGAGCAGCGCGGCCGGCGCCCGGCGGGGCGCAGGGACGGCGACGCGACGGTCGAGTGGGTCTACGGGCGCAACCCGGTGGTCGAGGCGCTGCGCGCCGGCGTACCGGCCGCGGCCCTGCACGTTGCCGAGGGCACCGAGCGGGACGCCCGGCTGCGCGAAGCCCTGCTCGTCGCCGTCGAGACCGGTGTCTCGGTGCTCGAGGTGCCGCGGACGGAGCTCGACCGGGTCACCGCCGGCGGTTCGCACCAGGGCGTCGCGCTGCAGATCCCGCCGTACGAGTACGCGCACCCGGACGACCTGCTGGACCGGGCGCACGACGCGGGCGAGGTGCCGTTGATCGTGGCGCTCGACGGCGTCACGGACCCGCGCAACCTCGGTGCGATCACCCGCTCCGCGGCCGCCTTCGGCGCGCACGGAGTGGTTGTCCCGGAGCGTCGTACGGCGTCGATGTCGGCGTCGGCGTGGAAGACCTCGGCCGGTGCCGCGGCCCGGATCCCGGTCGCGCGGGCAGGCAACCTGAACCGCGCGCTGAAGTCCTACAAGGACGCCGGGCTGCTGGTGATCGGCCTGGACATGAACGGCGCCGTCGAGCTGCCCGATTTCGAGGCCGCGACCGAGCCGATCGTCTTGGTTATCGGCTCCGAGGGTAAGGGCCTGGCCCGCCTGGTCCGGGAGAACTGCGACCTGATCGTCTCCATCCCGATGACCAGCGCCACCGAGTCCCTGAACGCCGGCATCGCCGCCGGCGTGACGCTGTACGAGATCTCGCGCCGCCGGGGCTAGAAGACGAGTGTGGGGCCGGGGAGAGCTTCCCCGGCCCCACAGTCATGTCTGGATCAGTAGACGCTCACGCCGTAGCGGGAGAGCGCTTCGGTGACGGGCTGGAAGTAGGTGGTGCCGCCGGAGCTGCAGTTGCCGGAGCCGCCGGAGGTCAGTCCGAGCGCGACCGAACCGGCGAACAGCGCGCCGCCGGAGTCGCCGCCCTCGGCGCAGACGTTGGTGCGGATCAGGCCGGTGACGGTGCCTTCGGCGTAGTTCACCGTGGCGTTCGTCGCGGTGACCGAGCCGCTGTGCACACCGGTGGTGCTACCGCTGCGCTTGACCGCCTGACCAACAGTCGCGTTGCCGGCGGACGTGATGTCCTGCGTGCTGCCGTTGTACAGGTCCACCGTGCCGGGGTGGTTCGTGTACGACGTGCTGTACTTCACGATCGCGTAGTCGTTCCCGGGGAAGCTCGACCCGTAGGTCGTCCCGAGCAGCGTGGTCTTGCTGGAGTTGGAGTACCAGCTGGAGGCGATGTTGCCGCAGTGACCGGCGGTCAGGAAGTAGTAGGTGCTGCCGCTGCGCACGTTGAAGCCCAGCGAGCAGCGGTACTGCCCGCCGTAGATGGCGTCGCCGCCGGCGATGTACTTCGTCAGCTTGCCGGAGATCTTCTCCAGCGTGACCCGGTCACCGAACTGCTTGGTGACGCCGGTCAGCTTCGACAGCTTGGTGCCGCTGACGGTGTCGTCGTACGAGACGATGATCCGGCCGTCGGGATTGGTCTGCCACGCCGTACCGGGGATCGTCGCGTCCTTGCTGAGCGTGGACGTGATCGCGGTCGCGGACAGGGTGGACGGGTTGACCGGTGCGGCCGAGGCCTGCGTCGCCAGAAGTCCGGCGGTGGCAAGCCCGGCCGCGGCCAGGACAGCAGTGGTACGGCGGAAAGATGACAGGTTCACGGTTTCAGCCTCCTCACGAATCAGGACGCCAACGGGGCGGGACGTCCTTGACTTCAACCGTGAGCAGTCCTACCCACTCTTCTCCCTGAGTATTCAGGCAAACTCGGAGAGTGTCGGAGAGTAGGGGAAACCTCCGCCGCGAGAACCCTCAGTACCGTCAGTAGATGTAGACCCCGTACGCGTTCAGCGCCTCCACGACCGGCTGGAAGTAGGTCACGCCGCCCGACGTGCAGTCGCCGGAACCACCAGAGGTCAGTCCGAAGGCGTACTGCCGGTAGAACAGCGGACCACCCGAGTCGCCCGGCTCCGCGCACACGCTGGTCCGGATCAGGCCCGCCACGCGGCCGTCGCCGTAGTTCACGACCGCGTTCAGACCCGTCACCCGACCGCTGTGCAGACCGCTGGTGGCGCCGGAGCGGTACACCAACTGGCCGATACCCGGGTTCCTCGCGACGGTGATGTCCTGCGAGCGCCCGTTGTAGAGGTAGACGCTGCCGCCCGGCGGCTTCATCTTGATGTCGGTGCGGTAGACGACCAGCGAGTAGTCGTTCCACGGGTAGCTCGCGTGGTGCACCGCGCCGGTGTAGACCCGGTGGTTCGGGTCCTGGTACCAGCGGGCCGCGTCGACGCCGCAGTGACCGGCGGTGAGGAAGTAGTACTTACCGCGCCGCTGCACGTTGAAGCCGACCGAGCACTTGTAGTCGCCGCCGAACGTCGCCATTCCGCCGCTGATGTATTTCTGCAGCTTGCCGGGCAGCTTCTCCAGCTTCACGTTCGAGCCGAGCTGCTTCGTCAGACCGGTCAGCTTGGTCAGCTTCGTACCGGTGACGGTCGGGTCGTACGACACCACGACGGTGCCGTCCGGCTTGGTCATCCACGCCGTACCGGCGGTGTGGATCTGGTCGTTCAGTGTCTCGGTGATCGCTCGGGCGGACAGCCGGGGCGGCTTCACCGGATCCGCACTGGCCGGTACGGCGGCGGCCAGTGCGAGACCGGCGGCCGCCACCAGGGCCGCGGTTCTGCGGAGAGATTTCATGGTCATCAGCCTTCCGGGGCGTACGGCTCTGATGCGCTGTGTGGCAGCAAGAGGACGGGCACCCACCCTAATTGGCCGTGCGGTTCAGTCGAGGCGTAGGGAGTGCAGCACGAACGACGCCAGTTCGCGGTACGCCTCGGCGTCGTTCAGCCCGGTCCGGCGGGCGATGTCGCCGCGCTGGATGGCCTGCATGGTGTGCGCGATCATCTCGGCCGCGAACGCGATGTCGACCTGCCGGAACGTCTTGTGGTTGATGCCGTCCTCGATCAGCTGCCGGACCCGCTCGGCCGCGATCCGGGTGTTCCGCTCGTACACCGACCGGGCCGGCGCGAACGTGGCCACGTCGTCGAGGAAGGTCCGGCTGGCCGGCCGCAGCGCGTCCGCGACCGCACCCAGGTACGCCGCGATCCGGCGGTCGTGCCGGGTCTGCCGGCCGACCGCGGATTCCACCTGCGCGGTGGCATTCTTGAAGTAGTGCTTGACCACCTCGACGGCGAGCTGTTCCTTGCTCGGCGCCAGTGCGTACAGCGTCGTCTTGCTGCAGCGCAGCTCGGCGGCCAGGTCATCCAGGGTGAACCGGCTGAAGCCCTGCTCGAGGAACAGCGAGAGGAGTCGGTCGAGCAGCTCGGACTGCCGGCGGGTCCGCCGCCCCGGAACGACTGTTGTCATATCGAGACAGCATAGAACGATACTCAGCTATGTGCTTCAGTATCGTTCCGAGTATCATTTTGGGCAGTTGCGAGAGGGGGGGTTCCAGATGGCTGTCGACCGACTCCTGCCCACTGAAGAATCCGTTGATCTGCTCGCCCTGGTCCGTGACCTGTGCGAGCACGAGCTCGCTCCGCACGCCGCGCGCGCCGAGGAGAGCGAGACCTTTCCCCGGGACGCGTTCCGCACCCTCGGGAAGGCCGGCCTGCTCGGCCTGCCCTACCCGGAGCAGTACGGCGGCGCCGAGCAGCCGTACGAGGTGTACCTGCAGATGCTCGAGGAGATCGCGTCCGCCTGGATGTCGGTCGGGGTCGGGCTCTCGGTGCACACGATGACCAGCTACGGCCTGGCCACGTTCGGTAGCGACGAGCAGAAGGCGCGGCTGCTGCCGGAGATGGTCGGCGGGGAGTGGCTGGGCGCCTACGCGCTGTCCGAGCCGCAGGCCGGGTCCGACATCAGCTCGATGACCACGAAGGCCGTCCGGGACGGCGACGATTACGTCCTGAACGGGACGAAGGCGTGGATCAGCCACGGCTCGCACGCCGACTTCTACACGACCTTCGCCCGGACTTCGGACGACCGCAAGCACGGCATCACCGCGTTCCATGTGCCGGCCGGGGTGGCCGGGCTGAGCTTCGGGGCGCCGGAGCGGAAGATGGGCCTGACCGGTTCGACGACCACACTGGTGAACTACGACGACGTCCGGGTCCCGGCCGCGAACCTGATCGGCGCCGAGGGGGACGGCATGCGGATCGCGCTGTCCGCGCTCGACTCCGGCCGGCTCGGGATCGCCGCGTGTGCGACCGGCCTGGCGCAGGCGGCGCTCGACCTCGCGACGGCGTACGCGAAGGAGCGGCAGCAGTTCGGGCACGCGATCGCGGACTTCCAGGGTATGCAGTTCCTGCTTGCCGACATGTCCGCCGCGGTCGAGTCCGGGCGGGCGACGTACCTGCATGCGGCCCGGCGGCGGGATCTCGGCCGGACGTTCACCCGCGAGGCGGCAATCGCGAAGCTGGTCTGCACGGACGCGGCGATGAAGGTCACCACCGACGCGGTCCAGGTGCTCGGTGGGTACGGTTACACCCGGGAGTTCCCGGCCGAGCGGTACATGCGCGAGGCCAAGGTGACCCAGATCTTCGAAGGAACGAACCAGATCCAGCGGCTCGTCATCAGCCGCGACCTACTCAGGAGCGCTTCATGATCCTCAGCCCGTCCGATGTCGCCCTGGTGACCGGTGGTGGTTCCGGGCTCGGAGAGGCGACGGTACGGCGGCTTGCCGCGGACGGGCTCGCGGTCGTGATCGTGGACCTGCCCTCGTCACCGGGCAAGGCGGTCGCCGACGAGCTGGGCGACCGGGTGGTGTTCGCGCCGGGCGACGTCACGGACGAGGCCGCGGTGACTGCTGCGCTGGATGCCGCGGCGGAGCTCGGCACGCTGCGGGTGGTGGTGAACTGCGCCGGCGTCGCGACCCCGGGCCGGGTCGTCGGTCGTAAGGGCCCGTTGCCGCTGGCAACGTTCCGGCAGGTGATCGAGGTCAATCTGATCGGGACCTTCAACGTGCTCCGGCTCGCCGCCGAGCGGATGATCGCCGCGGAGCCCACCGCGGACGGTGATCGTGGCGTCGTGCTGATGACCGCGTCGATCGCGGCGTACGACGGTCAGATCGGGCAGGCGGCGTACGCGTCCAGCAAGGGCGGGATCGTCGCCCTCACGCTGACCGCCGCGCGCGACCTGGCCGACAAGGGCATCCGCGTCGTGACGATCGCGCCGGGCACGATGGAGACGCCGATGCTGGCCGGTCTGCCGGAGGAGACCCGGACGGTGCTCGAGCAGCAGGTCCCGCACCCGTCCCGGCTCGGCAAGCCGTCGGAGTACGCCGCCCTCGTCCGGCACGTCCTGGACAACCAGCTCCTGAACGGCGAGGTCATCCGCCTCGACGGCGCCCTCCGGATGCCGCCACGCTGATGCGGGTTCCCGCCGTTCTGCTGCGTGCGGGTTCGCCGTTCGTTCAGCTGTGGTGGCGGATCCGCAGGCCGACCACGTTCGGCGTCAAGGCCCTGCTGCGGCAGGCGGACGGCCGCTTCCTGGTCGTCCGCCACTCGTACGCCGACACCCGCCGCTGGGGCTTACCCGGTGGCGGCTACAAGCCCGACCGCGAGACCCCCGCCGAAGCGGCTGCGCGGGAGATCCACGAGGAGCTCGGGATCGTCGTACCGGCGGATGACTTCACCGTGCTCGACACCACCGTCACGACGTTCGAGGGCAAGCACGACACGTTGACGACGCTCACCGCGACCGTCGCCGGTGACGAGCTCCGCCGCTCGCCGGAGATCGCCGAGGCCCGCTGGATCAGCAGCCTCGACGACCTGGGCAATGCCCCGATTTCCCGCTGGCTCGTCAGGGCGCTGGACTGAACTTCAGCCACCGCACACCGTGCGCCGGCACGTCCCCATCGATGGGGTCACCCCACAGGTTCTGCGCGGAACCCTGCGCTGCAAGGGATTCCAGCGGAACGGACACCTCGCGTGGTGTCGACCCGGTCCAGAAGATCGCGGCGTACGAGCAGTCCTGTCCTCTCGCGGTCCACACGATCAGCTCGCCGTCGTCGAGCGGCTCGCGGATCACCTCACGGCCGTCGAAGGACGTCGTCAGGAGCTCGGCGAGCGCTGGATTCGCCAACAGGGCAAGGGTTTCCGGGGACGAGGTGGGGAGATCGCCACCCATCATCAGCGGCGAGCGACCCATCACCCACAGCGTGAGCAACGTCTTCTGCTCGTCGACAGTGAGTCGACTCGGGCGGTCGTCGCCGCGTTCGGCGCGGATGCCGATGTGGCCGAGCGGGAGCATGTCCGCGTCCGCCCAGGCGCCGGCCTGCTGGAACGGCGCCCACCGCGCCAGCCGGGCGAACTGCGCGTGCACGTCCTCCCACCGATCCCACAGGTCGTCGGAGATCCGCCACATCCGCGCGTTGGCCCGCAGATGGTCGACGTAATGCGTCGACAAGTGGGTGCCGGGCGACAGCGACAGCACGATGTCCCGCCTGCTCCGCTCGATCGCCCGCGCGTACGCCGCGATCTCACGCTCGTGGTACGGCGCCAGCATGTCGTCCGCCTTCACGAAATCCACCCCCCACGCGGCGAACTGCGCGACCTGCGCGTCGTAGTACGCCTGCGCGCCGGGGTGGTCGTGGTTCAGCCCGAAGTTGTCCGGGTTCCACGTGCAGACGTGCTCCCGGTCCGCGACCTCGCTCGCCGTCCACGACGTGCCGTGGATCGGCAGGTCGAGCTCGACCACCCGCCGCGGGATGCCGCGCATGATGTGCAGCCCGAACTTCAGCCCGAGCTCGTGCACCTTGGCGGCCAACGGCCCGAACCCCGCACCGTCGACGGCCGACGGGAACCGGTTGGGCGCGGGCAACTGCCGCCCGTAGTCGTCGAGCACCACCGGCGCGTTGTCGTTGTACCCGTGCGAGCGGGCGGTCGGGTCGTACCACGCGATGTCCACGACGATCGTGTCCCAGCCGGCGCCGAGCAACTGGTCGTGCATGACCTGCGCGTTCGCGAGTACTTCGGCCTCGGTGACCGTCGTACCGAAGCAGTCCCAGCTGTTCCACCCCATCGGCGGGGTCTGCGCGCTCACCATTCCGCGAACGAGCCGTCGTCGTGGCGGAAGACAGGGGAGCGCCAGCGGTGCGGGTCCGCTGCGGCCGCGCGGACCACGTCCTCATTGACCTCGATCCCCAGCCCGGGTCCGGTCGGGCGCTGCACGTGCCCGTCGGTGAAGGCGAACACCTCCGGGTCGACCAAGTAGTCGAGCAGGGCGTTGCCGCCGCCGTACTCGATGCCGAGGCTTTGTTCCTGAATCAGGAAGTTCGGGATGGCGAAGTCGATCTGCAGACTCGCGGCCAGCGTGATCGGTCCGAGCGGGCAGTGCGGGGCGACGCTGACGTCGTACGTCTCGGCCATCGCGGCGATCCGCCGTACCTCGGAGATGCCGCCGGCGTGGGAGATGTCGGGCTGCGCGACGGCGATGCCCGTGGTCAGGACGTCGCGGAAGTCCCAGCGGGAGAAGAGCCGTTCACCGGTGGCGATCGGGATGCTGGTCGACTCGGTGATCCGCCGCAGGTCGCGGGAGAACTCGGGGAGTACGGGCTCCTCGATGAACATCGGCAGCAGCGGCTCGAGCAGCGGCAGGATCTGGCGAGTGGCCGCCGTACTGAACCGGCCGTGGAAGTCGAGCGCGATGTCGACGCCGTCGCCGAGCGCGTCGCGCAGGGCCTCGACCCGGCTCACCGCGGCCCGGAGTTGAGCGGGCGACGGGATCGCGGGCAGCGCCTCGGACAGATTGAGCTTGAGGGCGGTGAATCCCTTCTCCACCTTGGCTTTGGCCTCGTCGACGAGCTGCGCGTTGTCGCGGCCGTGGACCCAGGTGTAGACGCGCGCCCGCTCCCGGACCGGTCCGCCGAGCAACTCGTGCACAGGGACCTCGTGATAGCGCCCCTTGATGTCCCACAGCGCCTGGTCGATCCCGGCCACCGCACTCGACAGCACCGGACCGCCGCGGTAGAAGCCACCCTTCGCCATCACCTGCCAGTGCTCCTCGATCCGCAGCGGATCCGCGCCGACCAGGTACTCCATCAGGGCCGCGACGGCGCCCTGCACGGCCTCAGCACGTCCCTCGACGATCGGCTCACCCCACCCGCTGATCCCCTCATCGGTGTCGATCCGCAAGAACTGCCACCGCGGCGCAACCAGGAACGTCTCGTACCCAACGATCTTCACAAAGCCTCATTCGGTTGGCGGTCTACGCGTGTAACCCTACTCAGCGCAACGGGGTCGAGGTGAGCAGAACTGCCTTGTGGACAACGCCTTCGCGCGGCCGGAACACCCGTACCTTCTCTGCCGACAATCAACACAGAGGCGGTGTCAGACAAATATGTACTATTTTGGAGTCATGGCTGAAGTTCCGATTCGGACGTTGAACCAGGAAACGGCCCGGGTGCTGGCCCGGGTCAAACAGGGCGAAGAGATCGACATCACCGAACGCGGCGTGGTCGTCGCCCGCCTCGTCCCGGCGAAGCCGTCGCCGTTGGCGCGCCTGATCGCGTCAGGCAGCTTCAGGCCGGCGTTGTACACAAACCCGATACCCCGGCCGAAGGGTGAGCTGCGCACGGACAACGAGGCCGGGGAGCTCCTCGAGCGGATGCGGGACGAGGAACGGTACTGATGATCTACCTGGACACGGCGGCGCTGGTGAAGCTTGTCCGGCTGGAGGTGGCATCGAACGAGCTCGCGGACTGGCTCGATGCGCAGGAGGATCGACTGCTGGTCTCATCCGCGCTTGCAGAGGTGGAGCTGCCACGAGCGCTTCGACGGAACGAGCCTGCCTTGGTGACCAGCGCACCCGTCGTGTTGTCGCGGATCGGCATCTGTGACGTCGACTCGACAGTGCGTTCGACCGCCGCCGGATACGACGATCCCTTGATCCGCGCGCTCGACGCTATTCATCTGGCAACAGCGGAGGTGGTCATCGGCGACGATCTGACCGCGTTCGTCACCTACGACCGCCGGCTCCTGGCCGCTGCCAAGGCGATAGGTCTGCCTGCGGCCAGTCCGGGAGCGTCCTGATCAGCGGGGCAGCGACGGGATGGGTTTGACGGCGTCGAAGAGGTCGGCGCCTTGGGTTTGGTGATGCGGGCCGGTCTGGATGAGGTTGAGGCCCGGCGGGCGGTAGTGAACGGAGCAGGTGGTGTAAGAGACGTGGACGGGCCACGACTGTTTGGCGGTGCGGAGGTGGACGACGTACTCACGAGGTGCCGGGTCCTGGCAGCCGGCTGGCCGCGGGCCTGGGCCTGAGTGTGGCTCGGGTGGACTGAGAAGTTCGCCGGCCAGTTCGGCAACCTGGTCCGACGGGACGCTCGAGCCGGCGATCAGCGTGCCGTTCCAGTACTCGCAGATCGAGGCCGCGGTGACCTGCGCCGTTGGCTCGCGGTCCGGTCCAGCGGCCGGTTGCCGGAAGCTGCAGCCGTAGTAGTCGGTGTCCGTTCGACGATGTCCAAGCGCCAGGAATCAAACGGTACGACGGTGGCTGGACCGAGGAGACGCGACTCATCGGCGGCGTGAATCTGAGCGTGCGGACCTGGGACGACGCGCTCCGCCGTACCATCCTCGACTCGGCGCGACCGACGGCGCCCCGTTGGGTGACCCACTCGTCGAAGTCGGGTGTCTGCATCCGGCGCCTCCCACCCTGTTCACGCCGGTGCGGCCCCGAACGTTGCAAGGGTCAGTCGGGCTCGGGGACGCCGGGGGTCGGGAGGGCGAGCTTCTCGTCGGGTTTTGCGGAGAGTACGTCGTTCACGTACGAGCGGGCCGCTTCCATGGTGTCGACCTCGTGGCCGGCCTGTTCGGAGAGGAACCAGCGGTGCTCGAGGACCTCGTGGAAGACCTCGGCGGGCTCGAGCTTGCGGCGCAGGTTCCGGGGGACGGACCGGACGACGGGCTCGAAGACGTCGGTCAGCCACTGGTGGGCGACGATCTCCTCGTCCTCGTTCTGCTGGTCGGTGGCGGCGGCGAACGAGTCCAGGTCGTTCAGCAACCGGCGCGCCTGGTTCTCCTCGACGTCCAGGCCGGTGAGCCGCAGCAGCCGCCGCGAGTGGTGGCCGGCGTCGACGACCTTCGGCTGGATCCGGACCTGGCTGCCGTCCCAGTCGGTGATGATGTCGATCTCGGCGACGTCGAAGCCGAGCTCGTTCAGGCGCCGGATCCGCGAGTCCAGCCGGTGCATCTCGTCGTTGGCGAACTCCTCCGGCGCGGTCAGCTCGGCCCACAGCGCCTCGTACCGCTTCTGGATCGACTCGACGGTCTCCTGCGGGTCGATCGACTCGTCGAGCAGACCGCCCTCCTGCAGGTCGAGCAGTTCGCCGAACAGGTTGATCTCCGCGGTGTAGAGGTCGTGCGCCCGCTGGCCGTCGGAGATGTCCTGGTGCAGCTCACCGGTCTCGGCATCCACCAGGTACGCCGCGAACGCGCCCGCATCGCGCCGGAACAAGGTGTTGGACAGTGAACAGTCGCCCCAGAAGAAGCCGAGCAGGTGCAGCCGGACGATCAGCGCGACGAGCGCGTCGATCAGCCGGTTCACCGTGTCCGGCCGCAGCGTGCTGGAGAACAGTGCGCGGTACGGCAGGGAGAACTGCAGATGCCGGGTGATCAGGATCGAGTCGATCGGCTCGCCGTTGCGGTCCACCCGGTCGGTGATCACACCGACCGGTTCGACCGAGGGGGCCTCCAGGCGTTCGAGGTCGCGGAGCAGGCGGTACTCGTGCATCGCGAGATGTTCGAGGACCTCCTTGATCGCGTACACGCTGCCGTTGACCCGGACGAAGCGGACCACGTGCCGCGAGATACCGCGCGGCAGCGCGACCAGCTGGTCCTCGGGCCAGTCCTCCAGCGGGACGTCCCACGGAAGCGACAGCAGACCGGTGTCCGGGCGGGTAGCGACAAATCGGGGCACGGACACCAGTCTGTCAGCAAGCTGACCTCGCAGGGAGCCGATCCGCCCCGCGAAACGGCGTACGCAAGCTCTTGCAAATTCTTGCGTTGAAAGGCGTAGGGTTTGCGTCATGACACGACGACTTGCAGAGGTGGCCAAGAAGGTCGGCGTCAGTGAAGCGACCGTGAGCCGCGTCCTGAACGGGAAGCCCGGCGTGTCCGAGGCGACCCGGGAAGCCGTCCTGACCGCCCTCGACGTGCTCGGGTACGAGCGGCCCACGCAGCTTCGAGGCGATCGCGCGCGACTCGTCGGCCTGGTGCTGCCGGAGTTGCAGAACCCGATCTTTCCCGCGTTCGCCGAGGTGGTCGGCGGCGCGCTCGCGCAGCAAGGGTTCACGTCGTTGCTCTGCACCCGGACGGTCGGCGGCGTGTCCGAGGCCGATTACGTCGACCTGCTGCTCCAGCAGCAGGTGTCCGGCGTGGTGTTCGCCGGCGGTTTCTACGCCCAGGCGGACGCGCCGCACCAGCACTACGAACTGATCCAGGAGCGGAAGCTGCCGACCGTGCTGGTGAACGCGGCGGTCGACCACCTCGGCTTCCCGCAGGTCTCGTCGGACGATCACGTCGCCGCGGAGATGGCGATCGGGCACCTGCGGGCGCTCGGTCACCGCCGGATCGGGATGGTGCTCGGCCCACGCGACCACATCCCCTCGCGCCGCAAACTGGACGCCTACCTGGCCGCGGAGGAGGCGGATCCGGAGCTCGTCGAGCACACGATGTTCTCCCTCGAGGGCGGGCACGCGGCCGCCACCCGGCTGGTCGGCCGCGGCGTCACCGGCATCGTCTGCGCCAGCGACATCCTTGCCCTCGGCGCCATCCGCGCGGTCCGCCGGGCCGGTCTGAGCGTCCCCGACGAGGTCTCGGTGATCGGGTACGACGACTCCGCGATGATGAACTGCACCGACCCGCCGCTGACCACCGTGCGGCAGCCGATCGACGCGATGGGTCGGGCCGCCGTCGACATGCTGATCGCGCTGATCGAGCGCGCCGTCCTCCCCGCCGACGAGCTGCTTTTCGAGCCGGAACTCGTCGTACGCGCCTCCACCGCGCGGGCTCGCAGCTAAGCCTCCGGGCAGCTCCCAGCAGCCGCTGACCTCTCAGGTCGGCGGCTGCTGTCGTCTGCCTTCTGGCGCCCAATCTCCAGAGAAAGTCACGTTTTTGCAATCCCCAATTGAAGTATTGCGTCCATGCGTCGAGTTCCCTACGGTGTCCCCACGATCTGAGGGAGAGGGTGGAAATGAGGACAACGCGCCGCGGGCTCAGCCTGCTGCTGGTCGCGGGACTCGGGCTGGTGGCCGCGTCCTGTGGGTCGGACGACGCGAAGAAGTCGTCCGCCGGGGGCTCGGCCGACGGGCCGGTGACGATCACGGTCGGCTGCGAGCCGCCGAAGAGCAACCCGAAGGAACGCGAGGCCTGGGAGGCGGACGTCGCCGCGTTCCAGAAGCTGCATCCGAACATCACGGTCCAGGGCAAGGACGCCTTCCCCTGCATCAACCCGGACACGTTCCAGGCGAAGCTCGCCGGCGGGACGCAGGAGGACGTCTTCTACGTCTACTACACCGACGTGCAGAAGATCATCGCGAAGAAGCAGGCCGCCGACATCAGCCAGTACGTCGGCAGCGTGAAGCCGCTGAACGACCTGCGCAAGGACGTGATGAGCGTCTTCAAGGACGCCGACAAGACCTACGGCCTGCCGCGGAACAACTACAACATGGGCCTGGTCTACAACCGGAAGCTGTTCACCCAGGCCGGTCTGGACCCGGCGAACCCGCCGAAGACCTGGGAAGAGGTCCGCGCGGCCGCGAAGAAGATCGCCGCGCTCGGCCCGGCGTACGTCGGGTTCGGTGAGTACTCGGCCGGGAACACCGGCGGCTGGCACTTCGCCGCGGAGCTGTACGCGCGGGGCGGGTCGATGGTCGGCGACGACGGGAAGACCGCCGCGTTCAACAGCGACGAGGGCAAGGCGGTGCTGGAGAACCTGCAGAAGATGCGCTGGGAGGACAACTCCATGGGCAGCAAGCAGCTGCTCCAGTGGGAGGACCTGATGCGCATGATGGGTGGCGGCAAGCTCGGCATGATGATCGGTGCGCCGGACGTCGTGCAGTCGGTGAACAACGACTTCAAGGGCAAGTTCGACGACTACGGCGTGACCGCCGTACCGGAGTCCGAGGGGAAGTCGTCGCTGAGTGGTGGTGACGGGTACATGTTCAACCCGAAGGCTTCGCCGGAGAAGATCAAGGCCGGTCTGCAGTGGCTCGAGTTCCACGAGCTGACACCGGGGCAGGGACAGTTCAACTACGAGCGGTCCAAGCAGCAGGGCCGTCCGGTCGGGTTGCCGATCCCGGACCTGTACGGGACGAGTGCCCCCGGCAACGAGATCAACGCGCTCCGGAAGCAGTACGCGACGGTTCCGGTGGACAACTTCACGCCGTACGTCAGCGCGCAGGGCGACATCACCAACAAGCTCGAGCCCCCGAAGGCACAGGAGCTGTACGCCGTCCTCGACGTCGCGATGTCCGCGGTCCTCACCCGCCAGAACGCCGACATCAACAAACTCCTGAGCGACGCCGAGTCGAAGGCCAACAAGATCCTCGCGAAGAACACCTGATGGTCGAGGACACCACAACAAACACCCGCCGCCCCCGCTCCGCGGGGACGGCGGGTGCGGGGCGGCGGTCGGTGGTGGTGATTGGCTCTGACGAACACCCCACCCCCGACACCACGGGTGCGCTGCGAAGGGCCGTGGGGCGAAATCTCACGGCGTACGGGTTCTTGTGTGGGGCTTTGGTCTGTTTCGCCTTGTTCTCCTGGTATCCGATGGTTCGCGAGGTGGTGCTGAGTTTTCAGCAGAACAACTTCGTGGATCCGGGCCAGTGGGTCGGGTTCGACAACTTCCGCACGGTGATCGCGGACCCGGCGTTCCGCGCGGCGTGGTTGAACACGGCGGCGTTCAGCGGGCTCGCGCTGGTGATCGGGTACGCCGTCCCGTTCGTCCTCGCCGTCGTACTCAACGAACTGAAGCACGCGAAGGCCTACCTGCGCTTCGTCGTGTACCTCCCGGTGATGCTGCCGCCCGCAGTCGCCGTACTCCTGTTCAAGTGGTTCTACGACCCAGGAGCCGGCCTCTTCAACCAGGCGCTCGACGCGGTCCACCTCCCGCCGCTCAGCTGGCTCGACTCCACGAGTACGGCGCTGATCAGCCTGGTGATCGTGTCGACCTGGATGAACCTCGGCACCGGCACCCTCATCTACCTGGCAGCGCTGCAGAGCATCCCCGGCGACCTCTACGAGTCGGCCGAGCTCGACGGGGCAGGCCTGTTCCGGAGGGTCTGGCATGTGACGATCCCGCAGACCAAGCTGATCCTGCTGGTGATGCTGCTCCTGCAGGTCGTCGCGACCATGCAGGTCTTCATCGAGCCGTACCTGCTCACCGGCGGCGGCCCCGAGAACGCGACCGTCACGGTCGCCTACCTGATGTACCAGTACGCGTTCAACTTCGGCGACTTCGGCGGCGGCTCCGCGCTCGGTCTGATGCTGATGATCGTGCTGCTGGTCTTCTCCACCATCTACCTACGCGTCTCGCGAGAGGAGGACGCCCGATGAGGACCCTCGTGTCCCCGCTCGCCCTCCGGACCCCGCACGGCCGGATCATCTACTGGACGATCCTGGCCGTGACGGTGATCGGCTCCACCGGCGCGTTCGTGTTCCCGCTGTACTGGATGGTGACCGGCGCGCTCAAGTCACCCGACGAGCTCGCGCAGATCCCGCCGAGCTTCTTCCCGAAGCACTTCGACTTCAGCGTCTACAAGGACGCGTGGGACCAGCTCCAACTCGGCGTCTTCCTGAAGAACACGGTCCTGTACGCCGGCGGCGCGTGGCTGTTCACGCTCGCGGTCGACGTGACCGCGGCGTACGCGCTGTCGAAGCTGCGACCGATGTTCGGGAAGCTCGTGCTCGGGGCGATGCTGGCGACGTTGATGATCCCGCCGATGGTGCTGCTGCTGCCGACGTACCTGGTGGCGAAGGATCTGCCGATCTTCCATCTGGACCTGCTGAACACCCCGTGGGCGATCTGGTTGCCGGCGGCAGCGAACGGCTTCTTCGTGTTCCTGCTGAAGCGATTCTTCGACTCGATCCCGAAGGAGCTGCTGGAGGCCGCCGAGATCGACGGCGCGTCGCCGCTGCGAATCCTCTGGTCGATCGTGCTGCCGGTGTCCCGGCCGATCATCGGCGTGGTGTCGATCCTGTCGGTCGTGACGGTGTGGAAGGACTTCGTCTGGCCGCTGCTGGTGCTGCCGGAAACGGAGAAGATGTCGATCAGCGTCGGCATCGCGTCGCTGTCCGCACAGATGCCGCAGAACGTCCTGATCGCGTCGCTGGTGATCGCCAGCCTTCCCACAATCCTCGTGTTCTTCGTGTTCCAGAGAAGCATCATGGCGGGCCTCACCGCCGGAAGTCTGAAAGGTTAAGGAGATTGATGGCCGGCGAATGGTGGCGGGGAGCTGCGATTTATCAGGTCTATCTGCGGAGTTTTGCCGACGGCAACGACGACGGTGTCGGTGATCTTGCCGGGTTGCGCGCGAAACTGCCGTACCTGGCGGATCTCGGCATCGACGCGATCTGGCTGAACCCGTGGTACCCGTCCCCGATGGCCGACGGCGGGTACGACGTCGCGGACTACCGCGCGATCGACCCGGCGTTCGGCACCCTCGCGGAGGCCGAGGCGTACATCGCGGAGGCGCACGCACTCGGCATCCGCACGATCATCGACATCGTGCCGAATCATGGGTCCGACCAACAGGACTGGTTCGTCCAGGCGCTGCAGGCCGGCCCGGGCTCACCCGAGCGCGCACGGTTCCTGTTCCGCCCGGGCCGCGGTGACGGTCCGCCCAACGACTGGCAGTCGATCTTCAACGGTCCCGCGTGGACCCAGGTCCCGGACGGCGAGTGGTACCTGCACCTGTTCGCTCCCGAGCAGCCGGACTTCAACTGGCGCAATCCCGAGGTGGTCGAGGAGTTCCACGACATCCTCCGATTCTGGCTCGACCGTGGCGTCGACGGGATCCGGATCGACAGTGCCGCCGTACTGTTCAAGGACCTGGACAGCGTCGAGGAGTCGTACACCGACCACGACGAGGTGCACGAGGTGTACCGCGGCTGGCGGCAGGTCTCGGACGCGTACGACGACCGGTTCTTCGTCGGCGAGATGTGGATGCCGGACCAGGAACGGTTCGCGCTCTACCTGCGGCCGGACGAGATGCAGACCGCGTTCAACTTCGACTTCCTGTCCCGCCCCTGGGAGGCCGCGGAGCTCCGGGCGTCGATCGATCTCACGCTGTCGACCCACGTCCCGATCGGCGCGCCGCCGACCTGGGTGCTGTCGAACCATGACGTGACCCGCCCCGTGACGAAGTACGGCCGGCCGGACACGTCCTTCTCGCACCAGGACCGGAAGCACGGCATGCGGACCGATCTGGTGCTCGGCGAACGCCGGGCCCGCGCCGCGGCGCTGCTCGCGATGGCGCTGCCGGGCGGTCTGTACGTCTACCAGGGTGAGGAAGTCGGCCTTCCCGAGGTCGAGGACCTGCCGGACGACGTACTGCAGGACCCGATCTTCGCCCGCTCGGGAGGTACCGATCGCGGCCGAGATGGTTGCCGAGTGCCCCTACCGTGGTCCGGCAAGGAGCCGCCGTTCGGCTTCGGCAGCGGTACGCCGTGGCTCCCGCAACCGCGCGACTGGAAGAACCTCACCGTCGAGTCCCAGCACGACGACCAGAACTCGATGCTCACGCTCTACCGCACCGGCCTCCGCCTGCGCCGCGGTCTCCTCGGCGACGGCACGCTCACCTGGCGCGACGCGCCCGCCGACGTCCTCGTCTTCGAACGCGAGAACCTCACCTGCATCACCAACCTGAGCGCCGCCCCAGTCGACCTCCCGCCCCACAAGGAGGTCCTCCTCACCAGCATTCCCCTCGACAACGGCCGCCTTCCGAGCGATGCGACCGCTTGGATCCGCTGACCTCGAACAGCAGCAGAGGACCTCGGACAAGCAATAGCTTGTCCGAGGTCCTCATCTGGTCAGCTCAGTGGGCGGAAGCGCCGCAGGCGCAGGCTGTTCGAGACCACGAAGACCGAACTGAAGGCCATCGCGGCGCCGGCCAGCATCGGGTTGAGGAGACCGGCGGCAGCCAGCGGCAGGGCGGCCACGTTGTAGGCGAAGGCCCAGAACAGGTTGCCCTTGATGGTGCGAAGCGTGCTGCGGGACAGGCGGATCGCGTCCGCTGCCGCGCGCAGGTCGCCACGGACCAACGTCAGGTCACTGGCCTCGATCGCCACGTCGGTGCCGGTGCCCATGCTCAGACCGAGGTCGGCCTGGGCGAGCGCCGCCGCGTCGTTCACGCCGTCGCCGACCATCGCGACCACCCGGCCCTCGTCCTGCAGCTTCTTCACCGCGTCGACCTTGCCGGCCGGCAGTACTTCGGCGATCACCTCGTCGATGCCGACCTCGCCGGCCACCTTGGTTGCGACCGCCTCGTTGTCCCCGGTCAGCAGCACCGGCCGCAGTCCCAGGTCGCGAAGCTGACGGATCGCCTCGACGGACGTCGGCTTCACGGTGTCCGCGACGACCAGCACGGCCCGCGCTTCCCCGTCCCATCCGACCGCAACCGCCGTACTGCCCTCGGCCTCGGCGTGCTCCTTCGCATGCGCGAGCTTCTCCGGCAGGTACTGGCTCCACTCCTCCAGCAGCCGCGTCCGCCCGACGAGTACCGCGTGCCCGTCGACGATCCCCTGCACGCCGAGACCCTCGACATTTCCGAAGTCCTCGACCTCGGGCAACTTCCCGGCCTCGGCCGCTGCTCGGGCGATCGCCGCCGCGATCGGGTGCTCGCTGGAGTTCTCGAGCGCGCCGGCCAACCGCAGTACCTCGGCCCGGTCCTGACCAGGAACCAGCAGTACGTCGACCAGCTCCATCCGGCCCGTGGTGACGGTGCCCGTCTTGTCCAGTACGACGGTGTCGACCCGCCGCGTGGACTCCAGCACCTCCGGCCCCTTGATCAGAATGCCCAACTGCGCACCCCGACCGGTCCCGACCATCAGCGCCGTCGGCGTGGCGAGCCCCAACGCACAGGGGCAGGCGATGATCAGTACGGCGACCGCCGCGGTGAACGCGACCTCCACCGGAGAACCGTTGCCCAGCCAGAAGCCGAGAGTCGCCAGCGCCAGACCGATCACGATCGGTACGAAGATGCCCGACACCTTGTCGGCCAGCCGCTGGACGGCGGCCTTCCCGTTCTGCGCGTCCTCGACCAGCCGCGCCATCTGCGCCAGCTGCGTATCCGCACCGACCCGCGTCGCCCGTACCACCAGCCGGCCGCCGGCATTGACGGTCGCACCAACGACCGCGTCACCCGGAGCCACCTCGACCGGCACCGACTCACCGGTCAGCATCGACGCGTCGACCGCGCTGCTCCCGGTCACGATCACTCCGTCGGTGGCGATCTTCTCGCCCGGCCGGACGACGAACTCGTCACCTACGACGAGCTGGTCGGCCGGGATCCGGGTCTCGGTCCCGTTCCGCAGTACCGCGACATCCTTCGCGCCGAGCTCCAGCAGCGCCCGGAGCGCTGCCCCGGAACGGCGCTTCGCCCGAGCCTCGAAGTACCGCCCGGCCAGGATGAACGTGGTCACGCCGGCCGCGACCTCGAGGTAGATCTCCTCGGCGCCGCCGCCGCGCGACGGGATCAGCGTGAACGGCATCTTCATACCGGCCTCGCCGGCCGAGCCGATGAACAGCGCGTACAGCGACCAGAGGAACGCGCTCACCACACCCAGCGAGATCAGCGTGTCCATCGTCGCGGCGCCGTGCCGCAGGTTCGTCCAGGCGGCCTTGTGGAACGGCCAGGCCGCCCACGTCACCACCGGGAACGCCAGCGTCAGCGACGCCCACTGCCAGAAGTCGAACTGCAGCGCCGGGATCATCCCGAGCGCGATCACCGGTACCGCGAGCGCGATGCTCGCGATCAGCCGCTCCCGCAGGGGTTTGAGCTCGTCCGGCTCCTCGCCCGCCTGTTCGACGGCCGGCGCCGGCAGACTCGCCGTGTAGCCGGTCTTCTCGACCGTGGCGACCAGTTCGTCGGTCGAGACACCCTCCGGATACGTCACCTTCGCCTTCTCGGTGGCGTAGTTGACGGTCGCGACGACGCCGTCCATCCGGTTCAGCTTCTTCTCGACGCGGGCCGCGCAGGAGGCGCACGTCATCCCACCGATGATGAGTTCAACGGACTGGTTGCTCATGTTCGTGTGCCTCCTCTTCGTGGCTCGGTACAGCGGTTGGCGGGGTGGTCGGTGGGACGATCGTCGTCCCGGTCGAACCGACCTTCACGGTGAACTCGGCGGTGTGCACAGCGCCCGCGTGCTGGAAGTCCAGGAACAGGCTGTACGTCGCCGCGGTCGGGAAGGTCGTCATGAACTTGATTGTTGGCCCGCCCACCATGTTTGCCTCGGCGTGCTGGGCCGGGTGGTTGTGCAGGTAGGCCAGATCGCCGCTGCGCAGCGAGACCAGGTGCCCGAACGCGCCCAGGTACGGCTGCAGGTTGGCCACCGGCTTGCCGTCCTTGCTGACCGTGAACGTCAGCTCGGACTCCTTGCCCGCGACGGGCGTGCCGGCCAGTGTTACGTCGTACCCGTCGGTGGTGGTGACGGCGGCCGGTTCGTTCAGCGGGACCGGGACGTACAGGCCGGAGACGTTGACGTCGGTGCCGAGCGTGATGTTCTTGTCCAGGCCGGCCGGCTGGAAGTCGGCGTACAGCCGCCAGGTCCCGCCGGCGGTGAACGTGAACGGAATGCTCCACGTCCCGTCGGCGGCCATCGTCGGATGCACGTGGTGGAACCCGGACAGGTCCCGCCGGACGGCGATCAGGTGCAGGTCCTTCTCGTGGGTCTTGGTGTACTTCGTGACCGGCCTACCGTCCGGTCCCTGAATCGTGAAGCGAAGCTCGGTCTTCTGTTTGCCGGTGAAGAACGTCGTCGCCGGCGTGAACGTGTAGCCGGCGTCGGACACCGCCAGACCGGGCAGTTGCCCGCCCGACTCGTGCCCGCCGTGTGAGCCTTGCTCCATTCCACCCATCTCCTCTCCGTGGGCAGGGGCCGCGGAGGTGTCGTCGGCCGCCGCGATCGGGTCGACCGCGGAGCCGATGCCGTACGCCGCCCCGAAGGCGAGCGCCAGCGCACCGGCGAACGCGCCGAGCCGGAGCGCGACGGCCCGGCTCACGACGCCGCCAGTTCGTAGCCCGCCTCGTCGACGGCCGCGCGAACAGCGGCCTCGTCGAGCGCGGAATCACTCGTCACGTGCACCGCTGAGGTGCCGCCCGCAACGAGGTCGATCTTGACGTCCTGGACACCGACGAGCTTGCTGATCTCCTCGGTGACAGCGGAGGTGCAGTGCCCGCAGGTCATCCCGGCGACGGAGTAGGTCGAGGTGGTCATATGAGTGCTCCTTGCTCGTGTTGTTCAGAAATGTCAGCCGATGGGTTCGGAAGACCGGCTGGTGTTTCGGACTGTCAGCTGACGGTTCGGAAGGTCAGCCGATGGTGCGGACTGTCAGCTGCGGACCAGGCGGGCGATCGCGTCGGAGGCTTCGCGGACCTTCTCCTCGGCCTCGGCGCCACCCTTCTGCGCGGCCTCGACCACGCAGTGCGAGAGGTGCTCGTCGAGCAGCTCCAGCGAGAACGACTGCAGCGCCTTCGTGGCCGCGGACACCTGGGTCAGGATGTCGATGCAGTACTTGTCCTCCTCGACCATCCGCTGCAGACCACGAATCTGCCCTTCGATCCGCCGCAGCCGCTTCAGATGGCTGGTCTTCTCGGCGGTGTAACCGTGCACGTGCGCGTCATCGGTGGTCATCTCGCGGTCCTCTTCTCGCATCCGACTACCCCTCCGGGGTATCTCCACACCTACAAAGTACCCCCTTGGGGTATCGGATGCAAGCCCCGTGGCGATACCAGGTAGGGGTATCTCCGATTGAGGCGGCGCCCCTTCAGGCGACGGGTTGCCCCCTCGGATTTCGGCGAGGCAACCCACCATCTGAGGGGGCAGCCCCTGAGCGCGGGCGTGGGCGGCCGCGGGTCTATCGGTGCGGCGTCAGCTGGCGAGGCGCTGCCGGCGTCGGCGTGCGGCTCCGATGAGCACGATGCCGAGTGTGATTGCGGCGGCGGCTGCGCCGATTGCCAGGCCGCGGCGCAGTCCCGGTGGGACGAACGTGCAGTCGACGCGGTTCGCCGTACCCGTGAGCGGGACGGCGATCAGGCCGCCGAAGTTCCGCGGTACCTGCGCCTTGCTGCCGTCGACCGAGCAGGTCCAGCCGCTGATCCTCGGTGCGGCGACCACGGCCCATCCGGTGCTTCCCGGGCGCAGCGTCGCGTGGATCGCATGGCCGGTCGCTTCCACGTCGGTCGCCCCGCTCGCCCGCAGCCGGCGGACCGCCTTGGCCAGCGCCGGCTGGTCGAGGCACCCGATGGCGTTGCGCGGCGGGATGCCCTGCGGGGCGTCTCCGAAGTTGACCTCGACCAGCACGATCCCGCTCGTCGGGACCGCGCCGAGCCCGATCATCGCGCTGCTGGTGTTGATCCCCGGTCGGCGCGTGGAGCTCAGCTCGTGCCACTGTCCGCCGGCCAGCCGGGCCCGCCCGCCGACCCGCGGCATGAACAGGTACGCCGAGCTGCCCGGCGTACACCGCGCGACCAGCTTCACGTCGCCGGTCGCGAACCGCGTCCCCTTGTACTCCGGGACTTCGTACACCGTGGTCCCGAGCAGCTGCTCCTGCGCGGCGTACGCGTTCGGGGCGTTGACGTCGGTGGTGACCGGTGCCGGAGTGAGCCGGTGCCGGACCGTGACGAGCGGCGGCGCCTGCGACCGGGTGATCTGCGGCTCGCCGTCGTTGATCAGCCGCATCCGCGCGCCGACCGAGAAGATCGCGTCGGTCACCGGGTTGTCCAGGGTGCGCGAGGCGCGACCGTACCCGGACCAGCCGAAACCGAGGGTCGTCAGTGCCTGGTTGATCGAGAACGGCAACAGGCTGCTGTACAACCCGGCGCCCTGCCCGCCGAGCAACATCGGGTCGTTCGGCGTGATCGACGTACCCGGTTCGGTCCGGTACTTCGGCCAGTCGCCGGCCTCCCGCAGCGCGTTGTACCGCGCGGTCTGCTTGGCGTCCCAGGCCGCGTTCGAGGCGCCGAGGACCTTGGCGCGGTACTCGTCGGTGACGACCGCGGTCCAGGTGGTCTCGACGGCCACGACCGCGAGGACCAGGGCGAACGCGGCGGCGACCGGCCACTTCGCCCGGCGGGTGCCGGGGAACCGGCGCAGCAGCCAGATGGTGCCGAACGCAACCAACGTCACCACCGCGGTGGTGATCAGGACGGTCAGCCAGTGTTGCTTCAGCAACGGACTGCCATTGGCCAGTACGACGATCAGCGCGAGCAGCGCCCCGCCGCCGAGCAGCGCGACCGGACCGGGAAGCTTGTGTGACACGGAGACCCACGCGACCGCCACGAGCAGGCCGCAGAGTACGAACGCCTCGCGGTACTGGCTGCCGTTCGGGGTGTCGAACGCGTGCCAGAACTCCTGCGTCGGCGCCCACCGGAACGACAACGCGACGAGCACGGTCGTGATCACCCAGATCGTCCTGGTCAGCCACGGGACGAACTTGTTGAACGGCAGCGTCAGTGCGAGCAGCAGGGCCACCGTGCCGACGTACAGGCTCGCGGTGCGGCCGACGCCCTCGGACAGTGGCAGCAGACGGGACAGGAACAGGTCCAGCGCGGAGGGGTGGAAGATCCCGGACGGTGACGGCGTTGCGGCGCGGTTGGCGGTGATGATCGGTAGCAGGATGGGCGCGACCAGGGCCATGCCGAGCACGAACGAGACGCCGTGCCGGACGACGGCGCGCAGCCGGAGCGACCAGCTCAGGTCACTGCTGAGCAGCCGGGCGAGCAGGTAGATCCCACCCGCGATCGTTGCCATGTAGGCGGTGTAGAAGTTGGACAGCCAGAACAGGCCGACGACCAGCACACTGAGCAGCCGGTTGGTCCTGCGCAGTGACCACTCGGCGACCAGGAAGAACATCGGCAGGGCGATCAGACCGTCCAGCCACATCGGCACGTACGATCCGTCGTCGAGTGCCCAGCCGCAGACGCCGTACGAAACACCCAGCATCGCGGCAACCCAACGGGGGCCGGGACGCATCTTCATCAGTGTGGCGGCCATCGCGGCCGCGGCCAGACTGAGCTTGAGAGTGGTGATGACGTAGACGGCCAGATCGATCCGGTCGCGCGGGAAGAGCCCCACGAGCAGGGACAATGGGCTGCCCAGATCGACCCCGAGATCGGCGAGGAAGCCGACGCCGAAGGCGCTCTGCCAGTTGAACAGCAGATCACCCTGGGCCTGGCCGTGCAGGACGTCCCACAAGTGGGCGTAGAAGGGGATGTACTGCGTGCCAAGATCGTTGGTACTGCGGGACAGCGAACCGAAGGGATAGGTACCGCGGATGATTCCGGAGGCGGTGAACACCGCCGCCACCACGACGGCGGCGACGACGGCCGGCAGCCATGCCGAACGCCGTCGAACAGCGCCTCCCGCAGGTCCGCCCGCAGCGCCCTCGGCGCCGTCCTCGGAAACCATTGGCCGCCCCTTCGTTCCGCTCGTTCGGTCGCCAAAGCTAGCGGGTAGTTCCGGTCTGGACAAGAATCGCATCAGGGTCGACAGGTGGGGCGGATGGGGACAGCGATGCGGTTGAGTCTGGTGGTGCCGTGTTACAACGAGGTCGAGGTCATCACGCGGTTCCATCAGGCCGTGACCAGCGACCTGACCGCACTCGGCCGGCCGTACGAGATCGTGTACGTCGACGACGGTAGCTCTGATGGGACGCTCGAGGCGCTCGTCGGGTTGGCAGCCACCGACGAAACGGTCCGCTATCTGTCCTTCAGCCGGAACTTCGGCAAGGAGGCCGCGATGCTGGCCGGTCTGCGGTACGCCACCGGCGACGCGGTGGTGATCATGGACGCCGACCTGCAGCACCCGCCGGAGCTGATCGCCCGGATGCTGGCCGAGTACGAGCGCGGGTTCGACCAGGTGATCGCGCGCCGGAACCGGACCGGCGACCCGGCCACCCGGACGCTGTTCGCGCGCGCCTACTACTGGCTGATCAACAAGTGGGCCGACGTCGAACTGATGGACGGGGTCGGCGACTTCCGGCTGCTGTCCCGGCGCGCGGTCGACGGGCTGCTCGAGCTGAACGAGTACAACCGGTTCTCGAAGGGTCTGTTCGCCTGGATCGGCTTCGAGTCGATCCTGTTCGAGTACGAGAACGTGAAGCCGCCACCGGACCGGAAGAGCCGGTGGACGTTCCGGCGCCTGCTCGAGTACGGGTTCGACGGGCTGCTGTCGTTCAACAACAAGCCACTGCGGGCCGCGATCTACGTCGGCCTGCTGCTCACCGCGGTCGCCGCCGGGTACGCCGTGTGGGTGCTCGTGGCCGCCATCCTGCACGGGGTGGACATGCCGGGGTACGTCACGCTGATCGCGGCGATCGTCGGCCTCGGCGGGCTGCAGATGGTGATGCTCGGCCTGATCGGCGAGTACATCGGGCGGATCTACTACGAGACCAAGAAACGCCCGCACTACCTCCTGAAGCAGACCAACATGGACCCCGCGGACCGGCTGGAAAAGCCACCGGCCCCAGGTGGAAGAACCACCCGGGGCCGGTAGGACAGCTACTGCTGAGGATCAGGCGGTCAGCCGCTCCTCGGTGGAGGTGGAGAAGAGGTGCAGCTTCTCCGGCACCGCCGCCAGGCGGACCGTCGAGCCCTTCTCGACCTGCATACGGGCGTCGATGCGAGCGACGATCTGCTGGGACTCGCCGCTGTGCTCGGCGGTGCCGTACAGGTACGCGTCCGCGCCGAGTTCCTCGACCACCGCGACCTTGACCGGCACACCTTCGTCGGCGACCTTGAAGGCCTCCGGGCGAACGCCCACCGTCAGGGTCTTGTCGCTGCCGGCCTTGGCCAGCAGGTCGCGCGAGATCGGGATCACGTAGTCGCCGAACTGGGCACCGCCGTCGGCGATGTCAGCCGTCAGCAGGTTCATCGCGGGCGAACCGATGAAGCCGGCGACGAACTTGTTCTTCGGGTTGTCGTACAGGTTCAGCGGGGTGTCGACCTGCTGGAGCAGACCGTCCTTGAGGACCGCCACCCGGTCACCCATCGTCATGGCCTCGACCTGGTCGTGCGTGACGTACACGGTCGTGACACCGAGACGCTGCTGCAGCTCGGCGATCTGGGTACGGGTCTGGACACGCAGCTTGGCGTCCAGGTTCGACAGCGGCTCGTCCATCAGGAAGACCTGCGGGTTACGGACGATCGCGCGGCCCATCGCGACGCGCTGACGCTGACCACCGGACAGCGCCTTCGGCTTGCGGTCGAGGTACTCCTCCAGGCCGAGCAGCTTGGCGGCCTCCATGACGCGCTTGGCCCGGTCGTCCTTGGAGACACCCTGCATCTTCAGCGCGAAGCCCATGTTGTCGGCGACCGACATGTGCGGGTAGAGCGCGTAGTTCTGGAACACCATCGCGATGTCCCGCTCCTTCGGCGGACGGTGCGTGACGTCGCGGTCGCCGATGTAGATGGCGCCCTCGTTGACCTCTTCGAGGCCCGCGAGCATCCGGAGCGAGGTGGACTTGCCGCAACCCGACGGGCCGACGAGCACCATGAACTCGCCGTCCTCGATCTCGAGGTTGAGCTTGTCGACGGCGGGAGTGTCGCCACCCGGGTAGATGCGGGTCGCCGCCTTGAACGAAACAGTAGCCATGACTGTGTTTCCCTTCACCGGCAGGAACGTGCCGGACGATCCGAGTAAAGGCCCCCCAAGCCGGGGGAGTGCGCCTATCCTCACCTGGCGCGCTCGTCCTGACAAGGCATCCGGCGTGTGACATGTGCGTTCTGTTCACGTTGTGGACATCTGCGTGCACCCTGCAAGTTCTTGCAGGATCTTGCTGAAATGTCAGGTGGGTCTGGGTACAGTGCCGGGCGTGAGCAGTAGAGCGCGGCTGGCGGACATCGCGGCCAAGGCGGGGGTCAGCGAGGCGACAGTCTCACGGGTGCTGAACGGGAAGCCGGGGGTGGCGGACGAGACCAGACAGTCCGTGCTGACTGCTCTCGACGTCCTGGGGTTCGAACGGCCGACGCGGTTGCGGCGGCGGTCGGCGGGGCTGATCGGGCTGGTGATGCCGGAACTGATCAACCCGATCTTCCCGGCGTTCGCCCAGGTGATCGAGTCCGCGCTGTCGCAACGCGGTTTCACCCCGGTGCTGTGTACGCAGTCGCCGTCGGGCGCGACGGAGGAGGAGTACGTCGAGATGCTGCTCGAGCGCGGCGTCTCCGGAATCATCTTCGTCTCCGGTCTGCACGCGGACACCGGCGCGGACCACGACCGGTACCAGGCACTGGTCGAACGCCGGCTGCCGGTGGTGTTCGTGAACGGCTGGCTGCCGTCGGTCGAGGCGCCGTTCGTCTCCTCCGACGAGTACGCCGCGATGGAGCTGGCGGTCTCGCACCTCGTTGCCCTCGGCCACCGCCGGATCGGATTCGCGTCGGGGCCGGAGCGATTCATCGTCGTACAGCGGAAACTGGCGGGCTACCGGACCTCGATGAAGGCTCAGTTGGGGTTGACCGACGAGGACCTGGAGCCGTGGGTCGCGCTCAGCATGTTCGGCGTCGAGGGCGGCGCGGCGGCCGGCCGGCAACTGCTGGATGCCGAGGTCACGGCGGTCGTCTGCGGCTCCGACATGATGGCGCTCGGCGTCATCCGGGCCGCCCGGCAGCGCGGGCTCGCCGTACCCGGGGATGTCTCTGTCGTGGGCTACGACGACGCCCCGATGATGGAGTTCACCGATCCGCCGATGACCACGATCCGTCAGCCTGTCCAGGCGATGGGCCTCGCGGCGGTCCAGTCACTCCTCGAAGAGGTCCGCGGCCACGCCACGCCCCACACGGAGTTCCTCTTCCGCCCCGAGCTCGTCGTCCGAGGCTCCACCGGCCCACTCAACGCACTTTGAGCACCCACCGACCATTTCCGGGGTGGCGAAGTGGTTGGTGGATGCCCAAAGACGAGGCTCCGGCCCGGAAACCGTCCCCTGCCGGGCGGCTCCGGGCCGGAGGATTCAGGGGTTACTTGGAGAGGTGGAAGGCGGACTGGGGGAGGCTGGTCTTGCCGTTGGCCCACAGGGAGTTGACCTTGGAGCGCTCGGTCGCGTCCGGGTTCGGGTTGGTGCAGGACGGGCCGGGGCCGCCGCCGGACATCAGTTCGGAGCAGGGGCCGGAGTAGTGGTCGGGGAGGCCGAGGACGTGGCCGGTCTCGTGCGCGACGATGCGGGTCTTGTCGTACTGCTCGGCCTGCGTGTAGTCGATGAAGACGTAGCCGCTGCCGTGCCCGTCGGTCGACGCGTACGAGCCGCGCGAGTCGTTGCCCTCGGTGTAGTAGAAGTCGTAGTTGCTGCCCTCGACGAGCTTCACGCTGCTCACCGCGGAGTTCCAGATCTGCGTGCTGGACGAGATCTGCGACGCGAACGTCGGCGCGTCGACGGCGTACGTGACGGTCACCGCGGTGACCTTGCGGCCGGACTTCGCCTGCTGCGCCATCTTGGCGCGCGCGGACTTCATCACGGCGTCGTAGAACGCCTTGGTGGCGGCTTCGTCCTGCGGCGACCCGATGTACGCCGCGCGGGTGGCGGCGGTCGAGACGTGCGAGTCAGCGGTCGGCGCGGCAGTCGAGGGGGACGCTGCCAGCGCGGGGACGGCCAGTGCGGCGGCGGCGAGCCCCGCGAGACTGGCGAAGAGACGGCGATGCGACATGGAGGGCCTCACTCCGAATCGGTGGCGGATAGCGACGGGCGGATTACCGATCGCCACCATCGGATGCTCCCAAGCGCTCCGGATTTCCGCAGCACATCGCCCCAAAACCAGGGGTTAACCCGCGTATCCGGCGGGCCGTTCTATGCCCTCCATAGCTGCGTGATTATGGGTTCGCCAGAAACGCCCGCAGGTCGGCGGCGATCCGGTCGGGGTACTCGCCGTTGATCGCATGCGACGCGTCCGGGTAGAACGCGACCGTCTTCGTCCGCAACGCCTGTTCAGCGGTACGGCGGGCCGTCGCGGGATCGTGCATCACCGAGCGACCGGCGATGATCGCGAGCACCGGTATCGATAGACCGGCCAACTCCTGCGCGGTGATCCGCTGCGGCTGTGGCTGGCGCATCGTGTAGTTCTTCATCCCCGACTCGATCATGTCGGCGATCGGCGAGTGCTCCACCGGCTGACCGCCCGCTGTGTAGGAGATGAAGCTGTCGCGCCACGAACGCGGCAACCACTTCACCGCCGCCGGGAGCGAACGAACCAAGGTCGCCAGTGGAATCCCGTCGTACACGTTGACGGCGTCGAGAGTGGTGACCGACGCGATCCGGTCCGGCCGGCGTACGGCGAGGTTCATCGCGGTCCAGCCGCCGATCGACAACCCGAGCGGGTTGAACTGTTTCTCCGGAAGGCCCGCTAACGCCTGATCGAGCCAGTCCGCCTTGTCCTGGACCGACGTGATCGGCTTGGTCTGGACGCTCATCCCGGGCTCGCCGAGCAGGTCGATCGCGTAGACATCGGTGATCGCACGCAGCGACTTCAGGTTGTCGGCCCAGACCGGCGTACCCGACGACGTGCCGGGGAGGAGGACGAGGGGGGCGAGGTCGCTGTCGGCGCCGGCGAACTTGTAGGCGCGAACTACGCCGTACTCCGTGTTGAGGTCGAGGATCGCGGTCGGCGTGGGGAGGTCGCGCATCGCGGCGTCGTACTTGGAGCGGTAGTCGTCGTACCCGCTCGCGCTGTTCCAACTCCCGTTCTTTGCCATCCACCTCTCCTAACCGATCGGTAAGTGATCTGACCATACGGTAGGTTGAGGTCATGCCTTCAGCGCGCGGGCGGAACCTGACCTTCACCGAGGAGGCTCGGCGGGCGCAGTTGGTCGACGTCACGATCGGGTTGGTGTCCGAACGTGGGTACGCCGCGGCGTCGCTCGGACGGATCGCGGAGAGCGCCGGGATCACCAAGGCGGGCGTGCTGTACCACTTCGCGTCGAAGCAGGCGCTCGTCGAGGCCGCGCACGAGCAGGTGCTGTCGGCGCTGGTCGCGACCGTCGCCGGGGCCGTGGAGGCTGCGGCGCCGGCGGACGGGCCGGCGGCGTACATCCGGTCGATGGTCGGGCATCTCCGGGAGCGGCCGCGGGACGTCCGGATGCTCGTCGAGGCGATGATGTCGGTCGCGCCGCTGACCGACTCGAAAGCCCGGTGGTCAGCCGTTGCGGAGTTGCTGTCCGCGGCGCGGGTCGCCCGGGGGCTCACCGAGACGATCGACCTGCGGTCCGCGGCGCTCGTGATCGGCGGCGGCATCGACGCGATCGTGGCCGAGTCCATGCGAGATCCGGCGTACGACGCCGTGGCGGCCGCCGAGTTGCTGGTCGAGGTGGTCGAGCGGGGGCTGCTGTCCTAGCCGCTCGTGCCCCGGGCGTGGGCTCGGGTGGTCAGGCCTCGCCGGGGATGCCGACGTTGAGGAGGCGGGCGCCGGGGCCTCGCGTGGAGAGGCGGTCCTCCTTGTTGTAGAGGTTGCAGCGCTGCAGGCTGAGGCAGCCGCAACCGATGCAGGTGTCGAGGTCGTCGCGGAGCCGCTCGAGCTCGGAGATCCGCTCGTCCAGGCGGCTGCGCCACGTCTTCGACAGCTTGCTCCAGTCGGCGCGCGTCGGCGTCCGGTCCTCGGGCAGCGAGTCCAGGGCCTGCTTGATCTCGGCGAGCGCGAGACCGACCCGCTGGGCGGCCTGGACGAAGGCGATCCGGCGCAGCGTGCTGCGCTGGTACTGCCGCTGGTTACCGGCTGTACGCCGGGACGCGATCAGCCCCTGGTCCTCGTAGAACCGCAACGCGGACGCCGCCACTCCGGACCGATGCGCGATCTCCCCGATCGAGAGCCAGTGCTCTTTGCTGGGGACGTTCTCCTCACCCATACCGCCACCCTAGAACGGCGTTCCAAAAACTCAACCATGCTTGAAGTGTGTGAAACCGGCGCCGAGAGCACCAGTGGGGTAGGTGGTCTGGTCGTTGCCGCGGGGGTTACGGCGTGGTCGGGACGGCCGTCACGATCGGTTATACTTTTCAGGTGTCGGTGCGCGCGTCGCGTCACCAGAGATGTTTCCAGGCGCTCCGACCCGTCGGTTTCGGCATCCCCGCTGAAAACTCCGGCGACATGGGTGCAACGCGATAGCACCCGCAGGTCGATGCCCGTCTCCTGCTGAGTACGTCCGGTCCGGTCATGTTTTTGTGACCGGCGCTTACGTGCGGCTGCGATCCGGCAAATCGTCCGTGAATCCGAGAGAGAGTTTGCGTGACCCAGCACCACCAGCACGACGCCG
This sequence comes from Kribbella sp. NPDC043289, assembly GCF_056436705.1. Taxonomy (NCBI): domain Bacteria; kingdom Bacillati; phylum Actinomycetota; class Actinomycetes; order Propionibacteriales; family Kribbellaceae; genus Kribbella; species Kribbella sp. NPDC043289. The sequence goes on from NZ_JBWKCB010000002.1 coordinate 288,930, forward strand.
ATTCCGCCGACGGGCGGGTCAAGAAGCCACGACACAAGAAGTACCAGAACCAGTCCTACGGCGAGCGCCTCGCCGCCGAGTCGACGTACGAAGCCCCCCGCGAGGACCGCAAGCCGGTCAAGGGGTACCGCTCCGAGCAGCCCCGCCCCGACCGCGGCCAGCGGTACGACGGCCGGCGCACCGGCGGGCAGCGCTCCGACGAGCGCGGCCGCGACGAGCGCCCGCAGTACAACCGCGATGAGCGGTCGTCCTACAACCGGGACGAGCGCCCGCGCTTCAACCGCGACGAGCGGCCGCAGTACAACCGTGACGAGCGGTCGTCCTACAACCGGGACGAGCGTTCGTCGTCCAACCGCGGCGAGCGTTCGTCGTCCAACCGCGGCGAGCGTTCGTCGTCCAACCGTGGCGAGCGTTCGTCGTACAGCCGCGACGACCGGTCCTCGTACAACCGGGGTAATCGGGACGAGCGGCCGCAGTACAACCGCGGTGGTCGTGACGAGCGGCCGTCGTACAACCGGAACGATCGCGACGAGCGTCCGTCGTCCAACCGGAACGACCGGGGGCAGGACAGTCGGCCGCGGTTCAACCGGGACGACAAGGCGCGGTTCGAGCGGAACGAGAAGAGCTACCGGCGCGACGACCGGCCGCAGTACAACCGGGACGACCGGCCGCAGTTCAACCGGGACGACCGTCAGCAGTTCAACCGCGACGAGCGTCCGCGGTTCAACCGCGACGACCGTCCGCAGTACAACCGCGACGACCGTCAGCGGTTCAACCGTGAGGACCGGCCCCGGTTCGAGCGCAGTGACAAGAGTTTCCGGAAGGACGAGCGCGTAGTGGAGCAGGAATCCGTGGATCTCGGGACCGTTGCCGAGGACAATCAGTTCGCGGCGCTCGGCATCGCGCCGCGGCTGGTGCAGCGGCTGGCCCGGGACGGCATCACCGCGCCGTTCCCGATCCAGAGCGCAACGATCCCGGACGCGCTGGCCGGTAAGGACGTACTCGGTCGCGGTCAGACGGGTTCCGGCAAGACGCTGGGCTTCGGGCTGCCGACGCTGATGCGGCTGGCCGGTGGCCGGACCGAGTCACGCCGTCCGCGCGGCATGATCCTGGTGCCGACCCGTGAGCTCGCGATGCAGGTGCACGACGCGCTCGAGCCGCTCGCGCACGTGATGAACGTGTCGCTGAAGCTGATCGCCGGCGGGCTGCCGTACCCGAAGCAAATCGACGCGCTCCGGCGTGGTGTCGACCTGCTGATCGCCACCCCCGGCCGGCTGATCGACCTGTGTGAGCAGGGCGCGGCCGACCTCGGCGCGGTGGAGGTCGCGGTCCTCGACGAGGCCGACCACATGTGCGACATGGGCTTCATGCCGGCGGTCACCACGCTGCTCGACATGACGCCGCCGGCAGGCCAGCGGCTGCTGTTCTCGGCGACGCTGGACAACGACGTCGACACGATCGTGAAGACGTACCTGAAGGACCCGGTGCAGCACTCGACCGAGTCCGGCCAGGCGTCGGTCAGCACGATGGAGCACCACATGCTGGTGATCGAGCCGGCGCACAAGCAGTCGCTGACCGCGGAGCTGGCCAGCCGGGACGGCCGGACCATCGTGTTCGTCCGCACCAAGCTGGGCGCCGACCGCGTCGCCACCCAGCTGCGGGACCGTGGCGTGATGGCCGCGGCGCTGCACGGCGGTCTGACCCAGGGCGCCCGGAACCGGACGCTCGAGCAGTTCAAGGACGGCTCGGTTCCGGTGCTCGTGGCGACGGATGTGGCTGCTCGCGGCATCCACGTCGACGACGTCGGCCTGGTCGTCCAGGCGGACCCGGCGGCGGACCACAAGGACTACCTGCACCGGGCCGGCCGTACGGCGCGTGCGGGTGGCAAGGGCGCGGTCGTGACGCTCGTCCTGCCGCACCAGCGGCGCGGGATGGTCCGGCTGGCCGAGTCTGCCGGTGTCGCGGCGGAGCCGGTCCGGGTGCGTCCGGGGGACGGGCTGATCAGCGGGCTGACCGGCGGCAGCAAGCCGTCCGGGCACCCGGTGAAGCTGCCGGCCCCGAAGCCGCGCGGGAACAAGGGTGGCCGCGGCCGGTTCGGCAGCACCCGGCCGGGACGTGGTCACGAGGGCCGGGGCGGCAACGGCCCGCGTCGCAGTGGCAACGGCGGCCAGCGCCGTACCGACGGCAGGTCCTACCAGCACTGAGGTAGGTAGCTGGGACAAGCAACGGTGGGCTGGGACAGGAAATAGCCTGTCCCAGCCCACCGCTTTCTGTTCAAGGTCCCTACGTGAGCACTGCCCACAACCGGGCGAGCACGGTCGCGATCTCGTCCGCGTTTAGCGGGACCAGCTCCAGCATCAGCTCGCCGTCGGCCATCCGGTCGGTCATCACGTAGATCGGCGGGGTTCCCGCTTCCAGTTCGGTCGCTGCACGCTTGGCGTCCGGGACCTTCAGCAGTACGCGCGAGATCTGCAGCCCGGTCGGATCCGGGACCGCCGCGACCGTGATGTCCGGGATCCGCGACGCGGCTTCGACGAACGCGTCCACCTTCGCGAGTTCGTCCGCCTCCCACTTGACCCGGTCGAACGCCTGCCACTCCTCGAGCGCCGCGAGGACGCCGACGATCGCTTCCTTGGTCGGCTTCATCACCCGCCCGATGCCCTTCTCCTGGGCCCGCACCGCCTGCACCAGCGGCCAGTTCCCGGCCACCAGCCCCGCGGTCGGCGACCCGAGGTACTTCTGCCCGCTGACCAGCACGAGATCCGCGCCGGTCGCCAGCAGGTCCGCGATCCGCGGGAACTGCGCCGCCGCATCCACGATCGCCGGTACGCCGCGACGATGCGCGGCCCGGATCGCGGCCACCAGATCGATCGGTTCGCCACGCGTCAACCGCGACGACACGAGCATCAGGCAGGCGACGTCGGGCCCGTCGAGCTCGGCCTCCAGATCGGCGATCGTGCAGCCGTCCTCGTCGCCGGCCAGGTTCACCTGCGCACCGGCGAGCCGGATGCCCTGCAGGTTCGTGTGCCCGTAGTCGACCACTTGGCAGGCCGGCAGGACGACCCGGTTGTGCATGTCGGTTGCGTCCGGCAACGCCGCCGTACGGCGTGGGTCGCCGCCGGTCATCGTGGCCGCGACCGCGAGGGTGATACCGGCCGCGGTGCAGTGCACGACCGCGCCGGCCTGCGCGCCAGTGGTGTGCGCGATGGCCTCGCTGACCCGGTCGCCGAGCTCGTCCATCACGAAGAATTCGGGCAATGCCTGGGCGACAGCCGCCGCCACCCCGTCGGAGCTCCGCGACACCCCTAACGGCGTGTACGTCCCCTTGGCATTGATCACCACACTCAATCGGTAACGATCGTGGATGCTCATGGTGTTGCTGAGCGTAGTGGTCCGACAACCAAAAAGGCGAGAGCCGGGCGGTGAGTTCTTGACCCGAAGCTACTGGTGAGTCATCCTCACTTTTACTCGACCTGAGGAGGGACCGTGCCCCGCCCCGCACTCCGAACCCGCCTTCGTGCCGTCGCCGCCGCGGCTGCCGTCGTCGCCGTCCTCGCGGCCCTGCCCGCCCCGACCCAGGCCGCACCGCGAGCGGTTGCCGCGAGCCCGGATGATTATTGCCTTGAGCAATGTCGTGACATCCTGCCGCCCGGGCAGAACGGGAACGCGACCTTCACGGATCTCCTTGCTTTCAAGGCGTTGGGCGTCCGGCCCGCGCATTTCAGCGACACGGTGCAGCCGTACCAGGACCTGGTCTGGAACTCCCAGGGCATCACCGACGCCGGCCTCGCTCCGTACTACGACGACTCCTCGTTCGGCGTGAAACCGGACGACGTCGCGAGCACGATCCAGCCGCGGAGCGATGTCACGATCGTCCGGGACAAGTCGCGCGGCATCCCGCACATCACCGGCACCACGCGGCTCGGCACGATGTTCGGGGCCGGGTACGCCGGAGCTCAGGACCGGCTGTTCGTGATGGACGTGTTCCGCCACCTCGGGCGCGGGCAGCTGACGCCGTTCGCGGGCGGCGCGGCGGCGAACCGCGAGTTCGAGCAGGAGTTCTGGCGGACCGCGCCGTACACCGAGGCCGATCTGCAGCGGCAGTTCGACGACGCTGACGAGTTGTACGGCGCCGACGGGGTGAAGATGCAGCAGGACATCCAGGCCTGGGTCGACGGTGTGAACCACTACATCGACACGGTCGGGATCGGGTACCCGGGTGAGTACGTCGCGCTCGGTCTCACCTGGCCGACGCCGCACTGGAAGGTGACCGACGTGGTCGCCACGGCGGCGGTCGTCGCGGGCATCTTCGGTACGGGTGGTGGCGCCGAGGTCACGTCCGCGCTGGCGCTGCTCGAGGCGCAGGCGAAGTACGGCGTTGCCCAGGGCACCAAGGTATGGGAGTCGTTCCGCTCGCAGAACGATCCGGAAGCCAGTACGACGGTGCACGACGGAACGAGTTTTCCGTACGGGACCACCGGACCGAACCCGGCCGGTCGCGCGCTGCCGGACCGTGGCTCGGTCACCGCGGAACCCGAGGTGATCGATCAGACCGCGAACAAGACCGCCGCCGCGAAACCGGCCCCGAAACCGGTGCCGAAGAACGCGGAAAGTCTGCGCGGAATCTTCGACGGCGGACTCTTTCCGGAAGGTTTCGGAAAGAAAGCGATGTCCAACGCGCTGGTGGTTTCCGGCGCGCACACCCAGAGCGGCAACCCGATCGCCGTCTACGGCCCACAGACCGGGTACTTCGCGCCGCAGCTCCTGCTCCGCCAGGAACTCCAAGGCCCCGGCGTCAGCTCCCGCGGTATCGCGTTCGCCGGCCTGAACTTCTACACGCTGATCGGCCGCGGCCCCGACTACTCGTGGAGCGCCACGTCCGCGGGGCAGGACATCACCGACACGTTCGCCGTCCCACTCTGCGAGCCGAACGGCGGAACGCCGACGAAAACGTCGCAGTACTACGTTTTCCGCGGCCAGTGCGTGCCGATCGAGCGACTCGAGCGGCACAACGCGTGGTACTCCAGCCTCGGCTCCTCGGAACCGGCCGGCTCGTACACATTGGTTGCCCTACGGACCAAGTACGGCATCGTCACGCATCGCGGAACGGTCGGCGGAAAACCGGTGCTGTTCACCAAGAACCGGTCGACGTACGGCAACGAGGCGGGCTCGGCGCTCGGGTTCATGCAGTTCAACGACCCGGACCGGATCCACTCGGCCGCCGACTTCCAGAAGGCCGCCACGAACATCGGGTACACCTTCAACTGGTTCTACACCGACAAGAACTCGATCGCGTACTTCAACTCCGGTGACAACCCGGTCCGCGCCGCCGGCGCCGATCCGAACCTGCCGACCTGGAGCTCTTACGAATGGCAGGGCTGGAACCCGGACACCAACCGCGCGACCTACACCCCGCCCGCCCAGCACCCACAGGTCGTCAACCAGGACTACCTGACCAGCTGGAACAACAAACAGGCACCGGGGTACTCCGCCTCGGACGGCCAGTGGGGCTACAACGCCGTCTACCGCAGTCAGCCGCTCGACGACCGCATCAAGGCAATCATCAACAGCGGTCAGAAGTTCACCCGCGGCAAGCTGGTCGAGGCGATGGAAGACGCCGCCACCGTCGACCTCCGCGGCGACCAGGTCCTGCCGTACCTGCTCCGCGTCCTCAAGAGCGCGCCGATCACCGACCCGGCCGTCGCCGACGCGGTCACGAAGCTGACCGCCTGGCAGCAAGCCGGCGCCCACCGCAAGACACCGAACGCGTCGTCGAAGACGTACGACAACGCCGACGCGATCCGCCTCCTCGACGCGTGGTGGCCGCTGCTCGTCCCCGCCGAGTTCAAGGACCTCGGCCCCGATCTGTACGGCGCACTGGTCGCGAACCTGAAGATCGACGAGCGGCCGAGCGCGCAGGGATCCGCGTTCCAGAGCGGCTGGTGGGGCTTCGTCCAGCGCGACCTGCGCAAGGTGCTCGGCGACCCGGTGAAGGCGGCCCAGCCGGTGACGTACTGCGGTGGCGGATCGCTGGCTACCTGTCGGTCTGTGCTCACCGACACCTTGCTCGCCGCGACCAAGGTGCCCGCAGCGACGACGTACCCGGCGACCGCGGACTGCGCCGCGGGGGACCAGTTCTGCGCCGACCAGATCGCGCACAACCCGATGGGTGGCATCACCCAGGACCGGATGGCGTGGGTGAACCGGCCGACGTACCAGCAGGTCGTCGAGTTCCCAGCGCGGCGGGGTGACGACGTCACGAACCTCGCGGCCGGGAGGACCGCGACCGCGAGCAGCTACGAGAAGGGCTGGTACAACTCGCCACCGGCGCAGGCGGTCGACGGGAAGCTGGACACCCGGTGGGCCAGCGACTGGTCGGATCCGCAGTGGCTGAAGGTTGACCTCGGCAACGAGCAGACGGTCCGGCGAGTGGTGCTGAAGTGGGAGGCGGCGTACGCGAAGGGGTACCGCGTGGAGGTGTCGCGGGACGGGTCGACCTGGCAGCAGGTGTACGCGACGACGGCCGGTGACGGCGGGGAGGACGTGGTGCGGTTCGGGGCGGTGCCGGCCCGGTACGTCCGAGTGACGGGGACGCAGCGCGCCACGTCGTACGGGTATTCACTCTACGAGCTGCAAGTCTTCAGATGGTGATACCCGTCGGCCTGTCAGGATGAGGGCATGAACCAGAACTTTCCTCCGAACCAGCCGTACCCGCCGCAGCAGGGCTACCAGCAGGGACCGCCTCCGGGCTACCAGGGCCCGCCGCCGCAGCAGCAGGGGTACCAGCAGGGGCCGCCGCCCCAGCAGCAGGGCTACGGGCAGCAGCCCGGGTACGGTCAGGCGCCCGGCAACTACCAGCCGGCCCGGCAGAACGCGCCGCACGTCGCGCCGCAGGGTTCGCCGTACCCGGTGCTGGTGTCGACGATGAACGACCTGCCCGGGTACACCGCGGAGATGGTGTTCGGTGAGGTGTTCGGGCTGACCGTGCGGAGCCGCGACTTCGGGTCGAACTTCACCGCGAGCTTCCGGTCGCTGGGCGGTGGTGAGGTGCCGGAGTACACGCAGATGCTGGCCGAGTCGCGGCATGTCGCGGTGATGCGGATGTGCCAGATGGCGCAGCAGATGGGCGCCAACGCGATCCTCGCGATGCGCTTCGACTGCAACGAGATCGCCAACACGATGAGCGAGGTGGCGGCCTACGGTACGGCGGTCATCGTCCGCAAGGTGGAGCCGCCGCGGGTCCAGGACGCCACCCCGAAACCCGATGAGGATGATGCGAATGACAGCTGAGCTGAACCTGCCGCCCGGATTCAGCTGGGGGGTCTCGACGTCGGCGTACCAGATCGAGGGTGCCGTGGCCGAGGACGGCCGCGGTCCCTCCACCTGGGACACGTTCTGCGCCGAGCCGGGCCGCGTGCTGGGCGGCGACACTGGCGCGGTCGCCTGCGACCACTACCACCGGTACGCCGAGGACGTCGCGCTGATGCGGGAACTCGGGGTGGACACCTACCGGTTCTCGTTCGCCTGGCCCCGGATCCAGCCGACCGGCACCGGCCCAGGGAACGCCGTCGGCCTGGACTTCTACGACCGGCTGATCGACACGTTGCTCGGTGCCGGGATCCGGCCGGCGCCGACGCTGTACCACTGGGACACCCCGCAGCCCCTCGAGGACGCCGGCGGCTGGCTGTCCCGCGACATCACCGACCACTTCGCGGAGTACGCCGCCCTCCTGGGCGCCCGCTTCGCCGACCGGGTGCCGCTGTGGATCACGATCAACGAGCCGGTGGTGCTGACGTTGATGGGCTACTCGCTCGGCGCCCACGCACCCGGCAAGCAGCTGCTCTTCGACGCCCTCCCGGTCGCACACCACCAGTTGCTCGCCCACGGCCGCGCGGTGCAGGCGTTGCGCGCCGCCGGGGCTCAGCAGATCGGCATCGCGTCGAACCACGCGCCGACCTGGCCGGCCAGCGACAGCGTGGAGGACAAGGAAGCGGCCGCGCTGTACGACAACCTGGTCAACTGGATGTTCGCCGACCCGATCCTGCTCGGCGAGTACCCGAACGGCATCGGGGACGGCATGCCTGGCCCGGTCGCCGACGACCTCGCGGTCATCTCTACGCCGCTCGACTTCTTCGGGATCAACCACTATGCGCCGGTGTCCGTCGGCGCCGCGACCGGTCAGGCCGACACCGCGGCGACCGACGGCGTACAGCTCCCGCCGGGCCTGCCGTTCGAGCCGCGTCCGCTGACCGGCTACCCGACCACGGACTTCGGCTGGCCGGTAGTGCCGGACGCGTTCAGCGAGATTCTGCGGATCTTCCGGGACCGGTACGGCGACCGGCTGCCACCGATCTACATCACCGAGAACGGCTGCGCGATCAACGACGGTCCGGTGGACGGCGTGGTCGACGACCAGCGGCGGATCGCCTACCTGGACGGCTATTTGCGCTCGCTCGAGGCCGCGATCGCCGACGGGATCGACGTTCGTGGGTACTTCCAATGGTCGCTGCTCGACAACTTCGAGTGGGCCGCCGGGTACTCGCAACGGTTCGGTCTCGTGCACGTGGACTTCGAGACCCAGGTGCGGACACCGAAGGCGTCGTACCACTGGTTGCGTGATGTGATCGCCCAGAGTCGTCGATGATTCCCGAGCCCGGGGTGGTGCCGTCCGCGCTGGCGGAGCCGACCGAGCGGGTGCGCCCCGGCTGGACGGCGGCCGTCGTGCTCGCGAACATCGGGGTGTTCGCCGCCTGGCTCGGACCGATCCAGGTCCTGCTCGCGCAACAGTCCGAGGCGGTTGCTCCAGGCAACAAGGAGTTCGTGTTCGGGTTGGTGACCGGCGTCGGCGCCGCGGTGTCGGTGGTCGCGAACCCGGCGTTCGGCGCGATCTCCGACCGCACCACGTCCCGCTTCGGCCGCCGCGTCCCGTGGATCGTAGCCGGTGCCCTCGGCGGTGCCGCCGGGTTGCTGATCCTGTCCGGCGCGCGGTTCGTCGGCCTGATGATCCTCGGCTGGTGCCTGGTCCAGCTCTTCGGCAACGCGCTGCTCGCCGCGGCGACCGCGGTCGTCCCCGATCGCGTCCCGGTCGCCCAACGCGGCGTCGTCGGCGGCTGGGTGGCGATCTCGCAGGTCCTCGGCGCACTCGTGGGGACCGCCCTCGCCGCCACCTTCGGCAACTACACCCTCGGGTACGTCGCCTGCGCCGCGTTCCTGCTCCTCTCCGTCGTCCCGTACCTGCTCCGCAGCGGCGACGCTCGGCTGGTGGAGCGTCCGCCGTTCGTCCTGACCGAGTTCGTCAAAGGCTTCTGGATCAGCCCGCGCAGGTACCCCGACTTCGGCTGGGCGTGGCTGACCAGGTTCCTGTTCAACGTCGGCAACGCGCTCGGCACCCTGTACCTCTTCTACTACCTGCAGGACGAGGTCGGTATCGCGGACGCCGACACCGGCGTACTGATCCTGACCGCGATCTACAGCGTCTGCGTCCTGATCACCGCGATCTCGTTCGGCCGGTGGTCCGACAGATCCGCGCGCCGCAAGGTGTTCGTCACCGCGTCCGGGTGGGTGATGGCGGTGGCCGGCGTGATCCTCGCGTTCTGGCCGACCTGGCCGGGCGCGGTCCTCGGCGCGATCGTCCTGGGGTCCGGGTTCGGCGTGTACCTCTCGGTGGACTTCGCGCTGCTCACCGAGGTCCTGCCGAACGCGCGCGACCGGGCGAAGGACCTCGGCGTCATCAACATCGCGAACTCGCTGCCGCAGGTCCTGGCGCCGGTCATCGCCGCGCCGATCGTGAAGCACCTGGGCGGATATCCGGTGCTCTACCTCTTGGCGTCCGTAGTCACGGTCCTGGCCGGCGTACTCGTGACGCGGATCCGATCGGTCAGCTGAGCGGCGAGCGGGCCGTCGGCGGGGATCGCGATGTGGTCGAGGTTCAGCCAGTCGGCCATCAGGTGCAGTTCGGCGGCCAGCGGTTCGACGAAGTCCGGCGTACCGGGCTCGGCGGTGAGCGTGGGGACGACGAGGGTCGAGGTCTGGCGGTTGGCCTTGAGGTCGACGCGGGCCACGAGGTCGTCGCCGAGGAGGAACGGCAGCACGTAGTACCCGTGGACGCGTTGGGGCGCGGGCGTGTAGATGCTGATCCGGTAGAAGAAGTCGAACAGGTGATGGGTGCGGTCGCGGTTCCAGATGAGGGGATCGAAGGGCGAGAGCAGGGCCTGCGCGTCGACCGAGCCGTCCTTGGCCTCGTGCCAGCGGTAGGCCTGCTGTTTCACGCCTTCGACGCGGACCGGGATCAGCTCGCCCGCCTCGACCAGTTCGCCGATCACCTCGCGGCCCGTTGCTGCGGGCAACGGAAAGTGCGCCTGCCCGCTGCCGCCGCAGAGCTCTCGTAGCGTCGCGACACCGAGGCCGCGGGCCGCGATCCGGACCAGTTCGCGCCGGGCCTCGTCGGCGCTCGGCTCCGGAGCATTCAGTACGTCGTCCGGTAGCACCCGCTCGGTCAGGTCGTAGACCCGCTCGAAATGCCGGCGGCCCGCGATCATCACCCGCCCCGCGCAGAACAGGTACTCGATCGCGATCTTCGCGTCCTGCCAGTTCCACATCTTGCCGGTGGTCGGATCCGGATCGGGATCGGTGCGTTTGCGCCGTACGCCGTCCGGACTCGCCTCGCCCGCCGTCAACGGGCCCTTCTCGGTGATCAGTGCGAGCACTTGGTCGACGTACCCCGGTCGCTCGGCGGTGAGCCGCCGCATGCCCGCGACGACCGACCACGGAGCGGTCACTTCCGGGCTCAGTTCCTCGTCCCACACCTGCCGCTCGGCCGCCCGCATCCGCCAGCGCATCAGCGGATAGACGGTCAACGGGAGCAAGGCCGCCTTGTGGCCCCAGAAGTACTCGAACAGCTCGCGGTCGGGACCCCAGGCGAGCTTGTCGAGCGTCGGCCGCGGATAGTTGCCCACCCGCGCGAACAGCGGCAGGTAGTGCGACCGACAGAGCACGTTCACCGAATCGAGTTGCAGCACGCCCGCCTGGCGGATCGCCTTCCGCATTCGTCGCAGGTCAGCACGCCCGCGCGCCTCGCCGAACCCTTGCGCGTTCAGGGCCATCCGCCGCGCGCTCGTCACCGAGATGTCGTCCCCAACGGCCGCCATGGACCGAACCTACAGCGCGACCCGGGTCGCCGCCCGCAACCTCTCGAAGTCGCCAACGGTGAGGGGGACCAGACCGCGCCGGAGTTGGTAACCCCAGTTCGGCTGCTGGGTCAGCTCGAGATCGAGATCGCCGATGGGCATCCGCCGAACCGGAATGAACTCGATCCGTCGCCGCCACGGTTGGACCACGCCGTGGCTGCCCATGTCCATCGCCTCGGCCTGGTACGGCGCCTCGTCCGCGACGATCCCGAGCGCGGTGAAGGCGCGGAGCGGGCGCTTCTCGCGGTACCGCTCGGTGGGCGAGTAGATCGCGAAACCGTCGCCTCTGCGCAGCCGCGCGACGCCGTACCGCTTGCCGTGGTTGAGCTGGATGAAACCGCCGTCGACGGCCCGCTGGGCGTGGTCCGCGGAGACCACACCCAGCCAAGCCCTGTTCAGATCGTTCATGCACCTAGTCTCAGGCGGAAACTGCGACATCCTTTGTCATAATTTTCCGGCGCAGTTTCGCGACCAGGGGCCAGCCGATCATCAGCAGGATGACCGCGTAGATCAGGTACGCCACCGGGCCGCCGACCAGGCCGGAGACGTCGCCGTTGGACAGTTGCAGCGCCATCCGGGCCTGCCGTTCGGCGATCGGGCCGAGGATCACGCCGATGATCAGCGGCAGTACCGGCAGGCCGAACCGCCGCATCCCGAACCCGAGCAGACCGAGCAGCAACAGCAGCAGCAGGTCGAGCGGCTGCGCGTTCACGGCGTACGCGCCCATCGAGGCGAAGAAGATGATCCCGGCGTACAGGTACGGGCGGGGGATCTGCAGGAGCTTCGCCCAGGCGGGAGCCAGCGGCAGGTTGAGCAGCAGCAGGAACAGGTTGCCGATGAACAGGCTCGCGATCAGCGCCCACACCAGCTTCGGCTCGCGCTGGAACAGCAACGGTCCGGGCTGGATCCCGTACGACGTGAACGCGGCCAGCATCACCGCGGCGGTCGCGTTGGTCGGCAGACCGAGCGCGAGCATCGGCACCAGCGTCCCGGCGGCCGACGCGTTGTTCGCGGCCTCCGGTCCGGCGACGCCCTCGATCGCGCCGTGCCCGAACTCCTCCGGGTGCTTGGAGAGCTTCTTCTCCGTCGCGTACGAGAGGAACGTCGGGATCTCCGCGCCACCGGCGGGCAGCGCACCGATCGGGAAGCCGTACGCCGTACCGCGCAGCCACGGCTTCCACGAGCGCCGCCAGTCCGACTTGCCCATCCACGGGCGGCCGACCGGGATGACGGTGCCCGGGTTCCGGCGCAGGTGGGCCGCGACCCAGAGCGCCTCGCCGACCGCGAAGATGCCGACGGCAACCACCACGACGTCGATCCCGTCCGCGAGCTGCGGAATGCCGAGCGTCAGCCGCTGCTGACCGGTCACCTTGTCGATCCCGACCAGGCCGATCACCAGACCGAGCAGCAACGCCGCGAAGCCACGGATCCGGGACGATCCGAGCACCGAGGTCGCGCCGGCGAACGCCAGCAGCATGATCGCCAGGTAGTCCGGCGCGCCCAGGCTGATCGCGAACTTCACGACCTGCGGAGCCACCAGCACCAGCAGGACGGTCCCGATCGTTCCGGCGATGAACGAACCGATCGCGGCCGTCGCCAACGCCTGCGCGGCCCGTCCGGCCCGCGCCATCTTGTTGCCCTCGATCGCCGTCACCACCGATGACGACTCACCGGGGGTGTTCAACAGGATCGACGTCGTCGAGCCGCCGTACATGCCGCCGTAGAAGATGCCGGCGAACATGATGAACGCCTGCACCGGCTCCAGCCCGTAGGTGATCGGGAGCAGCAGCGCGACGGTCATCGCCGGGCCGATCCCGGGCAGCACGCCGACCGCCGTACCGACCGTCACGCCGAGCAGGGCGAGCAGCAGGTTGATCGGCGTCAGTACGTCACCGAACCCGTTCATCAGGTTCATCAGGTTGTCCATCAGAGAATCCCTTGCAGTACGCCGGCGGGCAGGCCGACCCCGAGTCCGATCGCGAACCCGTAGAACGTGATCAGCGCCAGCGCGACCGCGATGACCAGGTTGCGGATGTGGTTCCGGCTACCGAGGGCGAACGCCGAACCCCAGAACAGCACGGTCCCGCTGATCACCCAGCCGAGCGGCTCGATCAGCACCAGGTTCACCACGAACGCGGCGATCAGCAGCAGCACGGTGCGCCAGTCGACGGCCGACGTCACATCGACGTCCTCGCCTTCCTCGGCCGCACCGGTGCCGCCGCGCGCGACGTCGACGGCGTACAGCACGGCGACCACCAGGAGCAGTACGCCGAGCACGATCGGGACCGGCTTCGGGCCGATCGGATCGTTGCTGTTGGCAATGTGCTGGAGCCGGGCGGCGTCGACGATCACCAGGACGCCGACCACCGCCAGGAACCCACACACTCCGTACTGCGCCTTGTCCCGCCGAGCCTCGGTCTGAGCCTCGGCGGTGCTCACGCCGCGAGCCCCAACTTGGTCAGAATGTCCGCAACGGCCTTGTCCTGGTCGGTGAGGAACTTGCCGAACTCGTCACCGGTGACGAACGCGTCGGTCCAGCCGTGCTTCTGCATCTCGGCCTTCCACTCCGCCGAGTCGTGCATCTTGGTCAGCGCGTCGATCCAGACCTTCTTGTCCGCGTCGCTGATCCCCGGCGGCGCGACGATCCCGCGCCAGTTGGTGAACACCAGGTCGATCCCGGAGTCCTTCAGCGTCGGTACGTCCTTCAGTGCGTCGATCGGCTTCTCGCTGCTCACCGCGAGGACCCGGACCTGCCCGCTCTCCACCTGGTCAAGGAACTCACCGAACCCGCTGGTACCGAACGCGATCTTGCTGCCCAGCAGCGCGGGGAGCAGTTCGCCGCCGCCGTCGTACGAGACGAAGTTGACGTCCTTCGGGTCGATGCCGACCGCCTGCGCGAGCTGCATCGGCAGCAGGTGGTCCGGTCCGCCCGGCGACGAGCCGCCGCCGACGGCCATCCCCTTCGGGTTCGCCTTCCAGGCGGTGACCAGGTCCTGGATCGTCTTGTACGGCGAGTTCTTCGGGACGACGATCGCCCCGGCCTCCTCGATCAGCTTCGCCAGCGGGGTGGTCTGGGTGAGCGTCGCCTTCGACTTCGAGGTGTACGTCGCGCCGACCACGCCGAGGCCCATCTGCATGGCGAGCTTGCCGTTGCCCTTCTCGTTCACCGTCCGCTGCAGGCCGACCGTGCCGCCGGCGCCGGGCAGGTTGAACACCTGGATGCCGGTGGCGATCTTGGCGTCCTCCATCACCTTCGCGGCGGTCCGGGCGGTGGTGTCGTAGCCGCCACCCGCGGTGTTCGGCACCATCAGCCGCAGCCCGGTGGCCGGCTGCCCGTCGGCGCCGTCGGAGGCGTCCTTCTTGTCCGCGGTCGCACCACAAGCGGTGACGCTGAACACGGCGAGCAGCGCCGTGGCTGCCATCAGCACTGGCCTGGACCTCATTGGCGGAGTCCTTTTCTCGAGGGGATCAGGTGGCGACGATCGTGGACCTCCAGCGGTACGGGCGTCTGCGTTGTGGCCGCAGCGGTGGTTGAGTTCATTGTGGTCACGGGCCGAACCTGGGTGAAGTGTGGCACTCGGGCGCTCGAACGGTGATCATGCGGCAGGACCTGCGACGAGACGGGAGGTGACCATGGCGATGCGACTGGACCGGCAGCTGAGCAGACAACTGAGCAGCCGGCTGGGCAGGAGGCCGACGCTGGCCGGGCAGCTGCTCGTGCTGCAGTTGGCGATCGTCGTGGTCGTGCTCGTCGCTGTTGCCGCGGTCTCGCTGGCGCAGTCCGCGGCCACGTTCAACCGGGTGGAAGGCCGCCGGGTGACGTTGCTGGCCGAGCAGTTGTCGTCCAGCCCGGCGCTCCGGTTCGGGATCCGGAACCCGGCGCCCGCCGAGATGCTGGCGCCTGCGTTGCAGACGAGTCTCGCCCAGTCGGGAGTCACTTCCATCACGGTCGCCAACGCCGAAGGAAAGGTGATCGCGGCAACGAATCCGACGCTGATCGGCACCAAGCTCACACTGGGTGTTCCCGAGGTCGCGGACGGTCGTGGCTGGTCCGGTGAGCTGCAGGGCGGCGACGGGAAAGAACTCGTCGCCCAGGTGCCGGTGCTGAGCGAGGGCCGCGACGGGAGTGGCATTTCGGACGGGACGCTCGGCGACCACATCGGGACCGTGATGGTGGGTGAGCACGCACCGACGGCGATGCAGCGGCTACGCGGCGCATCGTCGTACCTGGCGATCTATCTCGGGATCGCGTGTGTGCTCGGGCTGCTCGGGTCGTGGTTGCTGGCGCGGCGGATCAAGCGGCAGACGCTCGGTCTCGAGCCGCGCGAGATCGCCGGACTGGCCGAGCACCGCGAAGCCATGCTGTACGGGCTCGCCGAGGGCGTCGTCGCCTTGGACCCGCAGCTGCGGGTGACGCTGGTGAACGATGTCGGGCGCCGGCTGCTCGACCTTCCCGAGAACGCGGTCGGCAAGAGCCTGCGGGAGCTGGGCATCGAGGGCCGGCTGCGCGACGTGTTGGCCGGCGAGGACGAGGCGCGCGACGCAGTCGTCGTACGGCGGGGGCGCGTGCTCGTCATGAACCGGATGAGTGTGACCAAGGACGGACGGTCGCTCGGTTCCGTCACCACGCTGCGCGACCGGACCGAGCTCGCGCAACTGGAACGGGAGCTGGGCTCGTTCCGGTCGTCGGCCGAGCTGCTGCGCGCGCAGACCCACGAGTTCGCGAACCAGCTGCACACGATCTCCGGACTGATCCAGATCGGGGAGTACGACGAGGTCGTCACGTACGTCGGCGCGCTGAACCGCTATCGTGAGTCGCTCGACCTGACCGTGACCCGGCGGGTCCACGACACGACGGTCGCCGCCCTGTTGATGGCGAAGTCCTCGCTCGCGGCCGAACGCCGCGTCGAGCTCCGGGTGTCCGAGCGGACCACGCTGCTGCGCCTCGAGCCGGAGCTGTCCGCCGATATCGCGACGGTGCTCGGCAACCTGGTGGACAACGCGATCGACGCCGCGGCCCAGTCCGGTACGCCGCTGTCGCCCGCGTGGGTCGAGGTCGAGCTGCGGCAGGACGCGACGAGTGTCGAGATCGTGGTCCGCGACTCCGGACCGGGAGTGGCGCCGGAGCTGGCCCAGGAGGTGTTCGCGCACGGGTTCACCACCAAGGCCGCGGCCGAGGGCGAGCGCGGGATCGGGCTCGCGATGACACGGCTGATCTGCCGGCGCCGCGGCGGCGAGGTCGCGGTCACCAACTTGACCGACGGTGGCGCCGCGTTCATCGCCCGGATGTCCGTCCAACCCACTCCCGAAGGAGCCCGATGATCACGGTGCTGGTCGTCGACGACGACTTCATGGTGGCCCGCATCCACCGCGGTTTCGTCGACCGCGTGGACGGCTTCGAGGTCGTCGGTACGGCGAACTCCGGCGACCAGGCGGTGGCGGCGCTGACCGAACTCCGGCCCGATCTGGTGCTGCTCGATCTCTACCTTCCGGACGTGTTCGGCCTCGACCTGATCGCGCGCCTGCGGGCCGCGCGGCCGGACGTCGACATCCTGGTGATCACGGCCGCGCGGGAGGCGGACGCCGTACGGGGTGCTGTGCGGCAGGGGGTCGTGAACTATCTGCTGAAGCCATTCGGGTTCGACGATCTGCGGACGCGTCTGCAGGAGTACGCCCGCCGGCGGGCCAGCGTCCCCGACCAGGTCACGTCCCAGGCCGACGTCGACCGCGTGCTGGCGCCGGCGCGGGCGCTCGCCAACCGCCTCCCCAAGGGCCTCAGCCAGGAGACCGCCGACCTGGTCACCGCGGCCCTACGCAACGCCCCCGAGAACCTGTCCGCCGCCGAATGCGCGGAAGTCGTCGGCATCTCCCGCGTCAGCGCCCGCCGCTACCTCGAGTTCCTCGCCACCCGCGGCCAGGCCGAAGTAACCCTCCGCTACGGCACCACCGGCCGCCCCGAACGCCGCTACAACTGGCGGATCTGAGCACGCCTCATCGGCAGCTCGACAGGAGGTATCGGTCGGTTCCACCGATCGCCACGCTCAGCCCACCGACGCGGCCCCCCGATATCGCCGACACCTCCTGTCGAGCTGCCGATCGCCCAGCCCCTCCTCGGCCACAACCGCCCTGCCCCTCAACCACCGCTTGAGCCCAAACCGTTTGAGGGGCCGGCCCCTGAGAGTGTGGGGTGCGCACCCGAAATGCCAGGGGTCCACCCACCGTTTGAGGGGCCGGCCCCTCAAACGGGCTAGGCCGCGGTGCCTAGTCCTCCACTAGTTCCACGGTTGCGGCGTGGCGTTCGGCTAGGGCGTGGTAGACGGCGGAGTTGTGGTCGACGAAGAGCTTGGCGGTGCCGTCCAGGGGGACGATCTTCTTCGCGGGGCTGCCCATCGCGACGGACTCCGGTGGGATGACGGCGCCGGGAGTGACGGTGGAGCCGGCGGCGACCAGGGAGCGGGTGCCGACGACGGCGCCGTCGAGGACGATCGCGCCGTTGCCGACCAGCGCCTGTTCGCCGATCGTGCAGTCGTGCACGAGGCACTGGTGGCCGACCGTTGCGTTCGGGCCGATCTCGCAGCCGTTGTGGCCGACGTGGATGACGGTGTTGTCCTGGATGTTCGCGCCGGCCCGGATCGTGATCGTGCCGAGGTCGGCCCGGATCACCGCGCCGTACCAGATCGAGACGCCGGCCTCGACGACGACATCGCCGACGAGCGTGGCGGTCGGCGCGATCCAGGCGTCGGGATGGACGGTCGGGCGCTTACCTTCGAACGCGTACAGCGGCATGCGGCACACCTTATGCGAGCCGGTCGGCGGCACCCCGGTGCACCAGTTCTGCGAGCCGGTCGAGCACGGGTGCACCAGGACGAAAGGGGTTTGAAAGCACCGGGTGCGAAGTTACGGTGACAGCTCTGACCGCGAGGAGGGTGGCATGACGGAGATCGCGAGTTCCGGGGCCGCGGTGATCAACCGCGCCGACGGGCGGGACGACGGGGAGGAATGGACCGAGAACTACACCGAGTTGCCGGGTGGCGCCGGCGTCTCACTGATTCTCGAGTCGACCACGCAGGAGGGCGCCGGCCCGCGACTGCACAAACATCCGTACGCCGAGACGTTCATCATCCGGCGCGGTTCGGCGACGTTCACCGTCGGCACCGAGCAGATCGTCGGCAAGGCCGGGCAGATCCTGGTGGTCCCGGCCGACACGCCCCACAAGTTCCGCACCGGTCCGGGCGGCTACGAAGCAGTGCACATCCACGCCAACCCAACCTTCGAAACCGTCTGGCTGGAGTAGGCGTACGCACGGCTGGGCGACCACCCGCCGCGTCGCCCAGCCCGGATGACGACGACCCCCAACAGCACAACGCGGAGCAGCAGGTACGCCGGTTGCTCGCGGACGCCGGCGGGGTCGCGAACGAGACCGTCGACGCCCGATTCGCGAACGGCATGCTGCACGTCTGGCCGGCCGGCTCGCACAACCACCGCGGACCGAGTGGCGAGCGGGGGATTGCGCCGTACGGGCGCCCCTCGCATACGCACCACACATCTCCCCGAGTCGTCGAGTCGTGGCGGTTGGTTGGTGGTGGGTTTGCCGAGTCGTGGGGTGTGGTTGCGGATTGGCAGCCGGTTCTCACGACTCGGCGGATCGTGGGTGGGTGTTGTCGAGCGAGCGGGCGGATCGAGCGGCGAGTGGGGGATTGCCCGGTACGGGCGTCACTCGCGTGTGTGCCCCGCGTGTCCGCGAGCTGTCGAGTCGTGGCGTTTGGTTGGTGGTGGGTTTGCCGAGTCGTGGGGTGTGGTCGTGGATTGGCAGCCAGTTCTCACGACTCGGCGGATCGTGGGTAGGTGTTGTCGAGCGAGCGAGCGGGCGGATCGAGTGGCGAGCGGGGGGATTGCGTCGTACGGGCGTCCCTCGAGTACGTGCTCCACGTGTCCCCGAGTCGTGGCGTTTGGTTGGTGGTGGGTAGCCGAGTCGTGAGAGCTGGCTGATTAGCTTGGTGGGGTGAAGGCGGCGAGGAGGGTTGCGGTGATGTAGGGGGCGGCGTCGGTGGAGGTGATTCGGCCGGCGTGGATTTCGCTTGCGGCGCCGTGCATGACGTTGTGCATCACGCTGACCAGCCATGATGTCGGCAGGTCGGAACGGAACACCCCTTCGGCGCGGCCGCGTTCGAGTAGGCGCTCCACTCGCGCCATCGGGTCGGCGTGCAGCTCGCGTACGCGTCCCGGTGGCAGCGTCTCCTGAGCCGCGAGTAGTAGCGCGCGGTACTGGTCCACGAGGTGCCAGCTCGACTCGATCAGCCGGGTCAGCGCGGCCCGTGGGTCGCCGGTCAGATCGACCTTCCCGAGGGTTTCCTCGCCGACCGCGATCGCCTGCACGAATACCGCGTCGACGAGCTCGGCGCGGGACGGGAAGTGGCCGTACAGCGTGACCCGGCCGACGCCGGCCGCCTTCGCGATCTCCGACGTACTCGCGCCCGGGTCGCGGGCCAGGCAGTCGGCCGCCGCGGTCAGGATCGCCGCGATGTTGCGCTGCGCGTCCGCACGCCTGGTGGTCACCGTCGCCATCGCGCCTCCAAGAAGTTGAACACCACTGTACGAAATCCTCTTGTCGAACACCAGTGTACGAGTTACCGTACCGACCATAACCCGTACAGCCGTGTTCAACTTAAGGATGAGCTCATGACCCAACAAGACCCCCGGCGGTGGCGACTGCTGGGGCTGCTCGCCGTCGCGCAGTTCATGCTGATCCTGGACGTCACCGTGGTGGCGATCGCGCTGCCGAACATCGAGACCGACCTGCAGCTCCAGCGCGAGACGCTGACCTGGGTGGTCAGTGCGTACACCTTGATGTTCGGCGGCCTGATGCTCCTCGGCGGCCGGGCCGCCGACCTCTTCGGATCCCGCCGGGTCGTCCTGACCGGCCTGTTCGTATTCACGCTCGCCTCGCTGGCGACCGGTCTGGCCACCGGCCCCGAGATGCTGCTCGCCGGACGGGTCGCGCAGGGGATCGGTGCCGCGATGCTGTCCCCGGCCGCGCTGTCCGTCGTCACCAAGACGTTCGACGGTGAAGAACGCAACAAGGCGCTGGGCATCTGGTCCGCGATGGGGGGTGGCGGCTCCGCGGTCGGCGTACTGCTCGGCGGCCTGCTCACCGCGGGCCCCGGTTGGCAGTGGGTGTTCTACATCAACCTGCCGATCGGCCTGGTCGTGTTCACGCTGCTGATGCGGATGCTCCCGGCTGACACCCCGAGCGAGCAGCCCGGTCGCCTCGACGTACCGGGTGCGCTGCTGGTCACGGCCGGCACCGGTACGGCGATCTACGCGCTGATCAACGCCGGCGACCGCGGATGGCTCTCACTCGCGACCCTCGGCACGCTGGCCGGCGCCATCGTGCTGTACGGCGTCTTCGCGTGGGTCCAGCGCACCGTCCGGTCACCGCTGATGGACCTCCGGATCCTCACCCGCCGACCAGTTGCCGCAGGCACCTTCATGCTGCTGGTCGCGACCGCGCTGATGATCTCGATGTTCTTCCTCGGCTCGTTCTACCTGCAACACTTCCAGCAGTACGGCGCCCTCCGCACCGGACTGTTGTTCCTGCCGGTCGCCCTCGCCGCGATCGTCGGCGCGCACGTCGGCGGTCAGCTCGTCGGCAGCGCCGGCGCGCGACCCGTCGCGTTCGCCGGGTTCCTGATCACCGCGCTCGGCGTCGCTGGTCCCGCGCTCTGGGAAGGTGCCGCCGTGGTCGTGATCGGGATGAGCATCGGGACGATCGGGCTCGGAGCCGCGTTCGTGGCGGCGTCGACCACGACGTTCGCGCAGGTCGACCCCCGGGAGGCCGGGCTCGCGTCCGGACTGCTGAGCACGTTCCACGAGTTCGGTGCGTCGCTCGGTGTCGCGGTGGTGTCGAGTGTGGCGGCGGCCAGTCTGGCCGGGACGGTGACGAGCGGGTTCACCCGGGGCTTCACGTTCGCCGCGATCACTGCTGCCGTGGGGGCCGCGCTCGCGCTGGTCGTCGTACCGGCGTTCAAGCCTTCGACCGGAGGGGTTCATGTCCATTGAGATTCGCCGCGCGGTGGTCGCGGACGCGGAAACCGTTCTGACGTTGCTGGGGGAGTTGGCCGACTACCAGGAACAACGGAAATACGTGACGTCGAGTGTCGAGGACTGGCGGGGTTTCCTCGCGCAGGAAAGCGTGTTCGTCCTGGTCGCACACGTTGACGGAATCGCCGCGGGCTACGTTTCCGCGGTCCGCCGCCCGTACCTCTGGGTCGGTGGCGACCAGCTCGCACTGGACGATCTGTACGTCCGTGAGCAGTTCCGTGACGCCGGAACCGGGCGGAAACTGATGCTCGCGCTGGCCCGGATCGCGTTGCCGGATCGACTCCCGATCAGCTGGGGCCTGCGGATCGAGAACACCGCGGGCTACCGGTTCTACGAGCGTCTCGGCGCCAAGCTGGTCACGAAGACCGCGGCCGGCTGGTCACCGGAGGCGTACGAGCGTCAGCTGAACGAATAGGTCGCTGCGACCGGCAGGTGGTCGGAGGCGAGGCTCACCGGTACCGAGGCCGCGGTCGGCGTCAGCTGCGCACTGTGCAGCTGGAAGTCGATCCGCTTGGTCGGCAGCGGCACCGGACTGGTGAGCCCGAGCCCGAAGCCCTTCTGCGGCCACGTGTCGGTCAAGTGCATCGTCAGCGTCCGGATCTCGGTGCTCGTCGGTACGGCGTTCATGTCGCCGACGAGCAGCGTCGCCTCGGGCGCGTCCTTCAGCAGGCTGACGATCGCGTTCACCTGTTCGACGCGCTCGCCGTCGTTGATCGTGGTCAGATGCGTGTCCGCGAACCGCAACGGCGTACCACCGACGTCGATCAGGGTCTCCAGCAGACCGCGCTGCTCGCTCCCCGAATGCAGCGGCAGCAGCGTGTTGTGCGAGTCGACGATCGGGTACTTCGAGAGCACCATCGTGCCGTACTGGCGACGGGGCTTGCCCGGCTCGGCGGGGTCCCAGTCGAGGTTCGCGGCGAACACGTAGTTCATCTTCAACCGTGCCGCCAGCCAGGCCGGTTGGTCCACAAAGTTGCTGCGGGCATCGAAGAACCGGTCGACTTCCTGTAGACCAATGACCTCGGCACCCGAGGCCTCGATGGTCCGCGCGACCCGCTCGAGATCGAGCTTCCCGTCCACCACCCCCGCGCCGTGATGGATGTTGAACGTCAGTGTCTTCACCGTGGTCGCCTCCACCTTCGCCTGCGCGGTCAACGGCGAAACGGTCAGCAACAGACACCCTGCCAGCGCGGCAAACATCCCCGATCGACGCATACCCGCAGTATCTCCAAGCGTCGGGGTCACTTGCCGTTGTGACAAGCAGAAGCCCGCCGTCCTTGCCGGAACGCCATGGTGCGTCCGCGGCCCGGTTCCTACCGTGAGGTGATGCGCAGGACCGTTCCGCCCCAGGTGTACCTCGTCGTCAGCGCGACCTTCCACTACCTCGGACCCGCGCTCGCGGTGCTGCTGTTCGCGCGGATCGAACCGCTCGGTGTGGCGTGGCTGCGGATCGCCGCCGCCGGCGCGATCTTCTGGATCTGGCGTCGGCCCTGGCACGCTTGGCGATCGTTGGACCACCCAACGCGACACGTGCTGCTCGCGTGGGGCGCCGTACTCGCAGCGATGAACTGCTGCTTCTACCTCGCGATCGACCGCGTGCCCCTGGGGACGGTCGCGGCCGCCGAGTTCGCCCCGGTGATCGTCCTGGCGGCGATCGCGGTCCGAAGCCTGCGCAATCTGCTGGCGTTGGCGCTGGCCGTGATCGGGGTCTACCTGCTGACCGACATCCGGCTCTCACACGACTGGATCGGCTTGCTGTTCACGGCGCTCAACGCGGTCCTCTTCGCGGCGTACGTCGTCCTCGGGCATCGAGTGTCCCGCGCGGACGGGCTGCGCCGGATCGACGGGCTCGCGCTGGCGATGGGTATCGCCACGGTCCTGGCCCTCCCGATCGGTGCCCGGGACGCCGGACCGGCCTTCACGGATCTGCGGTTGCTCGGTGCTGCCGTGGGGGTTGGCGTGTGTTCGTCGGTGATTCCGTACGTCGCCGATCAGCTCGCGATGGCGCGCGTGCGGCGGTCGAGGTTCGCGGTGATGCTTGCGTTGCTGCCCGCCGTGGCGACGGTGATCGGGGCCGTCGTCCTGCGGCAGATACCGCAGGCCGCGGAGGTGGCGGCCGTGGCGATCGTCGTCGTCGCGGTCGGGCTGCATCGCGAGGCTGGATAGCTGAGACTACATAGCTTCGGCCGCCAAACCCTGCCAGTCCTCCCAGGTCTTCAGGCGGTCGGCGTACACCTGCTGCACCATCGGGAACCCCTGCGTACCGAAGAAGACCCGCAGCGGTGGATCGGTCGCGTCGGCCAGCTTCAGGATCGCCCGCCCGGCCGCGTCCGTGTCGCCGAAGTCGGCCGCCGCCAGGTACGCCGACAGTCCCGCGCGAAGGTCGTCGTACAAGTGATTCGGCTCGGCCTGCACTCCACCGGTCACGCCGTCGGTCGCGTAACCGCCCGGCGCGACCACCGTCACCTTGATCCCGAATCCGGCGACCTCTTGGGCGAGCACCTCACTCAGACCTTCGAGGGCCCACTTGGACGCGCAGTACGCACCGCCCAACGCGAGCCCGGTGAGACCGGCCACCGACGAGATCTGGATGACGTGGCCGTCGCCTTGCGCGCGCAGGTACGGCAACGCTGCCTGCACGACCCAGAGCGCACCGAAGAAGTTCGTGTCGAACTGGTCCCGCAGCTGCGCCTCGTTGAACTCCTCGACCGCACCGGACAGCCCGTAGCCCGCGTTGTTCACGATCACGTCGAGCTGGCCGAAGTGCGCGTGCGCCTGTTCCACCGCTTCGAACACGGCGCTCCGGTCGGTGACATCCAACGTGAGCGGGAGTACGGCGTCGCCGTACCGGCTCGTCAGCTCGGTGAGACTGCTGCGGGCCGTCGCGGCCATCCGATCCCCACGGGACAAGGCGGCCTCGACGAAACTGCGCCCCAGACCACGCGACGACCCGGTGACGAACCAGACCTTAGTCACGCCGGCCGCACGTTGTGGTTGCCCGCGAACAGGTTGGCCGGGTCGTACTCGCGCTTCACCGTCGCGAGCCGCTCGTACGTCGCCGCCGGGTAGACCGCCGCGACATCGGCATCGTCAGCGGTGGACAGGAAGTTCGCGTACGCGCCGGCGGTCAGCGGTGCGAGCCGGTCCCACAGCTGCTGCCGCGCCCGACGGGTCGCCTCGATCACCGGCGGCGGACCGATCGTCGTCGTGCTGATCATCAGCTCGGCCTGCCGGTGCGCGTACGCCGTCGCGTCGGCGGCCACCT
Organism: Kribbella sp. NPDC043289; assembly: GCF_056436705.1. Classification (NCBI taxonomy): domain Bacteria; kingdom Bacillati; phylum Actinomycetota; class Actinomycetes; order Propionibacteriales; family Kribbellaceae; genus Kribbella; species Kribbella sp. NPDC043289. The sequence goes on from NZ_JBWKCB010000002.1 coordinate 313,482, forward strand.
GCGCCACGGCGCCACCCACGGTCCGGATCGCGATGATCGGCGAGCCCGGCGAGGTACCGGTCTCGGCGAGGATCCGCAGTACCTCGGGCACGGAATCCTTGTCGACAAAGGCACTCCGGGTCACCAGCTGGATCCCGGGCGGCGGCACCGCGCCGTCCACGAGCACCTCCGCGTACGGCGTCAGCGCGACGTCGTCGGCGAGCACCGTACCGAGCGCTCGGATCGGGTCGATCGCCTGCGCGGCGAGTTCCGCGTCGTCACCGTCGTACGCGACCTGGATCTCCAGCGGCGCCTCGGGACCGCCGAGGAACGGGTTCGCGAACGCCGCGATCGAGCTGAGCTCTGCGGGCGCGGTGCGCAGGTAATCGGCCCAGCCCTGGAGTACGTCGGCGATCTCCGCCGCCGGGAACACCACCTTGCCGAAGTAGATGTCGGTCGTCGGGTGCGCCGCGAACTCGAACGCGGTCACGATCCCGAAGTTCCCGCCGCCACCGCGGAGCGCCCAGAACAGCTCGGCGTTCTCGTCGGCCGAGGCGCGCACGACGTCACCGGGCGCGGTCACGAGCTGCGCGGCGACCAGGCTGTCCATCGCGAGGCCGTACTTGCGGACCTTCCAGCCCATCCCGCCGGACAACGTCAGCCCGCCGACACCGACGCTGCGGGTGTCGCCCGACGAGATCGCCAGCCCGTGTGGCGCCAGCGCGGGCGCGACCTGCCCCCAGGTGGCGCCGCCACCGATCCGGACCAGGTGCTTGTCCTTGTCGATGACCTCGATCGCGGCCAGGTCGCCGAGATCGATCACCACGCCGCCGTCGTTCGTCCCGAAGCCCGGGAAGCTGTGTCCACCGCCGCGGACTGCGAGCGGCAGTCCGCTCGCCACGGCGTACCGCACGGCCTTCTGCACGTCCTCGACACTCGCCGGCCGCAGCACGTACGCCGGGCTGCCCCCGACCAGCACAGTGCGCGCCGCGATGTCGTACCCCTCGTCACTCGGCGCGACGATCGTCCCACCGAATCCCTCGACTACTGCGCTCATGACGATCCTTTGCGTTTGCCCTCATCGAACAAACACCTGACGTCGACCGAGCGACCCCTGTGACGTGAACAAGCCCACATCACAAAACACCGGGCTATTTCGTCTGGGGCCGTGTCGATTTCCGGCCGGGTCGCTCGACGCAGGGGTAACGCTCACTCCTTGGAAGGACACCCGAGATGACCACGAACCACGCGACACTCCCCGCAGCCGGCGTCTCCACCCGCGCACTGCTCACCGCCGGCATCGTCGCCGGTCCGCTGTACGTCGCGGTGTGGCTGATCCAGGCGTTCACTCGCGAGGGATTCGACATCACCCGCCACCCGGCAAGCCTGCTCGCCAACGGCGGCCCGGGCTGGATCCAGACCGCCAACTTCATCGTCAGCGGCCTGCTGTCGATCGCCGCGGCCATCGGCCTGCGCCGAACCATGTCCGGACGCGGCCGGGTCTGGGGCCCACGACTCGTCGCTGCTTACGGAGTCGGCCTGCTACTCGCCGCAGCCTTCCCCGCTGACCCGGCCGCCGGTTTCCCGGTCGGTACGCCGGCCGACTACGCCGAGATCAGCACGCGCGGCATGGGTCACTTCGTCGCCGGCACCATCGGCTTCTCCGGCCTGATCGCCGGATGTCTGGTAATCGCCGCGCACTACCGCGCCCTAGGCCGCCGTACCTTCGCGCGCTTCTCCGCGATCACCGGCATCCTGTTCTTCGGTGCGTTCGCCGGGCTCAGCGCCGGCGCGGGCAGCCGCCCGACGATCATCGCCTTCGACGTCGCGGTCGTCCTCGGGTACTCGTGGCTCGTCGCGGTCTGCCTCGACAAGCGCCGTACCGCGTGAAACTACTTGAGCCGGATGGTCACCAGAGTCGTTTCGATGCCGCCGTCGACCAGGTTGCCATCGGCATCGAACGCCTCGGGACCGTCGGTCATCCCGAAGTCGTTGTCGTTGATCACGACCAGGGTGTCACGCGGCATCAGCGCGACACCCTCGATCTTCTTCGGCGCACCCTTGACAGTGTTCAAGTCGAGGAACAGTTGCTTCTTCAGCGCCGGCACCCCGGCAGCTGATGCCTCGTACGACGGGGTTGTCGCCGCGTCGTCCCACTTCGAACCCAGGATGTTGTCCGCGGGACGCAGTACGACGCGCTGCAACCGGGCCGCGTTGTCGGTGCGCTCCTGTACCAGCAGCGTTTCGGGGCCTGCAGCAACGATCGACGAGATCTTCAGTTCGCTGGTATCGTCCTCGCCGGGGTCGACGACACCGACCGGGTCGAACTGATACGCGTACTCGGCGGTCACCTTCGCCTGCCGCGGCGAGAACCGCACCAGGCGGGTGTTCAGAGACGCCTCGCCGACCTTCTTGCTCGGGTTCGACAGCGGGCTCTGCAGCGCGAGCACCAGGTCGCCGCCCGGCAGTTCGGCCAGACCCTCGAACCCGCGGTTGATCTTGCGGGTCAGGAAGATCGCCGGCAGCGCCTCGATCACCGGGTAGTCGGCGCCCTGCAGGTTCAGGCCCTTCGGGACGTAGCGCGCGAGCACCTGGCCGCGGGCGGAGACGTGCACCAGCGACGGGCTGTACTCGTCGACGAGCCAGAACGTCCCGTCCTTGGCCCGGACGATGCCCTCTGTGTCCAGGCCGTTCGGGTTCAGCGGGAGTCGCGTCGAGGCGTCGTACGTGTAGGGGAGTTCGTCACGGCTCTCCTGGTTCGGCAGTCCGGTCACCGGCTTGCCGTGCCGGGTGGTGATCGGGATCGCGTCGATCACCTTCAGTTTCTTGCCGGCCACCTTGACCTTCACGATCGCCGGGTCGAACCCCGGCACCGGGAACGTCCGGCGGTTCGCGCCGTCGACCTTGATCTGGCCGTTCGGGCCGCGGTCGGTCACGGTCCAGAACTCGTCACTCGTGCCGGCCGGGTAGAGGTCGCTGCCGATCCCGCCGAGGTCGACCTTCCGGTCGGTGTCCACCGAGCCGCGGATCAGGTCGTTGGAGAACTTCTTCAGCGAGATGTCGGGCAGTGTCGCCGTACCGATTGCCCGGGGCTCACTGGTTGGCGCCGCCTGCGCCGTACTTCCCACCAGCGCAGCAACCCCGACCACCGCGGTCGCCACCAACCACTGACCTCGAGACATCCCAGCTCTCCTCACAGTCGACCCCGTGACCCTCGCCCGACCGCATGAACACCGCCCACCCATCTCGTGAACCGCAGGGGAAGGATCGACCCGGTGCGATACTGGCGCGATGTTCTTCCAGTTCTCGGTGGGACAGCTGGACTGCGTCGTGGTCAGCGACGGTCAGCCGGCGCCGCCGTTCGAGCCGCCGCTGGAGCAGTTCTTCACGCCGGATTCTGGGGTCCCATCCGCGGATCTGGACCGGGCCGCTGCTCGTGCGGACCGCTCCACGTTGACCTGCGGCTACAACTGCCTGTTCATCGGCACACCCGACGGCATGGCGGTCGTGGACACCGGTCTCGGCGCCAGCTTCCTCGGGTACGGCGAGTACATCGAACCGCTCGTCGGTCAGCTCGAGGGAAGTATGCCCGGGGCCGGTCTGTCGCGGTCGAATCTGGCCGCGGTGGTCTTCACCCACCTGCACCAGGACCACTCCCGCGGCGCGATCTGGTCCGGCGACCTGCGGTTCCCCGCCGCGACGGCCTTCGCCCACGCCTCGGAGGTCGCCTTCTGGTCAGGCCCTGTCGACCTGCCGTCAGCCCAACCCCACCTCGAGGCCGCCCGCGAAACGATCCGCCTCTTCGGTGAGAAGCTGCGCCCCTTCGAACACGGCGCGGAACTCCTCCCCGGCGTGCATGCCCTCGCGGCCCCCGGCCACACGCCTGGTCACACGGCGATCCTCTTGCAGTCCCGAGGTGAACGCCTGCTCTGCATCGGCGACACCTTCTACGACCCGCTCCAGCTGAGCAACCCGACGTGGTCCACCCCGTGGGACCTGGACCAGTCGGCGTCGGTCGCCACTCGCCGAGACCTGCTCGAACGAGCCGCCGACGAGAACCTGCTCGTCCACGCCTACCACCTACCGTTTCCCGGCCTGGGTCACATCCGCCGCGACGGCGCTGCGTTCAGCTGGCACCCGGTTCCAGACTCGTTCGGAGCGCGCTGACCAGGCGAGTGGCTCGGGGATCGCCGTGGCCGATCATCCGGTTGGTGGTGTAGGCGAACGCGATGCCGTGCTCGTCGTCGCCGAACGCGAACTGGCCGCCGGCGCCGTCGTTGGCGAAGCTGCGCGGGCCGAGTGTCGGGCGGAAGGCGCTGTCGAGCAGGAACCCCGAGCCCCAACGGGCACCGGCGTCGAATCCCAGGAAACCCGCACCGGCGGAGACCTCGGCGACCGCATCCGAGATGGTGTCGCGGCTGAGCAGGCGTTCCGATCCGTCGATGCCGGTGATCGCAGCGGCGTACACCCCGGCCAGACCGGTCGCGGACGCCACGGCGCCAGCGCCTGGTAGCTCCATCGCGAGCAGCTCGGGATCGTTCCATCCATGCGGTACGTCGAGACCCGGGAAGACGAGCGCGCCGTTCATCGTCACGATGCGCATCAACAGGTGTTCGGGATCCATCGCCGGTCGGGCTTCCGACTCCGCCAACCGTGCCAGTGTGGGCAACTCCGACGCCGGTACGCCGATCCACGCGCGCAGCCCGAGCGGGTCGCCGATGACCGAGCGGAAGTATTCGCCGGGCAGCTGTCCCGTGATCCGCCGTACCACTTCACCGAGCACGAAACCGAACACGTGCCCGTGGTACTCGTACGTCGTCCCCGGCTCCCACAACGGCTTCTGCTTCTCGATCGCCGCGACCACCGGCGTCCACGCCGCGATCTCGTCGAACGACAGCGTGGTGTCCAGCACCGGGATCCCGGCCCGGTGCCCGAGGACCATCCGGGACGTGATCCCCTCTTTGCCCTCAGCAACGAACTCCGGCCAGTAGTCACCGATCGGTGCGTCGAGCGTCAGGCGGCCTTCCTGCGCCAACAGGTGTACGACGACACTCACGAGCCCCTTGGCGCACGAGAACACCGGGACGACGGTGTCCTGCGACCAGGCCCGGCCAGGCGCCGCCTCGCCGTCCCAGAGCTCCACCACCTTCCGTCCACCCGAGTAGACGGTGACCGCCGCACCCAGTTCCGGGAACAGCGAGAAGTTCTCCGCGAAGGTGTCCGCGACCGCGCCGTACCCTTGGTCCACCCAGCCCTTGCTCATGGGGAAGACGATAAGCCGGAGCGGCCGCGGTCAACGATCGAATTTACGGCAGCAACCACCGCTGGCTGCTCGCCGTGCTGCAGGCGTTGAGGACGAGTCTCGTGCCGTTGACGCTTGCGCCGTTGGTTGCGGCCAGGCACAGGTTCGAGGCGGCGTTGACCAGGGTGCCATTGGGTTGTGGGACCCAGCGGTGCCCCGGAGTACCGTCGCAAGTCCACAGCACCGCAGGAGTGCCCGATGTGGTGGCACGGGCGGACAAGCACTTGCCCATCGTGCGGATCGTGCCGTCGTCGGTGGACGGGGTCCACTGCTGGTTGACCGATCCCTTGCAGGTGTAGAGCGTGGTCGGAGTACCGTCCGCGGTCGCCGCCTGGTAGACGTCGATGCACTGGTTCGCGATCCCGGTCGCCGGTCCAGTGTCCTGGTAGACGCCGAATTCCCACAGCGAGTAGTAGCTCCCGGCAACGGCCCGCCGCGTCGCGTTGACCCGCACGAACCGCGCATAGTTCGGAGTGAACCGTACGTCGTCCGTCCCGCCGTCACCGCTGACGGTCGACGCAACGGTCTTCCACGTCCGCCCGCTCCCGGACACCTGGACCTGGTACGACTTCGCATACGCCGTCGACAACCAGTTCAGCAGCACGCGGTTGACGACTTTCACGGACCCGAGATCGATCCGTATCCACTGCGGATCGGACCGCGCGCTCGACCACGCCGTACTCATCGATCCGTCCACGGCCTTCGCCGCCTCACGCCCCGGCAGATAGACGCTTGAGGCAACAGTCGGCCGGCCCTGCGCGATGTTCCGCTTCACGCCGTACGTCGCCGTGTACGACGCGGCCGTCGCGGGCGCGTTCAGGTTGTGGTTCCGGGCCCCGCCGTCCGACCAAGTGGCGAATCGGTACGCCTGGTTCGCGATCGACTGGGCCGGATCTGCCGACACCGACAGACTGGACCCGATGATCGCGGTGTCGCTGAACGGTGTCTTCCCGGTCTTGTCCAGAAAGGTCACGGGCAGCCCCGCCGGCGCGGTGCGGAACGTCAACCCGACCGTCTTCGGATCGAGCCGCACACTCTTCGTGTCGGTCAAACCCTGCGCGTCCGTCGCCGTCAGCCGCAGCTCGAGGTACGACGGATACTCGTGATCCGGCGCCGTGAACGAACTGCTCGCACCGGTGATCGACGTGATCGTGTGGGTGTGGCAGTCGCTCGGGCAGTGATGCATGATCAGCGACCAGGTCAGCGCCGATGCCGGCAACGTCCCCTGCTCGGGGTCGGTCGCCGAACCCGAGAAGCTGATCTTGTCCCCGACCTTCCAGGTCGTCGCCGGACCGGGGGAGGTGATGAACGCGGTCGGTGCCGTGTTCGCCACGTCGATCTGCGTGGACGTCGTACTGGACGTCTTCCCGTCGGACACCCGCAAGCGCGCGGTCACGGTCGCGGTGGTCGTGTAGGTGTGTTGAACGGTCGCTGCGGTCGAGTCGTCGTACACGCCGTCGCCGTCCAGATCCCAGGCGTACGTGAGCGGGTCGCCGTCGGCGTCGTTGGACGCGGTCCCGTCGAACGTGACGGTCAACGGAGTCGGCCCGCTCGGCGGGCTGGCGTGGATGACGGCGGTCGGCGGGTTGTTCGTGCCGTTGTACACGTAGCGCAGGATCCGGCCGTTGTCGTAGTCGACCGTGAACAGATCGCCACCGGGTCCGGTCTGCAGGCGAGTGGCGCCGTACCCCGACGCGAAGAGCTGGATCTTGCCGGGATCTGGGAGCCCCTTGCTGCCCGGCATCATCGCCCACACACACTTGCGGCTGTAGTCGGTGAAGAACAGCGCCCCGTCGTACGCCGATGGGTAGTTGCCACCCGAGTAGAACGACAGACCGGAGATGGACGAACTGCCGGTCGAGCACGTTCCGCCGACCTGCTCGCTGTGTTTGTAGGAGTAGTACGGCGATGCGACCGCGGAGGAGCCGGCGGCGTACAGCTTCTCGCAGATGCTGAGATTCGCGCTGTCGTATCCGGGCTGGCGGCCGGCTCCTTCGTAACAGGGCCAGCCGAAGTTGGTGACGCCCGCGGTCGGGTCGGCGATCCGGTCGATCTCCTCCCACGTCGAGTAGCCGACGTCACCGAGCCAGAGCTCTTTCGTCCCCGGGCGGAACGTGAACCGCATCGGGTTGCGCACACCCTCCGCCACGATCCGGCGGGCGTTCAGGTCGGCGTTGCTGATCAGCGGATTGCCTGGTGCGGCCTGGCCGGTGTCAGGATTGATGCGGATGATCGAGCCGTCCAGGGTGGTGGGATCACCGGACGTCTGCAGGTCCTGCGCGCGCAACGCACCACCCTCGGCGCTCGGCGAGGTGAGCGTCGCGCCGACGGGTGCAGGACCGTCACCGCACGGGTTGTCAGGCGTGACGTCGGACTGCGCGTAGCTGTCCTGCCCGTAGTCGACGTAGTTGAAGCTCGCGCCGTCGCCACCACCGGCGTACAGCATGCCGTCGGGGCCGAACTCGATCGAGCCGATCGAGTGGCTCGGGTACAACTGGCACCAGTCCTCGACGAGCACTTGCTCGGCGCCGTTCCCGTTGATCACCGACAGCCGCGCGCTGGCCTGACATCCGTCACCGGTGGGGCCGGGCGGCGTCGGACACGGGTCGTCGTTCGTGTCCGGCGTACCCCACTTGGGAGTCGGCCCGCCGATCAGGCCGTCGTGGGTGTACAGCACGTAGATGCGTGGATCCGTGGGGAAGTTGGGGTGCAGCGCGATCCCCAGAAGGCCACGGTCCCAGTAGTTGTAGACCTCGGTGCGTAGGTCGGCGTACACGGTCGGTGTCGTGTCGTCGAGCGACTGGAAGACCTTGATCAGGCCGCTCTTCTCGGCGACGAAGACCCGGCCGTCCGGCGAGAACGCGACGTTCGTCGGATTGGTCAACCCGCTGAACGCCACCTGCTCACTGAAACCGGTCGGCGTGACTGCAGCCCGCGCCGGCGCGATCACGGCGAGCGGCAGCACCAGCAGGACGGACAAAATGGGCAGCGCACGGCGCAGCCGCGTGGCGGAAATCCTCACGAGCCCCCCAGCTCCACGAACTCCGGCGCTCGCCCTCACAGCCCCCTACGAGCACTCGGATCGCCCGCCAGAATGGCGTCTCACGACACCCGCGCGCAAGACCGGACGAGCCTTTGTTTCAAACACTCCACCGCTTGATCACTCGGCCGATCGAACCGTGCACACTGGGCTGATGAACCGCAGTATCCGGGAGCTTCCGGACGGTCCCGGTGTCTACCGCTTCCGCGACGACGCCGGCAAGGTGCTGTACGTCGGACGCGCGCGCAACCTGCGGCGTCGAGTGCGCTCGTACTGGGTAAACCTCGGCGACCGTCCGCACCTGGCGCGGATGGTACGGCGGATTGCCCGCGTGGAAGGTGTTTGGTGCGACTCGGAGCACGAGGCGGCCTGGCTCGAACGGAATCTGCTCGAGCACTCCAAGCCGCGCTGGAACCGCACCGAGGGTGGGGCGGAGGTGGTCGGGTACATCCGCCTCGACAGTGGGGCACGACCGGGACTGCGCTTCGAGCACACCGTCGCCGGGAGCGCTCCGCACTTCGGGCCGTACCTCGGTGGACTGCGGATCCGGCAGGCCATCTCCGGTCTGCATCGGGTGCTGCCGCTGCAGTACACGGTCGAAGGTGACGGGTCGGCCGAGGAGTTCGGGCGGTTGTTCGGGATCGGGCCGCAGGACCGCGAGGCGTTGGCGCGGGCCGCGATCGCCGTACTGGAACGGGATCCGGCCGCGGTCGACACGGTGCGGGACGAGTTGGTGCGGCGGCGGGATCGGGCTTCGGGTGAGCTGCGGTACGAGTTCGCGGCGAAGGTGCAGGGGGAGATCGAGGCGCTGGACTGGATCGTCGCCGAGCAGAAGGTCGCGTGGCTCGAGCCGCGGGACGTTGATGTGTACGGGTGGGCGTCGGGGGTGCTCGTGCGGTTCCAGGTGCGGGGCGGGCGGATGTGTACGTGGACGCAGCGGGCGGTGGGGGAGGCGACGGCGCGGGAACGGGTGGCCGCGACGCCTGAGTTGTGGCGGGGGTTCGCGCAGCGGAACGCGGAACTGGCGGCGCGGTTGCTCAAGGAGTGACTTCCTCGTTACTTAGCATGGTGACCCATGACGCAACCGCCGGGCCCGCCGCCGAACGAACCGCCATACCAGGCACCGTCCGGACCGCCGGGGCAGTTGCCGGAGCAGCCGGTTTATCCGCCGCCGTTTCCGTCGCAGCCGCCGGGGCCGCCGCCGCGGTCGAAGGGGTTGTTCCTGCTCGTCGGCGGGTTGGTGCTGCTCCTGGTGATCCTCGTGGTGACCGGTGTGGTGCTGATCGCGACCCAGAACGACAAGCCGGCAGACAAGACCCCGGCCGTCCGCACGAAACCGTCGGACCCGACCGCGGTCGAGTTCCGACGGGTGCTGACGGCGAAGCCCGGCAGCTGTCCCTCGCCGGCTCCCGCGGGTGTGTCCTGCGACGACAAGGGCACCGCCTACACACTCGGCAAGGTCGAGCTGGACGGCAGCAACGTGTCGGAGGTCAAGGCCGACATGCAGCAGGGATCAACGACCGGCCAGTGGTACGTCGCCCTGAACCTCGACCCGGAGGGCACCAAGCGGTTCGCGCAACTCACCGCGAGCCTCGCCCAGCAGCAACCACCGGCGAATCAGCTGGCGATCGTCGTCCACGACCAGGTGGTCGCGGCGCCGTCGGTGCAGTCGGCGATCCCGGGCGGCAAGATCCAGATCTCCGGCTCCTACACCCGCGAGTCGGCCGAGGAGCTCGCCGCCAAGATCACCGGCTAGCGGCGTACTCCGCCTTACCGCCCGCCGGCGTCAGCGGTTGGTGACCTCGAAGGCGACGACCGCGGCGGCGACGGCGACGTTCAGCGACTCGACCGTCGCGTGCAGCGGGATCTGCAGGTCCGAGTCGGTGGCGACGGTGATGCCGTTCGTCTCGCCGCCGAGCACATACACCGCCCGCGGTTCGAGCTCGGTCTTGAACAGCGAGTCCTGGGAACGGGCCGAGAGCCCGTAAACGTGGTACCCGGCCGTCCGCAGCAGATCCACTGCGGCCTTCGCGGTGGACGTGTTCACGATCGGCGCCTGGAACGCGACGCCGGCCGACGCCTTGATGACGAGCGGCCCGACGTGCGGCGTACCGGCGCGGGGGAGGATGACGCCGTCGATGCCGGCGCCGGTCGCGGTCCGCAGAATCATTCCGACGTTTCCGGGATTGGTCACGCCGTCGAGCAGGAAAACGTTGGTCGGCCGCTTTCCGCGGTCCCGGACGAACTCCTCCAGCGGCGTCATCCGTGGCGCGTTCACGTCCGCGACCACACCCTGGTCGTGCTTGCCGTTCCCGGCCAGCCACTTCACACGGCTGGCCGTCGCCCGCTCGACCGGCGTGCCGAACCTTTCCGCCGCCCGCAGAATTTCCTGCATCGAGTTTCCGGTCGCGTTGTCCGCGAGCACCACCTTCGCCACCGACAGCTTCGGATCGTGCAACGCCTCCAGTACCGGCTTCCGCCCGTAGACGGTGATCCACTTGTCGCGCGGCGACTTCTTCGCATCCACCCGCCTACGGTAGCGCTACGCGGTCAGCGGGTTGGTTGCCTTCCCGTCCAGCCAGAGCATGTTGCTCGGGTCGGAATGCGTGCCCTTGGTGCCGACGTGCTTGTCGCCGATCTGCGGTCCGTTCTTGATCACGTGCACGAGCGCCATCGCGTGCCCGCGGCCGAGCTCGTAGTCCGCCTTCAGCCAGTCGCAGATCACGCCGGCCTTCACGTCCTTGGCGTCGTACCCCCGGCTCTTCGCCTCGTCGACCAGAACCCGCGGGGTCTTGCCGGTCTTTTCCTCGATCTTGTCCAAGTAGGCCTGGAACGACATGGTGATTTCCTCCTGTGTGGTCGTCGTACACACCTGCGTCGAGCGACTGGCACGGAAATCGACACGGGTTCCTAGGAAAGTTTCCAGCTCCTGAGCACGGCCGCCGCCGACCGGTCGATGTCGTCCGGCCCGGTGGTCCAGTTGGTGACCGAGATCCGCATCGCGGCCTTCCCCTGCCAGGTGGTCCCGGACATCCAGCACGTGCCCTCGTCCTGGACCGTCGTGACGACCCGCCGCGTCACCGTGTCGTCGTCCCCGAACCGGACCAGGACCTGGTTGAGTACGACGTCGTTCAGCACCTCCACACCCTCGGCACGCAGGATGTCGGCGAAGCGGATCGCCATCGCGTGGCAGCGGTCGACGATCTCCGCGATCCCGGAACGGCCGAGGGCGCGAATCGCGGCGTACACCGGGATGCCCCGCGCCCGCCGCGAGAACTCCGGGTTGTAGTCGAGCGAGTCGCGTTGCCCGTTCTCGTCCTGGATCAGGTACGCGGCGCGGATCGACATCGCGGCGCGATGCGGCTCGGGGTGCGCGCAGAACACCAGGCCGGAGTCGTACGGCACGTTCAGCCACTTGTGCGCGTCGGTCGCCCACGAATCGGCCTGCTCGGCGCCATCGAGGAAATGCGCGAGGGAGGGGCTGACCGCTGCCCACAGCCCGAACGCCGCGTCCACATGCACCCAGGCGTCGTGCGCATGCGCTACCGCACAGATCTCGCCCACCGCGTCGAACGCTCCGGTGTTCACGTTCCCCGCCTGAGCGCAGACGATCTGTGGAGTGTCGTGCGCAATTGCTTGCGCAAGCGCGTCGGCCCGCATCCGGCCCTGGTCGTCGACCGGGATCGGCTCGATGCAGTCCGTGCCGAGGCCGAGGAACCTGAGCGCTCGATCCACCGTGTCGTGCCGTTCGGCACCCGCGAGCACCCGGATCCGCGGCGCTCCGATCAACCCCTGCCGCTCCACGTCCCACCCGACGCGCCGCAGTACCTCGTGCCGTGCCGCCGCGAGCCCGGTGAAGTTCGCCATCTGCGCCCCGGTCACGAACCCCACCGACGTCGTCTCCGGCAGCCCGAACAACTCGACCAGCCAGCGCGCCGTGATGTCCTCGACCACGGCCGCCGCGGGCGAGGCGGCGTACAGGCCGGCGTTCTGATCCCACGTCGTCGTCAGCCAGTCCGCAGCGAGCGACGCCGGCGTCGCCCCACCGAACACGAACCCGAAGAACCGGCCGCTCCCACTCGGCAACAGCCCGTCCTCGACACCCTCCGCCAGTCGCGCGACCACCTCCCGCGGGTCGCTCGGCCCGGCAGGCAACGCCCCGCCCAACGCCGCCCGCAACTCGTCCGCCGTCGCCCGCGGCCCTACTCGTCGCTCCGGCAACCCCGCCAGATACTTCGTCGCCCGCTCGTACGCCTCACCGAGCGGTCCCTCCCAATCGACCATGTTTCTTTTGTACGCCCTCGGGCCAACGCACCGGCGTACAGTTCGCGCATGCGGATGCGGAGCCACTGGTCGGCGATCGTCGGCTACTCCCTCGTGGGGGCGGCGACCCAGCTGGTCTGGCTGAACTTCGCCGGCGTCACCACGGTGGCCGCCGCCCGGTACGGCGTCTCGGAAAGCGCGATCGGCTGGCTCGCGCAAGTGTTTCCGCTGCTGTACGTCGTGCTCGCGATCCCGTGCGGACTGGCGCTCGACCGCTGGTTCCGCGCCGGGCTGATCGCGGGCGCCGTACTGACCGCCGTCGGCGCCGTCGTGCGGTTGATCGGTGACGACTTCGGTTGGCTGCTCGCGGGCCAGATCCTGGCGTCGATCGCGCAGCCCCTGGTGCTGAACGCGGTCACCGGCATCACCGGCCGCTACCTCGCCGAGAAAGACCGCCCCACCGGCATCGCGGTCGGCACCGCCAGCATCTTCGCCGGCATGGTGATCGCCTTCCTCCTCTCCGCAATCTTCACCACAGAGTCCTCCCTACCGACCATGCTCACGGTCACCGCCGTCTTCTGCGTCCTCGCCGCAGCCGCCCTGGGCATCGCTCTCCGCCACCCGGGAACCTTCGAACCCGCAGCGGAGCATCCGACGGTCGACTCTGCCTCGGGCACTCCTGCAACGCGCCCTGGCCTGGGTGCACTGGCAGCCGTCTGGGGTGACCCGTTGATCCGCCGCCTGTGTGTTCTCGCGGTCTTCCCGTTCGGCGTCTTCGTTGCCATGAGCACCTTCGCACAAGCGCTGCTCGAACCCGCCGGCGTTAGTGGCGGCACCGCCAGCACCATCCTCCTCGTCAACGTCGTCGCCGGCGTCCTCGGCAGCGCCACCATCCCGATCCTGGTCGCCCGCCACCGCGCCGAATCCGCGCTCCTCGTCACCAGCCTGACCGCCACCGCCGCCGCCTGTGTCCTGCTCGCGGTCGCCCCCGGCGTGCTCACCGGTTTCGTCTCGATCACCCTGATCGGTCTGCTCCTCCTCCCCGCCCTCCCGATCGTGCTCGAGCTCGTGGAACGCCGTACCGGAGAAGCCGAAGGCACTGCGGCCGGCCTGATCTGGATGGCCGGCAACCTCGGCGGGCTCGTCGTGGCGGTCATCGTCGGCCTGCTCGTCGACCACCCGACAGCGGCTTTTCTCGTGATGGCCGCGATCGCGCTCATCGCCGTCCCTGGGGCTCGCGCTCTCCGCCGCCCGATCGCCGAACTCCGAGCGCAGTCGCAACCGTAGCCACCAGACCGCCCGCGCCCGCGACGACGAACGTGGTCCGCGCGTTCGTGTGCTGGAGGAGCAGTCCACCGAGGACGTACGAGATCCCGGCCGCCAGCCCGATCGCGCCGTACAGATTCCCGAAGACGCGCGCCCGAAGATGCGCAGGTACGACGCGTTGCAGGTGCGTGTTGACGCCGACGTCGATGCCCGCGATACCGAGCCCGCGGATGATCTGCAGCGCGAGCGCCGCCCAGATCGCCCAGGCCAGCCCGGTGAGGAGGTTGCCCACGCTGCTGACGGCGAACCCGAGGAGCATCAGGGCCGGCATCGTGAACGAGCCCGCGTACCGCGCCAGGATCGCGAACCCGATGACGAGTCCGATACCAACTCCGGCGTACAACGTCGCGGACGCCGAATCGCTCCCGTGCAGCTCGTCCTTCGCGAGGAACACCATCGCGACGTCGTCGACCCCGTTGAACGCGACGACGGCGAAGAAGCCGATCCCGATCACGCGGATCGGGGTCGCCCGCCAGATGTACCCCAGCCCGTCCCGCGCGTCCTTGAACAAGCTATGCCCCGACCGCTCACCGGACTCCAGCCTGGGCAATCGATTGAGCAACGCCGCCGACACGAAGAAGGTCACCGCGTCGATCGCCAGAATCCCGCGGGCGTCGGTCACCAGGAACAGCCCCGCGGCGATCAGTGGACCGATCGCCTCCAGCCCGTTCGTCCCCGCACCGAGCGCCGAGTTCGCCGCCTCGAGCTGCTCGTCCCGCACCAACGCCGGCATCGCACTCCGCGAACTGGCCAGAAACACCTGCGCCGCGACACCCCGCACCGCGACGGCGACCAACAACACCGCGAGCGGCGGCAGCGTGACCGCCAGGGCAACCGTCAGCGCACCCTGCACAAGATCACAAGCGACCATCACCCGCTTCAGATCGAACCGATCCCCGATCGCCCCCGCCAACGCTCCGAACAACCCCGGCACGAAGTCCCCCGCCAACAGCAACAACGCCACCGCCAACGCGGCCCCGGTCGACTCCTGCACATACAGCAGCAGCGCCACCAACCCCACCGAGTCCCCGAGCACCGAAACCGCCCGAGCCCCCCAAAGCCCCCTGAACCCCGCCGACCCGCGCAGCAACCCCCACACAATCCACTACTATGTACCGACACCACGCCGGTGTGGCGCAATTGGCAGCGCACCGCTCTTGTAAAGCGGGGGTTAGGGGTTCAAGTCCCCTCACCGGCTCCGTTCTGTGGGAAAAAATAAGTAGCCGCTTATGATCGTGGGAGCGGCTACTGGTCAGCCGAGTGCGGCTGGGGACTCGGCGTGGGGGATCGCGAGGTGTGGGGCGCCGGTGCCATTGGCGGGGACTGACCAGATGTTGGAGTCGTCGGGGCCGTCCGGGACGGCGTAGACGATGGTGTTGGCGTCGAGCCACGCAGGTTGGTCGTCGACGCTGCGGGCTTCGGCGAGTGGGGTTCTCGTCCCTGTGGCCAGGTCAAGGACTGACAGCCTCCATCCCTTCGATGGGGTGTCGTCGATCGCGGACTTGAAGGCGATGCGCTTGCCGTCAGGGGACAAGGACGGGCACTCGACGTTCTTCGCGATGGTGTGGACGGTCTTCGCCGCGATGTCGCCTTCCACCAGGTAGCGGTGTCCGGCGGTGGACATCGTGGCGTAGAAGCGGTTGTCGTCGGCAGCGAAGGTGATGCCCCAGAAGTTGCGGTCGGGAGCGGTGTAGGGGTGGCCGTCCAGCGTCACCGAGAGGAACTCGAGTGAGTCGACCATGTCCTCGGTCTTGAGGTCGATCAAGCCGGCCCGGGTGGAGAAGCGGCCGTTGTTGTAGGAGTCGCCGGCGACGAACACCGTCCACGCCACGAGGCGTCCGTCGGCGGAGACTCGCGTGCGGTTCGGTACGCCGACCAACGGGATCGCTTTCTTCACGGTGAGGTTCTGGTCGAGGATGGCGATCTGGAATGTGGCCAGGGCACCGTCCTGGCGCAGACAGGTTCCGGTGCCGCCGGCGGCGTAGACCCGCAGGCAGGTCAGCGCCGACACCGAACGTGGCCCGCCGGGGTTGTCCTTGGCCACCAGAGCAAGGCGGCCCTTGCTGTCCGGTGCAGTACTGCGGAACATGATCCGCGGGCCGGTGAGGCTCAGCGTATTAGCCGCGGCCACCGTCGGCTGCTCGCGGCCGGTCGTGAACACGCCGTACCCGACTGCGACAGTGGCAAGCACTAGCGCGCCGACGAGGACGAGCACTGTCCGCCGCGTCATGCCGACTGCTCCGTGGCGGAGATGCCGCGCAGCAGGAACGCAACCACGAATACGGCCGCCGCAGCCAGCGCCGCTGCGATCCGGGACGCGTCGGCTGGTCCCCAAGCCGTCCAGGCGATCCCGAACAGCACCGAGGAGGCGACGTACGACAAGGCTTGTCCGGTTTGGATCAGGGCGATTCCCGTCGTGCGCAGTCCCTCGGGAAGGACCGGTCCAGCGAGCGCCATCAGCACTCCGTCCGTGGATGCGTAGAACACGCCGTACAGCGCCAGTACGACGACCAGCAAGGGCCAACCGCCGAGCGGCCCGAACAGCAACAGGTACACCAGCATCAGCGCGGTGTAGCCGGCTACGACGACCTTGAGCCGCCCAACCTTGTCGGCCAGGACGCCCAGGGGTGCGGCCAGCAAGAGATAGGAGAGGTTGGTGCCCACGGCGAGCAGCGGGAACCAGGTGATGCTCAATGCTTCGCGGCGTTGGAGCAGGAGATAGACGAAGCCGTCGCCGATGGTGACCAGCCCGGCCAGGCATGCGGCCAGCACGAGCCGTCGTACCCGCGGCATCCGCAGCAGACCGCCCAGAGCCGAGGGGCTCACCGTACTCTTCGGTGCCTGTTCGTTGCGGTGATCGCGCACGAACAGCGCCAGCACGAGTACGCCGAATGCCGCGATGCAGAAGCTCGCCACGAAAACCGCGTCGTACGCCTGGGTGGTGGCCGTCAGGATGCCCAGGGCGACCAGCGGTCCGGCGAACGCCCCGATCGTGTCCATCATCCGGTGGACGCCGAAGGCACGCCCGTACAACTGCGGCGGGGTGGACAACGTGATCAGCGCGTCGCGTGGTGCCGTGCGCAGGCCCTTGCCGGTACGGTCGACCGCGATCACAGCGCCGATCGCGCCGACACTGTTGCCCGCAGCAAGTAGGCCGAGTTTGGCGGCGGCCGACAACCCGTAGCCGAGGCCGGCGATGAACTTGCGCCGGCGTGCTCGGTCGGCGACGTACCCTCCGACCAGCCGAAGGAGTGCGGTCGCGCCGGTGTACGTGCCGTCGACCGCGCCGTACACAGCAGGACTGAGATGCAGTCCGACCATCAGGTAGACGGGCAGCACCGCGGTCACCATCTCCGAGGAGATGTCGGTGATCAGGCTGACGGCGCCGAGCGCGAAGACGTTGCCGCTCAGCAGGAACAGTGCGCGCCTGCGGGACGGGTCCGCGGCGTGCGGACGGTCGATCGAGGACAGGTACACGAGAGTCACCTCCGACGAGTGGGCGGAAACCCGCTCGTGGAACGGGTCCACGAGCGGGTGATTCCGGCGAGATCAGTTCCAGACGTTGGTGATCTCGGACGCCGAGTTGAGGTGGCTCAGTCCGTACGCGCTCTCGATGGTGCTCAGGACGTTGTAGTGGTTGATCTGGTTGGAGAAGGTTCCGACCTGGGTGTGAGCGCCGACGAACGCGGTGAAGATATGGTTCGACGAACCGCCGTTGTCCTCGTCGAAGGTGATGATCAGCAGGCTGTTGTGGGTCTTCGCCCAGGTCGCGTAGGCGTTCAGGTTGTTCTTCAGCCAGGTGTCACCGGTGCCGACCGAGCAGTCGTGCATGTCGTTGCACATGTTCGGGCTCACGAACGACACGGTCGGGAGGCCGGCGTAGTTGGCCGAGCTCGGGAAGTCGGCGTACATCAGGTTGCTGGACGACGGCACGTTGCTGAAGTTGACCCAGCCGTTGTGCTTGCGCCGATACGTGCCGCTCGAGCAGCCGGTGTAGCCGTCGGAGGGCATGCTTTCGGAGTACCCCTTGAAGGTCTTGCCGGCGCTGATCAGCTGGTTGCCGAGGTTGTCCCCGCTGAACGTGTGCGGGCAGCTGTCATCGGTGACGCCCTGGGTCTTCCCCGAGAAGATGGCCAGGTAGTTGGGCTCGCTGGGGTGAGTGACGCCGTACGCCTGGGTGAACTTCGCCCCCTGGCTCGCGAGGCTGTTGAACGTCGGGGCGCCGGAGCTCCCGTTGATCTGCGAGTACGCGTGGTTCTCGAACATCACCAGCACGATGTGGTCGAACACCGGCACCGTCGTCGCCGCCTGCGCGGTGGGCGAGTGGGTGGTGACTACCATGGCCGACGCGACAACTGCCGCAACCGCCACGACCATGGCCGCGATGCGCTTCCGTATCACGATTCCTCCTCACAGGGATGGACGGCCCTGCTGCACCCCTCAGGGCCGCGCCCAATCCTGCGACCCCCGCACCGCGCGAGTTCCAATCCTGCAAGCACGCCAGATGTTCGCCGGGTAAACAACCGGCGATCACCCAGAGTGAAGATTCAACCACTCCGGGTTCAGGTGGCACCCGCGGAGGAAATCTCGGGGTCGAGGTGGCGGATCAACTCGGCCACGCTCTCCATGCCGAGTACGTCGCGGATCGCGGCCAATCGCAGTTCTCCCTGCGGATCGCTGCCGACGGAGGGCCACATCGTTGCGAACAGGCATGCAGCCGTCTCGGACAAGGTCCACCGTCCACCGCTGATCTGGTCGCGGATCCAGGCCTCGGCTGCCTGTTCGTCGACGATGTGCCACGCCCAGAAGGACCGCCAGAGGATATCGTCGACCGATTGCGCGGACGTCTCTCGCGCGAGCCGCGACGAGACGGCGTCGCGGACCGAGGACTTGTGCTCGTCCAGCCACGGCTGTGCCGTTCCCCGCATGACAGCCTGCGCGACTGCGTTCGTGAGAAGCATCAGGCCGGTATCTGTCGACTTCATACTCTCGATCAGGTCGTGGTGCTCTTTGTCGGGCGACGCGATAACCGCCGGAAGAACCCTTTCGAGGTGCGACCGGATGGCATCTCGGCTGCTGAGGACGACGTCTGGTTGGTCGGGCAGAGTTTGATACAGATCGACCAGGAACGTGATCAGTGGGGCAACCGGGAAGAGGTCGAGCGGTCGCACGGCATCAAACTTTCGGAGCACCCTTGCCGTGTCATTGACGAGGGCGAACCGGACTGGGGCCTTGAGTTCCGCCCCTCGAAACAGATCGTCAAGAGCCTCGGACACGTCGATGTCGGAGAGGTCGTCGGGTGGAATGCCGATGGCGAAGTACCGGTCGAAGAAGTCCGTGTGGGCGACGCCCTTGCGTCGATGGACGAAGTCCATGGTCGAGTCGTCGACGGGCTGTGACGCGCCTCGCTGAGCGAGGCCGATCCGGGAGAACAGCTGCCCCAGGACGGCGAGCACTGCGCGATGGTCCTCGTTCGCGACTCCCGCTGCGCGCAGACGGTCCTGCCACTTCGAGATCCTGTAGGTGGCGTCGACCTCGATCTCGAAATCGGCGATCTCGTGCCTTCCCGAGATCGTTCCGGTCAGGTCCGCACGGTGCCGAGGGATAAGCCGGTACAGCGCCGGCTCGGCGATGCGCAGCCAGGTGAGCAGCATGAAGTCGGCGAGGTCGACGTCCGTCGCGAGCCGACCGTACAGTGCTTCCAGCTGCGACACATAGCGCCGGGTCGCGGCGTGTTCAGCCGATCGATGAGGTGGTCGTAGTACACGGACGTGAAGCGTTCGACGAGGTCGACCCGGCCGTCGAGGTGCTGACTCATCAAGAACCGCGCGAGTTCCCGGTTGAGTAGGTCTGATGCGTCCTGGGCGCGCAATGGTGGGATGTCGAGGCGGATCTGGACGATCTTCTCCAGGTAGTCGCGTGCCCGGGCGGTGCTGCGTTCGCGGTCGATCAGGTCCGTGTTCGAGAGCAGGTCGAGGACGGTCTGCTCGTCGTACGCGATGAGGTAGTAGACGTTCGGCAGCCGGCCCGCGACCCGGATGAGCTTGAAGACGAGCAGCAGTTCGGCAGGCGTGAGCCGATCGATGTCGTCGAGCACCATCAGAATCGGCAGACCCGACTTCTCCAGTGCGGTTTCGGCCTTCCGCTTGATGGCGTCGGCGCTCAGGCCGCCCCACTTCTGCGCACTCGCTTGAACGACTTTGCTGGCGTCGACCCCGTGGACCTTCGCCGCCGGGCTGACGGCCAGCGCGAGCTTCGCGATACGTTCCCGCGTCAGGTTCCACTGGTGGTCGTCCGGGAGCGCCTCCCGCAGTTCGTCGAAGAACCCGAGCTGCAGTGTTTCGAGGTCCGAGTACATCCACGGCGTGAACGTCCGTACACGCCACCCAACCGCGAGCCGGCGACCACTGACCCGCCCGACAGATCACCGCCCCCGGCATCCATGCCGGGGGCGGTGATACGTCTGGGCAGAACCGCTCGACGCCTCTGTGCTAATAGGTATTATCGTCTTGACGTGCGGAGTGGAGCAGGGTTGCATGGGGTGCTCGACCGATGAACGTCGACGTCTCTGAGGTGACTCATGTCCGACCCGTCGTCCACGCCCAGCGTCTCCCGGCGGCATCTCTTGCAGGGGGCCGCGGTGGTTCCGCTCTCTCTCGGAGGTGTGGCCGCCGGACCTCCGGCGCCCGCCTCCGCCAACACGACAGCCACGGCGGCGACTGATTTCGACACCGTCAGACTGCAGTGGCTCGAGACGCTGGTCGCGCCGGATGCCGATGATCCGGTTGTCGCCCAGTACGTGGAGGACTCCGCGGCTCGTGCGGGGGAGCTGTGGCGCACGATGGACACGTCGTCCTCGCGCTCGTATCTGTGGGCTGATCTGGACAGCAGCACGATTCCCGCGGTTCAGCGCAACAACATCGGCAGGTTGCGACAACTCGCGCTGGCGCTCAAATCTCCCGGGTCGAACCTGTCCGGCGACCCCGGCTTGACCGCGGACCTGGTGTCGGCATTCGACTGGTTCCTCGCGAACAAGTACGGGGTGACCGCCATCTACGGCGGCTGGTGGGATTGGCAGATCGGCATCCCGTTGGCACTCAACGATTTCTGCGTCCTGATGTACGACGATCTCTCGGCGGACCGGATCGCCACAGCCATGGCGGCAATCGCGCGCTCTCTCCAGCCATGCACTCTCGTGCACCGCCCACACCTTCTGACAAGGGAGCCAGACAATGCCGTCACCCGAACGCAGGATCGCCCGCCGTCACGTCCTTGCAGGTTCTGTCGCCGCGATCGGAGCGCCGCTCCTGGCCGGATCACCTGCGCCGGCGCAGGCCGCCGGCAGGTCTCCCCGCCGCGTGGCCTCGCTGGAGATGGACGCCTCGAGGTACGTCGAGCTCGACGCCGACTTCCTCAACACGCAAACCGCCCATTACGCGCGGATCAAGCGGATGCGTGACGGTCGCTACATCCTCTTCTACCAAACCTCTCCGCAGGCGTGGAGCATTTACTGGACGACCAGCTCCGATCTGAAGCAGTGGGCCAAGCCGCAGTTGCTGTTCGCAACGCACAAGATCCTCGACGGCGCGGACGACCAGTGCTACTCCTCCGGGGACGCGCGGGTGTTGGACAACGGTGACATCCTCGCGGTGTGCTCGTTCCGGGCGAATCGCGGCTTCAGCACCAACATGAAGCTCGACGGGCTGATGCTGCGCCGCAGTACCGACAACGGCCGGACCTGGCAGCCCGAGCAGGTGATCTATGTCGGCGCAAACTGGGAGCCGTTCGTGCACCAGACCGAGACCGGTGAGGTCCAGGTGTACTTCACCCACACCGCGCCGAAGCGGGTGCTCGAGAACGTCTCGGGGTCGACCGGCGTCGCGATCATCCGATCCCACGACCGAGGCCGGACGTGGACGCCGAACGTGACCGAGTCCCCGTACGCCGCCGATCGCGTTGCTCAGCAGTACACCAAGACCACCGACGCCGGCGTCAAGATGTTCACCGACCAGATGCCCAGTGCGCTGCAGACCCATCCCGGCCGGATCGCGCTCGCGATGGAGTCCCATCTGGCCAACGGTGATTACATGATCTCGTTGGCCTACACCGCGCAAAACTGGCCGGACAAGCTGGGCATGGACGAGACCGGACCGGCCGATCGGCAGAACAACCTCTTCCTCGGCGCCGGCCCGTATCTCGGGCGATTCCGGTCCGGTGAGTCGGTCCTGGCCTACAACCAGGCTTCCCGCCAATACATCCGCCTGGGCGACAGCGAGGCCCGCGACTTCGGCGATGCGGTGGCATTCCTGCCGGGCAAGGGGTACTGGGGCGCGATCGAGGTCACCGGAGACCGAACCCTCGTGACCACGATGGCCAACGTACGATCCGACGGCAACAAAATCATGATCGGCGTCCTCAGACTGGTCAGACCCTGATCGTCTCGCTGCCGGACCTTTGATGATGGGCCGGATGTTCGGTGGACGCCTGAGGTGTCCTGTGGTTCGGCGGCGAGGAGGACGGCCTGTCGGCTTGCAGTACTACGTCGCCCACCTGTCCGATGACGAGGTTGCGCGGACCGACATGATGCTCGACACCGACATGATTGCCTCGCCCGGCCGGCTGGGCCGTCACGCAGGGACGCCACCTGCACTGGAGCATCACAACGTCATTTCGCGTACCTCGCACAGTGACCACCCGAGCCGACGGGCGAGCCAGGTCGTCCCCGTTCCGGGTGGTCCCTGAAGGACGATGTTCTTGCGGGATCGCAGTCGCTCGATCATCGGCTCGAGGTCGGCGGTCGGGATGAAGCAGCCGTCGTCGCGAACGTGTGCGGCCGGATCCAGTAGATGCCCATGCTCAGCTTGCGCGTGCTCACGGTTGCCCAGGCGTCGAAGGCGGCGACGAGTCGTTCGCGTGTCTCCTCGGTGGCTTCGGCGGCGTAGGCGATGGCGGCGCGGGACAGCTCCCACAAGGCGTCGACATCGTGCGGGCCGCGTACGTTCTCCCAGGAGACGAACCACGAGCCGAGATTGTTGACAATTGGTACGCCTGCGAACGTGTGAGGGAAGGGCGGCTCCAGATCGAACTCCTCGCCGTACGCGCGGGCGATGAGGGAACGTGCCTCGGGCCGGAGGCCGCGGTTGAATGTCCCCGGCACCGTGAACGGGCCGACGTCACGCAAGGCCCCGTAGCTGCCGTCGGTCCGGCGATCGGACTGCAGGTACTTGAACAACTGAGGGCGCCCCGAAGCTGCCGCCACGTCCTACACCTTCTCGAGAAGCGCTACGGGAAATGGCGAACAACGTCGTCGCGGCGCCGACCTCGTTCTGGGCTGCCTCTGACAGCTCGCTGCGAGGCACGGCAGTACGCAACCACGTGACTGGCCTCTAATGCAGATGGACCTGACTGTCCGGGTGAAACTCGTACGGCCGCGACCTTGCCGATGTCCAGGGTCTTGTCGGCCCGATTGGGGCAGACCACGACGTCGCCCTCGGTTATCGTGTGCACGAACCGACAAAGAGTCCCGGCGCTGGCTGGGTCGACGGCTCGTCGAGTTCTGGCATCTGCAGCGCTACCGCCGCCTTGAACGCGTCGGGTCGCGCCGGTCTCTGCCAGGTCGCCGACTTCGTCCCAACCGATCCGCACCGCGCGGTCCTTCAGCGGGTCGTATCCGGCTGATCGTTTGCGGATTCCCCAGGCCGTCGGCATGGATCGCCAGAATAGTCCGTGGCGCTGACATGGGTGGATGCTCCAGACGTCACACCTGGCGGAAGTCGATTCCCAGGAGAGAGGCGGCGGCTTTGTAGTTGGCGGCGTGGATGCCGGTGGAGAGGGACCAGTGGTGGCCTACGCCGGTGGCGCTCCAGGCGTCTACCCATTCGCCGGGGTCGCGGCCGAAGTCGACTCGGCTGGTGGTGTTGCCGATCGCGAGGAGTGGGCCGGGGACCACGATGCCTTCGGCTGCGACGAAGGCGAGGGAGCCGTCGCGGTCCTGGCCGAGGCCGAGGAGGGTGACCGGGCCAGGTTGTACGTCGAACTCGACGCTGACGCCCCACCCGCGTTTGCCGTGGTAAACGCCTAGGCCGCGGAGCAGCGGGTCTCGGGAGCTGACGGCGAGGTGCGCGGGGCCGTCGTGGCCCATCTCGACCACGCCGTCGTCGAAGTTGAGTGCCTGGATCTCGCAGAAGGAGCCGCCTGCGCCGGCGACCTCGGTGGCTAGTTGCGCCACCGTGGTCCGCAGCTCGTACTCGCCGGTCGTCGGGATGCCGCGGGCAGTGAGCAGTGAGGCGCCGAGGATCATGCCGGCGCCGATGCGTTCGTGGAGTTCGCCGTCCAGCCCGCGGTGGTAGTAGGCGAGGCTGTCGAGTGCGAAGTCGTCGACGAGCTGGTCGAGCGCGACCGAGACCCGCGCGCCCCAGACGAAGTCTTCGGTCACGACCGAGTCGTCGATCGTGAAGAGTTGTTTGGCGAGCTCGACCCGTTCGGTGGTCGCGGTGTCGTCGACCCGCTCGATCCGTTGCCGCAGGTCATCGAACTCGAGTACTTCGACATGCGACCCGAACGTGGTGGGCAGCAAGGTGAGATCGGTCGAGACGTCGAGCATGCCGGGGTAGACGTGTCCCATGAGCCCATGGCGTGCTTCGCGCAAGGCCGCTCGGATGCGCGCCGCCTCGACCCACTGCGAGATTCGCGCCCAGGCGGCTTCCTGGCGCAGCCACCCGGACACCGATCGGAACTCGATGCCGGCGCGCCGGAACACGTTGCCGACTTCCGGTACCGAGCACTGACCGCAGTACGCGAGCCAGGCGCCGGTGTCGAAGTTCTCGTGGTCCATTCGTGGTGACGGCTGGAGGTCGATGACCAGGACGGGCGCGTGCGAACGCTGCGCGATCGGCAGCACCATCGACGACGTGAGGTACGTGGTCAGGAACAGGACGATCAGGTCGCAGTCGGCCTTGCGGAGCTGTTCGGCCGCCGCGGCGCCTTCGACCGCGTCGGAGATGAACCCGACGTCGGTGACGTCGGCCGACATCTGCTGGAAGCGCTCCGAGACGTAGCGCGACGACTCCTGGAGCTGCGGCAACAGGTCCGGGAACTGCGGCCAGTAGGTGCCCAGGCCGCCGGCCACCAACCCGATCCGCGGCCGTCGGCGGACCTTGCGCTGGAGCAGGTTGTCGGCGGTGAGCTCACGCGCTGGGGGCATCGTCGATCCTTGTCCGTCTGAGGGGAATCGTCCGGCGAAATTTGAATCGATTGAAACATCGCTCCACGGCACCCGGCAAGAGGCTGTGGAGTTCGGCGTCTACGCGGACGCCGGCGCGGAATCGCGGATGATCAGGCTCGGCGTGTACAGCACGGTGGTGTGCCGATGAGTCCCTGGACCGGGCGTCGTCTCCTCGAGAAGCATGCGCATAGCGGCCTGGCCGAGCTCGTACTTCGGTTGCTCGACGGTGGTCAGTCCGATGATGCCGTGCGTGGCCGGCTCGAGGTCGCCGTACCCGATCACCGCGACGTCTTCCGGTACCCGTGCGCCGCGATCGTGCAGCCCGAGGACGAGGCCCGCGGCCAACAGGTCGTTGATGCAGAAAACCGCATCCGGCAGGGCGTTGTCGGCCATTTGGCGGCCGATTTCGCGGCCTTCGTCGATCGACATGTCGGTCACCTCGTACTCGACGAGGGTGTCCGGGTCGAGGCCGTTCTCCTCGAAGGCAAGGCGTGCTCCGGTACGCCGGTTCGCGCACTGCGTCACCGTGGTCGAGCCGTTGATCAACGCGATCGAGGCGTGCCCCGTCGACAACAGGTGGTCGACCGCGATCCGGCCGCCCTGTACGTCGTCGATCGCGACCGCGCACCCCTCGGTGGTCGGCACCAACCGGTCGACCAGCACGAGCCGTGAGCCCACCGCCCGCAGCCTGCGGAGCCGGCCCTGGTCTGCCGTGATGGGAACGATGAGTGCGCCCGCGGCACGCTGTTCGGCGAGCATGCTCAGCTGCCGGGCCTCCCGTTCCGGTTCGTCGCGCGTGACGCACAACGCGACCGTGAACCCGGCGTCGTCCGCGGCGTCGGTCACACCGCGCGCGATCTCGGCGTAGAAGGGGTTGGTGATGTCGGGAACCACCAGGCCGACCAGCCGGCTGAGGCCCTGTCGCAGGGTCGCCGCGGCACGGTTGGGAACGAACCCCAGCGCCTCGATGGAGGCGAGGACCTTGGCCTTGGTCTTGGCGGTGACAATTTCCGGACGATTCAAGACATTCGACACGGTGGCGGCTGAGACGCCGGCATGCCGGGCCACCGCGTCGAGCCCGATCGTTGCCTTCCCGGCCACAGAACCCACCTCCGTCGACTGACTGCCCGAACCGGTCGACCATCGTGCCGCACCGTCGTCGCCAGACGGATAAACCGTATCTCACCAGGGCTCTTGGCCGACTCCACGACGTCCGCCGGAACGTCGCCGGCGTGGGCGTCCGTGGCTGTCCGACTGTGGACACGACGTTCGGTGGTCACCTCTTGACGCGCCGCTATCGGCCTGGTTCAGTCGTGAATCGATACAAAAACCTCGGTCCCGATGATCAGCCGACGGTCTGCGATCGGTTGCAAGGAGCAACGATGACGCGACATCTTGATCAGGTTCCGCTCTCCAGGAGAGCCGTGCTGGGTGCCGGCCTCGGGGCGGCCGCGACAGCGGCGCTCTCGGGCTGTGTGGGGGCGACGCAGCAGGGCGCGGGCGGCGCCAAGATCGACCACAGTGTGCTGAACCTGGCGCTCGCGGGGGAGCCGGGTTCGTGGAATCCGGCGCTGCTGACCAGTGCGGGTGACGTTCGGTGGCGGTGGATGGCCGTGTACGACACGCTGCTCCGGGCCGAGCCCGGCGGCAAGATCGTTCCAGGTGCGGCCGAGTCGTACGACTTCAGCGACGACGCGAAGACGCTGACCATGAAGCTGCGCCAGGGCATGAAGTTCTCGGACGGCAATCCGGTCGACTCGGCGGCGGTGAAGGCATCGATCGTCAACATGCAGAACGGTGGCGGCACCGACGCGAGCCGGGTGGCAGGGCTGACCATCGAGACGCCGGACGACCTGACCGTCGTACTGAAGTCGCCCGAGCCGAGAGGTCAGCTCCCGGTGTTCATGTCGTTCTCGACCGGCGTGGTTGCGAGTCCGGCCGCGCTGAAGTCGAAGGACGTCGACAACACCCCGGTCAGCTCGGGCCCTTATGTGCTCGACACCGCCAACACGACCAGCGGGTCGGTCTACACCTTCACCAAGCGACCGGATCACTGGGAGGCCTCGCGCTACCCGTACGAGAAGCTCAAGCTGACCGTGATGACCGACGTCAACGCCCGGATCAACGCGCTTCGGACCGGACAGGTCAGCGGCGCCAGCCTGCTGCGGGAAGTCGCGGCCGAGGCGGAGGGCGCCGGGATCAAGGTCACGACGAAGGTGAACAGCTGGTTCGGCCTCTACCTCATGGATCGGAACGGCAAGCGCACCAAGGCGTTGGGGGACAAGCGCGTCCGGCAGGCGATCAACATGGTGTTCAACCGTGAGGAGATCGCCAAAGGCCTCTACCAGGGCGAGGCGACGCCGACGACCCAGATCTTCCACCCGGACTCGCCTGCGTACCTCAAGGACCTCGA
Source organism: Kribbella sp. NPDC043289 (assembly GCF_056436705.1). Lineage (NCBI taxonomy): Bacteria > Bacillati > Actinomycetota > Actinomycetes > Propionibacteriales > Kribbellaceae > Kribbella > Kribbella sp. NPDC043289. Next base: position 341,029 of record NZ_JBWKCB010000002.1, read on the forward strand.
CTCGCGGTACCCGTACGACGTCGCCAAGGCCAAGCAGCTGATGGCCGACGCCGGGTACGCCGCGGGCTTCAAGCTGACGATTCCGGCCCAGTCCCCGAGCACCGATCAGGCGAACCCGTTGATCATCCAGCAACTCGGGCAGCTGAACATCAAGGTGATCGAGAAACCGTTGTCCGGCCCGAAGGCGATCAACGACATCCTGAGCGGGCAGTTCGACGTGTTGTTCGCGACGATCGGGATGGCCGATCCGCTCTTCGACACGGTCCAGTCGCTGGTGCCGGACGCGGTCTGGAACACCAGCAAAGCCGTGGATCCGCGGCTGAGCGCGATGGTCGCGAAGGCGCAGACCCTGACCGGGGACGCGGCCACGAAGAACTTCCAGGCGATCAACCGTTTCTGCGTCGAGGAGGCGTGGTTCGCGCCGTGGGTGAACGGAAAGTTCTACTTCGGGATCGATCGGAACGACCGGTTGCGCGGAAATTCCGACTATTTCCAGACCACGCCACACCTGTGGGACTTCCAGTGAGCCCGGGTCGCCGATGATCAGGTTCGCGCTGAAACGGCTGGCGTCGGCGCTCTGGTTGTTCGTGGTGGTGAGCTTCGCTACGTACGCCATGGTGTTCAGCAACGGTTCCGCCATCGCACGCGCGGTACTGGGACCGGAGGCCCGCCAGGATCAAGTGGCCGCGAAGGTCGTCGAACTGCAGCTCGATCGGCCGGTGATCACGCAGTACGGGCGTTGGCTCGGAGACCTGCTGACCCGCGGCGATCTCGGCCAAAGCTTCTACACGCATGAGCCGGTGAGCCGGCTGCTCGCGTCCAGGATCCCGGTGACGTTGTCGGTGATGGTCGTCGTGATGCTGCTGACGGCGCTGCTCAGCGTGCTGGTCGGCGTGGTGGCGGCGGTACGCGGCGGCTGGGTCGATCGCGTGCTGCAGTTCCTGGGCGTGCTCGGAGCGGCGGTTCCGCAGTTCATCGTCGCGATCGGGCTGATCATCGCGTTCGCGATCAGCGTGCGCTGGTTTCCGCCGACCGGCTACACCTCGCTGAAGAACCCGGCGGGCTGGATGGCCAGCCTGGCGTTGCCCTGGACGGCGATCCTGGTCGGATCGACCGCCAGCGCCGCGCAACAGTTCCGCGGCGCAGTGGCCGACGTGTTGCGGCAGGACTTCGTGCGGACGCTGCGCACCCGCGGCATGTCCGAAAACGCGATCATTTTCCGGCACGTACTGCGGAACGCGGCCGGTCCCGGGCTGACCATCCTCGGACTGCAGATCGTCGGGATGATGGGCGGGGCGGTGATCATCGAGCAGGTGTTCGCGTTGCCCGGCGTCGGCAACCTGACGGTCGCGAACTCGCTGCGCTCCGACGTACCGGTGGTGATGGGCTGCGTGCTGTTCTCGATCGTGGTGGTGGTCGTGGTGAACTTCGTCGCCGACCTGGTGATCGCGTGGGTCAACCCGAAGGCGAGGGCCAAATGACCGCCGAGACCATCATCGAGTCCGAAGCGATCGCGGCTCCGAGCGGCCGCCGTACGTCGGTCTTCCGCGCGCTGCTGCGCGAACCCGTGGGCCTGGTCTGCAGCGCTTACTTGCTGTTGGTCGTGGTGATGGGTCTGCTGGCGCCGCTGATCGCGCCGTACGATCCGAACCTGACCCGGCCCGCGCTGACGAACGCGCCGCCGTTCGCCGGCGACTATCTGCTCGGTGGCGACGCCGCGGGTCGCGACATCTGGTCGCGATTGCTCTGGGCAACCAGCTCGACCATCATCGCCTGCCTCGTGGTGCTGGTCGTGTCTGTGCTGGTCGGCGTCACGAGCGGACTGCTGGCCGGCTTCTACGGCGGCCGCGTCGAGACCGTCGCCAACTGGCTTTCCGACACGATCATCGCGCTGCCGGGAATGATCCTGCTGATCGCGCTGTACACGTTGATCGGAACATCGACCACGATCGCGATGGCGGTGTACGGGTTGATGATCGCCCCCACCTACTACCGCCTGGTCCGGGGCGTCGTCGCGACGGTTCGCTCCGAGCTGTTCGTCGACGCCGCGTACGTCGCCGGGTTGTCGGATACCCGGATCATCTTCCGGCACGTATTGAGCGCGGTCCGTCCGCCGGTGATCATCCAGAGCTCGTTCGTGCTCGCCGCCGGCATCGGAATCCAAGCGGGGCTGGAGTTCCTCGGTCTCGGCGACCCGAAGAAGGCGTCCTGGGGCGGGATGCTGCAGTTGGCGTTCCGCAACATCTACATCAACCGGTCGGCCGCCGTCTGGCCGGCGGTCGTGATCAGCCTGACGGTGCTTGCCTTGGTGCTGTTGGGCAATGCACTCCGCGACGCGATGCAGCGCGGGACCCGCAACGCCGAGCTCAGCCGGCGAGCCCGGCGCCAACTCGAGCTGAGCGTGCCCGTCGAGGCCAACGAAACACCGCGCCCGGAACGATCCGGCGACGCCGAACTCCTGACCGTCCGCGGGCTCCGAGTCGGATATCCCGACCGCGACGGCCGCACGTCCGAGGTCGTCAAGGGTGTCGACCTGTCCGTACGGCGCGGCGAGATCCGCGGCCTGGTCGGCGAGTCCGGATCGGGCAAGTCGCAGACCATCTTCGCGATACTCGACATCCTGCCGCGGGAGGCGGTCCTGCTCGGCGGCAGCGTGACGATCGACGGTGCCGAGATCCTCCGCCGGCCGGAGCTCCGGGCGATGCGCGGCCGCCGGATCGCGTACGTGCCGCAGGAGCCGATGACCAACCTCGACCCGACGATGACCGTCGGGCAGCAGCTCACCTACGGGCTGCGCGCCGTACGGCGGATCAGCAAGCAGCAGGCCCGCGCCGAGCTGCTCGAGCTCCTCGGATCGGTCGGGATCCGCGACCCGCGACGGGTGTTCGACTCCTACCCGCACCAGATCTCCGGAGGGATGGCACAGCGTGTGTTGATCACCGGCGCGGTGGCGTCCGATCCGGATCTGATCCTGGCCGACGAGCCGACCACGGCACTCGACGTGACGGTGCAGGCCGACGTACTCGAGATCCTGCGCGGGCTGCGTGACGAGCGCGGACTAGGGATGATCCTGGTCACGCACAACCTCGGCGTGGTGGCCGACATCTGCGACACCGTCAGCGTGATGCGTTCGGGTGAGATCGTCGAGTCGGCAGACTGCGGCGCACTGTTCGCGTCACCGCAACACGAGTACACGAAAGCGTTGATCGCCGCGGCCGAGCAAGGTGATCGCCGTGGCTGACCGACTGCTCGAGATCGACAACCTGCATGTCCATTTCCCCCAGCCCGGACTGCGCCGGCAGCCGGTCCAGGTGATCAACGGTGTCTCGCTCGGCATCGGTCGTGGCGAGACGGTCAGCCTGGTCGGAGAGTCCGGATCGGGCAAGACCACCATCGGACGGGCCGTGCTCGGACTCGCTCCGGTCACCGACGGCACGATCGCCTTCGACGGCCGGACGATCAGCAACCTGCCGCGGCGCCGGCGCCGCGGGCTCGCCCGCGGGATTCAGGTGATCTTCCAGGACCCGTACTCGTCGCTGAACCCGGCGATGACCATCGAGGAGATCCTCGTCGAACCCCTGCGCGCCCAGGGCATCACGAGCGGCCGGACGAAAGTACGCGACCTGCTGGACGCCGTTCACCTGCCCAGCGACGCCGGCCTGCGGTACTCGCGGGAGTTCTCCGGTGGGCAACGGCAGCGGATCGCGATCGCCCGCGCGCTCGCTCTGGACCCGAAGCTGATCGTGTGCGACGAACCCACCAGCGCACTCGACATGACCACCCAGGACCGGGTGCTGACCTTGCTGACCGAGATCCAGCAGCGCACCGGGGTCGCGTACCTGTTCATCAGCCACGATCTGGCCGTGGTGCCCCGGATGAGCGATCGGGTCGCGGTGCTGCTGCACGGCGAGATCGTCGAGTCCGGTCCGGCCGGCAAGATCATGAACGATCCCGAGCACCCGTACACGCAGCAGTTGCGGATGGCGACGCCGGTGCCCGATCCCGAGCGCCAGCGCCGGCGCCGCAACGACCTCCGCGCGCTGCTCGCCGCGCGATCCAGCGAGTCGGCCGAGCCCGCCTGACCATCGATCCGGAAGGACCGTCACGTCCATGCCGTCACGTCACCTGCTCGATCGCTTCACCGATCCCGACCGTTCCTTCGCGCCGATCCCGCTGTGGTGGTGGAGCGGTGATCAGGTCACCGATGAGCGCATCGACTGGCAGCTCGATCAGTTCGTCGCCGGCGGTGTCCACCATCTGGTGATCATCAACCTGGCTCCGCGGGGACCATTGGTCGGCGCGTACGCCGATGATCCGGCCTGGTTCTCGCAGGCTTGGTGGGACCGCTTCGGCCACACCTGCGCCGCGGCGGACCGGCGGGGCATGAAGATCTGGTTCTACGACCAGCTCGGTTTCCCGGGAACGGGAGCCAACATTCCCGGCAGCCTGACCCGCGAGCATCCGTGGGTAGCGGGACGCAAGCTGGTCCGGACCGACCTGGCCGACCTCGATACCGACGATCTGGCCGAACTCGACGAGGACACGTTCGTCGGGGCGTACGCCGTGAACGGCCGGAGATACACGCTCGACGAACTGCCCGACGCGCAGCGCAGCGGTGCCCAGATCGACGTGATCACGAGCCAGCGGACCTCGCTCGATTACCTCAATCCCGAGGCGACGCGGCTGCTGTTCGACTATGTGCACGGCGAGTTCGAGCGGCGCGTGCCGCAGTACCTCGGCACCGTGATCTTCGGCAGTTTCCAGGACGAGCTGCCACCGGTGAACACGTGGACGCCCCGGTTCGCCGAGCGCTTCGTGGAGCTCAAGGGCTACGACCTGCTCGACGAGTTGCCAGCGCTGTTCCGGAGCGGTGACGATCGGGCCGCGAAGATCCGGACCGACTACTACGAGGTACGCACGGCACTCGCCGAGCAGGCGTTCTTCCGGCCACTGGGCGAGTGGCACGAGCGGTACGGCATGCTGCTCGGCGCCGATCAGTCACATCCGGCGCGGTCGGGCTGGCCGACGCAGTCGACCCAGCTGTACTCCGACTACTTCCGCACCCACCGCTGGTACAGCGCGCTTGGCTCGGACCACAACGGTGACGCGAAGGTCCACAGCTCGATGGCGCACCTGTACGGCCATGATCGGGTGTGGATGGAGTCGTTCCACTCCAGCGGCTGGGGTGGAACGCTGGAGGAGACCTACGACTGGCTGATCCCGTTCGTCGGGTCCGGCGCCGACCTGTACAACCCGCACGCGACCTACTTCGGCACGTTCGGTGGCTGGTTCGAGTGGGCACCACCGTCGACGGACTGGCGGCAACCGTACTGGGGCCACTATCCGCACTTCGCCGCCGCGGTCGCGCGGTTGTGCTCGGTCGCCAATTGGGGAACGTTCGTCGCCGATGTCGCGCTGCTGCACCCGGCCACGACGACCCAGGCACTGGTGCGGCTCGACACCGTCACGAACACCTCGGCCGAGGGCCTCGGACTCCTGGGCGACGAGTACCCGGAAGTGGACCGCGCCCAGGAGCTCTACGTCGGTCTGTCCGGCGAAGGGAACTGGTTCAATCCGAAGCCGGGCGCGCTCGACGGGGCCGGCGTACCGTTCGACGTGATCGACGACGCGTCGATCCAGGCAGCGACGATCGACGGCGATGCGCTGGCAGCCCGCGACCAGCGGTACCGCACGGTGGTCCTGCCAGGTGCGATCGTGCTCGAACCGGGCACCGTGACCGCGCTCGCCGATCTGCTCGATGCCGGCGGAGCGGTCATCACCGTCGGCGCCGTGCCGCGGCTCGCGAGCGGGCTCGCCACCGATGAGCGGCTGATCCGGCGACTCGTGGAGCATCCGAAGCTCATCCAGGTCGACACCGTCGCCGAGACGCTCACACTCCTCAGGGATCGGTACGACGGCCCGCGCAGCGACGTACCGCTGCTGACCAAACACTCCGGCGATCAGTACGTGACGCTGGTACCGGCGGTGTGGCCGAGCGCCACCGAACACATCGAGGGTGTGGGACTGCGAACGGTGAAGCAGTTCGACCGCAGTCGGTACGCCGACAGCCGGACGATCACTGTGCCGGGCCCGGTCGGGGACGTGGAGTTCTGGGATCCGGCAACCGGTGAGCGTCGATCGGGGACGGCTCGCCGCGCCGGCGGCTCATATGAGATCGCCGTACCGCTCGACGGCGCTCCGGCGCTGTTCGTGACCTGGCGGGCTGTCGATCAGTCGAGTGCGGTTGCCGACGAGCCTTCCACGGATCGGCAGCCAGTCGCGGTACGGGACCTCACCGAGTGGACCGGCACGCTGATACCGACGCTCGACAACCGCTGGGGCGACCTGGCGCGACCCGTCGGCGAATCGCTCGATCGGCTACAGATCTGGGCGCTGGAGTGGGCGGAGTCTCCGGCCACCTCGGAGCCAACCGTTGACGAGTGGGAGCCGACGCGCGTGACGTTCGGCCAAAGGTTGCGCACCTTCGGCCCGGCGCCGGTCGATCGACTGGCCGAGCCGCTCTGCGCCGATGGTGTCGAGGCTGTCCGGGCCGGGCGGCTGCCGCTCGCGGACGGCGAGTGGCAGCGGTACGAGTACTCGGCATCGCGAGGACGGGAACGCGAGGACGGTGAGCTGGGCAACAAGTCTTTGGTGTACGAGGAGTTCGTGCGGACACCGCAACCGGTCGATGGCGAGACGGTGCAGATTCGTGCGGTGATCGCCGACACCAGCGCGGGCGCGGCCGATCTCGTCATCGGGGCCGCGGCCACGAAACGGGTGTGGTGGAACGGGCATGAGGTGACGCCGGACGAGCAGGGGTACTACGCCATCGCGCAGGTCGACGTACGGCCTGGAGCCAACATCGTGGAGTATCGGCTCACGGCGATCTCGCGGCCGACCCGGGGCACCCCGGAGCTGGGGTCGTTCGTCGGGCTGGCCGAACCGGGTGGCTTCGACGTCCCGGCGCAGTTCGTCACGTACGGCGCGCTCGACGAGCCCGCGACCTTGACCTATCGGACCGAGTTCGCCATCGACGAAGAGTTGTCGTCGGCGCAGCTGATCGCCGGGTCCCACGCCACGATGGCGGTTCGCCTCGACGACGACGTGCTGGCCCTCCAGGCTCGGAACGAACTGTACGAGGACCAGACCGGAGACGAGCCGCGGTACTTCGCGTACGACCTCACTGAACGACTGCGTCCCGGTGACCACGTCCTCGAGCTCGAGGTCGAGGCATTTCCGGGGGCCGAGTTCGCGTACGCCGACCTCGCCCTGCGCAGCGGTGCGGGTGATCTCACGGTGATCGCGACCGATCCGTCGTGGACGGTGCGCGGCCCCGGGGGCGAGCGTCAGGCCGCCGTACTCAATCGGCATTGGCGCGAGACCGCGTCGATGCGAGCGGTACGGCGTCCGCATCCGCTTCCTGAGGCGAGCTGGATGCGTGGTGAGGCCGAGGTGGGTACCGAGTTCCGTCGGCTCGCGCTCACCGACGACGTGACGCCGGCGCCGCAGTGGTACCGGATCGGGCTGCCGGCGGGCGCTACCGCCGTGACGCTTCCGGCCGATGTCGAGCCGGAGTCGATCACCTTCGACGACGACACGGCGCAGTGGGAGCGAACAGCCGACGGCGTTGTGTTCCGCGAACCCTTGCAACGCGAAGGGTCCTTGACGGTCCGCTTGCCGGAGCGGACGTACCGGCGTGCCGGTGCCGCATGGCAGGGTCCGTTGCAGGTGACGACGACCGAGGCGCCGATCAGACTGGGGAGTTGGGGCGATATCGGGCTCGCCGCGTGGAGCGGCGGCGTCGAGTATCGTACGACGATTTCCGATCCGGAGCTCGACGGCGAAGTGGAACTCGATCTCGGGCACATCCGGGGGACGGCCGAGGTGCAGATCGACGGTGAGGTCGTGGGCACGCGGTTCTGTGGGCCGTTCCGTTTTGCCCTCGGCCGGCGCGCGGCGCCGTTCGTGCTCAGCATCCGCGTCTACAACACGCTGGGGCCGTTCCTGCATGAGTCGACACCGACGATGTGGGTGCTGTCCGGTCAGCTCGAGTCCGGCCTGATCGGACCCGTGCGGCTCGCACGGGTCAGGTGATCGGAGGGTCAACTTTCTGGGGGTTGGGGGCGTCGGACTGGCTGTAGGTGAGGGTGGTTCGATGCTTGGGGGTTGGGGTTATGTGGCGTGGGTTCAGGCTGCCGGTGGTGTTGGCGGTGGGGGCTGGGGTTGCTGTGTGGAGTCTGCACGCGGCGGTGACTGGGCCAGGGTGGAAGGCCAGTGCTGCTGAGACGACTGCGCGGCCGGTGGCGGTTGGTTCTGTTAAGCCGGGTGCTACTAAAGCGGCCAAGACCACGCCGGGCACGACGAAGCCGAGCACGACCACGCCTTCGAGTGTGCGGACGACTCAGCCTGTCCAGCAGGTTAAGGGGAAGGTTGTTTATCTGACGTTTGATGATGGGCCGGATGTTCGGTGGACGCCTGAGGTGTTGGCGGTGTTGGCGAAGCACGGGGCGCATGGGACGTTCTTCATGTTGGAGCAGAACGCAGCGGCGCATCCGGGGCTGGTGGCCGACGTACGGGCGGCGGGGAACTCGGTGGGGAATCACTCGATCTCGCATCCGCAGCTGACCAAGTTGTCGCCGGCGCAGTTGCATCGGCAGGTGGCGAACGGGATCGTGTCGAAGTGTTTCCGGCCGCCGTACGGCGCGACCAATGCGCGGGTGAAGGCGGAGATCAAGCGAGACGGGATGCAGCAGGTGTTGTGGGACGTGGACACCAACGACTGGAAGCGGCCGGGGGCGTCGACGATCGCCCAGCGGGTGCTGGCCGGCGCGCACCCGGGCGCGATCATCCTGATGCACGACGGTGGGGGAAACCGAGCACAGACGGTGGCGGCGCTGGACCAGGCGCTGACGAGTCTGGCCGCGCGCGGGTACGGGTTCGCGACGCTTTCCTGCTGACGGAAACGCCTGCTGACGGAAACGCCTGCTGATCCGGAAACGCCGGTCCGGAAAGATTCCGGATCGGGGTTGGTCAGGAATCGAGAAGCACGGGGGCGCCCGGCTTCCTAGGTTTAAGGCATGACAAATCTTCAGAGTGTGGTTCTGGAAGTTAGTGACGTTGCCGCGGCTGAGCGGTTCCTGAGCGAGGCGTTCGGGCTCGACGGACAGGTGACCGTGCGTGCGGCCAGCGCGGAAACACAGGGTTTCCGCGGTTTCACGCTGTCGCTGACGGTTGGGCAGCCGAGCACCGTGACCAGCCTGTTCGAGTCCGCGGTCGCGGCCGGCGCGACGGTGGTGAAGCCGGTGACCAAGTCGATCTGGGGGTACGGCGGAACGCTGCAGGCACCCGACGGGACGATCTGGAAGATCGCCACGTCGGCGAAGAAGGACACCGGTCCCGCGACGCGTGCGATCGATTCCGTCGTCCTGCTGCTCGGGTGTGACGACGTGGCCGCGAGCAAGAAGTTCTACCAGGAGCAGGGGCTCGAGGTGTCGAAGAGCTTCGGGCGCAAGTACGTCGAGTTCGCGGCGGCCGGCGAGGTGAAGCTCGGACTGTACGCGCGGAAGGCGCTGGCCAAGGACGCCGGCGTACCGATGGAGGGCAGCGGTTCGCACCGGATCGTGCTCCGTGCGGACGGCGGCCAGTTCGTCGACCCGGACGGATTCGCCTGGGAGGCCGGTGCCATCATCGGTTGATGGAGGCATTGCGGATCGAGGAGTTGGCAGCGGCTCATCTTGAGTCGGCGGCGTCCAGTGACAGTGGGCGGAGCGCGACGACCGTTTACGGGCGGTCGGGTGCGCGGTTGCGGCAGACGCTGATCGCGCTGGACGCGGGGCGCACGCTGGGTGAACATCAGAGTCCCGGGGACGCGTCGTTGCTGTGTCTTCGGGGAGAAGCCGTGCTCCGGGCGGGTGATGCGGAGGTCGAGTTGCGGGCAGGCGATCTGGTCGCCGTACCGCCGCAGCGACACGACGTCCACGCCCGGACCGCGGCGGTGCTGCTGCTGTCGGTTGCCCTGCACTGAGGTCGCAGTGCAGTGAGGCGCGGCGATCGCGCGTGCGGCTCTCGTATAGTGAGTGCTTGTGGGTGTGAGCCGGCGGGTCACGTTGGACGAGGTTGCCGCTCGGGCAGGGGTTTCGCGGTCCGCGGCGTCGCGGGTGATCAACAACGCGCCGCATGTCAGCCAGGCCAAGCGGGACGCCGTGCAGCGGGCGATCGCGGCGCTCGGATACGTGCCGGACGCAACGGCCCGGGAACTCGCGCGGCGGAACGGTGCCGCGCCCTCCGGAACCGAACTGGGATCGGTCGTGCTCGCGGTTTCCGCCGAGGATCCGCAGGTCTTCGCGGATCCGTTCGTGGCGGAGGTCGTGGTCGGGATCGCCTCGGCGCTGGAGGAGACCGACCTCGAGCTGGTGCTGAGGACGGCGACCTCGGTCCCCGGTCAGGAACGGTTGCGGAAACTGTTGCGGAACGGAAAGGCCGCCGGCGTGATGCTGATGTCGATGCACGGCGACGACCCGCTCGCGCGACTCGCCGAAGAGGCCGAGGTGCCGGTCGTGTTCGGCGGCCGGCCGGTGACCTTCGAACCTCGGTACTACGTGGACGCGGACAACCGCGGCGGGGCGAGGCTTGCCGTCGAGCACCTGGTGGCTGTCGGCCGGACTCGGATCGCGACGATCACCGGCCGGATGGACGAGGCCGCCGGAACCGCGCGGTACAAGGGATTTCAGGAAACTCTCGCGGTTTCCGGGCTGGAGGCGCACCGGGTGGCGCACGCCGACTTCTCCGAGGACGGTGGCCGGAAAGCGATGGCGGAACTGCTTTCCGCACACCCGGATCTGGACGCCGTGTTCGTCGCTTCGGATCAAATGGCGATCGGTGCGTTGCGAGCGCTGGCCGACGCCGGCCGATCGGTACCGGCCGATGTCGCGGTGGTCGGCTTCAACGACATCGCCACCGCCCGGCACACGAGCCCGCCGCTGACGACCGTCAGTCAGCCGATCCAGGCGCTGGGCCGGGAGATGGCCCGCATGTTGCGGGCGCTGCTCGAGGGCAAGGACCCTTCACCCCTCATCCTCCCGACCCGCCTCGTTGTCCGGGACTCCGCCAGCTCCCGCTGAGCAGGCTCAGTTTCCGTTGATCAGGTGCGTGGCCAGGTCGGGGCTGAAGGTGCCGGCCGGGATGCCCGCGCCGATGCCGCAGTCGCCGTCGGAATCGCCCGGAACCTTGAGCCAGAGCAGCATTTCCGCGCCGCCGCCGTTCTGCGCTGGAACGCCGAGTTTCCGGCCCGGCGGGTTGCACCAGTCGTTTCCGGTTCCGTTTCCGTTCCGGCTGGTGTCGACGACGAACGGCTTCGCCGCGGACAGGTGGCTCTTCACCGCGTTGCCATAGGTCACCGACTCGGCGGTGGTGTAGTAGTTCGAGACGTTCAGCGCGAAACCGTGGGCGTTCGCCAGCCCGGCACCCTGGAGGCGCTGCGCCATCACGTCGGCGGCGACCCAGCCGGAGTTGCCACCGTCAAGGTACGCCCACGCGTTCGGCGCGAGCGCCTTGAACTGCTGGACGGCGTACCCGAGCATTCCGTTGCGTTCCGCGATCTGGTCGCTGTTCATGCAGTTGAAGTCGCCCAGCGAGTCCGGCTCGATGACGACCACCGCCGGACGGTTCCCGATCCCGCGCGCGAACTCCTGGATCCAGGTCCGGTACGCCGCCCGGTGACCCGGCACCACCGCCGGAATGGCCACCGCAGGCGTCCCGGCCCGGGATGTTGTACGCGACCAGCACCGGGAGTTTGTCGGCTGTGTCGGCGGCCCCCACGAAGCCGCCGACCGCCGCCCCGATCGCGCCGCTCCAGTTGCCGAACCAGCGCGCCATCGGCTTGCTCGCGATCGAGTTCTTGATCGCGGTCGCCCGGCCGTCGCCGCCGTTGTTCCGCACCCAGGTCGCCGGGTTCGAGTTCGGGTCGACGTAAAAGCCGCTCGTCAGCTGCACCGGGTTGCCGGCCGTCGCGGTGGCTGCGCCGGCTGGGGTTGTGCCGGCCGGGGTCGAGGCGTCGGCGGTGCGGATCACGGGTGCCACCACGGCACCGATCAGCCCGGCGGCCAGCAGGCCGCGCACGATCCATCTCATCTCTGCAGCTCCTGTCTCGAGCAAACGGGGCGGACGCTCCGGGAGCGCTCTCAGAAATCACTCACCGTATCGACAACATGCCCGATAGTGTCCGATCCAGGCGTTGCCGTCAACCGCTTGCAGAGAAAGCAAAATCGAGCATTTCTCGCTTTGCCGGATATGACCGGGAGCGCTTCCAGTCAGCTCCCGGCGTACAGCGGGAACTTCGAGGCCAGCACCGCGACGCGATCCCGCAGTACGGCGCGACTCTCGGTGTCCCGCGGGCGCAGCAGGGCGGTCGCGATGATGTCTGCGACCTCGCGGAACTCCGGGTCCCCGAAGCCTCGCGCCGCCAGCGCCGGCGTACCGATGCGCAGGCCCGACGACACCATGGGCGGCCGCGGATCGAACGGTACGGCGTTCCGGTTCACCGTGACGCCGATGGAGTGCAGGAGATCCTCGGCCTGCTGTCCGTCGAGCTCGGACCGCCGCAGGTCGACCAGGACCAGGTGCACCTGCGTGCCACCGGTCAGGACCGAGATCCCGGCTGCCTGGACGTCGTCCGCGAGCAGCCGTCCGGCGATCGCCCGCGCGCCGTCGAGCGTTCGGCGCTGCCGCTCGGCGAACTCGTCCGTCGCGGCCAGTTTGAAGGCGACCGCCTTCGCCGCGACAACGTGTTCCAGTGGACCGCCCTGCTGGCCCGGAAAGACCGCGGAATTGAGTTTCTTGGCGAGGTCCGCGCGGTTCGTGAGGATCACTCCGCCGCGCGGACCACCCAGGGTCTTGTGCGTAGTCGTGGTGACGACATCCGCATGCGGTACCGGGCTCGGGTGCAGCCCGGCCGCGACCAGGCCGGCGAAGTGGGCCATGTCCACCATCAGGTACGCGCCCACCAGGTCGGCGATCCGCCGGAAACCGGCGAAATCCAGGTGCAACGGGTACGCCGACCAGCCGGCCACGATCAGCTTCGGCCGGTGCTCGACGGCGAGCCGTTCGACCTCGTCCATGTCGACCCGGAAATCGGTGTCGCGGACGTGGTAGGAAACGACGTCGTACAGCTTTCCGCTGAAGTTCAGCCGCATTCCGTGCGTGAGGTGGCCGCCGTGGGCGAGGTCGAGGCCGAGGATGGTGTCCCCGGGCTCGAGCAGCGCGGCCATGGCCGCGGCGTTCGCCTGGGCGCCCGAGTGCGGCTGGACGTTGGCGAAACCGGCGCCGAACAGACCCTTCACGCGATCGATCGCGAGCTGCTCGATGACGTCGACGTGCTCGCAACCGCCGTAGTACCGGCGGCCGGGGTAGCCCTCGGCGTACTTGTTGGTGAGGACCGACCCCTGCGCCTGCATCACGGCGATCGGCGCGAAGTTCTCGCTGGCGATGAGTTCGAGGGTGTCGCGCTGGCGGCCGAGCTCGGCCTGGATCGCGGCGTGTACCTCGGGATCGGCGTCCGCGAGGTGCTGGTCCAGCAGGCTCATGTCAGGCACCGCCCGTCAGCGCTTCGTAGGCGGTCGCGTCGAGGAGGTCCGGCGTCCCCGAGACCTTCAGGCGGAAGAGCCAGCCGGCCTGGAACGGGTCGGTGTTCAGGACGGACGGGTCGGCGATCACCTCGTGGTTGATCTCGACGACCTCGCCGTCGGCCGGGGCGTTCAGATCGCTCACCGACTTCGTGGACTCGATCTCGCCGCAGGGCGCGCCGGCCCGGACAGTGGCGCCGACGATCGGCAGGTCGACGTACACGACGTCGCCGAGCGCGTCGGCGGCGAACGCGGTGATGCCGACGGTCGCGGTGTCGCCGTCGAGCGTCAGCCATTCGTGGTCGGCGGTGTACTTCAGGTCGGTCGGGACAGGCATGGTGGCTCCTGGGGTCAGCGGCGGTAGAACGGCAGGGTGACGACCTCGACCGGCTCGTGCCGGCCGCGGATGTCGACGAGCAACGGGGTTCCGGGCTGCTCCAGACCGGGGCGGACGTAGGCCATCGCGATCGGGCGGCGCAGGGTCGGCGACGGCGCGCCGCTGGTGATCGTGCCGACGGGTTCACCGCTTGGATCGAGTACGGCGTACCCGGCTCGTGGTGAGCGGCGCGAGTCGGACACCAGGCCGACCAGGATCTGCGTGGAGCCGTCGTCGCGGCGCTGGGCGAGTGCGTCCCGGCCGACGAAACCGTTTTCTTTGCCGAAGGCGACGATCCGGCCGAGTCCGGCCTCGAACGGCGTGGTCGCGGTGCTCAGCTCCTGGCCGTACAGCGGCATCCCCGCTTCGAGCCGGAGCGTGTCCCGGCACGCGAGTCCGGCCGGTCGCGGCCCGCTGGGTACGGCGCTGATCGTGGTCCAGACCCGCTGCGCGTCCGTCGGGCGGCAGTAGATCTCGAAGCCGTCCTCGCCGGTGTACCCGGTGCGGGCGAGCAACACGTTGCGCCCGGCAACGGTGCCGGCGGTGATGGCGTAGTACTTCAGTTGCTGGACCGGGAGTTCCGTGAGCGTTCCGACAACGTTTTCCGAATCCGGACCCTGGACCGCGAGCAGCGCCCAGTCGTCGGACGTGTTCCGTAACTGGCAGTCGTACGACTTGGTGCGTTCCTGGAGCGCCGCGTGGACAGCCGGGACGTTGCCGGCGTTCGCGACGACCAGGAAGTGTTCGTCGGCGAGGCGGTAGACGACGAGGTCGTCGACGATGCCGCCGGACTCGGTGCAGAGCATCGAGTAGCGGGCGCGGCCGACGGCGATCTTCGAAGGGTGCCCGACGAGCGCGTAGTCGAGCGCATGGCCGGCCTGTGGACCGGTCAGTTCGAGCTCGCCCATGTGGCTGAGGTCGAACAAGCCGGACGTGGTGCGGACGGCGTGGTGCTCGGCGACGTCGGAGGTGTAGCGGACCGGCATGGACCAGCCCGCGAAGTCGGTGAAACTCGCGCCGAGCTCTTGGTGCACGGCGTACAGCGGCGTGTGTCGGGACACGATGAGGAGGCTCCCTGGCTTCCGGCGCCACGCAGTGGCACCACCGGTTGGGTGACCTCCCCGCTCTGTCATCGGTACCTGAGAGCTTCACCGCAGAGTGTGCGGCTTGCACCGTGGGTGCAGGACACGACGGTCCTGACTTTCCAGAGGTTGCCTCATCCGGAGCGGTGACTGGGCCTGAGAGTTTCTGGGGAGAGTTGCTCCTCCGGCGCCCCTGCCTTGGTCGGGCAGGGAACTCTTCCGCCCCGGTTCGAACGGCACGATGTGCAATTGTGCGACCGACCGTATGCCGGACCGCCACCCGAGGTCAAACGATCGCGAAACCCGTTCCGGAACGCGCCGGAAACGCTCGAGGAGGGTGTTTCCTGCGCGACACGCGTGGCGTTGACCCGGTGTTCTGAAACGTGTCAATCTTGGGTTCCGAAGCAGCGCCGTTGATGTCGCCACCACAGCGGTATCACGCATTGAAACGTGAGGATCGTCGGATGACGCGGATCGCTTTCCTGCACACCGGGGCCGTGGTGATCCCGACGTTCGCGACGCTGGCCGCGGAGCACCTGCCGGGCGTCGAGGTGCAGAACCTGCTCGACGACAAGATCGTCGCCGACCTCGGACGCGGTGCCGCGGCGGAGCAGGTCGCCCAGCGGCTGGCCGACCTCGGTGACGCGGCCGTCGCGGCCGGCGCGGAGGCCGTGCTCTTCACCTGCTCGTCGATCTCGCAGTACGCCGCTCCGCTCGCCGACCGCATCGGCGTACCGGTGTACCGCGTCGACGAGGCGATGGCGGACGAGGCGGTGCGTGCCGGAAAGCGTGTGACGGTGATCGCGACGCTGCCGACCACCGTCCAGCCGACGGCCGCGCTGCTGCGTGAGCGTGCGCAGCTCCTGGATCAGGACGTCGAGATCACTGAAGTTGTTGTGCCCGGCGCGTTCGAGGCTGCCGTTGCTGGAGATCGTGCCCGTCACGATGCGCTGGTTGCTGCTGCCATCCAGGCGGCCGATGGCGACGTGGTGGTGCTGGCGCAGGCATCCATGGCATCGGCGGCCGAAGGGCTGGACCTCTCCGTCCCGGTCCTCACCAGCCCCGACCGAGGGGTACGCCGGCTCGCGGAAACACTTGCGCACTGACCGGAAACGGTCCCGCGCTAGGAGAACGACGCTGTTAGCGGCGGCGGCTGACGAGGCGTTCGAGGGCTCCGTAGGCGCCTAGGCCGAGGAGGCCGACGGCCAGCAGGAAGAGCACCACCGCGACGGTGATGTTCGTCGGGCGCACCAGAAGGCCGGCGACGAACAGGATCAGCCCGGTGACGGCGAAGGACACGGCCAGGCGGCGGCTCATCGGCTCGAACATCACGAGGGCGATGGTAGCGGGCCGCCCGGTCACCTCTTGACGACCACGCGGACCCTGCGGCATGGTTTACAGCGCTGTATTACAGCGCTGTAAAACCCGAGCAGAGAGTAGGTCGATGCGTCCCGACATCGTCATCGTGATGACCGATCAGCAGCGCGTGGGGCTGACCCGGCGGAGTGGGTATCCGGTGGACACCATGCCCTTCGTCGACGGGCTGGCGGACCGCGGAACGGATTTCCGGAACGCGTACACGGCCGCCCCGGCGTGCGTTCCGGCGCGGACGAGTCTGCTCACCGGACGGTTTCCGAGCGCCCACCAGGTCCGCCAGAACAGCAACGCGCAGTACGCCGCCTTCCAGCAGGACCTGCTCGACGTACTGCGGGGCGCGGACTACCAGCTGCACTTCGCCGGAAAGCCGCACATGCACCGCGGTGACGGGGACTTCGACACCTACGCCGGCCCCTATTTCCACACCCAGGGCCCCGAGCGCAGCGCGGACGAGAAAGCGTTCGACGAGTGGCTCGCGCAGCTCGATCACGGTGTTTCCGACGAGCCGACGCCGTACGACGTGACCTGCCAGCTCCCGTACCGGATCACGTCCGACGCGCTGAAGGCGATCGACGACGCCGACCCGGATCAGCCCGGTCTGTTCTGGGTCTCGTATCCCGAGCCGCACAACCCGTACCAGGTCCCGCAGCCGTACTTCGACCTCGTCGCACCGGAAGACGTTCCGCAACGATCGACCGGTCCCGAAGCGGCCGAGCAAAAAGGCGGAACGTACGCCTGGTTGCGGAAACTCCAGGAGGAAAAACGGCCGGGGTACGACGACAACTGGCGCCGCTACACCGCCAACTATCTCGGGATGTTGCGGCTCCTCGACGACCAGATTCGCCGCCTGCACGACGGTCTCGCGCAGCGGCAACGACCGCGCCTGACGATCGTGCTGGCCGACCACGGTGACTACGTCGGCGAGTACGGCCTGCAACGCAAGGGCGCCGGCCTGTCCGAGTTCCTGATGCGGATCCCGTTCGTCCTCGCCGGCGACGGCGTCGCCGTGCAGCAGCGCGACGAACCGGTCTCGATCGTCGACGTACTCCCGACCGTCTGTGAAGCCGTCGGCGCACCCATCCCCGATGGCGTCCAGGGCCGCAGCCTGCTCCCGCTCGCCCAGGGGGAACCAGCACCCGAGGAGGAGTTCGCCAGCGTCATCGCCGAGCAAGGTTTCGGCGGTCGCGCGTACGACGTGACGGCGCGGCCACCGCTGCACTTCGCGTACGAGGGCCGGACGTTCGACGAACTCAACACGGTCACCCAGTCCGGCGCCGCGCGGATGCTGCGGAGCGGCCGCTGGAAGCTCATCGTGCACGCGGATCTCGCCGGCGAGCTGTACGACCTGGAGAACGACCCGGTCGAGCTCGACAACCTCTTCGACGACGAGCGTCACCTGGCCGTCCGGGCCCGGCTGCTGCACCAGCTCACCCGCTGGCAGGCCCGGCTCACCGACGACCTCCCGAACGGCAACTACGTCCCGCTCCGCCTGGCCCACAACTGGCGCTGGACGGCCACCCAAGGAGAACCCCGATGACCCCCACCTTCAGCCGCCGCACCCTGCTCGGGCTCGGCGCCGCCGCCACCGCCGCGACGATGATCCCCGGCTGCTCCTCCGGAAAGTCCGGTCCGATGCGAGTTTCCTGGTACGGCCCGGACCCGGTGACCAAGGCCATCAACACGGCCCTCGCCGCGTGGAAGTCGAACGGCGGCGCGGAGTACACCGCGGAAAGTGCCCCGTTCGACGACTACTGGGACAAGCTCGCCACGCAGACGTCCGGAAACAACGCCCCCGACGTACTCCGGATGTCGATGAGCTACTTCAGTGACTATGCCGGCCGGAGTGCGTTGAAGGACCTCGGTTCGCTGGGGATCGACACGTCGGGTCTCGACAAAGACGTGGCGGACAGCGGTGTCGTCGACGGCAAGAGCTATGGCATCGGGCAGAGCTCGATCAGCTACTCGATGTACGTCGACGAAGGCGCGATCAAGAAAGCCGGCGGAACGATTCCGGCACAGGGCTGGACGTGGGACGCGTTCGCCGAGTTCGCCCGCGACTACACCGGCTCGGTCCAGGGCTCGTACGGGTCCACGGACCAGGCCGGAAACTTCCAGCTGTTCGAGGTGTTCGCCCGCCAGCACGGAACAGAAATGTTTTCCGACGACGGCGGAAAACTGCTGACCACCAAGGATACCGTCGAGGCGTGGTTCCGGTACTGGGACGACCTGCGGAAGGCCAAGGCCGCTCCGCCGCAGAACGTCAGTGCCGAGACGACCGCGATCGAGAAGTCGCTGATTGCCAAGGGCAAGTCGCCGGTGCAGTTCGGCTGGGTCCAGCAGGTCACCTTCTACCAGCCGCTGGTGAAGAGCCCGCTCACGATCCTCCCGGTCCCGCAGGTGACGGCGGGCGACCTGAAGGGCCAGTTCGTCAAGGGCCTCGACCTGTGGTGCGTGTCGTCGGCGAGCAAGCACCCCGAGGACGCCGCGAAACTGATCGGGTTCCTGCTGAACGACGAGAAGGCGATCAAGGCGATCGGGATCCTGCTCGGCGTACCGCCGTCGAAGAAAGCGCGTGACCTGGTTTCCGCGGACGCGGGCTCGGCGGGCGCGCGGGCGATCAAGTACGTCGAGAGCCTGGCCGGGAAGGTCGGTCCGTCGCCGAAGCCGTGGCCGAAGGGGTACGGCGAGCTGCTCACCGGGTTCGGCCGGATCGCCGAGAACATCGGTTTCGGAAAGGCCACGCCCGCGGCCGGCGCGCAGCAGTTCGTCGACCTGGCCGGGAAGACCCTCGGTCAGTGATCGCTAACCTCCGCCGGAGCGTCCCGGCGTACCTGTTCCTGCTGCCCTGGTTGATCGGGATCATTGGACTGACCATCGGTCCGATGCTGCTGTCGCTGTACTACTCGTTCACCGACTACGCGCTGCTCAACACCCCCGAGTGGAAGGGTCTGCAGAACTACACGGCGCTCTTCCAGGACCCACGGTACCTGCAGTCGCTGAAGGTCACGTTCATCTACGTCGGCGTCTCGGTCCCGCTCGAGATGGCGTTCGCGCTCGCGGTCGCCGTACTCCTCAACCGGGGGCTCAAGGGTCTGGCCGTCTACCGGGCGCTGTACTACGTGCCGAGCCTGCTCGGTGGCAGTGTCGCGATCGCCCTGCTCTGGCAGCAGATCTTCGGCAGCGACGGTCTGCTCAACCAGGTCCTCGGCCTCTTCGGAATCCAGGGCCACGGCTGGATCTCCGAACCGGGTACGGCGTTGTGGACGCTGATCGTGCTCCGGGTCTGGCAGTTCGGTGCGCCGATGGTGATCTTCCTGGCCGGACTGCGGCAGATTCCGGACGAAGTACTCGAAGCCGCCGAGGTGGACGGTGCGGGCCGATGGCAACGGTTCTGGCGGGTGACGCTCCCACTGCTGTCGCCGGTGGTGTTCTTCAACCTGGTACTGCAGATCATCGGCGCGTTCCAGGCGTTCACCCCGGCGTTCGTGATCAGCGGCGGAAAGGGCGGTCCGTCCGACTCCACGCTGTTCTACACCCTGTACCTCTACCAGCAGGCGTTCGGAAACTTCCGGATGGGGTACGCCGCCGCGATGGCCTGGGTGCTGCTCCTCATCATCGCGGTCTTCACCGGACTGAACTTCGTCCTCGGCCGCACCTGGGTGTTCTACGGAGACGAAGGGGCCAGCCGATGAAACGCGTCCTGGCACACATCGGACTGAGCCTCGGGGCACTGGTGATGCTCTACCCGCTGCTCTGGATGATCACCGCCTCGCTGCGTCCGAACACCGAGATCTTCTCGCATCCCGGCCTGATCCCGGAGCGTCCGACGCTCGGGAACTACGCGCTCGGCTGGTCCTCCACCGGGACCAACTTCGGCGTCTACATCATGAACTCGCTGATCATCTGCGCGGCGGTGGTGATCGGCAACGTGCTGACCTGCTCGCTGACCGCCTACGCGTTCGCGCGGATGCGGTTCGTCGGGCGGAAACCGTTGTTCGGATTGATGCTCGCGACGCTGATGCTGCCCGCGCACGTGACGCTGATCGCGCAGTACTCGATTTTCCGGAACCTGCACTGGATCGACACGTTCTGGCCGATGATCGTTCCGAGTTTCCTCGCCACCGACGCGTTCTTCGTGTTCCTGATGGTGCAGTTCATCCGGTCGATCCCGGTCGAGCTGGACGACGCGGCCCGGATCGACGGCTGCGGGCACTGGGGCATCTACCGGCGGATCATCCTGCCGCTGTTGTCGCCGGCGCTGGTGACGACCGCGATCTTCTCGTTCATCTGGACCTGGAACAACTTCTTCAGCCAGCTGATCTACCTGTCGACCAGGACCAAGCTGACGGTCCCGGTCGCGCTGCGCGGATTCCTGGACACGACCGGCAGTTCGGAGTGGGGCGCGCTGTTCGCGATGAGCGTGGTAACGCTGGTTCCGGTGGTCGTGGTGTTCGTGATCTTCCAGCGCCGGATCCTGGCCGGAATGGCTCACACCGGCCTCAAATGAAGCTGTTCTTTTGGCCGGGCCTTCGGCGCCGGCGGGGTCATGGGGCTGGAACTCCCGGCCTTCCCTCGTCGCTCCAGTCGCTGTGCTCGATGCCGCGCTGGCGCGCGGCAGGTCGCGGGGTCTGGTTCCCGGTCTTCCCTCGTCGCTCCAGTCGCTGCGCTCCCTGCGCTCCTCAGTCCAGACCGGGGACCCCGCGACCGCGCTCCCTGCGCTCCTCAGTCCAGGCCGGGAGGCCCCATGACCTAGCTGCTCGCGCTCTTCGGCCCATGACATGCTTACGCCCATGAGGCCTCGCTTGACCGATGTCGCGGAGGCGGCCGGGGTGTCGATGAAGACGGTGTCGAACGTCGTCAACGGGGCCGAGCACGTCCGCGAGGAGACCCGGCAGCGGGTGCTGGCCGCGATCGACAAGCTCGGCTACCGGCCGAACATCGCGGCCCGCAACCTGGCGCAGGGCCGCAGCGGTGTGATCGCGCTCGCCGTACCGCAGCTCGATCGGCCGTACTTCGCCTCGCTCGCGGCGCGGATGCTCGACGCGGCCGAGGCGTACGGGTGGATCGTGCAGTTCCACCAGACCGGCGGCCGCCGCGAGACCGAGCTGGCGCTGCTCACCGAGCGGCACCCGGCGCGGCTGGACGGAATCGTGATGAGTCCGCTCGGCCTGACCGCCGAGGACGTCTCGGGTCGCGATCCAGCGTTGCCGCTGGTGATGCTCGGTGAGAAGGCCGCGGCGCAGTTCGACGCCGATCACGTCGGGATCGACAACCGTGAGGCCGGTCGGGTCGCGACCGAGCACCTGCTGGCACTCGGCAGGCGGCAGGTGATGGCGCTGGCGCCCGGCCCCGGCATGGAGGACGAGCGGATCAACGGGTACCGCGACGCGATCGCCGACGCCGGGCTCCCGGTCGACGAGGACGTCGTACTGCCGACCGGCGGGCTCCGCGGTCAGGACGCGGAGCGCACGCTCGGCGAGTGGCTGGACTCGGGAAACCCCGCCCCGGACGCGATCTTCGCGGCCACCGACTGGCTGGCGATGGGTGCGATCCGGGCCTTGGTACTGCGTGGTTTGCGCGTACCGCAGGATGTCGCAGTGGTCGGTTTCGACGACATCCCGTACGACCTCGCCACGCTGCCGACTCTGACCACGGTCGCGCCGGACCGGGTCGCGATCGCCCGGCTGGCTCTGCAGGCGCTGCGCGACCAGCAACCGGGTGCGGAGCCGGTCCGTCTCCAGGCCCCGTTCAGCCTGGTCGTCCGCGAAAGCACAACCGGGATCAGCTAACTGCAACGAATGATGCCGGTGGCTCGCGCCACCGGCATCATGCAGATCGGGATTTATCCTTGCGTACCGCAACGAACGCCCCCCAGCGTTCGAGTCAGCCCGCCAGTGCGAGCGAGACCGTCGCCTTGTTGATCACCGCGCCGAGCACCTTGCTCTGGGCCGGCGATCCGGCCACCGAGATCTCGACCTCGGCGTTGCTGCCGCCCTGCTGGCCGACGTACCGGGTCGCGACCCAGCGGGTGGTGTTACCGCTGCGGTAGGTGTAGACGACGGTGCTCACCTGCAGCCGGCCCTGGTTCCGGGTCGACCGCATCGCGACGGTCGACGTACCGACGATGTGCAGACCGCGGGTGCCCTTGAGCGCGGCGATCTTGCGGTTCAGCGCCGTGACGGTGCTGATGTTGTAGTTGTACGTGATGTCGAACCGGATCATCCGGTTGTTGGCGCTGTCGTCGAAGCGCGTCTGAAACTTCGCCAGCTGGACCTCGCGCCAGGTCTTCGGCAGCACCGCGCTGGCGTGCGCGCCCTCGCTGTACCGGTCGAAGTACCGCGTCGTGTAGGTCACCGCCGTGCTGTTGCTCGCGGCAACCGTCTTCACCTGCGCCGTGGCCGCGTTGCTCGGCAACGCCCCGCCGAGCAGCAGCGCCCCCGCGCCCGCCAGCGCCGCAACTCCGGAAACCGCCCCCGCCACAATCCCGAACCGCTTCATTCCTGCGAACCCCCTGCTCATCGGCGGCCTCCCTGGCCGCGCACCGCATCTGACTCCCGGTGGTCGGCAAAAGTTGCCGCCAGCTCTCGACGTTTTTTCGCCCGCCATCGAGACTGGCGGCATGGGTGGGGGAACGGTGGCGATGGTGTTCTCGGACATCGAGGGGTCGACGGTGCTGCTGCGCCGGTTGGGCGACCTGTACCTCGAGGCGCTGGAAGGGCACCGGCGGATCCTGCGCGCGGCCTGGGCGGCGTACGGCGGTACCGAGATGGGGACCGAGGGCGACAGTTTCTTCGTCGTTTTCCGGACTGCCGGTGATGCGGTGCGGGCGGCGGTCGACGGTCAGCGCCGGCTGGCGGACCACCGGTGGCCGGGTGGCGAGCAGTTGCGCGTCCGGATCGGGATCCACACCGGTACGCCGGGTGTCTACGCCGGCGACTACTGGGGCATGGACGTCCACCTCGCGGCCCGGATCGGAGCCGCTGCGCACGGTGGCCAGATCGTCGTCTCGGCGGTCACGAGCCGTCTCGCGGAGTTGCCGGACGGTGTCACGTTGCGAGACCTCGGAACGCATCATCTGAAGGACATTCCGGAGCCGGAACACCTGTTCCAGATCACGATCGAGGGCCTGCCGTCCGATTTTCCGCCGCCCCGGACCCTCGGTACGGCGACCAGCCTGCCGGCCCCGTCAACACCGTTGCTCGGCCGCGAGCAGGACCTCGACCGCATCACCGGTCTGCTCGCCGAGCCCGACGTACGGCTCGTCACGCTGACCGGTCCGGGAGGTTCCGGAAAGTCCCGGCTGGCGATCGGCGCCGCGTCCGCCATGACGGAAAAGTTTCCGAACGGCGTGTACTTCGTTCCGCTCGCCGCGGCGACGTCGGAACACGTGCTGTGGACCTCGATCGCCGAGGTGCTGGACATTCCGCCACGGGAACGCGGCCGGGTCGTCGCCTACCTGGCCCAGCGCAGTCTGTTGCTCGTCCTGGACAACCTCGAGCAACTGCCCGCCGCCGGCAAGGTCGCTGCCGAGATTCTGGCGGGCGCCGCGCACGTGAAGCTGGTCGCGACCTCCCGCCGCGCTCTCGGTCTGCTCGGCGAGTACCGGCACCCGGTGACGCCGCTCCAAGTCACCGACGCGGATTCGGCCGCCGTGCAACTGTTCGTGCAGCGTGCCCAGGCCGTCCAGCCCACCTTCACGTTGACCGCCGCCAACACCGCCGACGTGGTCGCGATCTGCCGCCGGCTCGACGGACTACCGCTCGCGATCGAGCTCTGCGCGCCGAGGATCCGGCTGCTCGGCGTCGCGGAGCTCCTGGCCCGACTCGATCGCTCGCTGGACGTCGCGTCCGCCAGTGGCGCGATGCCGGAACGCCAGCGCACGTTACGCGCGACGATCGACTGGTCGTACGAGCTGCTCAGTGCCGAGGACCGGCGCACCTTCCGTCGGCTTGCCGTCTTCTCCGGCGGTGCCGACCTGACCGCAGTCGAGAAAGTCGCCACCGGCACCGATCCGCTCGATGCCCTGGCCGAGTTGTCCGACGCCAACCTGCTCACGCTGACCGAGGGACCGGAAGGCCCGCGGGTCCGGTTCCTGGAGACCACTCGGCAGTTCGCAGCCGACGAGTTGCACGCCACGGACGAGGCGGCGACGACGCACGGCACCCACGCGACGTACTACGCGGACCTGGCCGATCAGCTCGAGGAGATCAAGAAGTCGACGGCGGAACCACCACTCGCGCAGGTCGAGGTCGATCTCGACAACTTCCGAGCAGCGCTGACGTGGGCGACCGCCAACGACGTACGGACCGGTCTCCGGCTGTGCGCGGCACTCGGCTGGGTCTGGGTCATCGGCGGATACCACGCCGAGAGCCGCCGGTCCCACGAGGACGTCATCGCGGCCGCGGGTACGACATCCTCACCCGAGCTGGCCGCCTGTCTCCGTGGATTGTGCAATCTGCTGCTGATCCAGGGGGACACGGATCAGGCGCTCGAGGTCGCGACGCGCAGCGTGGACATGGCGCGGCGGCTCGAGGATCCGGCGGCTGTCGCGTACGGGATGACCGTGCTCGGGACCGTGCAACGTCAGCAGGGCGATCTCGACGCGGCGCGGACCACCCTGGCCGCCGCGATCGAGCAGCTTCGCATTCTCGACGACCGGTGGCGGCTGAGTCGGGTGCTCAGCCACCTCGCGGGTGTCGAGGAGGCGCTCGGGAATCTCCAGCGCGCCGAGATCCTGCTCCGCGAGTCGTTGACGATCATCGAATCGCTCGGGGACGCGTACGAGCTCGCCGTCCAAGGGCAGAACCTGGCGTTCTTGCTGGCACTCGCGGATCGCGTCGACGAGGCGACCGAGATCGCCCGGGACCTGACGCCGACGGTGCTGGCGCTCGGCAGCCCGAGTCTCACGATGGCGTTCTCGAACACCGCGATGAACATCCTGCTCCGCCAGGGCGATCCGGTCGGCGCCGCCGAGCTGTTCGGCGCCGAGGAAGCGATGGGCGAACGCCTCGAGATCCCGAATCCTTACCGAGACGAAGAGCTCGCGGAAGCACTCGAACTGGTCGGTGACGCGTTGTCCCGCGACGACTGGGATCGGCACCGGCAGGCCGGCCGCACCGAACGGGTCGAGGATCTCCTGCAACAAATGGCACTCTGAAGTCCGCACTTTCGTGCAATAGCGAACGGTTGACCACCGTTGGTGACCGCTACATACTGCTGGAACCGCCATCGGCGGTCTGTGGGGGCAGTTTTGTCTGGGGTTCTTTGGGGATATAGGGGGGCTGTATTTTGCATGCCTGGAAGTTACTTCGTGCTGCGCTGGTGACGGCCGTCGCCGGCGCGACTTTGGTAGCGGTGGGGACCAGCGCCGGAGCGGCTCCGCCGACCAGTTCGATCGAGGTCAACCCGGCCTCGGTCGAGCGGGGACAGACGTTCACGATCAAGCAGACCGTGTACAACGACCGCGACTTCACGATCACGGGCGGAAAGGCCGGCCTGTACGTCAAGGACGGGAACCTGCCGGCGATGGTCGACCTGCTGTCCTGCCCGGAGGCCACCGCGTGTGACACGCTCGGCACCAGCGTGCGTGGCGGTGTCGGCGACGTCGCGCCGGGCGAGTCCAGGACGGTGACCTTCACCTTCCGGGTCAAGGCCGACGCACCGCTCGGAACGTACACGGTGCAGCACCAGTTCATCGGGGAGAACTACGCGTTCGAAACCTTCGACGGACCGACGCTGACGATCGCCGACCCGCCGCCACCGGTGCCCGCCGACATCGCGGTGGGCATGACCGCCGCGGTCAAGATGGTCGGGACGGCGCGGATCACGTACACGATCACCGTGACGAACAACGGGCCGGCACCGGCGACCGGGGTCCGGGTGGTCGGGACCTTCTCGCCGGCGACGTCGTACTCCGCCTCGACCTGTACCAGGGTCGGCACCACACGGTCGGTGAACTGCGACTTCGCCTCGCTGGCCAGTGGGGCGAGCGTGACCCGCACGGTGACCGTGAACACGTCGCTGTTCACGAGCGGCACGCTGACCGCGACGGCGCAGCGGACCGCGAGCTCGCCGGACGACCCGGCAGCGGCGAACGACAAGGCGACGAAGACGTGCACGGCCCGCACCGGGCTGATGGTGCGCTGCTGACGACTCGCTGAAGCTGCACGACCTGAAACTGCACGACGGCCGGCGGCCGCAGGTTCTCCACCTGCGGCCGCCGGCTCGTTTGTGCTTGCACCTTGCATCCAGGGGTGGGTGGGGTTTACGGTCCCGGTTAACGTTTAAGTGAGTGTTAGTGAGCACTTCTTCGAAACTTGGAGCAACTATGATCAGTCGGCGACGGTTCTTGCAGGTCACCGGTGCGGCGATTGCCACCTCCACGCTGGCGGCCTGCGGTGACGGCGGTGCATCCGGTGGCGGTGCGAAGGCGTCGGGCGAGCTCAAGCTCCCGACGTACAAGCCGTTCGAGGGCCTGCACCCGGACCTGGCGGGCGCGGAGTCCGGCTTGGAGCCCGGCTTCCTGAAGTTCCCGGCGGACGCGGTGGCGAGCGTCAAGGCGCCGCCGCTGAAGTCCGCGGTGACCGCGCTGACCGAGACCTTCGCGACGCCCCCGCCGCCGATGGGCAGCAACCCGATGTGGCAGGCGCTGAACCAGGCGCTCGGCGGTGAGCTGAAGCTGACGATCGGCACCGACCCGGGGTACCCGGAGAAGTTCGCCACGCTGCTGGCCAGCGACTCGCTGCCGGACCTGATGTGGCTGCCGCCGAACCAGGGCATCCCGAACATCGGCCCGATGCTCGAGGCCAAGTTCCAGGACCTGACCAAGTACCTGTCCGGCGACGCGGTGCTGGAGTACCCGAACCTCGCCGCGCTGAAGCCGGCCTCCTGGCGGACCGCGGTGGTGAACGGGAAGATCTGGGGCGCCCCGATCCCGTCGACGCCGTTCGGCCAGGTGATGATGGGCAACCCGAAGACCTGGGCGAAGGTCGGCGGTCTGCAGTGCACCACCGCGGACGAGTTCTTCGCCAAGTGCAAGGAGCTCAGCAACGGTACGAACTACGCGCTCGAGCCGGCGATCATCAACATGCTGCACATGTTCGGCGAGTGGTTCGGCGCCCCGAACTCCTGGCGGGTGAACCAGGACCGCTCGCTCACCCACCTGTACGAGACCGACAACTACAAGGCGGCCGTCGAGTACGCCGCCAAGCTCTGGGCGGCCAAGGTCTTCTACCCGGACCTGAACCTGGCCGACGCGACCCCGAAGACCGTGAACGGCCAGATCGCCGCGCAGGTCACGGTCGGTCCGCGGGCGACCGCCGACTTCCGCAACCTGGACCCGACGCTGTTCGTCGACACGATGATCCCGTTCGGCCACGACGGCAAGGCGAAGCCGGTCTACGACATGGGCTACGGCACCGTCGGGTTCACGCCGTTCAAGAAGACCGACGAGGGCCGGATCCGCGAGCTGCTGGCGCTGATGGACTACCTGTCCGCGCCCTTCGGCACCAAGGAGTACCTGGTGAAGAACTTCGGCGTCGAGGGCCAGCAGTACCAGCTGGACGCGAACAAGAACCCGGTGCTGACCAAGGCCGGCAACCAGCAGGCGCCCGGTCTGGTCAGTGCGCTGCAGATCATGAACTCCCCGGAGAGCGTGATCTTCAACCCGGCGTACCCCGAGGACACCAAGAAGATCTACGCGACCGAGCAGCAGCTGCTGAAGTTCGCGATGCGGAACCCGACCGCGGGCACGTACTCCGACACCAGCAGCAAGGTCGGCCCGAAGCTCACCGCGGCATTCCGGGACACGATCGTCGACATCGTCACCGGGCGGCAGAAGATCGACGCGTACGACGCCGCGCTGAAGCGCTGGAAGTCCGGCGGCGGCGACAAGATGCGTGACGAGTTCGCGGCCGTGCTGCCGTCGAGCGTTCCGGTCACCGGGTCCTGATCGATGCTGAAGAAGTCATCGACCCAGCGGGTGAAAGTCGGGCTGCCGTTCGCGGTGAAGTGGCGCCGGGACTGGCAGATGGTGCTGCTGATGATTCCCGGGGTGCTGTTCCTGCTGGTGTTCTTCTACCTGCCGGTGCTCGGGAACGTCGTCGCGTTCCAGGATTTCCAGCCGTTCCTGGGCATCATGCACAGCGAGTGGAACGGCCTGCAGAACTTCGTCAACCTCTACGCCAACCCGGACTTCTGGGACGCGTTGCGGAACACGTTGCTGCTGGCCGTCGTCCAGCTGGTGCTGTTCTTCCCGGTACCGATCGGGCTGGCGCTGATCGTCGATTCGCTGATCAGCAACCGGATCCGGCGCTGGTTCCAGACGATCGCGTACCTGCCGCACTTCCTGTCCTGGGTGCTGGTCGTGACGCTGTTCCAGCAGTCGCTGGGCGGCGCCGGGTTCGTCAACAACCTGCTCCGGCAGGCCGGGCTGGACGCGATCCCGTTCATGACCAACCCCAGCACCTTCCCGCTGCTCGTCGTCGCGCAGCTGATCTGGAAGGACGCCGGCTGGGCGATGATCATCTTCCTCGCGGCGCTGACCACCGTGGACGTCTCGCTCTACGAGGCGGCCGCGGCGGACGGCGCCGGGCGCTGGCGGCGGCTGTGGCACATCACGCTGCCGTCCCTGCGGACGGTCATCGTGCTGCTGCTGATCCTGCGGATCGGCGACATCCTGAGCGTCGGGTTCGAGCAGTTCATCCTGCAGCGCGACTCGGTCGGTCCGGGTGCGGCCGAAGTACTGGACACCTTCACGTACTACGCGGGCGTGGTCGGTGGCGACTGGAGCAGCGGGGCGGCGGCCGGGCTCGCGAAGGGCGTGGTCGGTGCGTTGCTGCTGTGGGGTGCGAACTCGCTCGCTCATCGGCTCGGTGAGCCGGGAATCTTCCAGAGGCGCTCATGAGACCTGTGTGGAAAGAGAATCCGTCGCCTGGCTACCAGGCGATCAAGGCCGTCGTCCTGGGCGGTTTCGCGCTGGCGATCGTGATCCCGATCCTGGTGGTGATCTCCACGTCGCTGGCCAGCGACAAGGACATCATCGACGCCGGCGGGTACGTGTTGTGGCCGTCGCACCCGACGTTCAAGGCGTACCAGACCTTGTTCAGCGGTGGTCTGATGGGCCGCGCGATCCTGGTCAGCGTCTTCGTGACCCTCGTCGGTACGGCGATCGCGCTGGCCGTCACGATCTCGCTGGCCTACGCGACCTCGCGGCCGGTGCTGTTCGGCCGGCCGGTGCTGCTGATGGTGCTGTTCACCCTGTTGTTCGCGCCCGGGATCATCCCGATGTTCCTGGTGGTGAAGCAGCTCGGGCTGCTCGACAGCCTGTGGTCCCTGATCCTCCCGGGCGCACTGGGCGCGTTCAATTTCGTCGTACTGCGCACGTTCTTCATGAATGTGCCGGGTGAACTGCTGGAAAGCGCGCGGATCGACGGCGCGAGCGATTTCACCATCCTCCGGCAAATCATCATGCCGCTGTCGAAGGCGGTGATCGCGGTGGTCGGGCTGTTCTACGCGGTCGGGTTCTGGAACGCGTTCTTCAACGCGCTGCTCTACCTGAACGACACGTCGAAATGGCCGGTCCAGGTGATCCTGCGGACCTATGTCCTGCAGGGCAAGTCGCTGTCCGCGGACCAGCTCGGCGTGCACCCGCCGCCGCAGCCGCAATCCCTGCAGATGGCCGTCGTGGTCGTCGCGCTGGTGCCGATCGCCATGGTGTACCCGTTCCTGCAAAGGCACTTCACCAAGGGCGTCATCACCGGTGCGGTCAAGGGCTGATCTG
Organism: Kribbella sp. NPDC043289; assembly: GCF_056436705.1. NCBI lineage: Bacteria > Bacillati > Actinomycetota > Actinomycetes > Propionibacteriales > Kribbellaceae > Kribbella > Kribbella sp. NPDC043289. The sequence goes on from NZ_JBWKCB010000002.1 coordinate 371,263, forward strand.
TAAGAATCGGTCTCATGTCCTCACCTTTGGCCGAGCGGCCGACGCTGCGGATGGTGGCGAAAGAGGCCGGCGTCTCGGTCGCGACCGTGTCGTACGTGCTGTCCGGACGGCACCGCAGCCACACGATCAAGGACTCGACCGCGGACCGGGTCCGCGAGGCCGCGTCCCGCCTGGGCTACCGGCGGAACGACGCGGCCCGCGCGATCCGGACCGGCAAGTCCGACCTGGTCCTGCTCTCGCTGAGCGTGCTCGCGGACCCGTGGTCGCAGGCAGTCGCGGCCACCGTCAGTACGGCGGTGAGCCCGCTCGGCAAGACGGCCCTGATCGTGGCGGACGGCGACTGGCGGACGGTGCTGACCAACCGGACGCCGGACGTGATCTTCATCGACAGCGTCACGGCGGAGCCGGAGCAGGTCGCGGAGCTGGAGACGTTCGCGGCGCAGGGCGTGCAGATCGTGGCGTTCAGCGAGACCCTCGAACCGCGTGGTTTCGACGTGATCCGGTCCGGTGCCGAGCCGCGCTGCCATCTCGCGGTCGAGCACCTGCTCGAGCACCACGACCGGGTCGGCGCCCTCACCTCGCGGACCACCGGGTTCGCGCGCTTCGACGCGTATGCGAACACGTTGCGCGCGGCCGGTCAGCCGATCCGCAGCGACGACATCGAGGTCTTCGAACAGCACCCCGAGGGCGCCTACCGGGCCGCGATGGCGTTGCTGTCCCGGCCCGAGCGGCCGACCGCGCTCTACTGCACCACGGACTTCGCCGCGATCGCCGCTGTTCGGGCGGCGCACCGGCTGCGGATCGACGTACCCCGGGATCTGGCGATCGTCGGCGTGGGGAACACGCCCGAGGGCGAGCGGCTGGATCCGTCGTTGTCGACCGTCGGGCCGGTCGGGTTCAACGAGGCGCTGTCGAACATCATCGTCGGACGGCTCACCGAGCGCGAAGGCGCGCCCGGCGAAGTGTTCGACTTCCCCTGGCAACTGATCGTCCGGGAGTCTTCTTGAGTCAACCCAATGTGGTTCTGATCTGTGTCGACGAGTGGCGGGGTGATGCGCTGTCGTGCGCCGGTCATCCGTACGTCGAGACGCCGCATCTGGACGAGTTGGCGCGGGCGGGGGTGCGGTTCAGCAGTGGGTACTCCGCGACGCCGACGTGTGTGCCGGCCCGGGTCGCGTTGTTCACCGGGCAGTCGCAGGAACGCCACGGACGGGTCGGGTACGTCGACGGCGTACCGTTCGAGGCCGCGCACCCGGTGACAGTGCAGGGGGAGTTCAAGAAGGCCGGGTATCACACGCAGGCGATCGGGAAGATGCACGTCTGGCCGGAGCGGGCGCGGCTCGGGTTCGACGACGTGATCCTGCACGACGGGTACCTGCATCACTCGCGGCGGGCGCATCGGCAGCAGTTCGGGTTCTTCGACGACTACGTGCCCTGGCTACGGCGACAGCCTGGGGTGTCGCCGGACGCGGAGTACTTCGACCACGGCGTGAACTGCAACTCGGTCGTCGCCCGCCCGTGGGACAAGGCCGAGGAGGTGCACCCGACGCACTGGGTCGGTACGCAGACGATCGACTGGCTGTACCGGCGGGACCCGACGAAACCGTTCTTTCTCTATTTGTCGTTCCACCGGCCGCATCCGCCGTACGACCCGCCGGCGTGGGCGTACGACCGGTACAACGCGCTGCCTCCGTACCAGCGTGAGCTGGGGGACTGGGAGAGCGACTGGGACGAGTTCCGGCGGGACGGCGACTACCAGGCGCTGATCGGGGACCTGCCGGATCACGTCGTGCACCGGGCGCGGGCCGGGTACTACGGGCTGATGGCGCAGATCGACCTGCAGATCAACCGGATCCGTGAGGCGCTCGTCGACTTCGGCGTGTACGACGACACGATCATCGCGTTCACGTCCGACCATGGCGAGATGATGGGTGACCACCGGATGTTCCGGAAGGCGCTGCCGTACGAAGGGTCCGCCCGGGTGCCGTTCATCGTCGCGGACCGGGCGTCGGCGTCCGACGCTACGCGGGGCGGTGTGGTGGACCAGGTGGTCGAGCTCCGGGACGTGATGCCGACGCTCCTCGATCTTGCCGGCGTACCGATCCCGTCGACGGTGGACGGCTGTTCGCTGGCGCCGTTCCTGCGGGGCTCGTCCGTTCCGGTGCGGGAGTGGTTGCACGGGGAGCATGTGATCTTCGAGCAGTCGGTGCAGTGGGTGACGGACGGGAAGACGAAGTACGTATGGGGCTCCGCGCTCGGCGTGGAGCAGCTGTTCGATCTCGAGGCGGATCCGGGGGAGCTGCACAATCTTGTCGAGTCGCGGCCCGAGCTGCGGGACCTTTGGCGGGAACGGCTGATCCAGGACCTGACCGGCCGGGAGGAAGGGTTCGTTGCTGACGGCAAGTTGGTCACCGGCCGACCGGTGACCGCGATCCTCAACCACACAAGGGAACGCGTTGCACGCGCCGCCGTCTGACGACTGGACACTCATCGACGTCGGTGAGTCCGACACGTCTGTCTACCGCCGTGGAGACGTCTTCGCCAAGTGCTGCGGCCCGTCCGGCGTACCGGACCTCGCCGCGGAGCGCGACCGGATCACCTGGCTCGCCGGCACCGGGTTGCCGGGAGCAACTGTCCTGGACTGGACCGAGTCGCCGTCGGGTGCTTGTCTGCTGACCTCGGCGGTTCCCGGTGTGCCAGGTGACACGCTTCCGCCGGCCGCACATCAGCGGGCGATGCGGAGCCTGGGTGCCGTCCTTCGCGAGCTGCATGCCCTCACCGACTGCCCGTTCGAGCGTCCCCTGGACGAGGTGATCGCGGCCGCGACCGACGTCGTACGGCGGGGCGCGGTGAACCCCGACTTCCTCACCGACGAGTGGCGGCGGTTGCAGCCGTCCGAACTACTCGACCAGGTGAACGCCGAGCGCCCGTACGTCGAGAGCGTCCTGGAGCCGGTCGTCTGCCACGGGGACGCCTGTCTGCCGAACGTGTTCTTCGACCCCGACACGCTCGAGGTGACCGGCATGATCGACCTCGGCCGCCTCGGCGTCGCCGATCGGTACGCCGACCTCGCGCTCACCACGATCCAGCTCCACGACGAGTGGTCCGCGGACCCGGCACCGTTCCTCGACGCGTACGGCGTACCCGATCCGGATCCGCGGCGGCTGCACTTCTTCCGTCTCCTCGACCCGCTCACCTGGGGCTGACATGCAGGTCGAGATCGTCGCACTCGCCGTCTCCCCGCAGCATGCCTTCGAGGGCCGCCCGCAAGACGGGCCGCGGCCCGACCCGGAGTCGGTTGCGCGGACCTCGGTGGAGATCCGCGCCGACCTCGGCATCGTCGGCGACCGGTACTACGGGCAGGCCGTCCACAAGAACGCCGCCGTCACGCTGATCGACGCCGCCTCGCTCGACGAGGTCGTCCGCGTCCTTGGCCTGTCCACGCCACTTGACCCACACCTCACTCGCCGCAACATCACCCTCCGCGGCTTTCCGATCGACGAACTCGCCGCCCACCGCGCCGCGGACGGCACCCGCGTCGAGGGCCGCCGCTTCACCCTCGACACGGGCGCCGGCCCCGTCACCTTCCAGGCCAACCGCCCGGCCAACCCCTGCGCCTGGATGGACCAGGTCCTCGCCCCCGGCGCGATGAAGGCCCTGCGGGGCCACGGCGGCATCCGCTCGACCCCACTGACCTCCGGCACCCTCCAGTTAGGCCCCGCCAACCTCACCCTCTTGGACTAACGCGGCAGCTCGACAGGTAGTGCACCCGTGGGACGGTGTACGCGCAGGCTCAGGTGCACTATCTATTGGCGGAGACCTCCTGTCGAGCTGCCGACACTCAGACCCGGTGGGCGCCCGGTTTGCCGTTCTCGGTGACGAAGGTGGCGAGGGTGGAGAGTGCGGCGTCGGGGGTGCGGACGGTGGTGGAGACGCGGAACTCGGCCTGCCAGCGGTCCGGGGTGACGTCGACGCGGATGTAACCGCGCTGGTTGTTCTGGAACTTCAGGTGCGGGTTGTCGGCGGTCGGCCCGTAGACGGTGCTCGGCGTGCTGTCCCCACCACTCGTGATCGACGTCCCGAGGTACTCCGTGGCGAGCGTCTCGGACTCCGGGTTCGCGAAGTCGGCCTTGAGGTCGAAGACCCAGTTCCGGTGCGCGTCACCGGTGATGACGATCGGGTTGGACGGCCGGTGGTCGGCGATGAAACTCATCAACTGGTTGCGGTCGGCAACATAGCCCTCGCCCCAGTTGTCCTGCCCCGAGTAGTCCAGCCCCGGACCCACCTTCCGGTCGTACGGCGCGAACTTCGTCTGGTTGCCGAGAATGTTCCAGCGCGCGGTCGACGCACCGAGCCCCTGCTGCAACCACTGCTCCTGGGCGTCACCCAGGATCGTCCGGTCCGGATCGAGCGCGCCGGGCGAGTACCCACCGACGGCCGTACCCGCGGTCCACGTCGACTGCTTGGAGCGGTACTGCCGGGTGTCGAGCAGGTGGAACTGCGCAAGGCCGCCGTACCGGACCCGCCGGAACAGCTGGATGTCCGGGCCGACCGGCAACGACGAGCGCCGCAGCGGCATGTTCTCGTAGTACGCCTGGTACGCCGCCGCGCGCCGCGCCAGGAACACAGCACCGGACTGGCCGGCCGCGGAGTCGTCCGCGTAGTTGTTCTTCACCTCGTGGTCATCCGGTACGACGAGGAACGGCAGATGACCGTGAGCCGCCTGCAGCAGCGGGTCCGTCTTGTACTGGCTGTGCCGGATGCGGTAGTCGGTCAACGTCATCAACTCGACCGCGGGTGCATGCGCCCGGCCGAGCGACGCGTCGGCGCCCGCGCCTTCGTAGATGTAGTCGCCGAGGTGCACGACCAGGTCCAGGTCCGAGGCGACGATGTCCCGGTACGCCACGAAGTACCCGGCGGGGTAGTTCTGGCAGCTCGTCACCGCGAGCCGCAGTCGCGACGGTGAGGCGGCGTACGGCGGTGCGGTCTTTGTCCGGCCGACGGGGCTGATCGCCGTCGCGACGCGGAAGCGGTAGAAGTACTCGCGGCCCGGGGCGAGGCCACCGACCTCGACGTGCACCGAGTGCGCTGACTCGGGCTTCGCCTCGACGGCGCCGCGGCGGACGATCCGGCGGAACCGCTCGTCCTCGGCGATCTCGTAGCGGACGCCGAACGCCTGCGGTGGCATGCCACCGAGGCCGTCGGTGGCGAGCGGCTCCGGGGCCAGCCGGGTCCAGATCACGAAGCCGTCCGGGAGCGGGTCTCCGGACGCGACTCCGAGCTGGAACGGGTGGTCGAACTGCGGCGGGACGGCGTTGGCCGTCGACGGCTTCGCGAGTTCGCCGCCGGCCAGGGCGGCCGCGGCGCCGAGGCCGCCGATCGTGAGCAGACCGCGGCGGGTCAGCTCGGTGGACGGTTGCTGGTTGGACGGTTGCTGGGGAGTGCTGGGCGGGGTCATAACTCCGAAGCTGTCAAAGCAGCTCCGGCAGGCAGGTCAACACCGTGCGACCCGCAGGCGAACACTGCTCAGCCGACTCGCGAGTTGCGCTTCCGCGACCGCCCGGAAGCGCAGACCGGAGCAGTCGACACGGCCTACCTTGGGAGGGTGAGGCTGGTGGGCGCGTTCGTGGCGCTGGCGGTGCTGGTCGGGTGCAACGACCTCGCGCCGTCCAGCGATCCGGCGCCGCCACGCACGGTCAACCCCATCCAGTCCCGCCCGGTTCCCCAGGCCTCAGCGCCTTCAAGTCCCCAGCCTTCGAGTCCCGCGCCTCCGAGTTCCCAGCCTTCGAGTCCGTCGCGGTCGGGTCGGACGCCGGCCGCGTCCGGCCCGGTGCGACTGTCGATTCCTGCGATCGGCGTCCGGAATCTGCTCGTCGTCGCCTACCAGGGCACCGCGGACGACCGGCCCGGCACCCGGATCCAGAACCGCGGCGTCGCCGCCAGCCCGCGCGGCCCTGCCGGTGGTGTGGGGCCGGGCGAGATCGGGAACTTCATCGTGACCGGCCACCGCGTCAGTCACGGTCGTCCGCTCGAGGGCGTCCCCGACCTACGCGACGGCGACCACATCCTGATCTCCGTAGGCGGGACCGTCTACGACTACGTGGTGACCCGGACGATGCGGATCTCGTTCCGGAAGCCGACCGAGAAGGCGCAACAGAACGCCGCCGTACCCGGCCGCCCGGGAGTGACGCCGACCCGGGCGATGATCACCATCTCCACGTGCGCCACCATCGAGGACCACGCGGCCGGGAACTACTGGCACGACGACCTCGGCAACCCCGAACACCGCATCAACAAGATCGGCACGCTGACCGCCACCCGTTCGTCGTGACGCCTGCACATCAGCCGACTGGCGAGCTATCCGCGAACTCCCGGATCAACGTGGTCGGCTTTCCCGCCAGCGCAGCGGGCAGCAGACTGCGCAGCACCGGCGCGCGGAGCACTCGCAGCAACAGCCGGCGTGCGACGAGTTCGGCGCGCGAGCCCGGCAGGAACCAGCGTGCTGCCGACCGGCCGGTCTTCTGTTTCTCCTCGACCACCGGCCGCCAGACCTGCTCGTACTCTGCGAGCCCGTCCTCGATCGACGTCGAGTTCACCACTTTCTCCGCGAGCACGAAGGCGCCGGCGATCCCGAGCGACGCACCCTGCCCGGCGAGCAAGGACACCGCTCCGCAGGCGTCACCGACGAGCACGACCCGACCCGAGCTCCAGCGCGGCATCACGATCTGCGCGACCTGGTCGTAGTAGATCTGGTCCTCGTCCGGACACGACGCCAGCGCCTTGGGCACCACCCACCCGAGCCCTGAGTACGCCGATCGCATCGCGCCGCGGAGATCAGCAGGCACCGCGGGATCTGCCGACCGGTGTACCGCGAACGCCGCGACCCGCCCGTCGCGCAACGCGTAGAACCCGAACTGGCTGCCGATCGTGTCGGTCAGACAGAACCGTCCACCCACCTCGTCATGGATCTCCGGCGCGTCGAAACTGAACGCCGCGGTGTGAAACCCCAGATACCGCAGGTACGACGCCTCCGGCCCGAACACGGACCGGCGTACGGCGGAATGGATGCCATCGGCTCCGATCAGCAGATCCCCGTCAACCGTCGACCCGTCCGCGAGCTCCACCCGTACGCCGTCCGCGCGCGGCGTGACCGTGGCGAGCGTCGCGCCGTACCGCAGGTCGACGGCCGTCGGGAGGTGTTCGCGGAGGACCTGTTCGAGGTCGGGGCGCATGACGCTGAGCAGCTCACCCTCGGCGAACTGGCGGATGTTGATCCCCGCCTGCCGTCGTCCGTGCTCGTCGACGAGGGCGGCCTCGATCACGTTGTACGCGACCGCTTCGAGGGCCGGTAACAGTCCCATCGCCCGCATCGCGTCGTACCCGGGGCCGAAGAAGTCGATCATGTAGCCCTGGCCGCGCGGGCCGGGGCTGCGTTCGAGGACGGTGACGTCCTGGCCGAGTGTCGACAGGCGGTTCGCCAGGGCGAGACCGGCGATTCCGGCGCCGCAGATGATCGCGTGCATCAACTCACCAACCTTCGGAGAACGGTCTTCAGGGCAGGGGATTCGGGGCCCAGGCTCCGGTGCAGGAGCAGGCCGTCGAGGGTCGCCGCGAGGACGGCGGCGGTCGCGGCCGGCTCGGCGACCTGGTGGATCGCCAGCCAGTCGGCCACGCGAGTGCGGAAGTCGGCGACCAGCGTGGCGATCTCGGCGCGGAGGTGCTCGTCGCGGGTCGCGGCCAGGTAGGTCTCGGTGAAGAGCAGCGAGGTCGGGTCGGTCCCGTCGTACTGCTCGACGGAGGCATGTAGCGCGTCGATCGCGGCGGTCGGTGTCGTCGCGGCGGTGAACAGTTCGTCGGTCGCGGCGAGGACCTGGCGCATCGCGGTGATCGCGGACTCGGTCAGCACGTCCTGCACGGACGAGAAATGGTAGTGCACGACGCTCGCCGTGACACCGGCGCGGTCGGCCAGGATCCGGGTACTCACCGCGGACCAACCGCGCTCGGGGATCAGCTCGGCGGCCGCGGCCAGCAGCCGGCCGCGCACCTCCTGCCCATGACTCGCCGTCGGTGCCATCTCATCCTCCAGGACGATCGTTCTGTACGATCGCCCTGATTCTAGGACGTGCCAGCAGCCGGGGCAACCGCGCCCGGATTACTTACGCCCGAACTTCCACCACTTCGGCTTGTTCATCTTGATCTCGTCCGCGGTCATCGGCGGCGGGACCGGCGGCCGGGACTCCTCGGTGAGGAAGTCGCCGGACTCGGTGTCGTACGGCGTCACGCCGAGACGGCGGCTGATCTCCATCACGATCGGGATCGACCGCGGGCCGTCGTTCAGGTAGAAGGTGATGTCGCGGACCTCGACACCCTTGCCGACGGTCATCTCCACGTCGTAGTCCGGACTTCGCAACGTCAGCCAGGACGGCCGGCTCGTGTCGACGTTCGGCACCACCTCCCGCACCGTGTCCACCACGTCGGTCACCAGCCCGACCGACGGTGGTTCGTAGTCGACCGGCATGTCGTCGAGGCGACGTACGCCTCCTGGTCCGCGCACCGCATAGACAGCCCAACTCATGCCCCCAAGCATGCCAGGCAGTCACCGCCTCCGGGCCGACAGCACCGCGCAGGTCAGGTATTGACCGTTGTCGGCCTCGAGCATGTCCAGCGCGCCGTCGCGTTCGCCCCGGTACTCCGAGACCGCACGCGACCAGGCGACCCAGTCTGCCCAGCCGTGGGGCTGCAGACGGGCCGCGGTGACGTCGACGAGCTCGGTGATCTCCCACTGGAACCGCCACCAGTCCGCGGTGTGCCAGGCGAGCGCCTCCCATCCGACAAGCTTCTTGATGTGCTCCGGGATGTACCCCAGCTCGCGGATCTCCCGGGTCATCGCCGGCGTCGCGACACCGAGCTGCCCGCCGGGCTTGAGGAAGCTGATGAGATAGGCCAGGTAGTTGTCGGCGGTGCCGAAGTACTCGTACGCGTCGATGCAGACGATCGCGTCGAAGAACTCCTTGGCGAACGGCAGCGCGTGCGCCTCTGCTTTCAGAGTCACGACGTCGCCGGATCCGATGTGGGTGGCCGCGTCCGTCGGCTCGACCCACAGATCGGCGGCCCACACCTGGACGCCGTACTCCTTCGCCAGGAACGCCGCGGTGGACCCCTTGCCCGAGCCCAGGTCGAGCACCCGCAGACCAGGCCGCGGGTCGAGGTCCCGCGCGAGATCCTCCAGCAACCAGAGCGGGTTCGGCCCCATGTCGCCGGCCAGCAGCCACTCGGCGTCGTACCCGTTGGACCGCGGATAGTCCGCGTGCTTCAGCTCAACCATCGGCTCAGGCTAGCCGGGGACCACCTCGATGGGGATGCCGTCGGGCTGCAACAGCGCCCGGTCGGCCAAGGGGGCGGCCAACTTCGCGGTGACGACCCGGCCGACGGCCACGAGTGGAATCGTGGTGACGCCTGGGCGGGGGCTGCTTCCGAGCACGAGCAGCACTGCGGCTGGCGACTCGTGGACGGCCTCCACCCACATGTCGGTGTACTCCGGCGGCGAACCGTGGACCATCCACCGCACAGTCCGGCCGCGATCCATCAGTACAGCCGGAGGCAGTCCGCTCAGCCCGCCGCGATAGTCCGAGCTCAAGCGGCCCGGCCACCACAGGTCGAGACCCGCGTCGAGCGCATGCATCGCCGGATACCCGATCCCCTCCGCCTTCGGGTTCGGCGCCTTCCCCGGCGGGTACTGCGGTCCCACGAACTCGACCCGGTACGCCGGAAGTGGCCGGTACCCGCGATCGGTACGGAACTCCGGGTGCACCCGCCGTACCGACCGCACCCGCACCGGATCGACATGCCAGTGCGGTTTCGGATCCGGCTGCAGCGCTTCCAGCAGTCCTGGCGGCAGATCCACGTCCGACTCGACGGCCGCATGCCGCAGTACCGTCGCCCGGTCCTCGAGCGTCGGTGCGCCGCCGGGGCCGCGGCTGAAGCTCATCAGCACGATCGGCCGGGGCCGGCGGTCGATCGGGAAGTCGTCCCACAACGCCAGTGCGTCGCGGGGTTCGATCCGGTCCATTTGTCCAGACTGGCACCGATTGCGGTAGCCGTCCGGATGCGTTCCGTACCCAACGATCGCGGGCGGTCGCGAAACGATGTCAATAGCTGCAATCCGGTTCTCGGAGTGGCGGTCCAGGCCGTAATATCAGCCCTCGGCCGGCCCTGGGGGTGTTCCGGCCGTTCTGATGCATCGGGTGGGACCGGCGATCGACCGGTACTGGGGAAAGAAGCGAAGTCATGGCGGACAAGCCGGCACCCAAGCCTGGGCACTTCCTGCCCGGGGGCGACGGTGAGCAGGGGACGACGGATGCCCCGCAGGCCCGCGCCGGTGGTGCCGGTCCGTTGGCCGCACCCACACCACGACTGGGTGGCGACGCGCCGCCCGCGCAGCCACAGCTGACCGGGACCCGGATCGACTCCCGCCGTACGACGTTGTCCGGGAGCCGGCTCGGACCGCCGCCCGCCGACGACGCCGCGGCCGCCGCGTACCGGAAGGTGTTCCACCCGGAGCCGATCCCGTTCGACCCGAAGAAGCGCTCCAAGGGCCTGGTCGTGATGATGGTCGTCGCGGCCCTGCTGCTGGTCGGTGGCGGCGTGACGTTCGCGGTCAAGATGCTCTCGTCGTACGACGACTTCGTCGCGAACCCGATGGGTACGCCGTCGGTCCGGCCGAGCGACGGCGCGACCACGAACCAACCCGTCGGGAAGGGCACGCCGGACGCGGACATCGTCGGCAAGAACGCGATCTACACCGCCGGGAAGATGCCGGTGGTGACGTGCCAGGAGCCCGCGTTCCGGCCGACGTCCAAGGAGAACGTGCGCTCGTACTACGAGGCGCTGACCGCGTGCCTGGACAAGGCCTGGGAACCGATCGTCACCAAGGCCGGGTTCGAGTTCCGGCCGCCGCGGCTGATCGTCTTCGACGAGGGCGAGGAGACGGCGTGCGGCGTCCAGAAGGATCTCGCGATGTACTGCCAGGACGACCAGGGTGGCAGCGCGACGATGCCCTGGCAGAGCGTCGTCGAGGAGTACCCGAAGCGCAAGGCCGAGGTCCGCGCCGAGATGGCCCAGTCCTTCGGCTTCGTGTACGGCGTCCACGTGCAGAACCTGACCGGGATGGCCGAAGCGTCCGACAACCTCAGCGACACCGCGGCGAACGCGGCCGGCAAGCTCGAGCAGCAGCGGCGCGCGGCGCTGCAGGCGTACTGCTTCGGTGCGGTGTTCTTCGGCGCGGCCCGGACGAGCTTCCCGCTGCGCGGTGAATTGCTGCGGCAGTGGAACGGTCTGGTCCACCGCCGCGGCGACGAGTTCACCAAGGACAAGGTCCGCGACCACGGCTCGAGCAAGAGCCTCACGCTGTGGATGAACCAGGGCTTCGCGACGACCAACCCGGGCGCCTGCAACACTTTCGTCGCACCATCCGCCAAGGTCAGCTGAGCGAGACGGGAACGATCGATGCCTGACACCGAGGAGGGCACGCCGCAGCCCGGGCATTTCCTGCCCGACGGGACCGGCGAGTCCCAGGCCGGCACCCAGCCGCTGACGCTGACGGGCGGCCGGATCGGCGCCCTGAGCAGGGCACGATCGATCGCGGTCGAGGAAACCCCGGTACGCCGTAAGGCGCGCCCGTTGCCGACCGATCCCGGGACGACGAGCGACTACAGCGGCCCGCCGGTCGCGCCGCTCACCACCGCTCCGCTGACGCCCCTCTCGGGCACCCGCCGCCTCGGAGGTTCCCGCCCGACCGGCTGGCATTCGAACCCGTCGCGCTCCGCTCCCCAGTTCTCGTCCGAACCACCACCGGTGAAGCCGCCGCGCCAGCACTCCCGCAAGGTCGTCGCCGGCCTCTCGGCCCTCGTCCTCGTGATGCTCACCGGCGCCACCTTCGCCGGCTTCAAGCTCCTGAACTCGTACGGCGAACGCGTCGACAACCCGCTCGCGCAGCCGTCGGTCAAGAAGTCCGTGGCCCCGCTCCCGATCCCGCCGGACCCGACGGTCACGGTCACGGTCCAGGGCGTCCCGGACATGGTCCGCCTGCAGAAGAACACGATCTACACGTCCGGCAAGGTGGCAGCCGTCAGCTGCAAGGAGCCGGCCATCAAGCCGGACTCGCAGTCCGCGATCCTCAGGTACTACAAGGCTCTCGTGCCGTGCCTGGACAAGGCGTGGGCGCCGGTGCTGAAGAAGTCCGGTTATCCGTTCCGCGCGCCGAAGGTGGTGCTGCAGACCAGCCAGAACACGTCCGCGAGCTGCACCGGTGAGATGAACGTGGCGTTCTACTGCCCGGCAGACGAGAGCATCTACGTCAGCTGGAAGAAGGACCTCAGCTACTACAAGGACGAGCCGCTCGCCGCGCGCGTGTGGATGATCGACACGATGGCGCACGAGTACGGGCACCACGTGCAGAACCTCACCGAGATGCTCACCGCCTCCGACTCCCGTGCGGGCTGGGCCAAGACGAAGGCCGAGGAGCTCGAGTGGAGCCGTCGCCTCGAACTGCAGGCCGGCTGTTTCGGCGCGGCGTTCCTCGGGGCGAACAAGAAGTCCCTCGGGTTGAGCGGCCGGAAGCTGGAGCTGTGGCAGTGGGAAGTCCAGCACAGCGGCGACGAGTACAACCCGAAGAAGATTCGCGACCACGGGTCCCGGAAGAACCACTGGGTCTGGGGAGAGCCGGCGTTCACGTCGGCGGATCCCAAGATGTGCAACACGTTCAGCGCCGCGCCGGCGAAGGTCAGTTGATGCGTCGCGCGCTGGCGCTGCTGAGTGTCGCCGTACTCGCCCTCACTGGTTGTGGACAGTCCGAGACGATGGCCCGGTTGAGCCCGATCACGGCGCGGACGCCGTCCGTGACGCCCACTCCGAAGCCGTCACCGAAGCCGACGTCGACCAAGCCGTCCGCGCCGGTCTCGATCGATCTGACCGGCGGCGTCCTCAACAACAAGCTGTACGCCGCGGGCAAGGTTCCCGTGGTGCGGTGCTCGCTGCCGCGCGCGAACCTCAGGTCGAAGGCCGGGATGGTCGCGTACGCGCGGGTGCTGATCGCGTGCATGGACAAGGCGTGGGGACCGATGGTGCAGAAGTCCGACGCGTACCTGTTCCCGCCCGAGGTGTTCGCCTACAGCCTGCGCACCCCCAAGGCGACGCCGGACTGCACGAACGCGCCCAAGAACACCGACGCGTTCTACTACTACTCCGGTGTGAGCGGGAAGATCTGCTTCGCGTGGGACAACTTCCTCGAGGTCAAGGACCAGACGATGAGGCAGATCTACTTCGAGGAGGTCATCGCGCACGAGTACGGGCACCACGTCCAGCAGTCCGTCGGCATCCTCACGCTGTACGGCGAGCTGTTGCGCGGCAAGAACAAGACCGGCCAGCTCGAGGTCGAGCGACGCAAGGAACTGCAGGCGAGCTGCTTCGGCGCGGCGTTCCTCGGCGCGAACAAGAAACTCTTCCGGATCTCCGGCCTGCGCCTCCAGATGTGGCGCTACATCGTCCTGCACGTCGGCGACGAGTACAGCACCGTCCGCGACCACGGCTCCCGCAAGAACCACTCCTACTGGTCGACCCGAGCCTTCACCTCCACCACCCCCGCCACCTGCAACACCTTCACCGCCCCCGCAACCAAGGTCAGCTGACGTGCGCGGTACGGTCCGCGGGCTGGCCGTTCTCCTTGCCGTACTGCTCGGTTGGCGCCTCGACCACTACGGGCACATCGGGTACGACCGGCACGACGCGGACATGGTCACCTTCGACCGGTGGTTGCGGCAGGCGTTCCGGGCGAAGGGTCCGAGCGCGTGCAACACCTGGGCCGCACCGGCGGGCAGCGTCAGCTGAGTTTGAGTTTGAAGCCCTCGTGGGTGTTGGCGAAGCCGAGGCGGGTGTAGAAGCGGTGGGCTTCGGTGCGGGTCTTGTCGGAGGTGAGCTGGACGAGGGTGCAGCCGCGGGCGCGGGACTCGTCGACGGCCCACTGGACCAGGGTGCTGCCGAGGCCGGCGCCGCGGGCGGAGGCGGCGACCCGGACGGCCTCGATCAGGCCGCGGGTGGAACCGCGCCGGGACAGGCCGGGGATGATCGTGAGCTGCAGCGTGCCGATCACCTCCTGGTTGCGTTCGGCAACCACCAGCACCTGGTTGGGGTCGGCGTCGATCTGCTCGAAGGCCGCCAGGTACGGCGTCAGGTCGTCGACCGACTCGCGGGTCGCGCCGAGCTGGTCGTCGGCGATCATCGCGACGATCACGGCGACGTCGTCGGCGGTGGCCCGGCGGATCAGGACATCGTTCATGGAGTCAGGATCGCAAACAGCTGAAGCGGTTCAGTCGGCAGGGTAAGGACCGACGTACCGGAACGGTGATTGCCTTATGCAAACACCTTTCGTTGGGCGCCCCGCCGATGAGTTCTGTTTGCCTCCGGCATCGAAGGGTACGAGTCATACTGGACACCACTGCATCCGCCCGTGCCGGGGTCGTGTGCAGTGCTGCGCGACAGCGGATGCGGGCCATTTCGGAAGGAAGTCCCCGATGTCCGCATTAGCGATCGACTTCACCGGGCCGTTCGAAGATGCCTTCAGCAAATTGCTGTCGTTCATCCCGAACCTGCTCGGCGGTCTGGTCATCCTGGTGGTCGGCTACTTCGTCGCCAAGGTGCTCGGCAAACTCGTCGGCAAGTTGCTCGGCCGGGTCGGCTTCGACCAGTGGATGGACAGAGCCGGGGTCTCGGGTGTGCTGCAACGGTCGGGCACGGGGCTGACCGCGTCGGCGATGCTGGGCAAGGTCGTGTTCTGGTTCGTGTTCCTGATCAGCTTCACGATGTTCGCCTCCGCGCTCGGCGTACCGGAGATCTCGAACTTCATGAGCGACATGCTCGGCTACATCCCGCGGATCTTCGCCGCCATCGTGATCGTCTGCCTGGCCGCGCTGTTCGCGAACTTCCTGGCCGCGATCATCCGGGGTGCCACCGGCAACGAAACCCTGGCCAAGGTCGGCCGGTACGCGATCCTCGTGTACGCCGCCTTCGCCGCGCTCACCCAGCTCGGTGTCGCCGTCCAGCTGACCGGCAACACGCTGCTGATCGTGCTGGCGGGTGCCGCGCTGGCCCTCGGTCTCGCTTTCGGCCTCGGGGGCCGCGAGATGGCCGGTCGTGCGCTCACCACGCTGTTCTCCCGCGAGAACATGAACAAGCCGGTCGCGGACCCGAATGCGATGGGTTCCAACGGGACGGCCAACGGTACGGCGGCGTACCCGACGCAGGGTGAGTACCAAGGTAACTACCAGGGCAATTACGGCGACGGCTACCAGCCGCCCGCCCAGCCCCCGGCACCTCCTGCGCAGCCCGAGCAGCACCCGGCCGCGCACAGCTCCGGCAACTGGTCCAACGGAACCCCGCCGAACGGCACCTGGCAAGGCGGTCAGTAATCACCTGGAGGTGATGGTCCCGCAATAGCTGACAGTTCTCCTCAGGCGGGCGGCAGATCCAGATCGGGTCTGCCGCCCGTCGCCTGTTCCCCTGCTGTGTTCTTCGCTGGGGATTACTGCTGAGGCGCGTCTGGGCCGGCGCGGCGGACGTCTTCTACTTTGGTCATCGCGTCGCGGAGGTCGGACAGCCAGCTCTCGCTGTGCTGGGCGACCAGCTTGACGCACCAGCCCAGTGCGTCGCTGCGGGAACGGGCGACGCCGGCGTCGACGAGGGTGTCGAGCACCTGGCGTTCGGGCTGCCGGAGCCGGGTCATCACCGGCGCGGACAGCGAGGTGAAGACGGTGCGGGTCTCGCCGCAGCGCACACCCCACGCGACCTTCCGGCGGGTGGCGTGCTCGAGTTCGCGGGCGATCTCGATCCGGTGCTCCCGGGTGTCCTCGCGGAACTGCTTGATCCGGCCGTCCTCGGCGGCGGAGCGCTCGGCGGCGCTCACGTCCTTGTTCTGCTCAGGTGCGGGGATCCGGCCGACGATCAGGATCTCGTCCCGGTCGATCGACAGCTCGGTCTCACCCTCGAACCAGGCGCCTGGCAACCGCCCGGTCAGCCAGCCCCGCACCTTCTCCTGCTCGGTCTGCGTACTCATGTAATCATGATTACACCGAAGCAGTCCCAGCTCAAACTACTCAGTGATACTGCACGGTGTACGCCGCGTGCGCCTCGCCCTGGGACAGTCCCACGTTCGAGACACCAATCACCAGCGTGTGCCGGGTGACGTCGTTCCGGTACGTCACGTACGTCGTACCGGCCGCGCCTTCCGCACCGATCCGGGTCCAGTGCGACCCGCCGGTGGCGCCGACCTTGCGCAGCGCCTGAGCGGCGGCCGGCGTCGCGTAGTACGCCGTCCACTTGGTGTCTCCGCGGCCCCACGCGCGGACCAGGTTGTCCGACCACTGCACCGCGTTCCACGCCTGCGGTTCGCCGCTGAACTTCGCCGTGTACGCCGCGTGCCAGCCGTCCGCCGCGCGCAGACCGACGTTCTGTACGCCGATCGTCAGGTTCCCGCCGCGCGCGTCGTCGTGGTACGTGACGTAGATCGTGCCCGCGGCGCCCTCGGTGGAGACGCGCCGCCAGTGGATACCGCCTGGCGTCGCCTGTCCGTAGAGCGTGTTCGCGGTGGCCGTCGAGGCATAGCAGTTCGCGGTCGCGGTGTCGCCGGTACCCCAGGCCCGCACCAAGCGGTCGGCATACGCCGCCGCGGAAATGTTCGTCGCAGATGTCAGCCGGCTGCAGCTAGCGGCCGTTGTCGTGCCGGCGTTGGCCGGCGTGGCGCCCGTGAGCACCAGCGGCGCACTCACCGCGAGCGCCGTCGTCGCGCCAAGACCCATAATCCTTCGAATCATCATCGACCTCCCGAGTGGATGTGGTTCTACTGGTGCGACGCCATATCGCACTCGGGAGTTTGCGGACGGCGATCCTGAGACACGGCTGCAACACACTAGGCAGCTGGCGACGGCGCGAACGCGGCACGTAGCCGCGCCTGCGCGCCCGCCCCGGCGGCCGTGTGATCCAGCCCGAGCAGAGCCGCCCCGACAACAGGCGGTACGTCGACCACTCGCGGAACCGCCTTCGGCGCGACATTCGCGAGCAACCTGGTGACGCGATCCAGCAGAACCGAATGACCAGCCGTCAGCACTCCACCGCCCAGAACGACGGTCACGGGCTCAGTGAGAAGCTCCAGCCGTCGCAGCGCACTGACCGCCATCGCGACGATCTCCTCGGCCTGCTGCTGAACGATGCCCAGGGCAACTGTATCGCCGGCGGCCGCGACCTGGAACAGCACCGGCACCGCCTCCAACTGCCGATCGTCCGGCAGGTCACCGAAGTGAAAGGCCTCGATCACCGCGGTCAACGACGCCATCCCGTAATGCGCCGGCAGCGCGGACAGCAGTGCGGTCGCCGGCCCCCGTTCGTCGTCGGCCCGCGACGCCGACCAGAACGCCTCCTCCGCTAGCTGCGCACCACCACCCCAGTCCCCGGTGACCTTCCCCAGCGCGGGGAATCGCGCAGTACGACCGTCCGGCAGCATTCCGGAGCAGTTGATCCCGGCACCGCACACCACGGCCACACCACGCGGTTCGTCCACTCCGGAGCGCAGGAGCGCAAAGGTGTCGTTGGTGACGTACACCGACTCCGCCCACCCGTGCCGCTCGAACACACTGGTGAGCTGTTCGACCTCGATGGGCAGGTCAGCGTTCGCCAGGCACGCCGAGATCTGCTGCACGAGCGGTACGTCGCCAACACGCAAACCAGCCGCTGCGGCCGCTGCGTCGACCAATGGCAGCAGTCCGGCCACTGCGGCATCCGCTCCGATCTTCTGCGGCTCGAAACCACCGCCCCGCGCCGTACCGAGGACTGTGCCGTCCGTGGCGACCAGTGCGACGTCGGTCTTGCTGTTGCCGGCGTCGAAGGCGAGGACTCCGCCCGGGACTAGCGTGCCCACGGCAGGTACGCCTTGTTGTGCGCGAGCAGGCGGTCGGTCAGCTCCTGTGCGATCGAGATCTGCCCCACGAGTGGATGCGCCAGCAGAGCCTTGAACACCCGCTCCGATCCACCCTTCACCGCAGCCTCCAGCGCCAGATCCTCGTACGCCGTCACGTGCGCGACCAGTCCGGCGTACAAGGGCTCCAGTGGCGCCACCGGCTCCGGCGTCGCTCCCTCGGCGCCGACCGTGGCCGGCACTTCAATGACAGCATCGTCGGCGAGGAAGGGGAACGTGCCCTTGTTCAGTGTGTTCACCACTTGGACGTCACCGGTGTTGTTGAGCAGTGACGAGGCCAGTGCGACCGCTGCCTCTGAGTAGTACGCTCCGCCGCGCTTCTCGAGCAGTGCGGGCTTCTCGTCGAGCTGCGGGTCGGCGTACATGTCCAGCAGTTCCTTCTCGAGTGCGGCGACCTCAGCGGCCCGAGAGGGTTTGGTGAGCAGCTCCTGCACCACAGCGTCGTGCGCGTAGTAGTAGCGCAGGTAGTACGACGGTACGACGCCCAACTGCCGCACCACGTCCGACGGGAGCATGAGGTCGTCCGACAGCTCGCTCAGGTGCTCGGACAGCAGTTTGGGCAGTACGTCCTCGCCGTTGACCCGGACTGCACGCTCCCAGGTGAGGTGGTTCAGCCCGACGTGGTCGAGCGACACCTCCTCCGGCGTGACCCCGAGCATCGCAGCGAACAGGCGCTGGAACCCGATCGCGACGTTGCACAGGCCGACTGCCTTGTGCCCGTGCGACAGCAGCGCCCGCGTGACGATCCCCACCGGGTTGGTGAAGTCGATGATCCAGGCGTTCGGATTGGTACGCCGTACCCGCTCGGCGATGTCCAGCACGACCGGGACCGTCCGCAGTGCCTTGGCGAGGCCACCTGCGCCGGTCGTCTCCTGCCCGACACATCCGCACTCCAGCGGCCACGTCTCGTCCTCGTTGCGCGCAGCCTGCCCGCCGACCCGCAGCTGCAGTAGTACGGCGTCCGCGCCGTCGATACCCGCATCCAGATCGGACGTGGTGATCACGCGGCCCGCATGTCCTTGTTTCGCGAAGATCCGCCGAGCCAGACTGCCGACCAGCTCGAGCCGATCAGCCACCGGGTCGACCAGCACCAGCTCCGACACCGGCAACGTGTCCCGCAACCGCGCGAACCCGTCAACAAGCTCAGGCGTATAGGTGGACCCACCACCAACGACAGTCAGCTTCATCCCTTGACTCCTGTCAGTGTGACGCCTTCTATGAAGGCTTTTTGGGCGAAGAAGAACAAGATGATCACTGGGGCCATCACCAGGAGGGTGGCTGCCATGGTGAGGTTCCAGTTGGTGTGGTGCGCGCCTTTGAAGGACTCCAGGCCGTAGCTGAGGGTCCAGGCGGCCGGGTTCTCGCTGGCGTAGATCTGTGGGCCGAAGTAGTCGTTCCAGCAGTAGAAGAACTGGAAGAGGGCTACGGCAGCTATGGCGGGCTTTGCCATCGGTAGGACGATGCGAACGAGTGCCTTGAACTCACCGCAGCCGTCCACCTTGGCAGCGTCCACGTAGTCCTTCGGGATGGTCAGAAGGAACTGCCGGAGCAGGAAGACCGAGAAGGCGTCGGTGAACGCCATCGGGATGATCAGCGGCCACAGCGTCCCGGACAGGTGCATCTGCTTGGCCCAGAACAGGTACATCGGCACGATCACCACCTGCGGCGGCAGCATCATCGTGGAGATCACCAGCATCAGTACGACGTTCCGGCCGCGGAACTTGAACCGGGCCAGGGCGTAGGCGACCGGGATACTCGACAACAACGTCAGCGCTGTCCCGAGTCCGGCGTACAGCAGGGTGTTCTTCCACCAGGTCAGGAAGCCGGGTGTCTCCCAGACCGTCCGCAGGTTCTCCCAGTGCCAGGTGTCCGGCCACAGGTTGCGAGTGAGCGCCTGCTGGTCGCTCATCAGTGCAGTGAGGAAAATGAACACGAACGGGAGCACGAAGAACAGTGCGGCAGCGATAGCGAGTGAGTGCACGCCGACCCAGTTCAAGAAGCGGGTACGCCGTGCAGTGCGGGCGGCGGGCGTCAGCGTGACAGGTGACTCCAGAGCGGTCGCGGTCATGCCGCCGTACCTCTTTCACTCATCGAGCGCATCAGGAACGCGGTGAACACCATCGCCAGGGCGAACAGCACGAGGGCGATGACAGATGCTCCGCCGGTGTCGAAGCGCTGGAAGCCCAGGTGGTACACGAGTTGCGGCAACGTCAGCGTGGACTTCTCCGGGTACCCGGGCTCGAACTGTTGCCCGGAGCCACCGATCACCCCGCTGGCGACCTTCCCGGCCACCAGCGGCTGCGTGTAGTACTGCATGGTCTGGATGACGCCGGTGACGACTGCGAACAGCACGATCGGCGAGATGTTCGGCAGCGTCACGAACCGGAACCGCTGCCACGCGCCGGCCCCGTCCAGCGACGCCGCCTCGTACTGCTCCTGCGGTACGTCGAGCAGCGACGCCATGAAGATCACCATCAGGTCGCCGATGCCCCACAACGCGAGCATCGTCAGCGCGGGCTTCGACCAACTCGGGTCGTTGAACCACCCGGGCTGGGGCAGACCCAGACTGCCGAGGATGTTGTTGACGGGACCTGTGCCCGGGTTGAGCAGGAAGGCGAACGCCATCGTCGCCGCGACCGGCGGAGCCAGGTACGGCAGGTAGAACGCGGTCCGGAAGAACCCGGCGCCGGTCTTGACCTTGGTGATCAGCATCCCGATGCCGAGGCCGAACAGCACTCGCAGCGTCACCATCACGACGACCAGCCAGAGCGTGTTCCGCAGCGCCGGCCAGAAGAACGGGTAGTCGGTGAAGACGTACTGCCAGTTCTTCAGACCCGTCCAGGTCGGCGGCGTGAACCCGTCGTACTTCATGAAGCTGAAGTAGACGGTGGAGATCAACGGGTACAGGAAGAAGACGCTGACGCCGATCAGCCAGGGGGACAGGAAGGCGACCGTGCGCAGCGATTCCCTGCGTTGCTTCTGCCGGAGCGTCGTCATTTCGCCTGGGCCAGGTCTTTGTCGATCTGCTGGTCGGTCTTGGCCAGCCCGGCGGCCAGGTCGGTGACCTTGCCGGCCTCGTAGGCGTAGCCGAAGTCCTGCAGCGTGAGCTGGTACGCGCCGCCGTTCGGGCTGGCCGGTGTCGTGCTGCTCTTCGGGTGTTGCGCGATACCGACGAACGTCTTGACGTCAGCAGTGAGCTTCGGCGACTCGAGCGCAGCCAGTGTGGACGGCACATTGTGGATGGCGTTCGCGAAGTCGACCACGGCGTCGGTGTCGGTGGTCAGGAACTTCACCAGTTCCCACGCGGCGTTCTGTTTCTGGCTGGTGCTCGCGATACCGATCACCGTGCCGGACAGGTAGCCCTTGCCGTAGCTGTCGGCTTGCTCGTCCGGCACCGGGAACGGCGCGACACCGATGTCGAACTTCACGCCGGCCTCGCGGGCCATCCCGAGCCGCCACTCGCCGTCCATCGTCATCGCGACCTGTCCGGTGTGGAACGGGTTCTTCGCGCCGAACTCGTCACCGAACGTCGCGCGGTACTTCTCGAGCTTCGCGAACCCACCGAGCTGGCCGACCAGCCCTTTCTGCCAGGTCAGCATGCTCGAGAACGCGGGATCCTTGGCCAGGTTCGACTTGCCGTCGGGCGTGAAGTACGTCGGGTTCCAGAGCGCTGCGAAATGCGAGGTGGTCGACTCGTAGCCGTGGAAGGTCGGCATGAAACCGAGCTGGCTGTAGCTGTCGCCCTGGGTCTTGGTCAGCTTCTTCGCGACCGCGTCGAACTCGGACAGCGTCTTCGGCGGCGCGGTGATCCCGGCCGCCTTGAACGCGTCCTTGTTGTAGTACAGGCCGTAGGCGTCGTTCAGCAGCGGCAGGGTGCAGCGCTTGCCCTGGAACTGCGTGTAGTCCTGCAGCGGCTTCGGGAACGTCTTGTCCAGCTCGATCCCGGACTTGTCCAGGAACGGTTTCAGGTCGCTGAACACGTTCGACGCGCAGAACGTCCCGACGTTGTCGGTGGTGAACGAGGACACCACGTCCGGCGCGTTCGAGCCGCCGGCCCGCAGCGCCTGCTTGATCTTGTCGTCGTTGATGTTGCCGACGACGGTCACATGGATGTTCGGATGCTTCGCCTCGAACGCCTTGACCCCGGCGTCGATCGCGGCCACCTCGGACGGTGCGCTCCACCCGTGCCAGAAGGTGATGGTGACGTCTTTCGTGGCATCGTCGGTGGCCTGCGGTGCGTTCGAAGTGCCGGTGCAGGCCGTCGCCAGAAGGGCGACCGCGGCGGTGCCGATGGCGGCACGGGTCAGGCGTTGCATCCGTTCGTTCTCCTAGGTGATAGGTGGACCAGCGGTGTCGAAGACTTCGTCACGGGTGGTGCTGAGGGCGGACTGCAGTGCTCCGGAGAGCACGGGATCGGTGCTGATCGCGGTCATCAGCAACTGCGGCCGGGGTACGGCGAGATCGGCGAGCTCGTCCTGGACCAGGCCCCGCAGGCGTTCGCCACCGGCGGTGATGACGCCACCGGCGAGCACGATCAGCTCGGGGTCGACGACCGCGACGATCGCGGCCAGACCGACCGCGAGCCGGTGCGCGAACTCCGTCAGTACGGCGTCACCCGCGCCCTCGGTCTGCAGCGCGGCGGCGATCGCGGCTTCCGGCGTACGGGCCTTCAGGCCGTGTTCACGGGCGAGTTCGAGGACCGGTTCGCCACCGGCGAGTTCCTGGAAGCCACCGGCGTTGTTGCGGCCGACGTTGCGGACCAGCGGCGTACCGGGCAGCGGCAGGAACGCGACCTCGCCGGCGCCGCCGGTCGCACCGCGGTGCAGGCGGCCGTTGATCACGATCGCGGCGCCGATGCCTTCCTCGCCCCACAGCAGCACGAAGTTCGCGTGTTCCTGGGCATGGCCGACCCGCTGTTCGGCGATCGCGGCCAGGTTCACGTCGTTCTCGACCTCGAGCGGTACGGCGATCGCGGCGGCCAGCTCCTCGAGCAGGTGCGGGGCGTGCCAGCCGGGCAGGTGCGTCGCGTACCGCAGCCGGCCGGTGGTCGGGTCGAAACCGCCCGGTGTCCCGATCGAGACCCGGTGCAGCCGCTCGCGGTCCAGGCCCGCCTCGCCGGCCGCACCGTCGACGGCCTTCACCACCCGGTCGACCGTGCCCTTCGCGCTGCGGCCCGGCGTGGCCAGCTCGTAGCTGCCGACGACGTTGCCGGTGAGGTCCGCCACCGCGGCCCGGATCCGGGCCGGGGTGACGTCCAGGCCGGCGACGTACGCGATGTCGCCGTTGATCTCGTACAGCTGCGCGTTCGGTCCGGGGCGCCCGGCCGACGTACCGCTGGCGCGGACCAGGCCGGCTGCCTCCAGTCGCGCCAGCAACTGCGACGCGGTCGGCTTGGACAGGCCGGTCAGGTTGCCCAGTGTGGTGCGGGAGAGCGGGCCCTGGCTGAGCAGCAGGTCCAGGGCGGCGCGGTCGTTCATCGCGCGCAGCAGGCGCGGCGTTCCGGGTGTCGTTGCCATGTGCCAACCCTGCCTCCCTTCGCCGCCCGCGGGTACTCGCCGCGCTGATCTCGTGAACTGTTAGGAAAGTTTCCTATTAACGCGAGACCGTACGGCGGACTTCGGCGGGTGTCAATCGGCTGCGGTAGGTTAGGGTTGCCTAACTATGTCGACTGGGGAGCTTTTGAGGCGGGCGATTCGACGACACCGTGGGCGGATGACTGTGGGAGTGTTGGTGCTGTCGTTGCACCAGGCCACCGAGGCCGCGGTTCCGGTCGCTATTGGTGTCTTCGTGGATCGCGCGGTGTCCACCGGGCGGGTGCAGCCGCTGGTGTGGTGTGTGCTGATGATGATCGTGCTGTTCGCCGTGCTGTCGAACGCATGGAAGACCGGTGCGCGACAGGTCGTGTGGGCGATCGAGTACGAGACACACCTGCTGCGGTTGGAGATCGCGCAGCGCGTGCTGGATCCACGCGGCCACCGGACCGGTCTGCGGTCGGGCGAGCTGCTCTCGATCGCGACGTCCGACGCGGAGAAGGCCGCGCTGGTGATGCGGGCGGTCTCGATGGGTGCAGCCGCGTGTACGGCGTTGATCGTGTCCTCGGTGTCGCTGCTGTTGGTCGACGTACCACTGGGGCTCGGTGTGTTGATCGGCGTACCGCTGCTGGTGCTGGGGATTCAGGCGCTGTCGCCGCTGTTGACCCGCCGTACGTCGAGCCAGCAGGAGGCGGTGGCGCAGACGACCGCACTGGCGACGGACCTGGTCAGTGGGCTGCGGACGCTGCGCGGTATCGGGGCCCAGCACAGCGCGGCGGACCGGTACCGGCGTTCCAGCCAAGCGACGCTGAAGGCCACGCTGCGGGCTGCGTCGACGAACGGGTTGCAGGACGGGGTGACGACCGCACTCAGCGGTCTGCTGCTCGCAGCGGTCGCTGGAGTGTCCGGCTGGTTTGCTCTGAACGAACGGATCACGATCGGCGAGCTGATCACTGTGGTCGGGCTGGCGCAGTTCGTGGCCGAACCGGTAGGGACGCTGGGGTACGCGAGCCAGGTACTCGCGATGTCACGGGCGTCCGCCGCGCGACTCGCCTCCGTGCTGTCTGCACCGCCTCATGCCGTCACAGGCACGTCTACTGCCATCGACTCGAGTCAGCCCGTGTTGACGTTGCAGTCCGTTTCGCACGGCACGCTGTCGGCAGTGGACCTCGTCCTCAGGCCAGGTGAGTCAGTCGGCGTCCTCTGCTACGACCCACGCGACGCGGACGCTCTGCTGACGGTTGTTAGTGGGCGAGCGCCTGAGCACACTGGCTCGGTGCTGGTCGGTGGCACTGCTCTCGAAGAGCTGGACGTCGATCTGGTACGGCGCACTGTGCTGCTGGAGCGACACGAGACAGACCTGTTCGAGGGAACGCTGCGCAGCAACCTCCTGGCCGACACCGGACTGGAACGCGTGATGACCGCAGCCGGCGCAGCAGACCTGATCGACGACTTGGACCGCCCGCTCGCTGACCGCGGGCAGTCGCTGTCCGGTGGGCAACGTCAACGACTCGGTCTGGCCCGTGCACTCCTGGCCGAGCCGCCGCTGCTGGTGCTGCACGATCCGAGTACGGCGGTCGACGCGGTGACCGAGGAGTTGCTGGCGGAAGGTCTGGCCGAGGAGCGCGCCGGGCTGACCACGCTGGTGCTGACCAGTAGCCCGGCGCTGCTCGGGAAGATGGACCGCGTCGTGGTCATCGACGACGGCAAGGTGGTTGCTGAGGGCATCCACTCCGAGCTGGCCGGGTCGGACCCGGTCTACCAGGAGGCGGTGCTGCGATGAACCTGCTGCCGATTGCGGGTCCGCGGGTGACGTGGGCCGTTCTGTGGCGAGAGATTCGGCGGCTACCGGTGCTGTCCGCTGTCGCAGCTCTGGTGATCACCGGCGCCAGTGCGGCCGGTCTGGTCGCACCGTGGGCGCTGGGTGTGCTGATCGACAACATCGGCGACAAGTCGGTCATCGTGCGCGTGGTGCTGCTCATCGCGCTCGCGGCGGTGCTGGCCGGTGTCCTGACTGCTCTGGGCGTGACACTCGTGGCGCGAGTCGGTGAGACCGTGCTGGCGCGCATCCGTGAGCAGGTGCTCGATCGGGTGCTGCAGCTGCCCGCGCCGGTGCTGGAGAAGGTGCGGACCGGTGACCTGCTTTCGCGGGTGGGTGACGACGTGGCGTCGGTCGCGTCCGCGCTGACCGAGGTCGGACCTTCGGTGCTCGGTGCGACGCTGACGATCGTGCTGACCGCAGTCGGGATGTTCGCGCTCGACTGGCGACTCGGTCTGGCGGGACTGCTCGCCGTACCGATGCATTTCCTGGCGCTGCGGTGGTATCTGCGGCGGTCGGCGCCGTACTACAAGCAGGAACGCGTGGCGATGGGGGAGCGGTCCGAGGCGATCATCGCGTCGTTGCGGGGGAGCGCGACGGTCCGCGCGTACCGGCTCGAGGATCGTCAGCTGGCGAAGATCGGCGAGACCTCCGGGACGGCGCGGGACATCTCGATCACGGTGTTCCGGCTGTTCAGCTTCTTCTCGGCGCGGATCAACCATGCGGAGTTCGTCGGCCTGACGGCGATCCTGGTGACCGGGTTCTTCCTGGTCCGGGAGGACGCGGTCAGCGTCGGCGCGGTGACCGCCGCGGCGTTGTACTTCCACCGGTTGTTCAATCCCGTGAACGTCGTCCTGATGGAGTTCGACCAGATCCAGACGGCGGCCGCGGGGCTGTCCCGTCTGGCCGGCGTACTGGAGATCGAGCCGGCTGCCGAACCACCGGCGAGCCCGGACCCGGTTGACGCGTCGCTGGAATTGCAGCAGATCGGTCATCGGTACGACGGTCCTGAGGTGCTCACTGATGTGGCATTGCGCCTAGAACCAGGCGAACGGGTCGCACTGGTTGGTGCGAGTGGAGCTGGGAAGACAACGCTGGCGGCGATTGCCGCCGGTGTGCTTGCGCCGTCTGACGGCGCGGTGCGTCTCGGTGGGGTCGACGTACGCGAGCTGGGTGAGGAGCGCACTCGCCAGCAGGTCGCACTGCTCAGCCAAGAGGTGCATGTCTTCTCTGGAACGCTGATGGAGGACGTGCAACTGGCACGACCCTCCGCGACAGCTGGAGAAGTAGAGGCGGCACTGGAACGGGTTGGTGCGCTCTCGTGGGTACGTGCTCTGCCAGAAGGGCTCGAGACGGTTGTGGGGGAGAACGGTCACCCGCTCACCGGTGCGCAGGCGCAGCAGCTTGCCTTCGCGCGTCTGGTGCTCGCTGACCCGCCAATCGCCGTACTGGATGAGGCGACTGCGGAAGCGGGTAGTGCGGGTGCTCGTGAGCTGGAGCGTGCCAGTGCAGCCGCCACCGCCGGCCGTACGACGCTGGTTGTCGCGCACCGGTTGACTCAGGCCGAGCAGGCGGACCGGATCGTCGTACTGGAGCAGGGTCGTGTGGTCGAGTCGGGGACCCATGCGGCGTTGCTGGCCGACGGTGGGCGGTATGCGCAGCTGTGGCGGAGCTGGACCGGTACGTCTACGCCTGATCTGCCAGGAGGGCGAACGACACCAGCCAGTGTGTCGACATGAAGTCCCCCTCGGTGACAGTTGGCAGCACTGCGGCGACCTGACGATCCGCGCCGGCCTTGAGCACCTCGGCCACGTCAGGCAACGCCGGTGCGAGTGTCCTGAGCTGCCACGCCCTGCTCAGCGCCAGCCCGGACAGATGCGCCAACTGTCCATCACCAGAGTCGTCAGTGACTGGTACCTCCAGCAGATGCTGGTCGGCACCCAGTCCTGGAAGGAAAGCAGCCAACCAGGTACCGAACTCCTGCTCAGGTAGTACCCGACGCATCAGCTCGGCCTCGCTCAGCGCCGGTGACAGGAAGTCCGTCCCGGACGGCTCGAAGCGAGTGTCGTACGCCGTGTCCGCTCCGAACCACTCCAGCGCCCGCGTCCTGATCGCGTCGACCACATCAGCACGCCCGAGCTCGTCGTACGCCTCCAGCAACAGAGCCAAAGCGAACGCCGAGTTGAGATGTACGCCGTGCCGCACCGGGTACACCTGCTTCGGCAACCAGGCCAGGACGAGGTCCGCGATCACCTCGCCCAACGGGACGAGCGCGTCCGCCCACTTCGTCGTACGCCCGGCTGCGACCAGCATCGCCGCCCACGCCCAGCCGTACGGACGCTCGTACGACGGCCGCTCGCGCAGATACCTCACCTCGGTCGCGATCGCCGCCGGCGTCAGCCGCTGATCCAGTACGTCGATAGGGCGCCGGCCGACCTGATCCGGCGCCATTGTGAGCAACCGGACCAGGGACCACTGCATGTGCACGCTGGAGTGCCAGTCGTAGGACCCGTGGAAGGCCGGGTGCAGCCGATCAGGGGTCACGTCGACGTCGTCCGGGCCCTGCGACGCGTGGCCGGAACCGTACGGGTACGGCGTTTCGAGAACCTCGCAGGCGATGGTCGCCCAAGCGGCGTACTCCACGTACTCCATGGGACTCCTCAGAAGGCGAAGAAGTACATCAGGACGATGTTGCAGGCCAGCAGGGGTACGGCGGTCGGGAGCTGCGCCTTGATCGGGCCGTACTGATCTTTCATCTGTAGCAATGCGGCCGGCACCAAATTGAAGTTGGCGGCCATCGGCGTACACAGGGTGCCGCAGAAGCCGGCCAGCATGCCGACCGCGAACACGGTCGCCGGGTTGCCGTCGAACTGCTGCACCAGCAGCGGCCAACCGACCGCGGCCGTCATCACCGGGAACGCCGCGAACGCGTTGCCCATGATGATCGTGAAGATCGCCATCCCGATGCAGTACAGCGCGACCGCGGCGATCAGCGAGCCCTTCGGGACCAGGTGATCGGTGATCCGGCCGACCGCCTTGCCGACCCCGGACGCGTTGAACAGCAGGCCCAGCGTCGCCAGCATCTGCGGCAGGATCGCCGCCCAGCCGATGTGCTCGAGCAACCGGCGTCCCTCGTGCAGCGGCACCGCGGGGGACTTCGGTCGGAGCAGCACCATGCCCAGCATCAGCGCAAGGATCGAGGCGACGCCGAGGCCGATGATCGTGGCGGACCCGGACTGCAGCAGCAGCGTGCCGTCACCGAGCTTCACCTTGGCGAGCCAGGCCCCGAAGATCGCCGCGACGACCGGTATCACCAGCGCCGGCAGGAACAGCTTGTTGCCGAACCGGTCGGCGAGGTGCTTGCGCTCGGCGGGCGGCGTCGTACGCTCCTCGCCCTTGCCCGGGAAGCCGGTGCCGGCCAGCACGGCCAGACCGATGACCGCGATGCCCAGCAGCCAGGCCGGTGCCCGTTTGTCGACCACGAAGGTGCCATAGCCGAACGAGACGCCGAGAATGCCCCAGAACGCGGCGCTCCCGACGCGCTTGGGGTTGCTGCGGTCGTTGAGCACCTGCAGCGCGATCAGTACGAAGAAGATCCCGCACAGCCAGTAGAACCACTCGACCTTGATCATCGCGCGGCCTCCTTCGCCGCCGCCCGCTCCTCGGCGGCCAGCTTGTCGAGCTGGCGGTCCAGCAGCAGCAACCGGGTGCCGTGGATGAGCAGCGCGCAGATGCCGGTCGGGATCGCCCAGAGCGCGATGTCGATCGCCTCCAGGTGCAGCCCGTACGTCGTGTCGACGAACCCGGTGATCAGCAGGATCGAGCCGATCGCGACGAAGATGTCCTCACCGAAGAACAACCCGACCGTATCGGCGCTGGCCGCGAAGCCCTTGATCTTCTCCTGGACCGTGTCCGGGAGCTTGCCGTACCGGCGTTCCGCGGCGCCGGCGGCCATCGGATGGATGAGCGGGCGGACCGCCTGTGCGGGACCGCCGATGCTGGTCAGGCCGAGGGCCGCGGTGCCCTGGCGGATCAGCAGATAGATGGCCAGCAGGCGTCCGGTGGTGAGCACCTTGAGCTTGCTGATCAGCTTGCGGGCCTGGTGCTGCAGGCCGTAGCGCTCGACCAGCCCGATGACGGGCAGCGTGACGATGAAGACGGTGACGGATCGGCTGCCGGCGAAACCGTCGCCGAACGCGTTCAGGATCTTGACCGGAGACAGGCCGCCGATCAGGCCCGCCACGATGCCGGCCGCGGTGACGACCAGCATCGAGTTGATCCGGAGGGCGAACCCGACGACCACCACCGCGATTGCGAGCAGAACCCACATGGTTCCTCCCGGGGACGGAACGGTGTGACTGGGGGAGATGTTCCGCTCACCTTAAGGATTGTTGAACGATCCTGCAATGGATCATTCGAACAAATCGTCGGCAGCACGCAGTAACGCGCCGTGACCACGGGGGTCCCGGCGCGTCGGCGTCGTACTGCTGGAGGAGTTAGGGGAGTCGCCAGTCCACCGGCTCGGCGCCCTGCTCGGCCAGGAGCGCGTTGACCCGGCTGAACGGGCGCGACCCGAAGAACCCGCGGTCCGCGGACATCGGGCTCGGGTGCGCGCTCTCGACGTACGGCGTGCTGCCGAGCATCGGCTTGAGCGTCTGGGCGTCGCGGCCCCAGAGGATCGCGACGAGCGGGCCACCGCGGTTCACCAGCGCGTGGATGGCCTGTTCGGTGACGGACTCCCAGCCCTTGCCGCGGTGCGCGCCGGACTTGCCCGGCTGCACGGTCAGCACTCTGTTGAGCATCAGCACGCCCTGGTCGGCCCAGGGCGTGAGGTCACCGTTGGACGGCGCCGGTACGTCGACGTCCGCCATCAGCTCGCGGTAGATGTTCGCGAGGCTTCGCGGGATCGGCCGGACATCGGGCGCCACCGAGAAGCTGAGACCCACCGGGTGTCCTGGTGTCGGGTACGGGTCCTGGCCGACCACCAGCACCTTCACCTGTCCCAGTGGCCGGTGGAACGCGCGCAGCACGTTCTCCCCAGCCGGCAGATAGGCCCGGCCCGCGGTGATCTCGCCGCGCAGGAACTCACCCATCCGCGTCACCGTGTCCTCGACCGGGGCCAACGCCTCGGCCCAGTCGGGCGCCACCAGATCCGCCAACGTCTTAGGACTCACCCGCCACAGTCTCGCAGTACGGCGACCTGCGCTGCACCCCGGGTAGTCGCCCACTGTTCGCGTGTCGCTCAAACGCTGGTATTACTACGCCCTGTACAAAGGTGGCGGCCCCGCAGAGTATGAGTCTGCGGGGCCTTCGCTATGGGGTGGAGAGGCGCCGGAGTGCCGCGGTGTAGCGGCCGGCCGCGTAGCGCTGGGCAGTGCGGGTCATTGGACCGGCCACGCGGGTGTACCAGGTCGCGGGGCGGCTGTAGGCACGGACAGTGGCGTGGACACCGTCGGAGTCGCGGGAGACGACGAAAGACTCCTCACCGGCCTCCGGGTGCCCTTGGAGCGTTCCGTACGCGAAACCGACCCGATCCGGCTCGTCGACCGTCCAAACCACACGGCATGGCACCGGTACGCCGATCCGCCCGAGTGGCGCGAGAGTCCGGAGTCGGCCGATCAGGATTCCCGGGCCGAGCCGCGCCAGCGAGTTGGTGCCCACCTGTGGTGGCGTGTCCGTCGCCGTCATGGGTAGCCCTGCGGCCCGGTGCATCCGCCACGTCATCAGCGCCTCGGCGGCACGGGTGAACACCTCGTCCCCGTCCCCGATCCGCTCGCGGTGCTCCAGACGGTGGTAGCCATCGGGAGTCTCGTCGTACTGCGTGGCTCCCACGATGTCGTACGTGAACTCAAGCCCCGCCAACTCATCCAGCGTCACGAACTCTCTCCCTCCGCATGGCCAGCACGCCACACAACCCGAAGCCAACCGCATTCGCCACGCCATGTGTGGCAACCATCCACTCCAACGGCAGGTACGGCGTGTCGACCACGTGTCCCAGTGCCCAGCTGACTGCCAACAGCATCGTGATCACCAACACAGACCCCGACACCACCAGCAGGATCGCCGTACTCCGGTCCGCGCGTCGGGAACGCCGCCAGAGGTTCCAGCCCACCAGCCACATACCTGTGGTCAGTACGACGGCTCCTGCGAGTTCCACCGCGTCGCCGAGGAAGAACCCGAGCAGAACGATCCCAGTACCCAACGGCACACTCACGGCCGCTAGCCCGTCCGCAGCGAGGTAGGCCATCAGGGCGGCAGCGAAACCCGCGAAGTGAAAGTGTGCGACCGTCAGCGACAGCACCGTGAGGTTGAACCCGAACAGCTCGTACGACGATCGCTCGGCGACCAGTGCGAGCGCGGCGATCGACGGAGTGGCCAGTGCGGTGTAGAGAGCGACGCGCCACGCGCTCAACCTCCTGTGCTGCCAGAAGTGCCGCGCGGCCAGTGTGATCAGGACGACCGTGCCGGCGAGGTAGATCGAGGCCAGCACGATCGAGACCGCACCACGGGGCAGCCAGAGCGCTACTACCCCTGGAACGGCGAACGCGAACCACCAGCGGGTGCTGGTGGTTCGCGTCGGGAGCAGGGTGAGGCCGAGGGGTACGACGATGAGCATGCCCAGGCTCACCACCGCGTGGACCAGGACGGTCAACTACTCTTCAGGCCGCTCGTGTTGTCCGACTTCAAAGCGTCGAAGAGCGCCTTGGCCTTGGCGGTGTCCCACTTCACGGCGACACCACGTCCGTGGCCGAGTTGGTAGTTGTCGTCCGCGATCGGCACGGTCAGCGTGACCCCACCGCTCCCGGAGATCGCCCTCATACCGCGCGCGAACCCGATGAAGTCGAACAGGCTCATGTCCTTGTCGACGGTCAGCGCGTCCACGCCCTTGGTCGCGACGTTGTAGTAGCGGACCGGGTTCAGGAACGTCGTCGGCGAGCTCGCCTTCTTCGCGACCGCACCGACCATCTGCCGCTGCCGCTCGACCCGGCCGAAGTCGTTCTTGCCGTCCGCGTGCCGGGACCGCACGTACCCCAGCGCCTTGACGCCGTCGAGGTCCTGGCAGCCGGCCGGCAGGTCGATGTGCGCCTGCTGGTCCTTCATTGCCTTCGGCAAGCACATGTTGATCCCACCGACGCTGTCGATCACCGACGCGAAGCCGCCGAAGCCGACCTCGACGTAGTGGTCGATGCGCAGACCGCTGACGTTCTCGATGGTCTGGATGAGCAGCGCCGGGCTCTTGTTGAACGCGGCGTTGATCTTCTGCTTGCCGCTGGTGCCGGGGATGTTGACCGCGCTGTCGCGCGGGATGCTGACCAGCACGGTCGGACCGGACTTCGGGACGTGCATCAACATGATCGAGTCGGTCCGCGCCGGGCCGGCGTTGCCACCGGTGTGCAGGCGGGCCCGGTCGGCGCGGCTGAGGTCCTCGCGGGCGTCCGACCCGACCATCAGGTACGTCGTCCCGGAGGTCTCGGCCGGCCGGTCACCGGTCGGCATCGCCTCGATCTTGTCGATCCGGCTCCACGCGTAGAGCGGGACCGAGATCAGCATGAGGACCAACAGCAGGACGATCAGTCCGACGGTCCGGAGGAACCAGTTACGCCGCTTCTTCGGGCGTCGCGGCGGCGACGGGTTCGCGTATCGCGGGTCGATGGGCTGCGTTTCACTCATGCGACGACCGTATCGGTGTCCGGCCTCCGAACACGTCACCCCACTGAATGGTTTTACACGTCGGAAAGTCGATGGCACCTCCTTCAAAGGGAGGAAATCCGTCCCGAGAGCGAACCAGACCGCCGGAACGCGACCGGCGACATCCCAACCCTGGCGGCGAACAGGCGGCTGAAGTACGCCGGATCGTCGTACCCGACACGCCGGGCGACCACGGCCACCGGCAGGTCTTCCTCGGCGAGCAAAACCTTTGCGTTGCTGAGTCTGGTGCTCAGCACGAGTTCATGCGGAGTTGAACCTGTGGTACGGCGGACGGCATCGCGCAGCTCCTTCACGGTGAGACCGAGCTCACTGGCGTAGTCCTGAACGCTCATTGGCGTACTGGCGAGCTCAGCGAGCTGTGCGGCCACGTCGCCACCAGATGGAGCTCCAGCCTGACCGATCACGTCGTACAGCGCCCCGGTGAGTTGTACGGCGCTGTGTTGGGTGCTGACGCGGAGCAGGCGAGTGAATGCGCGGTCGACCGGACGTGGGTCGGCGTACCGGCGGACTGGTTGGTTGACGTCGAGGTGGCCGAGTGACGTGAGCGCTGCGGTCGCAGGGCCGCTGAACAGTGCCCACGCCTGCCGCCAGCGCGATGCGGGTCGGTAGCCGTGAATGACGCCGGGGAACAGCCAGAGCATCGCTGGTGCGCGTACTTCGTGCAGTTCACGGTTAGGGCCGTGCAGCAGGTGGCCGCGTCCCTCTTTGAGCCAGACGAGCGCGTGGCAGCCGAGAGCGCGTTCCGGCGCGGCTTCCGGGCCGTGTGTTTGCTCACCTGCGCCGAGGCAGAAGAGTCCAAGTTGGCGCTCTACAGCTCCTGGAGTCAGGTAGATCGACCAGTTCTGCACGTCACAAGAGTCCAAGGAGCCGACCGCACGTGTCCATTCCGCTGGTCGGCGTACGCCGGTGGAATGGTGGTGTGCTGACGTCGAACGGATACGTGCTGGAAGAGCATCGGCTGGGTGAACTGGTCGCGGTGCCTGAGGAGGAACGTGGCGATCGGGAGCGGCTGCGGTCCCGGCTGCAGCGGGACGGGTACCTGTACCTGACTGGGCTGCTGGATCCGGCGGTGGTACTGCAGTTCCGCGAGTACTACTTCCGACTCACTGGGGCCGCTAGCGACAGAGCGTCGTACCGGAAGGTGCTGTTCGAGGAGGTCGTGCCAGGGCCGGAGTACGCCGCCTTCTGTGCGCAGCCGGCGTTGAAGGGCTGGTTCGAGTGGTTTCTTGGTGGTGAACCGTTTCTGCACCGGCGGAAGATCATCCGGCAGACGGCGCCGGGGGAGAACGGCATCGGTACGGCGACCCAGGCGCACTACGACCTGGTGTACCTGCGGGGCGGCAGTGACCAGGTGTTGTCGGCCTGGATCCCGCTCGGCGACTGCCCGGTCAGCCTCGGCGGACTGACGTACTTGGAGCGCAGCCACCACCGCGTGCTCGAGGAAGAGGCCGCTGGGCGACTGAAACGCCCCGCAGCATCGATCACCGCGGACCTGCCCGCTCTCGCGACGGAGTACGACGCCAACTGGCTGGTGGCCGACTACGCGGCCGGAGACGTGGTTGTCCACACTGCACACACAGTCCACGCCGCACTGGACAACGTGTCCGCCGAGATGCGGCTGTCGACCGACATCCGGTACCAGCGTGCCGACGACGCTGTCGATGCGCGTTGGCAGAACCACTGGCACGACCGGGACGGGCTCTGACATTCGCTAATGACAATCATTTCGGTTAAGGTGCTCCGGAAGCGTGAACCGAGTCTGAGGAGAGCCGTGAACCGGAACGAACTGATCATCGGCGTGGCACAGAAGGCGGACATCCCGCGGAACCAGGCCGAGAAGGTCATCGACGCGCTGGGCGACGTCGTCACCGAAGCGGTCCAGCGCGGTGACAAGGTGTCACTGACCGGGCTGCTCAGCATCGAACGCGTCATGCGCGCCCCGCGGATCGGTCGCAACCCGCAGACCGGAGAGCCGCTGACCATCCCGGCCGGGTACTCCGTGCGCCTGTCGTGCGGAAGCCGCCTCAAGGCCGCGGCCCGAGGCGGCCTCCGCACAGCCGGCTGACCGTCAGCGGCGGACGGCGGTGACCCAATAGGGGGTCGTCGGCGTCGGCGTGACGGTGTTGAACCGGGAGTTCGGCAGGTAGAGCCGCGGCCCGAACGCCGCCACGGTCGTGGGGACGTCGAAGGTGCGATCCCTGATCGTCTTGACCAGATGGCCCCTCGTGCCGGCCCGGTTGAGGCTCAGCACACCGATCTGGTTCGAGGCGTTCTGTACGACGTACAGCGTGCGGCCGAGGAGCAGCAGGCCGTCGCCGTTGGTCATCACCGTGCGGCCGAGATCCACGCGCTGGGTCACGCCGGTGCGCGGGTTCACCCTGAACAGGAACCCGGTTGCCGACTGCACGATGATCAGCCCGCGGCCGTCCGGCGTGAGCGTGATGCCGTTGGCGTTGAACGCGTTCGGGACTTCCTTGAAGTCACCGGTCAGCGGGATGGTCCGGACTTTGTTCAGCAGCCTGCCGTGGCGTCCCATCGGTACCTGGTAGATGGCCGCGCGGCTCGAGTCGGTGAACCACGCGCTGTTGTGACCCAGGACGACGTCGTTGATGAACGTCGAGGTGGACCTGGTCAGCCTGTAGCTCTTGAGGATCTTGCCGGTGCGGATGTCGACGACCCGCGCGGTACCGCTGGGACCGCCGGCGATCCACAGCCGCCGGTGGTTGTCCGCCTTCAGACCGACTGACGGGGTCCCTGGGCCCTGGCTGATGATCTTCCCTCGGCCGGTCCGCAGCGAGGCGGCGTAGACGTCACCGTCCACGAGCGAGCCGAAGTACGCCGTACCGTGGCTGATCGCGATGCCTTCCGGCTGGAAGCCGTTCGGGAGTCTGATCAGTGACGGGAAGTTCTTGGACTGTTTGACGACCTGACCTTGCGCCGACGGTGCGGCGGTCGCGGTGGCCGACGTGGCGACGAGCCCCAGCACGAGTGCTGGTACTCCGAGGGCGGCTGTGATGCGACGGATGTTCATGATTCCCCCTTCCCCTGTCGCCAACGTAGGACGAGCAGCCGCCCTCGTGAACCGCTCAGCGCCGGACAGCGGTGACCCAGTACGGCGCGGTTGGCGTCGGTGACGTTGTGAAACGCGCATTCGGCAGGTAGAGCCGATTACCGAACGCCGCAGCCGTCGTCGGTACGTCGAAGTCCGGGCTGGTGATCTCACGGACCAGCCGGCCCCTGGTGCCGGTGCTGTTCAGAGTGACGACCGCGATCTTGTTCGACCGGTTCTGCACGACGTACAGCGTGTTGCCAATGAGCAGCAGTCCGTCGCCATTCGTCATCAGCGCGTCGCCGAGGTCGATCCGCCGGGCCACGCCGGTCTTCGGGTCGACGCGAAGCAGGAAGCCGGTCGACGACTGCACCATGATCAGCGCACGGCCGTCGGGTGTGAGTGAGATGCCGTTCGCGTTGTTACCGGGCAGGTGCTGATAGTCGCCGGTCAGCGGGATCGTCTGAGGCTTCGCTGACGGTCGGTTGAGCGCCACCTTGTAGAAGACCGGCTGCTGCGAGTCGGTGAAGTACGCGGCGTCGTTGGTGAGGATGACGTCGTTCACGAACGTCGGCGTCGCGGTGGTGAACGTGTAGCTCGCCAGGAGCTTTCCGGTGCGGGTGTCGATCACCCGCCCGTTCCCACCGGCGGCGCCGGCGACGTACAGGCGGCCGGAGCGGTCCACCTTCATCCCGAGCGAGCCGGTGCCGGGGCCTTGGCTGATCACCTTGCCCTGTCCGGTGCGCAGGTCGGCGGCGTAGATGTCCCCGTCGGCGCGGGAGCCGAAGTACGCCGTACCTCCGGCGATCGCGATGCCTTCCGGCTGGAAGCCGTCGGGTAGGTCGATGCGGGTCGGGAATTGAGAGCTGGTGAGTGGGGCGGCGGTCGCTGGGGTCAGCAGACCGAGGAGCATGACCGGCACACCGGCGAGCGCGGTGAGCCGACGGACGAGGCGTGACATGGGCGGGGGTCCTCCCTGATCCGTGGGCGTTGCCTGAGAGAACGGGCGGAACCTGTGGATAGTTCAGACCGGCCGATCGCGAAACGGGTATGTTCGCTGGCAGCAACTCCACTCGGGACAAGGGGTCAGGGATGACAGCAGGAATCGACAGCTCCGCGGCGGCCGGCGCGGTGCGCCCGCAGGACGATCTGTACCGGTTCGTGAACGGGACCTGGCTGGCGGAGCACGAGATTCCCGCGGACAAGGCGATCCACGGTGCGTTCCACGCGCTCTGGGACACGGCCGAGCAGGACGTCCGCGCGATCGTCGAGAAGACCGTCGCGGCCAGTCACCCCGAGGGCAGCGAGCCCCGGAAGATCGCCGATCTGTACAGCAGCTTTATGGACACCGAGACGATCGAGCGACTCGGTGCCGAGCCGATCGCCGACCAGTTGGCGCTGGTCCGTGGCGTGACCGACGTGACCGGCCTGGTCTCGGTGCTCGGGCAGCTGGAGCTGCAGGGCGTGCCCGGTGTCTTCCACTACTGGGTCGACCCGGACGCGAAGAAGTCCGACGAGAACGTCGTCCACCTGACCCAGGGCGGCATCAGCCTGCCCGACGAGTCGTACTACCGCGAGGACAGCTTCGCCGAGGTGCGGACGGCGTACGTCGCGCACGTGGCGAAGATGCTCGAGCTGGCCGGCGTGACCGACCCGACCGGTGCCGCCGAGCGTGTTCTCGAGGTGGAGACCCGGATCGCCGGCGCCCACTGGGACCGGGTGAAGGACCGGGACGTCCAGCTGACGTACAACAAGTTCGACCGCGCCCGGCTCGATGCGCTGATGCCGGGCGTCGACTGGTCGACCTGGCTGGCCGGCGCCGGCGTACCGGAGAGCGCGTTCGCGCAGGTCGTCGTCCGGGAGCCGGACTTCCTGAGCGCCGCCGCGGCCGCGCTGCAGGAGATCGAGCTCGACCGCTGGAAGGAGTGGCTGAGCTGGCGGATCGTGCACAGTGCCGCGCCGCTGCTGAGCTCCGCCTTCGTCAACGAGAACTTCGCCTTCTACGGCAAGACCCTGACCGGTGCGCCCGAGCTGCGTGAGCGCTGGAAGCGCGCCGTCGGCGCCGTCGAGCAGTCCCTCGGCGAAGCCCTCGGCAAGCTGTACGTCGCCGAGCACTTCCCGCCGGACGCCAAGGCCCGCATGGTCGAGCTCGTGCAGAACCTGGTCGCCGCGTACCACCAGCGCATCGAGGCACTGGACTGGATGGGCCCCGACACCCGGCAGCGGGCGCTCGAGAAGCTCGGCACCTTCGTGCCGAAGATCGGGTACCCCGACGAGTGGAAGGACTACTCGGAGCTCGCGATCGACCCGACCGATCTGTTCGGCAACATCCGCCGCTCCGTCGCGGTGGAGACCGCGCGCGACCTCGCGAAGCTCGGCCGGCCGGTCGACCGCAACGAGTGGAAGATGACCCCGCAGACGGTCAACGCGTACTACAACCCGCGGATGAACGAGATCGTCTTCCCGGCCGGCATCCTGCAGCCGCCGTTCTTCGACCTCGAGGCCGACGACGCCACCAACTACGGCGCGATCGGCGCGGTCATCGGCCACGAGATCGGCCACGGCTTCGACGACCAGGGCTCACGGTACGACGCGAACGGCAACCTGAACGACTGGTGGACCGACGAGGACCGTGCCGCCTTCGAACAGCGCACCGACAAACTCGTCGCCCAGTACAACGCCCTCGAACCAGCCGAAACCCCCGGCCAAACCGTCAACGGCAAACTCACCCTCGGCGAGAACATCGGCGACCTCGGCGGCCTCTCCATCGCGTACGTCGCCTACCAACTCTCCCGCAACGACACACCCGCCGCAGATGCATCCGGCGACGGCACGAGCGATCAGTCCGGTAGCGAGCGCTTCTTCGCAGCCTGGGCCCACGCCTGGGCCACCAAGACCCGCCCCGAAGAAGCCGCCCGCCGCCTAACCATCGACCCCCACTCCCCACCGGAATTCCGCTGCAACGCAGTAGTCAAGAACATCGACGAATTCCACACCACCTACAAAACAACCGATTCCGACGGCATGTGGCTAGCCCCCGACGAACGAGTCCGCATCTGGTAGCAACCCGCGGTGCTTGGCCCACCCAGCCCTGGGCCAAGCACCACGGAGTAACCACCCGCGCATCAATCCAGGCGTACTCCGGCATCCTTCGTTCCTGCGAGTAGGCCTCTCTCGCGCTCCGCCTCAGGTCTCTCACCCAGCCGGTCGTCCGATGCCGCGCGAGGTACGCAGGTACCAGCCCTCAACACCCCGGCACCCGCCGCACCCACCCGCCGCGTGATCCGGTGCCACACGCCCGCAGTACGCCACGCACCCGCAGTACCCTCAGACACCCGCCCTTCACGCGCGGCACGTCCGGTGCCCCGCGCCCCCGCATCGCGCAGTACCTCAGGCGCCCGCCATTCACGCGTGGTCCGTCGGGCACTCGCCCTCCACACGTAGTGCGTCAGGCGCCCGCCCTCCACGTGGTGCGGCCGTCACCCGCGCTCCGCGTCCTGCGCGCTTCACGGCCCGTCCGATGCCGATCACCTGCGCCAGCGGGTTTCCCACACCAAGGCGCGTGTGCGCACCTCACCCTCTCGGCGCCAACGTCGAATCCCCGCTCCCATCTCGCACCCGAAACAACCCGTGCCGCACGCGTACGTTCTTGTACGCCGGCCTTGCACGCGACTGGTCGTCGAGTCGTGGAGACGGGCTGAAGTTTGGGAACCACATGTCACGACTCGGGATGGAGGGTGTCCGCCGATCGCCACGACTCGGCGGGTTCGGGCCTCGGCCGTCGCGTTGCGCGAGGTTTGCCCGGTGATGGGCGCCGGCGGTCCAGGCGGGTTGGCGTTGGTGGATGCGGTACTTCGGCGCGCGCGAGCGTAAAGGCTCGGTGGTGTACTGCGCCGCGTGGGGCTCGGTGGTGTATCGCGTCGCGTCGGGTTCGCGATTCATGCCACCAGCGACGAAGAGCCGTGTCTCGCGCCCCTGCGGCTGGTGCGCCGGTTTGCCGGTGGCTCGTCGTCGAGTCGTGGAGACTGGCTGAGGTTTTGGCGCCACAAGTCACGACTCGGGATGAGGGATGTCCGCCGATTGCCACGACTGGGGGAAGTTGGCCGTCGTTGAGGTCGTACGTCGGGCGCGCTCTCCTCGGGCGCTCGCGTGGGGATCGGCCGGCGCGGATCGTAGGAGGTGAGTGTGCTGCCCGGGATCGCCTGTGGCGTTGGGGTTTGGGCGGGTGGGGGCGCGCGTTCAGGTCTAGCGGTGGGGCGGAGGGGCGGTTGGGCAGGTGCCCCGGGAGGACCTTGTGGCGGTCGGCGGGGGCACCTGCCGGGGGTGTAGTTAGGAGGTCATCCAGGATTGGATGGCTTCGGGGGTTCGGGGCATGGCTTCGGAGAGGTTTTCGGGGCCCTGGTCGGTGATCAGGATGTCGTCTTCGATGCGGATGCCGATGCCGCGGAGGTCCTCGGGGACGGTCAGGTCGTCGGACTGGAAGTAGAGGCCGGGCTCGACGGTGAGGACGTAGCCGGGCTGGACGGTGCCCTTGCGGTAGTTCTCGTCGCGGGCCGAGGCGCAGTCGTGGACGTCGAGGCCGAGCATGTGGCTGACGCCGTGCAGCGTGTAGCGCTGGTACAGACGGCTCTCGGGATCGAGCGCTTCCGCAGCGGACACCGGGAGGAGTTCCATCGCGTCCAGGCCGTGGACGATGACCTCCATCGCAGCCTCGTGGCCGGCGCGGAAGGCGGCACCGGGGGTAAGGGCAGCGATGCCGGCGTTCTGCGCGTCCAGCACCAGCTGGTAGAGGTCGCGCTGGCGCGGCGTGAACTCGCCGTTCACGGGCAGCGTCCGGGTGATGTCCGCGGTGTACAGCTGGCGGTTCTCGACGCCCATGTCTAGCAGCATCAGCGTGCCGTCGTTGACCGCGCCGTCGTTCTCGATCCAGTGCAGCGTGGTCGCGTGC
Organism: Kribbella sp. NPDC043289; assembly: GCF_056436705.1. NCBI lineage: Bacteria > Bacillati > Actinomycetota > Actinomycetes > Propionibacteriales > Kribbellaceae > Kribbella > Kribbella sp. NPDC043289. The sequence continues at coordinate 412,339 of NZ_JBWKCB010000002.1, forward strand.
GGACCGGCGGCCGCGATCGACGTGTAGCCGACGTCGTTGCCTTCGGCGCGTGCCCGGCGCCAGAACGTGCCCTCGATCCAGCGTTCGCCGTACTGCCGGACCTTGTCCATCTCGGCGAGTACGTCGGAGAAGCCGCGGTGGGTGATCGCGACGGCGTCCCGGAGCTGCTCGAGCTCGTACGCGTCCTTGACCAGCCGGAGCTCGGACAGCGTCGCCGCCAGCTCGTGGTCCTTCGCGTCCTCGGTGCGAGCACCGCTCAGCAGCGCCGCGATCGACTCGTCCTCGGCGCGCCGGACCCGGGTCGGTACGTCGCCCTTCAGCGCGTCGGCCAACTGGTCGACATGCCGGGTCTCGATCCCGAACTCCTTGGCGGTCTCGGTCAGCGACGGGCGCCGGCCGGCCCACAGTTCGCCGTACATCCGGTCGCGCCAGAACTCCTCGCCCTCGGAGCGGTCGGCGCGCGGGCGGAAGTACAGGACCGGGTCGTGGCCGGTGGTGCCGTTCGGCTCCAGGACGAGGACGGCGTCCGAGGTCTGGCTGCCGGTCAGCCACACGTAGTCGGTGTGCGGGCGGAAGACGTAGTCGGTGTCGTTCGAGCGGACCTTGTAGGTGCCGGCCGGGATCACGAGCCGCTCGCCGGGGAACGCCTGCGAGAGCGCGTCGCGGCGCTTCGCCGCCCAGACGCCGACGTCGCTGAGCGCCAGGTCGTGCCGCTCGGAGTCGGCCCAGCCGGAGTTCATGAACGCGCGCAGCTTCGCACTCGGCTCGTTGTCGTGCGACGCCGTCTTCGGCGCGACCTCAGTGCCTTCGGCGGGGGTGGTCTCGGTCGTGTCGGTCATCGTCGACCAGTCCTCATCTCGGCGCGGTGGGTGGCGCCAGGTCGGTTCTACGGGTGCAGTTCGTCGCCGCGAAGCGTGCCGGTGTCGGGCAGCGCCTCGGCGGGGTCGGAGCCGATGCGGGTGATCGCATTGTGCTCGTCCACGAAGACTACGCTCGGTTCGAAGACCTTCGCCTCGGCGGTGTCGAACATCCCGTACGCGATCAGGATGACCAGATCACCCGGGTGGATCAGGTGCGCCGCGGCCCCGTTGATCCCCACCACACCGGACCCGCGCGGACCTTCGATCAGGTACGTCGACAGTCGGTGACCGTTGGTGATGTCGACGATGTCCACCTTCTCACCGGGCAGCAGGTCGGCCGCGTCCATCAGTTCGGCGTCCAGCGTGCACGATCCGACATAGTCCAGATCGGCCTGTGTCACCGTCGCCCGGTGCACCTTTGACTTCATCATCTCCCGCCACATGCGGGACATCATCCGGTTCCGGCCGCCCGCTGTCAGTGGCCGTGGTCACGCCGCCGGATGCCCGCTCACCGGAGAGCGTGAGCGGGCATCCGGTCACCAGGCGGTCAGGCGACGGTGCAGTCTCCGAGAACCAGCCAGCCGTCGCCGGTGATCTCGCCCTGGGCCGCGAGCTGGATCCCCGGCCGGTTCTGCTGCGTCGTGTCGACGATCGCGACGGCCCACCGGTACCGGCCCGAACGGACCGCGGGCAGCGCCGGGCTGAACGTGTAGCCCGTCGGCGACCCCTTCAGCCAGGACGACGGCTCGGCGTCACGGTCGACGAAGACCTGCGCGACCGACAGGTCGGCCGCATTCAGCAGCGCGAACGCCGGCTTGTACTTGTGGCCGTAGGCCGGAATGTTGTTCGGTAGGTACCCCCACCCGTCGTTCGTCCACTGATGACTAATCGTCGCTCGACTACCCGCATGCGCGACCCGCGGCAGCGACAGCGTGTCCGGGTACAGCCGGTAGGAGCCCTCGGCCACGAAACCGTCGATCAGGTCGTGCGCGTCGGTGAACCAGGTCTTGGTCTCGTTGCCGACGCGGAAGTCCATCATGTTGACGTGCGCCTGGGCCGAGTCGTCGTACTCGCCCTGCCGGACGTCGTGGACGGTCTGGTACCCGCGCGGGTCGACCTTGTAGTTCATCGATCCGACGATCCAGCCGCCTTCCATGATCACCGGCCGCTGGTATTGCCACTGCGCCGCGAGGTCCTTCTCCCACTGCTGGTAGTAGCCGGTCATCCCGAACGCGTCGTGCCGCAGTACACAACCCTTCTCGAACGCCGAGTTGAGCAGGTCGGCGCTGCCCGGAGCGGGAGCGCCCCACGCCGTGGAGACCGACGGCGGGTCGCCAGGCTTGTGCCAGCCGATGAACCGGTGGTAGTTGATCGCGACCGGCACCTTGGAGAACTCCCGCAACCATAGGTCGATGCTCCAGTGGAAGACCGGTTCGCGATGGGCGTCGTCGAGATAGATCAGCGAGTGACCCTCACCCCACTTGCCCAGCCCGTAGCCGTCCATGAAGTCGACCAGTCCGGGATCGTTGAACTTGGCCCCGAACGCGGCCATGAACTTCTCGTACTTCGCCTGGAAGATCGGATCGTCCGGGTACGCCGTCCAGACGGTCACGCTGCCGGTCTTCGTCTCGTACCCCTGAGCACCTGCGGCACGGACGTAGGCCGGTGTGAAATCGGTGGTCTTGTCACGGCTGTCGGTGACCACCCGGAACGCGAGCTTCATGCCCCGTTGGCGCGCGGTGGCGATCAGGGCCTTCAGCTTCTCGTCGGTGTCCCAGCCGTACACGTCCTCGGCCGGGTTGAGGACCGACCAGGCGATCCGCATGTAGAGCGTGTGCGCGTACTCCTGGATCTGCACCGGCGCGGCCAGTGCATCCAGCGACGACCAGTAATCGTCGGCGACCCCGGTGGTGCCGTACAGAACCCAACCGGACAAGGGATTCTTGAGTACGGCGGAGGAGTCGGCGGCCACCGTGGCGAGGAAGTTCCCGGGGATCGCCTTATCTGGCGGCAGCGCCGGTGTTGCCGCCGCGGTCGTGGTGGACAGGGCCGGTACCGCGAGACCGGCGACGGCGGCGGCGCCGAGCCCGAGAGCGGTACGACGGCTGACGTTCGATGATTCGTTGTGCATGGGCGGGTCCTCTTCTGTCGAATTCTCCCGATGTCAGAGCACGGTCTGGTACTCCTGGCGGATCTTGTCGCCGCCGTCCTTGCGCCATTTCTCGACGGCCGGTTTCCAGTCCGTCATCTTCTTGCGCCCGGCGATGATGTCGTTGCGGACATCGCTGATGTCGCTGCCGAGCTCCTTGGCCACCTTGTCGGCAGTCGGTGAGATGAGGTTCTTGCAGGGGTTCTCGATCGCCGTCTTGTCGACCGTCGCGTTCGCCTCGATGTAGCGCTTGACGTACTCCGCGTCGGAATTGGAGATCGTCAGCCCGGGGCCGGCCAGGTAGTTCCACGGCACGGTCATGTCCCGAGTGCCCTGGTCGGTGAGCACCGGGAACCCGTTCTTGTCGAGAGTGTGGTCCTTGCCCTCGACGCCGTAGTGCAGCAGCGTGTACTCCTCGCTGCCGAACGGCGCGGCGAAGAAGTTCAACGCACCCAGGAGTTCCTTGACCCTGGCCTCGTCGTTCTTCTTGCTGATCAGGGTCGATCCGAAGGTGACGTTGTCGTAGTAGGTGACGGCCTTCTTCCCCGGCTGACCGGCCGGGATGTACGGCAGCGGCTTGCCTTCGGGCATCCCGGTCCAGTACCCCAGGTAGCCCGGCAGACCGTCCTGGACGAAGGCCGCCTTACCGGCCTTGAAGCCGTTGCTCCGCGCGGTGCCGTCGATGCCGTCTGAGCCCGGTATCTGCAGCCCGTTCTTCACCATCTTCGTCATGAACTCGATCGCGGCCGCGTACTCGTCCGTCTCCACATCCGCGGTCAGCTTGCCGTTGTCGTTGCGCCAGCCGTACGGCACGGCGAACATCATCGCGATGATCTGGAAGTACGTGTTGCCGGTCGTGTTGATGAAACCCCAGTGCCCGTCCTGCGGCCGGGTCAGTTCGACCAGCGCGTCGTAGTACTCCTCGGTGCTGGTCGGCATCGCCGAGATGCCCGCCTTGTCGAGCAAGGCCTGGTTGTAGAAGCCGGCGCCCGCGCAGCCGCCGCGGGGGATCGGCAGCATGAACAGCTTGTTGTCGACGACGCAGTCCTTCCAGGCCATCGTCGGGATCGCTGCCAGGTTGGGATAGTCCTTGACCGCGTCGCCGGACAGGTACGGCGTCAGGTCGACCGCCAGCGCGTTGAAGAACTGGGCCGGATGGTCGACCACGGAGTACAGCGAGACGTCGGGCAGCTTCTTACCGGCCACCGCGGTCTGGAACTTCGTCAGGTAGTCGCTGTTCGGCACGATCGTCAGATCGAGCTGGGCCCCGAGCCGGCGTTCCACCTCCTGCCAGGCAGCGTTCTTCGCCCGCGGCGTCGGCAGCGGGTTGAAGATGCCGACCATCCCCGACATCGGCTTGGTGAGCGGCGCCTCGGTGACGGTCTTGACGGCGTCGACCGGGTACTTCGAGAAGCCCGCCGGCGCGCCTGGCACGGTGGACGGGAACTGTGGTTTCGGTCCGTCGAACGCCACGTACGTCGGCAGTTTGACCGTGTTCACGGCGGGCTTGGAGTTGGCGACCTTCGGGCCGGTGGAGCACGCCGACAGCAGCGGCGTACCGACCGTGGCCAGGGCGCCGGCCCCCGCCAGCCCGCGGAGGATGCTGCGGCGGCTGAGCGGCGTCGCATTCGATGACATCAGGGACTGTCCTTTCTACGTCGGCTGATCGCGGGTGGATCAGCCCTTGATGGCGCCGGTCAGGACGCCCTTGGTGAAGTAGCGCTGCAGGAACGGGTAGACGAGCAGGATCGGCACGAGGGCGACGACCACGACCGCCATCTGGATCGCCTGGATCGACGGGATCGCATCGCTCACCGCGCTGCTGGTGTTGCCGACCGGCTGGCCCTGCAGGACGTAGAGCCGGAGGACCAGTGGCAGCGGCCATTTGTTCTGGTCCTGCAGGTAGAGCAACGCGTTGAAGTAGGCGTTCCAGTGGCCGACGGCGTAGAACAACGCGACCACCGCGGTGACCGCCTTCGACAGCGGCAGCACGATCCGGACGAAGATCGCCACGTCACCGGCCCCGTCGACGCGGGCGGAGTCCAGCAGTTCACCGGGGATGGATTGGAAGAAGTTCCGCATCACCAGGAAGTTGAAGGCGCTGACCAGGCCCGGAAGGATCAGGGCGGCCAGGTTGTCGTACAGCCCGAGCGCGTTGATCAGCAGGAAGTTCGGGATGATCCCGGCACCGAACAGCATGGTCAGCAGGACGGTGGTCAGGATGAGACGCCCACCGACGATCGGCCGGCTGAGGGCATAGGCGAGGCTCGCGGTGGCCAGCACGTTCAGCACGGTCCCGACCCCGGTGACGCCGATGCTGATCAGCATCGCCCGGGTGACGGTGCCACCGGCGAAGATCGTCCGGTACGCCGCCAGCGTCGGCGCCTGCGGGAAGAACGGGATCAGGCCGCCGTGCTGGGTGATCTCGTGCTCGGAGGCGAAACTGGTCGCGATGATGTTCCAGAACGGGTAGATCACCGCGAGGCAGACCAGCACCAGCGCGATCCCTTTCAGCGCGGACAGCCACGCCGGCGGCTTCTCCATCCACGGTGGGCGCCGGCTGTCCCGGATGTAGGCCTTCTCGGCGGCGGTCCGGGTGCCGAGGCGCCGGGCTTCGGATACGACGGTGGTCATTTGGAGTAGACCCCTTCCTGCCCGAAGACGTGCGCGAGCTTGTTGGCGCCGAGGATGAGGATCAGGCCGACGACGCCCTTGACCAGGCCGACGGCCGTACTGGTGCCGAAGTCGCCGTCGACCACGCCGTGGAAGTACACGTAGGTGTCGAGGACCTCGGCTGAGTCGGCGCCGACGGCGTCGCGCTGCAACAGGATCTGCTCGAAGCCGACCGACAGGATGCTGCCGAGCTGCAGGATCAGAAGCAGGATCGTCACCGGCATGATCGCCGGCAGCGTGATGTGCCACAGGCGCTTGCGGCCGTTGGCGCCGTCGATGGCCGCGGCTTCGTACTGCTGGGTGTCGATGTTCAGCAGGGCAGCGAGATAGATGATCGTGCCCCACCCGGCGTCCTTCCAGATCGTCTGGAGGGTGATCAGGAACGGGAAGAACGATCCGTTGGTCATCAGGTCGAGGCGCGGCAGCCCGACCGACCCGAGCAGGTGCGGCAGCAGACCGGTGCCACCGATCAGCTGCTGGCAGATCGACACCAGGATCACCCAGCCGATGAAGTGCGGCAGATAGACCACGCTCTGCACGAACCGTCTGATCCGCGAACTCGTGACGCTGTTCAGCAACAGGGCCAGCGCGATCGGCGCCGGGAAGAACAGCGCCAGCTGCAGGAACGAGAACTTCAGAGTGTTCAGCAGCGCGCGCAGGAAGTCCGGATCGCCCAGTACGGCGAAGTTCTGCAGCCCGACCCAGCTCGACCCGAGGAAGCCGAGGTACGGCTGGTAGTCCTTGAACGCGATCAGGTTGCCGAGCAGCGGCACGTAGTGGAAAACCACGAAGAAACAGAAGCCCGGCAGCGCCAGCAGCAGCATCGCCCGGTCCTTGCGGATCCGGTGCCCGAGCCGGTGCCGAAGCTGGTGCGTACCGCGCACCTCGGTGTCCGTCGCCATCGGCTTACTTCCAATCTTGAAAGCGCTTACCAGCTGACGGAAGGAGCATGCTGTGCCGTAGATCCGTTGTCAATAGGAACTCTTTGGTGCGTTTCGGAGGCAGTCGTGGCATCGTGTGGAAAGCAGAATGTAAGGGCTTTCTATCGGATCGACCCGCTCTGCTCCGATCGCTACTGTTGGCTTGCGGACCGAAGGGATGATGCGAGCGATGGCAGACCGAAGCACCGGCCGGGGCAGAACGCGCCGGGAGGAGCCGGGCGCGACGATCTACGACGTGGCCCACGAGGCCCGGGTGTCGATCGCCACGGTCTCCCGCGTCGTCAACGGCAACTACTCGGTGAGCGCGGCGACCCGGGCCCGGGTCGAGGCGGCGATGCAGAAGCTCGGGTACGTCACCAACGCCCACGCCCGGGCGCTCGCGGGATCCGGCCGGCGCCTGATCGGCATCCTGATCGAGGAACTCGGCGACCCGTACTTCGCTGCGATCGCGCGCGGCGCGCAACTGGAGGCGACCGCCCGCGGCCGCCTCAGCCTGGTCTGCAACACGCAAGGCAATCCGGAGCTGGAGGACAGCTTCCTGGACCTACTGCTCGAACACCGGGCCGACCTGGTGGTCGTCGTCGGCGGCGCGACGACGGACGAGCGGTACGAGCAGACGAACCGGACCAGGGCGCGCCGGCTGGCCAGCACCGGGTGCCGACTGGCGCACTGCGGCCGGCCGCCGCTGGACGAGCCGAACACCATCGGGATCGAGTTCGACAACGAGCAGGGCGCGTTCGCCGTCACCGACCATCTGCTGACCCTCGGACACGACCGGATCCTGTACCTGGGCGGACCGCCCGCGCTGGCCACGACGAAGAACCGGATCGCCGGATTCGAGCGGGCGCACCGGACCCGCGGCCTGAAGGTGGACCCGGAGCTGATCATCACCGGCGCCTTCACCCAGCACTTCGGGTACCGGCGGATGAAGGAGATCCTCGAGCACGAGCCGGACTTCACGGCAGTCTTCGGCGGCAACGACCTGGTGGCCGCCGGTGTCTACCTGGCCGTCAAGGAACGCGGCCTACGGATCCCGGACGACCTGTCGATCGTCGGCTACGACGACGTGCCGCTGTCGCGGGCGCTCGATCCCCAGCTGACCACGGTGCGGGTCCCGACCGAGGCAATCGGTCGGGAGGCGGTCAAGGCCGGCCTGGCCCACGTCACCGACGGCGCGGACCCGTACGCCGACCCCGATGAGCCGGTCAGCCTCGGTACGTCGCTGATCGTCCGCGGCTCGACCGCTGCACCGAGACCCTGATCAGAGCTCGGACGCCCGTACGGCGAGTTCGCGCAGCGCCTCGTACCGCTCGCGCAGCGCCGCGACCCGCTCCACCTCGTCCTTGACCGGGGTGAGGTGTGCGCCGCCGGGCTCCGGGGACAGACCGAGCGCGACGGCGGCCGCGCCGCGGGCGCCGACCTCGGGCTCCGCGCAGACCGTCGTGGGTCGGGCGAACGTCGCGGTCAGGCAGCGCCGCCACCACTCCGACGCATCGATGCCGCCACCGCCGAGCACGACGTCCAACCGCCGCTCGAAGAGCGCGTCGAGCTGGCGCAGGCCGCGGTCGATCTCCAGCGACGCGCCCTGCAACGCCGCACCGAGCAGGTCGGCCGAGGTGTCGTCGAACGAGAGACCGAAGTACACGCCCGAGCCACCCGGCACGTTCGCGGGCGGTCTGGTGCCGGCCATGAACGGGATCGCGATCGAGCGCGACGCCCCGATCTCGACACCGGTCGGCTCGTCGGACTCGAGCCGCAGTACGCCGGTCAGCCACGCGTGCAGGTTCCCGGCGGCCGAGAACGCCATCCCGGTGACGGCCCGGTGGTCGTCGACCCGATAGCGCCACAGCTCCCACGGCAGCTCCGGTGCGTCGTCGATCGGGTGCACCACCCGTACGGCGGCCGACGTCCCCACCGTCACCGCTGCGGTCCCCACGTCGTACCCGCCGGTCCCGACGTTCGACGCGGCCCCGTCACCCGTCGGAGGATGCACGGGTACGCCGACCAGCGCGGGCCACCGGCGTGCGTACTCGGGGGACAACGTCCCGGTCCAGCCGCTCGGCACGATCGGGGGCAACCGGTCGGCCCCGACGCCGGCGATCTGCAGCGCCTCGGCGTCGTACTCGCCGGTCGCGAGATCCAGCGTGCCGGTCCCGGACGCGACCGACACCGACGTGACGCGCTCGCCGGTCAAGCGTTCGAGCACGAGATCGGGCAGGCCCGCGAACGCGGCCGGTGCGCCGGCAGACAGCAGCCACGGGATCCGCCGCGGCCAGTACAACCGGTGCAGCCAGGTGCCGGTGCGGGCGTGGAAGGCCTGCTCGTCGAACGACGTACCGAGGTCGAGGTCGACGGAGCGGGTGTCCGCCCAGGTGACCACCGGCGTCAGCGCTTCACCTTTGGTGTCCAGGGCAACGATCGAGTGCCACTGCGAGGACAGCACGATCGCGCCGATGCCGTCCAGGTGGTCGTTCTGCTGGAGCTCGTCGAGGCACCCGAGCAGACCTTCGACGTACTCGTGCAGGTCCAGCGTCGCGGAGCCGTCGTAGCCGTACGTCGGAGAGATCTTGTGCCGCGCGAGCGCTCCTGGGACCGGCGAGGCGTCGGCCTCGGACAGGACCAGTGCGCGCGCGGACGATGTCCCCAGGTCGAGCGCGAGGACGCGCCCGTCAGTCTTCGTCATGCAACGCCTTCAGGAAGGTCTGGGCCCAGATGTTCACGTCGTGCGCGGCCAGGTGCTTGCGCATCGCCTTCATCCGGCGGCCGAGCTGCCGGTCGTCGGTGTTCATCGCGTCGACGATGGTGTCCTTCATGCCGTTGATGTCGTGCGGGTTCACGAGGAAAGCTTGCCGGAACTCGTCCGCGGCGCCGGCGAACTCGCTCAGTACGAGCGCGCCCGTGTCGTCGTACCGGCAGGCGACGTACTCCTTGGCGACCAGGTTCATGCCGTCCCGCAGCGGTGTCACCACGGCCACGTCCGCGGCCCGGAACAGCGCGGCCATCTCGGTTCGCGAGTACGACGTGTGCAGGTAGTTGATCGCCGGCGTACCGATCCGGCCGTGCTCGCCGTTGATCCGGCCGACCAGCAGTTCGATCTCGTCGCGCAGTACCCGGTACTGCTCGACGCGTTCCCGGGACGGCGTCGCGACCTGGATGAACACCGCGTCGTCGACCGAGACCCGCTTCTCGTCCAGCAGCTCGCCGAACGCCCGCATCCGTTGCCGAATGCCCTTGGTGTAGTCGAGCCGGTCGACGCCGAGCAGCACGTGCTGGGGGTTGCCGACCTCCTGCCGCATCTCCGCCGCCCGCGCCGTGGTCTCCGGCTGACGGGCCAGGGTCTCCAGTTCGCCGACGTCGATCGAGATCGGGAACGCCTTCGCCCGGACGATCCGGTCGTCCGGCAGGTGGATCCGGTCGCCGCGGGTCCGCAGGCCCATCCGGTTCCGGGCCAGCCGGGCGAAGTTCGACGCCGCGCCGGGCCGCTGGAAGCCGACCAGGTCCGCGCCCATCAGCCCGTCCAGGATCTGTCGTCGCCACGGCATCTGCGCGAACAGCTCGGTCGGCGGGAACGGGATGTGCAGGAAGAACCCGATCCGTACGTCGGGGCGCAGCCGGCGCAGCATCGCGGGAACGAGCTGCAGCTGGTAGTCGTGCACCCACACGTCCGCGTTGTCGTCGGCGGCTTCCGCGGCGGCCTCCGCGAACCGCCGGTTCACCGCGACGTACGACTCCCACCACTCCCGGTGGAACTCCGGGGGCACGATCACGTCGTGGTACAGCGGCCAGAGCGTGGCGTTGGAGAAACCCTCGTAGTACAGCTGCACGTCCTCGGCGGTGAGCATCACCGGGACCAGGTGCATGCCGTCGTTGTCGAACGGGTCCACCTTCTCGTCGGCGCTGCCCGTCCAGCCGATCCAGGCGCCGTGGTGGGACTGCATCACCGGCGCCAGGGCTGTGACGAGTCCGCCTGGACTGCGGCGCCACGCCGTACTGCCGTCGGGCATCTCGATCCGGTCGACCGGCAGCCGGTTGGCCACCACTACGAAGGAACTCCTACCGTTCGGCACGTCAGCCATGGTCAGCGTCATCCACTCAGGTCGTCGTCGTCACCGGGGTAGCGGACCCCGATCTGGCTCCGGGTCTCGTCGAGGAGATCGAGAATCTCGAGGGTGGCGGCATGGGGAAGGACCGGTACTTCGTGCAGCCCGGCACGCAGCGCGTCGATCACCGCGGTTGCCTCATAGTGGTACCCACGGCCATGCGTGGGTACGTCGATCCGCTCCGCTCCGGAAGCGGTCGTACGCAGGTAGTACTCGGGGTGATGGAAGCGGTGCGGGAGTTGCAGACTGCCGTCCGGACCGCTGATCGAGGCGACCCACGGGTTCTGCGAACGCAGGCCGCAGGTCAGCGCGGCGACCGCGCCGGAGTCGTACCGCCAGGCCATCGCGACGTTCACGTCGATGCCGTCGGCGTTGAGTGAACCGACCGCCTTCACCTCCGCCGGACGTCCGAGGGCCATGTGGGCCAGCGTCATCGGGTAGATGCCGCCGTCCATCAACGAGCCTCCCCCGAGGGCGGGATCGAGCAGGCGAACCGGTAATGAAGGTTTGTGGAACGCGAAGTCCGCGACCACCTGCTGTGGTTCACCGATCACGCCGGAGCGCAGATCCTCGAACAGCGCCCGGATCACCGGATCGGTGCGCATCCACATCGCCTCGGCGAACAGCACGTCGTGTTCGGTGGCGACCGCGATCAGGTCCCGCGCCTGCTTGGCGGTCAACGTCACTGGCTTCTCGCACAATACGGCGATGCCGGCCTGCAACGCGGCGCGGGCGATCGCGTAGTGCTGCGGATGCGGTGTGCCGATGTAGATCACGTCGACCTGGCCGGAGTCGAGCAGCCGGCGGTAGTCGTCGTACGCGTGCGGGATGCCGAACTCGGCGGCGAACTTGTCCGCGCTCGCCTGGGACCGGGACGCGACCGCGGTGGCGACGGCATCGGTGGAGATCAGGCCCAGATCGTGGGTGAACTGGGTCGATATGTTGCCAGTAGCAACGATGCCCCACCTGACGCGATCTATACCCACTGTGTGAACTCCGGGGTCGGGAACGGTCCGTCTGCTGCGATTCTCGCGGTTTCGAAGGCGTGAGCCAAGCGAATGAGCGTGACCTCACTCCGCGCCGTACCGCTGAAGGTGATTCCGACCGGCAGTCCGGAGGCCAGCCCGGACGGCACGGAGATCAGCGGGTAGCCGGCCAGTGCGGCGTGTGACGAGGAGCTGCCGAGAACGTGATCACCGTTGACGAGATCGATTGCCCAGGCCGGCGAGTACGACGGGCTCACCAGCGCGTCGAGCTGGTTGTCGCGGAGCAGGTTGTCGATACCGTCCCGCCCGGCCCGCAGCGCGGTCAGCCGAGCGGCGACGTACACCGGTGAGCTGAGGCCGTCGGTCGCGGCGGCGCGTTCGAACAGCTCCTGGCCGAACCACTGCAGCTCGACGTCCGCGTGCTCGTTGTTGAACGCGATCAGGTCGTCGACCGTCCGCGGACCGCCGGGCGCGCGCGTGGCGAGGTACGCGGCGAGGTCGACCCTGAGTTCGTGGGCGAGCACCTGCAGTTGGTCCTCGTCGCCACCTGGTGTCGGCAGCGACAGACCGTCGACCACGGTGGCTCCGCACTGGCTGAGGAGCTCCAGCGCACGCTCGGTGACCTGATCCAGTCCGTTCGAGTAGCCCCACAACGGACCACGGGGTACGCCGATGCGCACGTTGCTGAGGTCGGCGCCCCGGCAGTGCTCGGTGTAGTCGATGTGGTCACCGGTCAGGACCGAAAGCAGAGCAGCTGCCTGACGGACGGTCTTGGTCATCGGGCCGGCAGTGTCCTGCGAGTGCGAGATCGGAACGATGCCCTGTTGCGGCACCAGTCCGACGGTGGGCTTCAAGCCGACGACGCCGTTCAGCGCGGCTGGGCAAACGATTGAGCCATTGGTCTCGGTGCCGATCGCGTACTCCGCGAGTCCGGCGGCGACTGCGGCACCGGAACCGCTCGAGGAACCGCCGGCCGAACGGTTCAGGGCGTACGGGTTGCGGGTGAGGCCGCCGTACGCGCTCCAGCCGGACGAGGACGCCGAGCCGCGGAAGTTCGCCCACTCGCTCAGGTTGGTCTTCCCCAGGATCACGCAGCCGGCCGCGCGCAGCCGCCGTACCAGGGTGGCGTCTTCCGGCGGCGGTGGCTGGTCGGCGAGCGCCAGCGAACCGGCGGTGGTCGGCAGGTCGGCGGTGTCGATGTTGTCCTTCACCAGGACCGGTACGCCGTGCAGTGGCCCGCGGACCCTTCCCTCGTCACGCTCCGTGTCGAGGCGGGCGGCATCGGTGAGAGCGGCGGGGTTCGGCGTGCAGATGGCGTTGACCAGCTGGTCCACCTGACGAATCCGGGCCCCCAGCTCTTCCACCAGCGCCGAGCTGGACACAGTTGAGCTCACCCCTACGATCCTGCCAGAGTTGACCGGGTCGAGCCGTCCGCCGGGCGACACGCCTCGTGTCGCCTGACCGGTGAATGACATCGCTGTTGTTCAACACGTACAGTGGCTGGCGGACGGACGATCACCGACCGCACAGGAGTCAGCAGCAGATGGACAGCGCCAACGCCAGCTCTCCCGGCCCCGCCGAAGCTGCGCCGCCGGTCATCGAGGGGCTCTCCGAACGTGACGGCCAGATCCTTGCCTTCGAGCGCCATTGGTGGAAGTACGCCGGCGCGAAGGAACAGGCGATCCGGGACCAGTTCCAGATGTCCGCGACCCGGTACTACCAGGTCCTGAACGCGCTCATCGACCGGCCGGAGGCCCTCGCGCACGACCCGTTGCTGGTCAAGCGCCTGCGCCGCCTGCGGGCCGCCCGCCAGCGCGCCCGCTCCGCCCGCCGCCTGGGTATCGAGGTCTGAGCATGTCCCGCCCTAGGGGCGGCGATCAGGGACAGGTGCTGTCGTCCCTCGTCGCCGTGGCCGCCGTCGTCGCGATCGTGGCCGGTCTGCTGGTGCTGTTCGGGACCCGGGGGCACGACAGCCAGGCCGACGAGAAGCCGGCCGCCGCCAGTACGCCGAAGTCCTCGGAGACCGGGAAGCCCACGGCCGGGCCGTCGACCGTCGGTGCGAGCGTGCCGAAGCCGTCCGCGCAACCGACGGAGACCCAGCCGACCCAGCCGTCGACGACCCCGACCACGGCTCCGAGCAGCGAGCCGACGTCGACCGAGCCCACCCAGCCGCCGGCGAGCACCCAGCCGCCGGGGCAGCCGGCGACGATCCCGGCCGAGGAGCGGCCGGCGATCGAGGTCTACAACAACACTCCGCGCAAGGGCCTGGCCGACCAGGTCGCCGGCCGTGCGCGGCAGGCCGGCTGGACCGTGGCCGGGTCGCCGGACAACTGGCACGGCAAGGTCGCCGAGAGCACCGTGTACTACCCGCCGGGCATGCTCGACGCCGCCAACCAGCTCGCCCGCGACCTCGGCGTCGGCCGGACCAAGGGTGCGCTGGACAACATGAAGAAGGACCGCCTGACCGTGATCCTCACCTCGGACTATGCGGGATGACGGCCGGATGAACGTTCCGGTCATCCAGACCGACGCCGGACACGAGGGCTGGGAAGCCATCGTGACCGATCCGGCGACCGCGGTGATCTCGTCGGACTTCGACGGCGTGCTCTCGCCGCTGGTCGAGGACCCGGCCCGGTCCCGGCCCGTCGAGGGTGCACTGGATGCCCTGGCCCGGCTGGCCCGCTCGGTCGACCAGGTGGCGATCGTGACCGGTCGCCCGGCGCTGGTGGTGACGGAGCTCTCCGGCGTGACCGCTCACCCCGGTCTGGGCCGGCTCGTCGTGCTCGGCCACTACGGACTCGAGCGATGGGAAGCGGCGACCGGCAAAGTGACGAGCGACGCGGTGCCGGCGGGCGTAGCGACCGCTCGTGACCGGCTCCCGGGGCTGCTGAGCGAGGTCGGCGTACCGGATGCGTTCGTGGAGGACAAGGAAAGCTCCCTGGCCGTGCACACGCGTCGGCTGGACGATCCGGCTGGGGCGCTGGAGCTGCTCAGGGGTCCGCTGACCGCGCTGGCCGCGGAGACCGAGCTGCGGCTGGAGCCGGGCAACCTGGTCCTCGAGCTGCGCCCGCCGGGGATCGACAAGGGCGTCGCACTCCGCCGCCTGATCGAGTCGACCGGCGCCCGGTCGATCCTGTACGCCGGTGACGACCTCGGCGATCTCGCCGCGTTCCGGGCGATCCAGGAGCAGCGGGCGGCTGGGCTGCGCGCCGTACTGCTCGCGACCCGGTCGTCGAACGCGACCGAGCTGATCGAGGCCGCGGACATCGTGGTCGACGACCCGAGCGGCGTCGTGACGGTTCTCACGGCCCTTTCGGACGCGATCTCAGCTCGCTGAACGCCTGCGTCACGGTCTTGCCGAGCGGCTGGACCGGATGCTCGACGTACCCGCCGTCCTTGAGGCCGGCGAGCCGCTCGAACGGGTTCCGGGACGCCGGGTCGCCGGTGAGCAGGAACGAGATCACCACGCCGACGACGTACAGCGGGAGCATCGGGAGACCGAGCAGGCAGAAGTACTGCCAGGAGTGCCGTTCCTCGTGCCGGACGAGTGCCGGGTCGTCGAAGTACGAGCGGTCGTGCTTGCTCAGGATCACGTTCCCGATCGTGAACGCGCCGGCGACCGGGAAGCCGAGCCGGTACCCGTTCGCGAAGTACAGCCCCCGCGGCCCGCGGCTGAACGTCGCCCGCCCGAGCTTCCCGACGAAGGCGCCGGCGAGGGTGGACAGGTTGACGAAGTTGCCGATCAGCTTCACCCACTGCCAGCCACTCATGGCACTCAGTATGGGTTCTGTCGGTGGGGTGGGTAAGACTTGGCGGGTGAGTTCGGTGGTGCGGGTCTGGCGGCCTGGGCGCGTGGTGGATCCGCATTCGGTGATCGGCGGGTTGCGGAAGGGCCCTGGCGACCCGGCATACGTGTTCGACGCGGGCCGGCGGACCGTGTGGCGGGCGACCCGGACACCCGAGGGGCCGGTGCTGTTGCGACTCTCGCCGTACGACGGTGTTGTCGAGGCGGAGGCGTGGGGTCCGGGCGCGGAGTGGGCGCTCGACGGGGTGCCGGAGTTGCTCGGGGAGCTCGACAGTTGGGACGGGTTCGAGCCGCTGCCGGAGCATCAGGTGCTGGTGGATGCGGCGCGGCGGTTCCCGCACGTGCGCGTGCCGCGGTCGCGGGCGGTGTTCGAGGCGATGGCGGCCGCCGGGATCGAGCAGGTGGTGACCGGCAAGGAGGCGTTCCGGGCGTGGCGGCTGCTGCTGCGTGAGTACGGCGAGCCCGCGCCGGGGCCGGGTGGGCCGGAGGGACGGCCGATGATGGTGCCGCCGGCGCCGGAGGAGTGGCGGCTGATCCCGTCGTGGCAGTTCCTGCGGGCCGGGGTCGAGGGGCGGCGGTCGCGGGTGGTGCTGACGGCGGCCTCGCGAGCGCGGGCCTTGGAGCGGACGCTCGAGCTGACCGATTCGGCCGAGATCGAGCGGCGGTTGCGGTCGTTGCCCGGCGTGGGGGTGTGGACCGCGGCCGAGGTCCGGCAGCGGGCGCACGGTGACGCGGACGCGTTCTCGTTCGCGGACTACCACGTCTCCCGGAACGTGTCCTACGCGCTGATCGGCGAGGAGCTGGACGACGACGGCTGCGCCGAGCTCATCGAGCCGTACCGCGGGCACCGCTTCCGCGTCCAGCGCCTCCTCGAACTCACCGGCATCGGCCACCCCCGCTTCGGCCCCCGCAAATCCCTCCCCACCCACACCCCCGGCGCCACCCACCGCCTCCGCTGACCCCGCCGGCTCGAGGTGCGGATCTGCAGGCCATCACAATCGGCGGGCCGGGGGTGTGTTCACGCTCACGGGTGACGGGCGGGCGGGATTGTGATGGCCTGGGGATCCGGGCCGTGGGGCTGAGATCGTGCGTCTCGGATCGTGGGACCGGGCGACACAATTTGGACCCAATTGGGTAATCTCGGGGGAGCTCATCCAGAGGGACTGAGGGAAACGGCCCGTTGACGTCCCGGCAACCCTCCCCGTGGAGCCCCCGTCCGGGGCGTATCCGCGAGGGACCGGTGCCAAATCCGTCCCGCGCCGAGATCCGGCGTCCGGGGAAGATGAGGAGGGAACCTCACTCATGAGCCTGACCGCCGCCGGTACCCACACCATCCGTGAAGGTGCCTTTGGCAACGGTACGCACCTGAGCTGTCGCGCCTGTGGCGCGAAGTCGCCGCTCGGTCCGTTCTACGCCTGTATGGAGTGCTTCGGCCCGCTGGAAGTCGGATACGAGTACCCGACCATCACCCGCGAGCAGATCGAGGCCGGCCCGAAGAACATCTGGCGCTACCAGCCGCTGCTCCCCGTCCCCGTCGACGTGGCGAGCTACCCGAACACCGAGCCCGGCTACACCCGGCTCATCGACGCCAAGAACCTGGCCCGCGAACTGGGCCTGAAGAAGCTCTGGGTGAAGGACGACTCCGGCAACCCGACGCACTCGTTCAAGGACCGAGTGGTCGCGAGCGCGTTGAGCGCCACCCGCGAGCTGGGCATGAAGGTCTTCGCCTGCCCCTCCACCGGCAACCTGGCGAACGCGGTGGCCGCGGCCGCCGCCCGGGCCGGGATCCGCTCGGTCGTCTTCATCCCGAAGGACCTGGAGCGCCCGAAGATCATCACCACCGCCGTGTACGGCGGGACGCTGGTCGCCGTCGACGGCAACTACGACGACGTGAACAAGCTGGCCTCCGAGATCGCCGGTGAGGAGGAGGGCTGGGCGTTCGTGAACGTCAACGTCCGCCCGTACTACTCCGAGGGCTCGAAGACGCTGGCCTTCGAGATCGCCGAGCAGCTCGGCTGGCGGATCCCGCAGCAGGTCGTTATCCCGGTCGCCTCCGGTTCACAGCTGACCAAGATCGACAAGGGTTTCACCGAGCTCGGCAAGCTCGGGCTGGTCGACGCCACCGACTACAAGATCTACGGCGCTCAGGCCACCGGCTGCTCGCCGGTCGCGCAGGCGTTCCGGGACGGCCACGACGTGGTCAAGCCGGTGAAGCCGGACACGATCGCGAAGTCGCTGGCGATCGGCAACCCGGCCGACGGGCCGTACGTGCTGGACGTGGCCCGCCGGACCGGTGGCGCGATCGAGGACGTCAGCGACGAAGAGGTCGTCGAGGGCATCCAGTTGCTGGCCCGCACCGAGGGCGTCTTCGCCGAGACCGCGGGCGGCGTGACGGTCGCGACGCTGAAGAAGCTGATCGCCACCGGCCAGCTCGACCCCGAGGCCGAGACCGTGATCATCAACTCCGGCGACGGGCTGAAGACGCTCGACGCCGTGGCCGACCGGGTCGGCCCCAAGGTGACCATCCCCGCGTCGTACGACGCCTTCGTGAAGGCAGGACTGCAGTGAGTGTGAGCGTTCGGGTCCCGACCATCCTGCGGCCCTACACCCAGGGCGTGTCCGAGGTGTCCGCCGAGGGCGCGACGCTGACCGAGGTGCTCGACTCGCTGGACGCGTCGTACCCCGGGATCAAGGGGCGCGTGCTGGACGACTCGGGCGAGCTGCGCCGGTTCGTGAACGTGTACGTCGACGACGACGACGTCCGCTTCGCCGAGGGTCTGCAGACCGCGATCAAGGACGGCGGCCAGGTCTCGATCATCCCCGCGGTCGCCGGCGGCTGATCTTCCGCGCGGTTCTGGGCGTGGACCGCCCGGAACCGCCGCGCGCCGGCTGATTAAGCTGCGGGGATGCGCGCTGTCGTCATCGAGGAGTACGGCGTCCTGCCCGAGGTCCGTGAGGTTCCGGAGCCCGAGGTCGCCGCAGGTTCGGTGGTTCTGAAGGTTGAGGCCACCGGGTTGTGCCGCAGTGACTGGCACGGGTGGATGGGGCATGACTCCGACATCGTCCTCCCGCACGTCCCCGGGCACGAGCTCGCCGGCACCATTGCCGCGGTCGGTCCCGGGGTCTCCGGGTGGGAGATCGGCGACCGCGTCACCACGCCGTTCATCTGCGCGTGCGGCGAGTGCGAGCAGTGCCGCGCTGGCGACCAGCAGGTCTGCCCCAACCAGCTGCAGCCCGGCTTCAACTACTGGGGTTCCTTCGCCGAGTACGTCGCGGTGCCGTACGCCGAGGTCAACCTGGTGCGACTGCCCGACGACATGGACTTCGGTACCGCGGCGGGCCTTGGGTGCCGCTTCGCCACGTCGTTCCGCGCCGTCCACCAGGTCGGTCAGGTGGCGCCTGGTGAACGCGTCGCCGTCTTCGGCTGCGGTGGCGTGGGTCTGTCCGCCGTGATGATCGCCGCCGCGCTGGGTGCTGAAGTCGTGGCGATCGACACCAACGCGCAGGCGCTGCAGATGGCTCGCGAGTACGGCGCCGCTCGCACGCTGCTGGCATCGGCCGACACCGTCGGCCAGCTCAAAGCTCTGGGCGGAGCGCACGTCACCATCGACGCGCTCGGCTCCGGCGACATCGTCCAGCAGGCCCTGCAGTCGTTGCGCCCTCGCGGCCGCCATGTCCAGGTCGGCCTCCTCCCGTCCGCCGTCACGCTGGACGTCGGGCGGCTCATCGGTCAGGAGCTCTCCTGGCTGGGCAGCCACGGCATGCCGGCCCACGCGTACCCCGAGATGCTGGATCTGGTTGCCACCGGCAACCTGAATCCCACCCAACTCGTCACCCGCAGCATCACCCTGGACGAAACTCCGGCCGCCCTCGCCGCCCTCACGAACGGCACCCCGGCCGGCGTCACCGTCATCATCCCGTAACGAGCCGCTCCGCGAACGCCCGCGCCGCGGTCAGATCCGCGGCGTTCGGCCGACGTTTGTTGAGCCCACCAACGAGTTTGAGCGGCGCCCACGTGTCGTACGCGCGGCACGTGAACGTCGCATCGACGGCGTACCCCTTGGTGTCGAGGAGCTGGACCAGGGGGCGGGTGAAGCGCAGTACTTCGGGGAATCCGCTGGTGGCGAAGACGAACGCGCGCCCTGTGGCGGCCGGGAGGGTCTTGACGAAGTCGGTCAGGGCCGGGTGCAGCTTCTGGTAGAAGACGCCCGATCCGAACCCGACGAGATCGGCCGCGGCCAGCTCCGCCGGGTCGACCTGTTCAGGCGAGACGACCTTCGCATCCAGTGCGTCGGCCATGCTGTCGGCGACCCGCCGGGTATTGCCGTGCGACACGGAGACACACACGATGACAACCTGCATCCTCGGGATCCTTTCGTTCGCTGATACAGCGAAGATCCCGCAGCGGTGCGAAACGTGACGACTGCGACTACAGGCGGATCAGGTAGACGGTCGGCGGGCGGCCGGTGCGGCCGTGTTGTTGGGTGCCGGTGGGGGCGGCGAGGCCGGCTCGTTCCAGGCGTTTCAGCACGCGGCGCGCGGTGCGGAGCTGTACGGCGAGATGGTCGGCGACGTCCTGCGTGGTGAGACCGTCGGGGAGTGCGGCGGTGAGTTCGCGCATCCGCGCGAGGGTCTGCGTATTGAGGCCGACCCGGCGGGCCAGCAGCGGCAGGCTCTCGGTGCCGCGGGCGGTGGACGGCTGGTCGCCGGAGGGCTCGATGACGATCTCGACGTCGTCGGACATCGACACCACGCCAGCGACGGACCCGATCGAGGCGGCCCGGCCGACGGCACGCCGGGCCAGCGCCTCGGCCTCTGCCGCGGTACGGCCGACGCCGAACCCGACGTACGCCGTGCTGTGTCGCGCCGCGAGGTGGTCGAGCAGCGGCATCCGGGCGAACTGTTCGGTGGCCTGTTCCAGCAGTCCGCGGGTGGTGACGACGAGATGACGGCCGTCGGGGAGCGCGGCGAGGCTGCCGCCGAGCGTGATCAGGTCGGCGGCGAGCGCGTCGTCCGGTTCTTGGAGATCGATGACGCCGAGCGCGACCTGCGCGTCGCCGACGTGCTGGCCGGTCGTCGTCAGGATCAACGCCTGGAGCGTGGAGCGGATCGAGTACCGCGACGGCGCCAGCCGGACCGACGGCATCTCGTTCTCGATCAGGTGGAAGGCCGATCCGAGGCAGCTGATCGCGACCTTGGTGTCGTGCTTCTCGCGGGCGTCGCGGTGGAAGCCGACGATGTCGTCCGACGTCAGGCCGGGCCGGTACGGCAGCACGTGGATCTGGTCCGTCGGCAGCTTCGCCTCGATCAGGGTCTCGAGGACTTCGGAACGCCGCAGCGTGTCGATCGAGAACCGGGTGACGTTGTGCCCGAGCCGGAGCAGCTCGACCAGCGCGCGGAGCAGCGTCGCCCCGTCGTACGAGACGTACATCGCCGGCCGGTCGATCACGCCGGCCGCGGTGGCGATCGTGTACGGGACGACGCCGGTGAACAGGAACGCGTCGACTTCCCGGTGCGCCTGCTCGACGAGCCCGACCGCTTCGGTCTCGTGCCGGTACGGGAGCGGGACGAGCGTGGTCCCGCTCGGGGCGCCGACCGCGGTGACGCGCTGCACCAGGTCCTCGGGACCGACCACACCGACCGCGAGCGCCATCAGTCCACCGCGCTTCGGGGGTGTCTCCCAGCAGCCGAGCAGATCCTCACGTGGTCCTCCGACAACTTCTGGTCTGGCCCTCAACTCGCAGAATAGCGCAGGGATCTCCGAGATCTTGACGTTCCGGTCACGCTCTCCTAGTTTCGGTCAAGACCACAATTGCCGTCAGCCCCGAGGCGGTTCGCGACGGCGCTGGTGTGGTGGAGCGATGGAGGGAGCGCGCCACCGCACAGCCCGTGCTACCCAGGGTGCGCCGCCAGCTCTTCGAGACAGGCGACCACCAGATCCCGCTCGCCCGGCGGCAGCTGCGGGCCGTACGGGTCGTACGCGGCCGCGGCCGGCACCAGCCCTTCCCACTCGGCCGCCCAGAGCATCCGTTGCACGTAGCCCTCGATCGGCGCGTAGAACGTGGCCGCGGCGAACCGGTCCAGCCGGTCGGACGCGGTCAAGAACCCCGTGTGGTCGCCGGCGTTCCAAGTTCGCAGTACGGCGGCCGACAGCTCCACCTGCGCCGACGCGATGCCGACGAGGGCGGTGTCCGCGCCCCACATGAACGACGGCCCGTACATCCGGTCCTCGCCGGTGATCAGCAGCTTCCCGCTGCCTCGCCCGGCCCAGATCGCGTCCTGACATCCGATCGCCCGGTCCAGCGTCGCCGTCTTCACGCCGAGCATGGCCGGCAGCGCGAGCAACTCCCGGATCAACGACGGTGAGTACGGATAGCCGCCCGCCTCGCCGTGCAGGTAGAACCCGACCAGCGGCAGCCCGCTCTCGGCCGCGACGCGCTCGTGCAACGCCACCGCCTGCGCGTCCCCGTCCGGCAGCTCACCAAGCGCCGCCAGCGGGTAGACCATGACGGCGTCGGCGCCACCCGCTGCAGCCGCCCGCGCCATCTCCACCGTCGCGTCCGCCGCCTCCTGCAGCGTCTGTGCCGACACGGACTTCGGTACGCCGACACCCGCGACGATCGGCAGGTCGGTGGCCTGCCGCCACGTCTCGAGCACCTTCGAGCGGTCGCCCGCGGACAGGTACAGCCCGCGTCCGGTGTGGGCCCAGACCGCGACTCCGCCGATCGACTGCTTCGCCAGCGTCACGGCGTACGCGGACAGCGCGTCCCACTCGACGACGCCGTCGGAGTCCATCGGGGTGACGACCGCGGGGAGCAGTGAGCCGCGGAGTCGTTCAACGAGTGGATGCATCATGACCCCTCACACCTCGTGCCCGAGACCGGGCGACTTCGGTACGTCGATCCAGCCGTCGCAGTCCGCGAACACAGTCGGGGCCAGCGGGTCCTCGTCGACCATCAGCGGCCCCACCAGGTCCGCCGCGACGGTCGCCCCCGGAACCGCGGCGGCCAGGTGTACGGCGGCCAGCGTGGCGACGCCCAACTCCGGCATCGAGCCTACCTTCACCGCCAGTCCCGCGGCCTCGGCCACATTGGCGATCTGCAGCGCCCGGTGCAGCCCGCCGACCTTGAGGATCTTGATGTTCAGTACGTCGGCCGCGCCGCGCCGCGCGATCTCCAGCGCGTCGTGCAGCGAGTGCATGCTCTCGTCGACCATCAGCCGGACGTCGAGGCGCTCGCGCAACCGGACGAGCCCGGCGAGGTCCCAGCGGGGGAGCGGCTGCTCGAGCAGGGTCAGACCGGCCGTGGTCATCTTCGCGAGGTACGGGAGGGCCGTCGTCGCGTCGTACCCCTCGTTGGCGTCCAGGCAGAGCTCGGCGTCGGCGGGGATCGCGGCGCGGACGGCCCGGATCAGTTCCAGGTCCTTCGCCGGGTCGTGGCCGCCCTTGACCTTGAGGTGCCGGAACCCACGATCGGCGTACTCCGCGGCCTCGGCGGCCATCTCGTCGAGCGTGCCGAGGCCGACCACCCAGGTGGTCTGGACGCGGTCGCGGACCGAGCCGCCGAGGAGCGCGTGCACCGGCCAGCCGCTGAGCTTGCCGGCCAGGTCGTAGAGGGCGATGTCGAGGCCGGACTTGGCGACCTGCTGGCCGCGCAGCACGCCGTCCATCACCACGTGAGCGCCGGTGCGGTCGAGTGGATCGCGGCCGATCAGCGCCGGCGCGAGGTGCTCCTCGATCGCGGCCGTGACACCGGCCAGCGTCTCACCGGTGTACGCCGTCATCGGGGACGTCTCGCCGATCCCGATCGCACCGTCGGCGGTGTGCACCTCGACGACCAGGCTGACGAGCTCGGTGCTCACGCCGCTGCTGATCTGGAACGGGCGCCGGTACGCCGCGCTGACCACCCGGGTCTTGATCGCACTGATCGGGCTGATCGGGTCGCTGACCGGTGCCGCCCCGCCCGGCAACCCTGCCGGTTCTGCTGCAAGACTCATTTCCGGCTCCCAAGGGTCGCAATCTGAGCGGATAGCATTTACGGTCAAGACCGTAAATACCCCGAGCGCTCTCTGTCAACGGAAGGTGGCACCCCGATGCGGCTGGGTCTGTATCTGAACCTCTACGGCACCCCCGACGAGCGGCCGCGGCTTGCGGACGCGGTCGAGCAGGCGCGGCTCGCCGAACAGGCCGGATTCGAGTGGGTGGTGCTCGGCGAGCGGCACCTGCACCGGCCCGGGTACCACGAGATCCTCACCTCGCTGACCTGGCTGGCCGCGCACACCGAGCGGATCGGCCTCGCCACCGCCGGGATCGTCGCGCCGCTGTACCACCCGGTCGTCCTCGCCGAGACGCTCGCGCACCTCGACGTGCTGTCGGGTGGCCGGGTCACCGCGGGGTTCGTGCTCGGCTACCGCCCCGAGGAGTTCGCGCTGTACGGCGTGACGCAGCCCGAGCGGGTCGCGCGGTTCGAGGAATGCCTGGAGATCGTCACCCGGTTGTGGACCGAGGACGAGGTCAGCTACGACGGCAAGTTCACCAGCATCAGCGAGGCGTACCTGTCGCCGCGCCCGCTGCAGAACCCGCGCCCACGGCTGTGGAACGGCGGCCGCGTGTCCGCCGTCCTGGAACGGACCGCCCGGATGTGCGACGGCTGGACCACGTCCTTCAACGAGCTGGACTCCGACCTGCCCGGCAAGATCGCCGAGTACCTGTCCTACCCGCGCGGCGAGGGCACCCTCGGCGCGGAGGTGATCCTCTGCCGCGAGGGATTCTGCGGGGCCACCTCGCAGGACGCCCGGCAGGCGCTCGAGGAGCCGCTGCGCGACCTGTACGACGCCTACACGGGCTGGAAACGGACCTCCACGGACGCGAGCCGCTACACCCAGGGCTGGGACGAGATCGCCGACCGCAGCGTGATCGGTTCGCCGGCCGAGTGCGCCGAGCGGCTGGCGCACTACGAGGAGATGGGGGCCGACGGCATCATCCTGCGGATCCAGCCGCCGGGCATGCCGCAGAGCGACGTACTGCGCTCGATCGAGGCGTTCGGAAATCTCATCGGGTCAAGATGACGCATTACGGAGGGTGTACGTCGTAACCTCTTGGTGACGGATGTTGTCGCGCCAGCGCGGCGTGCACACGGCTGACCGTCGGCTGGAGGCGTGCGGATGGCCGAGGTTGTCTTCTGGACTGTCGTCTTCCTGCGGTTCGCCGTGCCGCTGCTGATCCCGCGCTGGCCGCTGCCGGCCATCCTGGCCTCGCTGGTGCTGGACGCCGCTGATCAGTCGATCTTCCAGTTCTTCGGGTACGACCCGCCGTTCTACCAGAGCTACGACAAGGCGATGGACGTGTTCTACCTGTCCGTCGCCTACCTGGCGAGCCTGCGGAACTGGTCGAACCTGCACGCGGTCAAGGTCAGCCGGTTCCTGTTCTTCTACCGCCAGATCGGCGTCCTGCTCTTCGAGCTCACCGGCGTCCGGGCGCTGCTGCTGATCTTCCCGAACACCTTCGAGTACTTCTTCATCGGCTACGAAGGGATCCGCGCCCGTCGGAACCCGCTGCGCTACGGCCTGAAGTTCTGGGTCCTGGTGGCCGGCGGGATCTGGATCTTCATCAAGCTGCCGCAGGAGTACTGGATCCACGTCGCCGAGCTGGATTTCACCGACACCGTCCGTGACGTGCCGTGGTTCGGACCCACCGTGGTGATCGGGCTGCTCGCCCTCGCCGCCGTGCTGTGGTTCGTGGTCCGGCCGCGGCTGCGCCCGCCGGACTGGCCGCTGCGGCTGGAAGCCGATCCGCTGCCGACCGAGATCGACGAGGCGAAGGAGCGGGCCGCGTTCCGCGCCGCGCACGGCAAGGTCTTCGGCTGGGGAGCCGTCGAGAAGATCTTCCTGATCGGGATCATCAGCGTGATCTACGGGCGGGTGCTGCCGGGCGTCGAGGTCAGCGACTTCCAGCTCTTCCTCGGAATCGCGTTCTTCGTCGTGATCAACTCCGCGATCGGTCTCTGGGCCGCCCGGCGCGGCTACGGGTGGGACTCGGCCGCGATCTCGTTCGCCGTGGTCTTCGGGCTGAACGTGGTGATCGTCCTCCTCGAGGACCTGCTGCTCACCCAGCGGGGTAACGGCCTGTCGCTGCGCGACACGCTCTTCTTCGTCTTCCTGTTCAGCATCCTGACCACGCTCTACGACCGGTACCACCCGGTCAACGAGTACCGCACCGCCGCCGCGAAGAACGAGGTCACGCCCTAGATCGGACGAAGCGAGGAGGCACGATGTCAGACGCCCACATTCCCGGGTCGCACCGGCGCCCGGGCGAGGTCGAGGTCCCGCAGTGGCCGAGCCGCTGGGTCGGCTGGATCCTCTTCGCCGGCGTGATGATGATCGTGCTCGGGATCCTGCACGCGTTCCAGGGGTTCATCGCGATCTTCCACGACGACTACTTCCTGGTCCGCACCGCCAAGCTGGCGATCGAGCTCAACTACGACTCCTGGGGGCTGATCCACCTGGTCCTCGGACTCGTCGTCGTGGTGTCCGGGATCGCGCTGCTCAACGGCAAGTTGTGGGGCCGGGTGGTCGGCGTCGTCCTGGCGGTGCTCAGCATCGTGGTGAACGCGGCGTTCCTCGCGGCGTACCCGATCTGGTCGACGATCCTGATCGCCGTCGACATCCTGGTGATCTGGGCCCTCACCGTGCACGGCGACGAGATGCGAAAGATGCTCGAGGCCCGCGACCGCTAGCGACTCAGGACACTAGTGGTCCCGTTAGCGGGACACTAGGTCTTCGGATCGGCCTGAGCGGCGGTGGTGGTGGGCTGCCGGGTCGGGAGATTGCTCGAGAGGAACAGTGACAACAGCGAGATCAGCGCGAGGGCGGCCAGCGACGCGCGCAGGCCGTCCAGCCGGGCTTGCTCGTTCTCGTCGGTGATCGCGTCGGCGGTCTTCTGATCCACACCGGCTTTGGACAGCGCCTGGCTGAGCTGATCGTTGGAGACGAACGGTACGCCGCCGGCGAGCTCGACCTCCGCCTGCGACGACACGCTCGCGGGTACGTCCGGATTGTCCTTGATCCCGGTCAGGAACGAACTGGTCAGCGAGGAGATCAGGACCGCCCCGGCCAGGGCGGTCCCGATCGAGGCACCGAGGAACATGATCGAGTTCTGCAGCCCGCCGACCTCGCCGCTCTCCTCGGTGCGGACCGCGCCGACGGTGACGGCGCCGAGCTGGGACGCCAGCGCTCCGATACCGAGCCCGGCCAGCAGGAGCGGCACCGTGACGACGTCCGCCCCGACTCCGATGTCGAGACCCGCCGTCAGCAGCACGAGCCCGAGGAACAACAGGCCGAAACCGATCCTGACCACCCGCCGCGGGGACGCCTGGGGACGGAATCTCGGGATGCCGATCGCGGCCACCAACAACGCGAGCGACAGGGGCAACAGCCGCAGCCCGGTGTCGATCGCCGTCAGGCCGAGAGCGATCGACAGGAACAGTGGGACGACGAAGAACAGCCCCGCCTGCAGCAGGTACTGGAAGAAGAACGAGACAAGCCCGGCCCGGAGCCGCACGTTGGCGAGCATCGCCGGGTCGATCAGAACCGCCTGGCCGCGGTTCGTCCGGCGACGCTCCCAGGCCACGAAGCCGACCAGTACGGCGCCGCCGCCGAGGATCAGCCAGATGACCGGCGACAGGCCGATCCAGGACGGGGCACCCGGTTTCGGGTTGACGAAGCCCCAGGAACCCGCGCGCAGCACTCCGAAGACGATCAGCGCGAGTCCGAGCGCGGACAGCGCCGTACCGACCAGGTCGAGCTTCGTGGAGCGATCGGCGGGTACGTCGGAGATCCGGCGGGTCATCGCGAGGATGCCGAGGACGATCAGGACCTCGCCGGCGAACACCCAGCGCCACGAGAGGTACGTCGTGAACAAGCCCCCGATCAGCGGGCCGAGGGCGACGGCGATCGCGGCCGCCGCTGCGACCGCGCCGTACGCCTTTGGCCGCTGGGGCTTGTCGAAGTTGGTCGCCACCAGCGCCACGATGGCCGGCATGATCAGCGCCGCGCCGATCCCTTCGAGTCCCGACCAGCCGATCATCAGCACCGTCAGGTTCGGCGACAGCGAGGTGGTCAGCGAGCCGGCGCCGTAGATCACGCACCCGATCGCGAACGCCCGCTTCCGGCCGAGGATCTGACCGATCTTCCCGCCGGTGATCATCAGCGAGGCCATCACCAGGGTGTAGAGCGTGATGGCGGACTGGATCCCGGTCACGGTCGTGCCCAGATCCTCGGCCACGGTCGCGATCGAGACGTTCATCACCGAGCTGTCCAGCGCCATCAGGAACTGGCCGGACGCGAGCGTGATCAGCACGGTCCGCGAGCCGGCAGCCGTACGGACGCCGGCGGCCGGTACGTCGCTGCTCATCCGCAGGCCCCTCCCCGTCCGGATCTCCGGCCGGACGGGGTCAGTAGAGCGCACTCCGTCAGCACCCGGCATCGTCCGCGCCGGGTGAAGACGGGGGGCGTGGGTCAGGCCTTGAGGCCCGACATCGCGATGCTGTCGGTCAGGTAGCGCTGCAGGAGCCCGAACACCAGCAGGCTCGGTACGACGGTGATCGTCGCGCCGGCCATCACCTGGTTGATCGGCACCGCCTGGGTCTGCAACGTGGCCAGGCCGACGGTGAGCGTCTGCATCTGGCCGGACTGCCCGATCACGAGCGGCCAGAGGAAGTCGTTCCAGTGCCACAGGAACACGAAGATCCCGAGCGTGGCGAGCACCGGCCGGATCAGCGGCAGCACGATCATCGTGAAGATCCGCCACTCGGGGGCCCCGTCGATCTCGGCCGCCTCGAACAACTCGTCCGGCAGCTGCATGATGAACTGCCGCATCAGGAACACCGCCTGGGAGTTCGCCAGCGTCGGCACGATCAGGCCCCAGTAGCTGTCCACCCAGTCCAGCTTCGAGACCAGGATGTACGACGGGATCAGCGTCGCCTGGAACGGCACCATCAGGGTCGCCAGGAACGCCCAGAACATGATCTCGCGGCCGGGGAACTTCTTCTTGGCAAACGCGTACCCGGCCATCGACGCGAACAGCAGCACGCACGCGACCGACACCAGCGAGTAGAGCAGCGAGTTGACCGTCCAGCGCGGGATGTCCGAGCTGGACAGCACCTTCTGGAAGTTCTCCAGCGTGAAGTGGGACGGGTTCAGCGCGCCCGGGAACGTCTGCCCGCTCGGCGGGGCGAACGCGACCAGCACCATCGCGGCGAACGGCACGATCGTCACGATCGCGGTCAGTGTCAGCAGCGTCGGCAGGGTCAGGCGAGCAGCGGTACGCCGGCCCGCGGACGACGTGGTCGCCAGCTCCCGGACCGGTGGCCGATCGAGTACCTCAGTCATCAGTCGTCCCTCCCGACGAGCCGGCGCTGGACCAGCGAGACGACGAGCACGATCAGGAACAGCACCAGACCGATCGCACTGGCGTACCCGAAGTCGAAGTACTTGAAGCCGCTGTCGTACAGGAAGTACACCAGCGAATAGCTGGACCGCACCGGGCCGCCGCCGGTCATCACGTACATCGCGTCGAAGACCTGGAACGCGCCGATGGTCTCGATCACCAGCACGAAGAACAGCACCGGCCGCAGTTGCGGCAACGTCACGTACCGGAACCGCTGCCAGGTGCCCGCGCCGTCGATCATCGCGGCCTCCAGGTACGACTTCGGTACCGCTTGCAATCCGGCGAGCAGGATCAGCATCGAGTAGCCGAAACCCTTCCAGGCCGACGTCACCGCGATCGACGGCAGCACCGTGTTCGACTGGCTGAGGAAGTCGATCGGGCCGATGTTCACCAGCCCGAGGACCGCGTTCAGCAGGCCGTCCTGCGCGTCGTAGATCCACTTCCAGATCACCGCTGCGAGCACGATGCTGGTCACGTACGGCAGGAAGAACACGCCCCGGAAGAAGCCGCGCTTCCACACCACCTGATGCAGCAGTACGGCGGTTCCGAGCGACAGCAGAACTGTCAGCGGTACGAAGATCACCGTGTAGGTGACGGTCACCAGCAGCGCCTCGTGGAACACCTTGTCCGACAACAGCCGGGTGTAGTTGTCGAGCGCAACGAAATCCCACTTGCCGCTGATCCGGTAGTCGGTCAGCGAGAGAAAGAACGCGCCGACCGCAGGCAGGAACCGGAAGAGCAGGAACAGCACCAGCATGGGCAACACGAACAGAAACCCGACCCACGGGCGTTTGCGGGCGCCGCGCCGCCCTGCGGGCGGCGCGGCGCGGGAGAAGAGGCG
Source organism: Kribbella sp. NPDC043289 (assembly GCF_056436705.1). Taxonomy (NCBI): domain Bacteria; kingdom Bacillati; phylum Actinomycetota; class Actinomycetes; order Propionibacteriales; family Kribbellaceae; genus Kribbella; species Kribbella sp. NPDC043289. Next base: position 442,138 of record NZ_JBWKCB010000002.1, read on the forward strand.
AAGCCGACCCGGCCGGTGGGCCGAGAGGGCGGCGGGGCCCGCCCGGCCCGCCGCCGTGTCCGGCTGCCGTGCTTCGGTCAACGCTGCCTCGAGAGCAGGTCGTTGGCCTGCTTGGCGGCGTCGTCCAGGGCCTGCTGCGGCTGCTTCTTGCCGGTCAGCACAGCCTGGATCTCGGTGCTCAGCAGCGACATGATCTGCCGCGCCGACGCGTTCGCCTCACCCGGTACGGCGTACTGCAGGGCGTCGTGGAACTTCGCCGCGGTCGGGTCCGTCGACTCGGACTTGGCGTCGCTGCGCGGCGAGTAGAAGCCGGACGCCTTGCTGAGCGCGTCGAGCTGGGCCGGCTGGGTCATGAACGACAGGAACTTCTTCGCCTCGTCGGTGTTCGCGGAGGCCGCGTTCAGAACCAGGCCACCCGGGATGCCGTACCCGACCTGCTTCTCGCCGGTCAGCGGCGTACCGATCTCGACGTTCGCCGCGCCCCAGGTCTTGGCCACCGTGGCGGCGTCGGCCGGCACGCTGGTCATCGCCATCGCGACCTGGCCCTTGCCGAACGGCGAGTCCGCGACCACGTTGCCCGCGGTGAGCGCGGTCTTCGGGATCGCACCCTCGTCCCACAGGCTCTTCAGGAAGGTCAGCGCCTCCAGGCCCGGGGCCTGGTTGAACGTGACGCTCTTGCCGTCGTCGGCGAACACCTTGCCGCCGGCCTGCCAGAGCAGCGGGTAGAAGTTCAGGTTCAGCGTCGCCTCCGGCGAGGCCGAGTAGTCCAGCGTGGAGAACCCGGCGGCCTTGAGCTTCGGTGCCGCGGCCTTGATCTCGTCCCAGGTCTCCGGCGGCTTGGCGATCCCGGCCTTGGTCAGGACCGTCTTGTTGTACATCGTGGTCGTGACGGTGTGATAGATCGGTACGCCGTACACCTTGCCGTCGACGGTCAGGCCCGGGATCGCGGCCGGCAGGAACTTGTCCTTGTCCGGGGCGACCACGTCGTCGACCGGCTCCAGCGAGCCGCTGTTCACGTACTGCGGGATCTGGTCCGGGATCATCAGCAGCACGTCCGGGCCCTTCTTGCCCGAGAACGCGGCCGCGACCTTCTCCTCACGGTTCGCCCACGGCTGCGCCTCGACCTTCAGGTCGATCCCGGAGTTCGCCGCCTCGAAGTCGGTCTCGACCTTCTTCCAGTAGGCGTCGCTGGCCGCCTGGTCGGCGATCACCGGGTACATCCAGAGCGTGACGCTCTTCTTCGAGTCCGACGAGCCCGAGTCGCCACCGCCGCAGGAGCTGAGCGCGGCGGCGAGAACGAGTGCCGTGAGTGGTGCCGCGATGCGGCGGACGGTGGTTTTCATCGCACCCCCTGGGTGTCCGGAAGTCAGGGCCGGAAGTAGGTAAACCGAATAACGGTCAGGGCCGAAAGTAGCCGGGATGAATTTCGGCTGTCAACGGCTGATATCAACTCGGAACAGCTGAGAGCCGCTCGTCATCAGCAGTTGGTGATCTCCCCGGACGCCGAGCCGCCGGTGCGCGTGCTCGACGAACAGCGTCGGAGTGGCCTTGCTCCCCGGCGCGATCCGGAAGATCTTGTTCAGGTCGATGCTCACGTAGACGGCCTCCGAGGTGGCGACGATGTCGCCGCTGGAGGTCGTCGTCCCGAGCGTGAAGGACTTCTTCAACTTGCCGCTGTCCGGGGCGACGGCGAAGACGGTCTTGCCGGCCACACCCCACAGCAGCCCGTCCGGTCCGATCGTGACCGACGAGACGGTGGCCGCGCCGGGCACCGGCACGGATTCCCACAGCTTCTTCTTCTTGGCCACGTCCCACGCGAACACTGTGCCCGCTGTGCGGGTCGGGGGCGTGGTGGTCAGACCACCGGCGATCGACGTTCCGCCGTACACGATGCCGCAGTGGCTGGTGAGGCCGAAGACGGACTCGTCCTGGACCACGTTCCGGTACTTCTCCGCGGTGTTCGTCGTCGGGTCGTAGATCACCAGTGCGCCGCCGAGCCGGTCGCCGTCGGGGACGGTTCCGACCGCGATCTTGCCGTTCACCTCGGTCAGCGCCCGCGCGCGGGTCTGCAACAGGTCGGGTTTCAGGTTCAGCAGCTGCTTCGGGTTGTCCGGCGTACCGGGCGGGCCGGGGGAGTACTCCGGGCTGCTCCAGGGCTGGGTCGGGGCGTACGAGTACAGGCGGGCCTCCGGGTAGGCGCCGACGTAGACGGTGCCGTTCGAGGCCTCCATCAAGGCCTCTACCTGCGAGAACCGGTTGAACTTCGTCTCGCCGGTGGTCGGGTTGACGACCGACACGCCGCCGTTCAGGAAGCCGCCGGCGTAGATGTTGTCCTTGCCCCCGGCCACCGACAGGATCTCGATCGGCTCCCGGCGGACCTTGGTCTGGAAGATCTCCGACTTGCCGGTCTGCGGGTTGTACCGGAACTCCTCGCCGCGCCACAGCGTGCCGACCACGCTGGTCCCGGGGTAGTCGGGCAGGTTCAGGTCGGCGTACCCGATCGAGCGGGCGTTCTGGATCCGGCCGGTGAAGGTCAGGCCGGTGCCGGTCAGCGTCTTGGTCGCCGGGTCGTACTTCTTCAGCTCGCTCGCCTGGATCATGTACAGCGACCCGTCGGCGCCGAGCGGGGAGATGTCCAGACCGTGCTCGTTCGGGATCTCGTCGACCCAGGTCCGGGACGCGATGTCCCAGACGTACATCGGGCCCGGGAACGCCGTGCTGACCCGGGTGTACACGCGGCCGCCGCGGACGTTCAGGTCGTAGACGACCTTGTCCTTCGGGTCGCCCATCGTCGGCGGGGCCGGGATCTCGGTGACCGCGCCCGTGGCGACGTCGATCTCCTGGAAGTATGCGTCCGGCTCGGTGCCGGTGTACAGCTTTCCGTTGGCGTAGTCGATGCTCTTCACGTAGCCCTGGCCGGCCTTGACCGTGCCGTAGTCGCGGACCGCGCCGGTCTGGTGGTCGTACCGGAACACGCGGCCGTGCGGGTACGTGCCGCCGTACACGTTGCCCTGCTCGTCGACGGTGATCCGCAGGATGAACGACTCGGCGGCGAGCGGCCGGCCGAGGTCCTCCGCGGTGGTCGCGCCCGGCTTGAGCCGGTACAGGTGGCCGTTGTTGTAGGTGCCGGCATAGATGGTGCCGTCCGGCGCGGCGGCGACCGCGTAGCTCCCGTCGGCGCCGGTCAGCGCCGTGGACAGCAGGCTGTCGCCGGTCGCCGGGTCGATGGCGTTCAGGTACGCCGGGCTGCCGCTCGACACGTTCCAGATCGCGGTCTTGCCGTTCGGTCCGGGTGCGACGGTGCCTCCGATCAGCAGTACGTCGGACAGCGGCGTACCGAGGGAGGTGACCGTGGCGGTGGGTGGCTCAGGGGTTGCGCGGGCGGGCGTGGAGAGGGTGCTGACGAGGACGGCGGCGAGTGCCACCGCGACGAGCGAGCGGGCTGATCGCATGCGAATGCCTCCGGGGTGCCGTATTTACGGTCCTGTCCGAAAGTGAAGCCCTCGCGGCGTCACGAAGTCAACGGCTCGGGAAAATTTGCCACTACTGACAGCAACTGCCCCGGTTACGGCCCCAGCCGTTAAGGCTGGATCATGTCTGGGGGATCCGGCCGAGCAGCTTCTGCAGCATCTCGCGGGTGGCGGCGAAGTAGCTGTTCTCGCGGTGCAGGGCCCGGTGGAAGCCGGCCAGTTCGGCCGCCGAGATGGTGTTCGAGAACGTGCTGATCTCGGTCAGGTCGAGCCGCCGGTTGAACAGGTGCACGGTGTCCCGCCAGCGGTGCAGCAGCCCGACCAGGTCCGCGTCCTTGTGCAGCCCGAGTACGCCGGACACCAGCGCGAGGTCGACCGCGGACACCACCAGCCGCGGGTACACCTGCCGGCTGGTCGGCGCGTCCGGCGAGAACCGGTCGTCGTTCAGCAGCCGGGTGTTCTCCTGCAGCTCGTCCGCGACGGCCCGCAGTACCTCGGTACGGCGTTCCGCCTCGGCCGTGAGCCGCTCGACGAAGATGCCGGTCAGCCCGGCGACCAGCGTCAGCGAGTTGACCGCCGGCTCCCAGCGGGAGTTCCCCGGCCAGAGGAACCAGATCACGCCGAGTACAAATGCGACCGCGAGCAGGCCGTACGTCACCCAACTGACGACGGTCCGCCGATTCATGTGGACCAGATGTCGTCGGCGAGGCTGTGCGCGGCCTCGCCGGCCGTCTCCGGTGCGAGCAGCAGCAACTCCAGGCCGAACGGGTTCGGCCGGCGGGTGTACCGGAACTGGGACTGGATCGCCTCGACCGGCGTCAGCTTGCACGCCTCGGTGAGCCGCTTCAGCCGCGCGGTGGAGTACTTCCGGGTGGTGTAGAGCCGGATCGTGTCGCCGGTCGACAGCGGCACCTCGGTGTGGTCCGGCAGCTCCATCCGGATCTCGTCGTCGGTGTCGTTCTGCCAGAGGATCTTGACCAGCAGCGCGTCCTCGTCCTCGACCTCGCCGACGAACTTCACCAGCTCGTGGTTGATCTTGAGATCGGTGTTGTACCGCAGGGCGCTGGTGACGAACTCGGCGAACGCCCGCGTCTGGTGGTACTCGTCGGCTGCTGCGTCCGCGGCCTCCTGGTCCAGCCGGGTGGTGCTGGCGACCTCGAGCAACAGCCGGTCCTGCGACCGGAGCACCCGGGTGAGAGTGCGGAGCAGTTCTTCGTCGTTCTCGAAGTTCGCCAGCGTGTTGCCGGTCAGCGTGAACAGGATCGGCTCCTCGCCGACCAGCCGGGCGAGCATCTGGGCCAGCTCGTCCATGTTGTCGGCGATGGAGAAGTCCAGCTGCACCGGCAGCACCTGGGACACCGGGAACCGGGCGCCGCGGACGGGCTCCAGCGTGCCCATCCGCAGCATCTCCGAGCTCATGTCGACCGGGATGTAGTACATGTCCGCGTTGTGCCGGCGCATGTCGCTGAGGATCGTGCGGTCCTTGACGCCGGTGCCGACTCCGAGGCTGACCAGGTGGAAGCCGCCGTTCTCGACATGCGGCCGGAGCGTGCGCCAGTGCCGCAGGAACGACTCCGCACCGGCCTTCATCACCAGGTAGAACGGGTCGTTCGTCGCGTTCGCCCAGGCGATCGTCGGACCGATCCCCCAGTAGGAGAAGCCGGACGTGATCTGCTTGCCGTCGCCGGACGTCGAGAACGGCCCGCGCAGGTCGCCGGTCAGCGTCGCGAGCTTGTCCGTCTGGTCCTCGCCGACCAGCAGCAGTGACCAGGCGAAGTCGTCGTCGTTCAGCGCATGCTCGAGCTTCCGGACCACGGGTACCGGCTCTGCCACGTCTCACCCCTCACACGATGAGACGACAGGTTATCGGTTGCCGGACCAGACCGCTGGTCAGACCGGAGTGACGGCGTCCGCCTCGCGGCCCTTGGGCCCGTCGACGATCTGGAACTCGACCCGCTGGCCGTCCTCGAGGGTCTTGTACCCGTCGGACACGATCTTGCTCCAGTGCACGAACACGTCGTCCACGTCGCCGCCTTCGACGGCCAGAAAGCCGTAGCCCTTGTCGGCGTTGAACCACTTCACGGTGCCGCGCACCATTGAGACTCCTCGACCACGGGACCCGCTTCACCAGGGTCCCTCCGGTACTTCGCAGTCCACAAGACTAACCGAGGCGGCTCCGAGACAGAGCGCCGTACCCACCAGGACCGCGCTTGCCCAGAGTGGTCCGGAGAAGCCGGCGGCCCCGATCGCGAGGCCTCCCAGGAGCGGTCCGGTGGCGGCTCCGACGTTGAGTGCGGCGGTGGCCAGGCCGCCCGTCAGGACGGGGGACGCGGAGCCGGCGTACAGGGCGTAGGAGATCAGTGTGGAGCCGACGGCGAAGGAAAGGGCGCCCTGGACGAAGACCAGGACGACCGTCGGCGCGGCGTGGCCGGCGGTCAGCGCGAAGGCGCACCAGCCGATCAGCAAGATGCCCCCGGCAACGAATGTGAGCCGGTGGTCGCGGCGATCGGCGAAGCGACCGGCGACGGTCACGCCGGCGAACGAACCGAGCCCGAACAGCGCGAGCATCGCCGGTACCCACCCCACCCCGAACCCGGTCACCTCGGTCAGCACCGGCGAGAGGTAGGTGAACGAGCAGAACGTCGCTCCGTTCACGAGCGCCCCGAGCAGCAGCAGTACGGCGAGTCGCGGCCGGATCCCGAACCGCAGTACCCCGGCCGCGCTGGGGACGCCGCGGGACGGGATCGAGCGCAGGATCGCGACGAGCGCCGGGAGCGAGATGATCGCGACCGCCCAGAACGCGGACCGCCAGCCGAACGAGCGGCCGAGGACGGCCCCCGCCGGTACGCCGACGATGCACGCGAGCGTCGTACCGCCGAGGAGGACGGAGGTGGCGCGGCCCTTGGCGTCCGGACGGACGAGGGTGGTGGCGGTGGCGAGTGCGATGGCCAGGAAGCCCGCGTTCGCGAGCGCGGCCAGGATCCGGGTGACCAGCAGCACGGTGAAGCTGCTGGTCAGCGCACCGGCCACATGCGCGGCGAGGAAGACGGTCAGCGTTACCAGCAGCGTCCGGCGGCGCGGCCAGCGGGCGCCGAGGACGGCGATCGCCGGCGCGCCGACGATCATGCCGAGCGCGAACGCCGAGGTCAGCCAGCCGGCGGTGGGAAGGGAAACGCCCAGGTCCTGGGCGATGTCCGGGCCGAGCCCGGCGAGCATGAATTCAGAGGTCGCCTGGGCGAAAACGGCCAGGCCGAGCAGGTACAGCACGAAAGGCATGGAGGCACTCCGCAACCATGAGAGAACGGCGGCAGACGGGATCGCCTGCCGTTGAGTCGTCTCTGGTTACGGTCTGTCCGCCTCCGGGCTGCTCACGGCGTGGAGCTTAGGGAACGGCGTACCCGCCGTCCACCGGATTAGCCGCGGTGTGACGCGGCGAGACCGAGGAGCCCGGCGGTGACCAGCAGGAGGGCGCTGGTGACGCCCAGGTCGTCGGACTGCAGTACGCCGTTCTCGGTCAGCATCCAGATCGTGGCGCCCCCGGCCAGCACGGTCCCGGCCACAACACCGGGAACGTCCGGCTTGGTCTTCCGTCGCTGCTGGCTCATCTGCGCTCCACCTTGATGCTGCCCAGCCTGAGGTCCAGGTCCAGGGTGACCTGCTGCGGGCCGGCCTTGCCGTCCGCGCCGAGGTCGTCGAGGTTCAGCTGAGCATTATGGCCCTCGTGCTGCTGGTTGAGGAAGGCAACGTCTCCCATCTCGGTCGACAGCTGGCCCTTCACGTCGACGTTCGCCGGCACCTTGACGACGACCTCGCCGACGCCGCCGTGGACGTCGACCTTGGCGCCCGGGGCGAAGGTGGCCTTGGTCAGGTCCAAAGTCACCGACCCGGCGTCGAACTGGTAGCTCGTGCCGGTCGCGGTGATCGTCTGCCCGGCCGGCGCGACGTAGTTGGTGTCGGCGAAGTTCCGCGGTACGCCGGGGAACACCGTGCTCGCCACGGCTCCGACGGCGAGCAGGATGCCCAGCGGAAGCAGGGCCAGCGTGCGCCCGACGAAACCGCCGATCAGCATGCCGCCGCCGAGCGTGGCCAGACCGATGACCAGCATGGTCGCGGTCGAGGCCCCCGCCAGCGCCGCGATCCCGATCGCGAGACCGGTCAGCACGACGATGATCGACTTGATACCGCGCATGCCCTTCGCGGGCGGTTCGGCGCGCTTGGTCGTCGCGACCGGACGGGTGGCGCCGGCCGGCTCGTCGACGTACAGGCCCAGGGGGTCGTCCTCGGTCCACACAGGCTGGACCGGTTCGACGGTGCGGTCCTGGGGTCGCTGTGTGGCCGAGGACGACAGGCCCGTCGGAGGAACGGACGGGCCGGTCTGCGGGGGCGTGTACGCCGAGTTCTGCTGGCCGGTGTTCTGCGGGCCTGGGTACTGATGCGAGGTGAACTGCTGGCCGGCGCTCGCCGGGGACGTGGTGTCCTGCGGGCGCTGCGGCTGGTTCTGCTGCGGCTGGTACTGCGAGGGCTGGTTCTGCTGCTGGTTCTGGGACGACTGCTTGCCGGCCTTGCGGTGCTTGGCCAGCAGCCAGATCACCGCCAGCACGATCACCGGACCGGGGACGAAGTGGCCGAACTTGAACGACGACATCGTCGCGATCGCGGCGAAGATGCAGATCCCGATCACCACCGGCCAGAACCACGGGTGGTCGGTCCGGATCCGGTCGCCGAGCACGCCCTGCACCGGTGCGCGGTCACTGCCCTCGTCGGGCATCAGGACCCAGGCGGCGATGTAGAAGATGATGCCCGGACCGCTGAGGATCAGGACGGCCATCACCACGCGGACCAGCACGGGGTCGATGTTCAGCGCGCGACCGATGCCGCCGCAGACACCCGCGACCCAGCGGTCCGACCTGCTGCGCCGCCAGCTCTGGGGGTTCTGCAGGCGGTCGCGGTCGAACCCGGCGGGTCCACTCTGGTTCTGCTCCATGCCATCGATACTCCCGCGCCGGCACCCCGGATCACATCGGGGATGGCCCCTGATGGCCCCCGGAGTGCCCGGAATTCGGGGTTCTCCCCGAGCGCACCCTGAGCGGGCCGGGCGGCGGCTGAGGAGCGGGCCCGGGACAAGCCTGCTGGTGTCGGGCCGGTCCACATGTGACGATCGTGGTGATGAGCCAGCCAGCAGCCGCGCCGACGGGCGGATCCTCGACGAACGAGGACCGACCCGAGTCGACGCCTGCGCAGAACCAGTGGCGGTACAAGGGCTGGGGCCCGAAGGGACCAGGCCAGTACCAAGGCCCGTACGCCGCCTACGCCGCGCGGATGGGTCAGCAGCAGCACGGCGCCCCAGGTGGGCCGCCCACCGGTCCGGGCCAGCCGGGGCCGGGACCGCAGGCACCGGGACAGCAGGGGCCTGGGCAGCCTGCTCCGCCGCCGCGACCGGCGTCCGACCCGCCGCGCCGGGCGTACCGGCGTACCGAGGGACGGGTGATCGCCGGTGTGGCCGGTGGTGTCGCGGACCACCTCGGCGTGTCCGACACCGTCGTGCGGTTGGTCCTGATCGCGACCACGGTGTTCGGCGGATTCGGCGTACTGATCTATGCGGCGCTGTGGTTCCTGATGCCGTTGGCGCCGGAGACGGTGCCGAACGCGCCCGGCCTGGCCGCGCACACCCGCAGCGGGCTGCGCTCGGACGAGCCGCCGGCGCCGGTGACCGAGGCGAAGCAGCGGAAGCGGGAGAAGAGCCGCGGCCAGCTGCCGGCGTTGGTGGCGATCGGCATCGGTGTGTTGCTGCTGCTCCAGGTCGCCGGGTTCGGCGTCGCCGGCAAGCTGTTCTGGCCGCTGGTGTTCGCCGCGGCCGGTCTGGCGCTGATCTGGCGGCAGGCGGACGAGAACCAGAAGGACAAGTGGGCGCAGGACATCCGGGTCCCGATCCTCGGGCTGGTGCTCGGCAAGGGCGGCTGGAAGTCGCTGGTCCGGATCGCCGTCGGGCTGATCCTGATCGGTACGGCGGTCACCCTGTTCCTGGTCCAGAACGGCCGGCTCTCGATGGTCGGCGACGTACTGATCGCGCTGCTGCTCGCGGTGGTCGGGATCGGCGTCATCGCCGGGCCCTGGGTGCACCGGCTGACCCGCGACCTGAACGCCGAGCGCGCCGAACGGGTCCGCTCGCAGGAGCGCGCCGACATGGCCGCGCACCTGCACGACTCGGTGCTGCAGACGCTCGCGCTGATCCAGAAGCAGTCCGACGACCCGAAGGCGGTCGCCCGGCTGGCGCGCTCCCAGGAACGTGAACTGCGGTCCTGGCTGTACGACGAGGACGACAACGCGGACCAGACACTGGCCAGCGCCGCGAAGCGGGCCGCCGCCGAGGTCGAGGACTCGCACGGCGTACCGATCGAGGTGATCACGGTCGGTGACTGTGACCTCACCGAGCCGCTGTCGTCGATGGTCCGGGCCGCCCGGGAGTCGATGGTGAACGCCGCCAAGCACTCCGGCGCTGCGAAGATCGACGTGTTCGTCGAGGTGGACGGGGACCGTGTGGAGATGTTCGTCCGGGACCGCGGCAAGGGGTTCGTCGTCGACGAGGTCCCGGACGATCGGCTCGGCTTGCGGCACAGTGTGATGGGCAGGATGGAACGGCACGGCGGCCGCGCGACGGTGCGGTCCGATCCGGAGACAGGGACCGAAGTGCGACTGGAGATGGACAGATGAGCAGCAGGCGGGTTGTCGTCGTCGACGATCACGATATGTTCCGGGCCGGGGTACGCAGCGAGATCGGCGCCTCGGTCGACATCGTCGGGGAGGGTTCCGACGTCGACACCGCGGTGAAGGCGATCGTCGGCACCGAGCCCGACGTCGTTCTCCTCGACGTGCACCTGCCCGGCGGCGGTGGCACCGAGGTGATGAAGCAGGTCCACCAGCGGCACCCGGACATCAAGTTCCTGGCGCTGTCGGTGTCGGACGCAGCCGAGGACGTGATCGGCGTGATCCGGGCCGGCGCCCGCGGGTACGTCACCAAGAACATCTCCGGCGCCGAGCTGGTGGACGCGATCAACCGGGTCGCCGACGGTGACGCCGTGTTCTCGCCGCGGCTGGCCGGGTTCGTGCTGGACGCGTTCTCGGGCGCCATCGACATCGCGTCGGTGGACGAGGACCTCGATCGGCTGTCGCAGCGCGAGCGCGAGGTACTGCGCCTGATCGCCCGCGGCTACGCCTACAAAGAGGTCGCCCGCGAGCTCTTCATCTCGGTGAAGACCGTCGAGACCCACGTCTCCTCGGTCCTGCGCAAACTCCAGCTCTCGAACCGCCACGAACTCACCCGCTGGGCAACAGACCGCCGCTTGGTCTGACTACAGCACACGAGAACGCCCCGGCCGCTCGACGGCCGGGGCGTTCTGCTGTGATCAGCTGATCGTGACGATCTTGTTCGCGGAGTACGCCGGGGCGTGGTCCGCGTCACCCGGGAAGAAGACCCGGTACGCGATCTGGCCGCGGACGGCGGGCTTGATGCCGAACGCGTACTTGCCCGAGGTGCTGAGCTTCACCGAGGCGATCGACTTCCAGACCTTGTTCCCGTACTGCTGCAGGTACACGGGCTGACCGGCGTGCGCAGGAGCGACGTACCCGCTCAACGCGGTCGCCTGCCCGAGCCGGATCGACGCCGGCGCCAGCGTGGCCGAGAGCGTCGGCGCCACCTGCACGGTGATGTCGGCGCTCCGGGTGCCCATCAGGTCCGCGTTGCCGGGGAACGTCAGCATGTACACCGACGACACCAGGGGCTTGTGCGCCACCGCGAGGGTCCCGGTCGACGACGTCTTCAACGCCGCCAGCAGGGCGAACTTCGTGGAGTTCTTCGGCCGCACGTAGACGTTGACCGGCAGACCGGCGTACACCTTGTTGTCGATCCGCAGGGTGCTGCCCTTGATCGTGATCGAGCCGCCGTAGTTGACCAGCGTCGAGGTCGTGCTGATCCCGGACTTCATCCCGAGCAACTGGGTCACCGAGGCCGGGCCGACCCGCCCTTCACGGTCCTTGATCCAGGCCGCGAAGGTGTACGTCGTTCCTTGCGCCAGCCCGGTCGCCTTGACCGAGGACGCCGTACCGGCGTAGACGAGCGTGCCGGTGTCCAGGGCCGGCGCCTTGGTCCCGGCGGCGACCCGGACCACAACCTGCCCGAAGTCGGTCATCTCCGGCAGCGTCCAGTTCAGGGTCGCGGCGAGGTACGCGCCGCTCGCGTCGAACGCCTTCAGCTGGCTCGGGTACCAGTCGATCGTGCTGAAACTGGTCAGCACCGGAGCCAGCGCAGTCCCGTCCGCCTCGTGCACGCCGGAGACCGAGACCTTGTACGGCGCGTTGTCGACGAGCTGTGCCGCCGGCGTGATCGTCGCCTTCAGCGTCGCGGCGTCGTAGCTGACCGTGGCGGGGATCGTCGCCAGGGTCTTGCCGTTCAGCAGTTTCACCGTGCTGCCGTCGACCGTGGTCGCGTCGACGGGTCGTGCGAAGGTCACCGACGGCTTCGACGTCAGCGCGGCGTCGTCGGACAGGTCACCGGGGAGGACGTCGCGGACCGGGTACGCCTCGCCGGTCGTCGTCGCGCCCGCGCTGACCAGTGAGATGTTCAAGCCGTAGGAGCGATCCACGCGGGAACCGTTGTAGTTGCGGACCTGGATGTACGAGACCCCGGAATCGATGGGGACATCGAGGGTTGCTGTCAGCGGAGCGTTCGTGGACCAGTCCGCCGGGTAGGGGTTCTGGGCGAACCCGATGCGGTGCAGGTCCTTGTCGTAGACCGTCACCACCGGAGCGAAGTTCTGCGGGAGGTCCGCTGTGTAGGCGGGACCCGAGACGGTGACCCGCATCGTGCGGGCGCCCGTCGGGTGCACGAAGTACCAATCGACCTCGCCCTCGGTGTTCGTCACGCCGCCGGTGCTCAGACCGAACCCGATCGGCAGGTCGCCGAGGTTGCGGGCGCGAGCCGGCTCGTCGTCGGCTGCCTTGAGCGGAGGCCCCGGGAAGTCCGCGGCCCAGCTGCCGCCGAGTGCGGCGTACGCGTCGAGGACGCCGGCGCCGTAGTACGGGTCGGTGCCGCGCGGGCCCGCGTCGCGGGCCACGGTCTCGAGTCGCGCCGCCACCTGGGTGGGCGTGAGGGTCGGCCACTTGTTCTTCATCAAGGCGGCGACACCCGCGACGATCGGCGCGGAGCAGGAGGTGCCGGTGCAGAGCCAGTACGGGTCGTAACCGGGCTCGGTCAGGCTGCGCGCGCCGGTGCTGACGATGTCCCAGCCGGGCGCCGCGATATCGACCCAGTCGCCGAACGAGCTGAAGTCGGTCAGCCGGCCGGTGGCGTCGGTCGCCGCGACCGCGATCACCTCGGGGTACGACGCCGGGAACTGTACCGCGTCGCTGCCGTCGTTCCCGGCCGCGACGACGACCACAGCGCCCTTGGCAACGGCGTACTTCACGGCGTCGTGGAGGACCTGGTCGTCGCCCGGTCCGCCGAGCGACAGGTTGATCACACTGGCGCCGTGGTCGGCCGCCCAGGTGATCCCGTTGGCGACGTCGGCGTCGTACCCCTCGCCGTTCGCGTCGAGGACCTTGACCGGCATCGCCTTCGCGGACCAGCCGACCCCGGCCACGCCGGCGCCGTTGTTGGCCGACGCCGCGATGATGCCCAGCGTCATCGTGCCGTGACCGTTGTCGTCGTTCGGAGCGGTCGTCGGCGCGAGCACGTTGTAGCCGGCGACCAGATGGCCGGCGAGGTCCGGGTGACCCGCGTCGACACCGGTGTCGACGACCGCGATCACCTGGTTGCCGGTCGACTTCGACACGTCCCACGCCTGCGGCATGCGGACGGTGTTCAGGTACGACGCCTGGCCGACACCGCCGCTGACCGGGTAATAGGTGTCGTTCGGGACCGCCGTGGTGTGGCGCTTGTAGTTCAGTGAGGCCAGCTCGACGGCAGGGTCGGCCTTGGCCTTCTTCAGAAGCTCCGGCGCGGACAGCGTGCCGCTGAGCCTGACGATGCTCGAGGTGACCGGTTGCTTCGCGGTGGCACCGAGCTTCGAGACCGCGGCCCGGCGGGCGGACGCGGTGGCCTTGCTCTTGAACTTCACCAGCACGGAGTTCGGCTCGAACTCGGGCTTCGCGTCGTGGTGCGCGCTGACCGCCGGGCGGTACGGGCGCAGTTCGGCGGCCGACCCGGACGAACCGGTGACGACGATCACGCCGGCGGCGACCAGGGCCGCGGGCACGACCAGGCGCAGCAGATGAGTAGGACGGGACAGCACAGGGACCCCCAGAGCGCCGCGAGCGGCGGATCGCCGAACCCGCTGCCGTGGTTCGGGCGCTGTCCGGTGGGTCGCGAGCGCGACCCGAGTTCTAGATCGGAGAAGTCCCTGGCGTCGTTACACGGTCAGCGGTTCGCGGAAGTGTAGGGGAGCAGGGCCATCTCGCGGGCGTTCTTGATCGCGCGGGCGACCTGTTTCTGCTGCTGGACGGACAGGCCGGTGACGCGGCGGGAGCGGATCTTGCCGCGGTCGGAGATGAACCTGCGCAGCAGCGCGGTGTCCTTGTAGTCGATGTAGGTGATGCCGTCGCGGTCCAGCGGGTTCTGCTTCGGCTTGCGCTTACCGGTCGGGGCCGGGCGTCGGGCCATGGCGCCGCTCCTTTGTTGAATGTCGTTTTCAACTAGCGTAGCGCAAGTGGTCACGGGTGGCGCGTTTCGGCCAGGGCATGGATTCGCCACTCCGATCCGGCCGTCCGGGCTTGGTGGCTGTTATACCGTCGACATCATGGAGCGGAATCTCACTGCCGATCAGCTGGCGCTCTTCGAGAAGGAGTTCGCGTCGAACCCGCAGTACCGGGTGATGCAGAACGCCGTCACGCAGACCCCGGTCAACAGCATCGCCCTGGATCGCCAGGTCGTCACGTCGATGGACCATTCGGTGTCCCATCTGCTGGACGACTGGAAGGTGACCAACCAGAAGAAGAGTGGGCGGTGCTGGCTGTTCGCCGGGCTGAACCTGCTCCGCGTCGGTGCGGCCGAGAAGCTGGGTGTCAAGGACTTCGAGTTCTCCCAGAACTACCTGCTGTTCTGGGACAAGTTCGAGCGGTCGAACTTCTTCCTCGAGGCGATCATCGACACCGCGGACCGGGACGCCGACGACCGCACGGTCGCGCACCTGCTGTCCGACCCGATCGGTGACGGCGGCCAGTGGAACATGTTCGTCGCGCTGGTGCAGAAGCACGGTCTGGTGCCGAAGTCGGCGATGCCGGAGACCGAGAGCTCGTCCGCGACCGCGCAGCTGAACGACGCCCTCCGCAAGCTGCTCCGCCAGGGTGCGCGCGACCTGCGGGCGCTCGACGGCGACGAGACCCGCCGCGACCGCAAGCGCGAGATCCTGACCACCGTGCACCGGGTGCTGAGCATCCACCTCGGCACGCCGCCGCAGAAGTTCCTGTGGCAGTGGAAGGACAGCGACAAGGGCTTCCACCGCGACGGCTGGACCACTCCGACCGAGTTCGCGGCGGCGTACGTGCAGCTGCCGGTCGACGAGTACGTCTGCCTGGTGCACGACCCGCGCTCGACCAGCCCGGTCGGCAAGACCTTCACCGTGGACTTCCTCGGCAACATCGTGGACGCCCCGCCGGTGGTGTACCTGAACGTCGAGATCGACCTGATCAAGAAGCTCACCCAGGACGCGATCGTCGGCGGCGAGCCGGTCTGGTTCGGCTGCGACGTCGGCAAGCAGATGAACGCCGACCTCGGCTTCTGGGACGCCAAGCTGTACGACTACAGCGCGATCTACGACACCGAGTTCACGCTGGACAAGGCCGAGCGCCTGGTGCACCACGAGACCCTGATGACGCACGCGATGCTGTTCACCGGCGTCGACGTGGTCGACGGCGAGCCGCGCCGCTGGCGGGTCGAGAACAGCTGGGGCGACGAGAAGGCCGACAGCGGCTTCTGGACCATGAACGACTCGTGGTTCGGCGAGCACGTCTTCGAGGTCGCCGTACGGCGCTCCGCGCTGCCGGCCGAGCTCCAGGCGCGCCTCGACGACGAGCCGATCGTCCTCCCCGCGTGGGACCCGATGGGCGCCCTCGCCGACTGACATCACTCCGTACACCAAGGACCCTGGCCCCCTGCGGGCCGGGGTCCTTCTACGTTGAGAGCCCGATTTCAGGGCCCGATTTCAGAGCCCGGTTTCAGAGGCCGGTTTCAGAGGCCGCGGAGGGCGGCGCCGAGACGGTGCAGGCGTCGGCGGCGCGGGCGGATGCTGAGGGTGCGGCCTTGCGGGCGGGCGGCAGCGACGGTCGCGGCGCGCGCCGCCAGGTCGTCGTCGAGCGGCTCGAGTACGTCGACGGCGTACCGGCGCCGGACGGCCTGGAGCAGCAGGTGGTCGGCGAGTGCGGGATTCTTCGGCAGCACCGGCCCGTGCAGGTAGGTGCCGATCGTGTTGCCGGTCACCGCGCCCTCGTCACCGGTCCGGCCGTTGTTGCCGAAGCCCTGCCGCACTGTGCCGAGCGGCTGCTGGCCGGGATCGAGGACGGTCCGGCCGGAGTGGTTCTCGAAACCGACCAACTGCCCGAACCGGCTGTCCACGACGATGTTGCCGATCATCCGCTGCCGCCGGACGGTGGTGGTCGCGCCGAAGATCCCGAGGCCCGGGTACCGCCGGCCGTCGGCGTCGACGAATTCCCGCCCGAACAGCTGGTAGCTGCCACAGATCAACAGCATCGGGACCCCAGCGGCGGAAATTCTGCGCAATTCGCTGCCGCGCTCCAGCAAATCGTCGGCCAGTGCCGATTGACCGGAATTCTGCCCGCCGCCACCGAAGAGCAGGTCGACCGCGCAGAAGTCGAAAGGAATACCCGGTTCCACGGCCGTCACCTCGGTCCGGAATCCGCGCCATTCCAGCCGTTTCCGCAACGTGATGACATTCCCCAGGTCGCCGTACACGTTCAGGTCCCGGGGATACAGATGGGCGATCCGCAGGGGTTTCATGCCGCGGCCCGCCGGCCGAGCGTGCGGCGGATCTGCAGCATCGCGGTGTACGTCGGCAGCACGAACGCGTCGCCGCCGGGTGGCAGGCCGGACAGCAACCGGGCGAGTCCGTCCTCGAGGCTGCGCGCCACCGTCGCCTCCGTCCCGGCGTAGTGCAGTCGCAGCGCGATCTCCGCGGCCCGCGTGCCGGCCACGACGACCTCCGGCCGGGTCGGCGCCAGCGCCTCGAGGGCGACGTCCCACAGCCACGACACGTCCCGTCCGTCGGCCGGCAGGTCGTTGACGGCGATCAGCACCCGGAGCGGTGCCCGCCCGACCAGGAAGGTGTCCAGCACCTGCGCGAACCCGGTCGGGTTCTTGATCAGCAGCAGCCACAACGTCCGGCCGTCGATCTCCGTCTTCTCGACGCGCCCGAACGCGGCCTCGGTGGTCCGCACTGCCTGCGCGCTCAACGCCGGCGCGAGGCCCAGCCCTGTCGTCAGGCCGACGGCCGCCAGGGCGTTGTAGAGGTTGTACGTGCCGGACAGGCCGTACCGCATCCGCTGCGGTACGCCGTGCGCGGACAGGGAGAACGTGGTGCCGTCCAGGTCCGCCTGCTCGACCCCAGTGACCGCGACGTCCGGCGTGGGCCGGTCGAAGTCGCCGTTCGGGCAGCGGTAGTGGCCGAGATGGCTGTAGAAGACCTGGCTGAACACCAGCCGTGCGCCACAGCGCGGGCAACGATCCGAGTCGGCCGCGGACATCGAACCGGCCGAGCGGATCGGGAGGTGCTCGATGCCGAAGTAGCTGACCAGGTCCGGTGCTGCCGCGGCGTCGGCGAGACTCGCGACGCGGGCGTCGTCGGCGTTCAGGTACAGCCGTGCGTTGGTGGCCGCGATGCCTTCTGCCAGCAGCTCGGCGGTCGTGTCGACCTCGCCGTACCGGTCGAGCTGGTCGCGGAACAGGTTCAGTACGACGATGTGCCGCGGCCGCAGCTCCGGTACGACGAGGCGCAGGCTGGCCTCGTCGACCTCGAAGACGCCGATCGTCGCGCCGGTGCGACCGCGCAGGTCGGCCGCCGTGACCAGGGCCGAAACGATCCCGCTGCGCAGGTTCGCGCCGCTGGCATTGGTGAGCACGGTCTCGCCGCCGAGCCGCAGCGCGGCGACGATCAGCTTGGTGGTCGTGGTCTTTCCGTTGGTCCCGGTCACCAGAATGCTGCCGTGCGGTAATTCAGCCGCCAATTTCCCGGCCAAATCCGGAGCGATCTTCCCGGCGATCGCACCAGGGATCACCTGGCCGCCGCGGCCGAGCCGACGGCTGAGGCCGGCGGCGGTCCGGGCGACAGCGATCGCGGCCTTTTCTCGCATAGGAAAAGTCTAGATCCGCCGGTCAACAGAAACTCAGCGTCCGCTCAGCTCAGGAAATGCTCAGGAAAAGGCTCAGGGAATGCTCAGCGAATCAGTGATAATGACTCGGCGGGGCGTTCCAGGGTGGGCAGGTGGCCGGCCCACGGGAGGTGGATGCGGTCCGCGTTCGGCAGGCGTTCGGCCAGGTAGTCCGCGGAGTCGGTGAAGAACTTGAAGTCGTGGGCGCCGGTGATCAGGCGGACCGGCATCGTCATCTTCTCCGGTTCGACCGGGTACTCCTCGTTGTCCACGTCGTCACCCGCGGCGAGCTGTATGTCGTACGCGCGCTTCTGCATCACCCGCAGCAGTTCCCGGGCCTCGTCGTCGGCGTCCGGCCCGATCCAGCGCCGTACCGTCAGATCCGTCGCGCCGTCGACGTCGCCCGCCTCCAGCAGCTTGTTCTCTGCGCCCCACAACGCCCGCAGCTCGTCGTCCGGCTCCACGTTGTCGGTCGGCGCACACAGCAACACCAGCCGCCCGAACCGCGCCGGCTCCCGACTCGCCATCTGCTGCACCACATACCCGCCGTACGACGCTCCGACCGCGGTCACCGCCGACGCACCGACCTCGTCGAGCACCGCGAGCACGTCACCGGCATCGGAGTACTTCGCTCCCGCCTCCAACGGCGTCTCGCCGTACCCCCGCAAATCCACCGTGATCACCCGATGGTCCACAGCCAGTGCGTTCACCTCGCGCTCCCACATCCGCGAGTCAGCAACCCCCGCATGCACCAGCAAAACATCCGGGCCCACCCCGGCAACCCCAAAAGAAATCGTCATGCGTGAACCCTCACCCCAATCACCCCCACCCGCAAAACATTAACCAGCAGATAGCCTGCGCAGGTGTTCACGCTTTCCGAACCACCCGTGTTCACCCGGTTACGTGACGCCCGGCGGGTCCTCGTCGCCGGTGCGGGTGGCGGCTTCGACGTGTACGCCGGAGTACCCCTCGCGCTCGCCTTGGTTGCGCAGGGGAAAGAGGTTGAGTTCGCGAACCTGTCGTTCGCCGAGCTCGGTGAAGTGCAGGAGTGGCTGACGCCGGGTGTGGCAGTGGTTCGGCCGGACAGCCGCGGTCGTCCGGAGTACTTCCCGGAGCGGGTGTTGTCGCGTTGGCTCGAGTCGAAGGACCTTTCGTCGACGGTGTACGCGTTCCCGCGGACGGGCGTCGCGCCGCTGCGCGCGGCGTACGAAGCTCTGGTCGGGCATCTCGGGATCGACGCGGTCGTGCTGGTCGACGGTGGCACCGACATCCTGATGCGCGGAGACGAAGCCGGTCTGGGTACGCCGGAGGAGGACATGGCGAGCCTCGGCGCGTTGTCCCGGATCTCCGGGATCGAGCGGCTCGTCGTCTGCCTCGGCTTCGGGATCGATGCGTACCACGGCGTCAACCACGTGGATGTGCTCGAGAATCTCGCCGCGCTGAGCCGGACCGGTGACTACCTGGGCGCGGTGTCGATCCCACCGGCGTCGGCCGAGGCAGCGGCGTACCTGGACCTCGTCGACTACGCGCAGCTCGTGACGCCCGTCAGGCCGAGCATCGTCAACGGCCAGATCGCCGCCGCGCTGCGTGGTGACTTCGGCGACGTCCAGTTCACCGCCCGGACGGCAGGTGGTGAGCTCCTCGTGAATCCCCTGATGGCCCTGTACTTCGCGGTCGACCTCGACGGCCTCGCACGTTCAGTCGGCTACCTGGACGAGCTCGAAGGAACCGAGCATCCTGCGCAGATCTCGCGGGTGATCGAGAGGCATCGCGAAGGGACGAGATTGCGCCCGCGCCGGGTGTTTCCGCACTAGGGGAGGCGGATGACGGTGAAGGCTTCGGCTTGGTGGTTTGGGGGGAAGCCGGCGGTTTGGGCGAGGCGGGTGGAGTTGGTGCGGATGTGAGTGCGGAGGGCTTCGGGGTTGCGGTGCTGGCTGGTGTGGGACATCAGGGCGGACATCTTCTGGTCGAAGGTGTCGGTGATGTCGACGTAGTGGTTGCGTTCGGGGTGTTCCATCATCCAGAGCTCGCCCACGTCCCACGCTTCCTCGTCGAGGTCGGGATACGCGTAGGGGTTGCCGGCCGCGGGGTAGAAGGCGCGGACGGTGGCTTCGGCGGCGGCGAGGTGGTCGGGGTGGGAGACCGGGAGGCGTGCCCACCAGCGTTCGGGGGACTGGCTGAGCAAGCGTTGCGGGCGGACCTTGCGGATCACCTGGCTGATGTCGCGGACCAGCTGTGGTGTCGGCTCGACCTCGCCGTCGGAGTAGCCGAGGAAGTGCAGGTCGTGGACGCCGACGTGCTGCGCGGCGGTGGTCTGTTCGGCCCGGCGTACGGCGGGGATCTCGGCGCGATCGCGGTCGGGTTCGAAACCACCGGCCTGGCCGTCGGTGACGATGCAGTAGTGCACCTCGATGCCGGCCTTGGTCCACAGGGCGACCGAGCCGGCGCCGCCGAAGTCGATGTCGTCCGGGTGCGCGACCACCGCCAGGATCCGCTCGATCTCGCTGTCCGGTCGGGGATTCGCCTCAGGCACGGTCACCCGACGACCCTAGCCGCTTGCCTCGGCGTGCACAGTGGAAAACATGGAGTTCGGTGGTGTGTGCGACCCGCGCGAGGCCGGGCTCGACCCCGACCGGCTGGGGGAAGCGGTCGGGCTGATCGAGGCCCGGGGGCTGGTCGCGCAGCTGTGTGTCGTGCGGCACGGGCGCATCGTCGTGGACCGTTCGTTCGGCTGTGCACCGAACGCGTTGTTCTGGCTCTTCTCCGCGAGCAAGCCGTACCTCGCCGTAGCGATCCACCAGCTCGTCGAGGCCCGCCGGTTGCACCTCGACGACGCGATCGCGGCGTACTGGCCGGAGTTCGCCCACAACGGCAAGCGGGAGATCACGGTTCGCGAGGTGCTGCGGCACCGCTCCGGGTTGTCCAACGCCGGGTCGTACGTCGGCGAGGTCCGCGCCATGACCGACTGGAACCGTTCCTTGCACCGGATCGCGGAGGCCAAGCCCCGCTGGCCGCTCGGCACCGTCGCCTACAGCCCACTGGCCTTCGGCTTCATCCTCGGCGAGGTCGCCAATCGTTGCAGCGGCACCCCGATCGACGAGCTGGTACGCCGTTCCGTCATTGCACCGCTCGGCGTCCACGACACGTACCTCGGCCTGCCCGGCGAGCTCTGGGGCCGGCACGTCCCGATCCACGCGACCGGTCCGATCGGGCCGTTCATCCAGTCCGTCGTGAACCGGCGCAGTACCCGGGAGGCCGTCGTACCGGCGGCCGGCATCTCGACGACCGCGCGGGACCTCGCGGCGCTCTATCAAGCGTTGCTGAACGGCGGGACGGCGCCGCGGGGACAGTTGCTGCGGCCGGAGACGCTCGCTGTCGCGGTCGAGCCGTCCAGCGAGGGCGAGATGGACCGGACTGCTCGAGCTCCGATCCGCTGGTCGCAAGGGTTCCAGCTCGGCGGACCGCGCTGGGTGGAAGGCGCGGTGTCGTCGCTCGGATCGTTGAGCAGCCCGCGGGCGTTCGGCCACAACGGCAGCAACTGCTGCATCGGCTGGGCCGACCCGGACCGGCAGATCGCCTACGCGTACCTGACCAACCGCGTCGGCCGGCCGAACACCGACCAACTGCACCACGCCGCCGTCGCCGACAAGGTCCTCGAAGCGGCGAGCTAGGTATCTGCAGGCCATCACAATCGCCGGATCGCGCCGCGGCCCCGCGTGGGCGGCCGCCTTTCGAGCGATTGTGATGGCCTGGCGGTCCGGGTCACACCAGGGCGGAGGCGAGCGGGACGCGTTCGTTGATCACGTGGTCGACGATGCCGTACTCCTTGGCGCCGTCCGCGGTCAGTACGTGGTCGCGGTCGGTGTCGTGGCGGAGCTGCTCGATCGTCTGCCCGGTGTGCTTCGCGAGGATCGTCTCGACCTGGCTCCGGACCCGCACCACCTCGTCGGCCTGCAGGATCAGGTCCGGGATCGTGCCCTGACCGCGGCCGGCGGGCTGGTGCAGGACGACCCGCGCGTGCGGCAGTACGGCGCGACGTCCCGCCGTACCGCCGGCCAGCAGGATCGCGCCGGCGGAGATCGCCTGGCCGACGCAGAAGGTCGCGACCGGGGACTGGATGTACTGCATGGTGTCGTAGATCGCGAGCATCGCGGTCATGTCGCCGCCCTCGCAGTTGATGTACAGGTTGATCTCCTGCTCGGGTTTGTCGACCTCGAGGTGCAGGAGCTGGGCGATCAGCGCGTTCGCGACGCCGGCGTCGATCGCCGTACCCAGGTAGATGATCCGCTCGCTGAGCAGGTGCGAATAGACGTCCATGATCCGCTCACCGCGCGGATGCTGGGCGATGACGTTGGGGATCGTGTACGAGCTCATGCGGCAGCCTTCTTTCGGGGCATGACCTGGTCGAAGGACTCGACGATGTGGTCGATGAAGCCGTAGTCGCGGGCCTGGTCGGCGGTGTACCAGTGGTCGTGCAGCGAGTCCTCGTGCACAGTGTCGAACGGCTGGCCGGTGTCCTCGGCGATCAGCCCGAGCACGGTGTCGCGGATGTGCCGCAGGTCGTTCGCCTGGATCTCGATCTCGACGGCGGACCCGCCGATCCCGGCCGAGCCCTGGTGCATCAGCACCCGCGCGTGCCGCAGTGCGTAGCGTTTGCCCGGCGTCCCGGCCGACAGCAGGAACTGCCCGGCGCTGCAGGCCAGCCCGATCGCCAGCGTCGACACGTCGCACGGCACGGTCTGCATCACGTCGCGGATCGCGAGCATCGACGGCACCGAGCCGCCGGGCGAGTGGATCCAGAACGCGATGTCGGTGTCCGGGTCCTCGGCCGCCAGCGTCAGGATCTGCGTGACCAGCAGGGTCCCGAGGTCGTCGTCGAGGGCTCGGTCGAGTACGACGATCCGCTGCGCCAGCAACCGTTGCCGGGCGGTCTCGTTGAACAGCGGCGGTTTGATGTCTTCTGCCATGCCATCCACCTTGACCGCGCCGGTCGCGCCGTCCCAGCTTTTCTGCTGACGGCAAGTCTGCCCAGAGCAAACCTGCCCTTAGAGGGCTTTCGCGAGCCGGTCGTCGAAGCCGGACGGGACCGTGTGACCGAGGCCCGGGATCCGCTCGATCGTGCAACCGAGTGCGGTGAGCTGCTCGCCCAGATCATCCACGACCTCGAGCAGGTCGTCGTCGGCCCCGATCCAGATAGTTGCTGGCGACAACGGATCCGGCAGTTCCGCGAGCCCGCGCGCGATGTCTGCTGCGGCCTGCTCGGGGTCGGGCCAGGTCCTGTAGTTGGGCGACATTCGTCGGGACGACTGCACGCAGACCAACGCGTACCCGCGGTCCAGCACTCCTTCCCAGTCCGCCCGTGCCCGCGCCACCGTCTGCCCGGCGCCGTGCAGCGCAACCACCACGCCAACCGCCTCATCAGAGCACTCTAAGCTATGATGCTGTCCATGTGGACAGTAAAAAGTCCAGTCGGACAGCGACTGCAGTACCTCGACCGCCTGAAGCTCGCGCTGGTGGTGCTCGTGGTGCTGCACCACGCCGCCCAGCCGTACGGCCCGCCCGACTGGTGGTACGTGCATGGGACCGCCCGCTGGGAGCCGCTCGAACGGTTCACGGTCGTGAACGGCTCCTTCTTCATGGCCCTGTTCTTCGCGATCTCGGCGTACCTGCTGCCCCCGTCGTACGAACGCAAGGGCGCCCGCCGTTTCCTGCACGACCGGTTCCGCCGGATCGGCGCACCGTTCGTGTTCGGAGTCCTCGTGGTCGTCCCGGCGCTGATGTTCCTGCACCACCACACGTACGGCGATTTCCCCGAGTTCTCGTTCGCCCACCTGTGGTTCCTCCAGCACCTCCTGGTCTACGCGATCCTGTACGCCGTTTGGCGCCTCGCGATCCACCGCCGCCCGGTCGCCCAAGAGCCGCGCGCCCTGACCGGCCGAGCGATCGCAGCCTTCACGCTGCTCATCGGCCTGGGCACGTACGCGATCCGGATCAAGTGGCCCGTCGACACCTGGATCGGGATCCTCGAGTTCATCCAGGCCGAACCGTCCGACCTGATCCAGTACGGCGGTCTGTTCGTCGCCGGACTGCTCGCGTACAGGTACTACTGGCTGACCGGGATCACGCGGCGGGTCGGATACACCTGCCTCGCAATCGGCGCCGCGCTCGCGGTCGCGCACCTCGCGGCGCTGCCCGCACTGTCCCGGTTCTATGCGCCGGGCGGCGCGACCTTTCCGTCGTTCACCTGGTCGATGGTCGAGAGCACGATGTGCGTGACCTTGTGCGTCGGCCTCGTGGTGCTGTTCCGCGAGTACGCCGGCCGCCCGAACGCCGTCCTGGCCCGTTGGGGTGCGGCGTCGTTCACCGTGTATATCGTGCATGTGCCGGTGGTCGTCGTACTGCAGTTGCTCGTCCGCGATCTCGCGGCGGCACCGCCGGCGAAGTTCCTGCTGGTCGGTGCGGTCGCACTGCCGGTCAGTTTCGTACTCGCGGCCGGGTTGCGCCGCGTCCCCTACCTGCGCGCCTGGGTCGGGGCCTGACGACGGAGGCACGATGACCGACGCACGATCCTCGGACCTGACGGCGCGGGCGCGGTTGCGGCTCGCGGCGCTGAAGCTGTTCGCCGAGCACGGGTTCGAGGCGACGTCGACGCGGGCGATCGCGACCGAGGCCGGCGTGTCGCATGCGCTGCTGCGGCACCACTACGGCTCGAAGGACGGCCTGCGGTCGGCCGTCGACGAGGACGTGCTGAACACGTTCGACGAGGGTCTGGCGAAACTCGACGCGAGCGACCTCGCCGCGCTCGGCCAGGTGACGGCGCAACTGTTCGGGGCGGACGAACTGCGGAGGAACTACCTGCGCCGGGTCCTGCTCGAGGGCGGTCCGGCCGGGATCGCCGTATTCCACGGGCTGCTCGACGGGGCGCGCCGGCACCTCGGCGCGTTGCGGACCGTCCCGCTGGACGAGGCCGACGCGCGCTGGGCGCCGTACCAGGCCCTGTTCCTGATCCTCGGGCCGATGCTGCTGGAGCCGGTGATGGCGCCGACCCTGGACACGCCGGTCTTCGCGGCCGGTCCGCTGGCCGAACGCAGCGCCGCCAACCAGCGATTCATCACCAAGGGCCTGCTCGACTGACCGCGTTTTCGGTAACTGTCGGCGGGAGCGCCTAAGGTGTTTGGTGATGACTACGCTGTTCTCGCCTGACGAGCTCCCGGTGCCACTCGAAGAGCCGAAGAAGTCCCGGACCGATCCGGACTCGCTGCTCGAGGGGCTGAATCCGCAGCAGCGCGCGGCCGTGGTGCACGCCGGCAAGCCGCTGCTGGTGGTCGCCGGTGCGGGCTCGGGCAAGACCCGGGTGCTGACCCGCCGGATCGCCTACCTGCTGGCGGCCCGGGACGCGCATCCCGGGTCGATCCTGGCGATCACGTTCACCAACAAGGCCGCCGCGGAGATGCGCGAGCGGGTGGTGGACCTGGTCGGCCCGCGGGCGAAGCTGATGTGGGTCTCGACGTTCCACTCCTCCTGTGTGCGGATCCTCCGCCGCGACATCAAGCGGTTCGGGATCAACTCGACGTTCTCGATCTACGACGACACCGACTCGCGCCGGCTGATGACGCTGGTCTGCCGCGAGCTCGACCTGGACGTCAAGCGGTACAACCCGCGCGCCGTACTGAACTGGATCAGCACCCAGAAGAACGAGCTGATCGACCACGAGACGTCCGCGGCGAAGGCGGAGAACCACCTCGAGCAGACGTACGCCGAGTGCTACAAGATCTACCAGGAGCGGCTCGCGCAGGCGAACGCACTGGACTTCGACGACCTGCTGATGACCACGGTCAACCTGCTGCAAGCCTTCCCCGAGGTCCGTGAGTACTACCGGCGTCGTTTCCGCCACGTGCTCGTCGACGAGTACCAGGACACCAACCACGCGCAGTACACGCTGATCCGTGAGCTCTGCGGTGAGGACCCGGCAGACTACAACGGTCCGACCGCGCCGCCGGCCGAGCTGATGGTCGTGGGTGACTCCGACCAGTCGATCTACGCGTTCCGCGGCGCCACGATCCGGAACATTCTCGCCTTCGAGGAGGACTTCACCGGCGCCGAGACGATCCTGCTGGAGCAGAACTACCGCTCCACCCAGACGATCCTGACCGCGGCGAACGCGGTGATCTCCCGCAACGAGGGCCGGATGGCGAAGAACCTCTGGTCCGACCAGGGCCAGGGCGAGCAGATCGCGGTGTATGTCGCCGACAACGAGCACGACGAGGCGCAGTTCGTCGCCGACGAGATCGACCGGTTGTCCGACGCCGACGGGGTGAAACCGTCCGACGTCGCGGTGTTCTACCGCACCAACGCGCAGTCCCGGGTGTTCGAAGAAGTCTTCATCCGCACCGGCCATCCGTACAAGGTGGTCGGTGGCGTCCGGTTCTACGAGCGCAAGGAGGTCCGCGACGCGCTCGCGTACCTGCGGGTGCTGGTGAACCCGGAGGACACCGTCTCGCTGCGCCGGATCATGAACGAGCCGAAGCGTGGGATCGGCGATCGTGCCGAGGCGGCGATCGAGTCGCTGGCGGCCCGGGACCGGATCTCGTTCGCGGCCGCGATGCGCCGCGCCCAGGACGCGCCGGCGATGGCGTCGCGCTCGGTGAACGCCGTCCAGGCCTTCGTGGACATCCTCGACGAGCTGACCGCGATGGTCGACTCGGGCGCGCCGCCGGACGACATCCTCGACGTCGCACTGCACCGCTCGGGGTACTACGAGGCGCTGCAGAAGTCCCCGGATCCGCAGGACGAGACTCGCCTGGAGAACCTGGACGAGTTCATCTCGGTCGCCCGCGAGTTCGTCGAGGAGCGGACGCAGGCCGGCGAGCCCGCCGACCTGCAGGCGTTCCTCGAGCGGGTCGCGCTGGTCGCCGACGCCGACCAGATCCCGGACGCCGCCGACGACGGTGGTGTGGTCACGCTGATGACACTGCACACCGCGAAGGGCCTGGAGTTCCCGGTGGTCTTCCTGACCGGCATGGAGGACGGGGTCTTCCCGCACTCCCGCTCGCTCACCGACCTCAAGGAGCTCGAGGAGGAGCGCCGGCTCGCGTACGTCGGGATCACCCGCGCCCGCCAGCGGCTGTCGATCTCCCGCGCCGCGGTGCGATCGGCGTACGGCGCTCCGCAGCACAACCCGCCGTCGCGGTTCCTGGAGGAGATCCCGGCCGAACTGCTCGACTGGCGGCGGGACGAGTCCGCGATCACCCGCTGGTCCGGCACCGGGACAACCCGCGGCAGCGGCATCCCGAGCAGGTACGAGCCGACCCGCAAGTCGGCCTCCGACAAGCCCGTGATCAGCCTGAACCCGGGGGACCGGGTGGTGCACGACAGCTTCGGGATGGGCACCGTCGTGGTGGTCCGCGGCGAGGGTCAACAGGCCCAGGCGGACATCGATTTCGGGTCGGAAGGCGTCAAGCGACTCCTCCTGCGCTACGCGCCGGTGGAGAAGATCTGAGTCAACTTCTTGGACTGATGCGTTGCATCTGGCCCGGAGATTGAGACAATCAAGCATCTTCGGCCCCTCTAAGGGAAGCGCCCGCTCATGTCCAAGTCGTCGGCCAGCAACCGCCGGATCATCCTGGCGGGAGCGAATCCTGGCCTCCGGCTGTTCGACGAGCGGGGCAAAGTCACGGCGTACGCCTCGATCTGGATGGTCGACTGGTCGATCCGGGGCTCCGGGACCGCGGTCGTGCTCTGGTTCGACGGGATCGTCCGGGTGGTGTCCGAGGACGTCGACCTGGCGTCCTGGCTGGAGCGGTACTTCGTGCGCTCGTTCCTCGAGGTCCAGGGGCTGCCGTGGCACGAGCCGGCCGTCGAGCGGGACCTGGTGCAGGTCTCGATGAACCTCGCCAACGGGCTGACCGCGAAGGCCGCCGACATCCAGATCGAGATGAGCGGAGTGCTGGACCGGCGGTTGTTCGCGACCGACAACTTCCAGCTCGCCGACGGCAACCACAGTTTGAGCCTGGTGATCGCGCCGGTCCGGTCCGCGACGGTCTCGATCGGCGGCGCCTCGGTGCCGGGCTTCGTCCAGGTCGACGGCTCACCCGACAAACCCGGCTCATCCGCGTTCCTCACCACCGCCGAGGTCTGGCAGCGCTGAGCGCTCCGCGATGGCTGTTATGGCCTGGCGTTGCGGAGGCGGATGCCGCTCCACTCGAGGCTGCTGGCGACGGTCTCGGCCCAGAAGTCGTGGAGCCGCGGTAGGACCCGCAACTGGATTCCGGCCTCGTCGTGCAACGCGAACAGGTCGCCGACACGCTCCGGCGGGCCGAGCGGCCGCACCTCGGTAGTAGCGACGTACGCCGCGTCGTGCTCGACGAAGTCGGCGGCCGGCAGCCGGTAGGCGTACAGCTCGACCGAGCGCATCGCGTCCAACCAGCCGTACTCGACGGCGTGGACGCGGGTGCCGGAGCCGACGCCGATGATCCGCTCGCGGTCCTCGGGAGTCGTCGAGGGGCCCACCCACGCCATCGCGCGGGGGCACTGCCTCGGGAACCAGTAGTCCGGGGCCCGGTCGTAGCCGACGGCCCAGACGTACGCCGTTGCCTGCAGCGCCGTCTTCGCGACGTGCGGCCGGAAGATCTCGATGGTCGGGTCTTCGGAGAAGTGCAGAACCTCACCAGTTGCCGGACGCATGCGCCGCAGCTTAGCCGCGCAGGTGTGTGGTGCTGAAAGGGTTTTGGGTCAGCCCGCGGTGTACGGGTCCAAGCCGCAGTGGTTGCGCAGCCAGGGCGCCGGGTCGATCGGCTCGCCGCCGTCCGGCCGGACCTCGAAGTGCAGGTGCGGGCCGGTGGTGTTGCCGGTCATCCCGACGGCGCCGACCTGGTCACCGGCGTACACGGTCTCGCCGACCGACACGCTGAACTTCGACATGTGGTTGTACCAGGTGACGGTGCCGTCCTCGTGCCGGACCTGAACCTGGCGGCCGTACGGGCCGGCCCAGTCGGCGAAGATCACGACGCCCTTCTGTACGGCGCCGATCTTGGTGCCGATCGGGGCGGCGAAGTCGAGGCCGGTGTGGTTGTGCGCCCAGCGGTTGCCGCCCTGACCGAAGGTCGCGGTGATGTGGTACCCGGTCAGCATGATTTCGCAGCGGGTGGCCGACTCACGGGCCTTCTTCTCGGCCAGTTCGGCCTTGGCCTTCGCGACGGCCAGCGCGTTCGCGCGCTTCGCGGTGAGGGCCTGGGTGGCGGTCAGCTTCGCGGCGCGGGCCTTGGCCAGCTGCGCGGCAGCGGACTGCTTCTTGGTGGTGCTCGCCGGGTCGGCCAGCTGGACCCGGGAGGAGTCCCGGGTGGCGAGCTGGCGCGCCTGGATCCGTGCCGTGGTGATGCCGGACAGCTGTTGCCCACTGTCCAGGCTGAGCGCGGCGAGGTTCACCGCGGAGTTCGCCTGGGTCGGTGACGACAGGGCACTGTGGCTGAAGCCGACAGCTCCGGCGGCTGCGGCGAGCGCAGCGGTCAGTCCGACGATCTGGGTGCTGCTGGGGGTATTACGCCTGGCAACGCGATGCTTGGCACTGCGACGTCCTGCGCCGGTCTTGCGCGCAGCATTGCCGGGCGTGACGCGGTCTCCCGCGGCACGGTGCTGGGACACAACGTGGCCTTTCGGTCACAGGGGAGGGGCTTGAGGAAGAGCTAGGGAGGCTCGTCCCGTCCCCTCGGAGGGTTTATTCCCCGGGAGGACTCACAGACCATAACGGAAGGGTCACGGGGTGACAAACCCATCTGGGTAGTTTTCCGGCGCGCCTTCACGAAACTTTTGCATGAGCGGCTGCACGTGCATCGGCCGCGAGCGCCGAGAAGCCTGCGCAGTCAGGCAGTTTTGGGCTGTTCGTCCCAATCCGCCAGGACGCCGGTGATCTTGTGCACGACCTCGCCATGGAACGGCAACGACAGGTGGCCCACGCCGTGGATGCGGACGTTGTTCGCGAGCAGGTCCGGGTGCCGGATCCGGGCGCGCCGCTGCGGAACGA
The DNA here is from genome assembly GCF_056436705.1 of Kribbella sp. NPDC043289. NCBI lineage: Bacteria > Bacillati > Actinomycetota > Actinomycetes > Propionibacteriales > Kribbellaceae > Kribbella > Kribbella sp. NPDC043289. The sequence continues at coordinate 472,000 of NZ_JBWKCB010000002.1, forward strand.
TCAACTGGTCGACATCGCTGTAGAACGCGAGGAAGCGGGTCCGGCAGTCCGGCGCCGGCTCAGCCAGCTCGGTCATCAGCTCGCTGTCCGGCCGGACCTGCTTGACCAGGGGCCAGGGCAACAACTTGGCCGCGACCGTCCCCTGGTGCGGCGTCCCGAGGGTCACGCAGGTGTGCACCCGCGCGTCGCCGCCGAGCCGCTGGACGTAGTACCGCGCGATCAACCCACCGAGGCTGTGCCCGATGACGTGGATCTGGTCCGACCCTGACGCCTCACAGATCGCTTCGATCTCCTCTCCCATCCGCTCGGCGGTACGCCGTACGTCCAGCGTCAACGGTGAGTACGAGAAGGTGTGGATGCTGCTGAAGCCGCGACGGACCAGGTGGCGGCGCATCAGCGTGAAGATCGTGTGGTTGTCGATGATCCCGTGCGCGAGCAGGATCGGCGTACCGGCGGCGCGGACGTCGCTGACCAGCAGGCCGCGCTGGGCCGGGCCGAGGCCGGCCAGGTTCAGGCGGGGCAGTGCGCCGGAGCCGGGGGCCTTGCCGAGGACGCCGAGCGGGTACATCGCCAGGTGGGTCGTCAGCCAGCCGATCTCGACGGCTGCCCCGTGCAACACGCTGGGTGAGAGCGCGGAGCGGGCGCCGTACGCGAGTCCGTCCAGCGCGCCGCGGACTTCGTCCTGCCAGGAACTCATGGCGGCTCCTCACCAAACCAGACCCCCCGGTGGTCCGATCTCCTTCCAAAGTAACCGCTTCCGGTTCCGCGTGTCGGGGAACACACGCCTCCGTGTCTTATCCGTGAGGTTCGCAGCGGTTAGCCTGCCCACATGCCTGCTACGAGTCCGCTGCGCGTTGTCGTCGCCAAACCCGGTCTGGACGGACACGACCGCGGTGCCAAGGTCGTCGCCCGTGCCCTGCGGGACGCCGGCATGGAGGTCATCTACACCGGGCTGCACCAGACGCCGGAGCAGATCGTCGAGACCGCGATCGCCGAGGACGCCGACGCTATCGGCCTGTCGGTGCTGTCCGGCGCGCACATGACGCTGTTCAAGCGGGTGCGCGAGCTGCTGGTGGAGCGGGACGCGGAGGACATCGTGGTGTTCGGCGGCGGGATCATCCCGGACGCCGACCTGCAGCCGCTGGCCGAGTTGGGCGTGCACAAGATCTTCACTCCGGGTGCCACCACGACCGAGATCGTCGAGTGGGTCCGGGGCCACGTCGGCGACGCCTCGGCCTCACCTGCCTGACCCGTTAGGGCATGTCTGACGACCCAGCACCTACTGCGCGGCACTCGGTGCGGCACCTCGCTGCACGGGAGCAAAGGCCACGATGCTCCGCATCGAGACCTTCGCTCCCGCGCGCCGAGCTACCGCACCGAGCACCTGCTCGCTACGGCGCGGGATTGGGAGACACGCCCTAGCGGAGCCCCGGATCCGCTCCGGAGCGTGATGGCGACTGCCCGGAGTCGATCTGAACAGTCCTGCCCGTTTCAGTCAGGTTACTAATCGGTAATACCGAATCGTTAGGAAATGCCCGGTTGTGCGGGCTTCCCAAACGCGGTCGCATACAGCCATGCGGTTGTCCGTTTCAGAGACCGTCGAGCTGGGGTGTGTGTGGCTCAGAACACATCACCCCGTTCTCGGTTACTGTCCGGACAGGGCGGATCGCAGTGCGGTGGGGGTCTGCGAACTGCTGGCGCAGGACCCAAGCGATGTCCCAAATCGGGAGAGGGCAGGTAAACGATGAGGTTTGAACGATCACACGCACGCAGGACGGCTTTCGTAGCCGTCGCAGGCAGCTTGGCGCTGCTCGCCACCGCGTGTGGTAGTGGCGACAGCGGAAGCAGCAGCGGCGGGGGCAGCAGCGCGGCAGGGGCACTCGAGGGCCGGGGGCCGATCACCTTCGCCACCGGTAAGGACACGTCGGGCTTCCTGCCGAAGCAGCTTGCTGCCTGGAACTCGTCACACCCGAACGAGAAGGTCGAGCTGAAGGAACTGCCCGAGGACGCTGACGCGCAGCGCCAGCAGATGGTTCAGAACGCGCAGGCCAAGTCCGACGCGTTCACGGTGCTGAACATGGACGTCGTCTGGACGTCGGAGTTCGCCGCGAACCAGTGGATCACCCAGATCCCCGAGGACAAGGTGCCCGACCTGGGCAAGCTGATCCCGGCGACCGTCGAGACCGCGAAGTACCGCGACAAGCTCTACGGTGTCCCGATCACCTCCGACGGCGGTCTGCTCTACTACCGCAAGGACCTGCTGACCAAGGCCGGCGTCACCGAGCCGCCGAAGACCTGGGACGAGATGCTCGCCGCCTGCCAGAAGGTGGCCGCGCTGCCCGAGGCCAAGGGCATGAGCTGCTACTCGGGCCAGTTCGAGAAGTACGAGGGCCTCACGGTCAACTTCTCCGAGGCCGTCAACTCCGCCGGCGGCGAGATCGTCGGCAAGGACGGCAAGCCGAACGTCAACACCCCGGAGGCCAAGGCCGGTCTCGAGGAGCTGGTGAACGGGTTCAAGACCGGCGCCATCCCGAAGGCCGCGATCACCTACAAGGAGGAGGAGTCCCGCCGCGCGTTCCAGGACGGCAAGCTGCTCTTCCTGCGCAACTGGCCGTACGTGTACTCCCTGGCGAACAAGACCGACGGCTCGTCGAAGATCGCCGGCAAGTTCGCGGTCGCGCCGCTGCCGGGTAAGTCCGGTCCGGGCGTCTCCTCGCTCGGTGGTCACGACTACGCGATCAGCTCGTACGCCAAGAACAAGGCGACTGCGATCGACTTCATCAACTTCATGGCGAGCGAGGCCCGCCAGAAGGCGAATATCGAGGCGACCTCGCAGGCTCCGACCTGGCAGTCGCTGTACGACGACCCGACGCTGTCCAAGCAGTTCCCGTACCTCGCGCCGCTGAAGGCGTCGATCCTCGGTGCGCAGCCGCGCCCGAAGGTGGTCAAGTACGGCGACGTCACGGCTGCCATCCAGGCCGCGGCGTACGACTCGCTGAACGGCACGGTGGCGCCGGACAAGGCGCTGGCCGACCTGCAGACCAAGCTGCAGTCGATCATCACGCAATGACCGTCGTGCCGGGGCCGGTGAGTGGAGAAGTACTGACCACGCACCGGCCCCGGCCAGTCCCTGCCCGGGTTCCTGCTCGGGAAGTCAAAAGGAGTCTCAGGTGACTGCAAATGCGCCGGTCGTCGATCGACCGGCCAAGAAAGAGAAGCACCCGACGAGTTTCAACGAGGGCACCGGCCGGCTGGCCGCGATCCTGCTCTCGCCGACGTTGCTCGTGCTCGCCGTGGTGGTGCTGTTCCCGATCATCGCGGCATTGCGCGAATCTCTGTTCCAGAGCGGCCAGCACCTCGACGCGAACGGGTTCGTCGTCCAGGGATCGACGTTCGTCGGTCTGCAGAACTACACCGACATCTTCAAGGGTGATACCGGACACCGGTTCTGGAACGCCTTCTGGAACACGACGTTCTTCACGGTCGTCTGCGTCATCCTGGAAACCATCCTCGGCGTCGCGATGGCGCTGATCATGCACAAGGCCTTCAAGGGCCGCGGCATCGTCCGGGCCAGCATCCTGGTCCCGTGGGCGATTCCGACCGTCATCTCGGCGCTGCTGTGGAAGTGGATCTTCCAGGCCGACGGTATCGCCAACGCCCTGCTCGGCACTCAGGTGCTGTGGTCGACGGAGGGCTGGCAGTCGAAGTTCTCCGTGGTGATCGCGGACACCTGGAAGACCGCACCGTTCATCGGCCTTCTGGTCCTGGCCGGGCTGCAGACCATCCCGGCCGAGGTCTACGAGGCCGCCAAGGTGGACGGGGCGAACGCATGGCAGGCCTTCCTGCGGATCACGATGCCGCTGGTGAAGCCGGCGCTGCTGGTGGCAGTGTTGTTCCGGATCCTCGACACGCTGCGGATCTTCGACCTTCCGTTCGTGCTCGTGGGCGCGCACAAGGACTCGGTCGAGACGCTCTCGATGCTCGCCTACGACGAAGCGTCCAATGTCAGATACGGACCAGCGGCCGCCTACGCGACAGTGCTGTTCGTGTACGTCGCGGTGGTGGCTTACCTCTTCGTGAAGATCCTCGGCGCCGACGTGATCGGTGAGGCCCGGGCCAGGAAGAGCGGAGGCCGCCGGAAGAAGGGTGGCGGCTCGGGGACCAAGGCCGCGCGGGCCGCGGTCGCCGTGGGTGCCGCTCCCGGTACAGGAGGAAACGTCTGATGGCCACCGACATCCCGCAGGTTCGGGCCGGCGAGAACGCCGCGCTCAAGCGCTGGCTGCCGTTGCTCGGCGTCGCGATCATCGTGATCTACTGCCTGGCGCCGTTCTACTGGATGGTCGTGTCGGCGTTCCGCCGGCCGTCCGACCAGTTCTCGAACAAGTGGATCCCGGCACCGTTCTCGATGCAGAACTTCAAGGACGTGTTCAGCGGTGACAACGGCTTCGGGCGGGGTCTGCTGAACAGCCTGATCGTGGCCGGGTCGGTGACGATCCTGACGCTGATCATCGGCATGGTAGCGGCGTACACGCTGGCGCGGCTGGACTTCAAGTTCAAGAACGTCGTGCTGGCGATCATCATCACCACGTCGATGTTCCCGGGCATCTCGCTGGTGGTGCCGCTGCTGAAGCTGTTCGTCAACATCGGCTGGATCAACACCTACCAGGCGATGATCGTGCCCAGCCTGTCGTTCGCACTGCCGCTGGCGGTGTGGAACCTGACCGCGTTCTTCCGGCAGATGCCGCAGGAGCTCGAGCAGGCGGCGATGGTGGACGGCTGTACGCCGGCCCAGGCGTTCCGCAAGATCATCATCCCGTTGGCGGCGCCCGGTGTGTTCACCACCGCGATCATCACGTTCATCGCGGCCTGGAACGAGTTCCTGATCGCGCTGAGCATGACCAACAAGAAGTCGATCCAGACGGCGAACGTGATCATCTCGCAGTTCACCGGTACGACGGGCCGTGACCAACCCTTCGGCAGCCAGATGGCCGCCGGTGTGATCGTCACGATCCCGCTCGTGATCGCCGTCCTGCTGTTCCAGCGCCGGATCGTCGCAGGCCTCACGGCAGGTGGCGTGAAGTGAGCCTGTTCCGCCGCCAGCAGGAGGACCGCGACCGGCGCGACCGGGACCGGCGCGATCGCGACGACCGCGACCGCCGGGACCGGGACCGCCGCGACCAGGACGACCGCGACCGGCGGGACCAGGCGGACCGCGATCGTCGCGACCGCGAGGATCGCTTGCGGTACCGCTAGAAACACCGCAGTACAAGGAAACGGCCGGAGCCTTCGCTCCGGCCGTTTCGCTTGGTCAGGTCAGCTTTCGAGCCAGACGGTCGCGTCGACGGGGAGTTCGTCGCCGTCGAGGGGCTCGCTGGCGACCAGGATCCGCTGGTGCGGCGGGAGGGTGACCGGGGCGTCGCTCACGTTGACCACGCAGCGGAAGCCGGGGTCGCGGGTGAAGGACAGGACTCCCTCGGGCGCCTCCTGGTCCCACGCGAGGCGGCCTTCGCCGAGCGCCGGGTGCTCGCGGCGGATCCGGAGCGCCGCCTTGTACAGAGCGAGGTGGCTGTCGGGCTTTCCGGCCTGCGCCTCCGCGGTCAGGCCCGACCAGTCGGCGGGCTGCGGCAGCCAGGGCTGACCGGTGCCCGGGCCGAACCCGTACGGCGGCTCGGAGCCGGACCACGGGATCGGGACCCGGCAACCGTCGCGGCCGCGGACCGTATGACCCGAGCGCTCCCAGGTCGGGTCGTCGAGCACGTCCTCGGGCAGGTCCTCGACCTCGGGCAGCCCGAGCTCGTCACCCTGATAGACGTACGCGCCACCGGGCAGCGCCAGCTCCAGCAGCACGGCGGCCCGCGCCCGGCGCAACCCGAGCTCCACATCCGTCGGTACGACGCCCGCGCCCTCCAGCGCGTCCCGCCGGGCCCGGCCGTACCGGGTGCGGTGCCGGATCGTGTCGTGGTTGCTCAGCACCCAGGTCGCCGGCGCCCCGACCGCCCACAGGTTCTCCGTGGTGTGGTCGATGACCTCGCGCAGCTCCTTCGCGTCCCACGCGCAGCGCAGCGCGTCGAAGTTGAACGCCGAGTGCAGCTCGTTCGGCCGCACGTACTGCGCCAGCCGCTCTGCCGGCGACAACCAGGCTTCCGCGACGAACACCCGGGGACCCTGCGGCGTGTCGGCGTACTCGTCGGCGATCGCCCGCCAGCGCTGGTGGATGGTGTGGACCCCCGGCTGGTCGTAGAACGGGTTCCCGACGTACTTCTCCTTCGTCGGCTGACCGTTCTCCAGCGGTACGTCGGGAAGCGTCGCGTCCTTCGCCATCGAGTCGGCCACGTCGATCCGGAACCCGTCCACGCCACGGTCGAACCAGAACCGCAGGATCGCGTCGAACTCCTCGATCACCTTCGGGTGGTCCCAGTTCCAGTCCGGCTGGGAGATGTCGAACAGGTGCAGGTACCACTGGCCGTCGTCGATCTGCTGCCAGGCCGGGCCACCGAACGCGGCCGGCCAGTTCGTCGGCGGCTTGCCGTCCTCGGAGTCGCGGAACCAGAACAGGTCGCGCTCCGGAGAGCCCTTACCCGCCGCCAGCGCCGCCTTGAACCACGGGTGTTCCCAGGAGCAGTGGTTCGGCACCAGGTCGATCAGAATCCGCAGACCGAGCGCGTGCGCCTCGGCGATCAGCGCGTCGGCGTCGGCCAGCGTGCCGAACTCCGGATTGATGTCGCGGTAGTCGGCGACGTCGTAGCCGCCGTCGAGCAGCGGGGACGGGTACCACGGGCTGATCCAGATCGCGTCCACGCCGAGGTCGGCGAGGTACTCCAGGCGGGCGCGGATACCGTTCACGTCGCCCGTTCCGTCTCCGTCGGCGTCGGCGAAGGAGCGCGGGTACACCTGGTAGACGACGGCGGAACGCCACCAGTCGTCAGCTGGTCTGCTCCCCGGAACGGGTACGGCGTCAGGCTGGGAATCGGTCATGCGGACAAGCGTCGCACGACGCCGCGAGAGCCTGTGACAGTCGTCTCAGGGAGTACCCCGGCTGTTGCTCTCGGCTCAGGGGTGGCTAGTGTCAGGAATCCGTACCGGCGAGAGAGGGACCACACTCGTGGATCTGATGGAATTCCAGGCGAAGACGGTCTTCGCCAAGCACGGGGTGCGGACGACCGTGGGTGCGGTTGTCACGACTCCGGAGGAAGCCCGCGCGGCAGCCGAGAAAATCGGCGGCCGGGTGGTCGTGAAGGCCCAGGTGAAGACCGGTGGCCGCGGGAAGGCCGGCGGCGTCAAGCTGGCGAGCAGCCCCGACGAGGCGGAGGAGAAGGCCCGCGAGATCCTCGGGCTGGACATCAAGGGCCACGTCGTCAAGATCCTGAACATCGTCCCGGCCGCGGCGATCGCGGAGGAGTACTACTTCTCCTTCCTGGTCGACCGGGCGAACCGCAACTACCTCTGCATCGCCTCCGCCGCCGGCGGCATGGAGATCGAGGAGGTCGCGCACACGAACCCGGACGCGGTCGCGCAGATCTCGATCGACCCGGCCACCGGTGTGGACGAGGCGAAGGCCCGGGAGATCGCCGAAGCAGCGAAGTACCCGGCCGACGTGATCGACGCCGTGGTCCCGGAGATCGTCAAGCTGTACGAGGTCTTCCTCAGCGAGGACGCGTCGCTGGTCGAGGTGAACCCGCTGGTCAAGCTCGAGGACGGCAACGTCGAGGCGCTGGACGGCAAGGTCACGCTGGACGAGAACGCCGACTTCCGGCACCCGGACCACGCCGAGTTCGAGGACGTCTCGGCGGCCGACCCGCTGGAGGCCGCTGCCAAGGCCAAGGGCCTGAACTACGTGAAGCTCGACGGTTCCGTCGGCATCATCGGCAACGGCGCGGGCCTGGTCATGTCGACCCTCGACGTGGTGGCCTACGCGGGCGAGGAGTTCGGCGGCCAGAAGCCCGCGAACTTCCTGGACATCGGTGGTGGCGCGAGCGCCGAGGTGATGGCGAACGGCCTGGAGATCATCATCTCCGACCAGCAGGTGAAGAGCGTGTTCGTGAACGTCTTCGGCGGCATCACCGCCTGCGACGCGGTCGCGAACGGCATCGTGCAGGCGTTCGAGCTGCTGTCGAGCCGGGGCGAGGCCGTCACCAAGCCGATGGTCGTCCGGCTGGACGGCAACAACGCCGAGGAGGGCCGCCGGATCCTCGACGAGGCCGGGCTGGCCGGTCTGGAGCGGGTCGACACGATGGACGGCGCCGCCAAGCGCGCCGCCGAGCTGGCTGCGAAGTAAGGGATCGCCGAACAATGTCTATCTTCCTGACCAAGGACAGCAAGGTCATCGTCCAGGGCATGACCGGCTCCGAGGGCACCAAGCACACCACCCGGATGCTTGCCTCGGGCACCAACATCGTCGGCGGCGTGAACCCGCGCAAGGCGGGCCAGAGCCAGGACTTCGACGGTAAGGCCGTGCCGGTCTTCGGCACCGTCGCGGACGCCGTCAAGGAGACCGGCGCGAACGTGTCGGTCATCTTCGTCCCGCCGAAGTTCACCAAGGACGCCGTACTGGAGGCCGTCGAGGCCGAGGTGCCGCTGGTCGTGGTGATCACCGAGGGCGTGCCGGTGCACGACACCGCCGCGTTCTTCGCCGCCGCGCAGGCGTCCGGCAAGACCCGGATCATCGGGCCGAACTGCCCGGGCATCATCACCCCGGGGTCGTCGAACGCGGGCATCATCCCGGCCGACATCGCCGGCCAGGGCCGGATCGGTCTGGTGTCGAAGTCCGGCACGCTGACCTACCAGATGATGTACGAGCTGCGGGACTTCGGGTTCTCCACCGCGATCGGTATCGGTGGTGACCCGATCATCGGGACCACGCACATCGACGCGCTGCAGGCGTTCCAGGACGACCCGGACACCGATGCGATCGTGATGATCGGTGAAATCGGTGGTGACGCCGAGGAGCGGGCGGCCGCGTTCATCAAGGCGAACGTGACCAAGCCGGTCGTCGGGTACGTCGCGGGCTTCACCGCGCCGGAGGGCAAGACCATGGGTCACGCGGGCGCGATCGTGTCCGGCTCGTCCGGCACGGCGGCCGCGAAGCAGGACGCCCTCGAGGCCGTCGGCGTGAAGGTCGGCAAGACGCCGTCCGAGACCGCCAACCTGATGCGCGAGATCATGCAGGGCCTGAGCAAGTAACTGCCCGGGTAACAGAAAGCGGGACCTGCCCCTCGGGGCGGGTCCCGCTTTCTGCTTGTCCTACTTGTACGCCGCTGAGCGGTCGGCCGCGCGGGACAGCGTCTCGTTGAAGGCGTCGTCGGTCAGGTCCAGTTCCTTCAGCACCGGGAACAGCACGTACACCGCCCGGTTTCCGGCCCCGGCGACCCCGATCCGGTAGACGAACTTCTTCCCGTCCCCGGTGTCGTACGTCGCCTTCCAGCTCTTGCCCTTGATGGTGCCGGTCTGGACCGTGCCGGTCGACTCGACCTTGGCGTTCGAGACGTTCTTCCCGCAGGCGTCGATGTTCTTCCGCACCTGGCTGACGAAGTCCGACGCGGCCGCCGGGGTGGCGAACGTGGCCACCGTGTCGTCGAGCCCGAACTCGGTCGGCACCTTGGCGTCCGGCGTCACGTAGGTGACGGTGCCGAACTTGGTCGCCTTCGCCTTCTTGAAGTCGAGCTTCTCGCAGCCGGTGCCGGCGGTGGTCTTCGCGGTGGCGCTCACCCACGTCTTGTTGATCTCGGTCAGCAGCGGCAGGTCGACCGAGGCCATGAATCCAGGAGTGTCGACGTTCGGCAGCAGCGCCGGTTTCGCGAGCGGGGCGGCGGTCGAGCAGCCGCCGGTCTGGGCGCAGATCTTCTTGGTCGCGGCGCTGGTCGCGGCCAGTACGGCGTCCGGCCGCGGCGGCGTCTTCGCCAGCGTGTCGTGCTCGATCACCATCGTCGCCTGCCCGGCGAGCGTGACCGAGACGGTCTTGTACTTCGTCGTCTTCGCGCCGGGCACCGACCCGAACACGGCGATTACGCCGGCCTGGCCGACGCCCGTGGTCACGTAACCGGCCGACAACCGGGTCTGCGGGGTGTTGCACTGGCTCAACCAGTGCACGACCGCGGCGTACGTCTTGGCGGCGGTGGGTTTGTCGTTCGAGACGTCGACGTACTGGACCGCGGTGTCCTTGGTGGTCGCGTTCTGGAAGGTGCGCACCCAGGTGCGCAGACCGGACGGGTCGGCGAACCGCTGCGGCTGGCAGACGAACGCGGTGTCCGGGGCGGAGTCGGCGTCCGCGGTCTTGGCGACCGCCCAGGCGCCGGTGGCGCCGAGCGCCTTCGCGCCGGTGACGTCGAGCAGCGCCTTGTCGTCGGCCAGCACGGGGGATTCGGTCGGCTTGTCGTCCGACGGCCCCTTGCCGACCTTCGGTCCGGGAGACTTGTCGCCGCCGAACGCGTTCAGGGCAGCGACACCGCCGCCGCCGACCAGCACCACGACCGCGACCCCTGCGGCGATCGTCTGGTTCCGCTTGCGCGCCTGCTGCCGACGCGCTTCCCGGGCAGCGGCGCGACCGCCGCCGCGCTGTGCACGGTGGGAACCGGCCAAAGCTCGACCTCCTGACTGATTCCACCCGACAGTACCCGGTGGACCCATGCCGCTCCCATTCCGCAACCACCAGGCGAACACGAGTGAACACCGGTGAACTGAGCGTGAGCGAGCGGGCTGAAGTCTCCCACACCCGGCGTGTCAGGACGAGCGGTATCCGGGTGCGGAGAGACCATGGGGGTCAGATGACCGACATGCTGAGCCGCCCGGGCGCGCGGGACGGTGAATCGAATACAGCGCCGACGTCGGAGATCGCCGCCCAGACCAAGCCGTTGGTCGTGTCGGCCGTGATCTCAGCCGGAGCCTGCCTGCTGACCGGTCTGCTCACCTGCGCCGCGGTTGCCGTGATCGGCTGGCTGGCGGCGACGTTCGGCGGCGCCTCGGGTGCGGTCCGGGCCGGTGCGGCAGCCTGGCTGGTCGCGCACAAGGCCAGCGTCACGCTCGGCACCGGCCACATCAGCGTCGCACCGCTCGGTCTGACTCTGTTCCTCGCCTGGTGCCTGTACCGCGGCGGTAAGTCCGCCGCCCGCTCAAGCGCGGCCGACCGGACCAGGGACCTGCTCATGCTGGCCGGCGCCTTCGCGCTGATCTACGCCCTCGGTGCGCTCGTTGTGGCGCTGTTCACGGCGGATGGACCGCTGAAGGTCTCCCCGTTGTCCGCGTTCCTCGGCGCCTTCTGCCTAGCCCTGGTCGCCGGTGCGGCGGGGATCGTCGTCGAGTCCGGTGCGGGTGAGGACATCGCCGACGCGACACCGGCTGGGCTGCGGGACGCCGTACCGGCTGCGCTCGCCGCCGTGCTGACCGTGATCGCGCTCGCGGCGGTGCTGTACGCCGTACTGCTCGCGATCCACTTCTCCCGGATCACCGGGATGCTCGAACTCCTGAACGCCGGTGTGATCGGGTCGGTCGTGCTGTTCGCGATCTGCCTGATGCTGGTGCCGAACATGATCCTGTACGTCGTCGCGTTCCTCGCCGGGCCTGGTTTCCAGCTCGGGACCGGGACCACGATCGCGCCGACCGGCGTGGACGTCGGGAACCTGCCCGCCCTCCCGCTGCTGGCCGCGGTGCCCGAGGACGGCTCCACTCCGCCGTACGTGCTGGCGCTGACGGCCGTCGTACCGCTGATCGCCGGCGTGGTCGCGGGACTGGTCGTCGTACGGCGTGGGCTCGCGGAGCGGGACGCGAACGCACTCGGCTGGGACGCGTTCGCGCTGCGTGGCGGGATGTCGGCGCTGCTCGCGGGGGTCGTGCTGTACGTGCTGATGGCGTTGTCGGGTGGCTCGGCCGGGCCGGGCCGGATGTCCGCGATCGGGGTGCCGGCCGCGCTGTCGGCGGCCGGTCTGCTGGCGGCTGGGATGGCGATCGGGGCCGCGATCACGGCCGCCGTGGCGTCCGCACGCCGACCGGCTGACGATGCAGGGGAAGTCGAGCGATAGGCTTCCCGCCGTGACTTCTGCTGCGGACTCCGCTGTGTCTGATTCCGGGCAGGCACGCCTCGTCGTGCTCGTCTCGGGGTCGGGGTCGAACCTGCAGGCCTTGCTGGACGCGTGCGCCGACCCGGCGTACGGCGCCCAGGTCGTCGCCGTCGGTGCCGACCGGGACGGGATCGCCGGGCTGGACCGCGCCGCGGCCGCCGGGGTGCCGACGTTCGTCCACAAGGTCAAGGAGTACCCCGAGCGGGTCGACTGGGACCGGGCGCTGACCGCGTCGGTCGCGGAGCACAAGCCCGACCTGGTGGTGTCGGCCGGGTTCCTGAAGCTGGTCGGGGACGACTTCCTCGGCGCCTTCGGCGACCGGTACATCAACACCCACAACGCGCTGCTGCCCGCCTTCCCCGGGATCCACGGTCCCCGGGACGCGATCGAGTACGGCGTGAAGGTGGCCGGCGCGACGCTGTTCTTCGTGGACGGCGGCGTCGACACCGGGCCGATCATCGCGCAGGTCGTGGTCGACGTCGAGGACGACGACACCGAAGAAACCCTGACCGAGCGGATCAAGGAGGTCGAACGCCGCCAGCTGGTGGAGTGGGTCGGCCGGCTGGTCCGTGACGGCTGGACCATCACCGGACGAAAGGTTCGACTGAAGTGAGCACCGACCGCAGGCCGATTCGGCGAGCGCTGATCAGCGTGTACGACAAGACCGGCCTGGAGGAGCTCGCTTCCGCGCTGTCCGCGGCGGGCGTGCAGATCGTGTCCACCGGTTCGACGGCGGCGCGGATCGCCGCCGCGGGTGTCGCGGTGACCAAGGTCGAGGAGCTGACCGGGTTCCCGGAGTGCCTCGACGGGCGGGTCAAGACGCTGCACCCGATGGTGCACGCCGGGCTGCTGGCCGACGTCCGCCGCGAAGAGCACGTCGCGCAGCTGCGCGAGATGCGGGTCGAGCCGTTCGACCTGCTGGTCAGCAACCTGTACCCGTTCTCGGAGACGGTCGCGTCCGGCGCGTCGGTCGACGAGTGCGTCGAGCAGATCGACATCGGCGGGCCGTCGATGGTGCGGGGTGCCGCGAAGAACCACGCGAACGTCGCGGTCGTGACGTCGCCGGCGCAGTACGACCTGCTGTACTCCGTGCTCGACGAGGGCGGTTTCTCGCTGGAGGACCGGCAGAAGCTCGCCGCCGCGGCGTACGTGCACACCGCGGAGTACGACATCGCGGTCGCGTCGTGGATGGGCAACGTGCTCACCGACAGCAGCGAGGGCTCGGGCTTCCCGTCCTGGATCGGTGCGTCGTGGGACAAGTCCGCCGTACTGCGTTACGGCGAGAACCCGCACCAGCCGGCGGCCCTGTACCTGAACGGCCGCGGCGGGCTGGCGGCCGCGGAGCAGTTGCACGGCAAGGAGATGTCGTACAACAACTACGTCGACGCCGACGCGGCTCGCCGTACCGCGTATGACTTCAGTGAGCCCGCGGTCGCGATCATCAAGCACGCGAACCCGTGCGGCATCGCGGTCGGCAAGGACATCGCCGAGGCGCACCGGCGCGCGCACGAGTGCGACCCGGTGTCGGCGTACGGCGGTGTGATCGCGACGAACCAGCCGGTCTCGGTGGACATGGCCAAGCAGGTCGCGGAGATCTTCACCGAGGTCCTGGTCGCTCCCGGGTACGACGAGGGCGCGGTCGAGATCCTGCAGGGCAAGAAGAACATCCGCCTGCTCGTGGCGCCCGCCGTCGACCAGAGCGAGCCGGTTGAGCTGCGCGCCATCAGCGGCGGCCTGCTGCTCCAGCACCGCGACCGCTTCCAGGCCCCCGGTGACGACCCGTCGGCGTGGACCCTCGCGGCCGGCGACGCCGCCTCGCCCGAGGTGCTCGCCGACCTGGCGTTCGCCTGGAAGGCCTGCCGCGCGGTGAAGTCGAACGCGATCCTGCTGGCCGCGGACGGCGCCTCGGTCGGCGTCGGCATGGGTCAGGTCAACCGCGTCGACTCCTGCCGCCTGGCCGTCTCCCGCGCCGGCGAGCGCGCAGCCGGTTCGGTCGCCGCCTCGGACGCCTTCTTCCCGTTCCCCGACGGCCTCGAGGTCCTGATCGAGGGCGGCGTCAAGGCCGTCGTCCAGCCCGGCGGCTCCATCCGCGACGAAGCCGCCATCGAAGCCGCCACCAAGGCCGGCATCACCATGTACTTCACCGGAACCCGCCACTTCTTCCACTAACAGGCGGGCTCACCCGCTGGGGACTGTGGACAAGCAATTGCTTGTCCACAGTCCCCAACTGCTATCCGAGGAACCTCAGCCGGTACGCGACCTGGTGGCCGTTGGGGCCGTTCTCGGCGACCCACCAGTTGCCGGTGGCAAGGGTGGTGGACCAGCGGGCGATGCGGCCGTCGTCGAGGACGGCGGGTGGCATGAGGTTGCCGAAGCCGTCGTTCCAGGAGTCGACGTACACGCGTGCGACCTGCGGACCGTCGGCGGTGGAGGCGGGGCGAAGAGTCACCATCCGCCGGATTATTCCGCCGCCGAGTGCCGGCTGCACGCGGATTGTCAGTTGGGGATGATCAGGCCCAGGACGGCGATTGCGATGGCGGTGAGGAACAGGAAGGCGATGTCGAACATGCGGCTGCGGACGCGCAGCAGCCCGGCGGCGCTGTCGGAGAGCGCGGCTCGGAGCAGGCCTGCCAGGCCAACGGCACCGGCGAAGACCAGTACGCCGTTGCGCCAGTTGTAGAACCACAGCACGACCAGGCCGGCGAGACCGGCCAGCAAGGACAACGCGAGCGGCCATTGGCTGCGCGGCTTGGCCTCGCCCGCCATCAGCACGTCACACTCGTCTCAGCCAGCCCGCGGGAACTCACTGGGCAAGGCTCGCTTCAGCGGCCTCGACGACGTTGGTGAGCAGCATCGCGCGGGTCATCGGGCCGATACCACCGGGCATCGGGGCGATCCAGGACGCCTCTTCGCGGGCGGCGGTCTCGATGTCGCCGACGATCTTCCCCTCGGCGTTGCGGCTGGTGCCGACGTCGAGGAGGACGGCGCCGGGCTTCACCATGTCCGCGGTGATCAGGCCGGCCGAACCAGCGGCGGCGATCACGATGTCGCCGGTGCGCACCACGGCGGCGAGGTCCTTGGTGCCGGTGTGGCACTGGGTGACGGTCGCGTTCTCGCTCCGCCGGGTGAACAGCAGGCCCATCGGCCGGCCGGCGGTCACTCCACGGCCGACGACGACCACGTGCGCGCCGGCGATCGGGACGTCGTACCGCCGGAGGATCTCGACGCAGCCCTTCGGGGTGCACGGGAGCGGACCGTCCTGGCCGAGGACGAGCTTGCCGAGGCTCATCGGGTGCAGACCGTCGGCGTCCTTGGCGGGGTCGATCAGGCCGAGGATCGTGTTCGTGTCGACGTGCTTGGGGAGCGGGAGCTGGACGATGAAGCCGGTGCACTCCGGGTTCTCGTTGAGCTCCTGGACCTTCGCGGCGATCTCGTCCTGGGTCGCGGTGTCCGGCAGCTCGACCTGGATCGAGGAGATCCCGACCGCCGCGCAGTCGCGGTGCTTGCCGGCCACGTAGGCCCGGCTGCCCGGGTCGTCGCCGACCAGAATCGTGCCGAGCCCGGGCACCACACCCTGCTCGGCGAGCTTCGCGACCCGGAGCTTCAACTCGTCCTTGATCGCTGCCGCCGTCGCCTTACCGTCCAGAATCTGCGCCGTCACGACTCCAGAGTCTGCCACGCCCCCGACCCCACCCCACACCCGGACCGCCAACACTCACCAACTCCACCACCCCACCCGCCCTCCCACCGCAAAACCCACCCGCCAACCCCGATTCCCCCAGTTGCTGAGTGCCACAGATCCGACCCACCAGCCGGACGGCTCGAGATAGGGCGCCGGCTGGTTGTGCGGGGTGTGGCCGGCGAACTCCGGGGTGCGGATCTGGCGGGGTTGATGGGTGCGGTGGTGCCGGGGCCGCCGGGGTTGGCGGGCGCGGGGCCAGCGGGTTGAGGGGTGCGGGGCCAGCGGGTTGGCGGGTGCGGGGCCAGCGGGTTGGGGGGAGGTGCGGAGCGCCAGGCCATCACAATCGGGGGTTGGCCGGGCGCTCCCGTGGGGCGCCCGGCCGAGAAGGGGATTGTGATGGGCTGGGGGTCCGGTCGGTCAGCTTGTCAGGTTGTAGACGGTGGTGGTGCCGACTGTGGTGGCTGTGTAGGTGGACTCGACCCAGGACTGGATCTCGCTCGCCGCGGAGGAGCCGCCGCGTCCGCCGCCGCCTTGGCCGCCGGCGATGTAGTACGAGATCTTGCCTTCGGCCACCCATTGCTTGAACTGCGCAAGGGTCGGTGCGTCGTCGGTGCCGCTGAAGCCGCCGATGGCGATGACGGACTTGCCGGTGGCGAGTTCGAGCGAGGCCGCCGACTGTGAACCGCTGGTTGCCGCGGCCCAGGTCGTGGTCGTCTTCTCGAGCAGCGCCGTCAGCTCGCTGCTCGCCGACGCGTCGCCGCCCATCCCGCCCCCGCCCTGAGGCCCGCCAGCCTCCGAAGCCCCTGCGGACCCCGTGGCCCCGGTGGACCCGGTGGACCCGGTGGACCCGGTCGAGCCGGTGCCGGTGCCGGTCTGGCCGGTGGAGTTTGAAGTGCTGGTGCCTGGGGGTTGGGGTGCGCCGGTGGAGTTTGTTGGCGGGGTGCCGCCGGGGCCGCCGTTTCCGCGCGTCGCGCCGCCCATGCCGCCGCCCATTGCGCTGCTGCTCGGACCGGACGTCGGGATCGACCCGTTGTGCGCCTGCGATGCGGTGGCTGCCGCGTACGCCGTGCTCCCGAGCCCGAGCGACACCACCACCGCCAGCACCAGAGCCGGCAACGCCCGCCGCAGCCGACGCCCGGCGAGCAGTAGGAGCGTGGCGATCGCGCCGGCCGCGAGGACGGCGTACTTCGCCCACGGCGCGAAGTCCGGCGTACGGGTCAGCAGCACGTAGTCCCACACCGCCGTCGGCACGATCATTGCGGCCAGCAACCACCGCTGTCGCCGCCCGATCCAAGCGCCCAGCGCGACCAGGCCGGCAATGGCCGGTGCCAGCGCAACCGCGTAGTACGGATGCACGGTCCCGCTCATGAAGCTGAAGACGCCCGCGGTCACCAGCAACCAGCCGCCCCACAGCACCAGCCCGGCGCGCAGCAGATCGGTCCGCGGCGCCCGGCGCGTCACCCACAAGCCGCCGACCAACGCGATCAGGGCCGCCGGCAACAACCACGTGATCTCGGTGCCGAACGAATCACCGAACATCCGCGTGATCCCCGCGGTCCCACCGAACCCGGTGTTCCCGCCGCCACCCATACCGCCGCCGCCCCCGCCGCCGTTGCCTTCGCCGCCCAGCAACCGCCCGAGACCGTTGTACCCGAGCGCCAGCTCCAGCAGCGAGTTGTTGGTCGACCCACCGATATACGGCCGGCTCGACGCGGGCCACAGCTCCACGAGGGCGACGTACCACCCGGCGCTGACGATCACCGCGCCCAACGCCCCGAGCAGATGCAGCAATCGCCGCCGGACCGAGGTCGGCGCCGCGATCAGATACACCAGCCCGAACGCAGGCAGTACCAGGAATGCCTGCATCATCTTGGTCAGGAACGCGAACCCGATCGCGACACCCGCCAACATCAACCACCGGGCCGATGCACGCGACAGCGACCGTACGACGAAGTACGCCGCGGCCACCATCAGCAGCACGAGCAACGCGTCCGGGTTGTTGAACCGGAACATCAGTACGGCGACCGGCGTCAGCGCCAGCGCACTACCGGCGATCAACCCCGCGACGGGGCCGGCCACCCGCTTGACGGTCAGGTACAGCAGTCCGACCGCGGCGATCCCCATGAACGCCTGCGGGGCGAGCACCGTGAAGCTGTTGAACCCGAACACCCGCGCGAACGCCGTCGCCACCCACAACGCACCCGGTGGTTTGTCGACCGTGATCACGTTCCCCGCGTCGAGCGAGCCGAACAGCCACGCCTTCCAGCTCTGTGTCCCGGCGAGTTGGGCCGCGGCGTAGAAGCTGTTGCCGTACCCCGACGCGGTCAGGTTCCACAGGTAGAGGAACGCCGTACCGACCAGCATCGCGAGCGCGGCCGGCCGGACGTACGCCGCCTGCTCGGCGGGCCCGCGAAGCACTCGCCGGAGTCTGCCGGGCGGTCGGACCGGCGGGTCGGCGGGTGGGTCCTGCGGCCCTCGGGGCCGGTCGAGCAGCGTCGTCATGATCGTCTCCAGTTCGCGGATCGGTTCCGCTGGCGACGATGACAAGTGGGTCTTCGGCGTCCCTGGACGGCGGCTGGGAGGTCGCTGTGAACCGGGAATGCGGGCGGTCTTGCCGCGGTTCGGGCAGATAGTTTATTCTTGAACTACCAACCAGCGAGGAGCACACCATGCCCGCCGTGACCGTCAGCGACATCACCGTCCTGCCCCGGATCAGCCCGCAGGATCCCGCCGTCGTGCGCGAGCGCCCGGTCAAGTCGGTGACCTCGGCGCCGAGCGGCTACGAAGGCGAGGGCTTCCCGGTCCGCCGGGCCTTCGCGGGTGTGGACCTCCGCGACCTGGACCCGTTCATCCACATGGACCAGATGGGCGAGGTCGAGTACGCGCCGGGCGAGCCGAAGGGCACGCCCTGGCACCCGCACCGCGGCTTCGAGACCGTGACCTACATGCTCGACGGGATCATGGAGCACCAGGACTCCAACGGTGGTGGCGGCGTCATCTCGAACGGTGACACCCAGTGGATGACCGCCGGCTCGGGCCTGCTCCACATCGAGACCCCGCCGGAGCACCTGGTGCTGAGCGGTGGCCTGTTCCACGGTGTCCAGCTCTGGGTGAACCTGCCGAAGGCGCTCAAATGGGCCCCGCCGCGCTACCAGGACATCCGTGGCGGCGACTCCGCGCTGCTCACCACGCCGGACGGCGCCTCGCTGATCCGGGTGATCGCCGGCTCGGTCGACGGTCACGACGGCCCCGGCTCGACGCACACCCCGATCAGCCTGGTGCATGCCACCGTAAGCCCGGGCGCGGAGATGGTCCTGCCGTGGCAGCCGGACTACAACGCACTCGTCTACGTCCTGGCCGGTCAGGGCACCGTTGGCGCCGAGCGGCGGGCGATCCGGAAGGGTCAGCTGGCCGTCTTCGGCCCCGGCGACACCATCCGTACGGCGGCCAGTACGTCGCAGTCGCAGGCGGAGCCGAACCTGGATGTCCTCGTCATCGGCGGCCGCCCGATCCGGGAGCCGATCGCCATGGCCGGGCCGTTCGTGATGAACACCCGCGCCGAGGTGGTCCAGGCCTTCGAGGACTTCCAGGCCGGCAAGCTCGGCAGCATCCCCGCCGTGCACGGTGCCCCGACCGAACTGCGCAGTACCGACAACTAACCCTCGGGGTAGAAGAGGAACAGCGTGCACCCCTGAGGGGACTGCGGAACGTGTGACGAACCGGCCGGGGCGTGGATGAACGAACCGGCCGGGTAGTCGCGGTCGCCGTCGTTGAAGACGCCGTCGACGACGAACACCTCCTCCGGACCCGGGTCGTGGACGTCGATGCCCTCCCAGCGTGACCCGGGTTCCATCTGCAACACGAATGCCTTGGCGACCTCCCCGGACCACAGGGGCCGGAGCTTGATGCCGGGGAAGAGTTCACGGACCGGTGCGTCGGCGAGCGACGCCCACTCGTAGTTCTGCATACCCCGATCCTCGCGTCCTCCACAGGCTTGTCCCCAGTGTCTGGATAGTCCCGATCAGGTACTTTCTTGCCATGCATCGCGTGGTCGCACTGGTGAGTCAGCCGCAGGCGAGTTTCGAGCTCGGGTGCGCGGCGGCGGTCTTCCGCGAGGCGCCGTACCGCTTCAGTGTGTGCACCGAGCGGCCGGGGAACGTGCGGACCACCGAGGGTTTCGACATGGTCGTCGCCTCGGGTCTGCGTGCCCTCGACCGGGCCGACACGATCGTCGTACCGGGGTGGCTGCCGATCAATCGCGAGCCGACAGCGGCCGTGACGAGAGCGCTGACGCGTGCCCACCGACGCGGAGCGCGCCTGGTGAGTATCTGCTCGGGCGCGTACGTGATGGCCGCGACCGGCCTGCTCGATGGTCGTCGCGCCGCAACCCATTGGCGGTACGCCGACGAGCTGCAACGCCGATTCCCCGCGGTCCAAGTGGATCCGGACGTGCTGTACATCGATCACGGTGACGTCGCGACGAGCGGCGGATCGGGGACCGGTATCGATCTGTGCCTGCAGTTGGTGCGCAACGATCAGGGCGCGGCGTACGCGTCCCGGGTGGCCCGGCGGATGGTGATGCCGCCGCATCGCGAAGGCGGTCAGGTGCAGTACCGCGACGAGCCCGAGCAGCCCGTGGAATCACTCGGCGAACTGCTCGACTGGGCCACGGAAAATCTCGCGGAAACGATCACGCTCGAGGATCTCGCAGGTCGCGCCAACGTTTCCGCACGAACTCTCGCCCGCCGGTTCGCGGAACAACTCGGGGTCCCGCCAGGGCAGTGGCTGCTCGCCCAGAGAATCGCCAGAACACGTTTTCTGCTCGAGGAAACAGAACTTTCCGTGGACACGATCGCGACCCGCGTCGGTCTGTCCTCGGCGACCAATCTGCGCCGGCGGTTCCGCGCCGCACTGCACACCACGCCGAGCGCGTACCGCCGGGCGTATCAGGGCAAGTAGTCGTCGGTGTCGACCGCGATGTACTGCTCGATCCGCGGATCGTCCGGATCGCCGCCGTACAACTCGACGAAGCGCCGCGCCGCGGGTGGTCCGCCGTACTGCGGGTTCAGGGTGCCGCGAAGGCTCTGGAACATGAGCGCGAGGTCGACGTACCGGTCGCCGGTGCCGAGCCAACTCACGTCGAGCACTCCGGTGAAACGCAGCGTCGAAGGGTCGATGAAAACGTTCGGTGCGCAGTAGTCCCCATGGGTCACGGCCGAGCCGTCGCCGGGGAAGGGGGAGGCGAACGGGCAGTCGGTGAGCTCGTCCAGTGCGCGCAGGCCGGCGGCCATCGCGGCGAGCACGGCCGGGCGGTCGGCGGCGGGCCAGTCCTGGGACGCGTCCCGGCCGGGCAACTCGGCGGTCAGAAGCCAGTTGTTGCCGCGATCAACGATCTGTGGGCACGGGAAACCGGTCGAGCCGAGCCAGGCCAGCCGATCGGCCTCGGCGTCCAGGACCTGACCTTCCTTGTAATACAGGCGTTCCGAGCCGCGGTCGAGCCGGACGACGGTCGCTTCGGAGCAACCCAGAGCGATCGGTGCGGCGCGATCGGCGCCGAACCGATCCTGGAGAGCAGTGAGGTCCACTCGCCGGAGGCTACGGTGCGACGTCCGAGCGGTCTAGGCTATTTCTGCACACCGACCAAGGATGCCCCCATGATCAGACCCGCGACGCCGGCCGACGCGGGGGTCGTCACGGCCATCGCCCGGGCGGCCTTCGAGCACTACATCCCCCGGATCGGCCTGCCTCCGATCCCGATGACGATCGACTACACCGCGGCCGTCAACGGCGCCAAGGTGTGGGTCGCCACCGATGACGACAGTGGGGCCGTCAGAGGTTTCGTACTGCTGGAGGACGAGCCCGACTCGCTCCTGCTCGACGTCCTCGCCGTCGCGCCGGACGCCCAGGGCACCGGCCTCGGCTCCGCCCTGCTGACGTTCACCGAGGATCAGGCCCGCGAGCGCGGATACCGCCGCATCACCCTGTGTACCAACGAAGCGATGACCGAGAACCTCAGCTACTACCCGCGCCACGGGTACGTCGAGACCGGTCGGGAGACCATCCTCGATCGCCGTCGCGTGTTGTTCGAGAAAACGCTCTGAATGGCCCTGGTGAGTCGCATTCTTGCCCCATGACGATGGACAGCGCGGTCGACTGCCCGCAGTGCGGCCGCCCGTTGCCGACCGACGCGCGCTACGCGATCTGGTGCCGGCACTGTGAGTGGAACTTGGAGCCGGCGCCCGCGCAGCCGGACCGGCAGGTCGAGCGCGAGCGCAAACTGGCGGATGCCCTGGCCGAGCGACCCGCGTCCGGACCGGAACGTTCGCTGAGCGCTTTCCTGCTGTCGCTGCCGGTGCTACTGGTGCCGCTCCCCGGACTGCTCGGCGGACTCGCGCTGCTCGTGTTCTACCGCCCGTTCCTGTTCGGCGTCCCGTTCGCCGCGATCCTCTTCGTCATCACCGCGATCTTCCGCCCGCGCATCACCCGCCTCCCGGACAGCGCCCAGCCGGTGACCAGAGAACAGGCTCCCCAGCTGTACGACGTCCTCGACCGCCTCGCCGGTCAGACCGGGACGCCGAAACTGCAGAGCGTCGTGGTCACCACCGACACCCGTATCGCGATCGACCGCATCGGCCTGAGCTACCGCCGTACCCTCCGGCTCGGTCTCCCGTCGTGGACCGTCCTCGGACCGCAGGAGCGGTACGCCGCCCTCGCGCACGCCCTGTACGACGACCAGCGCAGCGTGCACGACCGCGTCCTCGGCGCGGCCCAGCACGTCATCGGTGAACTGGCGGCGACTGTGTCCCCCGGTGCACTCGACTCGGCCGGTGAGTGGCGGGCCAAGCACTCCGAAGGTGTGGATGTCGTGGTCGGGCGTGGCGAGGGCCAGATCGCGCACCATCGGATGACCCAGATCGCGAACGCCGTCCTCGGCCCGCCGATCCGCGCGTACCACCGGCTGCTGCGTCGGCTCGATCTGGCCGGGCGGCAACGGCGCGAGTACCGGATCGACCGGCGCGTGGCCGAGCTCGTCGGCTCCGAGCCGACCGCCGCGTCCCTGGAGCGGGTCCTGCTCGCCGGCATCTGTTATCGCGCACTCGAGCGCGCCGTTCGGTTCGATCGCACGGGCGATCCGCTCGACGCGGTACGACGTACCGCGGCCGAGATCCCCGACCATGAGTTCGCGCGACTGGTGCGGGTCGATCGGGCGTGCAACGGGCGCAGCGACGCGGAGCATCCGCCGACCTGGCAACGGACCCGTCTGCTCCGCGCGCATCCGGCGCCGACGACGACGGTGTTCGCCCCCTCGAGGGACGACGAGCTGGCCCCGGCCGCCCGAGCCGCCGCGGCGACCCTGCGAGATCACGACTGACAAGATCCGTCAGTCGTCAGCCGGGTCCAAGGCGGGCGGATAAGGTCGCCGCTATGACGACTGTTGCCACCGACCTGGCGCCGACCGGTGTCCTGCGGGCCTCGATCAACCTCGGTAACCCGGTCCTCGCGCAGGGCACCCCGGACGCGCCCGGCGGCGTCACCGTCGACATCGCGCGGGAGCTGGCCAAGCGGCTGGACCTGCCGCTGGAGCTGCTGTGTTTTGACGCGGCACGGAAGTCGTTCGAGGCGATGACGACCGGTCAGGCGGACCTCTGCTTCCTCGCGATCGAGCCCGCACGGGCTGCCGAGGTGGCGTTCACGGGCCCGTACGTCGTGATCGAAGGAGTCTTCGCCGTACCGCGGGACTCGGCGTTGACCGCGGTGGCCGACGTGGACGCGCCTGGCGTGCGGATCGGGGCGAAGCAGGGCTCGGCGTACGACCTGTACCTGACCAGGACCTTGCAGCAGGCGACGGTGGTGCGGGGTGCGGACGGTGTCGACGTGTTCCGGGCCGAAGGGCTGGAGGTGGCCGCGGGCATCCGGCAGCCGATCTCGCAGTACGTCGCCGAGCACGCGGACCTGCGGTTGATCGACGAGCGGTTCATGCAGATCCAGCAGGCCGTCGGGACGTCCAAGGCGAAGCAGCCCGAGACGGTTGCGTACCTTCACGACCTGATCGAGGACCTCAAGTCCACCGGCTTCATCGCCGCCTCACTGGCCGCCGCCGGCCAGGACAGCGGACTGGTCGCACCACCTGCCTGAAACTGAGGCAACCCCTGAGGCCGGTTGCGGCGTTCTAAGAGTGCGCAGACAACCGTCTTCTGGGGAGGCCCTGAGTGAGTTCGAGATCTACGCGTAGAGCAACGCCCGCGATCGCCGTTCTGGCGGTCGCGGGCCTTGCCGCCAGTACGTTGGCCGGTCAAGCACCGGCGCAGGCGGCACCATCCGGCCAGTCGGCCACCGTCCACACGGCAGCCAAGGACATCCGCGTCACATTGATCACCGGTGACCGCGTCGTCCTGCGCGGCGGCGACCTGACCAAGGCGACGGTCGAACCCGGTGCCGGCCGGCAGGACGTCGGCTTCACCACACACCGCACCAAGGACCACATGTATGTGATCCCGGCCGACGTCACCAAGCAGGTGGGCGACGGCCGGATCGACCGCCGGCTCTTCGACGTCGCTGAGCTGCTCAAGGACGGGTACGACGACGCGTCGACGAGCACCATCCCGGTCCTGACGACGTACTCCGGGGCCGCCGCGGCGAAGCGCGCCGTACCGGCCGGGGCCAAGGTCACCCGGCAGCTGCCGTCGATCGGTGGGGCGGCGCTGAAGGTCAGCAAGAGCAGCGCCAAGACGTTCCTGAGTTCGGCCGGGTTCAGCAAGCTCTGGCTGGACGGCAAGCGCAAGCTGATGCTGGACCAGTCGGTTCCGCAGATCGGTGGACCGGTCGCGTGGCAGGCGGGGTACACCGGGAAGGGAGTGCCGGTCGCGGTGCTCGACACCGGTGTCGACGCGACCCATCCCGATCTCGCGACGCAGATCGCGGGGGAGAAGAACTTCACCACCGAGTCCGCCGACGACCTCGTCGGCCACGGTACGCACGTCGCATCGACGATTGCCGGTACGGGCGCGGCGTCGGGTGGACGCTACAAGGGCGTCGCGCCGGACGCGCGGATCTACGACGGCAAGATCTGCGAGGTGTGGGGGTGCGAGGACTCCGCGATCCTGGCCGGGATGGAGTGGGCCGCGCGCGACGTCAAGGCGAAGATCGTCAACCTCAGCATCGGCGGCCAGGACACGCCGGACCTCGACCCGGTCGAGGAGGCCGTGAACCGGCTGACCGCCGAGACCGGCACCCTGTTCGTAGTTGCTGCAGGCAACGAAGGTCCCGGTGACGCGACGATCAGCTCGCCGGGCAGCGCCGACGCGGCGCTGACCGTCGGCAACGTCACCAAGCAGGACCAGCTGAACCTGACCTCGAGTCGTGGACCGCGCATCGGTGACAGCGCCCTGAAGCCGGACGTCACCGCTCCCGGTACGGACATCGTCGCCGCGAAGTCGAAGGACTCGTCGATCGGCGAACCGGTCGGCGACCAGTACCTGCGGCTCTCCGGGACGTCGATGGCCACGCCGCACACCGCCGGCGCCGCCGCGATCCTGCTGCAGGAGCACCCGTCCTGGACGCCGGCCGAGCTGAAGGCCGCGCTGATGGGTTCGGCCAAGGTCGCGGCCGGCCAGACGTCGTTCCAGCAGGGCGCTGGCCGGATCGACCTGACCACCGCGATCAAGCAGTCCGTGGTCGCTGAGCCGGGCAGCGTGTCGTTCGGCAAGGCGTCGTACCCGCACACCGACGACCAGCCGGTGACTCGCGCGGTGACCTTCCGGAACCTCGGCGACGCGGCGGTCACGTTGTCGTTGTCGTCTGTGCTGACCGGTCCGGACGGCGCGGCGGCTCCGGGCGGTGCGCTGAAGCTGAGCGCCGACTCGGTTACGGTCCCGGCTGGCGGTACGGCGTCCGTGCAGGCGACATCGGACACCACACTCGGTGGCGCCGACGGGCTGTACAGCGGTCGCATCACCGCCACGGGAGGCGGCCAGACGGTCGTCGTACCGGTGGGGGTGGACAAGGAAGTGCCGACGTACACCCTGACGGTCAAGTCGATCCGGCGGGACGGGGCGCCGGATCCGGACTACCCGGTGCACCTCGTCGGCGTCGACAACGACCGGAGCGAGATCTACAGTCCGGACGCGGACGGCACGGTGACGATCAGGGTGCCGCAGGGCGAGTACGTGCTCAACCAGTTCCAGGAGTTCGAGCGCGGGCCCGAGGACTGGATCTTCTTCACGCTGCTCGCGCCGAGCGTCAAGCTCAGCGGCGACCAGACGGTCGTCCTCGATGCGCGCAAGGCGAAGCCGGTCACCACCTCGGTACCGAACGCCGGCGCTGTCGACGCGTTCTCCGACATCGGGTTCGCCCGGACGATCAAGGACAGTACGTACAACTACACCGCCGCGGGCTTCAAGCTCGGCGAGTTCTTCACCTACAACGCGGGGCCGAAGCTGACGGCCGCCGAGCTGACGGGACACGTGACGTCACAGTGGGGTGTGCCGGGTGCGGACGGGTACTTCACGAACACGCCGTACCTGTACGGGATCGCGAACTACTTTCCGGGCGACTTCCCGACCGGTTTCGACCGGTTGGTGCAGCAGTCCGACCTCGCGACCGTGGACAGCACGGTGAACTCGGCCGACGGCGCACGACTGTTCAAGATGCTGTCCTCACAGGGGCCGGGCGGCGGGTGGGCCCGAGTGATCCGCCTCGACCCGCCACGGACGATCCGGTACTACGTCGACCAGACGCCGTACGGCTGGGCCGGCGATACCCAGGACGACACCGACGGCCCGGACTTCCCGAGCGCGCGCTGGCGCCTCGTGGGCGACCCGGTGATCTACAAGGCCGGGCGGCAGTACACGGAACGCTGGAACGCGGCGACGTTCGTCCCGTCGGTGTATGCCGCGACGCGGTCCGCCGACAAGCTGACCATCAGCATGTACGGGCTGAGTGACGCCGACGGTCACCGCGGTTTCATCGACCGGACGTCCCAGAGTACGAAGCTCTACCGGGACGGGACCGAGGTCGGATCGTCGGACAAGTTCGGTTTCGTCGACGTCGCGGGCCAGCCGGCGGGTAAGGCGGCGTACAAGCTGGTCACGACCGGGACGCAGGCGGTCTGGCCGTTCTCGACCCGGACCGACCTGGAAGCGACCTTCACGTCGTCCGCGGATCAGTCGAGCGTCCCGATCCACACCGTGCGCTTCCGGCCGGATGTCGACGGCAACAACACGATGGTGCGCAAGCCGGTCACGGTCCTGCCGTTCGAGGTCACCGGCGGTCCGGTGACGAAGGTGAAGATCGAGTACTCCGGTGACGCGGGTGCCACCTGGCATCAGGCGCCGGCCACGGGTGGCAAGGCGATCTTTCCGACGCCTGCCGGTCAGGCCGTGTCGTTGCGTTCGACCGCGACCGATGCGGCCGGCAACAGCACCACGCAAACGGTGATCGCCGCCTACACGCTGCGGTGAGAACAGCAGCAGGGCCCCCGGGACGCGTCCCGGGGGCCCTGCTGTCAACGTGCTGGGTCAGCCGATCAGGCCGAGCGCCTTCACCGCGTCGCGCTCCTCGGTGAGCTCGGCGACCGAGGCGTCGATCTTGCCGCGGGAGAACTCGTTGATGTCCAGACCCTGGACGATCTCCCAGTTGCCGTCCTTGGTGGTCACCGGGAACGACGAGATCAGGCCCTCGGCGACGCCGTACGAACCGTCGGAGACGACCGCCATCGAGGCCCAGTCACCGTCGGCGGTGCCGCGCAGCCAGTCGCGGGTGTGGTCGATGGTGGCGGCCGCGGCGGAGGCGGCCGAGGACGAACCCCGGGCCTCGATGATCGCGGCGCCGCGCTTCTGCGTGGTCGGCAGGAAGTCGTTCTCCACCCAGGCCTGGTCGTTGACGACCTCGGCCGCGTTCTTGCCGGCCACCTCGGCGTGGAAGATGTCCGGGTACTGCGTCGCGGAGTGGTTGCCCCAGATCGTCATCTTCTTCAGGTCGGTGACGTGCACACCGGTCTTCTTCGACAGCTGCGCCAGCGCCCGGTTGTGGTCCAGGCGGGTCAGCGCCGAGAACCGCTCGGCCGGGATGTCCGGCGCGTTGCTCTTCGCGATCAGGGCGTTGGTGTTCGCCGGGTTGCCGGTGACGGTGATCCGGATGTCGTCCGCGGCGTGGTCGTTCAGCGCCTTGCCCTGGCCGGTGAAGATCGCGCCGTTGGCCTCCAGCAGGTCACCGCGCTCCATCCCCTTGGTCCGCGGCCGCGCACCCACCAGCAGCGCGACGTTGACGCCGTCGAAGACCACGTTCGGGTCGTCGCCGATCTGGATCCCGGCCAGCGTCGGGAACGCGCTGTCGTCGAGCTCCATGACGACGCCCTCGAGCGCCTTCAGCGCCGGGGTGATCTCCAGCAGCCGCAGCTCCACCGGCGTGTCCGGCCCGAGCAGCGCTCCGCTCGCGATCCGGAACAGCAGGCTGTAACCGATATTCCCTGCGGCCCCGGTAACGGCCACCTTCACCGGTGTAGTGCTCACGACCAGCTCCTAGCTCATCAGATTGTGTGCTTCGGACGCTAGCAAGCTCCGCGCTCGTGTCCAACGCTGGGTTGCTCACATTCGGCGCGATCGTTCATCGAGCGGCTACGTGGCGTACGCCGGAGTACCGGAGATTGGCCCCAGTCCCCTGACGTGTTAGGAGAACCTCATGAAGCTGACCGGCCGGCTGATTCCGGTGACTGTCTCGGCGCTCGCGGTGGCCACCTCGGTCCTGGTCCCGCAGTCCGTCGACGCGACCAGCCATCACGACGACTTCGTGATCGTCGGTCACCGCGGTGCCTCCGGCTACCGCCCGGAGCACACGCTGGCGTCGTACGAGCTGGCCGCCCGGATGGGCGCCGACTTCATCGAGCCCGACCTGGTCACTACCAAGGACCACGTCCTGGTCACCCGCCACGAGCCCGAGATCAGCGGTACGACGGACGTCGCGGACCACCCGGAGTTCAAGGACCGCAAGAAGACCAAGCTGCTCGACGGCGTCGCCACCACCGGCTGGTTCACCGAGGACTTCACCCTCGCCGAACTGAAGACACTGCGGGCCAAGGAGCGGATCCCGGCGGTCCGCCAGCACAACACGATCTTCAACGGGCACTACCAGATCCCGACGTTCCAGGAAGTCATCGACCTCAGCAAGCGACTGTCCAAGGAGCTCGGCCGCCCGATCGGCATCTACCCCGAGACCAAGCACCCGACGTACTTCCGGCAGCAGGGTCTGCCGCTCGAGCCCGAGCTGGTCAAGACGCTCGACCGCAACGGCCTGAACAAGAAGGACGCCAAAGTCTTCGTCCAGTCCTTCGAGGTGTCGAACCTGAAGGCACTGCACAAGGAGCTGCGGGTCCCGCTGGTCCAGCTGACCAGCGCGAGCGGGGCGCCGTACGACTTCGTGGTGTCCGGGGACAAGCGCACGTACGCCGATGTGGTCAGCGCGAACGGTCTGCGCGAGGTCGCGACGTACGCCGCCGGGGTGGGCCCGAGCAAGGACCAGGTGATCCCGCTGGACGCGACCGGCAAGCTCGGGAAGCCGACCGCGCTGGTCGCCGACGCGCACAAGGCCGGCCTGGTCGTGCACCCGTACACGTTCCGGGTCGAGAACACTTTCCTCCCGGCGGACTTCGACAGCTCCACGAACCCGAACGACTCCGGCAACCTGTTCGGCGAGATCGCGGCGTACCGGAAGGCCGGGATCGACGGTTTGTTCACCGACAACACCGATGTGGCAGTGGCGGAGGAGCGCGAGGCCAAGTAGCTGGGATGATGGGCGGGTGGAACGCAGGACGGCCTCCGGGCTCGCGAGTGTGGAGGCCGAGGCCGACGGTACGTTCGTGCTGCGCGTCGACGGATCACCGCAGTCGCAGGTCGATCTCGCGGACCCCACCCACCTCTCGTTCGAGTACATGCGCCGGATCGGCGACGTCGTGGACGCGGTCGCGCCGCGACGTCAGCCGGTCGCGGTCGCGCACATCGGCGGCGCGGCGCTGAGCCTGCCGCGGTACGTCGCCGCGACCCGCCCGCGGTCCCGGCAGATCGTGCTCGAACCCGACGAGGACCTGACCGACTTCGTCCGCGAGGCGCTGCCGCTGCCGAAGCGGTCCGGGATCAAGGTCCGCCCGGTCACCGGCCGGGCCGGCATCACCGACCTGTACGACGACTCGATGGACCTGATGATCCTGGACGCCTTCGAACACGAGGCGGTCCCGGCGAACCTGGTGACCGCCGAGTTCTTCGCCGAGTGCGGGCGCGTCCTGCGACCGACCGGCGTGCTCGTCGCGAACCTGATCGACGGGAAGGCCGGCCTGCCGTTCATCCGGCGGACGGCCGCGACGGTGGCCGCCGCGGTTGGTTCAGGCGTTGTGCTCGCGGAGCGGAAGATCCTGCGGGGCAAGGGGTTCGGGAACGTCATCATGGTCGCGTCGCCGCAGCCGGTGCCCGATCTCATCGACGCGGGACGGCGGGCGCAACCGCCGTACGACGTGATGTCGCTGGGGGAGTTGGCGGGGAAAGCCGCGCCGCTGACCGATGCGGAAGGCTTCGTCACGCCGCGGGCGCCGGCCTCAGTCTTCCGGAGCTGAGTCGGTCGACTGCTTGAGCGACGGCAGAACGCTCGGCCGGAGTCGCGCCGACTGTTCTGACCAGGTGGTCCAGGCGGTCGCGTCCGGGGAGACGGGTGCCTTGGAGCCAGGCCTGGATCGTCGCGCGCGGGATGCCGGTCAGCTGTTCGAGGGTGCGGAGCGAGCGCGGCCGAACGAGGGCCGCGACGGCGTCACCGAGGTGTTCGAGAGTCTCGGCGTCGTCCAGCAGGCCGACGATGTCGCGTGGGTCCCGGCTCGCTTCCTGCCAGCGCCGATGCCACACGGGGAGCAGGTCCGCCGGCACTCCACAACCGGTGAGGTAGGCGGCGGCGACGTCCCAGGTCGGGAGCTGCTTGCCGCTCGCCGCGCGGATCAGGTGGGGGTGCGAGTAGTGGGCCCGGTCCGCCAACTGGCGGTAGCTGAGGCCGGCCTGGCGGCGGACGCGATGCAGCGCGGCGGCGAACCTTTCGACATCCTCCACGTGTTCAAACATAACTCAACATGTTTCAACAGTTCAAGGTCGGGCTAGGCTTGCGGTTGTGTCTGTTGCAAAGGTTGCCGCCCTGGCCTACTACCCGGTGAAAGGTCTCGCCGGGGTCCCCGTGGAGACCGCCGAGGTCGGTCCCACCGGTCTGCTGAACGACCGGCTGTTCATGTTGGTCGAGCCGGACGGGACGTTCCTCAGCCAGCGCAAGCTGCCCGCGATGGCGACACTGCGGGCCGCGCTCGACGGCGACGTACTGCGGCTGTCGGCGCCGGACGCCCCGGACCTCGACATCGAGATCAGGTACGACGGGAAGCGGCGCGACGTCAGCCTGTTCGGGAAGTGGTTCGGGCAGGGCGTGGTGCAGGACCCGGCCGCGGACGCGTGGTTCACCGAACGACTCGGTACGTCGGCCGCGCTGGTCCGGGTCACGCCCGAGCACGACCGGCCCGGCTGGGGCGCGCATCGCGGGCTCACCGGGTACGGCGACGCGCACGCGCTGATGATCACGTCGCAGGCGTCACTCGACGGGCTGAACGCGCGGATTCTCGAACGCGGCGGCGATGCGATCCCGATGAACCGCTTCCGGCCGAACATCGTGGTGTCCGGCTGGTCGGACCCGCACACCGAGGACAAGGTGCTGCGGATGACCGCCGGCGCGGTCGAGATCGGGTACTCCGCGCGCGGGATCCGCTGCGCCGTACCGACTGTCGACCAGGCGACCGGTGCCAAGTCCGGGCCGGAGCCGACGCGGACCTTGGCGACGTACCGGCGGGAACCCGCGTATGGCGGTGGGGTCAGCTTCGGCGTGAAGGCCGCGGTGCTTGCCCCCGGCATCGTTCGGGTCGGCGACGAGATCACCGTCCGGGATTGGATCCCGGACGGCACTGATCCCGCGCACTAGTTTTCAGCGTTTCAGCAGGCGACGCGGGCGCGACCGGCGACGGCCTTGTAGGAGCAGGTGTCGAAGGTCTTGCCGGCCGGGGTCTGGAAGCGGGCGGTGTCGCCGGTGTTGTTCCAGACGTACCAGCTCTGGTTCCAGTACAGGGTGAGGGCCCGGTTGCGGTTCTTGCCGGTCCGGACGATGACCGTCGACCGGCCCGGCAGCACGTAGCCGCGCGGGAACACGAAGACGTGGTTCGCGACATCCGCGACGCGGTACCCGGACAGGTTGATCGGCCGGGTGCTGATGTTGCGCACCGTGAAGAACTCGTTGTTCAGCTGGGCGTTGGTGCGGGTGTCCGCGCCCGGCGGGTCGTACTGGATGCCGCCGAGGACGACGGTGATCGCCGCCTCGGCCGAAAGCGGTGCGAGGATCGCCGTACCGGCGAGCACCACGGCGGCCGTGGCGGCGGAGAAGAGCAGGCGGAAACGTCGTACGAGCATAGGAATGTCCCCTTGGGCAGTGGGCCGATGATCCCCCGGCCCGAATGAGAATGACTGCCGGTCCCCCCGGCGGCGCAAACCTTAGTCGTAACTCTCCGTGCTCGTCAAGCGCTCAATCACACGTGCGTGGGGACGCCGTGCGGCAGCAGGTTCACGCGGTCCTCCAGGCCGGCGTCACGGAACGCGGTGATCAGCTGGTCCGGGCCCTCGGAGAAGTGCGTCCAGCCCTCGGTGTGGACCGGGACGATGGTTGCCCCGTCGAGGATGCGGGCGGCCTCGACCGCGTCCGTCGAGGTCAGCGTGAGGTTCGCGTTGTCGAGCAGACCGGTCCGCGCGGCGCCCGCGAACAGCACCGCGACGTCGATCGCCGGGAACCGGTCGGCGATCTCCTTCACCAGACCGAGCGACGCGTTGTCCCCTGACACGTAGACCGTCGGCAGCCCCTCGCCCTCCAGGACGAACCCGGTCACGAATCCGACGACCGCCTCGGCGCCCTCCGGGCCGTGCAGCGCCGGTACGCCGGTCACCGTGAGTACGCCGCCGTCGGGCCGCGGCAGCTCGATCGACTCCCAGTTCTTCAGCCCGCGGACGCCGGGGATGCGCACCGCCGCGCCCTCGGTCGACAGCACCGTCGGGATCGACGGCAGCAACGCCCGCCCGGCGTCGTCGAGGTTGTCCTTGTGCTCGTCGTGCGACACCAGCGCGACGTCGATCGGACCGAGCTCCGCGGCCGGGATCGCCGGGCCGATCAGCTTGGTCATCACCCGGCCCGGGAGCTGGTAGTCGCGGGGCTCGTCGAAGGCAGGGTCGACCAGGAACGTCAGGCCGCCGAGGGACAGGACGGCGGTCGGGCCGCCGATGTGCGTGATCTTCATGACCACGATCCTGCGCCCCCGCGGAGCGTCCGGCCATTGGCCCGGGAGCCATAGTTACCGAAGATCGGGCCATACTGGTGTGATGCGCACAGTAGCGGTCTTCGCGTACGGCGGGATGAGCCCGTTCCACCTCTCGGTGCCGTGCCTGGTCCTCGGCGAACGACGCGGACTTCCCGAGCGGTACGACGTACTCGTCTGCGCCGAGGAACCGGGAACGATGCCGACGAACGCCGGGTACGGGATCACCGTGGAGCACGGGCTCGAGGCGATGGACCGGGCCGACGTCGTGGTCCTTCCGAGTTGGGAGCCGGGGCTGGTCGCTTCCGACGTACTGCTGGAGACGATCCGGCGGGCGCACGCGCGAGGCGCGACCGTGGTCGGGTTGTGCGTCGGGGCGTTCCTGGTCGCGGAGAGCGGGATCGCGGAAGGGCGCGAGGTCGTGACGCACTGGCGATTCGCCGACGAACTGCGGTCGCGGTACCCGTCGCTGAACGTACGCGCCGACGTGCTGTGGTCCGATCAAGGCGACGTCATCACGTCCGCGGGTACGGCGGCTTCTCTGGACTGCTGCCTGCACTTGGTGCGGACGCATCACGGGGTCGAGATGGCGGAGAAGGTTGCCCGCGACATCGTGGTGGCGCCGCGTCGCAGCGGGTCGCAGGCGCAGTACATCCCGGTGCCGGTGCCGCCGGACCCGAGCGACGACGTGATCGAGAAGGCGATGGTGTGGGCCCGGGCGCGGCTCGACCAGCCGGTGTCACTCGACGACTGGGCCGGGGCGGTGGCGTTGTCCCGGCGTACGTTCACGCGGCAGTTCCGGGCCCGGACCGGGAGCTCGGGGCAGGCGTGGTTGCTGCGGCAGCGGCTCGACCGGGCGCGGTTGTTGTTGGAGACAACGGATCTGTCGGTCGACCGGGTGGCGAACGAGAGCGGGTTCGGCAGCAGCGACGCGTTGCGGCACCACTTCCACACCCTGCTGGGGACGACGCCGCAGCGGCATCGGCAGGAGTTCTACAGCAGCACGAGCAGGATGTAGATCACCGGCGCCGCGAACGTGACGAGCAGGATCCAGGCCATCATCCGGTGACCCGTCTTGCCGCGGTCGAGCGCGGAGGCGAAGTACAGCACGGCACCCTCTTCGGTGTGCCGGCTCAACCCCATCCGCTTGGCCTCCTCGGGCCGCGGATCCGGACGCTCCTCCGCGAACGCGTCCGGATGAATCCCGAAATGCGCCGGCCCGGCCCGATCCACATCATCACGCTCGGAAAACATCCAGCCTCCCGCAGGTTGGTGGACCAGGTCGTCAAACCATGGTCGCACCAACCCTCAGCAAGAGCGCTCCACCCACTACGAGAAGTTCGCCACCCACGCGTTGCGATCGGCGGTACCCGTCAGGCACAGCAGGATCTTGCAGTGCTCGGTGAAGCCGTAGCCCACCGCTGCGGTCGTCAACCCGCAGTTGAGGATCGTGCTCCTGCTCTGGGCCATCATCTGGTCGAACGCTTGCTTGGCCGTCCAGTCGTCGCCGCCCGCCGCGCTCATCGATCCACCGCTCGCCGTCAGGCGGCTGGCGGACTTCGACCGGCTGCCGGCGTCCGATCGCGAACTCGCCGTCATGTCGCTGTCACGCTTCAGCGGAGCGCAGCCGTTGCTCTTGCGTGCGCTGTCGATCATGTTGAACAGTTGCAGCTCGATCGGCTGCATCGAGCCGCCGTCCTCTGGCGGTGGCGGCGGGGTGGTGGTGGTCTTGGTCGGCTTGGGGGAGTCGATGGTGCGACCCGGGGTGGTGGGCGCGACCGTGGAGTGCTCGGTCGTCGGTGTCGACGTTGGCTCGGTCGTCTTCGGAGTGCGCGAGGGGACCGTGGTCGGGGACGTCGAGTCGGTCGGGGTGTCCGTCGGGGTGTCGGTGGGGGTCGCGGTCGGCGTGGTCGTCGGTGTGACGGTTGGCGTCGCCGTCGGCGCGACGGTCGGGCGGGCCGTCGGTGTCGAGGCCGCGGCCTTGGTCGACGGGGTGATGTAGGTGTCGTCGGTGCGCGTCACGATCGGTACGGACGCGTCGGCGTCGTCGTTCTGCGGCTGGTGCAGCAGGATCCACGAGATCGGCGTGATCACCAGCAGCACGGAAGCAATCGCAATCACCGTCCGCCGCCCCCGAGCGGACCGCCCAGCCGCCGCCGACCGAGCCGCAGCCCGCCGCCCCGGCCCACCGGCCCCAGACCCACCAGCCCCAGACCTCCCGGGCCCTGAACCACCAGGTCCAGATCCGCCCGGCCCGGAACCGCCGGCCCCGGAACGGCCAGGCCCAGAACCCGCCCGCCCACCAGCAAGCCCAGCAGCCCCCGCCGCACCCCCGACCCGATCCAGCCGCTCGCCATCCAGCCGCTCGCCACCAAGCCGCTCACTACCAAGCCGCTCACTACCAAGCCCGGCGCTGCCAACGTGGTCGCTCCCCATGCCGGCCGCCGCGCTGTAACCAGCACCACCGAGGCGGTCCACCCCGAGCCCGGCACTGCCTGCTCGATCGATGCGCACGCTGCGACGGTCCGTGCCGTCGCCGGTGCCGCCGAGGCGGGCTGCGGGGAGCTCGGAACTGCCGGTGCTGGGTGCTGTGTTGCTCGGGGTGTCGACCGGGGCTGCGGAGGCGCGGCGGGCGGCTGAGCCGCGGGCGGCGGCTGCCAGGTCGTCGGCCGCGGAAGCCGCCGCGGCTGAGGTTCCTGCAGTGGGCCCGCTGGGGGTGTTTGGCTGCGGGTCGGCCGCAGGGGTAGTGGCGCCTAGGGAGGCCCAGTCGTCGGCGGCTCGGCGGGTGGACCAGGTGCCGGCGGTTTCGCCGAGGTCCTGGTCCGCGGGGGTTTCCGGGCGCCGGGCCGTGCGGCGGGCGCGGGCCGGGGGTTCGGGGTCGCCCACGATCGACTGCTCGACCCACGACGGCGTACCGGCGGCGCGGCGGCCCGAGAGACCGGACGCGGAGTCTTCGGACGGGCGGCCGGCGTCGGCGGCCGGATAGCCGGCGGCCGGGTAGCTGATGGCCGGGTAATCGGCGGCTGGGTGTCCGGGGGTCGCGTGGTCCGGGGTCGCTTGGTCGGGGGCCGTGTAGCTGGGCAGCGCGGTGCGTGGCGCGTACTGCGGGGTGGCCGGGCGCGACTGGTTGCTGCCGGCCCAGAACGGCGACTCGCTGGACGTGCCGGCGTTCTGCGGGCTCGCCCAGTACGGCGACTCGTCGCTGGAGCGCGGCGCGTAGCGGGGTGGTTCGGGTGGCGGGGGCGGGGTGGTTTCCGCGGGCGGGGTGGACCGGGTGCCGGATCGCGACGAGCGGGACGCGGCCCGGGTCGCCTTCCTGCGTGGTTTGTACCGGCCGTTACCGGACTCGGACATTATTTCGTTGTTCCCTTCCCAGGACGTGCCTCATCAACCGTCCAGCCGGAGCCCCCCAGGAACGTCCGGCAGCAGGACACGATCGGATCTACCCGCGGCGACCGGCCGTGAACCGGCCGGACATTGTGGCTCTGGGACAACATCCCGGCCACACTCGGTGTGCTCGGCACAATGACAACGGTGACGACAGCGCGCCGGCAGCGGACCTCACGTCCGGTGCCTCGAAGTGTGTTCACCACGAAGCACCCGTCAGCTCCGGCCGAAGTCCTGGACCCAGCTGCCCGGTCCGTAGTCGGACCGCACCTGGCCGGGGTCGTACCCGATGCCGATCGCGGTGAACCGGCAGTTCAGGATGTTCTTCCGGTGGCCGTCGCTCCGCATCCAGGCCGCGACCACCTTCTGCGCGGAGTCGTAGCCGGCCGCGATGTTCTCGCCCCAGCCCGACCCGCGGTACCCGGCGTCCTTGATCCGGTCGCCCGGGTCCTCACCATCGGGATTGGTGTGGTCCATGTAGTGCCGCCGGACCATGTCCGACGCGTGCTTCCCGGCCGCCTCGACGAGCGCACTGTCCAGCCGGAGCGGGCCGCAGCCCTGCTGCTGACGGATCTGGTTGGTGTAGTCGAGGACCTGCCGCTCCTGCGCGTTCGTCCCGCCACCGCCGGTCGGCGGCTCCGGGGTGGCCTGCGGCGTGTCGGTGGTCCGGGTCTTGGTCGGCGTGCTGGACGGCGTCTTGCTCGTCGACGGCGTCCGGGTCGGCTTCGGCTTGCTGTCGCCGCTGTCCGTACGTCGCGACGCGGTCGGCGTCACCGTCACGGTGGTCACGCCGACGGTCGGTGCGGTCAGCGTGTTGCTCGGTGTGTCGCTCGGCGTCCCCGAGGTGCTCGGGGTGAGCGACGTGGACGTCGAGGTCACGGCCGCCCCGAGGGCCGGCGTACCGACGACCGCGGTGGTGGTGCGGCCGTTCGGCAGGGTCTTGGTGACGGTGATCAGCGGCGTGCCGGCCGTCGTACCCTCGACCGCCGTGCTGCCGTCGACGCGGGTGTCCTCGGAGACGTTCAGCACCTTGGCGGATTCGTCGACGCGGGAGGTGTCGCGGGACATCAGCCAGACCACCGGGCCGATGGCGAGCAGGACCGAGAGCGCGCTGACGGCCGGGCCGACCAGGCCACGGCTCCGTCGGGGAGCTCGTCTACTGCCGCGGTGCCGCCGGGGGGTAGGCGAATCCGTCATGGGATGGGCGAATCCTCTTCGTTCTCGTCGTGCCGAGTAGCGCGTCGTTTCCCCGTGGTAGAGCGATTACAGACAGCACAGGCAACACAGCCAGGTCCCCCCTGGTCACCGAACAGCGACCTTAACCGACGCGCGAGGTCATCGTTACAGAGGCGTGAACCCTCTTAACAATTCCTGAAGAAAACGATTGAGTGAGTGGGGTGGGACCGTCAGCCGCCGAAGTCCTGCACCCAGCTGCCGTTGCCCAGGCCGGCCTTCACAACTCCGCTGTCGTAGCCGATGCCGATCATCGTGTAGGTGCAGTTGAGGATGTTCGCGCGATGTCCCGCACTGTTCATCCACCCTTCCACAACCGCTGCCGCACTCGTGTAGCCGACGGCGATGTTCTCGGCCATCGCGCCACCGGTGAACCCGGCCGCTTTCATCCGGTCGAACGGGCTGCGCCCATCCAGGCTGTCGTGGGCGAAGTAGTGCTGGGCGACCATGTCGGCGGCGTGCGCGTCGGCTGCCCTGGTCAGGGCCTTGTTCGTCCGCAGCGGTCCACAGCCGGCCTTCGCCCGTTCGGCGTTGGTGAGCGAGAGCACCTGTGACTCGGCGGGACCGGATCCACTACTCGGCTTGGTGGTCTTGGTCTTCGTCGGTGTCGGGGTTGCGGTGTGGCTCGGCTTCGGGGTGGACTTCGACGTCGTGGGCGACGGTGTCCGCGTGCTGCCTCGGCTCGGTGCCGTCGTCGACCGGGTCGGCTTCGGCGTCACGCTCTTCGTCGTCGACCGCGTGGGCGTCGGCGCAGGCGTCGTACGGCGTGGTGTGTACGACGGGCTCGTCGGGATGACCGAAGGTGTCGGCGACGTGTCGTCGCTGACCG
The DNA here is from genome assembly GCF_056436705.1 of Kribbella sp. NPDC043289. Lineage (NCBI taxonomy): Bacteria > Bacillati > Actinomycetota > Actinomycetes > Propionibacteriales > Kribbellaceae > Kribbella > Kribbella sp. NPDC043289. The sequence continues at coordinate 510,543 of NZ_JBWKCB010000002.1, forward strand.
GCGCGACCGAGGTGACCGGGGTCTCCTGGCTGGTGACCTTGCTGGTGCCGGTCTGCCGCAGAACGAACCATCCGACACCGGCGAGCAGCACAAGAGCCGACAGCGACGCGATGAGAGGCCCGGCCACACCGCTCACGGATGGCCGTCTGTGGTTCGTCATGGTCTGCAGCCTTGCCCGGGACGGCGGTTGCCCACTCCTGCGAGAACATGCACTTCACGAACCTTTGACTATCCCAGTCGTTTGAAACGACCGAGTCACCGCGAGCGGGCGATCACGATGTCCGCGATCACCTTCCAGCCCAGGCTCCGGTACAGCCGCAGGCCGTCGATCGACGCGATCAGGATGCCGCGCTTGGCACCCTTCGCCGCGGCCGCCTCGACCAGCGACGCCATCACCGCGCTGCCGAGTCCGCGCCGGCGGTGCGCCGGGTCGGTCTCGATCCGGTCCGCGACCGCGTCCGCGCCGACGACGGCCATCCGGCCGCTCGACACCACGCCGCCGTGCAAGGTCGCGCGGGTGATGATCAGGTCGTCCTCGAGCTCGGTGTGCAACGCGTACCGCTCGTGCAGCTTCAGGGCCGGTTGCTCCGACAGCTGGATCGTCATCAGCCAGTCCTGGTCCTGCTGGACCTCGAGGCCGAGATCCTCCAGCTGCTCGATCCGGGCTTCCTTGTCGTCGGTGGCCAGCGTGATCCAGCCCGCGCCCCGCCCACCGCCGTGCTGGAGGGCGAGCTGGGCGGCACGTTCCACCCGTTCCGGTTTGTCGTCGGCATCCAGTACGACGTACTCGGTCGGCCTGTTCTCCTCGCCTGCCCGGACGATCAGGATGCCGTCGTTGTCGTCCTCAACCGTGGTCCAGCCCCGCGAGACGGACCACCCGGCCTGCCAACGGCGGACGAGTTCCTCACGATCTCTCACCCGTCGATTCAAGCAGCCCGATCCCGCCACGGCGAGGGGGACGGGTGTCGTATGTCATCAACTGGCCGTATTCCGCCGTCAACAGCGGGTCACCGTTACCGCTCGGAGCAGCCCGGCCGCAACCCCTCGGCGCGGGTTCCTGACCGATCAGCCGGGTCGGTCGCTCGCCAGCAGGTCGAAGACCAGGAGGTCGACGTACGCGCCGTCCCGGAGTGGGCTGGCGCGACGTTCGTGACCGACCTGCGTGAAGCCGTTGGCCTCGGCAACGTGAGCGGAAGCACTGTTGCCTTCGGCGGCCATCACCACCAGCCGCCGTCGCCCGAGCCCACCGTCCGCGATCGGAGTGAACGCATGCGCGATCACTAGTTCGACGGCGGTCTTCATCACCTTGCGGCCGCGCGCGTCCGGGTGCGCCCAGTACCCGATCTCGCCCAGCGTCGGATCGATCCGGTGGTTCAGGTCGAAGATGCTGACGTTCCCGAGCAACTCGTCGGTCGCCGCGTCGACGACCGCCCACGAGACGCCCACGCCGTCCGCGAGCATCTGCAGCCGGCCCGTGATGAACCGCTGGGCGTCCTCGAGCGAGTACGGCGACGGCAAGCCGGCCAGCCAGTACTGCGTCCGCTCGTCACTGCACCCCTCCATCACCCGCTGCGCGTCCGACTCCCGCAACGCCCGCAGGCGAATCCCGCGGCCCTCGAGCTCGGGCACGCGCCACCAGTTGCCCTGTGGTTCGAGCTCTTCGTCGCGGCCGACCGACGCGACCCACTCGTCCTTACGTACGCCGCGCGCCCGGCCGCCGCCCGGGATCGTCACCAGCCCACGGAAGCCGGCCTTCCACGCCACCCGCCGGCTCGCCCAGTTGCCGACGAACGCCCGCCAGATCACGCGCTGCCAGCCGAGCTCGTCGAACGCGTACCGCACGGCCAGCTTGAGCGCCCGGGTCATCACACCGTTGCCCCGGACATTCGGTGTGACGGCGAACCCGACCTCACCGACGCCACCCTCACCGTCGCCGAGGTCGACGGTGCCGGCGTACCGGCCGTCGTACTCGATCGCCCACGCCCACATGGTGTTCGCGCGCCAGCCGTTCGGGATCACCTCGGTGAGGAAGTGCACCGCGTGCTCGTGCCCGTAGGGGACCGGGATGGTCGTCCACTGCTGCATTGTCGGGTCCTGGCACATCCGGAAGACCGGCTCCACGTCCTCGGCCGTGTGGGCACGGAGCGTCACCACACCATCGGTCAGCACGGGGACGTCTTCGGGGAATCGCATGCTTCAGGGTGACGCGCAGCCACCGGCTGGGCAACGCATTTCCCTGACAGCGAGACATTTCGAAAGTAGGCTGTGAAGGTGAACGCAGCCGGAGCAGAGCCGCCACGCGGCCGCGGGGGTCAGTTGGCCGCCCAGCGGCAGGCCACGATCGTTGCCGAGGTCAACAGTCGGGGTGCGGTCACGGTGGCCGAACTCGTCGACCGCTTCGGTGTCTCGGACATGACGATCCGCCGCGACCTCGACGCCCTCGACTCCAGCGGCCTGCTGCACAAGGTGCACGGCGGCGCGACCTCGGTCGGTCTGCGCAGCGCGCACGAGCCGGGCTTCGACGCCAAGCTGACGCAGGAGTCCGCGGCCAAACAAGCGATCGCTGCCGAGGCCGCCACCCGCGTCCAGCCGGACAGCGCGATCGGCATCGGCGCCGGTACGACGACGTACGCGCTGGCCCGGCAGCTCTTGCGGGTGGAGAACCTGACAGTCGTCACGAACTCGGCGCGGATCGCGGACGTGTTCCACGGCAACGGTCGCTCGGACCGCACCGTCGTACTGATCGGTGGCATCCGGACGCCGTCGGACGCGCTGGTCGGACCGATCGCGACCGCGGCGCTGGCGTCGCTGCACCTCGACCTGTTGTTCCTCGGCGCGCACGGTGTCGATGCCGAGCACGGGTTGAGCACGCCGAACCTGATGGAGGCCGAGACCAACCGGTCGTTCATCGCCGCCAGCCGCGAGATCGTCGTGGTCGCGGATCACACCAAGTGGGGGACCGTCGGTCTGAGCACGTTCGCGACCTGGGCGGACCTGGACGTGATCGTCACGGACAACGGCCTGTCGACCGCTGCCCGCAAGGCCATGCGCGACACCGGGTGTGACCTGGTGATCGCTTCCTGAGGTACGGCGTCAGCTGACCCGGGATGCCCCGGCCGACGGGGTCGCGGCCAGCGAGGTCGGCGCGTTGAAGCCGTGCTCCGCGAACGCCTTCTCGATTGCGGCCAGGACCGATTCGGCCGCGCTGGCCTCGACCAGCGCGATGATGCAGCCGCCGAAGCCGCCACCGGTCATCCGCGCACCGAGCGCGCCCGCCTCGAGAGCGGTGTCGACGGCAACGTCCAGCTCCGGCACGGTGATCTCGAAGTCGTCGCGCAGCGAGGCGTGCGACGCGGTGAACAGCGGACCCACCTCACGCAGCTTGCCGGCCCGCATCAGCGCGACCGCGTCCTCGACCCGGCGGATCTCGGTGACCACGTGCCGCACCCGGCACCGTACGACGTCGTCCGACAACCGCGCCAGCGCGTCGTCGAGCTCCTCGAAGGCGATCGACCGCAGTGCCGGTACGCCGAGCTCGGCCGCGGCCTGCTCGCAGCTCTTCCGGCGCGCGGCGTACTCACCGTCGACGTGCCGGTGCGGTGCCTTCACGTCGACGACCAGCAGGGCGAGGTCGTCGGCCGGCGGGTCGAACGGGATCTGGTCGGTCGACATCGCGCGGATGTCGAAGAACAGTGCGTGGCCCGCGGTGCAGCACATCGAGGCCATCTGGTCCATCAGTCCGACCGGCGCACCGACGTAGGAGTTCTCGGCCCGCTGGGCGAGCCGCGCCACCTCGGCCGGGTCGACCTCGATGTCGCGCAGGCCGAGCAACGCCACGAACGTCGCGCACAGCAAGGCGGCCGACGATGAGAGCCCCGCGCCGGACGGGAGGTCGGAGTCGACCAGCAGGTTCGCGCCGCCGATCGGGTAGCCGGTCTCGCGCAGGATCCACGCGGCACCGGCCGGGTACGCCGCCCAGTCGCCGACCGAACCGGGAGCCAGCTCGTCGATCGCGAACTCGATGGTGCCCGGGTGCCCGCTGGACGCGACCGCGATCCGGCCGTCGTCGCGCTTCGACGCGGTGATCTGGATCCGGTTCGGCAGCGCGATCGGGAGGACGAGACCGTCGTTGTAGTCGGTGTGCTCGCCGATCAGGTTGACCCGCCCGGGAGCGCGCCAGGTGCCGTCGGGCGCCGTACCGAAGAGATCCTCGAAGCTCACGAGCCAACCTTCCGCAGAGTCTCGGCCACGTCCTCGGGCCGGGTGTCGCTGATGAACGCGCCCATGCCGGACTCGGAGCCGGCCAGGTACTTGATCTTGTCCGCGGCCCGCTTGATCGACAACAGCTCCAGGTGCAGGTAGCCGAGTTCGCGGTCGATCCGGACCGGTGCCTGGTGCCAGGCGGCGATGTAGGGCAGCGGCTCGCCGTACAGACCGTCGAGGCGGTTCAGAACGTCGAGGTACAGCTCGGCGAAGTCGTCGCGCTCGCCGACCGACAGCTCGTCGATCCCGCCGACCTGACGGTGCGGGTACAGGTGCACCTCGACCGGCCAGCGGGCCGCCTCCGGGACGAACGCGGTCCAGTTGCCGTTCTCCGCGACAACCCGGGTGCCCTCCTTGCGCTCGGCGGCCAGGACGTCGGCGAACAGGTTGCTGCCGGCCACTTCCTGGTGCTTGCGCGCCTGGGCGAGCAGGGTCCGCATCCGCGGCGGGACGAACGGGTAGGCGTAGATCTGGCCGTGCGGGTGGCTGAGCGTGACGCCGATCTCGCGGCCGCGGTTCTCGAACGGGAAGATCAGTTCGACGTCGTCGCGGGCGCTCAGCTCCGCGGTCCGGTCGGCCCAGGTGTCGACGACGAGCCGGGCCTGGCCCTGGGACAGGTTGGTGAACGAGCGGTTGTGGTCGCTGGTGAAGCAGACCACCTCGGTCCGGCCGGGGCCGGCGAAGGACGGGAACCGGTTCTCGAAGACGGCGACGTTGTAGTCGTGGTCCGGGATCTCGGTCGGGTTGCCCGGCTTGCTCGGGCACAGCGGGCACTGGTCGGCCGGCGGCAGGTACGTGCGGGTGTTGCGGTGCGTCGCGTAGGTGATCACGTCACCGGTCAGCGGGTCGGTGCGCAGCTCGACCTGCGGTTGCGGTGCGGGCAGGCCACGGGTGTCCTCGAGCGGCACCCGGGGCGGCGCGTCGGCCGGGTCGTAGTAGATCAGCTCGCGCCCGTCCGACAGTTTGGTGTCGGTCCGGCGGACACCGCGGGGTGTGTTCATCGTGTGACCCTCCCGGCCGTACGACGCGTCCGGCCAGGAATCATCGTAAACCAACAAACTCGAACACGCACGGCGGCCCGAGCGCCCGCTAGGCTTGGTAGATGGACGACTACGCCCTACGCCCGCCCTCTCGTGGTCTGACGAGAGGGCGCTAGGAAACTCCACCCATGAACGACTCCCTGCTGCTGAACATCGTTCTGATTCTGGTCTTCGTGTTGATCGGCGGTGTCTTCGCCGCCGCCGAAATGGCCCTCGTGTCACTGCGGGAGAGCCAGCTGAAGGCACTCTCGCACCGCGGCAAGCGTGGCGCGATCGTCGCGAAGGTCGCCGCCAACCCGAACCGGTTCCTGTCCGCCGTGCAGATCGGCGTGACCCTGATGGGCTTCCTGTCCGCCGCCTTCGGTGGCGCGACCCTGGCCGACGCCCTCGCCCCGCACCTGCGTAACCTCGGCCTGCCCGAGTCGGTGGCGAACACCGTCGCGCTGGTGCTGATCACCATCTGCATCTCCTACGTCTCGATCGTGCTCGGCGAGCTCGCGGCCAAGCGGCTCGCGCTGCAACGCGCCGAGACGTTCGCGCTCGGCCTGGGGCCGCTGGTCGACCGGATCGCCTCCGGGGCCCGGCCGGTCATCTGGCTGCTCTCCAAGTCGACCGACGTGGTCGTGCGGGCCCTCGGCGGCGACCCGAACGCGAACCGCGAGGTGATGACCGACGAGGAGCTCCGGGACCTGGTCTCGGCGCACGAGTCGCTCGGTGAGGAAGAGCGCAAGATCGTCGACGACGTCTTCGAGGCCGGCAGCCGCCAGCTCCGCGAGCTGATGCTGCCGCGCACCGAGGTGGACTTCGTCGACGCCGAGATGCCGGCGTACAAGGCGGTGAAGTTCGCCGCCGAGCGGCCGCACTCGCGGTACCCGGTGATGAACGGTTCCGCCGACGACATCGTCGGGTTCGTGCACGTCCGCGACCTGTTCGACCCGGCCGTCGCGACCCGCTCGGTGCGCGTCGGCGACCTCGCGCGCGACGTACTGATGCTGCCCGACACCGCGAAACTGCTGCCGACGCTGACTGAGATGCGCCGCCGCAGTACCCACCTCGCGATCGTCCTCGACGAGTACGGCGGCACCGCCGGCATCGTCACGCTCGAGGACCTGGTCGAGGAACTGATCGGCGACATCAAGGACGAGTACGACGAGGAGCCGGCCGAGACCACCCGGTTGCGCAGCGGCGACATCGAGGTCGACGGCCTGCTGAACCTGGACGACTTCGCCGACGCGACCCTGATCGAGCTCCCCGACGGCCCCTACGAGACCGTCGGCGGGTTCCTCGCCGCCAGCCTCGGGAAGGTCCCGTCGACCGGCGACGAGGTGCCGCTCGACGCCCACACGCTGACCGTCACCGAGATGGACGGCCGCCGGGTCGCCCGGGTCCGGCTGCACCTGGTCACGCCGGGAGCGGAGCCGCCTCCGGCCGACGCGCCAGCACCTGCCGCCGACTGAGCACCACCAGCCCACCCACGACGTACCCGAGGCCCTGGAAGACCAGGACCGGGATGATGCCAACGGCGTCGCCGAGGAACCCGGCCGCGGTGATGCCGATCAGCACCGCGACACTCTCGGCGGCGCCGACCGCGCCGAAGATCCGGCCGCGGGTGCCGTCGACGGTGAGGTGCTGGAAGACCGTCATCATCCCGGCGACGGCCAGTGCGCCGGGCAGGCCGACGACGATCATGCAGACGAACGCCGGGACCACGCTGCTCGACACCAGCGGGTAGAGGAACAGCGTGACGTCGATCAGGCCGAAGGCGAAGGCGCCGATGCCCCACAGGGTCGCGGCCGGCCAGCGGGAGCCGATCGCGGCGGCGATCAGGCCGCCGACGATCCCGCCGATCGCCTGCGAGGACACGATCAGGCCGTAGACCTTCCCGTCGCCGCCGATCTCGGCGCTGACGAACGGTGCGAAGAGCGTGCTCATGATCCCTTCACCGACCCCGGTGACCATGGAGAACACGAAGAACAACCGCATCGCCGGGCTGGCGACGCACAGCCGCAGCCCCTCGGTCCATTCGGTCTTCAGGCGCTTGATCGCCCCGCCGGTGGTCTGCTCTTCGGTGACGGTTCGCTGGTGCCGATATCGCATCGCGGCGACCAGGACGACAGCGATCAGGAACGTCGCGGCGTCCCCGAAGGCCAGCAGCGTCAGCCCGCCCGCGGCCGCGAGCACACCACCGAGCGCGGCGCCGATCAGGCGGGCGAGGTCGCGGATCTGACTGTTCAGCGCGTTCGCCGTCACCAGTTGCTCGGGGTTCACGAGCACTGGGACCAGCGACTGTTCGGCAGGGGTGAAGAACTGTTGCAGACAGCTTTGCGCGAGTACGACGCCGTACACGATCCAGATCATGCTCGCGTCGTGGACGGCGACGAGCGGGATCAGCACCAGCGCGTTGAGCACGTTGGTCACGATCATCGTGGTCCGCTGGTTCCACCGGTCGACGAAGACGCCGGCCAGCGAGCCGAAGACGACGGCCGGGAGGAAGGACGCGAGCAGCAGTCCACCCGAGGCCAGCGTCGATCCGGTCAGTACGTACACCTGGAACGCGAGACCGGTACGCAGCAGCCAGTCGCCGATCAGTGAGATCAGGCCGGCGCTGAGCATCAGGCGGTAGTCACGTTGCCGTGCGAGGACGCCCCACAAGTCCTTCATCTGCTTACTCCGCTTCGTTGTCCGATTCCGGTCCGTTCTCCGGGGAGACTGTGACGATCTGGGTGATGGAGACATGCCGGCTGCCGGGCGGGCGGGCGGACTTGTCGTCGATGGGTCGCTGGTCGATCCAGCGCTGTAGTAGGGCGTCGATCTCGGTGACCAACTCGGTGAGCTCGTCGGCCGTCAGATAGAAACCGCTCTGCCCGATGCCGGTGTTGTCGCGCCACTCGACGCCTTCGGCCGGCCGCTGCAGCTGCCACCGGCTCAGCGAGTCGAGCGCCCGCTCGGCCAGCAACTGCTCGAGGACGTCGGCGGCCGCGGCACCCTCCGGGGTCGCGGCGGCGTCTCGCCAGGACTGCGACGTCGACACCAGCCGCCATGGCCGCTCACGGTTGTCCTTCCCCGGCGCCGGCTCGACGAAGTCGTACTTCGCGAGCTGTCGCAGGTGATGCGACGCCAGCGCCTGACTGATCCCGAGCTGCCGCGCCGCGTCGGCCGCGGTCATCGGCCCTTCCCGCCCGAGCAGCGACTGCAGGTCCAGCCGGACCGGATGCGCCATCGCGCGAATCGCCAGCGGATCGTTCAGCAACCGCGACCGCCGCGGATCCTTCTCCAAAGACATGCTTGGAATATGCGGTACGCCGGATGCGATGTCAAGCCGTTGCTTGGAATGTCAGTTCTGGCTGTCGTCCCCCTGGTTGCCGGTGGTGGGCGTCGGAGCGGCGGTGGGGCCGGTCGGGCTGAGGGGAGTTGTCCGTGGTGGCACGGTCGTCGGCACCGTCCTCGGGGTGGCCGGCTTCGTCACGGTGACGGTCGGGGTGACGGTCGGGGTGACGGACGGGGTGACGGACGGGGTGACAGTTGGGCCGGCTGTCGGGAGAGGTGATGGTGGGGCCTGCCGCGGTGAGTGGATGCGTGCGACCTCCGGTGGAATCAGCGGAGTGTTGCCCGCCTGGTCGATGAACACCCCGGCCGTCACGGCCGCGCCGGCGACGAGCAGTCCAGCCAGCACCGCGAAAATCCGGCGCCGTAGGGAGCGGGGAGTCGGGGTGAGCTCACTGGTCCGCGCGGTGGACCCGTCGGTCCAGGCGGCGAGCTCTGTGGCCGTGGGTCGGTCGTCGGGGTCTTTGGCCAGCAGGGAGCGGAGGAGATCAGCGACGGGCGCCGGGAGGTCCGCGGGAAGGGCCGGCTCGACCTCGACGTGCTGGTAGAGGATCGCGGTCGGGTTGTCGCCCTCGAACGGTGGGCGTCCGACGAGCAGTTGGTACAGCACGCAGCCGAGCGCGTACACGTCCGAGGCCGGTGTGGCCGAGTGTCCCAGGGCCCGCTCGGGCGCCAGGTAGTAGCTGGTGCCGAGGATCGTCCCGGACGACGTGGTGGTCAGCGACGCAGTGCCTGGCGAGCGGGCGATGCCGAAGTCGGCCACCTTCACCGAACCGTCGAGGTCGATCAGCAGGTTGTCCGGCTTGATGTCGCGGTGCACGATCTCGTGCCGGTGCGCGGCGGCCAGGCCGGAGGCCGCCTCCCGGACGATGGCGACGGCCCGCTGCGCCTCCAGCGGGCCGTGCAATGCGAGTTCGTGGGTCGCGCTGCGACCCTCGACCAGCTCCATGACCAGGTAGTACTCGCCGTTGGAATGGCCGAAGTCGTAGACCGCGACGACGTGCGGGTGTTTCACAACGGCCGCGACCCGGGCCTCCCGCTGGAACCGCGCCGTCGCGAACGGGTCCCGGAGATCGGGTCGCAGCAGCTTCACCGCCACCGGTCGGCCGAGAAGTTCGTCGTACCCGTGGTAGACCTCGCCCATCCCACCGTGGCCGCGGATCTCCTTGGTGCGATACCGCCCCGCTAGCAGCACATCCGGCCGGTACCCACGTTGGTCGCTGACGATTCAGTGATTGTGTTGAGTCAGGATCGAAATGTCGAGTCCCACCGGGCGGCGCCGACGTCTGCTGCGAAGATCCAGTCAGCCGTACCCGAAAGGACAACCGGTCATGAAGTACCTGCTGATGATCCACAGCAACCCGATCACCTGGGGCCACCCGTCGTTCCTGCACACCGAAGCGGGCAAGGCGCTGCCGAAGAAGGCCCGTGACGCACTCACCGCGCAGCTCGACGACCTGCTCACCGAGCTCGACAAGTCCGGCGAACTGATCAACGCGGTGCCACTCGATCCACCGTCGAAGACCCGCGTGGTCCGGGTCCGGGAAGGTGTCCGCGCGACGACCGACGGGCCGTACTCCGAGGCGAAGGAGCAGCTCGCCGGGGTCTTCCTCATCGACGTGGAGACCCCCGAGCGGGCGGAGGAGATCGCTGCCACCATCCCTGAGGCCGAGTTCTTCGCGGTAGAAGTACGCCCGGTCTCAGTGTTCGACTAGGCGGGTGTGGTTCTGGGTGGTGGCCAGGGCTGGGTCGAGGGTGCCTAGGGCCAGCCAGGTGGCGCCACCCACGCCGTCTTTGGCGGTGCGGACTTCGCCGGCGAAGTGTTGGCGGATCAGCTGGCCGACGGGGGACGATTCGCCGGCGACGCTGCCGGCCAGCACCATCGGGCCCTTGTCCGAGGTGGTTTTCAGGCGGGCGACCGTTTCGGTGAGCAACTCGGCTGCGCGTTTCACCAGGGTCTGAGCAGTCTCGTCGTTCTGGGCGTACGCCGCCATCACGGTCGGCGCCAGTTCGGCGAGCATCACCGGCGGGCGGCTGTTCACGGTCCGCACCAGGTCGTCGCGCAACGCGTCGTACCCTTCCCGCAGTCCGGTCGCGTTCTCGTCCCGCTCCGGCAGGAGCGCCTGTACGACGGCCTGCCCGAGGACCCCGAGTGGCTCGCGCAGGTCAAGCGCCTGCAGCACGCTGCGCACTGCCTCCCGGCCGAACCAGAACCCCGATCCATCGTCACCCAGCAACCAGCCGTGGCCGCCGGCCGTGCGGAGCAATTGGTGGTTCCGCACGAGTCCGGCGTTGCTGCCGGTGCCCGCAATCAGCACGGTGCCGTCCGGTTCCGGCGTACCCGAGGCGAAAGCGACCTCCAGGTCACCGATGTACTCCGGTGGCACCGTCAGGCCTGCGCCGGTCCAAGCGGCCTCGAACTGGGCGGCCACGTCGGGGCGGCCCAGTGCCACTCCGCCGGCCATGCCGACGACGCCTGCCTGGACGGCGCTCGGGTCCAGCCCGGTGAGGGCCGCGTGAAGCGCCTGACCGAAGTTGGCCGCCGCGCTTGCCGGGTGGCTCGTCGGGTTTCCGCCCGCGGCAGCTCCGCGACCGACTACGTTGCCTTCAGAGTCCGCGATCACGATCCGGGTGGAGGTCCCGCCCAGATCTCCGCCGAGCACCAGTGGGTCGACCGACATACGCGATGCTCCAAACTGCTCAAACGAGCCTAATGTCAAGCACAACAGAACAAGGTCACGCAACGGTCCCGAGCGAGGGAGATCCCACGGATGAGCAGCCTTGACTTAAGCTGCCAGTTGAGAAAAGTTCTGTCCAGCAAACCGCAAACTTGCGCAGTTGTCGGCACGAGGAGTGTCGAAGCGTGCAGATTAGCCGAGGGGTGGGCCCGCTGATGGCCAGCAGTACTACGGGGGAGAGCACCACGGGCGGCGTGAGCGCGCAGGCCTACGTTCAGACGCTGATGCCGATCCTGTCCGCGGTCACCACGCAGATCGACGGCCCGATCCAGCAGGCCGCCGACCTGATGGTCGCCTCGCTGCGGGCGAACGGCGTCATCCAGGCCTTCGGCTCCGGCCACTCCGAGGCGCTCGCGATGGAGATCGCCGGCCGCGCCGGCGGGCTGATCGCCAGCAACCGGATCGCGCTGCGCGACCTGGTCCTGCTCGGTGGCGAGCCGCCGGAGCTGCTGCGGAGTGCGGAGCTCGAGCGCGACCCGCAGTACTCGCGCAAGCTCTACGAACTGTCCGCGGCCCGCGAGGGCGACCTGTTCATCATCGCCTCCAACTCCGGCGTGAACGGTTCGATCGTCGAGCTCGCGAGCGTGGTGAAGGAGAAGGGCCACCCGCTGATCGCGATCACCTCGCTGCAGCACACGGGCGGCATGGACTCGCGGCACCCGTCCGGCAAGAAGCTCATCGACTTCGCGGACGTGGTGCTCGACAACGAGGCGCCGTACGGCGACTCCGTGCTCGACCTGCCCGGTGGTGGGAAGGTGTGCGCGGTCTCGTCCATCACCGCCGCGCTGATCGCCCAGATGCTGGTCGCCGAGGTGCTCCGCCGGATGACCGAGGCCGGCGAGACCCCGCCGGTGTACCTGTCCGCGAACATCCCGGGTGGCGACGAGCACAACCACGCCCTGGAAGCCCTGTACGCCGGTCGCATCCGCCGCACCGCCTGACAACCACCCGGAAGCACCCTGAAGGACTAGCCTGCCCAGGTGCTGAAACGGCGGACGTTACTGCAAGCGGCGCTGGCCGGTGGCGTCGTGAGCGGATGCTCCGGCGCCCCGGCCGCGCCGCCGGTGTCACCGGAGAACCCGTTCACCGTCGACGGGAACGCGCCGCTAGACGTGGTGGTCAGCGAGGAGTACGGCGGGTTCGCGGCGTCGGCGTACCGCAAGAAGTACGCGAGCGCCGTCGTCACGCCCAAGGTGACGCGGCAACTGTCGGACGAGTTGCTGCCCCGGTTCGCCGCGGGGAGCCCGCCCGACGTGGTGCTCAGCGCCGGTGACAGCGCCCTCGAGCTCGGCCGGCTGGTCAAGGACGGTGCGCTGGCCGATCTGCAACAGTTGCTCGACGCACCTTCCTGGGACAACCACGACGCCAAGGTCAAGGACCAGCTGCTGTCCGGCATGCTCGACGTCGGACGGTACGACGGTACGCAGCGCAGCCTGAACTACGTCGCGACCGTCTACGGGATCTGGTACTCGGCCGGCCTGTTCCAGCGCAACGGCTGGGAGGTCCCGCACAGCTGGCCGGATCTGCTCGCGCTCGGCACCGACATGAAGGCGGCCGGTCTCGGACCGTTCATGTACGCCGGCACGCACCCGTACTACCTCCTCGAACTCGTGCTCACGCTGGCCGCCAAGACCGGCGGACCGGACGTGCTCAAGCGGATCGACAACCTCGACGACGGTGCGTGGAAGGACGAGAGCGTCACCCGGGCGATCGCCGCGGTCGGCGAGCTGACCAAGCGCGGCCTGCTCGCCCCCGGGACCGCGCAGTACGACCACATCGGTTCGCAGAAGCGCTTCCTGGCCTCGAAGGCGGGGATGCTGCCGTGCGGCAACTGGCTCGAGAACGAGATGAAAGGCCTGGTCCCGGAAGGGTTCGGGCTGACGATGTTCGCCGTACCGCCGCTCGACAACTCGCCGGCGCTCGCCAGCGGACTGCATGTCGCCGCGACGGCGCCGCTCGTGGTGCCCGAGAAGGCGAAGAACAAGGCGGGCGGGCTCGAGTACCTGCGGGCGCTGTTGTCCGCGGACGTGGCGGCGCAGGTCAGCTCGGAGTCCAGTCAGCTCACGATCGTCCGCGGCGCGGCCGACGGGTTGGAGATGAGTACGGCGCTCCGCTCGGCCCGCGATCTCCTGTCGGCCGCCGGCGATCAGGTGATCACCTGGTACTTCGACACCTGGTACCCCGCGTTCGCCACCACGGCCGCCACGACGACGGCTCAGTTCATGGCGGGCGGTGTCCAGCAGTCCGAGTGGACCGCCCGCATCCAGGCCGCGGCCGACAAGCTCAAACAGGACGCCGAGGTGACGAAGTACCACCGCGACTGAGAGCTGGGTTAGGTTAGGGCAACCTAACTCGAATCTTGTGAGGTCTCTATGCGCCGCCTGGTGGTCCTGATCGTTCTCCTGCTCGGGTTGAGCGGCTGCGGGTCCGAGGACAAGCCGGAGGCGGCGAGTTCGCCGGGTGGTGGCGCGTTCCCGGTGACGATCAAGAACAAGTACGGCGACACCGTGGTCAAGGCGGCGCCGCAGCGGGTCGTGACGGTCGGGCTGGTGGAGCAGGACGCGCTGCTCGCGCTGGGCGTCGCGCCGGTGGGGACGACCGAGTGGTTCGGGGAGAAGCCGGGCGCGCTGTTCCCGTGGGCCAAGGCGAAGCTCGGGGACGCGGCCGTGCCGCAGGTGCTGAGCGACAAGGACGGGTTGCAGTTCGAGAAGATCGCGGCGCTGCGGCCGGACCTGATCATCGGGCTGTACTCCGGGATCTCCGCAGACGACTACAAGAAGCTCGGCGCGAACATCAGCGCGGAGCGGATCGCGCTGCTCGATCAGCAGGCGCTGGTGTGGTTCCCGACCAAGGGCGGTACGGCGAAGTTGAAGGCGGACCCGCTGTACAAGAACCTCAAGGTGCGCACCGAGGGACGGGACGTGTTCGTCGAGGAGGACTACGACGACCAGCTGTACGGCGCGACGAGTTTCGTGTCCGTGCTGAGCCTGCCGATCGTGCTCGACGAGCTGGTGCCGAAGCTGGCGGCCGCGGTGGACGGCGACCCCGCCACGAACGCGTAATTCCCCGTCGCCGTCGGGTCCCGCTCGCCGTACTCTCGGAAGTGGGAGTGAAAGCTATGGCGTGGTTGCTGTCGGCGGGTGTGTTTCTGCTGCTCTGCGCCCTGCTGAGCCTGCTTCTGAGCCTGCTGCTGCCGCACCCGCCGCAGGGACGCTGGCGGCGTGGGCTGGAGCAGCGGACCGCTCGTGTCACGTCGCGCCTGCATCGGCGGGCCGTCGTCGAGCCGGATCCGTTCGACACGCTCCGCCTGCAGACCCGCCTGGGTCACCTGTCCAGCAAGATTCGCAGCGTCGAGTCCACGCCGCACATCTACGCCCGGGCCCATCGCCTGATGGCACTGGAGGCGGCGTACGACGACCTTCTCGACGAAGCGTGCCGCCTGGCCGGCGTCCCCGGCGAACCGGAACAACAACGCTCCGAAGCCAAACGCTGGCACGAAGAACAAGAACTAGCCGCCCGCGGCTGGTCCTGGTAACCCCGCACCCCAGCCCACCCCACCGCGCCGGGTGCCCCCTCCCTCACCCCGCCGAGCGAAGCGAGGCGGGCATAACTCTGAGCTTATGGAGGGTCGCGACCCGCCCGGGTGTGGAGTGAACTAGAGCCGCTGGCAGAATCGCCCTTATGTCCCATGCTGCGTCTGACCCCTCCGCAGCCGGTTCCCAGCGGCGCCCCCGCGTGCTCTCCGGGATCCAGCCGACGGCGGACTCCTTCCACTTCGGCAACTACCTCGGCGCGTTGCGGCAATGGGTGGCCCTGCAGGACGACCACGAGGCGTTCTACTGCGTCGTCGACCTGCACGCGATCACCGTGGACTACGAGCCGAAGGCGCTCCGCGAGCGCACCCGCCGGTCCGCGGCGCAGTTGCTCGCGGCCGGGATCGACCCGGAGCGCTCCACCCTGTTCGTCCAGTCGCACGTGCCCGAGCACGCGCAGCTGGCCTGGGTGCTGGGCTGCCTGACCGGGTTCGGCGAGGCCAGCCGGATGACGCAGTTCAAGGACAAGTCCGCCAAGGGCGGCGCCGACCGCGCCACCGTCGGCCTGTTCACGTACCCGATCCTGCAGGCCGCCGACATCCTCATCTACCAGGCCGACCGGGTCCCCGTCGGTGAGGACCAGCGCCAGCACCTGGAACTGACCCGCGACCTCGCGCAGCGGTTCAACCACCGGTTCGGCAAGACCTTCCGGCTGCCGGAGCCGTACATCGTCAAGGAGACCGCGAAGATCTCCGACCTGCAGGACCCGAGCGCCAAGATGAGCAAGTCCAGCTCGTCGCCGGCCGGCATCATCGACCTGCTCGACGACCCGAAGGTGAGCGCGAAGAAGATCCGCTCCGCGGTCACCGACTCCGGCCGGGACGTGATCTTCGACCAGGAGAACAAGCCCGGCGTCGCGAACCTGCTGACCATCTACTCCGCGCTCACCGGCCGCAAGATCAGCGAGCTCGAGGACGAGTACGCCGGCCGCGGGTACGGCGACTTCAAGAAGGACCTCGCCGACGTGGTGGTCGAGTTCGTCACCCCGTTCCGCGAGCAGACGCTGGCCTACCTCGACGACAAGGCGCAGCTGGACGCGATCCTGGCCGCCGGCGCCGAGCGCGCCCGCGCGGTGACCGAGCCGACCCTGGCCCGCGTCTACGACCGCCTCGGGTTCGTCGCCGGCCCGCCCCAGGGCCGGTAGGCCGCGATGACCACGATCGGTGTCGCGGTCCCGATCGCGGAGCCGTACGGCTCGGAGCTGCAGAAGTACCGGGCCGAGTTCGGCGATCCGATGGCCGGGTCGATCCCGACGCACGTGACGCTGCTGCCGCCGACCGAGATCGACGCGGCGGACCTGGAGAAGATCGACGAGCACCTGCTCGCGGTCGCGGCCCGGTTCCCGAGCTTCCGGATCCGGCTGCGCGGTACGGCGACGTTCCGGCCGATCTCGCCGGTGGTGTTCGTGCCGCTGGCCGAGGGCATCTCGTCCTGCGAGGTGTTGCAGTCCCAGGTCCGGTCCGGCCCGCTGCAGGTCGACCTCCGGTTCCCGTACCACCCGCACGTGACGGTCGCGCACGACCTCGACAAGGCCGCCCTCGACAATGCGTACGACGCCCTCGCGGAGTACGACTGCGCCTTCGACGTCGAGTACTTCAGCCGGTACGAGCACGGTGCCGACGGCGTGTGGCGCCCACAACGGTCGTTCCCGCTGGCAGGCTGAGTCTCCTCGTTCGGGGTACAGGAGAAGTGATGAACATCAAGTCGGTCTGGCAGTGGTTCAGCCGGACGCAACTGTGGCGCGCCTGGAACCGGTACGGCAACCGGCGCGGGAACCGCCTGGCCGGGGCCACCAGTTTCTTCGGCTTCCTGTCGCTGTTCCCGCTGATCGTGCTGACCGCGGCGATCATCGGGCCGCTGCTCGGCGACCGGGCGATCGTGGCGCTGAAGAAGGCCCTGCACCAGTACCTGCCCGGGATCGGCGACCGGATCGACATCGACGCCCTGATCGCCAACGCGGGCACCATCGGACTGATCTCCGCGATCGGCCTGCTGTTCACCGGTCTCGGCTGGATCGACTCGCTGCGTGCTTCGATCCGCTCGATGCACGAGCTGGACGACGAGCCGGGCAACGCCATCAAGCTGAAGGTCGTCGATCTCGCCGCGCTGATCGGTCTCGGCCTGATCGGCATGATCGCGACCGCCGCCTCCTCGATCCTGACCGGTCTGTCCAAGCGGATCGTGCATGCCGCCGACCTGGAGGGCACCTGGCTGGCGAGCTGGGGGATCAACCTGTTCAGCATCGTCGTCGGCATCGCGGCCGGCGCGGTCCTGTTTCTCTACATGCAGACCGCGCTGCCGCGGATCATCCTGCCGCGGAAGGTGGCCGGGATCGCGGCGCTGGCCGGCGGCATCGTGTTCTACCTGGCCCAACGGCTCGGCAACCTGTACGTCGGCCACGTGATCGGCACGAACGCGGCGTACGGCGCGCTCGCGGTGCCGCTGGCGCTGCTGGTCTGGATCTACCTGATGACGCGGGTGATCATGCTGATCGCGGCGTGGACGAAGGAAGCCACGCTCGACGCCCGGGCCGTGGAACAGCCCGAGGAAGAGCCCGCCGCAGCCGAAGGGACCGGTCGCGCGGTCGAGCAGGAGCCGCTGCTGCTCGGGCCGCCGGGGAAGCGGTACAAGGTCATCCCGATCCCGGAGCGCAAGGCGGACACCGTCGCGGTCGCCGCCGGGGCGGTGCTGGGCGCCACTCTCACCACGCTGGCCGTCCAGACGGTCCGCGCGGTACGGGCCGTCCGTCGTTAGTGCCGGCGTGAGCTGACGGCCATCGCCGATCGACGGCGGCGGAGGCTGCGCGGGCGGCGCAGGAACAGCCCGAGGAGCAGGACCGGCGGTCCGGCGTACGCCCAGGCGGGCACCCGGAAGGCGATGGACTGGACGGCCTGGCCGGGGTTGAGGACGGTGCGGCTGCGCGGCGGCCGCGGTGTACCGGCGGTCGGCTTGGTCTCGACGCCCGGTTTGCCCTGTGCCTGGGTCTTCGGCGGCGCCTCGGCCTTGACCAGGGTGCCGACCGGCTTGAGCTTGTCGTAGTTCGTGAACGTCCAGGTCAGCATGTTGCTGGCGTCCTGGGTGATGCCGTGTGGCGCGTTCATCATCGTCACCACGAGCGTGTGCCCGTTGCGCTTGGCGGCACCGACGAACGTGTTCCTGGCCAGCGTGGTGTACCCGGTCTTGACCCCGATCGCGCCGTCGTAGTTGAACAGCAGCTTGTTCTGGTTCGCGACCTGGTAGCTGCCCTTGTTCCCCACGTTCGGGAAGTTCGTGAACTTGGTCGAGGCGTACTTCGCGAAGTCCTGCCGCTGCAGCCCGGCCTGCGCGAACAGGGCCAGGTCGTAGGCGCTGGAGTACTGCCCGTCGGCGTCCAGGCCGGTCGGGTCGGTCACGCTCGTGTCGAGCGCACCGAGTTCCTTGGCCTTCGCGTTCATCCGCTGGATGGTCGCCGGTACGCCGCCCTGGTCATGGGCGCACAATGCGTGCACCGCGTCGTTCCCGGAGGCCAGGAACATGCCCTGGAACAGCTGGTCGACGGTGTAGTGCAGGCCCGGGTACACCCCGACCTTGCTGCCGATGATCCCGGCGTCCGCGTCGCTGCCGATCACCGGATCGGTCTTCTTCAGCCGCGGCAGCAGGACCAGCGCGGTCAGCGTCTTGAGCGTGCTGGCCGGGCGGAGCTTCGCGTGCGGGGCCTTCGCTGCCAGCACCTGACCGGTGTCCAGGTCGGCCACGACGAACGCCGATGCCTGCACCGCCGGCGGCGACGCCCCGTTGGCGACCACCGTCGGCTTCGCGGTCAGCTGGTCGCCGCCGACCGGGCCTTGTGGGCCCTGGCCGGCGGCGGTCGCTGTCAGCGGGCCGGCGACCACCAGTGCGGTGGTTGCGCAGGCCGTCAGAAGCAAACGCATCGCGGGCACTCTAGTTGGCCGACGGTGCAGATGTCACAGTCGGGTCTCATGCCGCGATCAGGCATCGTCAGGCACCGTCAGGCACGGTAGGCCGTCCACATGTTGCTCATCCGGGTCGACTGACCGGGCGTGAACTGGTTGTAACAGGTGTCGTAGGAGTAGTCCATGTAGTTGTGGATCGGGTCCAGGCCCGGCAGCGAGCAGGAGTCCCGCCCGGTCGGGCAGCCGCTGGAGGCGCTGCTCTGCGCGGGCGTGTCGGACACCGAGTCGTTCGTGCTCGTGCAGCCGCCCTGGAACGTGTGGTAGAGCCCGAACCAGTGGCCGGCCTCGTGGGACGCGGTCTTGCCGAGGTTGAAGTTGGTCGCCGAGCCAGCGGGCAGCGAGGTGTACTGCACCCGGATCCCGTCGATCCCCGGGTTGCTCGCGTAGTCCCACGGGAAGGTCGCGATCCCGAGGTACGAGAAGTCCACCAGCCAGATGTTCAGGGCGTTCTTGCCGCCCTTGCGGGTCTGTGACCGGTACTGCGTGCTCTGCCGGTCGTTGTGCCACTGGTTGTTGTTGAAGCGGTCGGTGCCGGCCAGGTAGAAGGTGAAGCCGGTGTTCGCGGCCTGCGACGACTCGCCGCCGGCGTAGTCCTGGTTCAGTTCGGCGATCTGCTGGGAGATCTGGGTGTCGGTGACGTCACCGGCGCCGGTGCTGCTCCGCATCACGTGCACGTAGACGGGCACGCTCGCGGCCGCCAACTGGCCGGCTTTCGGGGCGAGACCGCGCGCGGCCTTGGCCTTCAGGATCTGCGCGGTCCGGGCGTCGATGGCCTTCTGCTCGGCGGCCGACAACTCGCGATGGTCGGCGCCGTGGCCGCCACGGGCCGCAGCACCTTCTTCGGGCGTGAAGCACGCCGGATTTCCGACTTGGTCGACGGGCAACTTGGCGGTCGCCTGTCCTCCGAGTGGGCTGAACGCGAGCGCCGTACCGGCCAGCAGAACGGCCAGGGCGCGGGGGCGGGAAACGAAAGATCGCATAGCGGTCCTCCACAGATCGGGCCGCTTGGGCGGTGCGGCCGGATCCCGGCATTTTCCGCACCACTCCGCGCGCTGCCAACCGGTTCGCTGTCCGACCGGTGCCACGGCACCAGCACGCCGTACGCCGGGCGCGATCCGGAATGCATCGATGCAAGAGAATCCGTCGCTTTCGTGGCATGATGCGGGCGTGGCGCAACGTCGAGCTCGCCGGGTGCGGATGAAGGACGTGGCCGCGCATGCCGGGGTCTCTCCGCGCACGGTGTCCAACGTCGTGAACAACTACGCCTACGTCAGCGACGAGATGCGCGCCCGGGTGCAGAAGTCGCTCGACGAGCTCGGCTACCAGATGGACTACCTGGCCAGAGGCCTCCGCTCGGGGCGCACCGGGTTCGTCGCGCTGGTCGTCCCGAGCCTGGCCGAGCCGTACTTCGCCGCGCTGGCCGAGAGCGTGATCAAGGCGGCCCGCGAGCATCGGCTGAACGTGCTGATCGAGACGACCGGCAACGACCCCGAGATCGAACGCGAGATCCTCCAGGGGTCGCTCACCAAGATGGTCGACGGGGTGCTCGTCAACGCGGTCGCCGCTGATCACGAGGGCAACCCGGACCTCCCGACGGTGCTGCTCGGGGAATCGCCGCCGGTCGCGAACACGCCGCACGTCGGGATCGACAACGTGGCCGCGGCGCGCACCGTCGTACAGCATCTGATCGACCGCGGGCATCACCGCATCCTGGCGTTCGGCAATCAGGACACCGAGACCGCCAGACTGCGGTTCGAGGGTTATCGGCAGGCGATGGCGGGAGCTCGGCTCGGTCGGCTGCTCAGCCTGGACTTTCCCGAGCCGTGGTCGGCCGAGGGGGCGTACCGCGAGATCTCGGCGCTGCTGCGTCGCCGGGCGCGGCCGCCCGAGGCCGTCTTCGCGTTCAACGACAGCCTGGCGCACGGCGCTCTCCGAGCGATCCGGGACCGCGGGCTGACGGTTCCCGACGACATTGCGATCGCCGGGATCGACGACATCGTGATGAGCAGGTTCTCCGACCCGCCGCTGACCACGATCGCACCGGACCTGGACGAGCTCGCGCAGCGTGCGATCGGGCTGCTCGTCGACCAGATCGACGGCCATCCGATGCCGTACGAGTTCACCCGGACGCTCACGCCGTTCCGCCTGGTCGTCCGCGCCTCGAGCTGACGCGCGCCGGGCCGGCGGTCGCGGCGGAGACGTCGTGAACTCTTGCATCGATGCACAGCGCCGTGCGAAGGTGACGCCGGAATCCCACCTCTCACTGTCTGTCGAACGCCCCCGTCGATGAGGAGCAAGAGATGGATGTTTCGCGGCGATCCTTCGTGATGGCGGCTGCTGCCGGTGGTGCGGCGGCGGCGCTCCCGCTCCAGGACGGTCTGCCGGCGGAGGCGGCACCGATGGCCGCCTCGACACCGCTGACACTGGAGAAGACTTCGGCGTCCGCCGGCGGCCTCGCCGGGATCCGTGCGGTGGCCGGGACCGAGGTCGTCTGGGAGTGTCGGGATCCGCTCCGGATCGAGGTGAAGGTCGGCGATGCGCCGGTGCGGTCGGCAGCCGGGTACGCCTCGCTCGTCGTCGCCGACGGGCGTGCGTCCGGCGTCGGGCAGATCACCGCCGCGACCGGTGGGCGCTACGAGTTCCACGACGAATGGCGGACGGACGGTTCCGCCGTCACGCTCAGCAGATCCGTCACGGCCGTCGCGCCGAATCCCCTGCAGGAGATGGGATTCGCGTCGAGTCTCGAGATCCTGCCGGCAACTGCTGGTCCGCTGAGCGAGCAGGACCTGCTGCTCCCGGCGATCCGGGCGGGCAGTACCGCGGGGATCGGCGGCGGGATCGCGGGCAACGACGCCGCCGAGTGGATTCTCGTGCGCGAGATGCGGATGACGCTGCCGTTCGCCGCGCTGCGCAATCGTCAGAGCGGTCGGACGATCACGCTGGCGCATCTCGACGCCGCGCCGCGGACCGCGACCAACGGTCTCTACCCCGAGAACTCCAACGCCTGGTGGATCCACGAGGACGTGCAGTTCGCATCGCTCGGCGTACACCAGTCTCCGGATCACAAGACCGCGTTGGCGCTCGCGTATCCCGGCAGCGAAGGGGGTATCACCTATCTCGGCGGGCAATGGACGCGACGCAGTCACCCGGCGCGTCCTGGGTTCACGCACAAGTACCAGGTGCGCATCGCGGCCGCGGAGTCCGAGACGTTCGCGACCGCGGCGCGCGACGCCTGGCGTGACCACTGGAAGCTGTTCAAGGTCACGCCGTTGAAGGACCGTAACCGGCAGGTTCACGAGTCCGGACTGGCGCTGCTGGACAGCCAAGTCGCCCGGTACAACGGCAAACCCGGGCTGCCGTTCAGGTCTCGCCTCGACAGCGGTGAGGCCGATGCCGTGAGCTACATGATGGGCTTCGTCGGCCAGCAGGTGCCTGCGGGCTTTCAGCTTCTGCGCAGCGGTCTACGGGACGGTAACCCGGCGCGACAGGCGAAAGGCCAGGAAATCCTGGACTTCTGGGCCACCGAGGCACCGTTGCCGAACGGACTCGTGCGCCTGTGGATCGACGGCGACCAGCCACGCTGGCGGGACTGGTACCAGGGTTTCCTCCGGGTGGCATCCGACGGAATGGACGGCATGGTTGACGCCTGCCGGCTGATGCGGGATCGTGGCGAGCCTGTCGCCACGTGGGAGAAGGCTGTCACCGGCTTCGCGGACTTCCTGGTCCGCGAGCAGTACGCCGACGGGTCGTTCGCCCGTTCCTACAACCAGGACGGGTCGGTCGCGAGTGACGCCCGTACCAACACCTCGCCCCCGATCCGCTTCCTCTGCAGCACCGCCGCGCTGACCGGGGACGACCGCTATCGCCAGGCCGCGATCGCTGCCGGCGAGTGGTACGTCGCCAACACGAAGGACTGGCAGTTCATCGGTGGGACGGCCGACAACCCCAACGTCCTCGACAAAGAGGCCGGCGGGATGGCTTTGAACGCAAGCCTTGCACTGTACGACCTCACGGGCGAGGATCGTTGGCTCGACCTCGCCCGACGGGCCGCCGATTTCACCGAGACGTGGCTCGTCGCGTGGCGCTGGCGGATCACCACACCACGCCGTTCGTATGCGCGCGACGGCGCCTTCGGCCTGTCGTTCATTGCTTCGGGACACTCGGGCGTCGACAACTGGATCTGTTACCAGAGCTGGAATTTCTATCGGATCTTTTTGTTGACCGGGGATACGCATTATCGCGATGTCGCGCTCACGATCCTGACGGCCGGCGTACGGACCACCGAGCTTCCGGGCCAGTCGCAGGGGTACGCCGTACCCGGTCTGGTCGAGGAGGCGATCGGACTCAGCGATCTGGTGGTCAGCGGCTCCAACGTCTGGCTGCCGTGGTGCTCGGTCGCCGAGGTGGAACCGTTGTCGCGCTTCGTCGACACGTTCGGAACCCTTGATCTGGGGGCACTCGAGGCGATCCCGCTCGCGGAGCGGCAGCGGGCGAACCGAACTCCGGCGCGCTGAGGTCACGCCAGTTCAACGATAGAAATTTCTGGCGGCCGAGCCGTTGACAGGCCGTTTGCGCGCGGTGCAAACTTCCTGGCACCTCAGCGGTTACATCGTTGGAAGTCGTGTGAGGACTGCCCATTGATCACGTCCACGATTGATCCGGCGTTCACCGTCGGTCAGGTCAACCCCCTGTTGTTCGGGACCTTCGTTGAGCATCTCGGACGCTGCGTCTACACCGGGATCTACGAGCCCACCCACCCCACCGCGGACACCGACGGTTTCCGCGGCGACGTCGCCGAACTGGTGCGTGAACTCGGCGCGACGGTGGTCCGCTATCCCGGCGGCAACTTCGTCTCCAACTACCGCTGGGAGGACGGCGTCGGCCCGCGGGCACAGCGGCCCCGGGTCCTCGACCTGGCGTGGAAATCGATCGAGACCAATCAGGTCGGCACCGACGATTTCCTTGCCTGGTGCAACCGGATCGGCATCCAGCCGATGCTTGCCGTCAACCTGGGCAACCGCGGCCTGGCCGAGGCGGTCGACTACCTCGAGTACGTCAACGGCGCGGCCGGAACCCGGTACGCCGACCAACGCGTCGGCAACGGGTACGCCGAACCGTGGGACGTGCGACTGTGGTGTCTCGGCAACGAGATGGACGGCCCGTGGCAGATCGGGCACAAGACACCGCTCGAGTACGCCCGGCTCGCGCAGGAAGTCGCGCGGGCGTACAAGACCTTCGATCCCGATCTCCAGTTGGTGGCCTGCGGCTCGTCGAACACCACGATGCCGACCTTCGGTGAGTGGGAACGCGTCGTCCTCGAGCACTGCTTCGACGACGTCGAACTCATCTCGGCGCACGCGTACTACGAACCGGTCGACGGCGACGAGGCCTCGTTCCTGGCGTCCTCGACCCACATGGATCGCTTCATCCGCGGCGTGGTGGCCACGGCCGATCACGTCGCCGCTAAACGCCACTCGGGCAAGCAGATCAACGTCTCTTTCGACGAGTGGAACGTGTGGTTCGCCGCTCGGCACGGCGAGCGCGAGGAGGAACGCAGTACGGCCTCCGAGGCTCCCGAGTTGATCCAGGACGTCTACAACGCACTCGATGCGGTCGTTGTCGGGTCGTTGCTGATCACGCTGCTGCGCAACACCGATCGCGTCGGTGTTGCTTGCCAAGCGCAACTGGTGAACGCGATCGCGCCGATCCTCACGGTCGCCGGCGGGGCCGCGTGGCGGCAGACGATTTTCCATCCGTTCGCGCTGACCGCGAAGTACGCCCGCGGTACGGTCCTGCGGCTCGCCGGCGACCACGGTCAGGTCGACACCCCGGCGTACGGGCAGGTCGAGCAGGTCTGGGCGGTCGCCACCCACGATCCCGAGGCCGGCGAGCTGACGATCTTCGCTGTGAATCAATCGCTGACCGACCCCGCCTCCTGG
This sequence comes from Kribbella sp. NPDC043289, assembly GCF_056436705.1. Lineage (NCBI taxonomy): Bacteria > Bacillati > Actinomycetota > Actinomycetes > Propionibacteriales > Kribbellaceae > Kribbella > Kribbella sp. NPDC043289. The sequence continues at coordinate 535,393 of NZ_JBWKCB010000002.1, forward strand.
AAACTCCGGCTCGGTGCGTTCGGCGACGTCCGGCTGACCGAACATCTGGTCCTCGCCGAGGACGACCGCTACGCGGCCAACTCCTCGGATGCGCCCGACCGGGTGGTCCCGCACCCGGGTACGTCGGGCATCACCGACTGCGCCTTGGACGTCGCCATGCCACCGGCGTCCTGGCACTGCATTCGGCTCGCTTGTCATTGATCCCCAGAAAGGACCTGACGATGAATTCTCGCGATTCCGTGCGGCTCGGCCGCCGGACAGTGCTAGGTGCCGCCGGTGCTGCCGCGGCCGGTCTGTCGCTCGCCGCGTGCGGTGGCAGCAAAGGCCCCGGTCAGGCGGGCGCCGCCGCCACCGGCAAGGGTGGCGCCGACGGTTACGACGGCCCGGACGTCCAGCTGCAGTACTGGAACGGTCTGACCGGTGGTGACGGTCCGGTGATGAAGAAGCTGGTCCAGAAGTTCATGGACGCCAACCCCAAGATCAAGGTGACGACCACCTCGATCGCCTGGGCCGACCTCTTCCAGAAGCTGCCGGCCGCGGTCCAGAGCGGCAAGGCGCCCGACATCTGCCTGATGCACACCGCGGACATCGCGACGAACGCCGCCCGGCGGGTCATCCAGCCGATCGACGACGTCGTCAAGGGCCTGAACCTGACCGCCGCCGACTACGCCGACGCGGTCTGGAAGTCCGCGCACTACCAGGACAAGCAGTACGCCATTCCGCTCGACATCCACCCGGCGGGTCTGTACTACAACAAGAAGGTGCTGACCCAGGTCGGCGCCGATCCCACCAAGCCGCCGACCACCAAGGACGAGTTCATGGCCGTCCTGGACAAGTGCAAGTCCAAGGGCATCAAGGGCTACTGGGTGAGCGCGCTCAGCGTCGGCGGGCTGATCGCCCAGTCGATGATCTTCCAGAGCGGCGGCTACATGATCAGCGACGACGGTGCCAAGACCGGCTTCGGTGACCAGCCGGCGATCGACTCGATCAGCTTCTTCAAGGGCCTGATCGACAACGGGTACTCGCCGGCCAACGCCGCTGGTGACGGCGACTGGGTGTCGTTCAGCAACAACAAGGCCGCGTTCATGATCGTCGGCCCGTGGATGGTGACGCCGTGCAAGCAGGCCAAGGGCCTGGACTGGGGCTGCGCGCCGGTCCCGCTGCTCGGTGGCGACCAGCAGACCTGGGCCGGGTCGCACTGCTTCACGCTGCCGCGGCAGACCAGCAACGACAAGAACAAGGCGGACGCGTCCCGGTTCTTCGTGAACTGGATGAGCCAGCACTCGGTCGGCTGGGCCGAGGCCGGCATGGTGCCCGCGCGCAAGTCGGTCCGGGAGTCCAAGGAGTTCGAGCAGTACACCGAGGTCAAGCAGTTCGAGAAGATGATCGACTGGGCGCACTTCCCGCCGAACGTCGCGGGCATGTCCGACACCGACCCCGAGTGGTCGAAGGGCGTCAGCCTGGCGATGACCGGTAAGCAGCCGGTCGCGGACGCGCTCAAGGCCGCGGCGGACAAGGGCAACAAGATCCTGGAAGCGAACAAGAAGAAGTACGGGTGATGGCCACCGTCCTGGGGCGTCCGGCGGCGATGAGCCGCCCGACGCTGCGGCACTACCGCCCGATCACGCCGTACCTGTTCGTCGCGCCGTTCGTGATCCTGTTGCTGGCGTTCCTGGTGTTCCCGGCGGTCTTCGGGATCTGGATCAGCCTGCACAACTGGGACTTCATGCTCCAGGGGAAGCCGTGGGTGGGGCTGCAGAACTACAAGGACCTGTTCGACTCCACCTCGGTGATCTTCCACCCGTTCTGGAACGGGATGAAGAACACGTTCCTGTTCGTGCTGATCAGCGTGCCGTTCCTGGTGTCGATCCCGCTGCTGCTGTCGATGCTGCTGAACAAGAAGTTCCCCGGCCGGACGTTCTTCCGGGCGATCATCTTCACGCCGTTCGTGCTCGGGGTTGCCGTGGTCGGGGTGCTGTTCGGGTACCTGTTCGACCCCGAGGTCGGTGTCGTCAATGGGATCCTCTCGGGGCTCGGGATCGGCAAGATCGCCTGGCTGACCAGCCAGCCGCAGGCGTGGATCACGATCCTGATCTGCACGGTCTGGTGGACGATCGGCTTTAACGCGGTGATCTTCCTGGCCGGCCTGCAGTCGCTGTCGCAGGAGCTCTACGAGGCCGCCGAGCTGGACGGCGCCGGCCGCTGGGGGAAGTTCCGGCACATCACGATCCCGGGCCTGCGGAACGTGTTCGTCTTCGTGCTGATCACGACGGTGCTGGCCAGCGCCAACCTGTTCGGGCAGCCGTACCTGCTGACCCACGGTGGCCCGGGTGACAGTACGACAACGGCCATCATGGCGATGACGAACGAGGGCCTGCGCGGCTTCCGGATGGGTACGGCGGCCGCGATGAGCTACCTGCTGGCCCTGGTCCTCGGGTTGGTCTCGATCGCCAACTTCCTGCTGATGAGGGAGCGCAAGTGACGACGACCACGACCCCGGCGTACGTCGGCGAGGAATCGGACACGCCCGACCAGGGACCCGGCGGGCACCGGCGCCGCGCGTACTCGCGGTCCCGTGTCGGGCCGCTGACCTACGTGGCGATGACGTTGATCTCGCTGATCTTCGTCCTGCCGATGCTGTGGATGCTGCTGACCACGTTCAAGACCGAGTCCGACGCGCGGTCGATCCCGATCAAGGTGATGCCGAGCGAATGGACGCTGCGGGCCTACAAGCTGATCTTCGCGGACGCGGCGAACCCGGTCTACCTGTGGCTGGCGAACTCGTTCGCGGTCTCGATCCTGCACATGCTCCTGGTGCTGGTGGTCGCGTCGATGGCGGCGTACGCGTTGTCCCGGATGCGGTTCCGAGGGCGCAACCTGCTCTTCGGCACGCTGATCGCGACGTTGTTCATCCCGGGCTTCATCTTCTTCATGCCGAACTACCTGACGATGAGCACCCTCGGCTGGCTGGACAGCTACTGGGCGCTGGTGGTGCCCGGTGCGGCCAACGCGTTCGGTGTGTTCTTCCTCCGGCAGTTCTTCCTGGCGATCCCGCGGGAGCTGGAGGAGAGCGCGCTGATCGACGGCGCGAACTCGTGGACGATCTTCACCCGGATCGTGCTGCCGCTGTCCAAACCCGCGTTGGTGACGCTTGCGGTGCTGAGTTTCCTCGGTGCCTGGAACGACTTCGTCTGGCCGGTCTTCGTGCTGTTCAGCCCGGAGAAGATGACGCTCGCGCCAGGTCTCGCGACGCTGCAGGGTGCGTACACGACCGACTATCCGGTGGTGATGGCCGGCGCGACCCTGGCCGCCGTACCGGTGCTGATCCTGTACATCGTCGTCCAGCGCTACGTGATTGAGGGGGTCGCCAACAGCGGCCTGAAGGGCTAGGCCGTTTCTTAGGCGAGGAACGCTCGGAGGAGGGCCTCGGTGCCGGCCAGATGCTCGTGCATCGCGCGGCGGGCGGCGCCGGGGTCGCCCGCCAGGATCGCGTCGACGACGGCCTGGTGCTGGTCGTTGGAGTGCTCGATGTTGGGCTCCAGCAGCGGGATCGCGTCCAGCAGTTCGTTCAGTCGCATCCGGACGTCGGCCATCGCGGACGTCAGCGACGGCGAGCCGGTCACCTCGGCGATCGCGAGGTGCAGGCGCGAGTCGAGGCGCCGGTAGTCGGTGAGCCGGGCTGCCGACGTGTCGGCGAGGCAGCGTTCGAGATGGTCGCATTCGGCGTCGGTGAGGTCCCGGGACGCGGCCGCCTCGGCGGCGCCCGTCTCCAGCACGAAGCGCAGCGTGAGCGCGTCGTCCAGTCCGTCGGCGAGATCCCGGGCGCGCCGTTTGGCCGTCGTACGACGGGGTTTCGGCAACCGCTCGTTGACGAATGTGCCGCCGTACCGGCCGCGGCGCGACTCGACGTACCCGGCCTCGGTGAGAGCGTGGATCGCCTCGCGGAGCGTGACCCGGCTGACGTTCAGCCGGGCCGCGAGCTCGCGCTCCGGCGGCAACCGGTCGCCGGGCACGACGACGCCGAGCTTGATTGCCTGCAGCAACCGCTCGACCGTCTCCTCGAACGGGTTCCCGGCCCGCACCGGCCGGAACACCGCGTCATCTGCCTGAACGACCATGCCTCCACATTAGATGGGAGTCACGTAGGCGCCGGAGATTCCCCCGTCGACCAGGAAAGTGTTGGCGGTGATGAAGGAGGAGTCGTCGCTGGCCAGGAAGGCGACCGCGGCGGCGATCTCCTCGGGTTCGCCGAAGCGGCCCATCGGGACGTGCACGAGCCGGCGCTGCGCACGCTCCGGGTCCTTCGCGAACAGCTCGGTCAGCAGCGGCGTGTTGACCGGGCCAGGGCAGAGCGCGTTCACCCGGATTCCCTGCCGCGCGAACTCGACGCCGAGCTCCCGGCTCATCGCCAGTACGCCGCCCTTCGAGGCGGAGTACGAGATCTGCGACGTCGCCGCGCCCATCACCGCGACGAACGACGCGGTGTTGATGATCGACCCTTTGCCCTGCCGTTGCATGTGTGGGATCGCGGCCTTGCAGCACAGGTACACCGAGGTCAGGTTGACCTCCTGGACCTTGCGCCAGGCCTCCAGACCGGTGTCCAGGATCGACGCGTCGTCCGGCGGCGAGATGCCCGCGTTGTTGAACGCGATGTCCACGCTGCCGTAGGTGTCGACGGCCTGCTGGAACAGGTTCTCCACCGCGACCTGATCGGTGACGTCGGTGGCCACGAACAGCCCGCCGACCTCGTCCGCCGCGTTCTTGCCCGCGGCCGGTTCGAGATCGCCGATCACGACGTGCGCGCCTTCCGCGGCCAACCGCCGTACCGTGGCCCGGCCGATCCCGCTCGCGCCGCCGGTCACCACCGCGACCCGGCCCTCGAGCCGCTGCGCCTTCACGTCCATTCAGTCCTCCGTGCTGATGAAGATGTTCTTGGTCTCGGTGAACGCGGCCAGCGCGTCCGGACCGAGCTCCCGGCCGAGGCCGGACTGCTTGTAACCGCCGAACGGTGTCGAGTACCGCACCGACGCGTTGGAGTTGACCGACAGGTTCCCGGCCTCGACACCGCGGCTGACCCGGAGCGCGCGACCGACGTCCCGGGTCCAGATCGAGCCGGACAGCCCGTACTCCGAGTCGTTCGCGATCCGCAGCGCGTCGGCCTCGTCCGCGAACGGGATCACCGCGACGACCGGCCCGAAGATCTCCTCTCGCTGTGCGCGCTCGGAGCCCGGCGCCAGGACGGTCGGCGGGAACCAGTACCCGGGCCCGCTGGGTGCTGTTCCCTGGAACGCACAGTCCTCGGCGTACGAAGCGACTCGTTCGAGTTGTGCCTTCGAGATCAACGGACCCATCTCAGTCGACTCGTCAGCTGGATCGCCGACGCGGAACTTCTTCACCGCGGGTTCGAGCAGTTCCATGAACCGTTCGTACGCCGACCGCTCCACGAGGATCCGCGACCGCGCACAACAGTCCTGCCCCGCGTTGTCGAACACGCCGTACGGCGCCTGCGCGGCCGCCTTCTCCAGATCGGCGTCGGCGAAAACGATGTTCGCGGACTTTCCTCCGAGCTCCAGCGTCACCCGCTTCACCTGGTCGGCGCAGCCCGCCATGATCTGTTTCCCGACCGTGGTCGACCCGGTGAACACCACGTTCCGGACCGCCGGATGCGTGACGAACCGTTGTCCGACAACGGTTCCCTTGCCCGGCAGGACCTCGAACACGCCGGGCGGGAGGCCGGCCTCCAGGGCCAGTTCCCCGAGCCGCATCGCGGTCAGCGGCGTCAGCTCGGCCGGCTTGAGTACGACGGTGTTCCCGGCCGCCAGCGCGGGCGCGAAACCCCAACCCGCGATCGGCATCGGAAAGTTCCACGGAACGATCACGCCGACGACACCGAGCGGTTCCTGGAAGGTCACATCGATGCCGCCGGCAACCGGAATTTGTTTTCCGAAAAGGCGTTCCGGCGCGGCCGCGTAGTACGTCAGCACGTCGCGGACGTTGCCGGCCTCCCAACGGGCGTTGCCGATCGTGTGGCCGGCGTTCTCGACCTCCAGTGCGGCGAGGTTCTCCAGGTCCGCGTCGACCGCGGCGGCGAACCGGCGCAGCAGCAGTCCGCGATCCGCCGGCGTCACGTTCCGCCAGGTTTCGAAGGCCTTCGCGGCGCGCTCGATCGCCGCGTCCGTCTGCTGCTCCGAGGCGAGCTCGATCGTCCGGATGACCTTCTCGGTGGCCGGGTTGATCACGTCGTACGTCATAGGGCCTTCCTGATCAGCGCGGTGAACAACCGCAGGTCGTCGAGAGTCTCCTCCGGGTGCCACTGCACCCCGAGCGCGAAGGCGTGGCCTTCCACCTCGGCCGCCTCGATCGTGCCGTCGCCCGCGCGGGCGGTGACCTTCAGGCCCGGTGCGAGGACATCGAGCGCCTGGTGGTGGAAGCAGCTGCCGACCGCCTGCTCGCCGAGGATCTCGGCGGTCAGCGTTCCGGGCTCGACCTTCACCTCGGTGGTGCCGAAGACCGCGGGCTCGGGCCGGTGTGCGTCGTGCGCGACGACCTCCGGGAGGTGCTGATGCAGCGTGCCGCCGAGCGCGACGTTCAGGATCTGCAGGCCGCGACAGATCGCGAGCAACGGCAGCTCCCGGTCGAGCGCCGCGCGGATCAGGACCGCCTCGTGCTCGTCCCGTCCGGGCCGGGTGTCGACGGTCTCCGGGTGCGGCGTCGCGTCGTACGCGCCGGGGTCGACATCGCACCCGCCCGCGATCACCAGTCCGTCGAGAATCTCCAGTACCGACGGATCGGTACCGGCGGGAGGCAGTAGCAGCGGCACCCCTCCGGCCGCGACCACCGCATCGAGGTACACCTTCGGGAGCAGCGCGGCGTCCCGCTGCCAGATCCCCCAGGCCGCCGGCTCCAGGTACGTCGTGATGCCGATCCGGGGGCGCCTAGAGACGTTCGAAACCACGGACCCGCTCCCAGTCGGTGACGGCGGCGTCGTACGCGTCCAGCTCGACGCGCGCGGCGTTGGCGTAGTGGTCGACCAGCTCGTCGCCGAACGCCGTCCGGGCGACCTTCGAGCCAGTGAACAGTGCGGCGGCCTCGCGCAACGTGGCCGGGACGTGCTCCTTGTCCGACTCGTAGGCGTTGCCCTCTAGCAGCGGCTCGAGCTCCAGCTCCTGCTCGATCCCGTGCAGGCCGGAGGCGATGAGCGCGGCCACCGCGAGGTACGGGTTCACGTCGCCACCGGGCAGCCGGTTCTCGACCCGCAACGAGTCGCCGTGACCGACCACGCGCAGCGAGCAGGTGCGGTTGTCCAACCCCCACGCGACCGCGGTCGGGGCGAAGCTGCCGTCCACGAACCGCTTGTAGGAGTTGATGTTCGGCGCCAGCAGATAAGTGAACTCGGACAGGCAAGCGAGCTGGCCGGCGATGAAGTGCTCCATCAGCTGCGAGAACCCGTGGTCGCGATCGCCGGCGAGCACCGGGTCGCCGTCGGTGGAGCGGAAACTCAGGTGGATGTGGCAGGAGTTGCCCTCGCGTTCGTCGTACTTCGCCATGAACGTGAGGCTCTTGCCGTGTTTCGCCGCGATCTCCTTCGCGCCGGTCTTGTAGATCGAGTGGTTGTCGCAGGTCGCCAGCGCCTCGTCGTACCGGAAGGCGATCTCGTGCTGGCCCAGGTTGCACTCGCCCTTCGCGGACTCGACGTAGAGGCCGGCGCCGGCCATGCCGTTGCGGATGTCGCGCAGCAGCGGCTCGATCCGGGAGGTGCCGAGGAGTGAGTAGTCGACGTTGTACTGGTTCGCGGGCGTGAGGTCGCGGTAGCGCTTGTCCCACGCGGACTCGAAGGTGTCGTCGAAGACGATGAACTCGAGCTCGGTCCCGACGTACGCGCGCAGTCCGCGTTCGGCGAGGCTGTCGAGCTGGGCCCGGAGGACCTGCCGCGGCGAGGCGAGTACCGGCGTACCGTCGAGCCACTGCACGTCGCACAGCACCAGCGCGGTGCCTTCGAGCCAGGGCACCAGCCGGAGCGTGTCCAGATCGGGGGCCATCACCATGTCGCCGTACCCGCGTGCCCAGGACGACATCGCGTAGCCGTCCACGGTGTTCATGTCGACGTCGACGGCGAGCAGGTAGTTGCAGCTCTCGGTGCCGTGCTTCAGCACCTCCTCGAGGAAGTACCGCGCCCCGCAGCGCTTCCCCTGCAACCGCCCCTGCATGTCGGTGATCGCCACCAGTACGGTGTCGACCTCGCCGGCCTCGACCAGCCTCCGCAACTCCTGCACACCCAGCACAGCCACTCCCGGGGTCAATGGTCTGCTTCCAGTCCATTGACTCAACCACACCGGCCGCTGTCAATCCCGGACCCGACTCCTTGACAGCCGTCCGACCGGCTGCCTCAATGGCCTAAAGGTCTGGGGGGAGACCATTGAGGCGCACGGCTGTTTTCCCAGGAGGCCGCAGTGAGCAACGAGGACCGGACCGAGCCCGCCACCCAGCCCACCACCATGACCGACGACGAGTTACGCCTGCACCAGAGCTCGACCGGCGTACCGCCCGCGCAGATCTTCATCGACGCGGTCGGTGCGGTGACCGGCAAGATCCTGCTGCTGGTCGTGATCGGCGCGCAGCTGTTCTGTGGGATGTCCTCGGTGACGGCGAACTCGCGGATGATCTACGCGTTCTCCCGGGACGGCGCCCTGCCCGGCTCGAAGTTCTGGCACAAGATCAACCACCGCACCCGCACACCTACCAACGCGATCTGGCTGGCCGCCGGGGGTGCCTTCGTGCTGGGTCTGCCCTATCTCTGGAACGCGACGGCATACGCCGCGGTGACGTCGATCGCGGTGATCGGGCTTTACATCGCCTATGTATTACCGACCCTGCTCCGGCTGCTCCAGGGCGACCGGTTCCAGCGCGGCCCGTGGCACCTCGGCCGGTGGAGCCGTCCGATCGGCGTGATCGCGATCGTCTGGGTCTGCTTCATCACGATCCTCTTCATGCTGCCGCAGGTCAGCCCGGTGACCGGTAGTACGTTCAACTACACCCCGATCGCCGTCTTGGTGGTGCTGGGCTTCGCCGCGGCGTACTGGTTCCTGTCGGCCCGCCGCTGGTTCACCGGTCCCAAGGTCCAAGGCACCGAGGAGGAACTGGCCGCCGTCGAACGCGACCTCGAGGCCATCTGAAGCTCTCTTTGAGCCCTCACCAACCATTTCGCGGTGTGAAAAGTGGTTGGTGGGGGCTCGAAGTCGTTCGGAGACCATCCGGTGCCCCGGCACGATCGTGCCGCCGCGACTGCTCGGATCTGGGCAGCAGTCGGTGACAGGATGGTGACCAGAAACTTTCCTCATGTGACACTCGCCGTGTCGAGCGGTCATTGGCTGTGATAATCGGCGAAGGTAATCCTTCGAGGAGATGGATGACTGACGACGAGCTGGTCGGGCGTGCCGGGCTGGTCGAGCGTGCCACCAAGCAGCTCGAGACCAGCGGCAGCGTGCTGCTCTATGGCCCGACCGGTATCGGCAAGTCGGCGCTCGGCCGGGCGCTGGTCGCGGACCGTGGCCGGAGAGGCTGCCGGATCCTGAGTGCCGCCCCGTCGAACTCCGAGGCCGGTCTCCCGTACGTCACGCTGCTCGACCTGCTGTCCAGCCAGCTCGACTTCGCCTGGCAGGTGCTGCCGGACCACCTCCGTCAGCCGCTCGAGGTCGCCCTGCTCAAGGCGAGTGCCCCCGACACGGTCCGTGACGAGCTCGCGGTGCGGCTCGCCGTACTGCATGTACTGCGCCGGCTCGCCACGACCGGCCCGGTCCTGCTGGTCGTCGACGACATCCAATGGGTGGATCCGTCCAGCCTCGAGGTGCTGACCTTCTGCGCCCGCCGGCTCTCCGAGGGCGTGCACATGCTCGCTACCGAACAGGTGGCCGACGGCGACCTGCCGATGATGGTCGACGCGTGCCCCGAGCCGGTCCTCCAGCTCGAGGTACCGCCGCTGACCGAGCCGGACGTCCTCGGTCTGCTCCGCCAGCGGCTGTCCAGTCCGCTCCCGGTGCGAACCGCGCGCCGGATCTTCGCCGCCAGCGCCGGCAACCCGTTCATGGCGCTGGAACTCGGCCGGGCCGTACTGCGGCATCCGAAGAGCGTCTCGCCCAACGACCCGCTCCCGGTCTCCAGCCGGCTCAAGACCCTGCTGGGTGAGCGACTCGCCGACCTCACACCCGGCACCCACGAGCTGCTCCTGCACGCCGCGTCGTCACCGCGCCCGACCACGACCCAGCTCGCCCGGTCCCTCGGCCGCCCGATCGACACCGACCTGGCCGCGGCCGAGACGCTCGGTCTGATCGACGTCTCCGCCGAGCGCCTGCGCTTCAGCCACCCGTTGCTGCGCGAGTTCGTGTACGCCGAGGCAACGTCGGCCGCCCGTCGGCAGGCGCACGCCCAACTGGCTGCCGTGGTCGACGAACCGGTCGAGAACGCTACGCACCGGGCCCTCGCCACGCAGGCGGCCGACGCGGAGTTGGCAGGCGCCATCGAGGAAGCCGCAGCGGTTGCCGCTGGGCGAGGAGCTCCGGGTGCCGCCGCGACTCTGTGGCGGCTGAGCGCCGATCGGACGCCGAGCACCGAGCCGGACGAGCGGGCGCGCCGACTGACCCGGGCCTCGGATGACGCCGCGGCGGCGGGTCACCTGGCCGAATCGGCCGACGTGGCGCGCCTCGCCGTACAGGCTGCACGGACGCCGGAGACGAAGGTGCCGGCGCTGCTGCTGTGCGCGGACGCGGTGTGGCCGGAGCGGGAGCGGCGCGTTGAGTTGCTGGCCGAGGCGTTCGCCGCGGCCGCGGGGGATCAGCGGCTCGAGGCGCGGGTGCGGATCGAGCGCAGTCACAGCCACTACTTCGACCGCAGTCTCGACGACGCGCAGGAGGACGCTCGGATCGCCGAGGCGCTGGCGCGTGAGGCGGGTGACACCGAGGCGGTTGTTGATGCGTTGAGCGCGGCCAGTTCGGTGCTGATGGCCCGCGACGCCGGCGAGTCCGCGGACGACGTACTGCAACAGGCTGCTGAGCTGGCGAACGGTCTGCCGCTGACCCGGACCGTGGTGAACGCGCGGCAGATGGCCGCGATGCAGGAGCTGTTCCTCGGCCGCACCGATCGGGCGATCATCGCGATCAACGCGCTGGTCGAAGAGGTCCGCGACCAGGGCGCCATGCGCTGGCTGGCGTCCGCGCTGATCTCGGCAACCGCGATCTACGAGCGCAGCGGACGCGGCGCTGACGCGCTGGCCGCCGGACACGAGTGCCACCAGCTGATGCAGGACATCGGAGACGAGCCTGAGGTCGGTCTGATCATCGCCAGTCGCGCCGAGTGGGCCGGTGGTACAGCGGCCGCGGGCCGGCAACTCGCCGAGGCCGCGCTGGACGGGGTCCGCCTGGTCGGGAACGACGAGTGGACCGGCCCCGCCCTGGCCAGCCTCGGGCAGATCGGTGTGCTGACCGGCGACCCCCAGCGCGCGGTCGAGGCGTTCGACGCGATCGCGGAGTCAGGCGAGGCCGCGATGCCGTACGACCCGGCGGTGATCCCGTGGCACGCCGACTACGCCGAAGCTCTGGTCGCCGCCGGGCGCCTCGACGACGCGGCTGCTCTGATCGCCGAGATCCGCACCCGCGCCGCGAACCTGGACCGCGCCGTGATCGCGATCGGCCTCGACCGCGCCGAGGCGTTGCTGATCGCCAAGCAGGGTGACCCGGCCGCGGCACTCGACCTGCTGGAGACCACGATCGGTACGGCGGGCGACCGGGTTTACCCGCTGGACCTCGCACGCTGCGAACTCACCCGCGGCCGAGTCGCCCGGCAGGCCCGGCGCCGCTCGGTCGCGCGGACCGCGTTCCTGGACGCGATCGAGCAGTTCGAGGCGTACGGCGCGCCCGCGTGGCGGGAGGTGGCCGAGACCGAGCTCGCGCGACTCGACGTACCGAGCCGGAGCCGGCAGCCCTCGGAGCTGACTGACAACGAGCAACAGATCGTCTCGATGGTCCGCGACGGGTCCACGAACCGCGAGATCGCCGCGGCGCTGTACCTGTCGGTGAAGGCGGTCGAGTCCCAGCTGACCCGCCTCTACCGCCGCTTCGGGGTGGCGAACCGGACCCAGCTGCTCCGCACGGTGGACCGCCCGAGTCACAATGGTTAGGTGAAGCTCGAACGCAAGCATGCTCTGATCCTGCTCGCCATCGCGGTCTGGAACGTCGTCACCTACGTGCGTTTCATCAAGGCGCTGCTGGACACCGAAGGACGTCCGACCGGGTACTACGTCGCGCACACGATCCTGATCATCGTGAATCTGCTGATCGCGGCGCTGCTCGGCACCTGGGGAGTCCGCGCGTACAAGGCAGCGAAGGTCAGCCCGCCGCAAAACTCGCAGGTGTGACCCCGAGCATCTTCCGGAAGTGCCGCGTCAGGTGTGACTGGTCGTAGAACCCGGCCAGCGACGCCACCTCCGCGGCCGGGTACCCGTCGAGCAGGTACCGCCGCGCCAGATCGACCCGCCGCCCGGTCAGGTACCGGTGCGGCGGCATCCCGTACTCCCGGCTGAACGCGCGCACCAGATGCGCCGGATGAGCGTGCACCAATTGCGCGGCGTCCTCCAGCGTGATCCCGTCGGGCACGTTGGCGTCCAGTACGTCGCGCAGTCGCGAGGCGACCCCGACGTCGTACCGATTGGGTGGTGCGATCACGTGGCGCCGCAGGTGCTGCCCGAGTCGCTCCTCGATCAGAGTGAGCCGGCTCTGCGCCTCGAGATCCTCCTGCCCGTCCAGGAGTACGCCGTGCAACTGGTGAATGCGGTGGCGCAGCAGCGGGTCGACGTACTCCGGCTGATCGACGGCCGCGCCGATCAGGTGGTCGCCGAGTCGGTCAGGGGCCAGGTAGAGCACTCGCTTGCGGAAACCCTCGGGGCGGACCGAACGCCCGTCGTGCGGAACGTGCGGCGGGAGCAGGGAGACCTGCGCCTGGGCGAGGCCGTGCTCGCGGTGGTCCAGGTCGTACCGGACGGCGCCCTCGTCGACGATCAGCACGGTCCAGGCGTCGTGGGTGTGGCTGGGGTACGCGTGCGACGGGAAGTGGGCGTGCAGCACTTCGACGACCCCGGCCAGTCCAGGTCGCCACGCCCGGACCTCGGCGCCGCCGCTCATGGTTAGAACATACGCTGCTGCTTGTGAAGGTCTATGTGAGCGCGGATATGGAAGGCGTCACCGGACTCGTCGACGCGGAGGACGTACAGCCGCCCGGACGGGACTACGAACGCGGCCGGGTGCTGATGACCGAGGATGTGAACGCCGCAGTCCGCGGCGCGTACGCGGCCGGTGCCACCGCCGTCCTGGTGAACGACGCGCACGGCCCGATGCGCAACCTGCTCCCGGACCTGCTCGACCCGCGGGCGCGCCTGATCAAGGGCCGGCCGAAGCCGATGGGGATGATCGAGGGGCTGAGTTCGGAGTACGACGCCGTGCTGTGCGTCGGGTTCCACGCGCGGGCGGGCGTGCTCGGCGTACTGAGTCACAGCTTCATGGGGCACGAGATCGAGGACATCTGGCTCGACGACCGGGTGACCGGCGAGATCGGGCTGTTCCACGCGGCCGCGGCTGCTTATGGGGCGCCAGTGGCGGTGCTGACCGGCGACGACGCCGCGTGCGACGAGATGAAGTCCTGGGACCCGGCGGCCGCGACTGTGCCGGTCAAGTTCGCGAAGGACCGCTTCGCCGCCCAGCTCGTGCCTGTCGCCGAGGCGCAGGCGGCGATCGAGACGACCACCGCCGAAGCCCTCGGTGACCTCAAGGCACCGGCGACCGCCGCTGGTCTCCGGACGCTCGCGGTTCGCTGGCAGTCGGCCTCGGTCGCCTCGCACCTGACCGCCATCCCGGGCGTGAGCCGGCGGGACGACCGGACGGTCGTGGTGGAGGGCGAGATGCTGCAGCTCTACCGACTGTTCAACCTGTTCCTCCGCGTCTGCACAGCAGTCACCTCAAACCCACCGTACTGCTGAGAACCTGCCAGAAGCAGCCCGGGACTCTCCAGCTGCGGGAGATGCCCGGTATCGGGAGCAGTTCGAACGCGCCGCCCTCCTAACCAAGATCACCAACACCTGAGAAGCCGGCCGCTGGCCACCGTCTGTTCCCGCCAACCGGGGAGCTCTACTGGTCGATTCAGGTGCGCAACCTTCCCCAGTCACCCGTCGACGGCCCCAGCCGGCGCGAGAGGCGGCTCCCACGCCGGTCCCGGTCCCGCGCCGGCTCTTCCCAAGCCCGCGCTTCTCGACGTACGCCGTACCTCCCGCCGCCAACCGCCCGCGCATCGCGAACTGACGGGACTCAACCCAAGAACTGGTGGGTGGAGACCTGGTATTACAGGTCTCCACCCACCAGATCCTGTCCCCACCCACCAGAGCTCGCGCGCTGGTTGGTGACATGGGCTGAGAGGTTTAGAACGTACAAGACCTGGGGGTGGCGGGGGCTGGAGGATCGGGGGGTGGATGAGCCGATCAAGTTCGAGACGAAGATTGCTGTGTTGTTGCGGGACGACCTGGCGGTGTGGCAGCGGTTGAATGTGACGGCGTTTCTGGTGAGTGGGATTGCCGGGACGCATTCCGAGGTGGTGGGGGAGCCGTACGAGGACGCGGACGGGACGCGGTACCTGCCGATGTTCCGGCAGCCGGTGATGGTGTTCGAGGGGTCCAAGGAGTTCATGGCCACCGCGCACGAGCGGGCGCTGCGGCGCGAGGTCGAGCACTCGGTGTTCACCCAGGATCTGTTTGCCACCGGCAACGACCGGGACAACCGGGCCGCGGTGCGGGCGGTTCCGACCGCCGCGCTGGATCTGGTCGGGATCGCGTTCTACGGCCCGAAGAACGCCGTCGACAAGATCACCAAGGGCGCCGCCATGCACCACTGAGCCTTAGCGAGGCGCGAACTTGGCCCAGCTGGCGCCTTCGTCCTCGCTCAGCACGACCTCGGTGGTACGGCGCTTCGGGACCTCGAACCCGTACATCAGGTGCTCGTCGCCGGACAGCATCGCGAGATCCCCCGGGTAGCCGCGGTCCAGCTTGGCGACCCCGTCGCGGACGCGGTACAGCCGCGGGCGGTCGTTCGGGCGCCCGCCGAGCATCAGCGCCGTACCGTCGTCGAACGCGAGCGGTGGCGCGTTCAGGCTCGGCGGCGGGCTCTTGACCTGCTTCCAGTTCGCGCCGCGGTCGGTGGAGATCTGCATCCCCGCGACGGTCTCCCCGGTGTCGCCGACCAGGACCGAGGTCATCACCACCGTGCGGCCGTCCGGGCTGACGGCGAGCTTGCCGAGCTGGTTGTGCCGGTCGAGTCCGTGCGTGCCCCAGGTCTTGCCGCCGTCGTCGGTCCAGATGATGTCGGTGCGGCCGATCCCGGTCAGCATCCAGCAGCGGCCGGTGGCGTCGCAGACTGGGGACCGGGTACCGCGGGTGTCGAGCATCCGGACCGTCGACTCCTCCGGGTTCACTACCACGATCCGGCCCGGCACGATCCGGTCGGTGAGGATCTCGCCGGTGTGGAACGTCGAGGTGGACAGCCGGTACCGCAGCCGGGTCAGCACCGGGCTGTCGTACGTGAGCCGGAACATCATCGTCGAGTCGCCGGTCAGCGTGCCCTCGCGCGGCGGGGCGACCGCGATCGCCTCGTCGCCGGACTTCAGCGTCGCGTACGGCACCGGCCACTCCGGCGCGGTCGCGCGGGCGCCGTCCCGGTCGATGACCGCGGCGTACTTGCAGTTCGGGCCGCTGGTGCAATCGGACCAGCCGGCCGCCCAGCGGTTCCGGGTGACCATCGTCATCGACAGCACCTGGGCCCGGTCGGCGGTCACCACCGCGGTACCGGGGCTTCCGGCGGCGGCCGGCTCGATCGCCACCGGACCGTCGTCGGCGCCGCTGCGGTGCGTGGACCACAGCGTCGCCGCGAGAACGACGGAGGTCGTGGCGGCGAGAATGCCGAGGACGAGCAGCGGCGGCATGCTGCGGGGTAGGCCACAACGCTCCAACAGCTCCACCAGCCGACGGTAGAAGCGGTCGAAGACCTCACGCAGGCGCTGCACGATCACCCCCGGGCGCAGATGAGTCCCCCGATCGGGGGTCAGGTCGGCGACCGAATCTTATGCGAAACCGGGTGCAAACGCGGCACGGCCCTCGGGCCGCACCCCGCTCACACGCGGCGGAAGATCAGCGCTCGCTTCACTTCCTGGATGGCCTTGGTGACCTCGATGCCGCGGGGGCAGGCGTCGGTGCAGTTGAAGGTGGTCCGGCAGCGCCAGACGCCTTCCTTGTCGTTCAGGATCTCCAGCCGCTGCTCGGTGCCTTCGTCACGGCTGTCGAAGATGAACCGGTGCGCGCCGACGATCGCCTGCGGACCGAAGTACTGGCCGTCGGACCAGAACACCGGGCAGGACGTCGTACAGGCGGCGCACAGGATGCACTTGGTGGTGTCGTCGAACCGGTCCCGGTCGGCCTGGGACTGGATCCGCTCCCGGGTCGGCTCGTGACCGCTGGTGACCAGGAACGGCATCACCGAGCGGTACGCCTCGAAGAACGGGTCCATGTCGACGACCAGGTCCTTGAGCACCGCGAGCCCCTTGATCGGCTCGACGGTGATCTCCTTGTCCGGGTTCAGGTCCTTGATCAGGGTCTTGCAGGCGAGCCGGTTGCGGCCGTTGATCCGCATCGCGTCCGAGCCGCAGACCCCGTGTGCGCAGGACCGCCGGAAGGTCAGCGTGCCGTCCTGCTCCCACTTGATCTTGTGCAGCGCGTCCAGCACCCGGTCGGTCGGCTCCAGCGTGACGGAGTACGTCTTCCACTCGGCCTCGTCGACGACCTCGGGGTTGTACCGGAGGATCTTGACCTTGACGTCCATCAGTACTTGCGCTCCATCGGCTTGTAGCGGGTCTGGACGACCGGTTTGTAGTCGAGCCGGATGTTCACGTTGCCCTCGGCATCGACCTCGCGGTACGCCATCGTGTGCCGCATGAAGTTCACGTCGTCGCGCTTGTCGTAGTCCTCGCGGAAGTGCCCGCCGCGGGACTCCTTGCGGGCCAGCGCGCCGGCCACCAGGACCTCGGCCAGGTCGAGCAGGAACCCGAGCTCGACCGCCTCGAGCAGGTCGGTGTTGAACCGCTTGCCCTTGTCCTGTACTGCGACGTTGGCGAACCGCTGCTTGAGCGCCTCGATGTCGACCAGCGCCTGCTTGAGCGAGCCCTCGGTCCGGTACACCTGCGCGTTCAGGTCCATCGTGGCCTGCAGGTCGAACCGGATCGCGGCGATCCGCTCCTCGCCGGTGGAGTTCCGCAGTCCCTCGACGAGGTCGACGACGTACTTCTCGGGCTCCGCGGGCAGCTCTTCGAAGCTGGCCGTCTCGGCGTACTCCGCGGCGGCGATCCCGGCCCGCCGGCCGAACACGTTGATGTCGAGCAGCGAGTTGGTACCCAGCCGGTTCGCACCGTGCACCGAGACGCAGGCGACCTCACCGGCGGCGTACAGGCCGGGGATCACGTCGTCGTTGTTGGCCAGCGCCTCGCCCTTGATGTTGGTCGGGATGCCGCCCATCGCGTAGTGCGCGGTCGGGAACACCGGGATCTGCTCGGTGTACGGCTCGACGCCCAGGTAGGTACGGGCGAACTCGGTGATGTCCGGCAGCTTCGCGTCGATGTGCGCGGGCTCCAGGTGGGTCAGGTCGAGCATCACGTACGCGCCGTCCGGACCGCAGCCGCGGCCCTCGCGGACCTCGTTGGCCATCGCGCGGGCGACCATGTCCCGCGGCGCCAGGTCCTTCACGGTCGGCGCGTAGCGCTCCATGAACCGCTCGTTGTCCTTGTTCCGCAGGATGCCGCCCTCACCACGGGCCGCCTCCGACAGCAGTACGCCGAGACCCGCCAGGCCGGTCGGGTGGAACTGGAAGAACTCCATGTCCTCCAGAGGCAGGCCCTTGCGCCACACGATGCCCATGCCGTCACCGGTCAGCGTGTGCGCGTTGGACGTGGTCCGGAACACCTTGCCGAACCCGCCGGACGCGAAGATCACCGACTTCGCGGAGAACACGTGCAGCTCGCCGGTGGCCAGCTCGTAGGCCACCACACCGCTCGCCTTGCCGTCGGTCATCAGCAGGTCGAGCACGTAGTACTCGTTGAAGAACTCGACGTTCTGCTTGATGCACTGCTGGTACAGCGTCTGCAGGATCATGTGACCGGTGCGGTCGGCCGCGAAGCAGGACCGGCGTACGACGGCCTCACCGTGGTTGCGGGTGTGACCACCGAAGAAGCGCTGGTCGATCTTGCCCTCGGCCGTCCGGTTGAACGGCAGGCCCATCTTCTCCAGGTCGAGGACCGCGTCCACGGCCTCCTTGCACATCACCTCGGCCGCGTCCTGGTCGACCAGGAAGTCGCCACCCTTGACGGTGTCGAAGGTGTGCCACTCCCAGTTGTCCTCCTCGACGTTGGCCAGCGCGGCACACATGCCGCCCTGGGCCGCGCCGGTGTGCGACCGGGTCGGGTAGAGCTTGGTGAGTACGGCGGTCCGGGTCCGCTTGCTGGACTCGAGGGCCGCGCGCATTCCGGCGCCGCCCGCGCCGACGATGATTACGTCGTACTGATGGACCTGCATGACGTCCTTACTATTTGCAGACCGACAACGTGGAGTTGGGGTCGAGGCAGGGGTCGAAGGTGAAGATCACCAGGGTGCCGAGGACGACGATCACGACCGCGGCCGTGATCAGCAGGGCCTTCAGCCAGAACCGGGTCTGGTCCTTCTCGGCGTAGTCGTTGACGATCGTGCGCAGGCCGTTGGTGCCGTGCAGCATCGCCAGCCACAGCATCAGCAGGTCCCAGACCTGCCACAGCGGGTTGGCCCACTTGCCGGCCACGAAACCGAAGTCGAGCGCGGTGATCCCGCCGCCGAGCATCAGGTTCACGAACAGGTGCCCGAGCACGAGGATGACGAGGGCGAGCCCGGACAGCCGCATGAACAGCCAGCTGTAGAGCTCGAAGTTGGTCCGGCCCGAACGGCTCCGGCCGCCACCCTTCAGCGAGCGGGCGCGGGAGCTGGACCGTGGTGCCGCGATGGCAGGGGTGTTTTCCGACATCTCAGCCTCCGAACACGTGGGTCAGGTGCCGGATGACGAACGGCACGAACAGCACCACCCAGAGCACGCCGACACCGATCATCAGCTGCCGCTGGTAGCGCGGGCCCTTGGCCCAGAAGTCCACCAGGATCAGCCGGATGCCGTTGAACGCGTGGAACAGGATCGCCGCCACCAGCCCGACCTCGAGCAGGCCGACGACCGGGTTCTTGTAGGTGCCGATGACCTCGTTGTACGCGTGCGGCGAGACCCGGACGAGTGCGGTGTCCAGCACGTGCACCAGCAGGAAGAAGAAGATCCCGACACCGGTGATCCGGTGCGCGACCCATGACCACATGCCCTCCCGGCCACGGTAGAGCGTGCCGGCTGGTTTGCTGGGCAAACCGATCCTCCGATCGGAGTTCCGAACCTGGCGGACACCAGGCCGTTTCGATGCTAGTCCCGCAGCCGACCCGGAAATGTCCGGAAAGGTGTGAAATCGGTCGCGTCGGTGGCCCAGGGCAGCGCTGCCCGAATGGCCCTCGACGGTGCGCCTCCGATGCTCTTGACTTCAACCGAGCTTGAACGAAAACACTGGCGGTTACCGCTGCGAGGGGAGAACTACGGTGAGTTTCTGGATCTGTGCGACCTGTGCGGTCGAGCACTCCGAACAGGTCGAGGTGTGCGCGATCTGCGCCGACGAGCGCCAGTGGGTGCCCGCCGACGGACAGCACTGGACCACACTCGAGGAGCTGGCCGCGGCCGGCACCGAGGTGACCATCGACGAGGTCGAGCCCGGCCTGTACGGCGTCCGCTCGAAGCCGCCGGTCGGTATCGGGCAGCAGTCGATGCTGGTGACAACGTCCGCCGGCAACCTGCTCTGGGATCCGATCGGTTACCTGGACGACGACGCCGTACGCCGGGTCTCAGAACTCGGCGAGGTGGTCGCGATCATCGCCAGCCACCCGCACATGTACGGCGTCCAGGTCGAGTGGAGCCACCGTCTCGGCAACGTGCCGGTGTACGTCGCGGAGGCCGACCGCGAGTGGGTCGCCCGCCAGGACCCGGTGATCAAGACCTGGGCCGGCGAACTCGCCCCGCTACCCGGAGTGACCGTTCTCCAACCCGGCGGTCACTTCCCGGGCAGCGCCGTCGTGCACTGGGCAGACGGTGCCGAGGGCAAGGGAGCGATCCTCTCCGGCGACACCATCTTCGCCAACCCGGACCGCACCTCGGTCAGCTTCATGCGCAGCTACCCGAACCGCATCCCACTGTCCGGCGCCGTCGTCGACCGAGTGGCCCGCTCCCTCGACCCGTTCACCTACGACCGCCTCTACAACAACTTCGGCGCCTCGATCCCCGTCGACGCCAGAGCCGTCGTACGCCGCTCCGCCGACCGCCACGCCGCCTGGGTCCGCGGCGACTACGACCACCTCACCTGACGGCGGCAGCTCGACAGTACGTATAGGTCCACTAGGCCCGCGGGCCACGCTCAGCCGGGCCTCGGAAGGCGCCAGAATAGGCGACACGTCCTGTCGAGCTGCCGTTCGCTAGGCCGCGATGCGGGTTTGGGCCAGGCGGGTGTGGAGGGCGAGCATGTGGCGGGTGCAGGTGTTCCAGTCGTAGAGCTCGGCGCGTCGGCGGGCTGCGGCTCTGCGGTGGGGGATTTGGGACAGGTCGAGGACCGCGTCGGCCAGTGCGGCGGGGTTGGCGGCGGCCCAGCGGCCGCAGGTCTCGTCGACGAGTTCGCGGGCGCCGCCGGTGTTGGCGGTCACCACCGGCGTACCGGCGGCGAGTGCTTCGAGGACGGCCAGGCCGAAAGTCTCGCCGGGGCAGACGGACAGTGCGATGTCGGCCTCGGCGAGGTGCTTGGCCAGCGTCTGGCGACCGTCGACGTACCCGTGGAAGGTGACGGGCGCGTCGCCGGCGATCTCGAGTAGCTCGTCGAGGTGCGGGCCGGTGCCGTACACGTCCATCCGCAGGTTCACGCCCCGGCGGTGCAGCTCGGCCGCCGTCGCGACTGCGAGGTGCGGGCTCTTCTCCCGCGAGAGTCGGCCGGCGTGCACCAGTTTGAGTACGCCGTCGTCGGCCGGCGCACCGAGCGACGGGTGGAAGGTGTCGAGGTCGACCCCGAGCGGGATCCGGACGAGCGGCGTCGTCACCTCGTCGAACTCGGCCGCCGCGTACCGGGACGTGACCACGACCGCGTCGTACGTCCGGCTGAGGATCCGGTAGAGCGCCGCGACGGTGGCGACCACGTGCAGCTGGCTGGCTTTGACGCCCTCGGCGCGGCGCTGGACGCTCTCGCCGGTCCAGCGGCTGGTGCGTTGGCTGATCTCGCCGAGCATCCGTCCGGGACGCAGTACGTCGTGCCCGCCGAGCTGACCCGGACGGGCCGCACCCAGTGCCAGCATCGCGTCCAGACGTTCGTGGCTGAACAGCACGGTGCCGATGTCGTTCTTGCGGGCCCAGCGCGCGACCGGGAGCAGCGTCGACTTGTCGGAGATCTCCACCGTCGTCGGCCGGAACTTCTTCAGTACGTCGATCACGTTCCAGGGCGTCGTGATCAGCCGGTAGCCGCCACTCACCTTCGGCGCCTTCACGCGAACGACGGTGCCGAACTCGGTCTCGACCACCTCGTCCCGTTCGCCCGGTGTGATCACCATCCGGTCCACGCCGGCCTCGACGTACCCCTGACCGATCTGCTCGATCGCGGTCCGCATCCCACCGGAGGTCGGACCAACGAAATTGGCCAGCTGGGCGATCCGCAACGAGCTCATGCGACCCGCCGTACGGCTGCCGCGTCGCGGAGTACCTCGGTGTAGTGCCGGTCGACCAGGTCGTCGACGACGGCCGGCCACGTGCGCGACTGCACGCGTTCCAGACCATTGGCGGCCATCCGCCCGCGTGCCGTCGGGTGCTCGAGCAGCGTCTGTACGGCGCTCCGCAGCGAACCGGGCCGACCGGGTTCGAACAGCAACCCGTTCTCGCCCGGGTGGATCAGATCGAGCGGACCGCCCGCGGCCGGGCCGACGGTCGCGACGCCGGAGGCCTGCGCCTCCTGGATCGTCTGGCAGAACGTCTCGTGCTCGCCGGTGTGCACGAACACGTCCAGACCGGCGAAGATCGACGCCAGGTCGGTGCCGCGGCGCATCCCGAGGAAGGTTGCCGTTGGCAACGCGTGCTCCAGTGCGGCCCGGTCCGGACCGTCGCCGACGATCACGATCCGGCAGTCCAGGTCGGTCAGTTCGGCGAGCCGTCGAACCTTCTTCTCCGCGGCCAGCCGGCCGACGTACCCGACGATCGGCTTGCCGTCCGGGGAGATCTCCCGACGCCAGTCCTCGTCGCGGTGCTTCGGGTCGAACAGGTCCAGGTTCACGCCGCGGCCCCAGCGGTAGACCCGCGGCACACCGCGCTGCACGAGCGAGTCGACGGCCGAGGTCGACGGCGCGAGGGTGCGGTCGGCGCGCGAGTGCGTGCGGCTCACCCAGCGCCAGATGCCGCGGTCCGCGGCGGCGTACCAGGGGTACTGACGGGCGAAGCCGGCGATGTCGGTCTGGAAGATCGCGACCGTCGGGACGCCGAGCCTGCGGGCCGCGCGCAGTCCGTAGGCACCGATGATGAACGGTGAGGCGAGGTGCACCAGGTCCGGCTTGAAGTCGGCCATCGCCCGCTCGATCGACGGGTCCGGCAGACCGACCGGGTACTCCTTGTACCCCGGCGTGCGGAAGCTCCGCGCCCGCAGGACCGGGACGTCGGCGTAGGTGTCGGGGCCCGGTCCGGGCGCGATGATGAGCAGCTCGTGTCCGCGGGCACGCAGCCGGTCGGCGACGTGGCGAGCCGTGTTCGCCACGCCATTGATCTGCGGCAGGAAGGTTTCGGCCACCATCACGATTCGCACATCTCGAAGGTTCCTCACCGCGCATGAACCCTGGGCGACGCTCTCGTGACACCGCGTCGATGCCCTGTCGACGGATGCTGGGATTTGAAGTGTCCTTCAGGTTGCCGACGGGAGGCGTTCGGTGTGTGGCCAGACCAACGCCAAGGGTTCGGCGGCCGCCCCGGGTCGCTGTGACCGGGACGGCCGCCTGTCAGTGACGATTCACCGAAGTTACGGCGCGTTGAACAGGTGGGCCATCGACCGGCGGACCAGGTCGGTGCGCATCGCCTGCGTGGTGAGGCCCTCGGCGCCGAAGCCGAGGTACACCGTGTCCGGTGTGGTGACGCCGGCGCCCTCGTCGAAGGCGGTCGTGGTGCGGACCCAGTCGTTCGGGTTCGCGGCCGTGCCGGCCGGTGCGCCCGGCACCGTCCAGCCGCCGAGGTCGGTCTCGAACGAGGTCGCCTCGGTGCCGGTGTCCTTCGTGATCGTGGCGTCGTCGACGAAGGACCCGAGGCCCTGGGTCGACCAGTCACTCACAGAGGTGATCGACAGTTCGACCTGGTGACCGGCGTACGGCGTCAGGTCGACCTTCCAGTCTTGCCAGCCCGCGCTCGAGCCCGAGGACGCGTTCCAGGCGCCGGTGGTACCGCTGGCTGAACAATCGGCGCCCTGGTAGTGGGCGAGGAACGGGTGCAACTGCTGCACCCAGCCGGCCGGGCAACTCTGGCCGGTGCTCTGCGTCGTGTGGCCGTTGACGTCGGGCAGCGTCGTCCAGTCGTCCTGGCCGACGGTGTGCGCCTCGACCATCACGTAGTCCCAGTTCGCCTCGGTGTCGTAGGAGAACTTGAACGACAGCGAACCGCTCGTGGACCCGGTCAGATCAACGGTCTTGGCCAGCCGCTTGTAGCTCATGTTCGCCTGCTGGCTGTAGACGTACCGCGAACCCGTGAACGGCTCGTACGGGTCACCGCCGGGCCGCTGCCACTTCAACGGCGCCGAGCTCGCAAACTGCGGGAACTGGGCGGGTGGAAGCACGCTCGACGTCAGGACGAAGGCCCCGGTGTGGTTCTGGTTGTTCGCCGAGTCGCCGCCGTTGAGCGTCCCGTCGAACCCGTTGAAGGCGCCCGAGACACCCTTGATCGGGACCGGGTCACCATTCGCGGTACCGCTGTTGTCGATGAAGGTATAGGCCCCGAGCCAGTACTGCTCGAAGTCGTTCAGCAACGGCAGACACGGGTACGCACCTGGCGTCGTGCACTCGCCTTGCTGCTCCTGGAACGGGTTGTAGTAGTACGCCCCGTCCGCGTTGCTCGCGAAGCCGGCGTACTTACCCGTGTACAGCAGCTTGCCGCCCTCGTTGAGGTAGTCGCGGACCGACAGTTCCAGGTCGAGCGCCAGTTCGGCCGCCGTACCGGCAGGCTGGCCGGTCTTCCGCGTGATGACGTCGTCGCCGGTCTCCCAGACGATCGCCTTGTAGTGCGACAGCACGCCCAGCGGGTGCGGTGCGGTCCGGTTGTTCGCGTCCACGTCGTACACGTCGGACGTGATCCCGGCCGCGGTCAGTGCGGCGGCGTACTTGTCGGCGTACTTCGCCGTCGCGACGCCCTGCACCGGGCTCGCGCCGGTGGTGTCCTCGGCCGCCAGGATCAGCACCTTCCCACCGATGTCGGTCGCGACGCGGTAGGTGAAGTGCTGGCTGGCCACCGCGCCGGTCCCCGGTTTGTTACCGGTGAACCACACCTCGACCGAGTCGCCAGGTCTGGTACTGCGAACCGTGCCGCGGAACTCGGCGTAGTAGTGGTTGTCGGTGTTGCCGTACCGCTCGCCGCCCTTCCACTCCGACGCCTTGTCGGTGATCGGGTCGCCGCCGTTGACGCGGTAGTTGATGCGCAGGTTCTTCAACGCCCGCTTCGCGATCACCGCGACCGGCTGCGTGGTGCCGTACGAGACCGCGAACGGGTCGATCACCAGATCCGCGGCCTTCTTGCCGACCACCGACACCGGGTCGTCCGGGTCCTTGGCCGACTTCGCGACGGACAGCGCGAACGGGATGTTCTTGGTGAACTCGGCCTGGATCAGGCG
Source organism: Kribbella sp. NPDC043289 (assembly GCF_056436705.1). NCBI lineage: Bacteria > Bacillati > Actinomycetota > Actinomycetes > Propionibacteriales > Kribbellaceae > Kribbella > Kribbella sp. NPDC043289. Next base: position 560,452 of record NZ_JBWKCB010000002.1, read on the forward strand.
CTCGTCGTCGGGGAAGCTGAAGACGCTGACGCAGTCCTCGGGCCGCCACTGGTCGTTCGGGTCGGACGCCGACGCGGTCTCGCACGTCGACATCTCCGGCGTGAACGCCATCGTTCCGTACTTCGCCGACGCGTGCCCGTCGGTCTCCCCGTTGGTCGTGTAGAGCTCGGCGGAGATGTCCGGGTCATAGCCGGGTACGGCGGGATTCGCGTCGTCGCCGGCCATCGCCTCGGAGATCACGTCGTCCGGCGAGGGCGTGCTCACCTGCCAGCCGACGCCGTACAGCAGGAGTTCGGCGGCCGAGTGGTAGTTGATCATCTCGGTGAAATGGACGCGCTGAAACAGGCCGTCGAGGGCCTTCGTCTCCGGCTCGGACGCCGGGGCCGGACCGCGATACGTCTCGCTGCTCGGGTCGGGCGACGAACCCTCGTTGTCGTAACCCCACTTGGTCGCCATGTTCCGGTTCAGGTCGACGCCGTCGCCCGGGGCGATCTGCCCGTCGCCGTTGTTGTCGCGCAGATTCTTGCGCCACAACCGGTCGCCGACGAACGTGTAGTCGTAGCCGTCCGGGTTGGCCACCGGCAGGAACCAGAGGTCGGTGGAGTTCACCAGCTTGGTGATGTCGGCGTTCTTCCCGTACCCGTCGATGACGTAGTGCATCAGCCGCCGCACCATCTCCGGCGTGATCCACTCGCGGGCGTGCTGAGTGCCGGCATACAGCACCGACGGCCGCGAGCCGTCGGTCGACTGCCGGGCGTCCTTGGTCACCTTCACCGCGACGATCGGCTTGCCCTGTCTCGTCGTACCGATGGTGACGAGTTTGGCGAGGCCTGGGTTCGCGGCCGCTGTCTGGGTCAGCTCGGCCTGCAGACCGCCGGTCCCGCTGTACGGGCGGAACACTGTCGGTCCCGCCGCGGTCAGCCGAGCGGCCTCCTCGGAGGCGTCCCGCCCCTTGACCTTCTTCACCTTCAGGTCGACGCCGTCCGAGCGGAGCTTCGCAGCCTGCCGCTTCGAGATGACGACCTCGACCTTGGTCTTCCCGTCCGCGCCCCGGCCGGTCGCCAGATCCGAACGGTCAACTCCGATGTCCACGACCTTCTGCACTTCTTGTGCGGTCAGATCGCCGACGTACACCTCCAGGCCGTCCTTACCCTGGCCCGGTACCGCTGTTGCTGCCTGCCCTGTGGCGAAAGCCCCCGCTACGACGGCCATTACCGCGATGAGAACAGGAGTTCTGCGCATGTCGCCCCTCCCCGGTCGACGGTGCATACCAGGGCAGCGTCCTGTGACTCAGATCACTAGTCAATAGCTGAGAGTGAGCGGACTGTGGCGTGCTCGATCTCACCCGGCCGTGCATACCAGTGCGGCAATGGTTCGGAATACCGTTGGAGGATGAGTCATCGCAGCGAGTCGGGGTTCGAGTTCTCGCCGGTGTACGGGCCGCTCGACGGGTTCGACGCCGCGACGCAGCTGGGCGAGCCGGGGCAGTACCCGTACACCCGCGGCGTGTACCCGACGATGTACACGCAGCGGCCCTGGACCATGCGCCAGTACGCCGGGTTCGGGACGGCGGCCGAGTCGAACCAGCGGTACCACCAGCTGATCGACCACGGCACGATGGGCCTCTCGGTCGCGTTCGACCTGCCGACCCAGATGGGGTACGACTCCGACGCCTCGATCGCGCACGGCGAGGTCGGCAAGGTCGGGGTGGCGATCGACTCGATCGACGACATGCGGGTGCTGTTCGACAAGATCCCGCTGGACCAGGTGTCCACCTCGATGACGATCAATGCGCCCGGGTCGGTGCTGTTGCTCCTGTATCAGTTGGTCGCCGAGGAGCAGGGCGTTTCCGGTGACAAGCTCACCGGCACGATCCAGAACGACGTACTGAAGGAGTACATCGCCCGCGGGACCTACATCTACCCGCCGAAGGAGTCGCTGCGGCTGATCAGCGACATCTTCGCGTACTGCCAGGCGGAGCTGCCGCGCTGGAACACGATCTCGATCTCCGGCTACCACATGGCCGAGGCCGGCGCGACGCCCGCGCAGGAGATCGCGTTCACGCTGGCGAACGGGATCGAGTACGTCCGCGCCGCGGTTGCGTCGGGTCTGGACGTGGACGAGTTCGCGCCGCGGCTGTCGTTCTTCTTCGTCGCCCGGACGACGTTGCTCGAGGAAGTCGCGAAGTTCCGGGCCGCGCGGCGAATCTGGGCACGGGTGATGCGCGACGAGTTCGGGGCGCGCAATCCGAAGTCGCAGATGTTGCGCTTCCACACCCAGACCGCGGGCGTGCAGTTGACCGCGCAGCAGCCCGAGGTGAACCTCGTCCGGGTCGCGGTCCAGGGGCTGGCCGCCGTACTCGGGGGAACGCAGTCCCTGCACACCAACTCGTACGACGAGGCGATCGCGCTCCCGACCGAGAAGGCCGCCCGCCTCGCGCTCCGCACGCAGCAGGTGCTCGCGTACGAAACCGACATCACCGCGACCGTCGACCCGTTCGCCGGCTCGTACGTGGTGGAGTCGCTGACCGACGAGGTCGAGGCCGCCGCGGTCGAGCTGATGGACCAGGTGCAGGAGTACGGCGGTGCGGTCGCCGCGATCGAGAAGGGCTTCCAGAAGCAGGAGATCGAACGCTCGGCGTACCAGATCGCTCAGGAGATCGACGCGGCCGAACGTGTGGTGGTCGGCATGAACAAGTTCAAGATCGCGGAGGAGGAGCCGTACGAGCCGCTCCGCGTCGACCCCGCCATCGAGGCCCAGCAGGTCGACCGCCTCACCACGCTGCGCGCCACCCGCGACCAGGCCGCCGTCGACGAAGCCCTGGCAGCCCTCAAAACCGCTGCCCAAGGCAACGAAAACTGCCTCTACCCCATGAAACAAGCCCTAAAATCCCGAGCCACCGTAGGCGAAGTCAGCAACACCCTAAGAGACGTCTGGGGCGTATACGTCCCCGCCGACACCTTCTAACCCCAACACCGAATCGTGGAGATGGGCGCTAATTCAGAGCCTCGCTCCACGACTCGAGTGCGGGGTGGCCAACCAATCGCCACGACTGGTGATCTGCAGGACCGTCTACCCGCGACATCGACGTCGAGCGTGAGCTCGCGGTATCCACGCCCTAGTCCAGCAGGGCGGTTGAGGTGAGGACGGTGGTGCCTAGGGTGATGGCTTCTTCGGAGGGGGTGAAGGTGGGGGTGTGGAGGTCGCCGGTGGTGTCGAGGGTTGGCGGGCGGACGCCGAGGCGGGCCATCGCGCCGGGGATGTGTTCGAGGTACCAGCCGAAGTCCTCGCCGCCGAGGCTCTGGTCCGTGGGGGCTACCGCGCTCGATCCGAGCGTCTGATGTACGGCGTTCTGCAGCACGTTGATCGCGATGGCGTCGTTCATGACGGGCGGGACGCCGTGGGTGACTTCGGTGTCGACCTCCACGCCGTACGGCAGGACGATCTGTGCAGCGAGTTCGGGGATGAGTTGTTCCGCGAGGCGCCACGCGTTGACGTCCAGGCAGCGCAGCGTCCCCTCGGCCTCGCCACGAGACGGGATGGCGTTCGCGGCGGAGCCGGAGGTGATGCGCCCCCAGACGAGGGACATCCCGGCGCGCGGGTCGATGCGGCGGGACAGCGCCGCGGGTAGTTCGGTCACCAGGTTCGCGAGCGCGTAGACGAGGTCGGCGCTCAGGTGCGGCCGGGAGGTGTGCCCGCCCGGCCCCGTCAACCGCACCAGCAGCTTGTCCGCGGCGGCCGTCAAAGCGCCGACTCGGAGGCCGATCTGGCCGACCTGGAGCCGCGGGTCGCAGTGCAGCCCGTAAATACGGCGTACGCCGTCGAGCCCGCCGGCCGCGATGACACCGAGCGCGCCACCCGGCATCACCTCCTCGGCCGGTTGGAAGATCACCCGGACCCTCCGGTCCAGCTGCCCGTCACGCGCCATCCCGGCCAGCACCAGCGCCGCCCCGAGCAGAGCGGACGTGTGTACGTCGTGACCGCACGCGTGCGCCACTCCGTCGATGGTCGACCGCCACGGCGCGTCCACGCCGTCGGGCACCGGCAGCGCGTCGATGTCGGCCCGCAGCGCGACGCACGTGTCGCCGGCGCCGATGTCGCAGATCAGCCCGGTCCCGGTCGGCAGCACCCGCGGCGACAGCCCGGCGTCGACGAGCCGCTTCTCGAGCAGTTCGGTCGTCCGGACCTCGTGCCACCCGAGCTCCGGGTGGGCGTGCAGGTCGCGCCGTACGCCGACCATGTCCTCGCGCACCGCCTCGACGCGCGCCAGGATGTCCGCGACCAGCAACTGATGACTCATCCCGCGATTGTTGCACCCGGAGACCGGGGGCCCGCGCAGAGTGCCGAGGCGGATCACGACGGGATTACGGACACGCTCGGTGAAAGTCGCCACGGAGAGTGCTCACCGTGATCTCGGCAGCGCGGGCGGTGACCGTACCGGAGAAGTTGTCGAAATGTGACGCAAACGCCGGTCACTTTCCGGTATCGAGGTCCGCTCGACGTTCAATCCGGGCCGGGACGCGCCCTATAGTCTGCGAATGGCACGCGGGGGAAGGCGTGCCCGTAAACGTATCTGGTCGACGAAGGAGACGTCCGGTGAAGAAGTACGTGCGGGGAACGGCGATCGTGGGCGTGCTGACGCTCGCCGTTGCCGCTTGTGGCAGCAAGCCGACCGATAACAACGCAGGCGGCAGCAGTGCCAACAAGGACTTCAAGGCCTGCATGGTCTCCGACTCAGGGGGCTTCGACGACAAGTCGTTCAACCAGACCTCGTACAAGGGTCTGCAGGACGCGGTCAAGGAGAAGGGCCTGACCGAGGTCAAGGCCGAGTCGAAGTCGGACAACGACTACACGACCAACATGACCGCGATGGTGAGCGCCAAGTGCAACGTCATCGTTGCGGTCGGCTTCAAGCTCGAGGACGCCACCGAGGCGGCGGCGAAGGCGAACCCGAACATCAAGTTCGCGATCGTCGACTCGGCGCCGAAGGCCCCGATCGCCAACCTGAAGCCGCTGCTGTTCAACACCGCGCAGTCCAGCTTCCAGGCCGGGTACCTGGCCGCCGCGATGACGAAGTCCGGCAAGGTCGGCACGTTCGGTGGTCTGCAGATCCCGACCGTGACCATCTTCATGGACGGCTTCGCCCAGGGCGTGCGGTACTACAACACGCAGAAGAGCAAGAACGTGCAGGTGCTCGGCTGGGACGACCAGAAGCAGAAGGGCCTGTTCACCGGCGACTTCGAGGACAAGGCGAAGGGCCAGAACAACGCCCAGAACCTGATCACCCAGGGCGCTGACGTGCTCTTCCCGGTGGCCGGTCCGTCGGGTCTGGGTGGCCTGCAGGCGGCCAAGGCCAGCAACGGCAAGGTGAACGCGATCTGGGTCGACACCGACGGCTGCGTGAGCGCCGAGGAGTACTGCTCCGTCCTCATGAGCAGCGTCGAGAAGGGTATGGACGTCGCCGTCAAGGACGCGGTGGTCTCGGTGGTCGACAACAAGTTCGACAACACCCAGTTCACCGGCACCCTGCAGAACAACGGTACGGCGATCGCGCCGTTCCACGACTTCGACAGCAAGGTCCCGGCCGACGTGAAGTCGGAGCTGGACCAGATCAAGGCCGACATCATCAGCGGCAAGATCACCATCGAGTCGAAGGTTCAGCCCAAGGCATCCTGAACCGTCGCACACAGGCGTAGTACGGTGCGAGCCAGGAAGGCAGACCCACAGGTCCGGCCTTCCTGGCTCGCCGTCTGAAGGGAAGGCTCCCGCATGCATCTCGAGCTCTCCGGGCTGACCAAGCGCTTCGGCTCGCTGGTCGCCAACGACCACATCGACCTGGTGATCGAGCCGGGCGAGATCCACTGCCTGCTCGGTGAGAACGGGGCCGGCAAGAGCACCCTGATGAACATGCTCTACGGGCTGCTGCAGCCCGACTCGGGCGAGATCGTGATCGACGGCGAGAAGGTGGCGATCACCTCGCCGAGCGACGCGATCCGGCACGGCATCGGCATGGTGCACCAGCACTTCATGCTGGTCCCGGTGTTCACGGTCGCCGAGAACATCATGCTCGGCCGCGAGAACACCCGCGGCGCCGGCGTACTGGACCGCAAGAAGGCGCACGCGCTGGTCACCGAGATGTCCGACCGGTACGGCTTCGAGGTCGATCCCGAGGCGCTGGTCGAGGACATCCCGGTCGGCGTCCAGCAGCGGGTGGAGATCATCAAGGCGCTCACCAACAACGCCAGCGTGCTGATCCTGGACGAGCCGACCGCGGTGCTGACGCCGGCCGAGATCGACGAGCTGATCGGCGTGATGCGCCAGCTCAAGGAGAACGGTACGTCGATCGTCTTCATCACCCACAAGCTCAAAGAGGTGCAGGCGATCGCGGACAAGATCACCGTGATCCGCCGCGGCAAGGTGGTCGGCCAGGCCGAGCCGTCGGCGTCCGAGGCGGAGCTCGCCGAGCTGATGGTGGGCCGTGCGGTCGACCTGGTGGTGAACAAGGAGCCGGCCGAGCCGAAGGACGCCGTACTGCGGGTCGAAGGCCTGACCGTGATCGACGAGCGCGGGTTCACCGCCGTCGACGAGGTCGACCTGGAGGTCCGGGGCGGTGAGATCCTCGCGGTGGCCGGTGTCCAGGGCAATGGCCAGACCGAGCTCGCCGAGGCCCTGCTCGGGCTGACGCAGATCGCAGCCGGAAGGATCAGCCTGGACGGTCAGGACCTGACCGGGAAGTCCACCCGGTACCGGCTGGAGGCCGGCATCGGGTACGTCCCTGAGGACCGGGCGCACGACGGCTTCGTCGGCTCGTTCACGGTCGCCGAGAACCTGATCCTCGACCTGTTCCGGAAGGCCCCGTTCGGCAACGGGCTGGCCCTGCGGACCGACGACATCGACAAGAACGCCGAAGCCCGGGTGGCGGAGTTCGACATCCGCACCCAGGGCATCCACCTGCCGGTGTCGTCGCTGTCCGGCGGCAACCAGCAGAAGGTCGTGCTGGCCCGCGAGCTGTCCCGCCCGCTGAAGCTGCTGGTCGCCTCGCAGCCCACCCGCGGCGTCGACGTCGGCTCGATCGAGTTCCTGCACAGCCGGATCGTCGAGGAGCGCGACCGCGGTACGGCGGTCCTGATCGTGTCCACGGAGCTGGACGAGATCGCCGCGCTGGCGGACCGGGTCGCGGTGATGTACCGCGGCAAGGTGGTCGGCGTCGTACCGTCCGACACCCCGCGCGACGAACTGGGCCTGATGATGGCCGGCGCCTCGAAGTCCGAGGCGCACGACGAGGCGATCGAACACCCGACCACGTTGGGAACCATCTGATGAGCACTGAGACAGATGCCGTGCCGGCGCCCGCGCCGGCCAAGGAGCCGAAGCAGTCCGGCCTGCCGAACTGGGTGGTGCAGGGCCTGGTCTCGCTGAGCGCGATCGTGCTGGCGCTGCTGGTCGGGGCGATCCTGATCATCGTCAGCGACGATCAGGTACAGGCCGCGGTGAAGTACTTCGGCGCCGCGCCGATGGACACCGTCACGGCCGCCCTGAGCGCGGTCGGTGACGCGTACAAGGCGCTCGCGGTCGGCGCGTTCGGCGGCGTGACGTCGATCAGCGAATCGTTGACGCAGGCAACTCCACTGATCTGCGGCGGTCTCGCGGTCTCGCTCGCCTTCCGCACCGGTCTGTTCAACATCGGTGCGCAGGGCCAGCTGATCATGGGCGCGATCTTCGCCGCGTACGTCGGGTTCGCGTGGCACCTGCCCGCGGGCCTGCACCTGATCGTGGCGATCCTCGCCGGGCTGCTCGGTGGCGCGATCTGGGGTGGCGTCGTCGGCTTCCTGAAGGCGCGGACCGGTGCGCACGAGGTGATCGTGACGATCATGCTGAACTACGTCGCGATCTACCTGCTGGCCTGGCTGCTCACCACGTCGACGTTCCGCCGCCCGGGTCGTACGGACCCGATCTCGCCGATCGTCGACGCGAACGCGCAGTACCCGCAGTTCGGGGGCACCCGGCTGCACGGCGGATTCATCCTCTCGGTGCTGGCCGCGGTCTTCGTCTGGTGGCTGCTGAACCGGTCCACGATCGGGTTCGAACTGCGGGCGGTCGGAGCGAACCCCGACGCGTCCCGGACGGCCGGAATGTCGGTCGGCCGCGCCTACGTGATCGCGATGGTGGTGGCCGGTGCGCTGGCCGGTCTGGCCGGCACCCAGCAAGTGTTGGGTACGGATCTACCGCTGACAGACGGTGTCGCGGCGTCGGTCGGGTTCGACGCGATCACGGTCGCGCTGCTCGGCCGCGGTACGCCGTTCGGCACCGTGCTCGCCGGTCTGTTGTTCGGCGCGCTGAACGCGGGCGGTCTGCAGATGCAGCTGATCACGCAGACCCCGCTGACCCTGACCACTGTCCTGCAGGCCGTGATCGTGCTGTTCGTCGCGGCTCCGGCGCTGGTGCGCTCGATCTTCCGGTTCCTGCCGAAGGAACGCGGTACCGGCCCGGTTCTCGCGAAGGGGTGGAACGGATGAGCGAGACGACTCCCGACGCCGTACCCGAGGCAGCGGAGAAGCCGCAGGTCATCGAGGGGCCGGCGGAGCGGACCCGGCGGTTGCGTGTCGGTTCCCTGATGGTGCTGTTCGCGCTGATCGGGCTCGGTCTGGCGATCTTCACCAAGGGTGGCAAGGCGACCTTCCAGCTGGTCTCGGGCGACCTGCAGCACAATCTGCTCGGCGTCCCGGCCCAGTTCACCGCGCTGGTGCTCGCCATCTTCGGCGTGATCGCCGCCGGCGCGTTCCTGCTCCGCCGGGTTCCGCAGTCGTACTCCGGCTACCTGGCGACCCTGCTCGGGATCTGCTTCATCGGCGCGTTCCTGTGCTGGGCGGCGGCCGGGAAGACCTTCCCGCTGGCCAACCAGTTCCAGGGCACGCTGAACTTCGCAACGCCGCTGATCCTCGGCGCGCTGGCCGGCGTGATGTGCGAGCGGGCCGGCGTCATCAACATCGCGATCGAGGGCCAGTTCCTGGTCGGCGCGTTCACCGCGGCGGTCGTCTCGAGTACGACGGGCAGCGGCGCGGCGGCCCTGATCGCGGCGGCCGCGACCGGGGTACTGATGGCGGCGCTGCTGGCCGTGTTCTCGATCAAGTACCTGGTCAACCAGGTCGTGCTCGGCGTCGTCCTGGTCGTGTTCGCGACCGGTATCACCGGCTTCCTGTTCGACCAGTTCCTGCAGAGCGACTCGGGCAAGCTGAACAACCCCGAGGTGCTGTCGGCGATCAAGATCCCGGGGCTCGGCGACATCCCGTTCATCGGCCCGATCCTGTTCAACCAGACGATCCTGGTGTACCTGATGTACGTCGCGGTCGTGGTCGTCACGTTCGTGCTGTTCCAGACCCGCTGGGGCCTGCGGATCCGCGCGGTCGGCGAGCACCCGAAGGCCGCCGACACGGTCGGTATCAGGGTCAAGCGGATCCGGTACTCCGCGGTGCTCGCGGGCGGCATCCTGGCCGGTCTCGGCGGCGCGTTCTTCACCGTCGGGTACGCCGGTTCGTTCAGCAAGGAGATGACCGCGGGCAACGGGTTCATCGCGCTGGCCGCGCTGATCATGGGCCGCTGGCACCCGATCGGCGCGACGATCGCCGCGTTGTTCTTCGGGTTCGCGACCCAGTTGCAGTCGCAGTTGCAGATCATCCAGACGCCGATCCCGGGGCAGTTGCTGCTGATGGCGCCGTACCTGGCGACGATCATCGCCGTGGCCGGTCTGGTGGGTCGGGTGAGAGCTCCAAAGGCCGATGGTGAGCCCTACGTCACCGAGTAGTCCCGACGGCGGCGCGGGCCCGGTCGACTGGGAGCTCCTCCGGGCCACCGCCCTCGAGGTGATGGGCCGGGCCTACGCGCCGTACTCGGGCTTCCCGGTCGGTGCGGCGGCGCTGGTCGACGACGGCCGGGTAGTTGCCGGGTGCAACGTCGAGAACGCCTCCTTCGGGATCACGCTGTGCGCCGAGTGTGGGCTGGTGTCGGAGCTGCACCGGACCGGTGGCGGGCGGCTGGTGGCGTTCACCTGCGTGGACCGGCACGGAGATCTGCTGACGCCGTGCGGGCGCTGCCGGCAGTTGCTGCACGAGAACGGCGGTCCGGGACTGCTGCTGGAAACGCCGAGCGGTCCGCGGGCCCTGCGTGAGTTGTTGCCCGACGCGTTCGGGCCGGAGGACTTGGAGAACTGATGAGTTTCGACGTGGTGGACGTCATCCGGGCCAAGCGGGACGCCGGGGAGCTGAGCGACGGGCAGATCGACTGGGTGATCGACGCCTACACCCGCGGGCACGTCGCGCACGAGCAGATGTCCGCGCTCGCGATGGCGATCCTGATCAAGGGGATGAACCGGCGCGAGATCGCCCGCTGGACCGCGGCGATGATCGCGTCCGGTGAGCGGCTGGACTTCAGCACGCTGTCCCGCCCGACCGCGGACAAGCACTCGACCGGCGGGGTCGGGGACAAGATCACGTTGCCGTTGGCCCCGTTGGTGGCGGCCTGCGGGGTCGCCGTACCGCAGTTGTCCGGGCGCGGCCTCGGGCACACCGGCGGGACGCTGGACAAGCTGGAGTCGATCCCGGGCTGGCGCGCCGCGCTGTCGAACGACGAGATGATGCGGCAGCTCGAGGACGTCGGCGCGGTGATCTGCGCGGCGGGTGACGGGCTGGCCCCGGCGGACAAGAAGCTGTACGCGCTGCGGGACGTGACCGGTACGGTCGAGGCGATTCCGTTGATCGCCAGCTCGATCATGAGCAAGAAGATCGCGGAGGGCACCGGGGCGCTGGTGCTGGACGTGAAGGTCGGCTCCGGGGCGTTCATGAAGCACCTGGCGGACGCTCGGGAGCTCGCCGAGACGATGGTTGCGCTCGGCACCGATGCCGGGGTGAAGACGGTGGCGCTGCTCACCGACATGTCCGTGCCGCTCGGGCTGACCGCCGGGAACGCGCTGGAGGTCCGCGAGTCGGTCGACGTACTGGCCGGCGGCGGACCGGCCGATGTGGTCGAGCTGACCATTGCCCTCGCCGCCGAGATGCTCACCGCGGTCGGCGTCACGGACGTCGACCCCGCTGAAAAGCTCCGGGACGGTACGGCTATGGACGTCTGGCGGGCCATGATCGCGGCACAGGGCGGGGATCCCGCTGCCGAACTGCCGGTCGCTCCCGAGCAACACGTCGTACCTGCTCCTGCTTCTGGGGTGCTGTCGAAGCTCGACGCGCTCGCGGTGGGGGTCGCTGCGTGGCGACTTGGCGCCGGGCGGGCTCGTAAGGAGGACCCGGTGTCGGCGGTGGCGGGCGTCGAGATGCACGCGAAGCCGGGCGACCGAATCCAGGAAGGCCAGCCGTTGCTCACCTTGCACACGGACGACCCGTCACGGATCGAGCGCGCGCTCGAGTCCCTGACCGACGCGGTAGCGGTCGCAGACGCCTACGAGCCGGGCCCACTGGTCATCGACCGCGTCACCGCCTGACCAGCGAGGATCAGCCACAGGGGCAGGGCGAAGGCGGTCACCCGTTCCATCCCGCCGACGCCCAGCCCCAACCCGTGGTGGGTGAAGTGCAGGACCATCGAGCTCATCCCGAGCGCGCCGAGTCCGACGCCGTACCGCCTGATGCTTGCCAGCGGTCCGGTCCGGAGGAAGCCGGTCAGCAGTAGCGCGAGGTTGCCGAAGGCGAAGATCGGGAACGCGCCGCCCAGCACGTGCAGATCCTCGTTGACGTCGGCCGGCGACAACCCAGCCACCATCCACCCGGCGCCGGTCGCCACCAGCAGCAGCCGCACCGTCCAGGCTGCGACCGTCCGCGGCCAGGCGGTGTGTGTGAGCACCGTGCCGAGGATCATCAACACCCCGCCGGCGGCGAACGACACATTCATCACTGGGTGCAGCGGCGAACAGACATAGCGCCCGTTGAAGTGCCCACAGTGCACGTTCCCGAGATCGCTGATGTTGTTGGATCCCCAGCTGTACGGCGTCTTCCACGCCAGTTGCACCACCACCATCACCACGAAGAACTGCCCAACCCCAACGATCCAGTTCACCGCACCACAACGCGCCGCAATCTTCTCCACCCACCAGACGCTAAGAGCCGCATGCCGCTCCCGCGCTGGCTCGCAGACCCCACCCCAGGTAGCCCCCACGCGACCCCATCTCGCCCGGGCGATCGGCAGCTCGACAGGTAGTGCACCCGCTATACGCCGTACGCGCGACCCCGTTCACGCTCAAGTGCACTACCCCCACCCCCGACACCTCCTGTCGACCTGCAGCTCCCGCCCCTCCAGCCGCCACAAGCCCCTCCGCTCCGCCGCGCGACGGGACATCCAACCGGAAGCCGATGTAAGACCGGGAGCGGATGTACGACCGGGAGCGGACGCCGGCGCGCGGGACGGGATGCCCGTCCGGGAGGGGTTATCCGCTCGAGGCGGGGGTTCTCTGCTGGTATGGCATGGGAGAAGCCCTAAGGCGAGGGGATATCCCCTCGTACGGCGGTGGTCGGCTGCGGGCGGTGTGGGCGCGCGGCGGGGTGCGGGCGCTGTGGGTGGGAGCCATGTGCGGGAGGGGATAACCGCTCGGGTGGGGGGTTCTCTGCTGGTATGGCAGGGGAGAACCCCCAAGACGAGGGGATATCCCCTCGTGCGTCGGTCGCCAGTCGGGGGCCGGGCGACGCGCGGCGGCCGGGCGTGGGTGCGGCCTGCGGACCAGCACACCCCAGCCCCGGCCGCCGCAGGCTTCGCCGATCCGTCGCGCGGTGGGAAGTCGCGCGAGGGGAAACCGCGCGGGAGGGGATGTCTGCGCGGGAGGGGTTATCCGCTCGAGGTGGGGGTTCTCTGTTGGTGTGAGAGTGGAGAAGCCCTAAGGCGAGGGGATATCCCCTCGTACGGCGGTGGTCGGCTGCGGGCGGTGTGGGCGCGCGGCGGAATGCGGGCGCTTTCGGCGGGGGCCGTGGTGCAGGCGGGGCCCGGGTGCGCGCCGAGGTGTGGGCGCTGTGGGTCGGAGCCGAGTGCGGGAGGGGATAACCGCTCGGGTGGGGGGGTTCTCCGCTGGTATGGGAGGGGAGAACCCCCAAGACGAGGGGATAACCCCTCGTACGCGACCGTGGCCAACTGCATGCCGGCGGGGCGGGGCGGGGCGGTTGGGTTAGCTGGAGGTGGTGGTTAGGCGGGTTTGTTGTTCTTTGGTGAGGGTGGTGATGAGGGGGGTGTCGGGGGTGAGGGTGGTGCCGAGGGGGGCCGCTTCGCGAATGGTTAGTTCGGCGACGACGGGGCCGATGGTGAGGCTGGCTTCGGCGATGGCTACGGACTGGTCGGCGGCGCCGTCGTACTCGACCCGGGCGTCCGAGAGGGCGTCGGGGAGGTCGAACGGGTGGTCGTGGGTGTCCTGGCTCCACAGCCCCTTCTGCAGGGCCTTCGCCTTCGCGGCGGAGCTGGTCTTGAACAGTTGCAGGGTGTAGCGCTTCTTCTTGTCGGGGCTCAGCCGGGTCGCCCGGTACCCCTCGACGAAGCCCGCGTTCAGCAGCAGGGCGCGGTCCAGGGCCGGGTTGGCGGACCACGTGTTCAGGAAGGCGGTCGCGGTGAACGGGCCGGTGCCGTTGCGCGAGTCCGCGACGTACCCGCGGGGGAGCGCGGCGAGCGCGGCCAGGGAACCTCTCGCCGCCTTCTCGGCCGGACCGTTCAGCGCGGAATGCCTCGCGGGTGGCGTCTGGACGCCACCGGACGACGTGCCGTCCTCACTCCCGCACGCGGTGACTGACAGCAGTACTGCGGTTACTACAACGGCAACGCCTGGCGCAGTCCGCTTCACGGTCCCTCTCCGTCCGGCCACTCGCCCCCGAGCGCATCCGACCAATCCGAGGCCGATGTCATCAGAAGTTGGTGAACTCCAGGCGAACAGTCTTGATTTACTGAGACGCGGACCGCGTGAGAAGCGTCTCGATCGCCCGCCGGGCGGCCTTCGGATGCATCGGTGTGCAGCCAGCCTCGACGCAGCGGCGGACCACCTGCGGATCGTCGCGGAGCAGCAGCAGCCCGCGGCGGAGCAGCGTCAACGGGGGTTTGCGGCGCTCGCGGAGGTCGCGCTGGAACCGCCGCGCGAACGTGACGAGCCGGTGGTGCCGGACGCAGATCGCCGTGGCGAGCAGGCCGCGGTCGGCGAGCGCGCCGGTGATCTGGTCGGCGAAGATGCCTTCGGCAACCACGAGTGGGGCGTCGCCGGTGCTGACCGGGCGGTGACCGACGGTGCCGTCGGCGGCGATGTCGTAGATCGGTAGGTCGGCGGATCCCGTCGTACACAGCTCCTCGAGGGCCGCGACGGCGCGGTCACCGTCCCAGGAGCGCGGGTCGTCCCAGTCGACGATGCCGAGCGGGGAACGCGGCATGGCCTCGTCGTCGCCGTCGCGGTAGAAGTCGTCCAGCCGGACCACGGGCAGCCCGACCTGCTCCGCCAGGCGCGACTTCCCCGCCCCCGACGGTCCTGCCAGCAACACCACCCGTGAACGCACCGGCACATTCTCTTCCACTTCCTGCAGTAACAGCCAATCCCGTGTGGCGATAATCAGGTGTGCCGAAGATGAAACTGGGGGCCGTGGCGTACGGGCTGGCGGCGATCGGAATGACCGGGGGCGTCGTGCAGATGCTTGCGCGGCACGGTGCTTGGGGTGACGTGCACGGATGGGTCTTCGGCGGACTGGTGGCCGTGGTCGCGGCCTCGGCTGTGCTGCTGGCGGTCGGGGCGGTCACCCGGCGCGGGCTGATAGCGAACGACGGTCCGTGGATCTGCCGGAAAGGCTGGACCGTGATCGTCGGGCTGACGGCCGCCGGCTTCGTTCTGACCCTGCTGTCCGACGCCTACCTGCCGTGGCTCCCGACAGGTTCGGTGGTCTTCTTCCCGAGCTGGATTCGGCGCATGCAGGAGAACTACTGGGACGGCCGCGTCGAAGCCGAGGTGCAGGCAGTTCGGGAGCGTAACGGCGTCATAGCAGAGCCTGTCGAAGTACGTCGTTCTGACTCTTGAACCACGTGTTGGTGCGGTCGGTCAGGTCTGACTCGCCGGTGGTCCAGCGTTGGTGGAACCACGGGTGCCCGGTCTCGGCGCCGCGACGCACGTAGTCCATGCACCAGACGTGGTTGTCGGCCGCCGCGTCCACCAACCGCACTCGGTCCGCCTCGCTCAGCCCATAAGTGTCCGCGAAGCGCCGCAAACGAGCCGCCGACAAACCACGGCGTACGTCGTGAATGTCCGCGTCCGGACGCAGCGGCGCCCACAACCGCACCGCGGTCGCGACGTCCCACAGCGCCGACCCGGGCCCGGCGAGATCGAAGTCGATCAGCGCGACAGCGACGCCGTCCCGGAACACCACGTTGTCGAGGTTCGGGTCGTTGTGGCTGATCAGCCCGGTGACGTAACCGGACGGCACCGGCTCGGCCCACTCGAGTCCGACCGGCCGGAAGTCCGCCACCGCGTCGTGATAGTCCCGCAGCAGCAGGGCCACACTGTCCAGCGCCGCGTCGGTCATCGACCAGTCCGGGTACGGCGCTGTGACGGTCTCACCCGGCAAGTACGACAGCACCTCGCGCCCCTGCGAGTCGATCCCCAGGTACGTCGGCGCGCCCGTGAACCCGGCACTCTCCAGGTGCTCCAGCAGCGCGTGGGTCGCCGTACTGCTGGCACGCAGCGGCCGCCGGACGGTGTCCCCGACCCGCACGACCAGGCCGCGGTTCGCCGTACCGCCGAGCAACTGGGTCTCCACCTCAGCAGGCATCGCCGGTCAGTGTGACTCGTCCAGCAGTGCCTTCGCCAGGGGTGCGTGGGTAACGATCCCGTTGACCAGCCCGCTGCGGACGGCGGCCCGCACCGCCGCGAGCTTCGCCAGACCGTACGGAATCGCGATCACCTCGTCGATCTTGTCCATCTGTTCCGCGTTGATCGCGATCACCCGGTCGGTGACGCGGCTCTGCACGGCCTGACCGTCCGCGTCGACGAACACCCCGGAGATGTCCGCGACGACGCCGCGTTTGGCCAGCTGTTCACAGGCCTTCTCGTCCATCGCGTCGTACAGCGTCGACTGTCCGGCCGACCACGACCCGAGCCCGACGACAGCCTTCGACACCGAGTCGAAATGGCTGATCGCCTCGGCCACCTCGGGCTGCTGCCGGAGCGCGCGAGCCGTCGCCGCATCCGGCACCACGAGCGGCGCATAGAACAGGTACGCCGGACCGCCGGACAGGCGAGCGGTGTGACGTACGAGCTCCACCGAGTTCGCCTCGACATCGGGACGGGTCAGGGCACCGGTCAGCTGGACCACCGGCACCGGCGCGAGCGTGGTGAGCTGCTCGGTCATCGCGGTCACCGCCCGCGCCCACGCGAGGCCGAGCACGTCCTCGGCCGTGACGATCTCGGAAAGTAGATCAGCCGCGGCCTTGCCGAGCTGGGTCCGCAACGCCGGCTCGTCGACCTCGGGGGTGTCCACCACGATCGCGCGGCGCAGACCGAGCGACTCCTGCAGCCGCGCGGACAGGTCGATGTCGATCGCGCCGGGGTGGCTGATCTCGATCCGCACCAGCCCGCTGCTGCGCGCCTGGTCCAGCAGTCGCGCGACCTTGAACCGGCTGAGCCGGAACTCGTCCGCGATCTCCACCTTCGACCGCCCGTCGACGTAGTACCGCCGCGCGACCGACGCGGTGAGTACCAGCTGAGCCGGCCCGAAGGCGCCAGCGCTCGACTCCATCACAGCCTCCCCGCTCATATGAGCACGTGTGTACCCAAGTGTTGCACAGACCCTTGACAGGTCAAGGGGCTTCCCGGTCTACTCATGCTGTGAGCGGAGGCGTGCTCAAATGAGCGGGCCCGAGGCGGAGCGGCAAGGGAGTGGCTCGTGCTGAGTAGGCGCAAACGCATCGGAGCGGTCGGGGTCGCATTCCTGGTGAGTGTGGTCAGCGGCTGTGCGGGCTGGGGAGGCGGAGCCGGCGGTGGTGACAGCGCGGACAGCATCAACGTGCTGATGGTGAACAACCCGCAGATGGTCGACCTGCAGAAACTGACCGCCGAGAACTTCACCAAGCAGACCGGCATCAAGGTGAACTTCACCGTGCTTCCGGAGAACGACGTCCGGGACAAGATCAGCCAGGAGTTCTCCAGCCAGGCCGGTCAGTACGACGTCGCGTCCGTGAGCAACTTCGAGATCCCGATCTATGCCAAGTCCAAGTGGATCGCGCCGCTGTCGGACTACATCGCCAAGGACTCCGCGTTCGACCAGGGCGACATCCTGAAACCGATGACCCAGTCGATGACCGGTGAGGACGGGAAGATCTACGGCGAACCGTTCTACGGCGAGTCCTCGTTCCTGATGTACCGCAAGGACATCCTGGCCGCCAAGGGCGTGACGATGCCCGCGAAGCCGACCTGGCAGGAGGTCGCCGACATCGCGGCCAAGGTCGACAACGCCAAGCCGGGGATGCGCGGCATCTGCCTGCGCGGCCAGCCCGGCTGGGGCCAGCTGTTCGCTCCGCTCACCACAGTCGTGAACACCTTCGGCGGCACCTGGTTCACCCAGGACTGGCAGGCGCAGGTCGACTCGCCGGCGTTCACCGAGGCCACCAAGTTCTACGTCGACCTGGTCCGCGCGCACGGCGAGGCCGGCGCGCCGCAGGCCGGGTTCACCGAGTGCCTGAACAACACCATCCAGAGCAACGTCGCGATGTGGTACGACGCCACGTCGGCGGCCGGATCGCTGGAGGCACCGAACTCGCCGGTCAAGGGCAAGATGGGCTACGCGCCGGCGCCGGTCGTGAAGACCGACAGCTCCGGCTGGCTGTACGCGTGGGCGTGGGGCATCCAGGAAGCGTCGAAGAAGAAGGACAACGCCTGGAAGTTCATCTCCTGGGCCTCCGGCAAGGACTACGAGCAACTGGTCGGCGAGAAGGTTGGCTGGTCCAACGTTCCGGCCGGCAAACGCACGTCGACGTACGCGAACGCGGAGTACGTCAAGGAGGCGGCGGCATTCGCCGAGCCGACCAAGCAGGCGATCGAGAACGCGGACCCGAGCAACCCCGGCACGCAGCCACGGCCGGCGCCCGGGATCCAGTTCGTCGACATCCCGGAGTTCCCGGATCTCGGGACCCAGGTCAGCCAGGACGTGAGCTCGGCGATCGCCGGGCGGATGAGCGTCGACAAAGCCTTGAACCGCGGGCAGGAGCTCGCCGACGACGTCGCGGAGCGGTACCGCTCGCGCGCAGCGAAGTGAGGGGTGCAGTTCATGTCCGTCGACGCGAAACCTGACACAGCGACCCGGCCGAAGCGGCACGCGGCACCACCCGGCTCCGAGGGCACAATCATGCGCAAGGCCGGCGACTGGGCCCGGCGCGGTCCGTTGCTGCCGGCCCTGGTGTTCATGATCATCGTGACCCAGCTGCCGTTCGTGGTCACGATCGTGGTGTCCTTCATGGACTGGAACGCCTACTACCCGGACGAGCGCGGGTTCGCCGGCGTGGACAACTTCCGCCGGGTGCTCACCGACGCCAACACCCGGCACGCGATCCTGGTGACGATCCTGCTCACCGCGGGCGTGGTGCTGCTCAGCCTCGTACTCGGTCTCGCGATCGCGCTCCTGCTGGACCGCAAGTTCCGCGGCCGCGGCGCGGTCCGGACGATGATGATCACGCCGTTCCTGGTCGTCCCGGTCGCCGCCGCGCTGCTGTGGAAGCACGCGCTGTACAACCCGACGTACGGCTTGTTCAACGGGGTGCTGAAGTGGTTGTTCGGTGAGAACGCCCCGCAGCCGGACTGGATCAGCAACCAGCCGCTGTGGTCGATCATCTTCGCGCTGGTCTGGCAGTGGACGCCGTTCATGATGCTGATCCTGCTGGCCGGTCTGCAGAGCCGTCCGCTCGACGTCATCGAGGCGGCCGGGATCGACGGCGCGAACCAGTGGGAGATCTTCCGCTACATGACGCTGCCGCACCTGCGCCAGTACCTGGAGCTGTCCGCGCTGCTCGGCTCGATCTACGTCGTCCAGAACTTCGACGCGGTGTTCACGATCACGTCCGGCGGCCTCGGTACGGCGAACCTCCCGTACACGATCTACCAGACCTTCTACACCGCCCACGACTACGGCCGGGCGTCGGCGGCCGGCGTGATCGTCGTGATCGGCACCATCGCCATCGCGACGTTCGCCCTGCGGTCGGTGTCCACGCTGTTCCGAGAGGAGACCGGTCGGTGAATGAGCGAAGCGAATTCACAAGAAAGCACAGTGCGCGTCGCGAAGCGGCGCCCGGAGCGAAGCGAGGACGACGTTGAGCGGCCAGGTCACGATTGTGACGGGCAAGAAGAACCGCGGTGGTGGGTTCGTCCTGAGCGGGCTGGCGTGGATCGTCGGGATCCTGTTCGTGCTACCGGTGGTCTGGATGTTGCTGACGTCGTTCCACTCCGAGGAGAACGCGGCGAAGAACCCGCCGGACCTGGGCGCGCCGCTGACGCTGGACGGGTACCGGTCGTTCTTCGACAGCGGTCCCTGGCCGTCGATCGCGAACTCGTTGACCGCGAGCATCCTGTCCACGGTGCTGGTCCTTCTGCTCGCGTTCCCGGCGGCGTACGCGCTGTCGATCCGGCCGGTGAAGAAGTGGACCGACGTGCTGTTCTTCTTCCTGTCCACGAAGATGCTGCCGGTGGTGGCAGGCCTGCTGCCGATCTATCTCTTCGCGCAGTCGGTGCACTTCCTGGACAACATCTGGCTGCTGATCATCCTGTACACGTCGATGAACCTGCCGATCGCGGTCTGGATGCTGCGCAGCTTCCTGTCCGAGGTCCCGGTGGAGATCCTCGAGGCGGCCTCGGTGGACGGCGCGTCGCTGACCCGCACGCTGCGATCCGTGGTCGCACCGGTGGTCACGCCGGGGATCGCCTCGGCCGCTTTGATCTGCTTCATCTTCAGCTGGAACGAACTGCTGTTTGCCCGAGTGCTGACCGGCACAGTGGCGCAGACGGCGCCGGTGTTCTTGACTGGGTTCGTGACAAGTCAAGGATTGTTCCTCGCCAAAGTCTGTGCCGCGTCGATCGTGGTGTCGCTGCCGGTGCTGATCGCCGGGTTCGCCGCTCAGGACAAGCTCGTCCAGGGTCTGTCGCTGGGGGCGGTCAAGTGAGACTGACGACCACAGCTCTCGGTGCCCTCGGCAATGAGGTCGGCGTCCCGACGTACGACCGGACGGCGGTGACGCCCGGCATCGTGCACTTCGGCGTCGGCGGCTTCCACCGCGCGCACCAGGCGATGTACCTGGACCGGCTGATGAACGACGGCAAGGCCCTCGACTGGGGCATCGTCGGCGTCGGCGTCCTCCCGCAGGACCGGCGCATGTACGACGCCCTCGCGGCGCAGGACCACCTGTACACGCTGGTGATCAAGCACCCGGACGGGACCCTGGAGCCCCACGTCATCGGGTCGATCGTCGGGTACCTGTTCGCGCCGGACGACCGCGAGGCGGTGCTGGCCCGGATGGTCGACCCGGCGACCCGGATCGTGTCGCTGACGATCACCGAGGGCGGGTACCACGTCAACCAGGTGACCGGTGAGCTCGACACCTCGGACCCGGCGCTCGCCGCGGACCTGGAGCCGGGCGCGACGCCGGGGAGCGCGTTCGGGTTCATCGTCGAGGCGTTGCGCCGGCGGCGCGAAGCCGGCGTACCGCCGTTCACGGTGATGTCGTGCGACAACATCCCGGGCAACGGGCACGTGGCGCGCAAGATGCTCGCGTCCTTCGCGCGGCTGAAGGATCCGTCAGTGGCCGAGTTCCTGGAGACCGAGGTGCGGTTCCCGAACTGCATGGTCGACCGGATCACGCCGGTGACCACGGACGCGGACCGGGAGGCGCTGGCCGAACGGTTCGGGATCGAGGACGGCTGGCCGGTGGTGTGCGAGCCGTTCACGCAGTGGGTGCTCGAGGACGACTTCGGTGGCGTGCGGCCGCCGTACGAGGATGTCGGCGTCCAGATCGTCGAGGACGTCGAGCCGTACGAGCTGATGAAGTTGCGGCTGCTGAACGCGTCGCACCAGGCGCTGTGCTACCTCGGTTTCCTGTCCGGCTACCGATATGCGCACGAGGTGTGCCAGGACAAGCTGTTCGTCGACTTCCTCCTCGCCTACATGGACAACGAAGGTACGCCGACGTTGCCGCCGGTCCCCGGGGTGGATCTGGACCGCTACAAGCACCAGCTGATCGAGCGGTTCGCGAATCCCGAAGTACGGGACACGCTCGCGCGGCTGTGTGCGGAGAGCTCGGACCGGATCCCGAAGTGGCTGCTGCCGGTGGTGCGCGAGCAGCTGGCGGCCGGGCGGGAGATCACCCGCTCGGTGCTCGTGGTCGCGTCCTGGGCGCGGTACGCCGAGGGCGTCGACGAGGAAGGTCAGCCGATCGAGGTGGTCGACCGGTTGCGCGACAAGCTGGTCGAACGGGCGCAGCACAACCGCGAGGAGCCGCTGGTGTTCATCTCGGACCCGGACCTCTTCGGCACGCTGGCGTCCGACGGGGAGTTCGTCACGCAGTACAAGGCCGCGTTGAAGTCCCTCCACGAGATCGGCGCCCGCGCCACCCTCGAGTCCCTTTAGTCTGGCTTCTATGACTGAGCTGAGGCTGGTGGCCGGGGTGGACTGCTCCACCCAGGCGACCAAGGTTCTGGTGTGCGACGCCGAGACCGGAGCGATCATTCGCGAAGGGCGGGCGCCGCATCCGGACGCGACCCAGGTGGACCCGGCGGAGTGGTGGAAGGCGTGGGAGACCGCGTCGGACGGGCTGCTCGACGGCGTCCAGGCGATCGCGATCGGCGGGCAGCAGCACGGCATGGTGCTGCTGGACGACTCTGGTGAGGTCGTCCACCCGGCCGTGCTGTGGAACGACACGAGCTCGGCCGACGCGACCACCGAGCTGATCACCGAGCTGGGCGGCCCCGAGGCGTGGGCCGAGGCCGTCGGCTCGGTGCCGGTCCCGAGCTTCACCGTCACGAAGCTACGCTGGCTGCGCGATTCGGCCGCGGACGATCCTGCGGGCGATGCGCTGGGCGAGGCCCGACGCGAGGCGGTACGGCGGGCCGCGGCCGTCGTACTGCCGCACGACTGGATGACGCAGCGGCTGGCGGCGGACCGCAAGGGCATCGAAGGCATCACCACCGACCGGGGCGATGCCTCCGGGACCGGGTGGTGGGCGCCGTCGACGGACAGCTATCGCACCGACCTGGTCGAGCTCGCCTTCGGACGTTCGCTCGAGCTGCCGCGGGTGGCCGGCCCGGCGGAGATCGTCGGGCAGACGGCCTTCGGCGCCGCGATCGCGGCCGGTACGGGGGACAACGCAGCCGCCGCGCTCGGCCTCGACCTGCAGCCCGGCGACGTCGCGGTCTCCCTCGGCACGAGCGGTACGGCGTTCGCCCGGTCCGCGCACCCGACGAAGGACGCGTCCGGTCTGGTCGCCGCCTTCGCGGACGCCACCGGCGAGTACCTGCCGCTGGTCTGCACGCTGAACGCGGCCCGCGTGATGTCGGCGACCGCGCAGATGCTCGGCCTCGAACTGTCCGCCTTCGACGAGGCGGCGATCACCTCGCCCGGCAGCAACGGTCTGGTCCTGCTCCCGTTCCTGGACGGCGAGCGTACGCCGGACCTCCCGCACTCGACCGGTCTGATCTACGGCCTGACCCGCGCCACGATGCAGCCTGCGACGATGGCCCGCGCCGCCGTCGAGGGTCTGCTCTGCGGCTTGGCGGATGCCGTCGACGCGCTCCGCGACCAGGGGCTGCCGGTCCGCCGCGTGCTGCTCCTCGGCGGCGGTGCCCGATCCCGATCCGTCCAGGCGCTTGCCCCGGCCCTGCTCGGCGCCGACGTCGTGCTCCCCGAGCCGGCGGAGTACGTCGCCCTAGGAGCGGCCCGCCAGGCAGCCTGGGCCCTGTCCGGCGCCGACGCCCCACCCACCTGGAACGTCCCCCTCAGCAAGCCCGAGCCGGCCATCACCGTGAACGCCGAAAAGATCCGCGCCGACTACGAACAGGTCCTCACCAACACCCGCCCCCTCCTCGCCCAGCCTTACAACCAGTAACTGCCCGGCTCGGCGCGAGGGGCGGGGCCTGGAGTCTCGCCCTACCCTGGGTGGATGGTGTACTTCGGTGGGTTGCTCGGTGTGATCGGGCTGCTGACTTTGGTGTTCCGGCACGGGGACGTGTTCGGTGTGCCCGGCGTGGCGGTGGGGATCGGGCTGCTCGTCATCGGGATCGCGGTCGGGGCGCTCGGCGTCGTCCGGCGGCGGGTGGTGCGGCGGCGGAAGATCGAGCGCGGCGAGCCGGTGCCGGTCGGGAACGTGATCGAGCGGGCGAAGGCGGTGCCGCGGCTGCTGCGCGACGTACGCCGGGGCGCGTACACCGACCTGCCGCGGAACCGGACCTTCCTCTGGGTGCTCGCGATCGTCTACCTGATCTCGCCGATCGACATCCTGCCGGACCTACTCCCGGTCATTGGTGTCACCGACGATGCCGGCGTCGCGGTCTGGCTGCTCACCAGCGTGTCGACCGCGGCCGGCCTGTACCTCCGCAAGGAACGTGAGCAACTCCCGCACGAGCCGCCCCGCGGCCGCCGCGCCACCCCGTAGCCAGTCGCTGTGGGGAGGCTTTCAGTCCCGAATCGGGCAGGAATCCTCCCCAGTGGCGGCACCGAGCCAGTGAGCGATGTCCTCGGCGGCTTCGTCGGGGTGCTCGTAGGCGAAGCGCTGGAGGGGATCGGGTGGGAGTTCGGGTGACGTGAGGCGGTCGGCCGCGGCGACGAGCTGTTGCGCCGCCGCGAGCACGCGCGCCGCCTGGGCGGTGGCCTCGGCGGGATCGTGCAGCGTGGCGACCGCGGTCGCCAGGTCCGCGACCTCACAGGCCTGATACGCCATCGCGAGCTGGGCGCGGTTCATCCGAAGGCTCGCACGAAGAAGATCGCCGTCATCGCGACCGCGGTGCCGAGCACCAGGCCGCGCAGCACCAGCGGAGCCAGACGGCGTACGAGATGGGCGCCGAAGTAGCCACCGACGACCGCGCCGGCGAGTAGCGCGACCAGGTGGACCGGCTGGGACAGGACGTCGGCCGCGAACACGAAGATCACCGCGGCGGTCAGGTAAACGGCCGCGACCTGGATGACCCGCAGCGGGTTGCCGCGGGCCGGATCAAGGGTCGTCGTGGCGGTCCAGAACGCGAGCATCATCAGCCCGACCGCGCCGCCGAAGTACCCGCCGTAGATCGCCAGCACGAACTGCCCGATCAGGATCGCCGCCGGGCCGGGCTTGCCGAGCCGCAGCGCGGCCGTCAGCCGCTTGCCGAACGCGAGTACGACGGTCGCGAACGCGAGCAGCCACGGCACCGCCGCGTCGAAGGAAGCGGACGGCAGCAATAACAGCAGTCCCGCGCCGATCGCGCCGCCGAGCACACTCGCGAGCGTTAGCCGGGCCGGCGACGGGTGCGCGAAGCCCTCGATCTCCCGCCGGTAGACCCACGCGCTGGTCGCGTTCCCGGGCAGCAGCGCGACGGTTGTGGTCGCGTTCGCGGTGACCGGAGGCATCCCGGCCGCGACGAGGGCGGTGAGGGCCACGAAGCTCCCGCCGCCGCCGACCGCGTTCAGGGCGCCGGCCGCGACACCGGCCAGGAGGATCAGCAGCACCCTTCGAGGATCAGGGGTCGGCGCGCTCGCCACAATGCGCGATCCCCGTAGCCAGCCTCAGTCTGAGACGTAGGCTGAGCTCATGCGGTACGACCTCGACGACCTCCGGCTGTTCACGCATCTTGCGGCGGAAGGCTCGATCACCGCCGGCGCGCGGGTGATGCACCTCAGTCTGCCTTCGGCCAGTGCGCGGGTCAGAGCACTCGAAACGCAGGCCGGCGTACCGCTGCTCGTGCGCGAGCGCCGCGGTGTCCGGCTGACCCCGGCCGGCGCCACCCTGGCTCGACACGCTCGGGAGGTGCTCGCCGAAACCACTCGTCTGGACAGCGCGGTCGCGTCGTACGCCGGCTCTCGGTCGGCACCGATCCGCCTGGTCGCGGGCGGGTCCGCGATGCACCAGCTCGTCCCCCTCGCGCTCGCCACGTTCCTCCGCGATCATCCCGAGTGCGACGTGAACGTGAGCGAGCGCCGTACCGTCCGGATGGTCCGCCTGCTCGCGGCGGGTGAGGCGGATCTCGGTGTGATCCTCGACGACGAGCCGACCCAGCTACGGACGGAGCCGCTCGCCGACGACTCCCTCGTCGTGATCGGTCAGGCCGGCGGCACCCTCTCGGGCCGCGCCTCGATCGCGTACGCCGAAGTCGCGGAGCACCCGCTGGTCGGGCTCGACCGCAACTCGCCACTCAGCGAGTGGATGGACGATCGCCTCGGCCCGCACGCGCCCGTGCCGCGCTACCGGACGCTCGTCCCGACCCTGCACGCGCTGATCATTCTCGCGACCGCCGGCGCCGGACTGGCCGTCGTGCCGCGCCGGGCCGTGCACGCGAACGCCGAGGTCGACATCTGCCCGTTGCAGGACGCCTGGTCCACCCGCGGCCACTTGATCTGTTACGCCGCCGACGCTCCGGACTCGGTGAACCTGCTCGCCGAACACCTGCACGCGGCGGCACGTCTCTAGCTGGGCAGCTGGGCTCGGATGCCGTCGATCAAATAGCCGAGGCCGAGGTCGAAGATCTCGGAGGCTTTGCGGTGGCGGGCGTCGTGCACCCATTCCGCGAGCACGGGGTACTTCCCGGTGCCGAACATGCGGGTCAGGTAGGGACCGGTGGCGTGCTGGAACTGGTGCCGGTCGAGGCCGCTCGCGCGTTCCGCCCGGCGCTCGGTGACCTCCTTGCGGACCGCACCGACCAGGTAGACGTTCACCGCTTCGAGCGCGCCGGACAGCGCGTCGATGTCGTCAAGACCGGTGGCGCGCAGCGCGGACAGCGACGCCTCGGTGTGCGCGAGGGCGGCCGGACCGAACCGCGGCCTGCCGCCGAGGAGGTCGGCGAACCACTCGTGGCGCAGCGCCGCGTCGCGGAGTCCGGTCGCGATGGACCTCAGGACGGCGTCCCAGGTCGCTCCGGTGGGTGGCGGAAGCTCGGCGTACACGGCGTCGACCATGAGCTCGAGGAGCTCGTCCTTGGTGTCGACGTACCGGTAGAGGCGCATCGGGCCGGCGTCGAGCGCGGCGGCGACCTTGCGGAGCGAGACGGCCTCCAGGTCCGCGGCGTCGGCGAGCTCGATCGCGGCCCGGACGATGCGTTCCCGGCTGAGCGGACTCGGACGCCGCCGCTCGGCCGGCTCGGGGCGCTCCCAGATCACGGGGTTGTCCATCACAGGCAGGAACAATACACCGACCTCATGCGATACAGTGTATTTCTCAATACAGTGTATCGAAAGGAGCATGCCTGTGATCGCGATCATCGGCGGTGGACCCGGCGGCCTGACGCTCGCGCGGATCCTGCAGGTCCACGGCATCGAGTCGGTCGTGTACGAGCGTGACTCGTCGAGCGCCGCCCGCACTCAGGGCAGTATGCTCGACCTGCACGCCGGCACCGGCCAGGCAGCCCTGCGCGCGGCCGGCCTCGAGGATGAGTTCCTCGCAGCAGCGCGCGGCGAAGGTCAGGACCTGCGGATGCTGGATCACACCGGCGCGCTGCTGCTCCAGGAAGACACCCCGGACGACGCGCCGATGCTGCGTCCGGAGATCGATCGCGCCGACCTGCGCGAGCTGCTGCTCCGCTCGCTCGCGCCGGGGACCGTTCGCTGGGGGAGCGCCTTCACGCATGCGGAGGGACAGCTCCTGCACTTCGCCGACGGGAGTACGGCGCTCTGTGACCTCCTCGTCGGAGCCGACGGGGCCAACTCCCGGGTACGTCGGCTGCTCACCGGCACCGAGCCGGCGTACCAGGGGAAGGTCGTGGTGCAGAGCGCGATTCACGAGGCCGATCGCGCCGAGCCTGAGCTCGCCGCGATGGTTGGCCGCGGCAACTACTGGGTGTTCGGTCCGGACCGGATGCTCGGCGCGCAACGCAACGGGAACGGGGTGATCCAGGTGAGCATCTCCATCCAGGCGCCGGCCGATGCGGACCCGGCGGCCGTCACGGATCTGCCGGGTGACTGGGCGCCGCAGTTCCGCCGGCTGCTGGCCGCGTGTGACGAGCCGTTCGTCGTGCGCCCGGCGTACACCCTGCCGATCGGTTTGCGGTGGGCGCGCCGGCCAGGTGTCACGCTGCTCGGGGACGCCGCACACCTGATGCCGTCGCACGGTGAGGGTGCGAACCAGGCCATGCTCGACGCGGCCGAGCTCGCCCGGGCGATCGCCGCGCACCCTGGTGACCTGGACGCCGCGCTCGAGCAGTACGAGCCGGCGATGTTCGACCGGACCGCCGAGGTCGCGGAGCGGTCGGCCGTTGTCGCCGAGATGATGACCGGGCCCGATGCCGCCCAGAAGGTTCTGAGGTTCTTCACAGGCGTCGACTAGGTTGGTCGGCGTGGATATTCCGCTGCAGGCGTTCGAGGCCCTTCTGCACAGTCCGAATGTGCCGACCGTCTGCCGGGCGCTGAACATGTACCAGGTGGCCGCGGCGTACACGCAGTTGAGCGGTGGTAATCCGCTCGAGCCGCTCGCGGCCGACGTACGGCAGGTAGCGCTGGAGATCCTGTCCCGGCCGCCGGTCGAGGCGAGCGAGGACATCGCCGCCGGCTTCGATCATGTCAGCGCACTGAACGTGCTGACCACGCTCGCCGAGCCCGACGACCTCGCTGCGATCACCG
This sequence comes from Kribbella sp. NPDC043289, assembly GCF_056436705.1. Lineage (NCBI taxonomy): Bacteria > Bacillati > Actinomycetota > Actinomycetes > Propionibacteriales > Kribbellaceae > Kribbella > Kribbella sp. NPDC043289. Next base: position 588,222 of record NZ_JBWKCB010000002.1, read on the forward strand.
CGGTGCAGGAAGGCACGAGCGACGAGCAGGTCCGGGCGGTCGCTTCGCTCGCGGCAGACACCGCACGCCGGAAGACGACCGGGTCCTAGGGATAGCGTGCTGTTATGCGCGCGTTGACAGTCGAAGAAGCCCGGCGACGGGCAGCGGACCTGGCCCTGCGGTCGTACGAGATCGCGTTCGACCTCACCGATCCGGGTGACACGTTCCTGGCGACCAGCCGGATCCGGTTCGGGGCCACGAGTACGACGAGTTGGGTGGACGTGAAGCCCGAGCGGCTGATCGGCGTCGAGCTCAACGGGCAGTCGCTCGGGCCCGGCGCGCTCGTCGGCGGGCGGTTCCCGCTGACCGGTTTGCAGCCGGAGAACGAGCTCGTCGTCACCGCGCAGATGAAGTACTCGACGGACGGCGAGGGCCTGGTGCGGTCCGTCGACGCGGCCGACGGGCGCGTCTACACCTACGGCATGTCGTCGCTGGAGTCCGCGCCACGCTACTTCCCGTGCTTCGACCAGCCCGACCTCAAGGCGCCGTACACGGTCACCGTGCGGTGCCCCGAGCACTGGGTTGTCCTGGGCAACGGTGCGGCCCGGCGGACGGCGCCGGGGGAGTGGGCGCTCGTCGAGACCAAGCCGCTCTCGACGTACTTCGTCACGCTGGTCGCCGGCCCGTTCCACCAGATCCGCAGCGAGTACGACGGGATTCCGCTCGGACTCGCCTGCCGGCAATCGCTGGCCGAACACCTGGAGCGGGACGCCGAGGACCTGTTCGGGACGACCCGGGAGGCGTTCGCGGAGTACCACCGGATGTTCCGCCAGCGGTACCCGTTCGGTGAGTACTGGCAGGTGTTCGTCCCGGACTTCAACCTCGGCGCGATGGAGAACCCGGGCTGCGTGACGTTCGCCGACAGCCTGGTGTTCCGCGGGCAGGCGACCGAGGCGGAACGCAGTACCCGGGCCCGGGTCGTCGTACACGAGATGGCGCACATGTGGTTCGGCGACCTGGTCACCATGAAGTGGTGGAACGACATGTGGCTGAACGAGTCGTTCGCCGAGTACATGGCACACCGCGTCTCCGAGGACGCCACCAGCTACGCCGGCAACTGGACCGACTTCGCCTTCGTCCGCAAGTGGTGGGGACTGGTCACGGATCAGAGCAGCTCGACCCATCCGGTCGCCCCCGACACGCTCAAGGATGCGCGACAGTCGCTGGACGACTTCGACGGCATCTCGTACGCGAAGGGCGCGGCCGTCCTCAAGCAGCTGGCGAAGTACCTCGGCGACGAGGTGTTCCTGAAGGGCGTGAACGCGCACCTGGACGCGCACGAGTACGGGAATGCCGATCTCCAGGAGTTCATCGCCAAGCTGACGGAGGCGGGCGCGCGCGATCTCGACAACTGGTCGGACCAGTGGCTGCGAACGTCAGGGCTGGACACGATCACCGTCGAGCGGACGGATGGCGGTGTGGTGCTGCACCGTACGAGCCCGGACAGCTCGCGGCGCCTGCACAAGTTGAGCGTCGGCGGGTACGGCGCCGACGGTTCCGCCAGCGTGGTCGATGCGGTGCTCGCGGAGGACTCCGTAGAAGTTGTCCTGGGCAATGATGTGGTGGTGCCGGACGCCGGGGACGACACCTGGGCGAAGGTTCGGCTCGACCCGATGAGCCTCTCGAACCTGCCTGACGTGCTGCCGAAGATCTCGGACGGGACGACGCGCGCCGTGGTGTGGAACTCGGTGCGGGACTCGGTGGCGGATGCCGAGTTGGATCCGCGGCGCGCGCTCGAGCTGTTCGCAGCCGCACTACCTCACGAAGTCAGCGACGTCGCCGTCGGTTCACTCGTCCAATGGCTCGAGAACCGTGTCCTCGGCCGCTACCTCGACTACGACGAGTACCGCGCCCCCGCCGCCGACGCCCTGCGCGGCAAGCTGTCCGTCACCACTCCGGGCAGCAGCCTGCAGTTGGTGACGGCTCGGGGCCTGATCGCGACCAGCGACGACGCCGACCTGCTGACGTCCTGGCTCAACAGTGCGGCCCCGGAAGGACTCGAGATCGACGCCGACCTGCGCTGGGCAATCGTCCTGCGCCTGGTGCGGCTGAACGCCTTCGGCGCCGGCGAGATCGACGCGGAGTTGGCGCGCGACCGGTCGACCGAGGGCGTCAACCAGGCGGCGCGTTGCCGGGCCGCGCTGCCCGACGGCAAGGAGGCCGCCTGGACGCGGATCATGTCCGACCCGTCGATCGGTGTGAAGGAACTGCTCGCGGCCGCCGAAGGCTTCTGGCACCCGGGTCAGGCCACGATCACCGCGCCGTACGCCCGCCGGTTCTTCACCGACATCCCGCACACCGGCGAGATCCGCGCAGGCATGGTGCTCGGCCTCACCGCGCACCGGATGGCCCCCCGGTTCGCGATCGAGGAGGAGCTGGTCGCCCCGGCGGAGGCCCTGATCGCGGACGAGAGCGTCGTGTCGGGCATTCGCCGGCAGACCGCCGATTACCTCGACGACCTTCGGCGGGCGCTGGTGGTACGGCGTACTTTCAGCGGACGGTGAGGCGTTCGGCGACGGCTTTGCGGGCCTGGTGGATGCGGGCCTTGACGGTGCCCAGCGGGACGTCCAGTTCGTCGGCGATCTCGGCGTACGACAGCGCGCCGAGGTCGCGGAGGACGAGCGGCTGGACGAGCTGCGGGTGGCTGGACTCGAGGGCCTCGAGCGCCTCCAGCAGGTCCAGGCGGGAGCCGGCGATCACCGAGGTGGTGCGCGGGTCGACGGACTCGGGCAGTACCTCGGCGGATTGCTCGACGGAGCGGCGCTTCAGCGAGCGGTAGGTCTGGCGGGCCTGGTTGGTGGCGACGATCGTGACCCAGCCGGCGAAGCTCCCGGTGCCCTTGAACGTGTGCACCTTGTTGGCGACCTGCAGCAGGGTGTCCTGGACGGCCTCCTCGGCGTCCTCCCGATAGGGCAGGAACTTGGCCACCCGGCGCTGCACCTGCGGCCGGATCACCTGCAGGATCTGCGGGATGACCGACTGGTCCCCGGACGCCGCCCGGGCCGCCAGTTCTTCCAGCTCCTCGGTCATGTTCCCCCTTGACTCGGTCGTGCACGACAATAGCCGGGATGGATGTCATCGGGCGGTACCGGTTGCGGGACAAGATCGGCGCGGGCGCGTTCGCGACCGTCTGGCGGGGGTACGACGACGACCTGGACGTCGACGTCGCCGTCAAGGTACTCGCGGACAACTGGGCGTCGCGCGCCGACGTGCGCGAACGCTTCCTGTCCGAGGCCCGGCTGATGCGCCGGATCTCCAGCGACCGGGTGGTGCGCGTCTTCGACCTGGGCAAGCTCGACGACGGGCGCCCGTACTTCGTGATGGACTACGTCGGCGGCGGCACGCTGGGCGACGTACTGCGGCAAGGGCGGCTGGACGCGGTGGACGCGCTCTGGTGGGGCGCGGACCTGGCGCGGGCGGTGGCCGCGCTGCACGGTGAAGGCGTGGTGCACCGCGACGTCACCCCGGCGAACCTGCTGCTCCGAGCGGGCGAGGAGTCCGGCGGCGGCACTCATCGGATCGTGCTCGCCGACCTGGGCCTGGCGAAACGGGCCGCGGAGGCATCCGGACTCACCCAAGCAGTCGGTACGCCGTCGTACATGGCGCCCGAGCAGGGACGCGGCGACGGTGGCTTCGACGAGCGGGCAGACATCTACGCGGTGGGTGCGGTGACGTATGCGCTGCTCACCGGACATCCGCCGTACTCCGCGGCCTCGATCGGCGACGTGCTCAACCGGGATCCGGATCTGCCACCGCCGAGTCTGCGACCGGTGCTGCACGACTCGGTCGGGCAGCTCGACGACGTCTTCGCGCGGGCGCTGGCCTACCGCGTCGCCGACCGATGGGAGCGCGCGGACACGCTCGCCGACCGGCTGGAGGCCGAGGCGTACCGGCTGGAGCAGGAAGCGCCGCTGCGCGCGGCCGAGCGGACCGCGATCACCGACGACGAGCTGGACACGACCGTCGCCACCGACCCGCCCACGCGCAGGCGGCGGCGGATGCGGGCCTGGTTCCTGCTGGCCCTGCCGGTGGTGTTCGTCGGGGCAGCGGTCGGCGGCTGGTTCCTCTTCGGAGCGTGATTGCTTAGAGTAGTCGTATGGCTACTTGCTGCAGCTTTGTGGTGGCTCTCGCCTTGATCGCCCCGACTCCCGTAGCTCAACCCGTTGCCAGCTATGCCTGCCGGGCCGACACCAAGTTCGGCCGGCACACCCTCTCGTTGCGGCAAGGCGTCGATGCGAAGGCGCCGGCGACCGTCCGCCCGAACACCCGCTTCACGATCGCCGTCGACCTCAAGCCCGGCGCCCTGCCCAGTGAGGTCAAGGGCTTCAAACTCCAGGAGGTCCGGGACCTGGCCCTCCGCGTCCCGGTCCCGGCGAACTCGTCGTACGTCGGCGCGCAGCTCACCGGCGGCTCCGGGCTGAACTCGACCCCGACCGTCCGGCTCGACGGCAACGTCGTCGTCATCACGGTGGCCGGCCCGATCCCCGGCGGCGCGAACTACCAGCTCCCCATGCTCGGCGTCCGGCTCAAGTCCGGCCGTCGCGGCACGGTCGTCGAGACCAAACTCAAGGGCACCGGGTACGACGACCCCGGCCTCACGCTGCAGGCCAAGATCAAGTGGAAGTTCATCACCACCACAGCACCTGTCGCCTGCTACCCGGACCCCAACCCGGCCCTCACTACAACCACAATCCGCTAACCCCGCCCGTCCCCCGCGCTGGGCAGCCCTCCTTCCGGCTGTTCCTCAGGGAGCAGGCCGTGCCGCGTGGCGAAGAGTGCCGCGGCGGCTCGGTTCGACACACCGATCTTCGTATAGATGTGTTCGATGTGGTTGCCGACGGTCTTGGGGGTGACCACGAGGCGCTTCGCGATCTCCTTGTTCGGCAAACCGCGGGCCGCGAGACGGAGGACGTCGGCCTCTCTGTTCGTGAGGCCGGCGTTGTCGGCACGTCGGCGCGGCACCCGATGGCCGGCGACGGCGAGCACCGCCGCAACCGCGTCGGGGTCGAGCCGGCCTTCTCGCGCGTCGGCCCGTAGTACCTGGGCGGCCTCGTCGGGGGTGTGTGGCGCCCGGTGTGGGCGGGGCTCGAGCATCGCTTGGTAGCTGTCGGCGGCGGCGACGACGCGTGCGGCGCCCGAGATGCTGTCACCGGCGATACCGCTGGGGTAGCCGGATCCGTCGAGTCGTTCGCGGTGCTGGCCGACGATGCGGGCGGTCGGAGCCAGCGCCGCGGAATGTTGAAGCATGCGCCCGGCGAGTTGCGGCACGAGCCGTACGCGCTCCCACTCGGCAGCGGTCAGTGGACGGGGCTTGTCCCACACGGCATTCGACACTCCGAGGCGTCCGAAGCCCACGGCCAGCCCGGCGCGATAGACCGACGAGCGTTCCACCGCCGTCATCCCGACGCCGGATGCGGCAGCCGAGGCGAGGCTCGCGACGGCTTCGGAGTGACCAAGGAAGAACGGAGACTTCAGGTCGACGAACCGACCGATGGCAGCGAGCGCGGCGTCGACCTTGGACGGCGGGAGCACGCGCAGTGCCGGTTCGCCTTCCAGTACGGCGTCCCACGAGCCGATCTCGTCGAGTTCGTGGAACACCTTCCCGGCGTTGGCTCGAAGGGTCTCGACGAGACCCGGATCGAACTGCGTCCCCGCTCCGCGGGTGGCGAATGCGACGGCGCCGTCGACACCGTGGTTGCGATGGGCCACTTCGGCGAACTCCGCGAGCTGGATGACGCGGGCCGCGATCGGGATCTGGTCACCGTGGCGTTCGCCGGGCCACCCGCGCCCGTCCCATCGCTCGTAGGACCCGGCCAGCGCGTCGAGCGCCCCCTCCGGAAGATCGAGTTCCTCGCCGAGCGCGCGGGCGAGACGGGCGTGCTCCGCGATCATCGTCTCGACCCCTCGGTGACCGCCGAGCAGGAACTCGAAGCCGACCCGCAGGCGATGCAGTGGCGGCGAACCGGCTCCGAGGAGCCCGAGCATCGTCGTCAGCTCGGCCAGCTTGCTCGCCGGGTCGTCGTACTTGTGGGTCTTGAACGCGATGTCGTCGCCGAACCAGCGAGCCTGTTCATGGGCATCCGCGTGGCAGCCGACGTTGACGAGCAACGCGCTGTAGTACGCAGCGGCTCGGGTGTCCTCGTCGACGCCGGCCAGCTCACACAGTCGCGTCGCGATCCGGCACTGGCGCAGTACATGCTCCATCGGCTGCCCGAAGGCCAGGTCGATCCCGAGTGACAGCGCGGCGAGCAACTCCGCCAACCGGATGTCCGGCTCCGCACCTCCGCCCATGATCGAAGCATAGGCCGCCGCCGATCGGAAGATGAGGGATTCGCCCCATGACCGGCTGTGACCGAGCTGGTTACGGTCCTGTGAGGATCGAACGAAAGGAAAGACCATGGCGAAGGCATCGAGTGCGAGCGCCGACAAGGTGGCTGACTACGAGGTAGCGATCGACCGGACGGCCGAGCTCGACGGTTACACCGTCAACTTCACGACCATCACCAAGAGCCACGATCTCGGCCCGATGCTCGCATCGCTCCCGGGCGGGAACTGCTCATGTCCGCACTGGGGCTACGTGTTCAAGGGCCGATTGATCGTTCGGTACCCGGGCGGTGAAGAGACCATCGAGGCAGGCAACGCCTACTATCTGCCACCCGGGCACGCGCCCGAAGCCGAAGCGGGCACCGAACTCGTCCAGTTCAGCCCGACCGAGCAGCTCGCGGAGACAGAGGCTGCGATCGCCAAGGTCCTGCACGTCAGTAACTGACGGTGATCCGTTCGGCGGTTGGGTCGATCCGGACCTGGCCGCCGTACGGCAGTGTCAGCATCGGGTCGGTGTGGCCGATGTCGAGGCCCTTCACCACGACCGCGTCCGGGTTGTACTCCGCCAGCGCCCGATCGACCGCGATGTACTGGTCGGCGACGTACGCGACCGACTGCTCCGGCGTCAGCTCCTGGAACAGCGACCGCGACTTCGGCCGACCCCACAGCACCGCGTCGAAGCGCTCCAGCAGGCCACGCTCGCCGAGGTTGCGGAGCATCCAGTAGACGTGTTGGGACGACGGCATTTCCTCGCTGGTCTCGCAGAACAGCACCCCGCCGTACGACTCGGTGGGCAGCATCCAGCGGTTCGCGGCGAGTTGCCAGTCGAGGATCTCGATGCAGCCGCCCCAGAGCTTCCCGCTGACCTCGCGGGTGCCGCTCCAGGTCCAGCCGGTGCCGGGGAACAGCGGTGGCTCGGTCTCGAGGTTCGCCGGGATGGCCCAGTCGTGATCGACGTCGGTCCAGCCGGTCGCCGGCGTCAGTTCGAACTCGCCGCCGTCGAAGATCGCCGCCCGCAACGACCGCTCGGAATCCGGGTGCATCGCGCCGCCGCGCCCGAACTGGACCATCACACTGCCGCCGTAGTAGCCCGGCAGCCCCAGCGAATGCAGGAAGTTCAGCAGGTTCGTGTTGTCGCTGTACCCGAAGAACGGCTTCGGGTTCGCCCGGAAGACCTCCGGGTCGAGGTGCTTCAGCACGGTGAGCTGATCGGACCCTCCGATGCTCGCGAACACCGCCCGGATAGTCGGGTCCGACCAGGCCGCGTGCAGGTCCGCGGCCCGCTCCTCCGGCGAGGTCCGCAGCTTCCGGGTCGTCGGGTACTCGACCGGGTCGAGCCCGAAGTCCTCCCGCAACCGGCGCAAGCCGAGCTCGTACGGCAGCGGGAAGATCTCCGGCAGTCCACCGGACGGCGAGACGATCGCGATCCGGTCACCTGGCGTCAGCACCGATCAGACTCCGATCGGGTGCCAGACGGTCTTCAGTTCCAGGTACTGCGTGAGTCGCGAGAGTCCCTGATCCGCGGTCCAGTCCTCCTCGGCGGGACGGCGTACCCGCTTGAGGTTGTCGGCGGCGGCGACCTCGAGAGCGGTCGCCTCCTCAGGATCCTCGACGCCGCACAGGTCGATCGCGTTCACGTCCTGGTGCGAAGCGAGCCACGGACCGATCTCGGAGGCGGACCCGGTGAGGATGTTCACCACGCCACCCGGGACGTCGGAGGTCGCCATCACCTCGCCCAGCGTCACGGCCGGCAGCGGGCGCTCGTACGACGACACCGCGACCACCGTGTTGCCGGAGACGATCGCCGGCGCGATCACACTGGTCAGACCGAGCAGGCTGGAGTCCTGCGGGGCGAGGACCGCGACCACGCCGGTTGCCTCGGGCAACGAGAAGTCGAAGTACGGGCCGGCCACCGGGTTGCTGGAGCCGACCACCTGGGCGAGCTTGTCGGCCCACCCGGCGTACCAGACCCAGCGGTCGATCGAGGCGTCCACGACCGCGCGGGCCTTCGAGATCGACAACCCCTCGGAGGCGGACACCTCGGCACTGAACTGCTGGTGCCGGCCCTCCATCACCTCGGCGATCCGGTACAGCACCTGACCCCGGTTGTACGCCGTCCGCGCGTGCCAGCCGTTGAACGCCTTACGGGCCGCGACGACGGCGTCGCGGGCGTCCTTGCGAGAGGCCTGCGACGCGTTCGCGAGGAACTTGCCCTTGGCATTGGACACGACGTAGGACCGGCCGGACTCACTGCGCGGGAAGGCACCACCGATGTACAGCTTGTAGGTCTTGCGTACTTCGAGCCGCTGCGTCTCAGTGGGCAAGGTAGGCCTCCAGACCGTGGCGACCGCCCTCGCGGCCGTAGCCCGACTCCTTGTAGCCGCCGAACGGCGACGTCGGGTCGAAGCGGTTGAACGTGTTCGCCCAGACCACGCCGGCGCGCAGCTGGTTCGCCATCCAGAGGATCCGGGACCCCTTCTCGGTCCAGATCCCGGCGGACAGCCCGAACGGGGTGTTGTTCGCCTTCTCGACCGCCTCGGCCGGGGTACGGAAGGTCAGCACCGACAGCACCGGCCCGAAGATCTCCTCGCGGGCGATCCGGTGTGCCTGCGAGACGCCGGTGAACACGGTCGGCGGGAACCAGTAGCCGTTGGCCGGCAGCTCGCACTCCGGGGACCAGCGCTCGGCGCCCTCGTCCTCACCGACCTGCGACAGCTCGCGGATCCTGGCCAGCTGGGCCGCGGAGTTGATCGCACCGATGTCGGTGTTCTTGTCCAGCGGATCACCGACCCGCAGCGTGCCCATCCGACGCTTCAGGCGCGCGAGCACCTCGTCGTACACGCTCTCCTGGACCAGCAGCCGGGAGCCCGCGCAGCAGACGTGGCCCTGGTTGAAGAAGATGCCGTTGACGATGCCCTCGATGGTCTGGTCGAGCGCGGCGTCCTCGAAGACGATGTTCGCCGCCTTGCCACCGAGCTCGAGCGTGACCGCCTTGTGCGTCCCGGCCACCGACCGGGCGATCGCCCGGCCGACCTCGGTCGACCCGGTGAACGCGACCTTGTCGACGTCCGGGTGCTCGACCAGCGCCTGACCGGTGCGGCCCGCGCCGGTGACGATGTTCACCACGCCCGGCGGCAGATCGGCCTGCTGGCAGATCTCCGCGAACGCCAGCGCGGTCAGCGGCGTGGTCTCGGCCGGCTTCAGTACGACGGTGTTCCCGGCGGCCAGCGCGGGCGCGATCTTCCACGCCAGCATCAGCATCGGGAAGTTCCACGGGATCACCTGGGCGGCGACACCCCACGGTTGCGGGTCGTCGCCGACACCGGCGTACTCGAGCTTGTCGGCCCAGCCCGCGTAGTAGAAGAAGTGCGCGGCGACCAACGGGATGTCGACGTCGCGGGACTCGCGGATCGGCTTGCCGTTGTCCAGCGACTCCAGCACCGCCAGCTCGCGCGAGCGCTCCTGGATCAGCCGCGCGATCCGGAACAGGTACTTCGCCCGGTCGCGACCGCTCATCGGGCCCCAGACCTTGTCGTAGGCCTTCCGGGCCGCGCGCACGGCCTTGTCGACATCGGCCGGTCCGGCCTCGCTGACCTCGGCCAGCACTTCCTCGGACGCCGGCGACACGGTCTTGAACGGCTTCCCGTCCGTCGCGTCGGTGAACTGCCCGTTGATGAAGAGCCCGTACGACGACTTGATGTCGACGATCGCCCGTGACTCGGGTGCGGGTGCGTACTCGAATCTGCTCATGCGTCAGTCCAACGTGAAGTAGTCGGGGCCGGGGTAGTGGCCGGTGGCGAGCTTGGTGCGCTGCATCAGCAGGTCGTTCAGCAGGCTGGACGCGCCGAAGCGGAAGAGTTCCGGGTCCAGCCAGTCCGGTCCGGCGGTCTCGTTGACCGTGACCAGGTACTTGATCGCATCCTTCGAGGTCCGGATGCCACCGGCCGGCTTGACGCCGATGTGCAGCCCGGTGGCCTCGTGGTAGTCGCGGACCGCCTCGAGCATCACCAGCGTCACCGGCAGCGTGGCGGCGGGGGACACCTTGCCGGTGGAGGTCTTGATGAAGTCCGCGCCGGCCAGCATCGCCAGCCAGGACGCCCGCCGGACGTTGTCGTAGGTGACCAGTTCGCCGGTCTCCAGGATCACCTTGAGATGTGCGTCACCCGCGGCCTCGCGGATCGCGGCGATCTCGTCGAAGACCATCGCGTACCGCCCGGACAGGAACGCGCCGCGGTCGATCACCATGTCGACCTCGTCGGCGCCGGACGCGACCGCGTCCTTGGTGTCCTGGATCTTGATCGCCAGGCTGGAACGCCCGCTCGGGAAGGCGGTCGCGACGCTGGCCACGTTGATCCCGGAGCCCTGCAGCTCGCGCTTCGCGGTCGCCACCAGGTCGGGGTACACGCAGACCGCGGCGACCTGTGGAGCGGTCGGATCGGCCGGGTCGGGCCGTTTCGCCTTCGCACACAGGGCCCGCACCTTGCCCGGGGTGTCCTGGCCCTCGAGGGTGGTCAGGTCGATCATCCGGATCGCCAGGTCCAGCGCGTACGCCTTCGCGGTGGTCTTGATCGACCGGGTGCTCAGAGTGGCTGCCCGGGCCTCGGCACCGACCTGGTCGACGCCCGGCAGCCCGAGCAGGAACCGGCGCAGCCGGTCCTCGGACGAGGTCACGTCGGCCAAGGTGTCGACGCCGCTGTCGAGTGTGGTCACCCCTGGGAGTCTAGTGCCGATCCTGAGGGCCGGTTACGTTGTGCTGGTGAAGTCGACATCGCCGGAGCGCGAGCAGTACCTGTCCGCATCGAACCGGATCACCGGGACCATCGTGCTGGTGATCGGGGCCCTCGGCCTGCTCGACATCGTCCTGGAGTGGCGGACCGCGACCGGTCTGCTGGTCGCCAGCATCATCGGCATCTTCATGGTCCTGGCGTACGTCGGCCTGATGCGGCCGTCCGTCACCCTCAGCCCCGAGAACGTCCTGCTGCGTAACCACCTGCGCGACCGCCAGATCCCGTGGTCGAAGGTGACCGGCGTCGACGTGACCGACATCCTCCGGGTGCACACCGAAGGCAACCGCTTCCGCGCGCCCGGCGTCCAACTCGTCATGCGTGATCTTCGCAAGCAACGGGTCGGCGGCCGCAAGCTCGCGGCCGACAGTTCGATCTCCAAGGCCGACGTGGTCGTGAACCGGATCGAGACCATGCAGGAGCAGTACTCCGCGCAGGCGGACGGCGAGGTCGTGACCGAGTGGGCGCGGCCCGAGCTGATCGTCCTCGGTGTGCTTGCCGTGGTCGCTGTCGTCTCGGCCATCGTCCGCTGACCCGGTGCTGAATCGGCGTACCTTCGTTCGCACCGGAGCCGCGGCCGCCGTCGCCGGTGTCGCCGGAGTGGCGGCTCTGGAAACCGGTGTGATCCCGGGCCGGGCGCGCGTGCACGACGTACTCGGACTGACAGGGCCGGACGGTGTCGTCCCCGACGTACCGGCTGGTCCGGTGGTGTCGGGGAGCTTCGACTCGTTCGGTCGCGGGACGAAGGTCGGCTACAGCGTCATCTATCCCGACGGGTACGCCGCGACCGCGGCACTGCCCGTCGTCCTGGCGTTGCACGGTCGTGGGGGCGACCACACATCCGCGGTCAACGACCTCGGCATCGACCGCTACCTGACCTCGGCCGTCCGGTCCGGTACGCCGCCGTTCGCGATCGCGACCGTCGACGGCGGCCGCGACAGCTACTGGCATCGCCGCGCCGACGGCAACGACCCCGGGTTCATGCTGGACCAGGAATTCCTTCCCCTGCTGGCCCGGCGCGGCCTGCGCATCAACGGGTACGGCGTCCTCGGCTGGTCGATGGGCGGGTACGGCGCGCTGCTCTGGGTCGCCCTGCACTACTGGCAACGCCGGGTCCGGCCGGCGGCGCGCGCGGTCGCGGTCGGTGCGCTCAGCCCGGCCTTGTGGCGCGACTACGCCGACGTCCAGGCCGGTGCATTCGACGACGCCGGGGACTTCGAACGCAACCAGATATTCGGTCGGCCGAGCGGGTTCCGGGATGTTGCCGTCCGCATCGACTGCGGGCGCGACGACCCGTTCGCGACGACCGCTCGCGAGCTGCGCGCCGAGCTGCACGCGGCCGGTGGTCAGCAGGCCGGCGCGCACACCGCCGGCTACTGGCGGCGCATGCTTCCTGACCAGTTGCGATTCCTTGGCGGAAATCTGCTGAACTAGCCGGAACTGTGGCGCGAATCGCCGCGTCAGAGTCCGTGTCCAACCTCGGGTGAACCCCTGTGCACCCCAGGATTGGTCCGACAGGTCCCTAGACACATCGAGAGTGGAGCTCATGGTCAACCTCTCCCGTACCACCCTGCGTGGTTTGGCCGGGTTCGCAGCCCTGGCCGGGTTCGCGGCGCTGGCGTTGCCGAACGCCCAGGCCGCGCAGACCTCCAGCACGACGACGACTGCTGCCGCGCAGGCTGCGGAGACGCCGAAGCCGATCGAGATCGGCACCGGTCTGATGGCCGGCCCGCCGCCGGCTGGAGACGCAATCACCACGAAGTCGTCGCTGACGAACGTGGTGCGCTACAACCGCCTGTACAAGACCGGAGCGATCCCGTCGTCGGGCTGCAAGCAGGCCAACGTCTCCCTGCGCACGTTCAACGGCGTCGTTGCCTACGAGAACAACCTCTTCAAGTGCCTGTACGGCTCCTGGGCCCTGCCGCTGAAGCAGGCCGGCGCGGCGTACAAGGTGGCGCCGAAGCTGATCGTCCACAACTCGAGCGCGGTCAACTCGAAGTGTGGTGTGGTCCGCGGTGGTACCGCGTTCTTCTGCGGTGTCGACCACGGGTACATCTACATCCCGGCGTACGTGATCATCAACTACTGGAAGCAGAGCCCGACGATGGCTCAGGCTTACGCGACCTTCACGCTGTCGCACGAGTACGGTCACCACGTCCAGTGGCTGACCGGCATCCTGGGCGCGTCCTGGGAGCGTCAGCGGGCGTTCAGCACCTACGCCGCGCAGCTCGAGGAGAGCCGCCGTCGTGAGCTGCAGGCGTCCTGCCTGGGCGGTGCCGTGGACGGCGCGAACAAGCGCAACTACCCGTTCAGCGGTGGCTTCCAGACGCAGTACAACTGGGTGGTCAGCCACAGCGGTGACCAGCCGGGCGGAACGCGGGACCACGGTTCGATCAAGAACCACGCGTTCTGGGTGACCGCGGGCTTCAACGCGCGGCACAGCTACACGGTCGCGGGCAACTGCAACACCTTCAACGCGTCTTCGGCGTACGTCGCCTGACGTAGTTCGTAACTCGGCCGCCCGGTACGCGTTGGCGTACCGGGCGGCTGTTGCGTTTTGGCGACACCTGCACGATCTGCGATCGTGTGGTTACTTGTTTTTGGTGCGCACGCCCTAGAGTTCTGAGTCGAGCGTCGAACGGCAGGAGTCAAGGACAGTGAACTACGACGAGTTCAACACCGAGTACGCGAAGGTGCTGGACAAGATCAAGAGCGGTCGGAGCACCTGGTCGGAGCTGTCCGGGCACGTCACCCGGCTGCGCCAGGCGACCGCGGGCATCACCGCCCCGGTGGAGCGCACCCAGGTCGACCACGACCTCGCCGCGCTGAGCCAGATGGTGGACATGTCCCGGCGTACGAACGACAAGGAAGACGTCTGGACGGTCACGTCCGACGCGATCCGCCGGGCCAGCAGCCAGGAGGGGACGGTCCGCGACCGGCTCGTCCGGATCGAGGCCGCCATCAACGACATCGGCGCGCTGGCGAACCGGAACCCGGACGAGCGGGACGCGCTGATGCAGTCGACCAGCACGCTCCGCATCCTGCACTCCTCGCTGCAGAGCTCCCTGCAGGCCGAGGAAGCCGAAGCGGCCGCCGCGGCGGCTCGCTGACCGGAACAGAATCACCCGCCAGGTGTTCTGTTCCTACATACCTGCTGCGGCAGCCAGATCGGTCTTGATGGCTGCCAATGCAGTAGCAGCATCGCCCCGGGCCGCGGCGACATCCGTGCTGACCGGGACGACCACTTCCAGGTAGCACTTCAGCTTGGGCTCCGTACCCGACGGGCGCACGACCACGCGTGCGCCGTCGGACAGCGTGTAGCGCAGCCCGTCCGTCGGGGGCAACGACTCCGACCCCTGGCCGAGATCGTCGATCCGCTCGACGGTGTACGCGCCCAGCGCCGACGGCGGCGTCGCGCGGAGCCGCTCCATCGCCTTCGCGATCAGCGACAGGTCCTCGACCCGCGCCGACAGCTGGTCGGTCGCGTGCAGACCGTGCTTGACCGCCAGGTCGTCCAGCAGATCCAGCAGCGTGCGCCCCGCGGCCTTCGCGCCCGCCGCCAGCTGCAGCACCCGGACGAGCGTCGAGACGCCGTCCTTGTCCTTCACGGCCGCCGGATCCACGCAGTACCCGAGCGCCTCCTCGTAGCCGAACACCAGCTCCGGGACCCGTCCGATCCACTTGAAGCCGGTGAGCGTCTCGACGTACCGGACGCCGTACGACGCGGCGATCTTGCCGAGCAGGGACGACGACACGATGGAGCAGGCCGCGACGCCGTCCGGTCGTGACGACAGCAGGAACTCACCGAGCAGCGCGCCGAGCTCGTCACCGCGGAGCATCCGCCAGCCACCGTCGGCCGACGGATCCGGGATCGCCACCGCGCAACGGTCCGCGTCCGGGTCGTTGGCCACTGCGATGTCCGCGCCGATCGACCGCGCCAGGTCGAGCGCGGCGTCGATCGCGCCCGGCTCTTCCGGGTTCGGGAAAGAGACGGTCGGGAAGTCCGGATCCGGATCGGCCTGCGACGCCACCACCCGCGGTACGGCGAACCCCGCGCGAGCGACCGCGGCCTCGACCAGGGTCCGTCCGACGCCGTGCAGGGGCGTGTAGGCGACGTTCAGTTCCCGCGGCGCATCGGCCGGCACCAGCTCCGCGATCCGGTCCAGGTACGCGTTCAGCAGGTCGTCGCCCGTGGTCTCCCAGTCGTCACCCCGCGGTACGTCGGCCAGCGCGCCGACCGCAGCGATGGCGGCCGCGATCTCTGCGTCGGCCGGCGGCACGATCTGCGAGCCGTCACCGAGGTACACCTTGTAGCCGTTGTCCTGCGGTGGATTGTGCGAGGCCGTCACGACGACACCCGCGACCGCGCCCAGATGCCCGATCCCGAAGGCGACCACGGGCGTCGGCGCCGGCCGGTCCAGCAGGACGGCGTCCAGCCCGGCGCCCCGGATCACGGCCGCCGTGTCGCGCGCGAAGACGTCCGACTTGTGCCGCGCGTCGTACCCGATCAGGACCGGCCCGTCGGTCATCCCCTTCGCCATCAGGTACGCCGCGAGTCCGGCGGCGGCCCGGATCACGACCACCCGGTTCATCCGGTTCGGTCCGGCGCCGACGGCACCGCGCAGGCCCGCCGTGCCGAACTCCAGCGTGCCGGCGAAGCGGTCGGCCAGCTCCGCGTCGGCGCCGCTGTCGAGCAGTTCCTGCAGCTCGGCGCGGGTGTCGGGGTCAGGATCCTCGCTCAGCCAAGCCTCGGCGGCGGCCCTCAGGTCATCGATCACATGGGCACTCTAATGACCCGAGGACCGACACGGCCGCGCTCGCAGGTCGGCCACGTAGTCGTCGGGAGCGCCGGCCGCCTCGGCGGCCTCGGCGAGGATGCCCAGGTAGCGGGCCGAGGGCAGCCCGCCCTCGTAGGCGTTCAGGACGTACATCCAGGCCAGCTGCTCGCCGTCCAGGGTCTGCACCCGGACCTGGATCTTCCGGTAGACGCCCTGGTCGGTCGCCTCCCACTCGTCCAGCCGCTCGATGTCCTTGGGGTGGATGTCGTACAGCGCGACGAACACCTGGTTCTTCGGGTCGGCCGGATCCTCGACCACGGTCGCCATCGCACCCTCCCAGCCGAGCTCCTCACCGCCGAAGGTGAGCCGCCATCCGGTGATCCAGCCGGTCCCGCGCAAGGGCGAGTAGGGGCACCGCTCGGCCATCAGATTCGGGTCCAGGTTCGACGCAAACGCGGCGTACAGGGTCACGCAAACAGAGGATACGGAACAATGGCCTCTCGTGGCGCGAGTTGTGATCATCGGAGGCGGTCCAGGTGGGTACGAAGCGGCCAGTGCGGCTGCCCAGCTCGGGGCGGAGGTGACGGTTGTCGATTCCGACGGGATCGGCGGTTCTGCCGTGCTCACCGACTGCGTCCCGAGCAAGACGCTGATCGCCACGGCAGAAGTGATGACCGAGGTCGAGGAGGCCGGCGAGCTCGGCGTTCGGCTGGACGACGGCGACGACGATCCGGCGAACTCCGTGCGTGTCGATCTCTCCGTCGTCAACAAACGGGTGAAGGCGCTGGCCGCCGCCCAGGGCGAGGGCATCGAGCGCCGGCTCGAGTCCGACAAGGTCCGGGTGATCAGCGGCCGCGGCCGGCTGGACGGCCCGGAGACCGTGGTGGTCGGCGAGGAGCGGCTGGACGCCGACGTGGTGCTGATCGCCACCGGGGCAAGGCCTCGCATCCTCAAGGGCTCCGAACCGGACGGCGAGCGGATCCTCACCTGGGAGCAGGTCTACGAGCTCGAGGAGTTGCCGGAGCGGCTGATCGTGGTCGGGTCCGGTGTCACCGGTGCGGAGTTCGCCAGCGCGTACGACGCGCTCGGGAGCGACGTCGTCCTGGTGTCCTCCCGGGACCGGGTGCTGCCGGGGGAGGACGCGGACGCCGCGGCGGTGCTGGAGGGCGTGTTCAAGCGGCGCGGCCTGACCGTGCTGAGCAAGTCCCGGGCAGAGTCGGTGAAGCGGCAGGGCGACGGCGTCGTGGTGACGCTGACCGACGGCCGGACGGTCGAGGGATCGCACGCGCTGCTCGCCGTCGGTTCGCTGCCGAACACCGATGACATGAACCTTGTCGAGTCGGGCGTGTCGCTCACCGACGGCGGGTTCGTGCAGGTCGACCGGGTCTCCCGGACGACGGCCCGCGGGGTGTACGCGGCCGGCGACTGCACCGGCGTACTGATGCTCGCCTCGGTGGCCGCGATGCAGGGCCGGATCGCGATGGCGCACGCGCTCGGCGACGCGGTCACGCCGTTGGACCAGTCAACGGTCTCCGCGAACGTCTTCACCGCACCGGAGATCGCGACCGTCGGCCTGACGCAGGCGACCCTGGACGCGGGCGGCAGTACGGCGATGGTCGTCAAGGTGCCGCTCGCGGACAACGCCCGGGCGAAGATGCAGGGCGTCCGGCACGGTTTCGTGAAGCTCTTCTGCCTCCCGAACACCGGCATCGTGGTCGGCGGTGTCGTGGTGGCGCCGCGGGCCAGTGAGCTCATCCACCCGATCTCGCTGGCCGTCGGAGCCCGCCTCACGGTCGACCAGGTCGCCCAGGCGTTCACCGTCTACCCCTCGGTCTCCGGCTCCATCGCCGAAGCCGCGCGCCGCCTCCACCTTCGGAGTTAACTCGCAACTTCCGGCGCGGGGCACGCATCGGGTGAGGTATGAAGACGAAGTGGATGACGACCGGGGTCGCGGTAGCGGCCTTGGCGGGTGGACTCAGCATGTCGACTCCGGCGCAGGCAGCGGCGGGGAAGGCCTGCGTGATGGACTTCAACTCGATCACCGCCGGCGGCGACATCACCGGTACGCGGGTGACCGCCGCGACCCCGCCGCAGGCCACGGGCCCGTCGGCCGGTACGCACCTGTACACGCCGGGGATCGCGAAGGCGAGCACGAGCTGGTTCTCCTCCCTCGGGGTGGCGAACGGCATCGCGTACTCCGGAATGGTGATCCTCAACTCGACCCTGTACCGCTCGAGCTACGGCCTCGACGACAGCACCGGTGCGCCGTTCCAGACCATCGCCAAGGTCGGCAGCGGCTGGGGTGACTTCACCGCGGTCGAGGAGTCGATCTACCAGCCGTACGTCGGTGCGCCGACCGGCCGGACCATGCTCTACGGCCTGCGCAAGGACGGCGTGCTGTTCCGCTGGCTGCCCGGGGCGAACGGCGCCTGGCGCGCGGCCGGGTCGGCCTCCGGGTTCTCCTCGGTCAAGACGCTGGCGCTGCTCAGCCAGACCGGCACGTACGACACGTTCATCGCGACGACCCGTGGTGGTGCGCTCTACACGATCCGGGTTCCGCTCGCGAACCCGATGAAGCCGGTGGTGAAGCAGGTTCGCAGTACCGGCTGGAGCACCTTCGACTCGCTGGTCGCCGAGAAGTGTGGCACCCAGAGCACGCTGCTCACCGCCATCGACAAGGAGAGCGGCCAGGCCTTCGCCTATGCCGTAGGCCACGCCAACGGTTCGGCAACCGCGATCCAGCTCTTGGGTCAGCTGCCTGGCACGCACAAGGACGCCATCAACGTCCGGGAAGCCTCCGACGCCGCGGAACACCTCTTCGGCGAGTAACGCCGTACGCAAGGACAAGGCCCCGGTGACCTGAGTGGTCACCGGGGCCCTGTGGGTCGTTCAGAAGGCGGGGCTGCTCAGAAGTCGCCGCCGAAGTCGAAGCCGCCG
Organism: Kribbella sp. NPDC043289; assembly: GCF_056436705.1. Lineage (NCBI taxonomy): Bacteria > Bacillati > Actinomycetota > Actinomycetes > Propionibacteriales > Kribbellaceae > Kribbella > Kribbella sp. NPDC043289. The sequence goes on from NZ_JBWKCB010000002.1 coordinate 607,084, forward strand.
CCGTCGCCGCCGCCGTCGAAGGGGTTGAAGTCGCCCCCGCCGTCGCCTCCGCCGTCGCCACCATCTCCGCCGCCGTCGCCTCCGTCACCACCGTCGGACATGCCGTCCGAGTAGCCCGCGGCGTAGTCGCCGTACCCGCCGCCGGCGAACATGCCGCCGAGCGCGGTACCGATGAACATGCCGGTCAGCACGCCGCCGACGCCACCGAACAGACCCTGCGCGTACGGCGAGTAGGCCGGACCGGCCTCCCAGTACGGAACGCGCTGCGGGCCGACCATGACCTTGCGGACGTCCGGCTCCGCACCGGCGCGGACCCGCTCGGCGTCGGCCGCACAGGCCGGCACTTCACGCGGCGCACCGCTCGGCGGGGACCACATCACGTCGACCACGGACGGGCCGTGCTGCGGGTTGAAGAAGCAGGCGGGCCGGCGCTGCGGCAGCGGCTCGCCGTTCACCCGGGCCTTGACACAGGCAGCCGCGTAGCGCCCGTCCTCGAGGATCTCGATGACGTGCTTGATCTGGTCGGCCTCGGTGACCTGGCCGACCGCCTGCTTGGCGGACTCGTAGGAGTCGAGCGCGCGCTGGTAGTCCTGCCGCGCGCCGTCGCCTAGGTCCTTGCCGACCATTTCCAGGTCGAGGTCCTGCAGCTCCTCGCCGAAGCGGGTGATGTCCTCGTCGGCGGTGCGCTTGACCGCCTCGAGCTCGGCGGCGGTGATCTGGTGCTGCTGCTTGGTCTGCAGCTGGGTCCGACGGTACGAGCGGTACGCCAGAATCGCGATCACCACGACCGCGATGATCAGGATGAGTGTCATGTCGGGCCTCTCTCGGGGGCTCTTTAGGTAGAGCCTATCGAACGCCTCAAGACGGACGGCGCCACGCAGGGTGACGCAATGCCCGGAAAGCGGTCACCGTCAGCGCACAATGGAATGCGCCGCCCAGCGATGTCCGTCCCCCGCCGGAAGGCTGCTCATGGGCAAGACCGCGCGACTGCTCCCGCTCCTCTTGACGGCGGCCGCTCTGGCCCCGCTCCCGCACCAGGCCTCCGAGACCCCGACCGCGGACGATTCGTACCAGGAGATCCCGCTCGACGGTCCGTCCGTCCAGGCGCAGACCAAGCCTTTCGGGATGGTCGCCGTCACCTGGCCCGAAGGTGTGCACGGTGTCACCGCCAAGATCCGCGTCGAGCACAACGGGACATGGACCGACTGGCAGGCGCTGCGGATCGAGGACGACCACGGGCCCGATCCATCGGCCCCGGAAGGAATTGAGCGCGCCGGCACCGAGCCGCTGTGGGTCGGCGACGCCACCGGTGTCCAGGCCGCCGCCGTCACCACTGCCGGTACGACGATTACCGGCGCCAAGGTCGTTCTCATCCAGCCCGGTGTCCTCCCGACGGACGCCGACGAGCCGAGTGCCCAATCCGTCGAGCCGGCGGCGAGCAGAGCGCCGTACCCGATGCCGTTGATGGTGAGCCGCCGGCGGTGGGGTGCCGATGAGCGGCTGCGGGCGCACAACGGTGCGGACTGCGTGCGGCCGAAGTACACGTCGACCGTGCAGGCGGCGTTCGTGCACCACACCGCGGATCGCAACGACTACACCCGCGCGCAGGCGCCGGCGATGGTGCGCGCGATGTACGCGTACCACGTGAAGAGCCGCGGCTGGTGCGACCTCGGGTACAACTTCCTCGTCGACCGCTTCGGCCGGATCTTCGAGGGCAGGGCCGGCGGTGCGCAGCTGCCGGTGCTCGGCGCGCACACGGGGTCGTTCAACGCGAACTCGTTCGGTGTCGCGGTGATCGGCAACTTCGAGCAGACGGCACCCCCGCCGGCGATGCTGGAGTCCACCGCGCGGGTGATCGCGTGGAAACTGGACGCGAACTATCGGTCGCCGTTGGCAACGATCGTGCTCGACGGCAGCCGGTTGCACACCGTCTCCGGACACCGCGACACGAAGGCGACCGCCTGCCCGGGAACCCAGCTGTACAACAAACTCGGCTGGCTGAAGCAACGCGTCAACACCTTGATGAGCGGCAACTTCTCGACGCCGATCTACGAGTATGCGCGACGTATCGGGTTCCGCACGGTCGGGCAGCCGTTCTGGGGTGAGCACCGGACGCGAACCGGCTGGGCGACGTACTTCGCGACCCGGGACGTCTTCTATTCCGTTGCCACCGGCCCGCATTCGACGGCGGGTGCGTTCCGGACCAGGTTCCGTCGGCTGGGGGCCGGCAGCGCGCGGCTCGGGTTGCCCGTCACCGACGCGTACCAGGTGCCGGGTGGGGCCCGGCAGAAATTCCAGCGCGGCTGGTTGGTCTGGGACCGCCGCGATCGTCAGGTTCATCTCGTGTATGGGGGAGCAGGGTGAGGAAACGTGCAATAGCGGCCGTCGTCTTGTCGTCCGCGGTGATCAGTGGGAGCGCGCAGGCCGGCCCGATCGGGCCGGCCGCGACTGTGCCGGACACGACGATCAGCGGCCGCGGTTTCGGCCACGGTCGCGGACTCTCGCAGTACGGCGCACAAGGTGCGGCGATCGCCGGGAAGTCCGCGCGGCAGATCCTGGACTTCTACTACCCGGGAACGACGACCGGGAAGGCGACCGGGAACATCCGGGTCCGCGTCAGCGCGGACACCACCGACGGCGTCCGGGTGGGCGCGGTGAGCGGTCTCCGCGTCCGCTCCCTTGCCACCGGCAAGGTCTATTCATTGCCAAGGGCAGCGAATCTGAACCAGTGGTCGATCGACCCGAACGGCGACCACGGCACCAAGCTCAGCTCGTACGACGCGAAGACCCGGAAATGGACGCTCTACAAGACGTTCACGGGGATGGCGCAGTTCGAGGGCGCGGCCGTGATCGGGCTGGTCCTGCCGAGTGGCGCCGTACGGCGGTATCGCGGTGCACTGCGGGCGATCGACGTATCGGGGTCCCATCTGGACACCGTGAATGTGTTGCCGTTGGAGTACTACCTGCGCGGCGTCGTACCGCGGGAAGCCGTGTCGAGCTGGAGGCCGGCCGCGCTGCAGGCACAGTCCGTTGCCGCGCGCACCTATTCGGTGTTCCATCGGGCTCGCGCGTCGCGGAAGGCGTACGACCTGTGCGACACCACGTCGTGCCAGGTGTACGGCGGGTACGACGCGGAGAAAACGTCGACGAACAACGCGATCGCGGCGACCGCGGGACAGATCCGGTTGTACAAGGGGAAGCCGATCATCGCGGAGTTCTCGTCCTCGAACGGCGGGGCGACGGCGACCGGCGACGCGCCGTACCAGGTGATGAAGGTGGACGGCTGGGACGCGTACCCGAAGAACGGGAACCCGAACACGACATGGACCGTGACGCGGACGGCGGCCGAGATGCAGGCCGTCTTCGCGGTCGGATCGATCCGGTACGTCCGGGTGCTGAAGCGCACCGGCGTCGGTCCGGGCGGCGGGCGGGTGCTGACCGTCGAGGCCGTCGGGTCGAAGGGGAAGCGGGTGCTGACCGGGGACCAGGTGCGGATCCGGCTGCATCTGCGATCGGCCTGGATCAGCTTCGCGGCCCGGCCTCTTGATATACCAACTACGGCGCCGGAAGTGCCTGCTCGCTAGCCATTGACGCGGGGTGTTTGCGCCGGTTAGATCCATGACATCTAGAGGCATGACATCGCTGTCAACCACCACTGCCCAGGAGGAGCAGGTCGATGCGCAGGAAATTTGGTATATCAACCCGTCTGGCTGCTGGAGCGCTCGCGGTCGCCGTCCTCGGGACGCTGAACATGACGACCGCTGATGCCGGTGTCGGAACCGATCCGACCGCCGCGGCGCGCGCACGGGCGTCGTACGACGCCATCAACAAGTACTTCGACGCCGGCAGCGGACTGCTGCTGGAGGAGTACCCGCACACGGGAGGCAACGCCTACTCGTACGTCTGGCCGTACTCGCAGGCAGCCATCGCGGCCGAGGACCTGGCCGGGGTGCCCGGTGCGGGTGTGCAGGGCTCGAAGGAGGCCGATCGCCGGCTCGCGGCGTACGAGTTCTACTGGAACGCCGGGACCACGCCGACCGGCTACGACTCCTACGTCCGGCCGCCCAACGGTCAGGGCGGGGACAAGTTCTACGACGACAACGAGTGGATCGGGCTGAACCTGATCCAGCGGTACAAGCGGACTGGTGACCGCGCTGCACTCGCTCGGGCCAAGGACATCTTCGCGCTGACCGTCCACGGCTGGGACACCGACACGTCGCACCCGTGCGCGGGCGGCGTCTACTGGACCCAGGCCCCGTGGAGCCAGGACCGCAACACGATCTCGAACGGCCCGGGCGCCGAGCTCGGCGCGCACCTGTACCTGCTGACCCGGGACAAGTCGTACCTGACCTGGGCGCAGCGGATGTACACGTGGGCGCAGACCTGCATGCTCGCGCCGAACGGGCTGTACTGGGACCACATCGACCTGGCCGGCAACGTCGAGAAGACGCAGTGGAGCTACAACCAGGGCGTGATGCTCGGCGCCGGCGTTCTGTTGTTCAAGGCAACGGGTGACGGGAAGTACCTGAAGGACGCGAAGGCGGTCGCGAACGCGTCGCTGGCGTTCTACAACACCCCCGAGATGCTCGCCAAGCAGGGCGCGGCGTTCAACTCGATCTGGTTCAAGAACCTGCTGATCCTCGACTCGGTTGCACCGGATCCCCGCTACCGCGCGGCGATGCAGTCGTACGCCGACCACACGTGGGACACCACCCGCGACCCGGCGACCAACCTCTACAAGTTCCGCGAGGGCTCGGTGGAACTCCTGCAACAGTCCGGCATCACCCAGGTCCACGCCCTCCTGGCCTGGCCCCGCTCGAAGTACTCCCTGCTCGCCTGACCCGAGTTGTGCCTACAACAACGCGCCGCCCGTCCCCGCAGGGGACGGGCGGCGCGCTTCTTGTCCTTGATTCAGGCTGCTGCGCTTGCCGTCTTGATGTCGACCGGCGTGATCGGCGACCCGTCCTGCGGGCTGTTCTGCGGCGACACACCCGCCTCGGCGACCTTGTCGATCAGCTTCAGGCTCGGCTCGTCGATCGTCCCGAACGCGGTGTACTGCGCGGTCAGCCCCGACGCATCGCCGTACACGATGAAGAACTGGCTGCCGTTCGTGTTCGGCCCCGAGTTCGCCATCGCCAGCGTGCCGCGGCCGTACTTCAGCGTCGGGAACACCTCGTCCGCGAAGCTGTACCCCGGCTCGCCTGACCCGGTGCCCGTCGGGTCACCGCACTGCAGCACCTGCAGACCCTCGCCGACCGTCAACCGGTGACACTTGGTGTCGTCGTAGTACTTCTGCCCAACCAGGCTCAGGAAGCTCTTCACCGCACACGGCGCCAGCGCGCTGTCGAGGGTGAGCTGCAGGTCGCCGACCGACGTGTTCAGGCTGACCTTCGACGTACCCGACGCTTTGGTCTGCCCGTCGGCCGGCAGGTTCACCTTCTTCGCGGCGGGCTCGGCGGACTTCTTGTACGCGCAGTTCACCTCGGCCGCGAGCGGGGTCGGCCGCTTCGGAGCCGCCGCCATCGCGGTCGGGATGCTGGCCGGCCGGTTCTCCGCCGGCGCCGTCTGCCCCGCCGCGGCAGGCTTGTCGTCCCCACCCACCCCGAACACCAGGAAGACCCCGACCACCACCACGACCACCGTCGCGACCGCCGTCACCGTGATCGCCAGATTCCGCCGCTGCCGCCGCCGGTCCGCGTCCCGCTCGGCCTGCCGCTTCGCCTTCCGCGCCGCCAGCTGCTGCTGATGGGTCTTCTTGGACATGCAGTAACCCTCCTCACCCGAATGCCTGCACGGGAACCTACAACCAAAACCTGAGAACCGCCTGTTAATCCCCCGATTCGTTTCACCCCTGAGACCCCTCGCGCCAAACCTGGCGGATCCCCAGGCCATCACAATCCAGCCGGCCCCGTCCCGCTGAGCGTGACGAGGGTTGTTCTGCGTCGAATGTGATGGCCTGGCGGTCCGGTATGGGAGGCTCGTGGGTGGGCTGGGGGGCTATGAGACTGGGGTCGTGTTGGACGTGCGGCGAGCTGTAGCTGAGGACGTTGACGCCTGCGTGCGGATCGTGCGGGGTCTTCCGGAGTACTTCACGCCCGACGTACCGGAGACGGTGCGCCGGGATCTCGAGCGGCACCGCGGGTGGGTTGCGTTGCGCGACGGGCAGGTGGCCGGCTTCGTGGTGGTCGAACGTCGGGGCACGCCTGCGGCGGAGGTGCTGTGGGCTGCGGTCGACGAATCGGTTCGCGCGCGGGGCGTCGGCGGCCTGCTGATGCGAGAGGTGCTGGGGCAGTTGCGCGCGGACGGCGTACAGGTCGTCGAGGTGAAGACGCTCGATGGGAGCGTGGAGTACGAGCCCTACGAGTCCACCCGGGCCTTCTGGGAGCGGATGGGGTTCGTGCAGATCGACACGATCGACCCGCTGCCGGGGTGGAGTGCGGGGAATCCGGCGGCGATCTATGTTCTCGCGCTGGGGTGACTCTCGGTCGAGGAAAACCACCTGAACCTCGCCGAGTTGGTGGCTAGGGTCGGTGGGATGAGGGATGAACCTGGGGAGATCTCGTGTGACGGGGTGCGTGGGTTTCTCAAGGATTATTGGGGGTTTCGGGCTGCTGAGGTCAGCTATGCACCTGTGGGGTTCGGGAGTTATCACTGGGTTGCCGGCGACGGGGACGGGCCGCGGTGGTTTGTTACTGCGGATCGGCTTGATCCGCGGGGGAACTGGCTGGGGGATACCGCCGAGCGGGTGCGGGACGCGATCGTGGCCGCGGTGTGGGCGGCGAAGGAGCTGGCCGATGGTGGCTACGAGTTCGTTGTGGCGCCCTTGCCTGATCGCACTGGGCAGCTCGTCCGGGAGGTGCTGCCGGGTTGGCTGTTGATGGTCCTGCCTTATCTGCAGGGGTGGAGTACTCCGGACGGTCAATGGGACGATCCGGCGGAGCGGGCACAGATCGCCGAAATTCTCGGCCGTCTGCACACCGCGACACCGCCAAAGAACCTGCAGCGTTGGGATTTCGCCGTACCGGGGCGCGACGCGCTGCTGGTCGCACTGACGGAGCTTGACCGGCCCTGGTCCTCCGGGCCCTATGCCGAGCCCACCCGGTTGCGGCTTGCGGGCGCGCTCGGTCACCTCCACGAGAGGCTCGCGTACTACGACGCGCTGGTCCGCGAGGTCCACGCGTCAGACGACCCCTGGGTGGTGACCCACGGCCAGCCGCACAGCGCGAACGTCGTACGCACCGCCGACGGCCGGATGCACCTGATCGACTGGGACACCGTGCAGCTCGCGCCGCGGGAACGCGACCTCGCCGCCGTCATGGGCGAGTCGACCGACGTCTTGCCGGCGTACCAAGCAGAGGCCGGTCCGGTCAGCCCAAGCTCCGCGGCGCTCGAGTTGTTCGACGTCTGGTGGTCGCTGGCCGAGATCGCCTCGTACGTCCAACTGTTCCGCGTGCCACACGCCGACTCCCAAGACAGCAACGAGTCGTGGCGCAACCTGACGATGTACGTCCCCGGCTAGCTACAGATCGACGAGGTCCCACCGGAGATAGCGATCGTCCAGGTACGGCGACCACCCGCGCGGCGGTGAGGGCGGCATTCGTGCCGCGACGCGGCGGCCGTAGTTCGCGAGGGCGGGCTGGTCGAGCGTCAGGGCGTCGGCGACATCAGCCAGCATGTCGGTGATGCTGAACCACTCCGGTTCCTCGAATCCACCGCATTGCGCGTCGTAGTTGCCGACGCAGCCGAAGTGGTCGCCTTCGCGCAGGTCGACGAAGAGATGGCAGTCGGTGCCGGCGTCGCCGATCGGGAGGAACGCGTCGATCCACTCGAACGACCGCGTTCCGGCGGGAGCCTGCTCGGCGGCGTACGGGCGCTCCGGGACGATCGACGTCCAGACCTGCCGCAGCATCGAGCGGTCGCGGAGCATCTCCTCGATCGACATCGGTACGTAGAGCACCGGGATGAGATTCCCGAAGCTGGCGCGCCGGCCGAAGCCGTTGTTCAGCACCAACCAAGCGATCAAGTCACTGGGCAGCCGCCGTCCCATCGCATCCCGAAGTCCGGAGATCTCGCGTCCCGACGCAGGCGGCTGGAGACCGTCCAACGCCTCCGGCAACTGCTCCTGCAGCCATCCGATGATCTGCCCCCACGACTCTGCCACTGATCGCGCCATAACTCCCGGACTATGCCAGAAGTGAGGGTTCAATGGATCCTCGACGGGTTCGCCGGTCGGCTGACCCAACCGTCAGGCATGCTCGGTATCTACATACCGGGTATGCAGCCGGATCATCTGACGGAAGGGGACAGGACATGAGGAACGGGACGCGGGCCGGAGCGACGATTGCGGCAACGATTGCGCTACTGGCCGTACCGGCGGCGGCCGCCCAGGCCGCCACGGATCAGCCGTACACGCATCTGTTGTCGGGCAAGGACTGGAGCACCGGCGGGGCGTACGTTGCGCAAGGTGGGGACATCAAGCTCACGCTGAGCACGCTGCCGAAGAACACGCAGGTGCTCGTGGAGGAGTGCGAGGGCGGCCACGACCTCGGCGACCCGCAACTGTTCACCGCGAAGGCGAAAACGCAGACCCTCGCCACCGACGTGCCGAAGGGGACGTGCTTCCTCATGCTGCTCGCCCCGAAGACCGGCAACGGCGGGTACGTCGTCAGCGGCACGCTCAGCTACTGAACAAAGTGGGGCCGGGGTACAGCCCCGGCCCCACTGTCAGTCCTTGATCTCGCAGATCGCGGCGCCCGCGGAAACAGTTGCGCCGACCTCGGCGGTCAGGCCGGTGACGGTGCCGGACTTGTGCGCGTTGAGCGGCTGCTCCATCTTCATCGCTTCGAGGACGACGATCAGGTCGCCCTCGGCAACGGTCGCGCCTTCCTCGACGGCGATCTTCACGATCGTGCCCTGCATCGGCGATGTCAGCGAGTCGCCGGACGCCGCGGAGCCCTTCGACCCACCGGCCCGCCGCGACGGCTTCTTCTTCGCGCCGGTGGCCGCCGCGGCGACCGCGCCAACAGAACCCAGGCCGGCAGGCAGTACGACCTCGAGCCGCTTGCCTCCGACCTCGACCGTCACCTTCTCGCGCTCGTCGTCCGAGGGCGCGTCGGCCGTCGGACCGTCGTACGGCGTGAGCTGGTTGTCGTACTCGGTCTCGATCCAGCGGGTGTGGACCTGGAAGCCGTCGGTGCCGACGAAGGCCGGGTCGGAGACGACGGCCTGGTGGAACGGGATCACCGTCGGCATGCCCTCGACGACGAACTCCCGCAACGCGCGCCGCGACCGCTCCAGCGCCTGCGTGCGGTCGCGACCGGTGACGATCAGCTTCGCGACCAGCGAGTCGAACGCGCCGGGCACCGTCTCGCCCTGGTCGTAACCGCCGTCGAGGCGGATGCCCGGACCCGACGGGGCATGCCAACGGGTCAGCGTGCCGGGAGCGGGCAGGAATCCACGGCCGCCGTCCTCGGCGTTGATCCGGAACTCGATCGAGTGGCCGGAGATCTCCGGGTCGTCGTACCCGAGCTCTTCGCCGTTGGCGATGCGGAACATCTCGCGCACCAGGTCCAGGCCGGTGACCTCCTCGGAGACCGGGTGCTCGACCTGCAGCCGGGTGTTCACCTCGAGGAACGAGATCATCCCGTCCTGCCCGACGAGGAACTCGCACGTGCCCGCGCCGACGTACCCGGCCTCGCGCAGAATCTTCTTGGACGAGGAGTACAGCAGCGACATCTGCTCATCGCTCAAGAACGGAGCGGGCGCTTCCTCGACCAGCTTCTGGTACCGGCGCTGCAGCGAGCAGTCGCGCGTCGACACCACCACAACGTTGCCGTGGGCATCGGCCAGGCACTGGGTCTCGACGTGCCGCGGCTTGTCCAGGTACCGCTCGACGAAACACTCGCCGCGCCCGAACGCACTCACCGCTTCCCGGGTCGCCGACTCGAACAGCTCCGGGATCTCTTCCATCGTGCGCGCGACCTTCATCCCGCGCCCACCACCGCCGTACGCCGCCTTGATCGCGATCGGCAGGCCGAACTGCTCGGCGAAGGCAACGACCTCGTCCGCGCCGCCGACCGGATCGGGTGTCCCCGGGACCTGCGGTGCGCCGACCTTCTCGGCGATGTGCCGCGCCTTGACCTTGTCGCCGAGCGAGTCGATCGCCGACGGCGGCGGGCCGATCCAGATCAGCCCGGCGTCGATCACAGCCTGCGCGAACTCCGCGTTCTCGGCCAGGAAGCCGTACCCGGGATGGACGGCGTCCGCGCCGGAGCGGGCCGCGACGTCCAGGATCTTCGCGATGTTCAGGTAGGAGTCGGCCGGGGTCGACCCGTCCAGCGCGTACGCCTCGTCGGCGAGCCGGACGAACAGCGCGTCCCGGTCCTGGTCGGCGTACAGCGCGACACTGCCCAGGCCCGCGTCGGCGGCGGCCCGGACGACCCGGACGGCGATCTCGCCCCGGTTGGCGACCAGCACCTTGGTGATCTGCAAGCTGTCGGACACAGCGGCTCCCTTCGGCTGGCCCGAGTCTAGGGTCAAGCAGGTGTTCGGGAGGACAGGGCGTTCCTCACATTACGGCGGGTCGCCGCTCGAAGAAGGACTCCAGGACAACGATTGTCTGAGTACTGGTCACGCCGTCCACCTGATGGAGGGCGCGCAGCGTCGCCTGCAGGTCCTCGGTGGTCCCGGTGCGCACCTTGACCAGCACCGACGCCGGGCCCGCGATGATGTGCGCCTCCTCGACGGCCGGGATCTTCCGCAGTGCCTTCAGTGTGGGCTCGTCACCCATCCAGGCACTCGCCTCGAGCATCACGAACGCGAGGACGCCAAGCCCGAGCGCCGCGGGATCGACCTCGACCGTGGTCCGCCGGATCGCGCCGGACGCCTTCAGCTTCCGCACCCGCTCGTGAGCCGATCCGGCCGACAGTCCGGCGATCTCTCCGAGGGCCGCGTACGACTGACCGGCATCGTCCTGGAGCGCGGTCAGCAGCTTGCGATCCACATCATCTATGGTCATTTGCACCTCAAACCAGATCAGATTCTGTCGGCAATGACATTAGCAGGATATGGTTCACGGCATGACGAGAACCTTGACTCCCGCCCCAGCGCGGTTGCGGGCCGAGCTGGTAGTGCTCGACGAGCGCTTCGCGACGATCGCCGGCGACGAGTACCTGGACTGTCTGTACGACGGCGGCCGCTGGCTCGAAGGACCGGCGTACTCGCCCGCCTGGCGCTGTCTGATCTTCAGCGACATCCCGAACGACCGGATGCTCCGCTGGGACGAGGTCTCCGGGACCGTGAGCGTGTTCCGCGAGCCGTCCGGCTACGTGAACGGCAACACGATCGACCGCGCCGGCCGGCTGATCAGCTGCTCACAAGGCGATCGCCAGGTCGTCCGCACGGAGTACGACGGAACTCGGACCGTGCTCGCGTCGCACCTGAACGACCGCCGCCTGAACAGCCCGAACGACGTGATCGAGCGCAGTGACGGGTCGATCTGGTTCACCGACCCGCCGTACGGCATCACCTCGAACTACGAGGGTCACGCCGCCGAGCAGGAGATCGACGGCTGTCACGTCTACCGGATCGCACCGGACGGCGAGCTGACTGTTGTCGCCGACGACTTCATCCGCCCGAACGGCCTGGCGTTCTCACTGGACGAGTCGCAGCTGTACGTCGTCGACACACCGGCGAAGCACATCCGGCGCTTCACCGTCGACGGCGACAAGCTGCTCGGTGGGGAAGTGTTCGCGCACTGCGAGGCCGGGATGTTCGACGGCCTCCGGTTGGACAGCGCCGGCCGGGTCTGGGCCGCGACGCACGAGGGCGTGCACTGCTTCGACCCGGACGGCACGCTGATCGGCAAACTGCTGCTGCCGAACGTGGTGTCCAACCTGACCTTCGGAGGTCCCAAGGGAAACCACCTGTTCATCACCGCGACCACGTCGGTGTGGTCCTGGCTGACCACCGCGCAAGGGGCTCAGCGGTAGGACTTGGAGACCGCGTCGAGCAGCCGCTCGAGAGTGTCGTACGTCGGGGTGTCCGCGACGTCGATCACGTCCTTCGCGACCGGTACCCGGTTCCGGCGGACCACGTTCGCGAACTGTGCCTCGTCGGCGGTCCGGAACCCGTGCTGCGCGGCGAGCTGCTGCAACTCGGTGTCGGTGGCGAGCAGCTCACCGAGCTTGTCACCGTTCGCGTTCAGCGAGACCAGCGTGTGCTTGGACTGCACGGTCGGCGACGGGTACATCAGCACCATGCCCGGCTTCAGCTTCCGCTCGACGGCGGCCTCGACGAACTGCGCCTCGTAGATGTTCACCATCGGCGACTTGCCCATCCCGAGCGACAGGTAGTCGTCGAACGGGCCCTCGCTGGAGTTGTCCGTGTAGCCCTGGTTCACGAACAGCGGCGCGACCAGCGGCAGCACCTTCCGCTCGTCGGCCGGGCCCTGCACCACACTGTTGTGGTTGGCAACATAACTGACGATCGACAGGAACATCGCCGCCGAGTTCGAGGTGCGCGGGTCGGTGGTGGTGATCAGGATCCGCTTGTTCACCGGGTACGTCGTGTTGCCGCGGATGTTCGTCCAGCGCCAGTTCGCCTTCGCGAGATCGACGTACTTGCGAATGTCGAAGTACCAGGTGCCGTTGACCTGCTTGGCGATGCCGGACGCGGACAGCAGGTCGACGATCGGCTGGAAGGTCGCGATCGCCATCGGCGACGAGAACACCGCGTACTTCTTACCGCTGATCGCGGGCTTGCCGGAGGCCGGCTGCAGGATCCGCTCGGCCGCGGTGGAGCTGGACGGGAACGCGAAGTCGTACTTGCCCAGGTCGACCGATGTCGCGATCTCGCGCGAGCCGGCGGTGTCGACCTTGACCGCGAGGCCGTGCTTGGCGAGCGCGGCCTTGACGTCGGGGTCCTCGAAGAAGGCGCGCTTCTCCGAACCGATGACGCCGCCGAGCGTGACCACGCCGGGCTGCGTCTGCGCCTGCACGTCGTCACCGTTGCGTACGACGAGGATGGTGGCGACCGTTGCGACCACGAGGACGCCGGCGACGGCGGCCGGCAGCGCGATCGGGATCCGACGCCACGGGCCGGTCGGGCCTGCTGGGTCTGCCGGGACGGTCGGTGAACCGCTGTCACCGGAGGCCTCGAGAGCGACGGCCGGTCTGGTCCACTTGGCCTTGCGTTCTTCCGCCTGCGCGACCGGGTCGGGTTTCGGGGTGAGCGCCTCGCGAGCGATGCGCTCGATCAGGATCGGGACATAGTCGCGGACCGGGTCGCCGTCGAAGGTCTCCTGGGCGCTGCGGATCGCGGTTTCGATGTCGTCGGGAGTATGAAGGTCGGCGAAGGTTTCGGTGAGCCTGCTGGTGAGATTCTCGATGGCCCGTTGTTCCCGGGCCAGTTCTTCATCGACGGTGTCGAGCTTCAAGAGGATGTCTCCACATCACGGTCACTTGACTCCAGTGGCGCCGTACCTTGCACCCCCGTCCGGCGCCGCGGTCATCGTCTCGCATCGAGAGGTCCAACCGACGGGCGTCCCGGGGCGCGCTTCCGGCGTACCGCATAGGCTCGGGGGACAGCGTTTGCAGCCGAGTTCGCGAGGAGTCGTGATGACGGGAATTCTCGAGCCGTTGGCAGGGACCGCACCGGCCGTCTGGGAGAAGCTCGACGACCGGTTCGCCGGCATCCGGGGCGACAGTCAGCTGGAACGGTTGTGGACCGGCGGCCGCTGGGTCGAGGGCCCGGTGTACTCCGCGGCGGGCCGCTACCTGCTCTGGAGCGACATCCCGAACGACCGCATCCTGCGCTGGGACGAGACGTCGTACCAGGTGTCGGTGTTCCGGCAGCCGGCCGGCAACACCAACGGCCACACGCGCGACACCGAGGGCCGCCTGGTGAGCTGCGAGCACGGGAACCGGCGCGTCACCCGGACCGAGCACCACGGCGGCATCACGGTGCTTGCCCACGAGTACGACGGGAAGCGGCTGAACAGCCCGAACGACGTCGTGGTGAAGCGCGACGGGTCGGTCTGGTTCACCGATCCGGCGTACGGGATCGACAGCGACTACGAGGGGTTCAAGGGCGCGATCGAGACCGGCGGATGCCATGTGTACCGCGTCTCGCCGGACGGCGTGCTGACCCGCGTCGCGGACGATTTCAACCGGCCGAACGGGTTGGCGTTCTCACCCGACGAGTCGTTGCTCTACATCACAGACTCGGAGGAAGGCACGATCCGCGTCTTCACCGTCGACGGTGACAAGTTGCGTGGTGGCGAACTGTTCGCCGAGTGCGGCAACGGGATCTTCGACGGCATCCGCCTCGACACCGAGGGCCGCGTCTGGGGCGCCGCCGCGGACGGCGTGCACGTCTACCACTCGGATGGAACGCTGCTCGGCAAGCTCCTCGTGCCGGAGACCGTCAGCAATCTCACATGGGGCGGTCCGAAGCGCAACAGACTGTTCCTCACCGCGACCACCTCCGTCTACTCACTCTTCACCACCGTCAACGGCGCCCCGGAGGCGTACGGTCCGCATCGCTGACGCGATGTGTGTGATGATGGCCTGCTGACCTGATCCAGGGAGGACTGGTGAGCATGGTTCCGGAACATCTCCGGGTAGTGGCGGACAACGTGGTTTCCGAGGCCCAGAAGGATCCGCGGGTGCTGGCCGTCGTCGCCGGCGGATCGGTTGCCTTCGGCACCACTGACGAGTACTCGGATCTCGATCTGGTGTTGGTGTGTACGGACGAAGGGCAGCCGGCCTGCCTCGCCGAGGCGAAGGAGTTCGCGGGCCGTGCCGGGCCGCTGTTGTCGAGTTTCACCGGCGAGCACGTGGGTGAACCACGGTTGCTGATCGCGCTGTACGGCCCACCGCTGATCCACGTCGACCTGAAGTTCGTGACCGCGGACGGTTGGCGGACGCGGGTCGAGGACGGGATCGTGCTGTGGCAGCGCGACGACGCGGTCGACCGGGTGCGGCAGGAGAGTACGCCGGCTTGGCCGCAGGTGGACGCGCAGCGGATCGAGGACCAGTTCTGGGTCTGGGTGCACTACGTCGCGGTGAAGATCCAGCGCGGCGAGATCTTCGAGGCGATCGACGGCCTGGGCATGATGCGGGCGTCGGCGATCGCCCCGCTCGCCGGGATCGGGCGCACCACCAGGCCGGCCGGGGTACGTCGGCTGGAAACGCTCGCGCCCGAGCTGCTCCCCGAGTTGCGCGAGACCGTCCCGACCATGGACCCAGACGACTGCTTCCGCGCCCTCCGGGCGTCGGTCGACCTGTATCGCAAGGTCCGCGAAACCTCCGGCGTACAGGCCGACCGCCGCACCGCAGCCGAAGAAGCCGCGGTTGCCTACCTCGCCAGCGTTTGAAGTCTTACAGCTTTTGTATCTGGTCGATGATGGTGAAGACGGCCAGGAAGCCGAAGGCCAGGAATGAGAACGCGAGTACGGCGGCGCGCCAGGTGGTGATGCGGATGGCGTGCGGCAGTGCTCGCGAGTTCATCCACCAGAGCAGGCCGGAGTAGATGAACATCATCGTGCCGGCGGTGCAGGCGGAGATCACCAGCAGGACCAGCGGCTGGGTCAGACCGGCCAGCAGCACGATGATGCCGAAGGCAACCAAACCCCAGACCAGCCAGAAGTAGAGCTTGGACTCCGTCACCTTCGACTCGCGCAGGTAGCGGGCCTTGATCATGTCCGACGACAGCCGCGACGTGTAGTCCACGATGCCGGTCGCCGCGGCGAACAGGGCGAACGCGCCGATCGCCCAGAACAGGTACCCGAACCAGCCGCCGACGATCGTCTGCAGCGTCGTACCCTCGATCTTCAGGAAGCTGATGCTGTTCTTCACCGCGTCGTTCCCGAACAGCGTCGCGTGCGCGAGCATCGAGGTGAACACGATCGTGAGCACGGTGATCGCCACGAACGTCGCGGCCTGCTCGATGTTCGCGAACTTCCACCAGCGCCGCCAGCGCGCCAGGTTCTCGTCGTTCGGCTCGAACGTGTACCCGTTGGCGTTCGGGTCCGCCTCGGTCTCGCCGGTGACCGGTGACGTCAGCCGCGGTACGTGCACGCCCATCCCGAAGCCCTTGTCCCGGATCCAGTTGCTCTGCACCAGGTTCTGGCCGCCGCCCGCGCCGGCGTACGCGATGGCGCCCATCACCAGCGCGAACCCGAGCTGCTCGGCCGGGAAATGCGGCTGGGTGACCGCGTCGCCGAGTGCGCTGTACGTCTTGCCGCGGATCGCGAACACCAGCGCCAGGATCACGAGCAGCGCGACCGCGGCGATCTTCACCGCGATCAAGCGTTCCAGCATCACGTAGACGACCGGCGCGAAGGTCAGGATCGCGCCGATCAGCAGCAGCATGCCGATCGCGATCCACCGTGGATCGCCGCCGCCGAACAGGTACGTGAGCATGCTCGCCGAGCTCGTCGCCCAGCCGGGCCAGAGGTTCGCGAAGTACGTCATGATCGCGAAGAACAGTCCCCAGTGCTTCCCGTACCGGTTGAAGCCGGTCAACGCTGTCTCACCAGTGGCCAGCGTGTACCGCTCGATCTCCATGTTCAGGAACCACTGGACCACCACGCCGACCACGGCGCCCCAGAGGAACACCAGGCCGACCTGGCTGGAGATGTACGGCCAGAGGATGAACTCGCCCGAGGCCAGCCCGACGCCGGCGCCGACCATGCCGGGGCCGATGATCTTCCAGGTATTGGCGGGCGGCTCGGGGAGGTCGCGAACCTGCGGTGCGGGCAGGTTCTTGGTCGGTAGCGCGAATCGTCCGTGGTCAGTCGCCGTGGTGTCTGCCATCAGGGTCCTCACTCCTTGGAGTCCACCGAGCTTCGACCCCCCGTTCCGGAGGATAACGAATACTGTCGACAACGGCGACCCGACACAGCCCGAATGGCAGACTGAGCCCCATGAGTGGGGTAACCGTGCTGGCCGCCTCGTACGCCGGCGCCGCCAGCGCACCCGCCTACGCACGACTGGCCGGCCTGGCCACGGAACTGCCTGGGGAACTCCTCGTACGACGGGACGCGGGCTGGCCGGTCATCCGGTACGACGACCCGGCCGGCGCGATCGCCGCGGCGTACACGCTGCGTGAGTCCGCCTCCCGGGTTCCCGCAGGTGAGCTGCTCCGGATCGCCCTGCACACCGCACCGACCGTCGCGCCGGCGGTCCGTCACGCCGAGCATCTGCTGGCCCTCGCGAACCCGGGCCAAACGTTGCTCACCGCAACGACTGTGGCGGAGTCGGGTGCGGCCGTCAGCGATCTCGGGGTGCACCGGCTGCGGGACCTCGGTTCGCCGGAACGCATCTTCGAACTGACCTCGACCGCCGAGCCGCTGCGGTCGCTGGACGGCGTACCCAACAACCTTCCGGTCATGTTCACCAGTTTCGTCGGACGGCAGACGCAGGTCGCCGCGCTCCGCACGCAACTGTCCGGCGGACGGCTCGTCACGCTCACCGGCCCAGGTGGCAGCGGCAAGACCCGCCTGGCTGCGCAGACCGCGGCGCAACTCGCCGAACGCTGGCCCGACGGCGTCTGGTGGGTCGACCTCTCCGCAGCCACCGACAACGCCCAAATCCCGGAAGCGGTCGCCGCCGCGATCGGTCTGTTGGTGGAGTCGGGCGACCGCCTGCTGATCGGCCAGCTCCGCACCCGACAGGCCTTGATCTGCCTGGACAACTGCGAGCAGATCATCGACGGGGTCGCGGAGTTCGTCCACGCCCTGCACGCGGGTTGCCCCGAGATCTCTGTGTTGGCGACCAGCCGTGTGCCGTTGGATCTTCCCGGTGAGGCGATCTGGCGGGTGCCCGCGCTCGCGCCGGACGAGGCGCGCGTCCTGTTCGCCGAACGCGCCGGCACCGAGTTCCCGCAGTCGGAGCAGGCGATCCGCTCGATCTGCGCGCGACTCGACGGCATGCCGCTCGCGCTGGAACTGGCCGCCGCCTGGGTCCGCACGCTCACCCCGGAGCAGATCGAGTCCGGTCTGAGCGACCGGTTCGGCCTGCTCACCAAGAACGTTCGCGGGGTCGCGGCGCGTCAGCAGACCCTCGCCGCGTCCATCGACTGGAGTCACGAGCTGCTCGACGCGGACGAACGCCGGGTCTTCCGCCGGCTCGCGGTGTTCGCCGGCGGCTTCACGCTCGATGCCGCCACGGTGATCTGCGGTGGGGACGACGTACTCGAGGTGCTCGCGCGACTTGTCGACAAATCGCTGGTGGTCGCCGAGGACGGGCGGTACCGGCTCCTGGAGACGATCCGCGAGTACGCCGCGCTGCGTCTGACGGAAGCCGGCGAGGACCTGCGGGACCGTCACCTGGATCATTATCTGCGCGTCGCCGAGGCTGCGGAACCCCTGCTGGACAAGGACCGCGACGCCTGGCGGGCCCTGATCGAACCGGACCGCGAAAACTGTCGCGCAGCGCTCGACCACGGACTGACGGCGACCGATCCCGACCGCGGCCGTCGCCTCGCCGCCGCGCTCCGCTGGCTCTGGAACCTGCAGGCGACCGGCACCGAGGGCATCGACTACCTCCGGCGCGCGATCGATTGCGCACCCGACGACCGAACGTTGCTCCAGGCCCGTTTGCTGTACGGCTACGCGACCGTCGCCGACACCGTCGACCCGTTCGGGTACGACGCGGCGGGTCGCGGACTCGAGCTGGCGACGGAGCTCGGTGACGATCGGTTGCGTTCACTGTTCCTCGCGCTGGTCGCGGTCGGTGAGTTCTTCACGGACTTCGAGAAGGCGTGGGACCTCACCGCTGAAGGGCGACGGCTGGCGGAGGGTATCGGCAACGAGCCGGCGCGGAACGCGAACATCGCCCTGCAATGCGTGCTGCTCGCACTCCGGGACCGGTACGACGAGCAGCGCCCGCTGATCGAGTTGGTCGCGGACGGCCTGGTCACCAGCGGCGAACGCGGCATCGCCTCAACCGTGCTGACCGTCTGGTCCGAGAGCCTGATGTCGACCGGTGAACCGCGCGAGGCCCTGCGGGTCGCCGAGCGTGCCCTCGCCGCCGCCGAACCCCTCGCCGACTTCCACCGCGTCGGCGCCGCACGCGGACAGGTAGCCACCCTCCTCGTTCGCACGGGCCGGCTCGACGAAGCACGCGAGCTGATGCGACCCCTGCTCGACCTGGTCGAGACCACCGGCGCCGTCCCCGCGAACCTCGGGCAGGTGATGGGACTGATTTCGTTCTGGAGCGGTGAGTACGATGCCGCGGTCGAGTGGATGGCCCGCGACACGGCACCCGACAGTCCGCTTGCGGATACGTTTGCGCCGGCGATGCTGCTGCCGACCGTCGCCGCCGCTCTGCGTGCCCAGGGGAAGGACGCGACGGGTTTGCTGGAGCATGCGGCCGAGCTGGCGCGCCGCTACAACCTCCCGCGCATTCACGCCGACGTACTCGACCAGCTCGGCCGGATCGCGATCACGGAACAACCGGACAAGGCGGCGGACCTGCTGCACGAGGCGTTGACCATCCGCGTCGACCACGGCCTGCGCACCTACGTCATCGACAGCCTCGAATCCCTCGCCCTGCTGGCGAGCCACACGAACCGCGCCACTGACGCCGCCCGCCTGGCGACTGCCGCCGCCAACGCACGCCTCGAGATCGGCGCCGCCACGCCACCCGACTGCCCCGACCTCCCACAGTCCGACGAGCAAGCGCTCCCGCTGGACGAGGCCGTCGCCTACGCCCGACGTACGCGCGGAGCTCGCGGCCGACCGTCCTCAGGCTGGGCAAGCCTCACCCCAACCGAGGAACAGGTAGTCACCCTCGCCGTCGAAGGTCTGACCAACCCCGAGATCGCTGAACGCCTCTTCATGAGCCGAGGCACCGTCAAGACCCATCTGGCTCACGTCTACGCCAAACTCAACGTCGCCAACCGCACCGAACTGGCCTCCCTCAAGAAACCCTGACCAGTCCGTGTGGAAGGTCTCGAACCTCCTTGAAGACAAGCGAAACCCACGCCGCGAGCAGATAGACGAGGGCGGCGACCAGAGCCACACCCTGTGCCCCGAACCGGTCCGCCAACGGGCCGGCGGCGAGCATGCCGACCGGGATCGCGACGAACGAGAGCAAATCGTCGATCGACGAGATCCTGGACAGCAGGCTTCCGTCGATGTGTTCCTGCAGGGACGTGTCCCAGCTGACACCGGAGACCGAGAAGCCCACGCCGGCCGCGAAGGCAGTGAGGAGCAGCCACGCTGGATGGAGGCCGAGACCCAGCGCGAACAGCGGGAGCGCGCCGAGGGCACTCAGTAGTTGGCCGGTGCGAAGGAGATGCCGGACAACCAGCCGATACATCACTGCGCTCATGACGAGCAGGCCGACGCCACGCGTGCTCAGTACGAATCCCCACGTCTGCTCTCCACCCAGGTCCCTGGTGAGCGGTGGGCCCAGGACTTGCCAGACGCCGGTCTGCGCAAGGTTCATCACGGCCGAGGAGAGCGTGACCGCCCATACCCAGCGGATACCTCGGAACTCTCGCCAGCCCTGACGCAGATCGCTGAGAACCGTCGACGTACGCGGAGCAATCGGCGTAGCTATCCGCAGGCTGCCGAGGAGCATGGCCGCCAGGAGGTAGCTCACGGCGTCGATGGCGATCGTGGCACCGGTGCCCGCGACGGCAACGAGAATGCCCGCGAGCGCGGGCCCGACGATCTTCGTGGCGTTGCGTACCGAGCTCAACAAGGCGTTCGCCTTGCGAAGGTCCTCCTTCTCGACCAGCTCTGGCAGGAGCCCCCGAAGCGCCGGCGACGTGAACGCGTCCAGTACGCCGTTGGCGGCGCTCAGCGTACCGATCAGCACGAGATCGTAGTTGTGCGTGATCAGCGTCGCGGCGACCGCGCCCTGCGTTAGCGCGCTTCCTGCAGTGGCCGCGACGAGGACCGTTCGCCTCGGCAGCCGATCCGCCACCGCGCCGCCGAGCAGGACGAAACACAGCATCGGAACCATCCGGGCGGCAAGGACGATGCCGAGGTCGGTCGGATTGCCCGAGGCGTCGAGGACCGCGAAGGCCAGCGCGACCGGGGCCATCGAGCTGCCGAGCAGCGTGACCAGCTGGCCGGTCAGAAAGCGCCGGAAAGCCGGCTGCTGCAGCGGAGTGGGCACTGCGCAAGGATGAGGTGCCGCCGGCCGGCGGGCGAGTATTTCGTTCGGAGGCGAAAGTTGACGCTGCTGCGGTTGAGTTCGATGGCACTGTCGAGATCGCGCTTCGCGTTGTCACCGCTGGCCGAGACGGTCGGGGCGATCGTGAGTCTCCGACGCGGACAGCCGGAGGCGTGGACGAAGAGCTGGCACGCGGCGAATCAGCGGTGCTTCGACCAGCGCCTGGAGCGAGACTCGTTTCTCCAGGGGCTGACTGATCTCCTGAGCTCGACGAAGTGGTTGCCGGATTTCGTTGCGCTGCCGCCCGGTGGAGGAATGACGACGTCACTCGCGAGCGAACTCGATCCGATTCGCTCGATGTCTGACCGGGACATCCGCGAGACCCTCGCGGTCTCGATGCAGCACAGCTGGCTCGAGCATGACACCGCCTGGATCTCCGGACGCGACCTCGGAGTACGACTCGCATCCGCATTGCGGTCGATCTGGGACGACCACGTTGCACCTGACTGGGGGCGCCGTCGTGAGGCGCTCGAGCGGGAGGTGATGCACCGCGCGGGTCTGCTGGCCGCCTTCGGCTGGCCCACTGCCCTGGAGGGGATGAGCCGGCGCAGCAGGTGGGTCGGTTCCGACAGCATCCGCTTCAGCGACCAGCCCGGAGCAGACCGCTTCATCGGGGACGAGGGGCTCCAGTTCGTCCCGGTCACGTTGCAGAGCGGGACTTGGCTGTGCGAGAGCGACGCCGGTGGATATGCCCTGGTCTATCCGGCCAAACGGGCAGCGGTTGCGAACGTGGCCGGCGATCGCCCGGCTCTCGAGCAACTCATCGGACGCGGCCGCACACGCGTCCTGGCTGGATTGTCGCGGCCTGCGACGGTCAGCGAACTTGCTCGGGATCTTGAGCTGTCACTGGGAACGGTTGGTCGGCATCTGCGGATCCTTCGCGATGCTGGCCTGATCGTCAGTCTGCGCGACGGGCACAAGGTCGTTTACCGACTGACTGATCGTGGTGCTGGGCTGTTGCAGGGGGAGTAGGTCAGGCGGGTTTGAGCATGTCGATGGTTTTGGTGATTCGGCGGGCGCGGGTTTCGGGTTTCTTGGCGTCGTTGATGGCGTTGACGTGTTCGCGGCGGTGGCTGTAGCTCAAGGCGTCGAAGGCCTCTCGCAAGCCTGCGTCGGTGAGTGCGGCGGCTAGGTCGTCGGGGACCGCTACGGTCCGCTCGCCGGTGTCGCGCTCGACCGTCACGGTCACGGCGTCGCCGTCGCCCTTGCCGAGTTCCGCGCGGATGCTCTTCAGTACGCCGAGCGAGAGACAGTCACCCATCGAGGCGATCGAACCCCGATAGGCGATCCCGTCGAACGTCGCCCGTACCGGGATCCGTCCACCGCCACCGAGCGCGGCGACCACCTCGGCGGGCACCTCCACCCACGCTCCTCCGCCGTCGTCGTTCACGACAATCCTGCCCTCAAAGGCCTCCATCCCTCCACGGTACAAACCGGCGGAGTCGAGTGTCGCGGCCATCAGGCGTCACCTGCTGTTGGGATCCGGTGTGTGCCGGTGGGGTCGACGTGGAAGGTGAAGTTGTGGGGTGTGGTCCATTCGAGGGTTTGGTGGTCGAGGCGGCGGAGGTTCCAGCCGTGGGCGTGGGTTTTGACGCGGTGGGCGTAGCGGCTGAGTGGGGCGAGGTTGGTGGTGTTGGTTTGGTGGGGTGGGCCGAGGGGGTTGTAGGGCTGGATGTGGTCGAGGTCGATGGTGGTGCGGGTTTCGCGGGTGCCGTAGGGGAAGAGTTCGACGGGGTGGAGGAGTTTGATGTGGTTGCGGATTTTGGTGGGGATTTCGTAGGCGTCGGCGCTGATTGTCTGGTTGAGGTCGATGACGGGTTTGATGGTGTAGGGGGCGTGGCCGACGAGTTCGGTGAGTTGTTCGGCCAGGAGCGGCCCGATGGTTTCGGCGCGCACGACGCCGGTCCCGGTGGCGAGGGTGTGGTCGGTGAGGTGCACGAAGATCTCGGTGTGCCCGGGGCGTGAGGGCAGGCTGGATCCCCCGGGCAGGCTGGATTCTCCGGGTGCGGTGGATGCCCCGGGCGCGCTGGATTCTCCGGGTGCGGTGGAGTCTCCGGGTGCGCTGGATTCTCCGGGTGCAGTGAAGTCTCCGGGCCTGGTGGATGTTCCGGGTGTGGTGGGTGGCGTGCGGAGTCTTCGGGGTTTGGCGTGGGCGTCTTGTTTGATCTGGGCGAGGCGGAGGTCGAGGGCGCGGCGGGCTGCAGGGTCCATGGTCCAGGCGCCGTCGCCGGGGTCGTCGGAGTGGGTGGTTGGATCGGGTTCGAGCGGCTCGGTGGCTTGCCTGTCTGGGGCGTCGAGTGGATCGGGTAGGTCGCTGGAGCTGGGGTGGGGTGCGTCGCGATCGGCGTCGTCGTCGGTTCCCGGTTCCGGGCAGCCGGTGTTCCACTCGGCCAGCAGGTCGTCGTCATCATCGGCGCCGAGGTCTGTCTCCCGCACCCCTACCGCCCGAGCAACACTCGCTCCGGCCGGTGCAGATACTCCAGCAGCCGCGCTCGCCCCAGCAGCAGGCGTGTGCGCTTCGGCGGGCGTGGGTGCTCCAGCGGGTGCGCTCGTTCCAGCAACTGTTGTCCCTCCGGCAGGCGTCGTCGCTCCGGCAGGCGTCGTCCCTCCGGCAGGCGTCGTCGCTCCGGCAGGCGTCGTCCCTCCGGCAGGCGCGGGCTCTTCGGTGGGGGCGGGGGTTTGGTGGGGGTTGGTGCGGGCTTGGGTGAGGAGTTGTTCGGTGTAGTGGGGGTCGGCGAGGATGCCGATGGCGTCGGCGCGGCGGTGTTGGAGGGGGCGGGTGTCGCCGATGGTTTGGAGGGCGTCGGCGATGGCGGTGATGGTGGCGTCGTGGCGGATGACGGCGCCGGCGGGGGCTTTGACGTAGATGGTTTTGTTGCCGTGGTCGTCGCTGCGTCCGATGAATACGCCGCGGGCGCGGGCTGCCTCAGCGGCTTCGGCGCGGGCGGTTTCGGGGTCGGCGTGCATTTTCGCGGCGTGGACGATCTTGTCGAGGCGGTAGGGGGTGATGGAGTCGATGAGTGGGGCGACGCGCTGGTCGACGTAGTGGGCGGCGTCTTCGGAGAGTTTGAGGCAGGCGGCGGCGATGCGGCGGGCTTTCCAGGGGGTGGCGTGGCCGGATTGGACGCGGGCCCAGGTGAAGGGGAAGCGGTGCCGCAGGGCGAGGGCTTCGCCGAGGAACTTGGCGCCGGTCATCGGGGAGGTTCCGAGGATGACGGCGAATTCGGCGATCGCGAATTCCGCGATGGGTGGGCAGCCGTCGCCGCCGAGTACAACGGAGCGTTCGCGGCCGTCGCTGGCGCGGCGGGTGGGGCGGATGTCGCGGATGCTGGGGTGGAAGCGGTCGGCGTAGATCTGGGCGTGCTCGAGCAGTCGCGCGTCGGCCTGGTTGGCGATCGCGCGGTGCTCGGCGGCCGACTCGAGCAGGTCGGCCGTGGAGAGCTCACTCAGATCATTGTCGAACATGTGTTCGATTCTATCTCGACAAACCCGCTTCTCCAAATTCCCAGACCCATGGAATCCCTTATCTGCAAGGGAGAATGGCCTCGGTGAGTCAGCTGTGGACGGCCGGGCAAGAGGCAGCGCTCGTCACATCGTCGCCGGAGGCAACAGTTGTCGCCGCCAACGCGTCGCCGTCCGCCTACCGGAACTCACCAGCTCCGCCAGCGCGGCGTCGTACGGCGGGTCCTGTTCTCGTCGAGCGCCGCGGCGTGCTGAGCCTGGTCGGGCTCGCCGCACAGCCTGCGTAGGCTGTTGGCTTGTGGGGTGTTCGAGGTGGAGGGCTGAGTTGTGGCTGAGCGACCTGAGATTGTTTGTATCTGTGGCTCGGCGCGGTTCGTGGACGAGATGAGCGCGGCGAACCGGGAGTTGACCTTCACAGGGATCATCGTCGTCGCGCCGGGCGTGTTCAAGCGCGCCGGGGATCAGGAGTTGATCACCGACGAGCAGAAGGCAGCGCTGGGTGCGCTTCACCTGCGCAAGATCGACCTGGCCGACAGGGTTCTGGTCGTCAACCCCGGCGGGTATATCGGCGAGTCCACGAGTCGGGAGATCGCCTACGCGCGCGCCACCGGCAAGGCGGTCGCGTTCACCGACCCCGTCTGAACTACAGGTCCTCTTCCTGGGTTGCGCGGGAGAGTTTGCTCGGCCACCAGATCTTCCTGCCGATGTCGTAGGCGACGGACGGGACGAGCAGGGAGCGTACGACGGTGGTGTCGAGGAGCACGCCGAAGGCCACCATGAAGGCGATCTGAACCAGGAACAGGATCGGCAGGACGGCGAGCGCCGAGAACGTCGCCGCGAGGACGACGCCGGCCGAGGTGATGACACCGCCGGTGACGGCCAGACCCATCAGGATGCCCTGCCTGGTGTCATGTTCCTGCGCCTCCTCCCGCACCCGCGTCATCAGGAAGATCGAATAGTCGATGCCCAGGGCAACCAGGAACACGAACGCGTACAGCGGGATGCCGGGGTCGGCGCCGGGGAAGCCGAAGACGTGGTTGAACACCACCGCGCTGACCCCGACGGTCGCACCGAACGACAGCACGTTGGCGATCACCAGCAGGATCGCCGCGACGAGCGAGCGCAGCAACAGCATCAGGACGACGAAGATCACCGCGAGGATCGTCGGGATGATTACCCGCAGGTCGCGTTGCGCGGCGTCCAGGACGTCGAGGTTGATCGCGGTGTTTCCGCCGACCAGGATGTCCGGGCTGACCGTGTCCAGCTCGGTCCGCAGGTGCTTGACCACCTTGGTCGCCTCGGGTGAATCGGCCGGCACCGTCAACGTGGCCTGCACCAGAACCTTCCCGTCGACGACCTTCGGCGGTACGCCGGGAGCGACCGACGCGGACGCCGCGCCGACACCGTCGACCTTGGTGGCGGTCTGGACCACCCGGTCCGCTTGCGCGACCGGCGTGAGGATTTCCACCGGCGTACCTGCGCCGGCGTCGAAGTGTTTGCCGAGTTCCTCCTGGCCGGTCACCGACTCGACCTTGTTGAGGAACAGGTCCTCCTGGGACGTGCCGCTCGCCTTGAAGGTCGGCAGGAACGCCGCGCAAGCGACCAGTACGAGCGCGGTGATCGCCCAGACTCGGCGGGACCGGGTGCCGACGAGGGCGGAGACGCGGCCCCAGAGCCGGCGTCCGCCGACCTGGTCAGCGGTGTGCACGTGGTCGACGCGGGGGATCGACGGCCAGAAGATCCGGCGACCGAATGCGAGCAGGACCGCGGGCAGGAAGGTCATCGCCGCGATGAACGCACCGGCGATCCCGAGTGCGCCGACGGGGCCGAGGCCCTTTGTGCTGCCGAGCTGGGAGAGCAGCAGGCAGAGCAGACCGAGGATGACGGTCGCCGCGCTGGCCGCGATCGGCTCGATCGACGCCCGCCAGGCCACCCGCATCGCGTCGTACTTGCTGTCGTAGTCGTGCAGCTCCTCCTTGTACCGGGAGACGAGCAACAACGAGTAGTCGGTCGCTGCGCCGACGACGAGGATGAACAGGATGCCCTGACTCTGGCCGTTCAGCTGGAGTACGCCGTGCTTCGCGAGCGGGTACACGACCAGGGCGGCCAGTGCGAGACCAAAGACCGCGGTGAGCAGGACGGCGATCGGCAGGATCGGGCTCCGGTACACGATCAGCAGGATCACGAACACCACGGCGAGGGCGACGCCGAGCAGGATCCCGTCGATCCCGCTGAACGCCACCACGAAGTCCGCGAACACCCCGCCGGGACCGGTGACGTACACCTGCAGACCAGTAGGTGTGAGGTCTTGCTTGATCTGGTTGCGCAGCCCGTCGGCGACGGCGAACAGCACGGTCTTGCCCTGGCCGACGACCTCGTCGGCGCGGTCACTGTCGGTCTGGACGGTGACCAGCAGGGCCTTTCCGTCGTCGGACGGGACCGGTTCGCCGACCGGGGCGACCAGGTACTCGCCGAGCTTCTTCCCGTTCCCGACGTCCAGGCCCGGGATCGTCGCGATGAACGCCTTGACCTTGGCCAGGTCCTGCGGAGTGATCCCGGATTCGCGCTCCACCAGCACGAAGTACGGCAGTGCCTTGTTGTCGACGAACTTGGCCGACTCGTTGGCGACCACCGTCGACTCGGCTTGTTTCGGGAGGAAGTTGGCGTTGTCGTTCTGCTGGACCTCGCTCAGTTTGCCGACCGACGGTCCGCCCAGCGACCCGAGCAGCAGCCAGACGATCAGTACGGCGGCGATTCCCGCCCTCCACATCCAACGGTTCACGGGGGCACAGTACCCGGGATCTCTCACTACCCACCGGAGGGTGTGCGGGAGCCGTTTCGGCGACGTAACAACAAGATGACTACGCGGAAACACCCCGGTCATAACGTCCAGGCCTAATCGATGAGGTCGGATGATCGGAGACTTGCGATGACGCTCGAGGCACGACAAGCGGCCGTCGCCACCCGCGAGGGCAGTGGCGCGGTGGGCACGGTCGAGGCGCCGCGGCGCGGGCGCTGGATCGACGTCTGGGATCCCGAGGACGCCGGGTTCTGGGCCGCGAAGGGCCGTGCGGTCGCGCAGCGGAACCTGTGGCCGTCGATCTTCGCCGAGTTCCTCGGTTTCTCGGTGTGGCAGCTGTGGAGCATCGTCGTGGTGTCGATGCCGAAGGCCGGCTTCGGCTACAGCACCGACCAGTTGTTCTGGCTGGTCGCGCTGCCGAGCCTGGTCGGGGCGACCCTCCGGTTGCCCTACACGTTCGCGGTACCGCGGTTCGGCGGCCGGAACTGGACGGTGTTCTCTGCGCTGCTGCTGCTGATCCCGACCATTGGTCTGTCCTACTTCATGACACAGCCGGACACGCCGTTCTGGCTGATGGCGCTGGTCGCGGCGACCGCGGGTGTCGGTGGCGGAAACTTCGCCAGCAGTATGACGAACATTTCCTTCTTCTTCCCGGAAAAGGAAAAGGGTTTCGCGCTCGGCGTGAACGCGGCCGGCGGAAACCTCGGCGTCGCCGTGGTGCAGCTGCTGGTGCCGATCGTGATCGTCGCCGGTGCCGGCCTGACCCTGAACCGGTCCGGCCTGATGTGGCTGCCGCTGATCGCGCTGGCCGCGGTCTGGGCCTGGAAGGCGATGGCGAACCTGTCGGTCGCGAGCTCCTCGTTCCGGACCTCGATCGCCGCCGCGAAGCGCCCGCACACGTGGGTGATCTCGTTCCTCTACATCGGCACCTTCGGGTCGTTCATCGGCTTCGGCGCGGCGTTCCCGCTGCTGATCAAGACCACCTTCCCGGACGTCACGCCGGCCCACTACGCGTTCCTCGGCGCCCTGGTCGGCTCGGTGTCCCGGCCGTTCGGCGGCAGGCTGGCGGACCGCGTCGGCGGTGCCTGGGTGACGGTCTGCTCGTTCGTGGTGATGGGGCTCGGCATCGGTTCCGCGATCGTCGCGCTGAAGGCGGAAAGTTTCCCGGCGTTCCTGATCAGTTTCCTGGTCCTGTTCGTCGCCAGCGGCGTCGCGAACGGGTCGACGTACCGGATGATTCCGGCGGTGTTCCGGCTCACCACGGTGGACGACCCGGGCCGCGCCCGGCGCGAGGCGGCGGCGTGTATCGGGATCGCGTCGGCGATCGGCGCGTACGGCGGTTTCCTGGTACCGCGGGGGTTCGCGATGTCGACGAGTCACTTCGGCTCGCTGATCCCGGCGCTGTACGTGTTCTGCGGCTTCTACGTGCTGTGCCTCGGCGTGACGTACTTCTGCTACCTGCGCAAGGGCGGCCCGCTCAGCCGGGAGCGCGTGTGACTCCTGAGCCCACGCAAGTCCCGACGCACTGCCCGTACTGCGCTCTGCAGTGCGCCACCACGCTGCACCCGGTCGCGCGGCCGGGTGCGGTGGAGGTACGGCCGCGCGATTTCCCCACCAACCGGGGTGGGCTGTGCCGTAAGGGCTGGACGGCTCCCGACGTACTCACGGTGCCGGACCGGCTCACCGTGCCGCTCGTCCGCAATGCCGCGGGCGAGCTCGAGGAAACGAGCTGGGACGCGGCGCTGGACTTCGTGGCCGCGCGGATCCGGGCTCTGCAAGCGGCCCACGGGCGGGACTCGGTCGCGGTGTTCGGTGGCGGCGGGTTGACGAACGAGAAGGCCTACGCGCTCGGCAAGTTCGCGCGGGTCGCGTTGCGGACGGCGAACGTGGACTACAACGGCCGGTTCTGTATGTCGTCGGCGGCCGCCGCGACGAACCGGGCGTTCGGGATCGACCGGGGACTGCCGTTCCCGCTGGCCGATCTGGGGACCGCCGGAGCTGTGCTGCTGGTCGGGAGCAACATCGCGGAGACGATGCCGCCGGCGGTGGCGCATCTGGACGGTGCCCGGGGCGCGGGTGGACTTCTGGTCGTCGACCCGCGCCGCTCCGCCACGGCCGGACTGACCACCGAAGGCGCCGGGATTCATCTGAAGGCGACGCCTGGCACCGATTTGGCGCTGGTGCTCGCGCTGACGCACGTGGTGCTGCAGGAAGGCCTCGCGGACCGCGACTATCTCAACGACCGTACCGACGATCCCGATGCGCTGATCCGCTCCACGGCTTCCTGGTGGCCCGAGCGGGCGGAGCGAGTGACGGGCGTGCCGGCGGCGACGATTCGCCAGGCCGCGCGCGTGCTCGCTGCGGCCGCGCCGGTAAACGGTGGAGCCGGGGCGTTCATCCTCACGGGTCGCGGGGCGGAGCAACACAGCAAGGGCACGGACACTGTGACAGCGTGTATCAACCTCGCGCTGGCACTCGGACTGCCCGGTCGGCTGGGCAGCGGCTACGGCTGCATCACCGGTCAAGGCAACGGGCAAGGCGGCCGGGAACACGGTCAGAAGGCTGACCAACTGCCTGGCTACCGCAGTATCTCGGACCCGGCCGCCCGCGAGTATGTCGCCGGCGTCTGGGGTGTCGACCCCGACGAGCTGCCCGGTCCGGGCAAGAGTGCCGTCGAGCTGATCAATTCGTTGGGGACGACCAACGGTCCGAAGGCGTTGTTCGTCCACGGAAGCAACCTGGTCGTCTCGGCTCCACATCTGTCATCGGTCCGGGAACACCTGTCGTCGCTGGACCTGTTGGTCGTGGCCGACGTAGTGCCGTCGGAGACCGCGCTGCTCGCGGATGTGGTCTTCCCGGTCACCCAGTGGGCCGAGGAGGACGGGACGATGACGTCCCTCGAGGGGCGGGTACTGCGGCGGCGTACCGCGGTGACCGCGCCTGGTGAGGTGCGGAGTGATCTCGCGGTGTTCGCCGGGATCGCCGAACGACTCGGGGTCGCCGGGTTCTCGACGGATCCCGCGGAGGTGTTCGAAGAACTGCGGCGGGCGAGTGCCGGCGGGAAGGCCGACTACTCAGGCATCACCTGGGACCGGCTGGACGACGAAGAGGCGCTGTTCTGGCCGGTGCCGCACGACGGGCACCCGGGAACGCCCCGGCTGTTCGCCGACCGATTCGCGACGGTGGACGGGCGAGCGCACGTCGTACCCGTCGAACATCGGCCGGTGGCGGACGATCTCACCGCCGACGCCCCGATGTACCTGGTGACCGGACGGTTGTTGCAGCACTACCAGAGCGGTGCGCAGACGCGCCGCGTTCCGGAGCTGGCCGAGGCCGAGCCGGAGGTGTTCGCCGAGATCCACCCGCGGGTGGCGGCGCAGCTCGGGATCGGCGACGGGCGGCCGGTGCGGTTGCGGACCGCGCGCGGATCGATGGTGCTGTCGGCGCGCGTGACGGACGACGTCCGGCCGGACACGGTGTTCGTGCCGTTCCACTTCGGTGGGGCCGAGGCGGTCAACGAGCTGACCAACGACGCGCTCGACCCGGTCTCGCGGATGCCCGAGTTCAAGGCGTGTGCCGTGGAAGTCACCGCCGCTGCCCTTCCGGCGACGGGAGTTCCGGCATGAAGGTTGTCATCATCGGCGGCGGGATGGCGGGCCGTCGCCTGGCCGAGTTACTCGACAACAAACCCTCGTACGACGTGACGCTGCTCGGCGACGAACCGTCGTACAACCGCAGCAGGCTGACTGAGTACGTCGCCGGCCGCGCGGAGGTTGCTGTTGGCAACGAGCCGGTAGCGCGCGTGGCCCGTGTGGATCGTGGTCGGCGGGTGGTTGTGGACGAAGCCGGTCGCGAGTACGCGTACGACCATCTGGTGTTCGCGACCGGTGCCGTTCCGGTGGTTCCGCGGGGCGCCGAGAACGGGCTGCTGCTGCGGTCTGTCGAGGATGCGCGCTCCCTGGTCGCGGCGGCTGGTCGGACGCAGCGCGTGGTCGTGCTCGGTGGCGGGGTACTCGGGGTCGAGACAGCGTGTGCGCTGCGGGAACGCGGGCTAGCGGTCACCGTGGTGCACGACGGCGGAACGCTGCTGGACAAGACGGTCCGCGCGTCAGCCAGTCGCCGGGTGACGCGAGCGGTACGGCGCCTCGGGGTCGAAGTACTGCTGAACAGCACGTTCGCGGGAACTGACGCTGATCTGCTCGTCGTTGCGTGTGGAGTGCGGCCGCGGACCGAACTCGCGACCGGGCTGACCGTTCGCACCGGGATCGTCGTGGACGACACGTTCACGAGTGTGGACGACGAACGAGTGCACGCGATCGGCGACTGTGCCGAGATCGACGGCCGAGTCACCGGCACCGTCGAATCCGCCTGGATGCACGCGGAAGCGCTGGCGCAGCACCTCACCGGGCAGCCCGTTGAGGTGCCCGACCACGAGGTCGTGCGGGTGACGGCCGGTGGCCTCGACCTTCTGGTTCTCGGTGATCAGGACGAGGCCGGCGAAGTCGTTCGGCTCGAGGACGAGAGCCGGTACGTGCGGGCCGTCCTGCGGGATGGAGTGGTGCGGTCAGCCGTCGCGGTGGGTGCACCCGACGTGGCCGCGGAACTTGTATTGCTGGCGGACCGGGGGACACCCGTCAGCGCGGACGGGTTGCTTGCGGCGCCCGCCGTACCGAAGAAGAAGGTGCCGACAGTCTGTCGGTGCAACGGGGTGACCCGGGCCGCGATCGAAGCGGCCTTCCGTGGGGGTGCCGACAGTGTCGCCGGCATCGCCGCCACGACGCGGGCGACCACCGGGTGCGGCAGTTGCACCGGTGCCGTCGGCGAACTGCTCGACCGCTTCCGGCGCGGCGAGACCGAACCAGTCCCGAGCAGGAGGGCGACGATGGCAGAGCTGAAGAAGGCCAAGCACGTGGTGGTGGTCGGCGGTGGCATGGTGGCGCACCGGCTGGTCGAGGCGCTGCGGCAGCGCGACACCGGGACCAGCTACCGGATCACCGTGTTCGCCGAGGAGCCGCGGCTTCCGTACGACCGGGTCGCGCTGACCAGCTACTTCTCGGGCCGCGACCCCCACGACCTGTCGCTCGGCGACCCCGAGCTCTGGGACGACCCGGCGGTGAACCTGCGCAAGGGCGTGCTGATCAGCTCGATCGACACCACGGCGAAGACCGTCACGACCGCGCGCGGCGAGCAGATCGGGTACGACGAACTGGTCCTGGCGACCGGCTCTGCGGCCTTCGTCCCGCCGGTGAAGAACAACGACGCGCAAGGCTGCTTCGTCTACCGGACCATCGACGACGTCGCCGCGCTCCGGGTCTACGTGGAGCGGCTGAAGTCCGAGGGCCAGCAGGTCAGCGGTGTCGTCGTCGGGGGCGGTCTGCTCGGCCTGGAGGCGGCCGGCGCGCTGCGGGCGCTCGGTGCGGCGACGAAGGTTGTCGAGTTCGCGCCGCGGCTGATGCCGTTGCAGGTCGACGAGGGCGGTGGATCGGCGCTGGCCCGGCTGATCGAGGGACTGGACGTCGAGGTGCTCACGGCGACGCAGTGTCAGCGGGTGAAGCTGACCTCCCAGGGTTCGGCGCGCGCGATGGCCGTTGCCGACGGCCCCGATCTGCCGGCCGACGTGGTCGTGTTCGCGACCGGTGTCCGGCCGCGCGACGAGCTCGGCCGGGAGGCAGGGCTGGCGATCGGCGAGCGCGGCGGTGTGGTCGTCGACGAGGCCTGCCGTACGTCGGTGCCCGGCGTCTGGGCGATCGGTGAAGTCGCTTGTATCGAAGGACGCGTGTGGGGTCTGATCGCGCCCGGCTACACGATGGCCGAGATCGTCGCCGACCGGCTGCTCGGCGGCGAGGCGACCTTCCCCGGCGCGGACACCTCGACGAAGCTCAAGCTGCTCGGCGTCGACGTCGCGAGCTTCGGCGACGCGTTCGGCGCGACCGAGGGCGCACTGGACATCGTGTACGCCGACCCGGTGGCCGGTGTCTACAAGAAGCTCGTGCTGTCCGACGACGCCCGTACTCTGCTCGGCGGCATCCTGGTCGGCGACGCGTCGGCGTACTCCGGTCTGCGGCCGATGGTCGGCCGGGAACTCGGCGCGGACCCGGCAGCGTTCCTGCTGCCGGAAGGCGCCGCGCCGGTGCAGCTCGAACTGCCGGACGACGCGCCGGTGTGCTCGTGCAACAACGTGTCGGCGGGGACGATCCGCTGCGCCGTTCGCGACGAGGGCTGCGGCGACATCAAGTCGGTGTGCGGCAAGACCAAGGCGGGAACGAGCTGCGGGTCCTGCCTGCCGATCGTGAAGAACCTGTTGAACACCGAGCTCACCAAGGCCGGCGTCGAGGTCAGCAAGGCGCTCTGCGAGCACTTCGCGCTGAGCCGGGCCGAGCTGTTCGACGTCGTCCGGATCACCGAGCTGCGGACCTTCAGCGAGATCGTCGAGCGGCACGGCACCGGGCGTGGCTGTGACATCTGCAAGCCCGTGGTGGCGTCGATCCTGGCCAGCACCGACCCGGCCGGGCACGTGCTCGACGGTGAGCGCGCGACGCTGCAGGACACCAACGACCACGTGATGGCGAACATGCAGAAGGACGGCACGTACTCCGTCGTGCCGCGGATCCCCGGTGGTGAGATCACTCCCGAGGGCCTGATCGTGATCGGCGAGGTCGCGCGGGACTTCGGGCTGTACACGAAGATCACCGGCGGTCAGCGGGTCGACCTGTTCGGAGCCCGGATCGAGCAGTTGCCGGCGATCTGGACGCGGCTGGTCGAGGCCGGGTTCGAGTCCGGCCACGCGTACGGCAAGGCGTTGCGGACGGTGAAGTCCTGCGTCGGGTCGACCTGGTGCCGGTACGGCGTGCAGGACTCGGTCGGGATGGCGATCGCGCTGGAGCTCCGGTACCGCGGGCTCCGCTCACCGCACAAGCTCAAGCTCGGTGTCTCCGGGTGCGCGCGGGAGTGCGCCGAGGCGCGCGGCAAGGACGTCGGCGTGATCGCGACCGAGAAGGGCTGGAACCTGTACGTCGGCGGCAACGGCGGGATGACGCCGCGGCACGCCGAGCTGCTCGCGTCGGACCTGAGCGACGAGGAGCTGTTCCAGGCGATCGACCGGTTCCTCATGTACTACATCCGCACCGGTGATCGCCTGCAGCGGACGGCGGTCTGGATGCGGGAGCTCGAGGGCGGGCTGGAGCACGTGCAGGACGTCGTACTGAACGACAGCCTCGGGATCGCCGCCGACCTGGACGCCGCGATGGCCAAGCACGTGGACTCGTACGTCGACGAGTGGCGCGCGACCCTGAACGATCCCGACAAGCTGGCCCGGTTCGTGTCGTTCGTGAACGCGCCGGACCAGCCGGACGCCGACCTGCGGTACGTGGTCGAGCGCAACCAGCCGCGTCCGGCCACCCCGGCCGAGCGCGGGCAGTTGGAGCCGGTGCTGCTGGCCGGCCCCCGATTGGAGGTACGCCGATGAGCGTCACAGCCGTGAGCTCGACAGTGATCTGCCGGTACGACGTCCTGCTGCCGGAGCGTGGTGTCGCCGCGCTCCTCGGGGACGGGCAGATCGCGCTGTTCCGGACCCACGACGGGCAGGTGTTCGCGATCGGCAACACCGATCCGTTCAGCGGGGCGAACGTGATGTCGCGGGGCATCGTCGGCAGCCGCGGCGACGTACCGACGGTGGCGTCGCCGATGTTCAAGCAGGTCTTCGATCTGCGCACCGGTGTGTGCCTGGACGACGCGGAGGTGTCGTTGCCGGTGTACCCGGTGCGGATCGTCGACGGTCAGGTCGTGGTGGGTACCGGTGAGCACTAGGTCCGGCCCGCTCAACGGCTGCACGATCGCGATCACCGCGCACCGGCGCGCGGAGGACCTGATCGCGTCGTTCGAACGGCGCGGCGCGAAGGTGCTGCACGCGCCGACGCTGCAGATCGTCCCGGTCGCTGACGACCACGCACTGCTGGAGGCGACCCGGCGGGTGATCGCGAACCCGCCGGACGACGTGGTGGTGACGACCGCGGTCGGGTTCCGCGGCTGGATCGAGGCGGCCGACACCGCCGGGCTGGCCGCGGAGCTGCTCGGAACATTGGAGCAGTCGCGGATCCTCGCGCGCGGTCCGAAGGCGCGCGGTGCGATCCGGGCCGCGGGGCTCGTGGAGCACTGGTCGGCGCGGTCCGAGACCACGGCCGAGGTGGTCGATTGGCTGCGCAGCCAGGGGGTCGTGGGGCGGAAGATCGTCGTCCAGCTGCACGGGTTGTCGGATCCGGCGCTGCAGGACGCGTTGCGGTCGGCCGGCGCCTCGGTGCGCGGGCTGGAGGTGTACCGCTGGGGCCCGGCGCCGGACCCGGCGATCGTCGAGCGGATGATCTCCCAGATTTGTACGGGAACGGTGGACGCGGTCGTCCACACGTCGGCGCCCGGCGCCCAGGCGATGCTCGACGCGGCCGCGTTGAACGGGCAG
Organism: Kribbella sp. NPDC043289; assembly: GCF_056436705.1. Lineage (NCBI taxonomy): Bacteria > Bacillati > Actinomycetota > Actinomycetes > Propionibacteriales > Kribbellaceae > Kribbella > Kribbella sp. NPDC043289. The sequence goes on from NZ_JBWKCB010000002.1 coordinate 642,989, forward strand.
TACGACGCATTGGTGTCGGCGCTGCGCACAGGGCGGGTGCTGAACGCCTGCGTCGGTCCGGTGACCGCCGGACCATTCGTGACGCTGGGGCTGGAGCCGCTCGTTCCGGATCGCTACCGCCTCGGTGCGCTGATCCGGATCGTCACCGATCGGCTCACCGATGACAACGCGCGGTCGATCGAGACCGAGTTCGGTCTGCTGGTGATCCGCGGTGGCGCGGCGGTGCTCGACGGCGTCGTACTGCCGCTCGGGCCGGGTCCGCGCGCGGTACTGGCCGCGTTGGTGGCCGCCGGCGGGGACGTGGTCTCACGGCCGGAACTGCTCGCCGTCCTGCCCGGTGCGGAGGACGTTCACGCTGTCGAAGTCACCGTCAACCGCCTGCGCACCGCCGTCGGCCGCCCGGAACTGGTCCGCACGGTGGTCCGTCGCGGCTATCGCCTGGCCGTAGAACCCGCGGGAGTCCCCACATGACCGACCTCATCGCAGTCGCCCACGGCACCGCGGATCCTGCAGGGATCGCGGTGGTTCACGAGTTGGTGCGCGAGATGGCGCGCCAGCGGCCGGATCTGCCGGTTTCGCTGGGCTTCGTCGACCTCCTGCTGCCAACCCTTCCTGACCTCGCGCGCCGAGTGGCGACCGATGCCGACGACGCCGTCCTCGTCCCGCTCCTGCTCAGCTCGGGCTATCACGTGTACGTCGACATCGCCGCCGAAGCCGCCCGCTGTCCCCACAAGCTTCGCGCCGCCGATGCCCTCGGGCCCGACCCCGTCCTCGCCGACATCCTGGCCGACCGCCTTGGGGACCTGTCCCGGGTCGACCAGGTGGTCCTCGCCGCCGCGGGTTCGTCCGATCCGCGGGCGCTGATGGATTGCGAGGAGACCGCGAAGTTACTGGCCGAGCGCGTCCACCGACCTGTTGCCGTCGGCTACCTTTCCGGTGCCGGCGAACGCCTGCCGGCGGTCCTGTCCCGCGTGCACGGTCGCGTCGCGGTGGCGACGTACCTGCTGGCTCCTGGTTTCTTCGCCCGCCGGGTACGCCGACTCGCCGGCCAGCGCTTCGTCAGCCCACCGCTCGGCGCCGACCCGCGGCTCGCCGAGCTCGCCCTGCACCGCTACGAGGCCGCCGTCCGTCCGTCAGCCATCGCTGTCTGACGGGCGAACGGTCCGCCGTCCGTCCGGTGCGTGCCAGGTCGCGCCGGTCTGCCGGACGTACTCCGCGACGGCCTCGTCCAGGGTGGGCAGGAAGTGCCGCGGGTCGATCGTCCGGGTGAGTTCGTACCGCTCGATCTTCGCGCGCACCGGATCCTTCATCTCTGCGAAGACCAGCGAGATACCGCGCTCGTTGAGCCACGCGTCCAGCTCCTGCAGCATGTCGGACGCGGTGGTGTCGACGTCGGTGATGGGTTCGGCGGCCACGATGATCCACTGCAGGTCCGGGTCGTCCTCGGTCAGCTCGCGGATCTTCTCGCCGAACATCCGCGCGTTCGCGAAGATCAGCGGCGCGTCGAAACGGTAGACGACCAGACCCGGCAGCAGGTCGGCGTCCGGGTAGCTCTCGGTGTCGTGCAGACCCGCGACCCCTTGCACCCGGCCGAGCTCGGCCTGGTGCGGCCACCACGTCCGGCGGAACACGTTCAGGATCGAGAGCGCGACCGCGATCAGGATGCCGGGCAGTACGCCGAGCAGCGCCACGCCGAGCAGTGCGGCGATGGACAGCCAGAACTCGGTCCTGCGTTGCTCCCAGAGCCTGCGGGTTCCGGCGATGTCGGCCAGCGACAACGCGGCGGCGATCACGATCGCGCCCAAGGTCGGCTGCGGTACGTACTGCATCACCGAGGTGGCGAAGAGCAGCACCACCGTGATCGTCGCGGCGCCGACGACACCGGTCACCTGGGACTTGGAGCCGGCCTGCTCGGCGACGGCGGTGCGGGATCCGCTGGTGCTGACCGGAAACCCCTGGAAGAGGCCGGCCGCGATGTTGGCGGTACCGATTCCGATCATCTCCTGGTTCCCGTGCACCCGTTCGCCCCGGCGGGCCGCGAAGGCCGACGCCGTGGACATCGTGTCCGCGAGCGCGACGACGGCGATCGCCAGCGCACCCAAGAACAGCGGTGGCACATCACCCCAGGTGACGTGCGGGATCGTGAACGGCGGAAAGCCCTCGGGCAGTACGCCGACTGTGTCGACACCGTGGGACTGCAGGTCGAATGCACCGACCACGACGGCGGCGAGCACCACGACGATCAGGACGCTCGGCAGTTTCGGCAGGAACCGGTTCAGCAAAAGGATGCCGGCCAGCGATCCGATGCCGAGGAGTGCCGCCGTGGTGTTCGCCTTCCCGTCCGCGAGCCCCGACACGAAGGCCCGGAACTCGGCCAGCAGCCCGTCGGCATCGATCGAGAACCCGAACAGCTTGGCCAGTTGACCGACCACGATGGTCAGGGCGAGCCCGTTCATGTAGCCGATCTGGGTCGGCTTCGACAACAGATCCGCGACGAACCCGAAGCGGGCCACCCCGGCGACCACCATCACCACACCGACCATCAACGCCAGCATCGAGGCGAGCGCGATCGCCCGCGCCGGGTCACCGTTGGCGAGCAGCAGCGGGGCGAGCGTCGCCGCGATCATCGGTCCGAGCGACGAGTCGGGACCGAGCACCAGCACCTTGGACGGCCCGAAGACCGCGTACCCGAGCAGGCACAGGATCGACGTGTACAGACCGGTCACCGGAGGCAGCCCGGCCAGCTGGGCGTACGCCATCCCCTGCGGTACGAGCAGCGCCGACAGGACCAGGCCCGCGACGATGTCCTTCGGCAACCACGATCGCTGGTACGACCTGGCCAGCTCGATTCCAGGGACGAACTCCCGCCACCTGGGCGGTCTCGATTCGGCAGGCTCGCCGGGCGCAACCATCGCGGTCGCGGCCTAGCCGGCTTCGAACGGGTCAGGTGCCGCCCCCTCCGGCGACTGGGCCTCGAGGGTCTTCTTGATGTCCAGGAGCGCCTTACGGGCATCTTTGTCGATCGTCGGGAAATGCGGATCGATCTCCATCAGCGCGTTGGCGATCACCGCGCCCGCGGCGATCCGCGCGTACCACTTGCGGTCGGCCGGGATCACGTACCAGGGCGCCCACGTGGTGCTGGTGTTGGACAGCATCTTCGAGAACGCCCGCTGGTAGTCGTCCCAGTACTCCCGCTCCCGGACGTCGGCCGAGGAGAACTTCCAGTTGTGGTCCGGGAGATCGATCCGCCGCAGGAAACGGGTCCGCTGCTCCTCGTTGGACAGGTTCAGGAACAGCTTGACGATCTTGGTGCCGTTGCGGCTGAGGTGCCGCTCCCATTCGTTGATCTCCTGGAACCGGTGTCGCCACACCCCTTTGCCGCGGGCGCTCTTGGCCAGGTGCTGCCGCTCGAGGAGCTCCGGGTGCACGCGGACGACGAGCACCTCCTCGTAGTGCGAGCGGTTGAAGATGGTGATCTCGCCACGCCGGGGGAGTTGCAGCCCGTAGCGCCACAGGTAGTCGTGATCCAGCTCCTCGCTGGTGGGCACCTTGAAGCCGTGCACGTCGACGCCCTGCGGGTTGACCCCGGTCATCACGTGCCGGATGGTTCCGTCTTTACCGCCGGCGTCGAGGGCCTGCAGGACCACGAGTACGCCGTGGGTGTGCTGCGCGTACAGGCGGGCCTGGTACTCGGACAGCAGGTCGGTCCCCACGGCCAGCAGTTGCCGGCCCTTCTTCTTGGACCGGACGGTGCCCTTGAAGGACGGGTCGAAATCCTTGGCGAGCTTCACCTTCGAGCCCGGTTCGACCCGGAACGGCTCGATGAAATCGGCGATCCGTTCTTCCCGTGATGTCATGCGTTCCCCCTGACCTCGGACCCGCTACGGGCACGTTGTGGCGCGACGGCGTACTCCGGGCTCAACGTCGCCGGCCGCGGGTGCCGGCGCCTCCTGATCGCCTTCGCCACCTCGACGACGATCGGCAGGACCGCCGCCAGACCGGCGCAGACGAGCCACTCGCGCGGGCTCAGGGTCTGGGTGGACAGCCCCTTCTGGAGCGTCGGCAGTTGGGTGCCCAGGAAGAGCAGGGCGAACGAGATCAGTCCGATCCCGACGGCCTTCAGGATCGGTGCGGTCAGGCCGCTGGCCGGGTCCCGCCGGTTGACCAGTGCGTTGAAGATCGTCCCCAGACCCATCACGGCGAACGTCATCGTCATCGACGTACTGGCGCTGTCGGGTTTCGGGTCGTCCGGTCCGAGGATCAGCGGTCCCAGCGCGGCCAGGAACAGCACCAAGGCGTAGCCGAGCCACATCGTCACGGCGCCCCGGTTCGTGATCGGTACGCCGGGATCGCGCGGGGGCCGGTGCATCACGTCCGGATCGCCCGGGTCGACCGCGATGATGATCACGCCGACCGCGGTGGCGACGAACAGCAGGTACAGCACCATCGACGGTGTCATCGCCACGCCCTGGTTGATGTCGAACACCGTCGCGGCGAGGTACAGCAGGACCAGCGCCAGCAGCTGCGTCATCTGGTACCGCACGTACGACACGACCTTGTCGTACACGCGCCGGCCGATCTGCACGGCGTGCACGAGGGTGCCGAAGTTGTCGTCGGTGAGCACCATCCGCGCGGCCTGCTTGGTGACCTCGCTCCCGGTCCCCATCGCGACACCGATGTCGGCCTGTTTGAGCGCGGCCGCGTCGTTGACCGCGTCACCGGTCATCGCCACGATCAGGCCCAGTTCCTGCATCGTCCTGGCGAGCCGCAACTTGTCCTGCGGTGTGACCCGCCCGAACACGTGCAGCTGCGGCAACCGCTGCTTCAGCTCCTCGTCACTGAGCGCCTTCAGTTCGGTGCCGCTGAGCGCTCCCGGACCGAGCCCCAGCTCGCCGCCGATCGCCTGCGCGGTGACCGCGTGGTCACCGGTGATCATCCGTACGTCGATGCCGGCCGTGAGCGCCGTACGGACGGCATTCTTGGCCTCTGCCCGTAGCGGGTCGATGATGCCCGCCATCCCGACGAACGACAGGTCGTGGGTCAGCGCCATCGGGTCGCTGGTCATCGTGGCCTGTTCGTCGTCGGCGACCAGGCGGGCGGCGAACGCGAGCACCCGCAGGCCCTTCTGCCCCATCTTCAGGTTGGCGTCGTCGATCCCGGCGCGCGCCTCCGTCATCGGCACCTGCGAGCCGCTCAACGGACCACCGGCCTGGGTGCACCTCGCGACGACCACGTCGGGTGCTCCCTTGACCAGCTCGATGAGGTGCTCGACGCCGTCGACGGTCGCCCGGTGGAACGTCGCCATGAACTTGTACTCGGAGTCGAACGGGACCTCGGCCAGCCGCGGGTAGGCCTGCCGGGTCTGCTCCGCGTCGATGCCGAGCTTCGCGGCCAGCACCACCAGCGCCGCCTCGGTCGGGTCGCCGATCACCGACCCGTCGTCGTTGACCACCGCGTCGCTGTCGAGCGCCAGACCGAGGCCGAGCCGGCTGAAGTCCGGTACCGGGGTGCCGGCCACCGAACGGATCGCGCCGCTCTTGCGATAGCCCTCGCCGTCGACGGTGAACCAGGATCCGCTCGCGTACAGCGTGGAGACCATCATCTGGTTCAGCGTCAGCGTCCCGGTCTTGTCGGTGTTGATCGCGCTGGTGGCACCGAGCGTCTCGACGTCGGTGAGGTTCTTCACCACCGCCTTGGACGCGGCCAGCTCCTTCGCGCCCAGTGACAGCAGGCCGGAGACGAACGCCGGCATACCGGTCGGGATCGCCGAGATCGCCATCGCGGTCCCGAGCAGCAGCACGTCCTTGCCCGGCAAACCACGGATCAGGCCGGCGATCACGATCACCGCGACCGCGCCCCAGGCGATGATCGCGAGCACCTTCGTCAGCGAGTCCAGCTCGCGCTGCAACGGCGACCGGGTGCGCTTCACCGAGGTGAGCATCGTCGCGATCTGGCCCATCTGCGTCTGCATCCCGGTCGCGGTGACGAGGATCGTGCCGGTGCCGCGGGTCACCGAGGTGTTCTGGAACAGCATGTCGGTCTGGTCGCCCAGTGCGACGTCACCGGCCGGGAGCGCGCCGGCGTCCTTGGCGACCGGGGCGCTCTCGCCGGTGAGCGCCGCCTCCTGCGCCTCCAGCGTCGCGGACCGGACGATCCGCCCGTCGGCCGGCACGATGTCGCCCGCCTCGACCTCGATCAGGTCGCCCGGGACCAGTTCGGTCGCCGGGATCATCGTCACCTCGCCGCCGCGGGTCACCCGGGCCTGCGGCACCTGCATCTTGGACAGCGCGTCCACGCTGGCCCGCGCGGTCAGCTCCTGGCGGGTGCCGAGCCCGATGTTCAGCAGGATCAGCAGGGCGACGAGGATCGCGGTGGAGACCTCGGCGATCAGCAGGCTGACGATCACGACGGCGATCAGCATCAGGTTCATCGGGTCGCGGACCTGGGCGAGCGCGACGGCCCAGATCGACGGCGGCTTCTCGGCCGCGATCTCGTTCGGGCCGTACGACGAGAGCCGGTCGGCTGCCTCGGACGCGGACAACCCACCGGCCGCGTCGGACCCGGCCGCGGTGATGACCGCGTCGGCATCCAGCGAGTACGCCGGTTGCTCAGTGCCGGTCGATGATGGCGCTGTCATGCCGGTCTCGCTCACGAACTTTCCCCCTCCGCCTCGTGGACGGCGGCCCCGCATCACACGGTAGACCAGCAGCGCCGCGTGCCTATCGTCCGTACTGGGGGAGATTCAGTGCGTGCGCAGCGCGGCCAGGTCGGCCTGACAGCGGGCCTCGACCTCGGCGAGGTCCACCAGGGTGTCCTCGATGTCCTGGCGGCGTTGCTCGAGTTCGGCGCGGCGGTGCGCGATCTGGTCCAGCAGGTAGACGAGCTGGCCCTCCTCGCCGGGCTCGGCGTCGTACATGTCGACGATCGTGGCGATCTCGCCGAGCGAGAAGCCGAGGCGTTTGCCGCGCAGGATCAGGCCGAGGCGGACCCGGTCGCGCGGGTGGTAGACCCGCGCGGTACCGCGGCGTTCGGGCGTGAGCAGGCCGCGGTCCTCGTAGAACCTGATCGTGCGGAGGGTCACGTCGTACTCGGTGGCCAGCTCGGCGATCGACCAGGTCTCGGACGGCACCTGGCTGTTGTGCATGGGCCTAGCGTGCTTTACGTTGACGTAAGCGTCAAGCACGAAGGGGTGCCGCATGTTCGAGTTGTCCGCGGAGCATCAGGAGTTCCGCCGTAGCGTCCGGGACTTCGCCGAGGCGGAGATCACGCCGCACGCCGCGGAGTGGGACCGCAAGCACTACTTCCCGGTGGAGGTCGTGCAGAAGATGGGGCGGCTCGGCCTGTTCGGGCTGACCGCGCCGGAGGAGTACGGCGGTGCCGGCGGCGACTTCACCAGCCTCTGCGTGGCGATCGAGGAGATCTCCCGCGCCGACCAGTCGATGGGGATCACCCTGGAGGCGGCGGTCGGGCTCGGGATCAACCCGATCCTCACCTACGGCACCGACGAGCAGAAGGCCACCTGGCTGCCCGACCTGGTCGCGGGCCGCACGCTGGCCGGCTTCGGGCTGACCGAGCCGGAGTCCGGCTCGGACGCCGGCGCCACCAAGACTCGCGCGGTGCTCGACGGCGGCGAGTGGGTGATCGACGGCTCGAAGCAGTTCATCACCAACTCCGGCTCGTCGATCACGTCCTGCGTCACGGTCACGGCGCGCACCGGGGAGCGCGCGGACGGTAAGCCGGAGATCTCCACGATCATCGTCCCCACCGGTACGCCGGGGTTCATCGCGGAAGCGGCGTACGACAAGCTCGGGTGGCATGCGAGTGACACGCACCCGCTGACGTTCGTGAACTGCCGCGTGCCGGAGGCGAACCTGCTCGGGCAGCGCGGCAAGGGCTTCGGTCAGTTCCTGGCCACGCTCGACGACGGGCGGGTGGCGATCGCGGCCGTCGCGCTCGGCTGCATCCGGGCGTGCCTGGAGATGTCGGTGCAGTACGCCGGTGAGCGGCAGACCTTCGGCGGCCCGATCGGCCGCAAGCAGGGTGTGGCGTTCCAGATCGCCGACCTGAAGGTGATGGCCGACGCCACCGAGCTTTTGGTCTACCGCGCCGCGGCGCTGAAGGACGCCGGTGCGTCCATGGCCGACTTCAAGCAGGCGGCGTCCGTTGCCAAGCTGTATGCGAGCGAGTCCGCGGTGACCGCCACCCGGATCGCCACCCAGGTCTTCGGCGGCTACGGCTTCATGGAGGAGTACCCGGTCACCCGCTTCTACCGGGACGCCAAGATCCTGGAGATCGGCGAGGGTACGTCGGAGGTGCAGCGCATGCTCATCGCGCGATCCCTCGGCCTCCCGGTGGAATGATGACGGCATGACCCACGATCACTGGACTGAGGTCAAGGTCGCCCGCGAAGCCACACTCGGCCCGCCGGAGAAGGCGGCCGCGAAGCTTCAGAGTCAGAACAAGCTGTACGTGCGTGACCGGATCGCGCTGCTCGTCGACGAGGGGAGCTTCGTCGAGGACGCGCAGCTCGCGAACGCGCTGAACCCCGGCCTGCCGGCCGACGGCGTGGTCACCGGCCGCGCGCTCGTCGACGGCCGGCCGGCGCTGCTGGTCGCGAACGACCCGACCGTGAAGGCCGGCTCGTGGGGCGCCCGCACGGTCGAGAAGATCGTCCGGATCACCGAGGTCGCGCTCCGCGACGAGCTGCCGATCTTCTGGCTGATCGACTCCGCCGGCGCCCGGATCACCGACCAGGTGCAGCTGTTTCCGGGCCGCCGCGGCGCGGGCCGGATCTTCCACAACCAGGTGGCGCTGTCCGGCAAGGTCCCGCAGATCTGCTGCCTGTTCGGCCCGTCGGCCGCGGGTGGCGCGTACATCCCGGCGTTCTGCGACATCGTGATCATGGTCGACGGGAACGCCTCGATGTACCTCGGTTCGCCGCGGATGGCCGAGATGGTGGTCGGCGAGAAGGTCACGCTGGAGGAGATGGGCGGCGCCCGGATGCACACCAGCGTCTCCGGCTGCGGTGACCTGCTGGCGAGCGACGACACCGAGGCGATCGAGCTGGCGAAGCAGTACTTCTCCTACCTGCCCGGTTCGTGGCGCTCGCGACCCCCGTCGTACGACGCCTCGGAGCCGGCCCGGGACTTCACCCGGGATCTGGTGCCGGCGGAGGAGAGCGTCGGGTTCGACATCCACGACGTGATCGACGCGGTCCTGGACGCGGACACGTTCTTCGAGATCAAGCCGGCGTACGCGCCGGAGTTGGTGGTCGGGTTCGGGCTGCTGGCAGGTCAGGTGGTCGGGATCGTCGCGAACCAGCCGGCGGTGAAGGGCGGCGTCCTGTTCGTCGACTCGGCGGACAAGGCGGCGCGGTTCATCTGGCTGTGCGACGCGTTCAACGTGCCGCTGGTCTACCTGTGTGACGTGCCCGGGTTCATGATCGGCAGCGAGGTCGAGCGGGCCGGGATCATCCGGCACGGCGCGAAGATGATCACCGCGGTCTCCGAGGCGACCGTTCCGACGGTGTCGGTGATCGTCCGCAAGGCGTACGGCGCCGGGCTGTACGCGATGTGCGGCCCGGGGTTCTCACCCGACGCCTGCGTCGCGCTGCCGACCGCGAAGATCGCGGTGATGGGTCCCGAGGCGGCGATCAACGCCGTGTACTACAACAAGATCCAGGAGATCGCCGACGAGGGCGAGCGGGTCGAGTACGTCTCCAAGCTCCGCGAGGAGTACGAGACCGACATCGACATCCTCCGGCTGGCCGCGGACCTGGTCATCGACGCGATCGTCGAACCCGAAAGCCTACGCACCGACCTGATCGCCCGCCTGGCCGCCGCCCAGTCCAAAGACCGGACGTTCTCCCACCGACGGCACGGCGTACCGCCGGTGTAGATAGTGTGCGGACCGTGAATGCAAACGATTTCGCGCGCAAGGTTCGGGCTCGGGAACGGCTCGTCGGGTACTGGGTCACGTTGGACGTGCCGCCGGCTGCCGAGCGGATTGCTCGGTTGGGGTACGACTACGTGGTGCTGGACGGGCAGCACGGGCTGATCGGGTATCAGGGGCTCGTCAACGGGCTGCTGGCGATCGACGCGGGTTCGGCGATCGGCCCGCGGCCGTCGGTCGGGCTCGTGCGGGTCGAGGCGAACGACCCGACGCCGATCGGGCGGGCGCTGGACGCCGGTGCGACCGGTGTGATCGTGCCGTTGATCGACAGTGCGGACGACGTGGCGCGGGCGGTGCGCGCGGCGAAGTACCCGCCGGTCGGGGTGCGGTCGTTCGGTCCGATGCGGGCCGCGTTGCGGATCGGGCCGGTGCCGGCCGAGAGCAACGACGCGACCGTGGTGCTGGCGATGATCGAGACGCCGCTCGGCCTGGCGAACGTCGCCGAGATCTGCGCGACCCCCGGCCTCGACGGCGTGTACGTCGGGCCGTCGGACCTGAGCCTCGCGCTGGGTGCCGCCTTCCCGGGCGACCCGGCAGTCGAGGGACCGTTCGAGGAAGCGGTCGAGTTGATCGCGCGGACCGCGCGGGAGGCCGGGATCGCGGCAGGCATCCACACCTTCGACGGCGAGTCCGCGAAGCAGCGGCTGGAGCAGGGGTACAGCTTCGCGACCGTGGCCTCCGACCTCAGCCACCTCGAGGCGATCGCCGCCGCACACCTCGACACAGCTCGCTCCTAGGGCACGTCCGCGACTCGCGGTAGCTTCGGAGGAGCAGAGCGAGGAGGGCCGGGATGAGGGCACCCGAGCGTGGGGCGTTGCCGCGCGGACTGGCAGGGACGTTGGGGCGTGCCTACGGGCGGCTGACGGAGACGGTGCAGGGGCTGAGCGAGGCGGACTTCCGTCGCGAGACCCGCTGCCCCGGCATGACCGTCGGCCCGCTCCTGGTCCATCTCCTGTACGACGCCGAGCGCGCACTGATCGCTTTCGCCAGTCCGGCGGTGGTCGAGCCCGACCGCAACTTCGTCACGTACTGGACCGACTTCCCGCCGCAACCCGACGGTGATACGAGCTTCGTTCGCGGGGTCGCGGCGTCGTACCGCAGGCCCGGCCTGCTCGTGCAGCACTGGCGGGAGGTGTCCGAGGCCGCGGTCCGGGTCGCCTCGGTGGGACTGGGCGCCAAGGGGCACCGGATCGAGACGCAGGGGCACGTGCTGCCGGCGCTCGACTTCGTCGCCACTTTGGTGCTTGAGGCAACGGTCCATCACCTGGACCTGATCGTCGGGCTGCCGGACGCGCCGGAGCCGGACCCCGAGGGCCTGCAGGTCACCGCGCGCACGCTGGACGGCCTGTTCGGTCCGGACGCGTGGGACGTGATCGGCTGGGACACCACGACGTACGTGCTGAAGGCGACCGGCCGGGAGCCGCTCGACGAGGACGACCTGGACATGCTCGGCGCCCACGCGAACCGGCTGCCGCTGATCGGTTAGAACACGCCGGCGAACGGATCCTCGAGGTCGCGCCAGTCCAGCTTCGCCAGCTCGGACTCGGTCAGCAGGCAGGCGTCCAGGACGGCTTGCAGGCGGGCCGGATCGAGGCCCATCCCGGTCGCGACGACCGTGCATTCGGCGAGGTGCTCGGTGTCCGACCACTCGCCGAGCATCCCGAGCGACGCGCTGTACCCGGCTGATTCCCAGCGGACTCGCTGCGTCGGCCGGTTCGCCAGCCAGACCACGCCGCGACTGCGGACGACGCCGTGCACGATGTCCTCGAGGGCGTCGTTCAACCGGGCCGGATGCAACGGCCGGGTCGACCGCCACAGCACGGTCGTCACCCCGTCGTCGCTCGGTTGCACCCGGTCCGACGTCGCGAGTTCGCCGGCCCACGCTTCCGCCGCGTCGAAGTCGAACCGTCCCGTCCGCGCGACGGCTCCGACCGGTACGCCGTCGACGTCTGTCGTCAGCACCGAGGTCCGCGGGTTCAGGTGTTCCAGCAGGTGTTCCAGTCGCTCGACCGCCGTACTGCGGTGGGCGTTGGCCAGCACGCACACGTCGGCGTACTCGATCTGGCGCGCGGTCAGCTCCGCGACGTTCCGCCGGTCCGGCACGCCGAGCGCCAGGCCGCGCTCGGCGAGCAGTTCGTCACCGGACAACTGCTCGACCAGCAGTACGGCGTCGACGACGCAGGTGACCGTGTCGACGACGATCTCCGGCAGCACGGTAACGAGCGTGGTGACGAGCGGCCGGGCCTCCATCGCGGGCGGTGCCGCGAGGACGATGTGGTCCCAGTGCGCCCGCGCGACCAGCGTCTCCAGCAGCGGCACGAGCGACTCGATCAACTGGCAGGCGCCACAGTCGTCGCCGACCGTGAACTCGCCGGCGTCGATCGGGCCGGACGCGTCCCGCACCTGCCACGACAGCACGCCGCGCTCGGTCAGCTCGTCCTGCGCGACCGTCACCACGACTGTGGTGGCATCGGTCATCGCCTCGAGAGCGGGCTCGCGCAAAGTCGCGGAAAGCCCGGCCAGCAAGGACAACGGCGTTTTCCCCTGGGCGGTCATCTCCCCAGTATATGAAAACGGTTTTCATCAGTCCAGAGGGCCCGATCATCTGGTAGGTAAAGGGCATGGCGATCGAGATCGGGCGGTACACCGGCGAGTGGGACGAGCTCCTGGAGCTCCTGGACATGGCGTTCTCCTCGCCGTGGACCGATGCGCAGTACGAGGCCGAGCGGGGCATCTGGGAACGCGAGCGCAGTGTCGTCGCGATCGACGACGGCCAGCTCGTCGGGCACACCGGCACGTTCTCGCACCGGATGTCGGTGCCGGGCGGGCAGTTGCCGGTCGCGGGCGTGACGATGGTTGGCGTCCGGGCGACGCACCGGCGGCGCGGCATCCTGCGCGACCTGATGCGCGCGCAGCTGACAGCCGTCCACGAGGCCGGCGAACCGCTGGCGGCGCTCACGGCGAGCGAGCCGGTGATCTATCCACGGTTCGGGTACGGACTCGCGGCGGACCACCAGGAGATCGCCGTACCCAAGGTGTCTCGCACCCTGCGCCCGGTGGCCGGTATCGACGACGTCCGGATCCGGTACGTCGACCTTCGGGAGAACCTCGCCCGCTGCGCCGAGCTGCGGAATCGGCTCGCGCTGGAGCAACCGGGCATGTTCCAGCACGACGAGCGCTGGCAGGCGTACTCGATCAGCGACAACCTCTCGAGCAACACCGCGAACGCGTCGAAGCTCCGCTGCGTGCTGGCCGAGCGCGACGGTGAGCTGACCGGGTTCGCGCACTACCGGACGAAGCGCGCGGAGCAGGGGTACGTCGACGTACAGCGGGTGCACGCCTCGGATCTGGCGTCGCATGCCGCGCTGTGGCGGTACCTGCTCGAGCCGGACCTGCTCAGTCAGACGCGATGCGCGATGCTCGCGTCCGACGACCCGCTGCTCGATCTGCTGCTCGATCCGCGGGCGCCGTCGCCGATCACGCGCGACGGCCTGTGGGTCCGGCCGGTCGACGTCGGTCGCGCGCTCGCGGGCCGGACGTATGCGCGCGACATCGACGTCGTGATCGAGGTGGCCGACGACTTCCTGCCGTGGAACGCGGGCCGCTGGCACCTGGCCGGCGGACCGGACGGCGCGACCTGTGAGTCGGTGTCCCGGGACGCGGATCTCACGCTGGACGTCCGCGACCTCGGCGCGGTGTACCTCGGGCGCCCGTCGCTGGCGAGGCTCGGCCGGGCCGGTCTGGTCGCCGAACACACGTCCGGTGCGTTGGCCGCGACAGCGCAAGCGTTTTCCACATCTCGGCTTCCGTTCCTGGACACTGGCTTTTGAGGGGGTAGCCTGCCGGGATGCAGACGCAGCGTAGGGGTGCGCTCGCGGTGGCCGCTGTCGTGGCCGTGGGGGTCGCGGTGGCCGGCTTCGTCGTGCTCGCGTCCGCCGGCGGCCCGGTGCGCCCGGTCAGCGACAGCACGCTGCGGTCCAGCCCGCGCCCACTGCCGACCTTCACCCGGACCCAGAGCGCACCGTCGGCCCCGATCGGGTCGCCCACTGCCCAGGCCCAGCCGGCCGAGCTGCCGGAGTGGCTGAAGGCGCTCTGGCAGGCGTTCGCCTATCTGCTCGTCGCGGCGGTGGTGATCTTCGTCGTCGTGGTGATCGTCCGGGTCGTCCGCAAGATCCGGTTGCCGAAGGCGGAGCACGAGGACACCGACTGGGAGCGGGTGAAGACCGAGCGGCTCGTCGAGGCGGTCGACGCGGGCCTGGCCCGGATCGACAGCGGTACGGCGACGGACGCGGTGGTCGCGTGCTGGGTGGCGCTGGAGGAGGCGGCCGCGTCTGCCGGCGTACCGCGTGAGCCCGCCGAGACGCCGGCGGAGTTCACCGTGCGGGTGCTCGGGGTCGGCGGGATCTCCGAGCCGCAGCTGGTCCGGCTCGGCGAGCTGTACCGCGAGGCGCGGTACTCCACGCACGGGTCGAGCGAGCAGGCGCGGACGGAGGCCCGCGCGGCGTTGCTCCGGTTGCGGGAGGAGCTTGCGGTGGCCCGCCCCGAGCAGGCGGAGGTGTCCGGATGACGTCGTACCGCTGGGCGCCGTTGGAGGAGAAGGGGCCGCCGCCCGAGACCAAACGGTCCCGCTCGCTGCGGCCGAACAAGTTGCTCGTCCAGCACGTCGGTCTGGCCGTGCTGGGGAGCCTGTTGCTGGTGGGGGTTCTCGGTGCCGCCGGGATGGCGCCGAAGGCGCTCTGGTTCGTGGTGGCCGCGCTCGCGGTCGGTGTCGGGTCGCTGGCGATCCGGCTGCTCCTGCCTCAGGTGCTGGAGACGAACTGGCCGGGCCGGCACGACGAGCGGCTGGCCGCGTTGCGAGTCCGGACGAACGACAACCGGACCCAGTTCATCGCCACCTGGTTGCAGGAGTCCAGCCGTGAGCGGCGTGCCGGTGAAGGGTCGCGGACGTTCGCGCGCCGGGTGCGGCCGTTGCTGCTCGAGCTGACCACCGACCGCCTCGTGCACCGGCACGGTATCGACCCCGAGCGCGAGCCGGAGCGGGCCCGCGCGATCGCCGGCGACCGGCTCTGGCAGCTCGTCACCGGTGACGACCAACGGACCGCGTCCCTCGACGACATCGAGTACGCGATTCACACCATCGAGAATCTGTGAGGGATATCCCGTGAGCGATACGGCTACCGAAACCGAGCTGACCCTCGATGAGGTGTCCGGGCTGAGCCGGCAGGTGCTGGACCGGGTCAGTCAGGCCGTGGTCGGCAAGGCCGAGGCGCTGGAGCTGGTGCTGGCGGGCATCCTGGCCGGCGGGCACGTGTTGCTCGAGGACTACCCGGGCCTGGCCAAGACGCTGGCCGCGCGGTCCTTCGCGCAGGCCCTGGGGCTGGAGTTCCGCCGCGTACAGTTCACGCCCGACCTGTTGCCGTCGGATGTGACCGGCGCCTTCGTGTACGACCAGAAGGAGTCCGAGTTCGTCTTCCGGCCGGGCCCGATCTTCACCGGCCTGCTGCTCGCGGACGAGATCAACCGAACCCCACCGAAGACGCAGGCGGCGCTGCTGGAGTCGATGCAGGAGCATCAGGTGACGGTCGAGGGGCAGACGTTCCCGCTGCCCACCCCGTTCCACGTGCTCGCCACAGCGAACCCGGTGGAGTACGAGGGCACCTATCCGTTGCCCGAGGCGCAGCTCGACCGCTTCATGCTGCGGATCGGCTTCGGCTACCCGAGCCCCGCGGAGGAGTGGGAGGTCCTGCGTCGCCGGATGAGCCGCCGCCGCGAGGACCAGACCGTCGACGCGGTGACGGACGCCGCCGGGCTGCTCGCCGCGCAACGTGCCGTCGAGACGGTGACGGTCGACGACACCGTCGGCCAGTACTGCGTCGACCTCGCCGCGGCCACGCGACGGGACTCGCAGGTGCTGGTCGGTGCGTCGCCGCGAGGCTCGCTGGCGTTGCTGTTGACTGCTCGCGCGTACGCGGTGATCCAGGGCCGCGACTACGTCGTACCGGAGGACGTGAAGGCTGTCGCGGTTCCGGCGCTGGCGCACCGGATCACGGTGCGGCCGGAGCTGTGGCTGCACGAGGTCACCGGGGCGACCGTGGTGCGGGCCGTGCTCGGTTCGGTCGCGGCGCCGCCGACCGTGGTCGGCGCTGCCGGTGCTGCAGGCGCATGAGGTGGCGGCCGACGCACGCGCAGATCCGGGTGGTCTGCGTAGCTGCGGTGCTGCTCGGGATCGCCGTACTGTTCCGGCGTCCGGATGCGGCCGTGTTCGGGCTGCCGTTGGCGTTCCTGGCGGCCTGGGGGAGGTTCTTCCGTCCCAGCGGACGGCCTGAGGTGTACACCGAGCTCGACGCGGACGTGTTGTTCGAGGGGCAGGGTACGACGTACCGGCTGCGGGTTCCGGAGGCGGTCGATCCGGACATCGACCTCGTCGTGGCGGCGCTGCCGCGGACGGCGTGGTTCCAGTACGACCCGCCGCAGGCGGCGATCGCGGAGCCGGTCGCGGACGGCGACGTGACGCTGGAGGTCGGCGTACGGTCGAAACGCTGGGGACTGCGGTCGTTGGAGCGGCCAACAGTCGTGGCGACGTCGACGGTCGGGGCGTACCGGCTGCCGATGACGTCGGCCGAGTCGCAGGCGGTGAAGACCCTGCCGCTGCGCGAAGGATTCGAGGCGGTGGACTCGGTGCCGCGACCGGCCGGTCTGGTCGGGCTGCACCGCTCGCGGCGACCGGGCGAGGGGACCGAGCTGTCCGGCGTGCGGCCGTTCCGGACCGGCGACCGGCTGCGGCGGATCAACTGGGCGGTGTCGGCGCGCACACAGGAGCTGCATGTCACGTCGACCTGGTCGGACCGCGACACCGAGGTGGTGATCATGGTCGACACCGGCGGCGAGATAGGGATCAGCGAAGGGATCGAAGGCCGGTCCTCGAGCCTCGACACCGCGGTCCGGGCGGCCGCTGCGGTCGCCGAGCACTACCTGCGGAACGGCGACCGGGTGCGGCTGATCGACACCGGCAGCCTGTTCCGGGGCGTGCGATCGGGCAGCGGCCGTGCACATCTGCGGCGGATCCTGGACACCCTCGTCCATGCCGATCGGCGTGGACGCCAGCAGGACGAAGAACAACTCGCGCGGCGGAACCGGATCCGGTCGGACAGCCTGGTGCTGGTCCTCAGCCCGCTGCTGCGGCAGACCATGCTCGGTTACATCGTCACGTTGGTGCACTCCGGCTGCACGGTGATCGCGATCGACACGTTGCCACCCGACGTCGCCGACGTCATCGGTGTCGACGAGCACGACGCCCGGTCCTGGCCGCTCGCCTGGCGCCTGCGTCTGCTGGAGCGCCGTCGCGATCTCGATCGCCTCAGCGACCTCGGCGTACCGACCGTGCCCTGGAGCGGTTCCGGGACCTTGGACGAGGTACTGCGGGACGCGGCGCGGCTGTCCGCGGCCCCGAGGATCCGCTCATGACGGCCGCCGAACGGATCAGCCTGTGGCTCGAACAGCTCCGGGCGTCGGGGCGGGCGATGCGGATCGCGCGCTCGGTGATCGCGCTCGCGGGAGCGGTCGCGCTGGTGGTGCCGGCGTTGCAGTCCTGGGACGAGATGGACCTGGTGCCGATCGTCGGCGTACCGCTGCTGGTGGCGACCGTCGTGCTGCCCGACTCACCGGCCGCGGCGGCGTTCCTGCTGCTCGTCGGCGTCGGGTGGTTGCTGCGGGCGCCGCGGGAGGTCAGCTGGAGTCTTGCGCTCACCGCGATGGCGCTCGTGGTGGTGCACCTGGCCACCGCGTTCGCGGCGCAAGTTCCGTCGTACGTGCGGATTCGGCCGGCGGCGCTCCGGCGCTGGTGGTTGCCGACGGCAATCGCCTTGTCGCTGGTGGTGGTCGGTGCGGTGGCCGCGCGGCTGGTTCAGGGAGCCGACGTGCGGGGGTCGCTGGTGGTGGTCGCCGCGGCGATGGCGCTGGTCGCGGCGACGATCTGGTTCGCCGCCGGCCAGAAGCTCGATCGGGACTAGTGCTCGATTGGGACTAGTGCTCGTGCCCGAGCGTCTCGGTGATCTCCTCGGCCCACGGCATCGGGATCGCCTTCGGGCCGATCACCTGCAGCGCGGACATGACCGTGATCAGCATGCCGGTGGACAGAAACTCCCGGGCCTCCTGCGCTGAGGCGCCGGTGAGTTCGCGGACCAGTCGATAGATGCCGCCGAAGCGTTCGCGGACGCAGTCGCCGATGGCCGGATCGCCGCTCGCGGAGAAGCCGTGCAGGAGCACCAGAAGCAGCTCGGGCTCGGCCAGGAGACGCTCGTAGTTCTGGCCGAGGACGGGCAGCTCGGGCGTCTCGGCGGCGGCCTCGCGGAAGATCTGCTCGATCCGCTCACAGACACTCTGTACGGCGGCCAGGAACAGCTGCTGCTTCGTCCCGAACAGCCGGATCACGTAGGGCTGTGACACCCCCGCCATCCGGGCGATCTCATCGGTCTTGGTGCCCTCGTACCCGGACCGCCCGAACGCCTGGACCGCGGCCCGCAGTACCTCCTCGCCACGCTCCGCTGCAGTCAGTCGAACCCTTGCCGGCATCCCTCGCTCCTTCCGTCCCTTGACATGTTATCAGTGGATGCATACTCTCGTCATCAAGCTTGTTATCAGTCAATTACAACAAGGGGTAGAGAGATGACATCGACCGCTCTCGAGGAGAGGGACGGAGCGCGGACCGCGCGGAGCCGGGGGCTCGGTGTGGTGCTCGCTGCGGTGGGGATTCCGACCTTCATGGTCACGCTCGACAACCTGGTGGTGACCAACGCACTCCCGGTGATCAAGTCCGAGCTGGGTGCGTCACTGTCGGACCTGCAGTGGTTCGTGAACGCCTACACGCTGGCCTTCGCCGCGCTGCTGCTGACCGCGGCCGCGATCGGTGACCGGCTCGGCCGGCGCCGGGTGTTCCTGGCCGGCATCACGCTGTTCACGCTCGCTTCCGCAGCCTGCGCGCTGGCGACCGAGCCGTGGATGCTGATCGGTTCGCGGGCGATCCAGGGCATCGGCGCCGCGGCCGTGATGCCGCTGTCGCTGACCCTGCTGTCCGGCGCCGTTCCGGAGAAGATGCGCAGCGCCGCGATCGGCATCTGGGGCGGTATCTCCGGTCTCGGTATCGCCGTCGGGCCGGTGGTCGGCGGCGCGGTCGTGGACGGCCTGAACTGGCAGTGGATCTTCTGGCTGAACGTCCCGATCGGCGTCGTCGCCGTCCTGCTCGCCGCGCGCGTCCTGACCGAGTCGAAGGGTACGGCGAAGTCGCTGGACCTGATGGGCTTCGTCCTGGCCACCACCGGTGTGCTGTCGATCGTGTGGGGTGTCGTGCACGGAGCCGGCGACGGCTGGACGTCGGGTAACGTCCTCGGCTCGCTGGTCGCAGGCGGCGTACTGCTGGCGGCCTTCATCGGCTGGGAGCACCGGACCGCGGCGCCGATGCTGCCGCTGCGCCTGTTCCGGGTCCGCTCGTTCAGCGTCGTGAACGTCGTCACGTTCACGTTCTCGGTCGGCGTCTTCGGCTCGGTGTTCCTGCTCGCGCAGTTCTTCCAGGTCGTGCAGGGCTACACGCCGTTCCAGTCCGGCGTCCGCACGCTGCCGTGGACCGCGGCACCGCTGGTGGTCGCCCCGATCGCCGGTCTGATCGTCGACCGGGTCGGCGCACGACTGCTGATCACCGTCGGGCAGGTGTTCCTGGCCGGGGCGCTCGGCTGGATCGCACTGATCACCAGCGCGACCACGCAGTACGGCGAACTCGTCGTGCCGTTCGTCCTCGCGGGGATCGGGATGGGGCTGACCTTCGCGCCGAGTGCGAGCGTGGTGATGGGCAGCGCGTCGGATGCCGACCGGGGAGTGGCGTCCGGGACGAACAACACCATCCGCGAGGTCGGCGTCGCGATGGGGGTCGCCGTACTGGCCTCGGTGTTCGCGTCGGCGGGCTCCTACGAGTCCCCGATCCGGTACGCCGCCGGTCTGGTCCCCGCGGTCTGGACGGGCGCCGCGATCGTGGCCGCCGGTGCGCTCGTCGCCCTTCTGCTGCCGGGGCGCGGACGCTCTAGAGTGTGACGGTGCTGGACGCTGACGACGTACGACGGATCGCGCTGTCCTTCCCGGAGACGGTGGAGAAGCAGCGGTGGGGACACCCGACGTTCGACGTGGCCGGGCGGATGTTCGTCACGGTCCCGGACGACCAGACCTCGTTCGCCGTCCGGTGTCCGCGGTTGGAGCGCGAGGAACTGATCGCGGCCGAGCCGGAGAAATTCTGGGTACCCAAGCACGAGGCGGGCTCGAACTGGGTTCGGGCCCGCCTCGCCGCGCTCGAGGACGCCGCCGAACTGCACGACATCCTGATCGACTCCTGGCGCCAGGTGGCGCCGCCTGGATTAGCTGACGTACTTGGGTGAGACGGCGAACGTGTTGCAGCTCGCCGGGTTGCCGGTCTTGAACGACGTCCCCATGAAGCGCTTCTGGCTCGCGACGCTGCCGTGGTCGCCCTCCTCCGGCTTGTCGCCGGCGGTGACCACCCACTTGTTCCAGACGTAGAGCATCTCGCCGCTGATCGGGTAGGACCGCTTGTTCATCGCCAGGAAGACGCCGGCGAAACAGTTCGCCTGCAGCTCCATCCGGCGGGTCTGCCGGGTCCGGTCCTCGTAGCTGGTCAGCTCGTACCGGATGTTGTCGGAGGCCTGCAGGATGCCGGTCATGTTCTGGACGGCGTGACCGTACTCGTGGGAGACCGAGCGGGTGTACCACATCCGCGCGTACGCCCTGGACTCCGCGTCCGGGTACTCGGTGTACGCCTTCACGAAGACGTCGACCTTCATGTACAGGTTGTTGTTCACCGAGCAGTAGTACGGGACGTTGACCGGGCCGCTGCCGCACGGGCCGGTCGCGTTGGTGCCGGCCCAGAACGTCATCGACGGTGCCTTGAACGAGTAGCCGGCCTTCGCCACCAGCGGCGACCAGGACTTGTCCAGGCAGGGCTTGATCGCGGTCCAGTACGCGGCCGCGTTCCGGGCGTTGGTCGGGCGGACCTTCGGCTCCTTGCAGCCGACCGGCGTCATCTGGCCGACCTTGTAGAGCTGGTTCTTCGCCACGACGGTCGAGTCCGCCGGCTTGTTCGGCGAGGTCGACTCGGTGTTGGTGGGCTCCTCGGTCGGCTGCCCGGTCGGAGACGTCGACGAGGTGGGCTCCGGCGTGTACCGGGTCGGGCTGACCGGCGGCGTCGTGGTGTCGTCGGCGTTCTTCTTGATGACGCCGAGGATCCAGCCGCCGACGATCACGACGCCGAGCAGCGACACGATGAGGACCAGCGGGGCCTTCGACTTCTTCCGCCGCGGCGGCTGCGGGCCGCCGGGACCGAAGTTCGGGCCCCAGCCGAAGCCGGGACCCTGCGAGGGCGGCCCGTAGTGCGGCGGGCCCTGGGGCGGGCCGGCGTACTGACCTTGCGGGGGTCCGTACTGACCAGGTGGGGGACCTTGCGGCGGGCGGGGCTGCTGATACTGCTGCTGGTACTGCGGTTGGCCCTGCGGCGGTCCCTGAGGTGGTCCCTGCTGCTGATACTGCGGATACGGCGGGTTCTGACCCGGCGGCCCGTAGGGTGGCTGGCTCAACGCCGATCCTCTCGTCCCTCTGCTGACACAGCGATCGCCACAGTATCCGTACCGATCAGGTCAGTTCGGAGCACCCCCGGACGGTAGTGTCGGCAGCGTGACCGATGCCCGTACCCCGGCGACGACGCCGAACAGCCCGATCGACCAGCTCGCCGAGCGGCACCTCGAGCAGGAGGTCGTGCTCGACCCGATCGCGGCCACCGAGCTGGGGATCGCCGGCCACGACCACGAGCTGCCCGACTTCACCACGGCCGGTTTCGAGGCCCGGGTCGAGCTGGCCCGGCGGTCGCTGGCCGACGCCCGCGCGATCGAGCCCGCGAGCCCCCGCGAGGAGGTCGCGAAGGATGCCTTCGTGGAGCGGCTCGGGCTGGAGGTGGAGCGCCACGAGGCCGGCGTACCGCAGCATCAGCTGAACGCGATCTCGTCGGTCCCGGCGGCGCTGCGGCAGGTGTTCGACCTGATGCCGACCGGTACCGAGCAGGACTGGGAGATCGTCGCGATCCGGCTCAACCAGATCGGTACGGCGCTCGACGGGTACCGCGACACGCTGCTCGAGCAGGCCGCGCTGGGACGCGTCTCGGCGGTCCGGCAGGTGAACGGGCTGGCCGAGCGGATCGCCAGCTGGACCGGGGCCGAGGGCGACGACTTCTTCGCCGGCCTCGCGGCGCGGGCGCCCGAGAGCCCGGTCAAGCCGACGGTGGAGGCCGCGGCGGCCGCGGCCCGGAAGGCGTTCGACCAGTTCGGCGCCTGGCTGACCGCCGAACTCGCGCCACGGGCTCCGGAGCGGGACGCGTGCGGCCGGGAGGTGTACGAGCTCGCCTCGCGCAGCTTCCTCGGTGCGACGATCGATCTCGAGGAGACCTACGCCTGGGGCTGGCAGGAGCTGGCCCGGATCGAGTCGGAGATGCAGCAGATCGCGGCCGACCTGAACGGTGGCGACCGAAGCATCGAGGCGACGGCGGCGCTGCTGGACAACGACCCGGCGCGGACGGTGCACGGCAAGGAAGCCTTCCGGGACTGGATGCAGCAGCTGTCCGACGCGGCCGTCGTCGAGTTGGGCGGCACGCACTTCGACATCGCCGACGAGATCCGCACGCTGGAGTGCATGATCGCGCCGACCTCGGACGGCTCGATCTACTACACGCAGCCGAGTGAGGACCTGAGCACCCGGCCGGGCCGGATGTGGTGGGCGGTGCCGAGCGGCGTCGAGACCTTCGCCACCTGGCGCGAGGTCACCACGGTCTACCACGAGGGCGTACCCGGGCATCACCTCCAGGTCGCCCAGACGATGCTGCGCACCGACCTGCTGAACCGCTGGCAGCGGATCGCCTGCTGGGTCTCCGGCCACGGCGAGGGCTGGGCGCTGTACGCCGAGCGGCTGATGGAGGAGCTCGGCTATCTCGAGGACCCCGGCGCCCGGTTCGGCATGCTGGACGGCCAGGGCTTCCGGGCGGCCCGGGTGATCGTCGACATCGGCATGCACCTGGAGCTGGAGGTCCCGCGCGACAACCCGTTCGGCTGGCGGCCGGGTGAGCGCTGGAACGCCGACCTCGGGTTCGAGTTCCTGCGCGCGCACTGCCGGATGGAGACCGAGTTCCTGCGCGCCGAACTGCTCCGGTACCTCGGTTGGCCCGGCCAGGCGCCGTCGTACAAGGTCGGGGAGCGGATGTGGCTGCAGGCGCGCGAGGAGGCCAAGCAGCGCAAGGGTTCCGCGTTCGACCTGCGGGAGTTCCACCGGGACGCGCTGAACCTCGGGTCCATCGGCCTGGACCCGCTGCGCCGGGCGCTGGCGAAGCTGTGAGCCCGCGGTTCGTGCTCGCGTCGGCGTCGCCGGCCCGGCTGAAGACCCTGCGTGGCGCGGGCGTCGAGCCGGAGGTGATCGTGTCCGGTGTTGACGAGGACCACATCACCGCGGAGTCTCCGGGTGAGCTCGCCCGGCTGCTCGCCACGCTGAAGGCCCGCGCGGTGGTCGCCAACCTGACCGACCACGCGACGGTTCTGGGCTGCGACTCGGTGCTCGAGTTCGACGGCGAACCCTTCGGCAAACCCGGTACGCCGGACGTCGCGCGCGAACGTCTGCGCGCGATGCGCGCGCGGACCGGCGTACTGCACACCGGGCACTGCCTGATCGACACCGAGAGCAAGCAGGAACTGCGGGAGCTCGCGTCCACCACCGTGGAGTTCGCGGACCTGACGGACGACGAGATCGACGCGTACGTCGCGACCGGCGAGCCTCTCGTGGTGGCCGGCTCGTTCACCGTCGACGGTCTGGGCGGACCGTTCGTCACCTCGACCAACGGTGACTATCACAACGTGGTCGGCGTCTCGCTCCCGCTGCTCCGCACGATGCTCGCCGAGGTCGGCATCGCCTGGCCCGAGTTGTGGAAGACGCAGCATTCCTACACCTACGACGAGACCGTCGCCTCGACGTACGACGAGACCCGCGGAGGATCCATCCGCGCGCAGGCGGCCGCGCAGGCGGTCGACTCGCTGCTCCCCAAGGGCGGCCGGGTACTGGAGCTCGCGGTCGGGACCGGCATCGTCGGCGCCGAGCTGGTTGCACTGGGCAACTTGGTGCACGGTGTCGACCTGTCCGCCGCGATGCTGCACCACGCGCGGGTCCGCCTTCCGGGCCACGTCGCCGCGGCGGACGCGGGCCGGCTGCCGATCGCCGACCGCCGGTGCGATGCGGTGGTGGCGGTGTGGCTGCTGCATCTCCTCGACGACAGCGAACCGGTGATCGCCGAGGTCGCCCGGGTACTTCGAACCGACGGCGTCTTCGTGACCACCACCGAGAAGACCGACGCCAGCCGGTACTCCGACACCCGCGGCCCGAACGACACCCGCTCGCAGGACTCCCTGGCCCACCTGGTGGCAGTGGCCGCGCGGCACGGCCTAGTGCTGGACGGCGCGACAACCTTCCCCGGCCCGGTGCGCAACACGGGCGAGGCTCCGACGTACCCGCTCGTGCGGTTCCGGCGGACTTAGGGGTGCGCCGAGGCGCGCCACTGGCCGGGGCCGGGGTGCAGCGGGGTGCGGGCGTTACGCCAGTACGTCGCCCAGTTGCCGGCTCGTTCCGGGTCGGGAGCCGGCGCCGGTGCGGTCGAGCGTGCGGCCAGGACGGTTACCAGCGCAGCGAGCTCTTCTGGAGTCGGATCGCCTTTGACGACGCGCAGTGTGCTCACAGCGGAATGTTCCCATGCTTCTTCGGGGGCAGGGTGTCGCGTTTGGTGCGGAGCAGGCGGAGGGCGCGGACGATCTCGGCGCGGGTCTCGCTGGGCTTGATCACGGCGTCGATGTAGCCGCGTTCGGCCGCGATGTACGGGTTCGCCAGGTGGTCCTCGTACTCCGTGATGAGTTCCTGCCGACGGGTGTCGACGTCTTCGGCCGCGGCGAGCTCGCGGCGGTGCAGGATGTTGACGGCGCCCTGGGCACCCATCACCGCGATCTGCGCGGTCGGCCAGGCGATGTTCATGTCGGCGCCGAGGTGCTTCGACCCCATCACGTCGTACGCGCCGCCGTAGGCCTTGCGGGTGATCACGGTGATCATCGGGACGGTCGCCTCGGCGTACGCGTAGATCAGCTTGGCGCCGCGGCGGATGATGCCGTTCCACTCCTGGTCGGTGCCGGGCAGGAAGCCGGGGACGTCGACGAAGGTCAGGATCGGCAGGTTGAACGCGTCGCAGGTGCGGACGAACCGGGCCGCCTTCTCGGACGCGTCGATGTCGAGGGTGCCGGCGAACTGCATCGGCTGGTTCGCGACCACGCCGACCGGGCGGCCCTCGACGCGGCCGAAGCCGACGATCATGTTCGGCGCGAACAGTTCCTGCACCTCGAGGAAGTCGCCGTCGTCGACGACCGCCTCGATCGCGGTGTGCATGTCGTACGGCTGGTTCGGGGAGTCCGGGATCAGCGTGTCGAGCGCGAGGTCGGTGTCCGTCAGCTCGAGGTCCGCCGGGGCGTCGTACACCGGGGGATCCTCGAGGTTGTTCTGCGGGAGGTGACCGACCAGCGTCTTCACCCACTCGATCGCGTCCTCCTCGTCGCTGCCGAGGTAGTGCGCGTTACCGGACTTGGTGTTGTGCGTCCGCGCGCCGCCGAGCTCCTCCTGGGTGACGTCCTCACCGGTGACGGTCTTGATCACGTCCGGGCCGGTGATGAACATGTACGACGACTCGTCGACCATCACCGTGAAGTCGGTGACCGCGGGGGAGTAGACCGCGCCGCCCGCGCACGGGCCCATGATCAGGGAGATCTGCGGGATCACGCCGGACGCGCGGACGTTGCGGCGGAAGATCTCGCCGTACAGCCCGAGGGAGACCACGCCCTCCTGGATCCGGGCGCCGCCGGAGTCGTTGATGCCGATCAGCGGGCAGCCGATCTTCATCGCCAGGTCCATCACCTTGACGATCTTCTCGCCGAACACCTCACCGAGGCTGCCGCCGAAGACCGTGAAGTCCTGGGCGAACACGCACACCTGGCGGCCGTCGATGGTGCCGAAGCCGGTCACCACGCCGTCGCCGTACGGGCGGTTCGCGTCCAGGCCGAAGCTCGTCGACCGGTGCCGGGCGAACTCGTCCAGCTCGGAGAAGGAGCCCTCGTCGAGAAGCATCG
This sequence comes from Kribbella sp. NPDC043289, assembly GCF_056436705.1. Taxonomy (NCBI): domain Bacteria; kingdom Bacillati; phylum Actinomycetota; class Actinomycetes; order Propionibacteriales; family Kribbellaceae; genus Kribbella; species Kribbella sp. NPDC043289. The sequence goes on from NZ_JBWKCB010000002.1 coordinate 669,181, forward strand.
TGATCCGCTCGCGGGCGGTCTTCTTGCCGCGCGCGTGCTGCTTCTCCACCGCGCGCTCCGACCCGGCGTGCACGGCCTCGTCGAGCCGGTGCTCGAGATCCGCGAGCTTGCCGGCCGTGGTGTGGATGTTCACGGTCTCTCCCATGAACGGGCAGCCTACGCGCCAGTACGCCGTACCGCCTGTGACGTCGGCCGCACAGTGCGCTGACTCTCCGCCTCGCTACGCTGCCGAGCGTGGCGGATGCAGATCTGACGGAGGTCCTCGGCCGGATCAACCGGGCCGTGCTGGAGGAACTGGGCGGCCAGTCGCTCGCGACCGACGAACAGCTGACGCGCGGGGTGACGCGCAGCGGGCGTCCGCTGCTCGAAGCGCTGGCCGCGGGCAACGACGCGCCTCGTGACGATCAGCGGGCGGCGATCCGGCAGCAGCTGACCGAGACGGTCGCGCACTGCGCGAACTTGCGGGTGCCAGGCCCGGTCACGGCGCAGGAGCGGGACGAGCTGCTGTCGACCGCGGAGTACGAGTACAACCGGGACGCGTTCGGCGTGGCGATGAGCAGAACCTGGGCGCAGTTCGCGACTCCCCGGATCGCCGAGCGGCTGGACGCGGGGCTGGGGGAGTTCGGGCCGCCGAGGCTCGAGGCCGACCAGGAAACCGCGTGGATGATCACGTCGACGCTCGGCCGGCAGGTCGGCGTACCTGGTGAGCAGGTGCTCGACACGGTGGTCGCCGCGGGCCGAGGCCAGATGGGTGCGAAGGCCGCGGAAATCGTTCTGAGCACCAAGTCGGGCTTCGACATGCTGACCGCTGTGGAGCGGGAGAGTGCCGTCCTGGCCGTCACCGACGAGCTGGAGGACGGCTTGGCGGAGCCGGTCGGAGACATTGCACCGCCGCAGGCCGCCCTCGGCCTCGATCCGGCCGGCAACCCCACCGACCGCGGCCTCGCCGCGCTCGGCTGGGCGAACTACATCGGCGCCGAGGAGATCAAGACCCTCGCGGAGCTCCGCGCCGGTGACGACGGACCCGCGGCGGCGAACACGCAGGAGCTCGCCCGGTTCCTGCCGGGGTACGACGCTTCGGCAACCGCACCGTCGCGCTCTGACAGTGGGCTGACTCCCCGTCTCGCTACGCTGCCGGGCGTGGCAGATCAACAGTTCGGGGAGCTTCAGGCCATCGTCGTCGACCGGCTCCTGACCAGGGTGGAGCACCATTCCGGGATGGAACCCGGCGTCACCGCGGAGCAGATCACGTCGCCGGCGGCCGCCGCGGCCGCCGCGGCCGACGCGGCGGTGACGATGTCGGACATCCCCCCGGCGAGCCGTCCGGCCGCCGTGGCAGCGACGGCCACCATGCTGGTCGAGGGCCTCAAAGACCTACCCGCTCAGGTGGAGGAGTGGCAGGCGCGCGACGCGGACCTGCGCCAGGAGGCCGCGTGGTACGGCGCGTCGCTCGGGGATCAGACGCATGCGGCGATCAAGGGGTTCGAGTCCCGGCCGCCGGCCGGCCCTGGGCGGGATGCCGCGCAGCGCTTCCTGGACGACGCGGCGATCCCGCCGCTGCGCGCCGTACACGGCTCCGGCGGGGAGACGCGCGGCGCCGGCGACGCGGCGCGGACCGGCTCCACCGGATCCCGCCGCGACGGTCCGTCCACCCACAGCCTCTGATACGCGGCCTCTGACGCCCGCGCTGAACCTGGGGCGGGGATAGCGTTCCGCCGTGGCTGATCTCGATCCCGATGTGCTGAACCTGGTCCACCGAGTCAACCAACTCGTCGCCAGCGACACCCGTGGCGAATCGGACGGGCCCAGCCCGCAGGTGATCGCGGTCGCGCGCAATCACGAGCGGGCGCTCAAGGCGCTCGCCGAGAACCTCGCTACCCCGGTGAAGCTCGCCTCCAGCCCGCAGCTGAACCTGACTCGGGCGACGCACCAGGCGGTCGACCGCCGGCCGGAGGTTCGAGCTGCCTTGACGGCGGTCGTTGCGGCCTGCGCACGGTCCCTCGACCCCCGCCGCCCGCTGTCGCCGGCACCCGATCCGGCGAACCGCGAGCGACTGACGACAGCCGTCAGTCACGCCTACGCGTCGACCGCGACGCAGCGGATCGTCCCGCGCCTGCTGCCGAACGGCCGACCGGACGATCTGGGACTCTTCCCGCACGCGCTGCTGGAGGGCGACGCCGCGGCCGCGCGAGCCCTCGCCCTCGCGGTCGGGGCGCGGATCAACCAGAACGACGTGGAAGTCTTGAAGGCCCTGGCCGGCGCCGGGGCCGGCGGCGCCGGGCAGGCCGCCGCGAGCATGGTGCTGTTCGACAACGAGGCCCATCGAACGCTGCCGCCGGGCGCCCAGCAGGCGGTGTTCGTGCGCCAGTTCGGCGACGAGCTCGAAACCCGCTTCGCGGCGCGTGATCTCGGCGCGGCCCGAGAACGCGAGCTGACCCAGGAACTCGAGAGCCGCTGGGGTGACATCGCCGGGGGAGCGGGAGCGGTCGACGGGGCGAACGCGACGGTCATCGCGGAGATGCGGGGGCTGCACGAGTTCCTCGACGAACTGCCGGACTGGCACCCGGCCAAACAGGAACGCGACGCCGCGCGCGTTGCGGCCGAACCGGCGCCGAAACCCGCTTCGGTCAGGTCCGCTCCGGTCCCTGCTGCTCGGCGGAGAGATCGGCCGGCGTCGGTCGACGCGTTGCTGCACGGGATGCGCGACACCGTCGGCGAGCTGACCGGTACGTCGGAGTCGCTGTGGAACGGCGAGCACGTCCCCGCACCGGCCGGTCGGACCGGGAACCAGGTGTACGTCGCGCAGGACTCCGACGGCACGCTCCGCCTCAACAGGAACCTGGTGGAGACGCCACTGCGGCAGCTGACCGCGGAGGGTCCTATCGTCCTCACCGACGAACAGGTCGTGGAGGCCCGGGCAGCATTGCAAGCGGTGACGTCGACGCTGTCGTGGCAGGCCGTCTCGGACGGGTACACCCTCGGCGACGAAATTCGGGCGCAGGCGACCATCCCTTCGGACCTCACGTTCGCGGTCGGTCGCGCCTTCTCGGAGGACTATCTCGACCTGGTCATCGAGCAGACCCTGCCGGGTGACGTCGCGGAGCAGCTCACCGGAGGGCCCGTTCCGCACGTCGACTCGGAGCGCGCGCCGGCCGCGCGGGCCTTCGCGGGCAGCATCGACGACCTCACCGGCCGGGACGCGGGCGAGACGTTGCGGCAGCTCGCCGGTCAGCCCCGCGGGGCGATCGCGACGACCGCGGCCGACGTACTGACGGCGCACGCCGGCATCCCCAGCGAGCAACAACCGGCCCTCGCCCGCGACGTCGCTGCGCGGGTCGACGCGGCGTTCGGCGTACTGCCCACCCAGGTCGAGGCCTGGCGCCAAGCCGGTACGCCGGAGCGCGACATCGCCGGCCGATCTCGCGAGTTCGGGCACCAGCTGGCCCGAGAGGTCCACGAACTGGTCCGAGCACGGCAGGATCCCTCCGCCCGCTTCGTCCCCGGCCTCGACCCGACAAGCGCCAAGCCCAGCGGCGTCAAAGCCCCCACCGCCGGCCAGTCAACAGAGCAATCGACGGGGCAGACCCACGCCAAGCCACGCGGCATGGAGAAGTAGTGGCGGGAGGCTCACGGCGGGCCGACGGCGAAGAGTTTGGTGAGGCGGGCGGCTTGGGTTAGGTCGCCTTGGACGGTGAGGCGTTGTTTGAGGACGGCGGTGAGCGGGTCCTCGTTGCCGGTGACGATGCGGAGCAGGGTGGCGGGGTCGGTGCGGATCGAGATGTCGGGTGGCGTGGCCGGCGCTGGTACGGCGGCGCAGTGGCCGTCGTGGACCCGGATCCAGTACTCGTCGACGGCGTCGCCGGCCCCGCCCGCGCCGGTGATCTGCCATCTGACGACAGCATCGAACCCGGCGGCCCGGGCGGGTCGGAGGTACTCCGGCATCCGCCGAAAGATCTCGCGCAACGCGATCTCTCGTACTCCCCCGATGAGTCGATGCCGAAGCTCCCGCTCCGACGTCCGGTCGACCATCCGGGCAAGCTCACTCGCGTCCAGGGCGGTGATGCCCTCGGACTCGAGCCAGCCGGCACTGCCTCGTTCGGTCATCGACCACCCCCGCGGCAGTGAGTGGGAGGTTCGCCGCACACTCTTCGCCGCCCATCGGGCGCCGAAGTGTCTCCGGTGAACTTCCCTACCAGACCGTAGGAATTTCCTACGATGCGGTAGCTTTGTCAAGTGGTCGAGGAGACTGAGCGACGCCGGCGGGCGCGGCATCTCGGTCCGGAGCGCCGCCGCCCACTGATCCTGGACGCCGCCCTCGAGGTCTTCGCCGCGAACGGGTACGCCGGGACGACGATGCAGTTGATCGCGGACGCGGCCGGCGTCACCAAACCGGTCGTCTACGACTGCTTCGCGAACCGCGACGAACTGCTGCTCGCGCTGCTCGCCCGCGAGGAGCAGCACCTGGTGATCTCGATCGTCGGCGCGCTCCCGGCCGACCCGAGCGTCGGCAGCCCGCAGCAGCACGTCCTCGACGGCCTGACCACGTTCTTCACCGCCGTCCAGAAGCAGCCGCGGTCCTGGCAGATCGTCTTCGGAGCCCAGTACGGCGCGACGCCCGTGATCGCCGAGCGGGTCCGCGCGGCCCGGGCGTTCCTCGTCGAGAGCCTGCGGCTGACCCTGCTGAAGCAGTTTCCCGGTGTCACCGACCCGGCCGCGAACCTCCCGGTACTCGCCGAACTGCTCGCCGCGATGACCGAGACCTGCGCCCAGATGCTCGTCACCGACGGCCCCGGCGGCACCGACCGCACCCCGGCCGAACTCGCCCGAACCGTCGCACAGATCGTCGCCGGCGGCTTCGGCACCGTCTGATCACCGCCCGAGCGTGACCAGTGCCACACGGGCGGCTCACATACTGTGAAGTAGCTGAACGCCCGGTCACGATCGGCTTCCAGTGGGCGGACTCGGCGGCACGGACGGGCGTCCGCCGATAATGTGGGCGAACGTGACCGAGACCGGAAGTGAGACCCGTACCCGCGCGCGGTTCGAGGTGCCTGAGGAACTCAGGGCCGACGTCCGCCTGCTCGGAGAGATCCTCGGAAAGGTTCTGGTCGAGTACGCCGGTCAGCCGCTGCTCGACGACGTCGAGAAGTTGCGCGAGCTGACCATCGCCGGAGACGGCGCCGCGGCCGAGCAGCTGGTCGCCTCCTGGCCGCACGAGCGCGCCGAGGACGTGGCCCGCGCGTTCACCTGCTACTTCCACCTGACGAACCTCAGCGAGGAACTGCACCGCGCCCGCGTGCTCCGTGAGCGCGACCGGGCCGGCAGCGAGGCCGTGGTGTCGGAGCTGGCCCAGGCCGTCGAGCAGATCGCCCGCGACAGCGGCGAGCAGCAGGCCCGCGCGCTGCTCAACGGCCTGGAGTTCCGTCCGGTACTGACCGCGCACCCGACCGAGGCCCGGCGCCGCGCCGTCCTGGCGACGATCCGGCGGATCTCGTCGCTGCTGGACGAGCGCCACGACCCGCGCGCCGGCGACAGCGACCTGGCCGAGAACCGCCGCCGCCTCGTCGAGCAGGTCGACGTCCTGTGGCGTACGTCGCAACTCCGCACCGCCCGCCCCTCGCCGCTGGACGAGGTGCGGTCCGCGATGGCGGTGTTCGAGGAGACCCTGTTCAACGTCGTCGGCAACGTGTACCGCCGGCTCGACGACGCGCTCGCCGGGGACGCGGCCGGGACGCGGCCGCCGGTGGTGGCACCGTTCGTGCACCTCGGGTCGTGGATCGGCGGCGACCGCGACGGCAACCCGAACGTCACCGCGGCGATCACCCGCGAGGCCATGCAGATCCAGGCCGACCACGTCCTGCGGGCGCTGGAGCAGGCCACCGAGGTGCTCGGCCGCGCGCTCACCCTGGACGCCGCGACCACTCCGCCGTCCGCACCGGTCCGCCGGATCCTGGAGGACGCCCGGGCGGTCAACCCGGAGCTGATCGCGGACATCGAGAGCCGGTCGCCCGCGGAGCCGCACCGGCAGCTCCTGCTGCTCGCCGCGCGCCGGCTGGCCGCCACCCGGAACCGGGACGCCGACTTCGGCTATCCGCGGGCCGCTGACTTCCTGCACGAGCTCAAGGTGCTGCAGGACTCGCTGGTGACCGCCGGTGCACCACGCCAGGCGTACGGCGAGCTCCAGCAGCTCATCTGGCAGGTGAACTCGTTCGGGTTCCACCTGGCCGAGCTGGAGGTCCGTCAGCACTCCGCCGTACACGCCAAGGCCCTCGAGGAGGTCCTGGGCGGCGGAGAGCTGTCAGAGAAGACCGAAGAGGTCCTGGCGACGCTGCGGGTGATCGGACAGATCCAGCAGCGCTTCGGCCCCGAGGCCTGCCGCCGGTACGTCGTCTCGTTCACGCGCAACGCCGGCGACCTGGCGGCCGTGTACGAGCTCGCCGACGCCGCGCTGGACGGGCGTCCGATCGAGCTGGACGTCGTACCGCTGTTCGAGACCGGTGAGGACCTGCAGAACTCGGTGGAGGTGCTGGACAACGCGATCCAGCTCACCCGCGTGCGGCACCGGCTGACCGCGAACGACCGGCGCTTCGAGGTGATGCTCGGGTACTCCGACTCCGCGAAGGACGTCGGCCCGGTGTCCGCGACGCTGGCGCTGTACGACGCGCAGGCGCGGATCACCGCGTGGGCGCAGCGGAACGCGATCCGGCTGACCCTGTTCCACGGCCGTGGTGGCGCGCTCGGGCGCGGCGGTGGCCCGGCGAACCGCGCCGTACTGGCGCAGGCTCCTGGGTCGGTGGCCGGGCGGTTCAAGCTCACCGAGCAGGGTGAGGCGATCCCGGCCCGGTACGGGAACTCGGCGATCGCGCAGCGGCACATCGAGCAGGTCACCGCGGCAACGTTGCTCGCGTCGACGCCGGCCATCGAGGAGCGGGCCGTCGCGGCGGCCGAGCGGTTCTCGGTGATGGAGAAGACGCTCGACGAGGCCGCGCGGACGGCGTACCACCGGCTGGTGAAGGCGGAGGGGTTCGCGGAGTGGTTCAGCACCGTGACGCCGCTGGAGGAGCTGGGGCAGCTGCCGCTCGGTTCGCGGCCGGCGCGGCGTGGTGTCGCGGTGTCGTCGCTGGAGGACCTGCGGGCGATCCCGTGGGTGTTCGCCTGGTCGCAGGCCCGCGTCAACGCACCGGGCTGGTACGGCCTGGGTACGGCGCTGCAGGCGGTCGGTGACGTCGCGCTTCTGCGGGACGCGAACCAGAACTGGCCGCTGTTCCAGGTGATGCTGGAGAACGCGGAGATGTCGCTGGCGAAGACCGACCGGCGCATCCTCGGCCGCTACCTCGAGCTGGGCGACCGGGACGAGCTGACGCAGCAGATGCTCGACGAGCACGCGCTCACCACCGAGTGGGTGCTCAAGGTGCTCGACCAGGAGCGCCTGCTGCAGGGCCGTCGCGTGCTGGGCCGTGCGGTCGAGCTGCGCAACCCGTACGTCGACGCGCTCAGCTACCTGCAGCTGCGGGCGCTGCGGACACTGCGGACCGATGACTCGCTCAGTGAGGAGCAGATCGTCCGCACTCGACGGTTGCTGCTGCTGACCGTCTCGGGCGTTGCCGCCGGCCTGCAGAACACCGGCTGATGTTCAACGACCTGGAGCGGCCCCCGCTGGACGAGAAGTTCCTGCGGGGCCGCTTGGTGCGCCCCGGTTCGCTGTGGACGCAGATCGATGTACTCGCGGAGACGCCGTCGACCAATGCGGTCGTGGCGGCTGCTGCCGCGAAGGGCCAGCCTGAAGGGCTGGTCGTGGTGGCGGAGTACCAGTCGTCCGGTCGAGGACGGCTGGGGCGGACGTGGACGACTCCGCCGCAGTCGGCAGTGCTGATGTCCCTGTTGCTGCGGCCGACAGCGGTCGACGCGTCGCGCTGGCCGTGGCTCGGTCTGCTCGCACCGCTGGCCGTTGCGGCCGCGGTGCGCGAAGTGGCCGACGTACCGGCGCAGGTGAAGTGGCCGAACGACGTACTCGTGGAGGACCGGAAGCTCGCGGGCATCCTGCTCGAGCGGGTCGACGGTCCGGCTGCCGTCATCGGGATCGGTCTCAACGTGACGCTGCGCGAGTCGGAGAAGCCGCACGAGGCTGCCACGTCACTCCTGCTGGAGAAGGCAGCCACCACGGACCGGACGACGGTGATGGCTGCGGTACTGCGTGAGCTCGCAGCGCGCTACCGGACCTGGGTCGAGTCGGGTGGGGATCCGCAGACGATCCTCCCGGAGTACCGCGAGTTGTCGGCGACGATCGGCCGGAAGGTCCGCGTCGAGCTCCCTGACGGCACCTTCCTGGAAGGCACTGCCCGCGACCTCGCCGACGACGGCCGCCTGATCGTCGACACCCCCGAAGGCCCCCGCCCCCTCGCCGCCGGCGACGTCACCCACCTCCGCCCAGCCTGACCGCAGCGGCCGGCCGGTGCACCACCACGATCGGGTCGCCGGCCTGCACCGAGCCGGTCTCCAGCACCTTCAGGTACGCGCCGACCCGCCCGGTCTTCGCGAACCGATGGTGGAAGCGGTGGATCCCCATCCGCCCCGACAGGTTCCCGCACGGCGTCCGCGCCGACCGTACCTCGACCAGGATTCCGTTGGCCGTCCCACCAATCCGCCACCGCTCGCCGAGCAGCGCGCCGGTGATGTCGAGCCCGCGCGTGGTCAGATTCTCCCCGAACAACCCCGGCGGAATCTCCCGCCCCAACTCGGCGCTCCACCACTCCGCATCCTCCGCGGCATACGCATAGAGCGCCTTGTCCACCCCACCGTGGTACCGCGTATCGCACTGCCGGTCACCGACCAGCCCGAGCTCGCCCACCGCGACCGCCCCGTCCACCGGCCGCTTGTCGATCGCCGTCCACCGCGTCGGCCCGCGGATCAGCTCGTGGACGACGTTCACCGCCACGACGGCGGCGGGCACGGTGGTGGTCATGCCACCATCGTGCCGCCGTTCGCGCCGGCGTACTTGATCGTTTTCGCTTTATGAGGTGAAGATCTTGGCTGCGGTGATCAGCGTTTCGATGACGCCGTACCCGAGCAGGACGGCGACCAGGAGCCAAGAGATCGCCAGGCGTGCGGTCTGGTTCATCGTGCGGCCTCCGCGGTCGTCTCGGTCTTCTCGTGGAACCGCTCGGCGACCGAGCGGATCAGCAGGTTGGCGACGAACCCGACGACGAGGACGCCGACCATCGTGAACAGCGCCGGACGGTACGCCGACGCGGTCAGCGTGCCCGGCTTGCCCTCCTTGTCGAGGAACCCGTTGATGATCAGCGGTCCCGCGATCCCGGCCGCCGACCACGCGGTCAGCAGCCGGCCGTGGATCGCGCCGACCTGGTACGTGCCGAGCAAGTCCCGCAGGTACGCCGGTGCGGTCGCGAAGCCACCGCCGTAGAACGAGATGATCACCGCCGCCAGCAGGACGAACACGAACGTGCTGGTGTGCCCGACGGTCGCCAGCAGTGCGTACGCGACGATCCCGACGCCGAGGTACATCGCGTAGATCGGCTTGCGCCCGATCACGTCCGACGTACTCGACCAGCCGAAGCGGCCGCCCATGTTGAAGATCGACAGCAGCCCGACGAACCCGGCCGCCGCCGCGACCGCGACGGTCGACTTCCCGTCGTCGCCGCGGAAGAAGTCCTGGATCATCGGGCTGGCCTGCTCGAGGATGCCGATCCCCGCGGTCACGTTGCAGAACAGCACCACCCACAGGAACCAGAACTGCGGCGTCTTGATCGCGTTCGCGGCCGAGACGTTGCCGGTCGTGACGAGCGCCTTCTGCTGCACGCTCGCCGAGTCGAAGCCCGGTGGCGTCCAGCCGTCGGCGGGGACGCGGATGTTGAAGACGCCGAACATCATGATCACGAAGTAGCCGACGCCGAGCGTGACGAACAGCCCGACGAGTGCGCCGCCGCCCGCGACCGACGTACTCACGTTCGGGTTGTAGCCGGCGTCGTACAGGCTGAGCAACTGGCGGGACAGCGGGCTGGCGACGAGCGCGCCGCCGCCGAAGCCCATGATCGCCAGGCCGGTGGCGAGGCCCGGGCGGTCGGGGAACCACTTGATCAGGGTGGACACCGGGGAGATGTAGCCGATCCCGAGACCGATGCCGCCGATCACGCCGTACCCGAGGTAGACCAGCCAGAGTTGGCCGGTGCCGATGCCGAGGGCGCCGACCAGGAATCCGGTCGCCCAGAAGCAGGCGGCGACGAACATCGCCTTCCGCGGGCCGTTGCGTTCGACCCAGGTGCCGCCGATCGCGGCCGAGAGGCCGAGCATCACGATCGCGATGCTGAACACGACGCCGACCGCCGTCTGACTGGCGCCGAAGTGCTTCACCATCGAGGTCTTGTAGACGCTGGTCGCGTACGCCTGCCCGATACACAGGTGGACGGCCAGCGCGGCCGGCGGGATCAGCCACCGGCTGTACCCCGGCGGTGCGACGGTGTGCTCCCGATCAAGTACCGACAAGACTGCCATCACGGCTCCCTCTCGTCCCCCAGCTGGTAACCCTTCGCGCATCTTGGCTCACTGTATGCAGATTGTGAAGTGTTAAACCATCTTTTCGCTCGATCGTGTCGGGAGGGGACAACCGAACCTGCGACCTGTGAGACTGGGGGTATGGCGATCTCGGCGAAGTTGTTGGGTGAGGACGAGTACGTCGTCGTCAGCACCCGGACGCACTGGAAGGCGCTGATCGGCCCGGTGCTCCTGCTGCTCGTGGTGGCGGCCCTCGGTGGGTTCCTGGCCGCGATCGTGCCGACCGGCTCGGTGCAGACGCCGGCCCGGATCGCGATCCTCGCGGTCGGCGTGGTGGTACTGGCGATGTTCGCGCTGAAACCGTTCCTGAACTGGTTCTTCTCGACGTACACGATCACCAACCGGCGGCTGATCACCCGGCACGGCGTGCTCACCCGGACCGGCCGGGACATCCCGCTGATGCGGGTCAACGACGTGTCGTACGAGCACGGGCTGATCGACCGCATCCTCGGGTGCGGCACGCTGCACATCGAGTCCGCCGGCGAACGCGGTCAGGTGGTGCTGCCCGACGTACCGCATGTCGAGCACGTCCACCTGCAGATGTCAGACCTGCTGTTCGGCGGCCCCGACGGCAAACCTGGCGACGGCATCCTCGAGGACGAGGCGCCGCCGGAACACATGCGCCGCCGCCCCCAACAGCAGGAACGCCCCACCCGCCCCGACGACGGCGAAACCCTCTTCAGCTCCGACGACGACCGCTAGAAGATCTCGACGCTGACTGGGGCGAGGGGCCAGTTGAAGGCTGCTGTGGCTCGGTTGAGGGCGCCGGGGGTGTGTTCGGTGACTCGGCCGGTGGTGGCGAATTCGGCGAGGTGGCGGCCGCCGAGGTAGGTCGCGGCTAGTTCGGCGACCGAGAGGGTCAGGTCGGCGGGACTGTCGGTGCGGTCGCAGGTCACGAGCGCGTCGTCGCCGGTCAGCCGGAAGCGGCCGTTGTTCGCTTCGATCAGGCCGTCCGTCACCTCGAGAACGAGGTCGATCGGTACGGCGTACCGCCGCTCCCGCAGCGCCCGCGGTACGTCGGTCACGCGGAGCCAGAGCGACTCGCCCACGCGGCGGTCGAGCGCCGTCGGCGTGCTGACGAGCTGCAGCAGCGGCTCGTCGACAGCGGCGTACCCGTAGCCCAGCTTCGCACTGAGATCCATCGTCAACAGGTGCTGCCAGAGCGCCCGGTACGCCGGGAACTCGGGCGCGACGAGTTCCTCGACAAGGACCTCGTTCGCCGGCCCGGTGGGGATCCAGTTCATCTTGCCGCGCCAGAGGGCGTACCCGTCGACGGTCCCGGCCTCGTCGCGGTGCACCAGGATCTCCAGGGCCGTTCGCCCGTTGCGGTCCTCCGGCTTGTCCTTCAGGTGTTTCCGCCACCGCAGCTCCGAGCGCCCCGACACCCCGGGCCGCTGCTCCTGCAGGCGGCGCAGAACAGCCGGCAACTCCTTCAGCGCCTCGTCCGCCGTCAGTACACCGAGCGCGCCCGGGCGGATCGGATCGTTGGTCGGACCAACACGATGCAGATCGACCTCGTACGCCGTACCCCAGGCGGCCGCGGCGTACCCGAAGCGGCCGTAGATCGCCGGCTCGCTGGCCCACAGCACCGCGACTGCCTCCGGGACCTCGCGGAGCTGCCGCCCGATCAGCTGCGACATCACGCCGCGCCGGCGATGCGTCGCGCGTACCCCGACCCCGGTGACGTGCGCGGCGTCGACCACCGCACCCGGGACGGACAGGTCCCGCGTGAGCACCGTGGTCGTCCCGATGACGGCCCCGTCGTCGGTCGCCACCAGCGTGCGCTCGGGCTCGAACAGCTGCCGCCCGAGCTCGTCGGAGGACGGGTCGAACATCATCGCCCCGCCGAACACTTCCCGCGTCGCCTCGAAATCGGCGGCCGTCGCTGCGCGTACCTCGATGTCGGTCACCCCCGCATCTTCACATGCCGAACCGGAGACGGCAGCTGGTTTGTGACAGCGGAATGACACCGGCGGCGATTATTGTGCGGTGGAATGAATCGACTGGTCGAGATCCGCGTTCTCGGCCCGGTCGACGCGGCGATCCGCGGCCGTCCGGTCGGGCTGGGGCGCCCGCGAGCCCTGCAGGTGCTGGCCGCGCTGGTCCTGCACGAAGGCCGCGTGGTGCCGCTGGAACGCCTGATCGCCATGGTGTGGCAGGACGATCCACCGGCCTCGGCCCGGACCCAGGTCAGCATCCAGATCTCGGCGCTGCGGCGCGCGTTCGACCTCGGCGACGGCACACCCCCGGTCATCATGACCACGCCGGGCGGCTACCGGCTCGACCACACCCGGGTCTGGACCGACGTCGCCGAGGCCGGTCGGCTGATGACCGCAGCGAAGGCCGAGACCGACCCAGCCGCTGCGGTGGAACAACTGCGCTCGGCACTCGGCCTGTGGCACGGCCCAGTGCTCGCCGGTCTGGAAGCACCCGGGCTGGCCGCCGCGGCTCAGCAGTGGAGCGAGGCGCGGCTGTGGACCTGCGAACAGCTCTACGCCCATGAGCTGACGCTCGGCCGCGGTCGCGAGCTGGTCGGCGAGCTCACTCGCCTCGTCGCCGAGCACCCGTTGCGCGAGAAGCTGCGCGCCCAACTCGTCACCGCGCTGTGGCAGTCCGGCCGGCGAGCGGACGCACTTGCCAGTTACCAGGAGGGCCGTCGGGTCCTGCTCGACGAGCTCGGTCTCGAACCGGGCCGGGAGCTCCGCGAGGTCGAGCGGACGGTCCTGACCGCGGACCCGCCTCGTGCGAATGCCGGCGTACCGGATCCCGCTCATGTCGTGCCGGCGGAGTTGCCAGGTGAGCTGCCGGTGTTCACCGGCCGGGAGCAGCAGCTGAATCGCTTGGTGGAGTTGTTGTCATCGGATCCGCCGTACCCCGTGGTCGCGGTGGCGGGTCCCGGTGGCGTGGGGAAGTCGACGCTCGCGATCCAGGTCGCGCACAGTCTGGTCGGTGGGTTTCCGGACGGTCAGATCTACATCGATCTGCGGGGATCCACGCCGGGCAGCAGGCCGTTGGAGCCGAAGGCGGCGCAGGCGCGGATCCTGCGGTCGCTCGGGACCAGCGACCGCGCCGTCCCGAGTGATCCCGACGAAGCGTCCGCGCGGCTGCGGTCGCTGACCAACAGCCGCCGCTTGCTGTTCGTCCTCGACAACGCCCACGACCCGGCGCAGGTCGCGTCGCTGATCGCCGCCGGGCCGGGCTGCCGAGTCCTGGTCACCAGCCGACGCGTTCTCGTCGATCTGCCCGGTGCGGTCCACGAGAACCTCGACGTACTCACTCACGACGAGGCGCTCCAGCTGCTCAAGCGATTGACCACAACAGCGCCGTACGACGAAGGCGCTGCCGACGAGATCGTCCGTCTGTGCGGTCACCTGCCGCTCGCGATCTCGCTCGTCGCCGCCCGGCTCGTCACGCGGCCGGGCTCCACGCTGCCCGATCTGGCGGACCGGCTCCGGCAGGAGGACGACCGGTTGGATGCCCTGAGTTCCGGCGACCGCGCGCTCCGCGCCGGCTTCGAGCTCGGGTACGCCGAACTCGGACCGCAGCACCGGCGCCTCTTCCGGGCACTCGGTCTCCTCGACGGCGCTGACCTCGGCGTTCCGGTCGCTGCCGCACTCGTCGATCTGCCGCCGGAAACCACCGGTCGGCTGCTCGAGGACCTCACCGACGCCCAACTGATCCGTGCTCCGCGACCCGGCCGCTACGCCATGCACGACCTGATCCGGTTGTACGCCCGCGAACGCGCCCACGCCGAGGATCCCGAGACCGACCGTGTCGCCGCGTTGCGCCGGGCCTTCCACTGCCACCTCGCCACCGCACGCCGAGCCATCGAGATCGCGCTTCCCTTGGCGACCTGGCGTAACGACCTCGAGCCACACCTGCTGACCCGCGACGGCGCGACCCTCGACGACCGGGACGCGGTCTACGCGTGGCTGGACGTCGAACGGGACAACCTGCTCGCGCTCGTCCAGCAGGCCGCCGAGCTGCCCACCGACGAAGGCCCGGTGCTGACCGCGGCACTGTGCGCGGTGTACGCCGTACTCCTGACGAACCGTGGTCGCGTGGGGGACGCATGGACGATGGGTGTCGTCGCACTCGACGCGGCCGATCACACCGCGGACCCGCGCCATCTGGCGGTCGCCCACGAGGCGATCGGGTACGGGCAGATGCAGATCGGCGACCTGAACGCGGCGCCGGAGCATCTCCGCCAGGCGCGCGAGGCGTACCGCTTGATCGGCAACCACTCGACCGAGGCCGCGCAGGTCCACATGCTCGCTGTCGTCCAGCACCGGCTCGAGCGGTACGACGAGGCGATCGGCTCGTACTCCGAAGCGATCGACCTGGCCCGGAGCGCCGGCCGGGACTTCGTCGTACCGCTGTATCTCACCGGTCTGGGCCTGACGTATCGGCATCTCGGGCGGACGGACGACGAGGTGCGGACGCACACCGCGGCGCTGGACGCCGCCGAGGCGTCCGGCGAATCGCGGCGGATGACGTCGATCCTGGCGAACCTGGCCGAGGCACTGCGCCGGTCCGGCCGTTTCGTCGAGGCCATCGCGCACTTCCGCCGGGCGCTCGAGTTGCGCAAGGCAACGACCGACACGTACCTGGACGCGGAGATCTGGTGGGGTCTCGGGAAGACGTACCAGGATCGCGGCGAAGCGGTGGAGGCGCGGGCCGCCTGGTCCACGTCCGCGGGGATCCTGGCCGGCCTTGGACTGATCGATGCCGACGAACGGCACGCGATCGAGTCCACCGACCGGCCACGGACTCCCGACGTCATCAGTCGCAACCTCTGATCAGATGCAGTCGGGTGAGTGATCCGGCTCGTTGCCGTTCTGCTGGGCACTCGTCTGCCAGTCGAGGTTCGCGCAGGTCCGGATCCGCAGGAACTGCTTGACGAAGTCGTCGTGGATCGTGTCGTTGTCGATCATCAGCAGCGACTCGTCGTTCGACGCGTTGGACTTGTTGTTGAAGTTCAGCGTCCCGGTGAAGACCACCTTGTTGTTCGGCTGCTTGTAGTTGCCGTCGATCATCAGATCCTTCTGATGCAACTGCTTCCGCTTCGGACCACGGGACCCGTCGGCCTTGTAGGTGTACTCACTGAACTCCCGCACGACGGGTCCGTGGTACCCGTTGGGCTTTTTCAACAGGTGCTCAAGGGGCTGTGCGTCGCCCGGCTTGTCGCCATGAGAGATCTCGCTGGCCACGATGTCGACGTAACAGCCTTCCTGGTCCTTCTGCCACAGGGCATCCGCGATCCGGCTCCCGTTGTGGCCGGCGAACGAGTTGTTGGCGACCCGGATGATCGTCCGGTGATTGTCCGAGGTACCACCGGACGTGTTGCCCGTGCACTTGATGTCCTTCAGCACCTCGACCCAGGTGGTGCCCGTGTCGTCGCGGCGCGGCGAGTGCGTCAGCGTGAACTCGTCGTCGGAGTACTTGTGCTTATGGAAGTAGTCAGGCTCCGGTTCGGCCGCATGCAGGTCCTCGAAGTACGCGCGATAGGCGTCGAACAGACCTTTGTGCCCCACCAGCGTGACGGAGCTGTTCCACATCTTCGTTCCGGAGAACTCGTTGAGGTTCGCGGAGGACTGGACGATCACGTTACTGGCGCCGGCGGTCTTCTCGAACAGGAAGAACTTGTTGTGCATGATGTGCGAGCCCAGGCACGAGTACTCCCCGCCCTTCCCCGGGCAGAAGAACACCCACGACTGCTTCGTCGGGTCCTTCTCGAGCTTGTCCTTGAGAGCGACGGCGGCGGGGACGTTCCGCTCAGCCCCACTGAGGACGACCTGGATGCCCACGCCGTTGTCGGAGGCCTTCATCAGGCTGTCCCGGATGCGGGGTTCGTTGAAGTGATAGTGCGCTACCCAGATCTTGCTGCCCCTCTCAGCGTCGTCGATCAAACGCACGATCTCGGCGACGATGTCGTCGTTCTCGGACGTGTTCGGGTTGCTGAAGGTGGTGTGGTCGGTGAGGGCCTGGGTCTTCGCGACGCTCGTGGGTACGCCCCCGGCCAGGAGAAGTGACCCGGACGCGACGACGGTGGCGACGAGGCCGGCAAGTATCCGTGATCTCATGGCCGGGACCGTACGGACGCCGGTTATCGGCGCAGTATCCGCCGGTGATAACCGGCCGATAACCGCGCTGGCTACCGTCCTGGCGCATGATCAAGCTGACGCTTCTCGCCACCGCTGCCACCGCTGCCACCGCTGCCACCGCGAGCCTGCTGGCAGGCGGCGCGGCCCACACCACCGCAGCGCCGCCCAGGACCGAAACTGCCGACACTGCCGCAGCCACCGTCGCCGCGGCCGAGCTGAACTGTCGGCAGACGGCCGCGAAGTACGCGAAGAGCGGCTACGTTTTCCTGTACGCCAGGGACGACTGTGCGGGCAGTAACGACGCCAAGGACAAGGGCAATGACAGCGACTACGGCGACGGCAAGGGTGCCATCAAGGCGTTCGACAACAAGACCGCCTCGGTGCTGAACACCTCATCGAGGCCGGTGAAGTTCTACACGTACCCGAAATACAACTCGGGCGGCAAAGGCGACTCGTTCTGCCTGGCGCCCGGGCGCTGGGTGAACGTGCTGTGGCACTACGGCGACACCAGCGGTAACTGGGCGAAGAGCATCAGCTCGCATCGCATGGTCACCGCGGCGGAATGCTCCCGCTGGTTCGGCTGGCAGTAGATCAGCGGACGGCGGGAAGGTCGCCGGTCGACTCGGTGTCGTCGAGCTCGGCGGGGGAGTTCGGCGCCGGGGTCTGCTCGACCTCGTCGGGCGCGGTCTCTTCCTTGAACACGAACTTCCGGTACGACCAGAAGCGGAACAGCGTGCCGAGGCCGAGGCCGATGAAGTTCGCCGCGATGTTGTCGGACAGCCAGCTGTGCAGGTCCAGCACGTACCGCGAGAAGGCCAGACAGCCGGCCGCGATCAGCAGGCCGATCCCGTTCAGCACGAAGAACAGCACGTACTCACGGTGCAGTCCGCTGCGCTCCCGGTCCCGCCACGTCCAGTAGCGGTTCCCGAAGTACGTCACGACGGTGGCGACGGTGGTCGAGATCAGCTTCGCGGTCAGCGGCTTGTGGTGCAGCATGCCGACTCCCGAGTCGGCGAGCACCAGCGGGTTGTTGAACACGAGCCAGTTGTAGATCGGCAGGTCCACGACCAGACCGAGGACACCGATCAGTCCGAACTTGGCCACTTCGTGCACCAGGTGCTGGAACTGGCGGTACAGCGTGGTGACGAGCTTCAACGGTGTTCGGAACCTTCTGTGATCAGATCGCGACGGGCAGAACAGCTTCCCACGGTACCTGGCGACCGGTCAGACACCGAAATCCTCAGCGCGCCGCGGTGGCCGCCGTAGGAGCGATGTTGTATGGACATTAGGCTCACCGCTGTGAAGTTCGATCGAAACGACCTCCCCGTCGGTACGCCGGTGGTCGGCATGGTCGGTGGCGGCCAACTGGCCCGGATGACCCAGGAAACGGCCGTCGCGCTCGGCATCCAGCTCCGGGTGCTCGCCGAAGGCCCCACGGTGTCGGCGGCCCAGGCCGTCGCCGACGCCCCCGTCGGCGACTACAAGGACCCCGAGACGGTACGCCGGTTCGCCGCCGAGTGTGATGTGGTGACGTTCGACCACGAGCACGTGCCGACGGACCTGCTGCACACGCTCGAGGCGGACGGGGTCGCGGTCCGGCCCGGTCCGGACGCGCTCGTGCACGCCCAGGACAAGGCCGTGATGCGGGCCCGGCTGGACACCTTCGACGCGCCGTCGCCGGCGCACCAGGTGGTCGAGTCGCCCGCCGACGTCGCGGACTTCGCCAAGCGGGTCGGCGGCTTCCCGATCATCCTGAAGACCACCCGCGGCGGGTACGACGGCAAGGGCGTCTGGTTCATCGACGGCCCCGACGACGACGCGATCGCCACGGCCTTCGCGAGCGGCGTACCGATCCTGGCCGAGGAGAAGGTGGACTTCGTCCGCGAACTGTCCGCGATCGTGGCCCGCTCGCCGCACGGGCAGGCGGTCGCCTACCCGATCGTCGAGTCGGTGCAGAAGGACGGCATCTGCGTCGAGGTCACCGCGCCCGCGCCCGGCCTGGCGCCGGAGAAGGCCGCCCAGGCGCAGCAGACCGCGCTGCGGATCGCCGGCGAGCTCGGCGTGGTCGGCGTCCTCGCGGTGGAGATGTTCGAGGCCCGCGACGGACGGCTGCTGGTCAACGAGCTGGCGATGCGCCCGCACAACACCGGGCACTGGTCGATCGACGGGGCGGTCACGTCCCAGTTCGAGAACCACCTGCGGGCCGTCCTCGACCTGCCGCTGGGGTCGCCGGCCGCGCGGGCGCCGTACGCCGTGATGGTGAACGTGCTCGGCGGGGACGTCGAGGACATGCACCGCGGCCTGCTGCACTGCCTGGCGCGCGACCCGGGCCTCAAGGTGCACTTCTACGGGAAGTCGGTGAGGCCGGGCCGCAAGGTCGGCCACGTCACGGCGTACGGCGACGATCTCGAACAGACCCGTGAGCGGGCCCGGCACGCGGCCGCTTACCTGACCGGCACGATCGACGAATAGGACTGCTGATGATTGGCATCGTGATGGGGTCGGACTCCGACTGGCCGACCATGAAGGCCGCGGCCGAGGTGTGCGCGGACTTCGAGGTGCCCTTTGAGGCAGACGTCGTCTCCGCGCACCGGATGCCGACCGAGATGATCGACTACGGACGGTCAGCCCACGAACGCGGCCTGAAGGTGCTGATCGCGGGCGCCGGCGGAGCCGCGCACCTGCCCGGGATGCTCGCGTCGGTCACGCCGCTGCCGGTGATCGGCGTCCCGGTGCCGCTGAAGTACCTGGACGGGATGGACTCGCTGCTGTCGATCGTGCAGATGCCGGCCGGGGTGCCGGTGGCGACGGTCTCGATCGGCAACGCCCGGAACGCGGGGCTGCTGGCGGTCCGGATCCTGGCCGCTTCCGACGAGAAGCTGCGGGACCGGATGATCGGGTTCCAGGCGTCGCTGGCGGAGATCGCGCGCGGGAAGGGCGTCACGGTGCGTGACGGGGCGGCAGAGTTGCGTAAAGGCTGAAGGAGTCGCTGGTTTTCTCCGGACGGGGGCGGGTAGTCGTGAGATCCCATTGGTTGTCGTTTAAGGTCGTCGATCGTGACTCCGCCCACTGAACCGGATACGCAGCGCATTCCGGTCCGTTATTGGATCTGGCTGTTCGGCGCGTTGGTCTCGCTGCTCGGCGACCTGACGATGATGTTCGCCATCGGATGGTCCGCCAGCCAGCACGGTGGGCGGGTGGCCGGTCTGATCCTGCTGCTGGCTGCCGCCCCGCGCGCCGTGCTCCTCCTGATCGGCGGCGCCATCGGCGACCGGTACGGCGCTCCGCGGGTGCTGCTCGTCAGCTGTGTCGCGATGTTCGTGGTCACCGCCGCCCTGGTGCCCGCCACGCTCGCGGTGGGCGAGCCGATCTGGTTGCTGGTCGTCCTGGCCCTGGTGGTCGGCGTCATCGACGCGTTCTTCCTGCCCTCGTCCCGCTCGATGCCGCGGCTCCTGGTTCCGCCGGAACAGGTGCCGAGGGCGCTGGCGAGCTTCCAGGTCTCGGGCGTCGTCTTCGCCGTCACCGGTACCGCGGTCGGCGGTCTCCTGGTCAACTGGGCCGGTCTGTCCGCGGCGGCCGGCTTCGACGCGATCACCTTCGGCATCATGATCGTGGTGCTGTACCTGCTCCGCGGCACCACCGCCCCGCACGGGTCCCGGACGACCAGCATGTTCCGGTCGATCGCGGACGGCCTCCGTGCGGCCTTCGGGCGGCCGCTCACCCGGGCGCTGCTGATCACGATGACGATCGCGGCCGGTTTGTTGATGCCGATGGACGCCCTGCTGCTGCCGTTGCTGGCCCGCGACCACCATTGGGACGCCACGACCGCCGGCATCCTGATCGCGACCCGGAGCCTCGGGGTCGGAGTCGTGTCGATCCGGATCCTGATGCGCGGCGCCTTCCAGCGCCCCGGGATGGTCGCGATGCTGGGTCTGCTGCTCGCCGCCGTCGGCTTCATCGGCCTGTCCGCGTTCCTCCCGCTGCCGCTCACGATCGTGGCGGCGGTGATCAGCGGCATCGGCGTCGGCACCTTCACCGGGCACATCCTGCCGCTGCTGATGAACTCGGTCGAACGCGAGTACCAGTCCCGCCTGCAGTCGGTGATCGTGCTCTGCCAGAGCCTCGCCCAGGTCGTGATGAACCCGGTGCTCGGCAGCCTCGCGGACGTCGAGAGCATCCAGATCACCGGCGTCTGCCTCGGCATCGGAGTCGCGGTCGCGCTGATCGGCCTGATCGCCCTCAGCCGCCCGGTGATCCGCAACGCCCGGGTCAGCTGACCCGGGCTCTCTGCTTTTACGGCTTGTGCGTTACGGCTTGCCAGGCGCGCGGTAGGTCCAGCCTGCCGCCCGCCACGCCTCGACATCGAGGTTCAGCCGGGCGTCGACGACAACCGGTGCGGCGACGACGTCCTTCAGCGCGGCCGGGTCGAGCGCACGGAACTCCGGCCACTCCGTGAGGTGCAGTACGGCGTGCGCGTCGCGGCAGGCCTCGACGGCGCTCGGGGCGTAGCGCAGCGTCGGGCGGACCCGGCGGGCGTTCTCCATCGCCTCGGGGTCGTACACCGTGACGTTGGCCCCGTGCAGCTGGATCCGGCCGGCCACGTCCAGCGCGGGCGAGTCCCGAACATCGTCCGTACCGGCCTTGAAGGCTGCGCCGAGGACCGTGACGTTCTTGCCGATCCATTCGCCGCCGAGCATCTCGTGGGTCAGGTGCACGATCCCCGCGCGCCGGTGCTGGTTGATGTCGTCGACCTCGCGGAGCAGCGTGATGATCTCCTCGACGCCGAGCTCGCCGGCGCGGTGCATGAACGCCCGCAGGTCCTTCGGCAGGCAGCCGCCGCCGTACCCGGGGCCGGCGTTCAGCGCGCCGCGGCCGATCCGCTGGTCGTACCCGAGCGCGTCCGCGAGCTGGGTGACGTCCGCGCCGGTCGCGTCGGCCATCTCGGCGAGCGCGTTGATGAACGAGATCTTCGTGGCCAGGAACGCGTTCGCGCCCGCCTTCACCAGCTCCGCGGTCGGCAGGTTGCACACCACTACCGGCGTACCCTCGCCGATCGGGGTGGCGAACACCTCGCGCAGCCGGGTCTCCGCCGCCTCGGACTGGACACCGAAGACCAGCCGGTCCGGGTGCAGGGTGTCCTCGACGCCGTGCGCCTCGCGGAGGAACTCGGGCTGCCAGGCGATCTCGACCGCCTGACCGGCGGGGGACTCGGCGTGGAAGCGCTGCTCGACGATCGTCGACGTACCGACCGGGACCGTGGAGCGGCCGACCACCAGCACCGGCCGGGTCAGCAGCGGGGCGAGCATGTCGACGACCGAGTGCACCTGCGACAGGTCCGCGGCCTCGCTGCCCTCGAGCTGCGGCGTGCCGACGCAGACGAAGTGCACGTCGGCCCAGTCGGCGATCTCGGTGTAGTCGTTGGTGAACCGCAGCCGGCCGGACTCGGTGTGCTTCTTCAGCAGCGGGTCCAGCCCGGGTTCGTACAGCGGGGCCTTACCGTCGTTCAGCAGCTTGAGCCGGTGCTCGTCGATCTCGACCCCGATCACGTCGAAACCGAACTCGGCCATCCCCGCGGCGGTGTTCGCGCCTAGGTAGTTGGTACCGATGACGGCGATCCGCAGCGGCCGGGGCGTCGCTTCACTCATGTCGGGGACTCTACCCATCGTGGTTATCAGCCGGTGACCGGCTCATGTCTGCAGAGTGCGCTGTTGCTCACTTTCGGGGTACGACGTCCCCCGCGCACGGGTGGTTCGTCGTACTGTGTGACTCGTGAGTAACTCATTCGAGCTGTACGCGCTGTCCGAGGAGCACCAGGCGATCCGCGAGGCCGTTCGCGACGTCTGTGACGCCAAGGTCGCCCCGCACGCCGGGGACGTGGACGAGCTGGCCGAGTTCCCGAAGGCGTCGTACGACGCGCTGAAGGCCTCGGACTTCCACGCGCCGCACATCCCGGAGCAGTACGGCGGCGCCGGGGCGGACGCGCTCGCCACGGTGATCGTGATCGAGGAAGTGGCGCGGGCCTGCGCCTCGAGTTCGCTGATCCCGGCCGTGAACAAGCTCGGCTCACTCCCGCTGTTGCTGTCCGCGTCGGACGAGGTCAAGCAGCGCTATCTGCCGCCGGTCGCGGCGGGCGACGCGATGTTCTCCTACTGCCTGTCCGAGCCCGAAGCCGGGTCGGACGCCGCGTCGATGAAGACCCGCGCGGTCCGCGACGGCGACGACTACGTGCTGAACGGCGTGAAGCGCTGGATCACCAACGCCGGCGTCAGCGACTTCTACACGGTGTTCGCGGTCACCGACCCGGAGGCGCGGTCTCGCGGGATCTCCGCCTTCGTGGTGGAGAAGTCCGACGAGGGCGTGTCGTTCGGGGCGCCGGAGAAGAAGCTCGGGATCAAGGGTTCGCCGACCCGCGAGGTGTACTTCGACAACGTGAAGATCCCTGCCACGCGGATGATCGGTGCGGAAGGCACCGGGTTCTCGACCGCGATGGCGACGCTGGACCACACCCGCGTGACGATCGCGGCACAGGCGCTCGGGATCGCGCAGGGCGCGCTGGACTACGCGCTCGGGTACGTCCAGGAGCGCAAGCAGTTCGGCAAGGCGATCGCGGAGTTCCAGGGCCTGCAGTTCATGCTCGCCGACATGGGCATGAAGATCGAGGCGGCCCGCCAGCTCACGTACGCCGCCGCGGCCCGCTCGGAGCGCAACGACAGCGACCTCACCTACTTCGGCGCCGCCGCCAAGTGCTTCGCCTCCGACGTCGCGATGGCCGTCACCACCGACGCCGTACAACTCCTCGGCGGCTACGGCTACACCCACGACTACCCAGTCGAACGCATGATGCGCGACGCCAAGATCACCCAAATCTACGAAGGCACCAACCAAGTCCAGCGCATCGTCATGGCCCGCCAACTCCTCAAAGGCCTCAAGTGATCCCGGCCGGGCGACACACGCGTTCTTGAACAGCAGCTGTGGGCCGCGGTGGTCCGCGGCGCACAGCTGCGGTTGCTACTCGCCGACCAGTTGGTCGTAGTGGGTGGTGAGGAGGACCGAGTTGACGCCGTTGAAGACGACGCCTGGGATGTTGCCGTAGCCGGTCAAGGCGGTGGCTGCGCCGTTCGCCTTGCTCATGGCGTAGAGGGTGCCGGTCTTGGTGTCGTTGTCCACACCAACGATCAGCGAACCGCCGCGGTCACCGCAGCCGTCGACGACCAGGGACTCGAAGTTCTGCCAGCCACCGGTCCGGATCCGCTTCAGCACCGGCTTGGTCGAGGCCGCGACCGGGATCCGCACGGTCCACAGCGCACCGGCGGTCGTGGTCATCAGCAGCGTGTCGTACGTCGCGGTCTCGCTGAGCACCGTCATCGTCTTGAAGCCCTTGAAACCGGCGAACGAACCGTAGGACTTGATGCCGGCGCCGGCGATCGAGTAGCGGTACAGACTGCCGTTGCTGTTCAGCCCGTACAGGTACTGGTGCCGCGGCGCGCCGACACTGTAGTTCGAGGTGGCGATGGTCTTGAAGCTCGACCAGCCGCTGCCGACCTTCTTGAAGGTCGCGAGCGGTGCGCGGTCGGTGTCGTAGATGTACGTCGTGTGTCGGTACAGGTTCCCGCCCTGGAGCAGCAGGCCGTAGTAGTAGAACTGGGTCGCCGCGGCGTTGCTGGCCATGTACCAGGTCGCGTTGGCCCGGGTGCCGACGAACTTGAACGACTCGTACGGCAGCCCCTCGGGCGGCCGTCCGGCGATCACGTCGGCTGCTTCCATGGTGCCGGCCGCGGTCGGGTAGCCGACCGAGATGTAGCAGGCGGCGGAAGCGGCCTTCGCGGTGTTCGACTGGTGGGTCAGGTCCGACCACGGCTTCGGGTCGGTCTTTCCGGCGTTGGCCGGAACAGTCGCGACGGACGCGGCCAGCAGGCCCACACCCGCCATCGCGAAGGCAAGACGATGCAGCTTCATGGTTCCTCTTCCAAGAGCAGGTTCCTCGGTCAACTCCCCGAGTCTCAGGTCACTGACCGTCCCATCGCGGCCCGCCTACCTGGCGTTACTCCCGTAACGCGACGTGATCAAATCGAGATCTACCGACTCTTGGTGAGGTACCTCCGCGTCAGCGGCTGGACAGCGAGAGACTGCCGTCGAGGACGGCCGTGCAGACGATGTCGAGGCGGACCTGGTGGTTCCGGGCGTACTTTCGCAGTACGCCGAACGCCTCGCCGGGAGCGACGCTCAATCGTTCCGCGAGCAGGCCCTTCGCCTGCTCGATCAGTACCCGGCTGTCCAGCGCGCCCTGCAGTTGGTCGGCGCGCGCTTTGTCCTGCGTGGCCTGGCCACTGGCCACCCCGAGGGCTGCCGTGCTCGCCAGCGCCTGCCCTCGCCCGAGGTCGTCCTCGGACAGGCCGCCCGGCTGGCTGAAATACATCGCCAGCGCGCCGATCGCCCGCCCCGGCAGCGCCAACGGGAACACGTGCACCGCCCGGATCCCGGCCCGCCGCGCCGCCGCGGCGTACTGGGGCCACCGGGTATCGGCCTCGGACAGATCCGCGCAGTCGATGCGGCGGCAGGTGGCGTAGCTGTCCTGAGCCGGTCCTTCGAGGTTGCGCGCTTCAAGCTCGTGCAACCAGCTCGCGAGGTCCGAGGACACGGCGGCGACCTCGAGCACGCCTTCGTGGCCGGCCAGCAGCAAGGCCGACGCGCGGGCGCCTGGAACCTCGGCACAGTGCGTCGTGAGCCAGCCGAGGGTGCTTCCCACGTCCGGATCTGCCACGAATCTGGCGACGAGATCCGGCACGCTGACCCATCGCGGATGATCGGGGCGGTTCATTGTCGGTCTCCCTATGGAGTGTCCAGCCGTAGCCGTCTCTCCACGATCCGGCGGGCTGTGGTGGTGACCAGTTCGTTGTCCGCGAACGCCCGGGCATTGACCAGGGCGAGTGCGTCCGCGACGTTGCAGCCGCACTGTGCGGCGACCATCCCTGCGGCCTGATGAACGACCGCGGAGTCCCCGGGGCCGTCCACCAGGCTCCCTGCCAGGTTGTCGCCCACCGAGCTTTCCTCGATGAGCTGGGCGACGTACTCGTCGGTGAGCAGGATGGTGTGGGTCAGGGCGTCGGCGATCTCCTCTATCGCCCGTCCAGGAGGCTGGTCCGGGCCGGAGGGTGGCGGGTCGAACACCGCGAGTGCGCCCAAGCACCGGTCCGGAAGCCCCAGTGGCGCAGCCGCGATCGAGTGCACGCCGAGGGCCGAGACAGCCGGCGAGAAGAGCCGCCAGCGATCCGGCAGTGAGTCTTCGGCCACGACAACCAGCCGGCCGGAGGCGGCCGTGTCGTGCACGGGTCCTTCGCCCAGGGTGAATTCCAAGTCCTGGGCCGCTGCCGCCAGTGGGTCCGAGGCCGTCATCGAGGCCGCCACGGCCCACCGGGAACTGAGCAGCGTGATCCCGGCGCTCCGGGCGCCGAGCATCTCGGCCACGGTGGAAATGAGCAGCGGCCGGCGACTCGCCGCCGCCGCGTCCAGAGCGAACCACCGCTCGATCCGGCGGATGTGGGCGTCATGCAGCTTCGCGGCGGTCAGGTGGCGCTCTTCGTTCTTGCGGTGCAGCCGAACCATTCGCTCATGCAGCGGGCGAGCAGACTCGGAGGCTGTCGCGATCAGCTGCTCATGGCGCAGGGCGATAGCGCCTGCCCGACTCGCTCGGGCCAGCTCCATCTCAGCACGCTCACGAACCGGCCCGATCCAGGCCGACAGCCCAGCTCCCACGAAGCTCAGCCTATGCCTCTTCGTCGGTTCCGTGCATGTCTTCCATCAGCAGCACCACGCCGTCTCCTTGGCTGTCAAGTGGCGAACAGGTGACCGCGCACCTGATCGCCCGGCCCTTGCGGTTCACCGCGGGCAGCTCGGTCGGCCCGGTTCGGGCGCCGGTGTCCACGCAGCGCTGGACCACCTCGACCAGCGCCGCCGTCGGCAAACCGAAGTCCAGCTGGAAGAACAGTTGCTGTTTCACCTCGTCGCCGCGCAGTCCCCAGAGCTCTTGGGCACCGCGATTCCAGCTGCGGACCCGCAGGTCGCCATCGAGCACCACGACTCCGGCAGCAACGCTGGACAGCACACCCTCGAGGAAGGTCCGGGCCTCGTCGAGCTCGGTACTGCGGATGCGGATCTCCTCGTTCATCGTCTCGAGCTCTTCGTTGCCCGACTGGAGTTCCTCGTTGGTGGTTTCGAGTTCTTCGTTGGTGGACTGCAGCTCTTCGTTGGTGGTTTCGAGTTCCTCGATGCTGGACTGGAGTTCCTCGTTGGTGGTTTCGAGTTCTTCGTTGGTGGACTGGAGTTCCTCGTAGGCGGTCTCGAGATCCTCGCGGTTTCGCTTCACCTCGAGCTGCAGCCGGGTCAGGGCGGTGGTGTCGGTGAACACGACGGACGATCCCACGAGGATGCCGTCCGAGGCGGTCAGCGGTTGTACGACGATGTCGAGGTACTGCACGTCCTCGGCGGACAGTCTGCGCTCGACCGCGTTGACCCGGACCGCTCGGCGTTCGGAGTGCGCCTGTTCGATCAGCGAGCGGAGCTCGGTGGGCCGGTAGGAGACCTCGAGGTCGCGGAACGGCCGGCCGAGGTCGTGGGACGTCAGCCCGAACTGTGCTCTGGCCTGGCTGTTGAGCTGGATGATCGTCCCGTCCAGGTCGACCGAGATGATGGCGTTCGGCGCCGTCTCCAGAACCAGGTCGCGAAGCTGCCGTTTGCGGGCGGCGTCGCGAAGCTCCAGCCCGGCGGCCGGGGCCAGCTGCAGTGGGCTGGGCTGATGGGGCGGGCCGGCGTCACCCGGTTTCCGGCGGAAGATCCGCTGCCGCATGCTCACCACGTCGAAGCGCTCGCCGTCGGACAGCAGCATCTCGGCCTTGCCGAGGAACAGGTAGCCGCTCTCCCGGAGGGCGAAGTGGAACCGGTCCATGATCTGCGCCTGTGCCTCGACGTTGAAGTACATCAGCGTGTTGCGGCACACGAGCAAGTGCAGTCGCGAGATCGGGGCGTCCCTGGTGATGTCGTGGCGACCGAAGATCACCCGGCGGCGCAGGTCGGACCGGAACGTGAAGCGCGAGCCGCTCTCCTCGAAGTACAGGCTGCGCATTTCTTCCGGCATCGCCTCGAGCGCCTTGGCCGGGTACGAGCCGGTGCGCGCCTCGCGCAGTGCCTCTTCGTCGACATCGGTTCCGTAGATCTTGACCCGCCGGGCGCACTCCTCGATCCCCAGCGCCTGGGCGAACATGATGGCCAGCGAGTAGGCCTCCTCGCCGCTCGAGCACCCGGCGCTCCAGACCCGGATCTCCTCTTCGGGGTCGACGCTGCTCAGCAGCTCGGGCAGGATCTCGCGCTGGAGGTAGGACCAGCTGTCGGTGTCCCGGAAGAAACTCGTGACGTTGATCAGGACGGTGTTGAAGAGGAACTCGAACTCCTCCGCGCTCGTCTCCAGCAGATCCCGGTAGTCCAGATAGCCGGCGATTCCCACGTCGGCCATCCGTTTGCGCACCCGGCGGGCCAGCGAGGTCCGCTTGTAGCCGGTGAAATCGAAGCCGCGGGAGTCCCGGATGAAGCCGAGCAGCTGCTCAAGGTCCGGGTCCGGGCTGTCGTGGACGTTGTCGGACATCAAACGCTCCTCGATTCGACCAGCGCCGCGATCACGTCCGCGATCTCACCGAGCGGCAGGACGAAATCGACCGCCCCGGCGGCCACCGCCGCCTCCGGCATTCCGCTGAACTCCGCCGATTCCGGGTCCTCGACGATCACCGTGCCGCCGCGTGACTTGACCGCGCTGACGCCCATCGAACCGTCGCGCCCCGATCCGGTCAGTACACAAGCGATCGCTCGCGCTCCGTAGGCTCCGGCCGCGGACTCGAAGAGCAGGTCCGCCGACGGCCGGACGAAATGCACCAGCTCGCTGCTCGAGAGCGACAGTTCGCCGCCCGCGCCGACCAGCAGATGCCGGTTCGGCGGCGCGATGTACGCCGTACCCGGTTTGGCGTGCTCGCCGTCCGCGGCCAGTTTCACCCGCAAGGGGGACCGGCGCCCGAGCACATCGGCGATCACCGTTTGATGCCGTGGGTCGAGGTGCTGGACGACCAGCACCGGGACCCGCAACCCCGACGGTAATCCGCCGAGCACCTGCGTGAGCGCCCGGATGCCGCCCGCGGACGATGCGATCGCGACGATGTCGAACCGATCGACCTGCTCGGCTCCGAGACGGGGTGGACCAGGTTGATTCATGATCTGGAGGTGCGGCCGGTGAACACTCCCCGAGCCTAGCGCCTATCGCGCCGTCGTGACCACGATCCGTCACCATCGACGGCAACCGGGGTGACGCGGCGCTCGGCCGCACGGCGGATCAGCCGGAGCATCGGCTGGCCCATTGCCGTGATCAGCGGCGACGTCAAGGCGAAGTACGCGCCGAGAGCGTGCCGGGACGCCGCGTCGGTGCAGCGTAGCCGGACCTCGGCGACGAGGACCGAACTGCGCTCGCCATAGCCGAGGACGGTCAAGCCCCACACCCCGACTCCGTAGCCAGGCAGGTCGAACGCGCGCAGCTCCGCCGGGCTCCAGACCACCCGCGTGTAGTCGGCCTGCCACCACCGGCCGATGAAACCGATCACGAGTTCGGTCTCCTCGTTGTCGGCCACCACCTGGAACCCTCGGGTCATCAGGTGATCGAAGCCCGGCGGTTCGTTCACCACCTTGCCAGGGGCACGCCCGGCCCATCCGAGGAGATCGTCGGGCAGCGACCCGTTCCGGTGCGGTTCGGACAGCAGCGGCGATCGGAACAGCTCGACGTCCCGGATGGCGCGATAGGTCCGCTGCGCATCGGCATCGACCGGCACGGCCCGCGTCATGCGCTGCTCCCACACGGGCATCTGGGCGTCAATGAGCATGGGCTCAGCGTGCGGCCTGGCGCGGAGCGGCGCCAGGGTCCGAAGACCTGCGAACTCGGAGCCGAACGGCTGCTGTGTCGGTCGCTGGGTCAGTCGCTGGGTCAGCCGCGGCGCGGGTCGGACCCGGCCTCCTTGACCACGCGGTCGCCGACCTCGAGCTGCTTCCAGAGGTCGCGCTGCACCTTGATGTCCTGGACCTCGCCGCCGTCGAGCTGCACCTCGAGCTTGCGGTAGAGGTTCGAACCGTCGTACAAGGCGCGGGACTTCTTCACGACGACCCCGCTCCAGGCTTCCTGGTCAGTCACGGTGGCGCTCCTTCCGGTTACGCTCAGTGGTCGACCCGAACCTTATCATCGATAAGCTTCGCCGAACCGGGAGGTCTGTGGGTACGGTTCGCTGGTGCCACAGCAGCGACGTACCGACCGCACCGCGATCGTCGCCGCCTCGATCGAGGTGCTCGACGAGCGCGGTCTCGACAAGCTGTCGCTGCACGCGGTGGCCGCCCGGCTCGGCGTCCGGCAGCCGGCGCTGTACCACCACTTCCGGGACAAGGACGAGATTCTCGCCGCCGTCGCCGCCGAGGTGCTGAAACGCTGGCACACCGAGCGGCTGCCACAGCCGGGCGAGGGCTGGCGGACGTTCCTGACCCGCAACGCGTACAGCCTGCGCCGCGCGATGCTCGCGGTCCGGGACGGTGCGCGGCTACTGGCGCTGGCCGGGCCGCGGGCTCCGGAGCTGGCGCACGCGATCGCGCAGGTGTCGTTCCTCGAGCGGCACGGATTCAGCGGTACGGGCGCGATTCTGGCGTACGTCGCGGTGTCGCGGTACACCATCGGTGCGACTATCGAGCAGCAGACGGCCCGGGACGGGAACGACATCGCCCTTCCCCCGACCGCCTCTCCGGAAGCCGCGCATCTTCTCGATGTTGCCGGGCAGGTCGTCGCGCTGGGCCCTGACCACGAGTTCGCGACCGGCCTGGCCGCGCTGGTGAAAGGCCTCGACCCGTCACCCGATGGCTAGGTCGGTCACGACTACCTGACCCCGGCAGGCCAGAGGCGGGGCTGGATTTTGGAGTCCGTGTAGTCGGGGGTGGGGTTGTGGCGGACCAGTTCGTCGTTGGGATGGCTGGCGCCGGGGCGCCAGCGGTTGTCGGTCGGCTGCAGGTGGATGGCGATGGATCGGCGTGCTGCCGTGCTCAGGTTCGCCGAACTTCCGTGCACCGTCCGGCAGTGGTGGAAGCTCACCTGGCCACGCTTCATCCGCGGTACGACGGGGGTCGGGTCGAACCCCTGCGCGGCGATCGATGCCTCGAGTCCGGCGGTGTCCTGGGAGAAGAAGTCCAGCCCCGTCACGGACCAGCGATGGCTGCCGGGCAGGAACCCGACCGCCCCGTTCACCTCGTCGACGTCGTGGAATCCGACCCATGCGGTGAGCATCTCGTCCGACGTACACGACTGCCAGTACTGCCGGTCCGTGTGCCATCCGACGCGCGCCGCCGACTCACCCGGCGGCTTGAACAACAACTGGTCGTGCCACAGCCGGATCCCGTCCGCGCCGGACAACGCGGCCGCCGTCGCCGCGATCGCCGGGTGCCGGACGAGCGCGGCCAGTTCGTCCACGCGCAGCGACGAGTAGTCGTTCTTCCGCAGTACATCCCCGTCCGCCGGCCGCCACCCGCGGGTCGCGGGTACGTCGGGCAGTGTGTGGTCGTGATCGTCGGCGTAGAACCGCTCCATCCCGCGCTCGGCCGCGTCCAGTACGTCGGACGGCACGATCACCGGCGAGATCCAGTAGCCGCGTTCCTGGTAGAAGGCGATGTCATCAGGTCCTGGTAGCTCCATGGCGACCAACCTAGGAATCCCGGCTCGCGCGGGCGTTGCCGATGTTCAGCCACCTGGACACAATCTTCAGGTGTCCTTGCACCGTCCCAGCGGGCTCCGCGCCGGCTTCCATGCCGAGGGGTTCGACCCCGCCAGCGGTCTGCGGCACGCGGGGGAGCAGTGGGCGCCGGAGCAGTTCCTGATCGAACCGCATCAGCACCCGGTCTGGGAGATCTACCTGCAGCAGCACGGCACCACGCACTGGGTGGCGGGCGGTGAGAGCTACGTCCTGCATCCCGGCCACCTCTTCGCGGTACCGCCCGGCGTCACGCATCACCTGGCGGGCCGGTCCGGCAATCACCACTTCTACTTCGCCGCGGTCGATCGCGACGCGGTCGCCCGGCGTCAGACCGCTCTCGCGCGACCGTGGCCCAAGACGGTCGTCCATCGTGAGGCGGGCGAACTCACGCACGCGTTCGCGCAGTTGGTGCGTGAACTGACGACGCGGTACGAGTACGCCGAGACCGGGCTGGCGCTCGCGGTGGATCATCTCGTCCTCGCGGTCTCCCGGTCGCTCGCGCCGGCCGCCGTACCGCAGTTGGCCATGCATCCCGCCGTACGGACGGTGAAACGCCTGCTGGACCAGGAGTTCCACGAGCGGTGGACCCTTCGCGAACTCGCCGATCGCGCCGGACTCGCACCGGCGTACGTGGCCGAGTTGTTCACCGGTGAGCTCGGTCAGCCGCCGCACCGCTACCTGAGCGAGCGCCGGATCGACCGCGCGCGCCAACTGCTCGAGACCAGCGACATCACGATCACGGCGCTGGCGTTGAGCCTCGGCTTCAGCTCCAGCCAGCACTTCGCCCGAGTGTTCCGTCAGTTCACCGGCACGACGCCGACTGCCTTCCGGTCTCAGTCCTCGCCCTCGACCGGCGGCAATGTCGGGTAGTCGAACATCGGATAGAGGCCGACGGTGAAGCCGTACGTCGTGTCGCCGGACCTGGGCAGCTGGTCGAACGAATGGATCAACCGGTCGACCTGCTGCCAGAACTCCGCCGCCCGCTCCTCCGGGATCCGGGCGTGCCGGATGAACGACCGCATCTCGCCCGCGTCATATGCCGGCTTGGACTCGTCGGCCGCGACCTCGAAGTCGTTGAAGTCCTGCGGCAGCCGACCCTCCGCGCCCTGCCGGCCGAGCCCGACGTAGAACATCCGTGCGGCGCGCCCGTAGAACCGTTCCTCGATCGCCCGCACCCGCCGCGTCCGCACCACCCGCAGGATGCCGGCGTCGGTCAGCACCTTCACGTGGTGCGCGACCGTGCTCTTCGGCCGGCCGACCGCGGTGGCCAGCTCGGTCACGGTCGCGGCCCGCTCGTGCAGCAGCCCGAGGATCGTCGTCCGCAACGGGTCGCTGATCGCCCGCACCTGCTCGGCGGTGGTCAGCTCGACGGTGTCCGCGAGCTCGTAGTCGGGTACCCCACTGTTGATCGACATGGTTCGAATAGACTAGCATCGCCGATTGTTCGAGATATTTGGATCATTGGAGCTGATGATGGCCGAGGTCGTGCTGTACCACCACTCGCAGGGACTGACCGACGGGGTGAAGGCGTTCGCCGAGGAGTTGCGGCAGGCGGGCCACACCGTGCACACGCCGGACCTGTACGAAGGCAACACCTACGCGACCCTCGACGAGGGCATGGACTACGCGCGGGCGACGGGCTTCGGGAAGATCGCGGAGCGCGGCGTCGCGGCGGCGCAGGACCTGCCGGCGAACATCGTGTACGCCGGCTTCTCGCTCGGCGTCGTCCCCGCTCAGCAGCTCGCGCAGACCCGGCCGGGTGCGGTCGGTGGCCTGTTCTACTACTCGTGTCTACCGGCCGAGGAGTTCGGGGCGTGGCCCGCGGGTCTGCCGGCGCAGGTGCACGGGATGGAGGAGGACCCGTTCTTCGCCGAGGAAGGCGGCGACATCGACGCCGCCCGCGCCCTGGTCGCCGCCAACAGCTCCGTGGAGCTGTTCCTCTACCCCGGCAAGGAGCACCTGTTCGCCGACTCCTCCCTGCCGGGCTACGACGAAGCCGCCGCCAAGCTCGTCCTCCAGCGCACGCTGGACTTCCTGGCCTAGCGTCTGCAGGAGGACAGTACGTATACGTCCACTACGCCTGATTGGCTGAGCCGCTGAGCGTGGCCGCTTCGGCAGTGGGCGTATACGTACTGTCGAGCTGCCGCTCGCGCCGGGTCGGGATGAACGAGGCCACCACCAGCGCGGTCAGCGCGGCGCCGGCGCCGATCAGCAGGACGGCCCGGAAGCCACTCTGCGAAGGCAGGGTGTAGCCGCCCAGGCTGATCGTCAGGTTCGCCAGGATCACGCCGGCGATCGCGCTGGATACCGAGGTGCCGATCGACCGCATCAGCGTGTTGAAGCTGTTCGCCGCCGCGGTCTCCGACACGGGGACGGCGGACATGATCAGCGCGGGCATCGCGCCGTACGCCAGGCCGATGCCGGTGCCGATCAGCAGCGAGACCAGGACCAGCTGCCAGACCTGGCTCATCAGCACGCTGCCCACGCCGTAGCCGGCCGCGACCACCAGGGCGCCGAGCATCAGCGTGACCTTCGGGCCGCGGGTCCTCGAGATCTTCGCCGAGAACGGCGCGGCGACCAGCATGATCAGACCCGACGGGCCCATCACCAGACCGGACGCCAGCATCGACTGGCCGAGTCCGAAACCAGTTGCCCTGGGCATCTGCAGCAGCTGCGGCAGCACCAGCGACATCGCGAACATCGCGAACCCGAACACCATCGACGCCAGGTTGGTCAGCAGGACCTGCGGGCGGGCCGTCGTCCGCAGGTCGACCAGCGGCTCCTTGGTCCGCGTCTCCCACCAGCCCCAGGCGAGCAGCGCGACGACCGCGAGGGCGAACAGGGCGAGCGTGCGAGGGCTGCCCCAGCCCCAGCTCCCGCCCTGAGAAATTGCCAGCAGCAACGAGATCAGCCCGACCGACAACCCGACCCCACCGGGTACGTCGAAGCGCCCGCCGGACCGCACCGCCGACTCCGGGACGAACCGCACGACCAGCACGAAGACGATCGCGCCGAGCGCGGCCGACACCCAGAACAGCGTGTGCCAGTTGAAGTTCTCGGCCAGCAACGCCGCAGCCGGGAGACCGAGTGCGCCGCCGACGCCGAGTGAGGCGCTCATCTGCGCGACCGCCGTACCGACCTTCTCGGAGGGCAGCTCGTCGCGCATGATGCTGATCCCGAGCGGGATCACGCCGGAGGCCAGGCCCTGGAGCGCGCGGCCGGCGATCATCGGGACCAGCGAGCTGCTCAGCGCCGCGACCACCGAGCCGGCGACGAGCATGCCGATGCTGATCAGCAGCATCCGGCGCTTGCCGTACATGTCACCGAGGCGGCCCATGATCGGGGTCGCGACCGCGGCCGCGAGCAGTGTCGCGGTGATCGCCCAGGCGGTCCCGGCGGCCGAGGCGTTCAGCAGCCGCGGCAGTTCGGGAACCAGCGGGATCACCAGGGTCTGCATCAGCGCGACCGTGATCCCGGCCGAGGCGAGCACCGGAACGACGGCCCCGGTACGCACTGAATGAGCAGCGGACATCACTTGCCTCCGAGCGCAGCGATAGATAGTTGAGAGCAGCGATAGATGGTTGGTTTCTGCAACCATACGTTAAGTCAGGCAGTTGACTTAAACAAGTCGGCGAGGGAAGCTGGGAGAAGAAACCACACGGAGGTGATGGCCTGTGACCGATAGTGATCAGCTTGCCGACTACCCGATCCCACCCGTCGATGCGATCGAACCGCCACCCGAGTGGGAGGAGCTCCGGCGCGAGTGCCCGGTGGCGCATGTCCGGCTGCCGAGCGGCGACCAGGCGGCCCTGCTGACCCGGTACGACGATGTTCGCCAGGTGCTGTCCGACGCGAGGTTCGCCCGTACCGCGGAGGGAGCGGCGCGGGTGTCGGCGGAAGGCGCCGGCGTGTTCGACCGGCGGCGTCCCGGCGTACCGCAGTCGGGTGACGGGCACCAGCGGTGGCGGCGGATGATCACCAAGTGGTTCACGGCCAAGCGGATGGCGGCGTTGCGGCCGTCGATCGAGGCGATGGCGGAGCAACTCGTCGACGAGATGGTCGACGGCGGGCACCCGGCCGATCTGAAAGCGAGCCTCGGGTTCCCCTTGCCCGTGTGGGTGATCTGCGAACTTCTCGGCGTACCGGCCTCGGATCGGGAGCGGTTCTCCTACTGGTCCGACACGTTCCTGAACCTGAGTCGCTACTCGGCCGCCGATATGGAAGCCGCGCAGGCCGAGTTCACGGCGTACATGAGCGGTCATGTCGAGGCGAAGCGGGCGAACCCCGGGACCGATCTGCTGAGTGACCTGATCACCGGCACCGACTCGGCCGGGGAACAGTTGAGCGACGACGCGTTGGTGTCCACCGGCATGGGCCTGCTGATCGCGGGCCACGAGACCACCACGAACATGATCGGCAAGATGATGGCGATGCTGCTCGCCGACCGCGACCGCTGGGAGCAGTTGCTCGCGGACCCGGCGCTGGTCCGCACCGCCGTCGAGGAGACCTTGCGGTACGACGCCAACGCGGGCTTCGGCATGATGCGGTACGTCACCGAGGAGCTCGAGCTCGCCGACGGCGCACTGCCCGCGGGGACGACCGCGATCTGCAGCATGGCCTCGGCGAACCGGGACGAGCGGGTTTTCGCCGATGCCGGCGAGATGGACCTGAGTCGCAGCCCGAACGTCCACCTCGCGTTCGGTGCCGGGCCGCACTCCTGCATCGGTCAGTCGCTGGCGCGTACCGAGCTGCAGGTCGTTCTGGAAGTCTTGCTGCGTCGATTGCCGACATTGGCGCTGGCAGTGCCGGCGGCCGAGCTGCCGCTCGTCGAAGGGCTGCTCGTCGGTGGGCTGCGGGAGGTAAGGGTGATCTGGTGATGATGGCGAAGACGGTCAGGTCGGCGCGGGTGAATGCCACGCGGGACCTGATCATGGACACGGCGGAGCGGATGTTCGCCGAGCGCGGCGTGCACGAGGTGTCGAACCGGCAGATCAGCGAGGCCGCTGGTCAGGGCAACAACACCGCGGTCGGGTACCACTTCGGGACCAAGACCGATCTGGTGCGGGAGATCGTCCGCAGGCACGCGGTGCCGGTCGAGGACCGGCGCCGGGAGCTGCTCGCCGAGCTCGGTGCCGAACCGGACGTCCGGGACTACGTGACGGTCCTGGTCCGGTCGGCGACCGACCACATGGGCAGTCTGGGGACGCCGAGCTGGCTCGCGCGGTTCAGCGCCCAACTCATGAACGATCCCGCCCTGCGCGAGATCCAGCTGCAGGAGTCGCGGAACTCGCCGACGCTCACGCAGCTCGTCGACGGTCTCGGCGAGCATCTCGCGGACCTGCCGCCGGCGGTCCGGATCGAGCGTGGCGACATGGCGCGGCATCTGATCATCCAGATGACGGCCGAGTTCGAGCGGGCGCTCGCGGACGGTACGCCGACGGCTCGGGCGACCTGGCAGGAGATGGCCGACGGGCTGATCGACGGGATCGTCGGCCTGCTGACCGCGCCGGTGACTTCGTGAGCGTGCTCGTGGTGGGAGCGTCCGCGGCCGGGTTGACGACCGTGGAAGCCCTGCGCCGCAAGGGGTTCCGGGAGCCGATCACCGTGCTCGGCGCGGAGTGGCACCCGCCGTACGATCGGCCGCCGCTGTCCAAGCAGTTCCTCTGCGGGGACTGGGACGCCGGGCGCACGCAGTTGCGTCCGGAGGCGATGTTGTCGGCGCTGGAGGCCGAGTTCGTGCTCGGTGACTCCGCCGTCGCGCTGGATGTCGGGCGGAAGGTGGTTCGGACCGCGGCGGGACGTGCGTTGTCTGCCGATGCGGTGGTGATCGCTACCGGGCTGACGCCGCGCCGGCTGCCCGGGCCTGAACTCGACGGTGTTCACGTGGTGCGGACGCTCGACGACGCCGCTGCCTTGCGTGCGGACCTGGTGGATGGCGCGCGGGTTGTCGTGGTCGGTGACGGGGTGCTCGGGGCCGAGATCGCCGCGACGGCCCGCAAGCTCGGCCTCACCGTCACGATGGCAGGTCCGCAAGCGGTGCCGTTGCAGAGCCAGCTTGGTCCGGTGGTCGGTGGCCTGCTTGCCGAGTTGCATGCGAGCGAAGGTGTCGAGCTCCGGCTCGGCGCGGCGGTGACCGGGCTGACAGACGTGGGCGGCAGAGTGAGCGGCGTACGGCTGGCTGATGGTGAGGTGCTGCCCGCGGACGTGGTGGTCGTGGCGCTGGGCGCTGCGCCCGCAACCGAGTGGCTGGAAGGAAGTGGGCTCGCTCTCGGCAACGGTGTGGTGTGCGACGAGTTCTGCCGCGCGGCGGACGGGATCTACGCGGCCGGCGACGTGGCGCTCTGGCAGTACGGCGATTCTCTGATCCGATTGGAGAATCGGACCAACGCGACCGAACAGGCGATCTGCGTCGCGGCCAACATCCTCGGCGAAGCGCAGCCCTACCGCCCGATCCCGTACTTCTGGACGGATCAGTTCGCGGTGAAGCTCCAGCTGCACGGCCGCCCGTCCGTGGACGCCGAGGTGACCGTTGTCGAAGGCAACATCACGGACGGACGCTTCGTCGCGCATTACCGCCACGACGACCGCGTCACCGCAGTACTCGGCTGGAACATGCCGAAACAGACCCGCCTGCACCGGGAGCATCTGGTGCACGCGTAATTCGAAGACCTCTCTGGGGAAGGAATTCGTATGACTACTCCGGTGTATCCGATGGCCCGGGCCACGGGCTGTCCGTTCGATCCGCCGCCGCAGCTGCGTGAACTGCAGGAAGAAGCGCCGCTGGTGAAGGTGCAGGTCTTCGACAGCACCGCGTGGCTGGTGACGCGGTACGACGACCAGCGCAAGCTGCTCGCGGATCCTCGGGTGAGTTCCGACGTCAACAAGCCGGGCTACCCGAACACCGTCGCACGGGCCTTGCCGACCGGCGAGGACGCGGGGATCGGGTTCATCCTGATGGACGACCCGGAGCACGCGCGGCTGCGGCGGATGGTCACCGCGCCGTTCATGATCAAGCGGGTCGAGGCGATGCGGCCGCAGGTCCAGGAGATCGTCGACGGCCTGATCGACGACCTGCTCGCGGGGCCGAAGCCGGTCGATCTGGTCGAGGCGTTCGCGCTCCCGGTCCCGTCGCTGGTGATCTGCCGGCTGCTCGGGGTCCCGTACGACGACCACGAGTTCTTCCAGCAGAACAGCCGCATCCTGATCCGCACCAGCGCCTCGGTCGAGGAGCGGACCCAGGCGCGGAACAACATCGGCAAGTACCTTAACGAGCTGATGGGGGAGAAGCTGGAGAGCCCGAAGGACGACCTGCTGTCCGGGCTGGCCGAGCGGATCAAGGCCGGTGAGCTGACCCGCCGGGATGCCGCCGGTATCGGCGTGCTGCTGCTGATCGCCGGGCACGAGACCACCGCGAACATGATCGCCCTCGGCACGCTGGCGCTGCTGGAGCACCCCGAACAACTCGCCGTACTGCGGGAGACCGACGACCCGAAGGTGGTGGCGAGCGCCGTCGAGGAACTGCTGCGGTACCTGAACATCACCCACAACGGCCGCCGTCGCGCGGTCCTCGAGGACATCGAACTGCACGGGCAGGTGATCAAGGCCGGCGAGGGCGTGATCTTCCCGAACGACCTCGGCAACCGCGACCCGTCCGTGTTCGAGGACCCGGACACCCTCGACGTACGCCGGGACGCGCGCCGGCACGTGGCGTTCGGGTTCGGGGTGCATCAGTGCCTCGGGCAACCATTGGCGCGGATGGAGCTGCAGGTCGTCTACAACACGCTGTACCGCCGCGTCCCGACGCTGCGGCGCGCCGTACCGCTGGAGGAGATCCCCTTCAAGCACGACGGCGCGGTGTACGGCGTCTACTCGCTTCCCGTCACCTGGTGAAAGGACACGCCATGAAGATCACCGTCGACCAGGACAAGTGCGTCGCCTCCGGCCAGTGCGTCACGGCGGCCGCCGACGTCTTCGACCAGCGTGACGAGGACGGCGTCGTCGTCCTCCTCACCGACAACCCGCCCGCGGAACTGGCCGCCGACATCCACCAGGCCGCCGCGGTCTGCCCCGCGCTGGCCATCGTCGTCGAGGACTGAGCCCGGCTACAGTGCTGTAGATGATCAACGGAGCGCATGTGATCATCTACAGCACCGACGCCGAGGCCGATCGCGCGTTCTTCTCCGACGTGCTGGAGTACCCGTCGGTCGATGCCGGCCACGGCTGGCTGATCTTCAAGCTGCCCCCGGCCGAGGTCGCGGTGCATCCGGCCGAGAGCGGCTCGCACGAGCTGTTGCTGATGTGCGACAACCTCGAGCAAACGATGACGGACCTGCGCGCGAAGGGGGTCGAGTTCAGCAAGCCGGTAGAACGCCAACGCTGGGGCGTCCTGACCTCACTCCGGCTCCCCGGAGGTGGCGAGATCGGCTTGTACGAGCCCCACCACCAGCGTGCCACCTGACATCCCGTGCAGCACGACGCGCGGACCTGCTGTCGCCGTACTCCGTGCTTCTCGTAGCACGGGTTATCCCTTCGCGTTGGGGGTTCTCGGCTGGCATGAGAGCGGACAACCCCCAACGGCAACGGATATCCGTCCGAGGCGTACGCGCGGCACTCGCTGACGGACACTCAAACAGCCGGGCATTCGAGCGGTGTGCTCTCGGAGGCGGAGCGCTGCCGCGACGGTGCGAGAGCCGTGCGTGGCACCGGGTGAGTGTCCGCGACGGCGTCCGGTAGGCGGGCGGGAGCGAGGTACGTCAGCAATGCGCCGTCGCGCTCGACCGTCGCGTCCGGCCAGCGGCGGCGGACCATGCGGAGCGAGCGTTCGTTGGCGGCACTGACGACGAACAGGAAATGCGTCGCGCCGGCCGCGATCGCGTCCGCGGCGGCGATCGAGAGCATTCGGATCCCGAGCCCGCGGCGCTGGTCGGCCTCGCCGATCACGGCGGCCAGTTCGGCCGTCGACGCGCCCGGCGCCCACGCCCACATCGCGTGCCCGACGATGCTCTCGTCGCGGGTCGCCACGAAGGCCGCGCCGTTCGGGCACAGCATCCGCAGCAGCAGCGCCGGCCGGGGCGGATTCCCGATCGCGGTCTGGAAGCGGAAGTAGCGGCTGAGGTCCGTCAGCCCGGTCAGCATCCTGGACAGCTCGTCCGCGTCGGGTTCACCGGCACGTCGGACGAGCGGCGGTCTCGCCTGAGTCTGGTTCACGGATTCAGCGTTCCCTGCTTGGCTGAGTCTGTCAAGCGGACTTATCCTGGTCACATGAGTACGGCAGTGAACGCGCAGGAGCCCGAGGCGATGCGGTGGTCCACGGAGAACTGCACGATCTCCCGGACGATGGAGATCCTCGGTGACAAGTGGACTTTTCACGTCCTCCGCGAGGTCTTCGTCGGTGTCCGCCGGTTCGAGGACATCCGGGCCCGGGCCGGCATCCCACGCCAGATGCTCACCGAGCGGCTCGCCGCGCTGATCGAACGCGGCCTGATCCGCCGCCATCCGTACCGGCTGCCCGGGCAGCGCGAACGCTCGGAGTACCGGCTCACCGAGGCCGGGATGGACCT
Source organism: Kribbella sp. NPDC043289 (assembly GCF_056436705.1). Taxonomy (NCBI): domain Bacteria; kingdom Bacillati; phylum Actinomycetota; class Actinomycetes; order Propionibacteriales; family Kribbellaceae; genus Kribbella; species Kribbella sp. NPDC043289. Next base: position 710,224 of record NZ_JBWKCB010000002.1, read on the forward strand.
CTACCCGGTGCTGGTGGCGATGATCCAGTGGGCCGACCAGTACCTGCCGCTAGAGTCCGGACCGCCGATCGAGCCGCGGCATCGCGGTGACTGCGGCGAGCGGGTGACGGTGGTCATGCAGTGCGAGGGCGGTCACGAGCCGGCGCCACGCGAGGTCGCCTTCCGCCCCGGCCCGGGCGCCCAACCACGGTAGGTCGAGCGGCGCTAGGCCTCGAGGTCCGCGATTGCCTTCCGGAGCAGGGATTCGGTCTCCCGAGGCTGCGCCGCGGTGATCGAGACGGCGTCCATGGTGACGACGTACAGATCGAGTTCCTCGCGCTTGTCGAGGTAGACGGCGCTGGTCAGGTGCTCGATGTAGACGATGTCGGGAAGGTCGCTGTCGTTGAAACGCAGCAGCGTGAACGCGCCGCCGGTCGCGGTGTACCCGCCCTTGTCGAACGGGATGATCTGCAGCGTCACGTTGTGCCGCCTGGCCGCCTCGATCAGGTACTCCAGCTGGGCCTTGAGAACCGCGGGACTGCCGATCGGACGCCGCAGGACCGCCTCGTCGACGACGGCCCACAGGCGTGCAGGTCGTTGCCGCGTCAGCACGTCCTGACGGCTCATCCGCAGCGCGACCAGGCGGTCCACCTCTTCGGGTGACAACGGCACGTCCTGCTGGCCGAGTTTGACGACGGCCCGCGCGTACTCCGGGGTCTGCAACAGCCCCGGCACGAACTGCAACTCGAACGTACGAATCAGGTCGGCCGCCATCTCCAGGCCGAGATAGGAGTGGAACCACTGCGGCGTCAGGTCGTCGTACCGTTGCCACCAGCCCGGGTTGTTCGCGTCGCGGGCCAGCGTGAGCAGGCGCTCGCGTTCCTCCGGGTCGTCCAGCTTGTACAGCGTCAGTAGGTCGTCGACGTCGCGGACCTTGAACCCGACCCGGCCGAGTTCCAGGCGGCTGATCTTCGACTCCGAGCCGCGGATCGCCCAGCCCGCGTCGGTGCGGCTCACCTTGGCGGCCTCGCGCAGCCGGCGCAGGTGGACACCGAGCACGATGCGCAGAGCGGTCGGGCCGCCGTACGCCCCCGGCTCTGTCACCTCTTCGCCTCCCAGCAGCAGTGGTTCGGTGTGCAGCAGTTGATCATTCCATAACGGACCGTGAACGTGTCCATACCGCACCCGCCGACACGATGTGTTCAGCGCGCCGTACTCTCGGTAGAGTCGGTCGCACAGACTTCCCGATCACTCTCTGCGAGGTTCACCGATGGTCGATGCCACCAATGCACCCAGTTCGATCCCGGTCGGTGTCGACACCAGCCGGGCCAGCATCGCCCGCGTGTACGACGCCTTCTTGGGCGGCAAGGACAATTTCGAGGTCGACCGCGAGGTCCTGCGTGGGGTCCAGGCCGCCGCGCCGCAGGCCCAGGACCTGGCCTGGTCGAACCGGAACTTCCTGATTCGCGCCTGCCGGTTCCTGGCCGGCCAGGCGGGTATCACGCAGTACCTCGACTGCGGGTCCGGTCTGCCGACCGCCGAGAACACCCACCAGGTCGTGCAGCGGATCCAGCCCGAGGCCAAGGTGCTCTACATCGACAACGACCCGGTGGTGCTCGCGCACGGCCGCGCGCTGCTCGAGGAGAACGAGAACACGCTGTTCGTCAGCGCCGACATCTTCGATCCGGACGAGGTGCTGAGCAGGCCCGAGGTGCGTGACTTCCTCGACTTCAGCGAGCCGATCGCCGTGATGCAGGCCGGCACGCTGCACCACTACATCGGCACCGAGGGCGCGCAGATCATGCAGAAGTACGTCGACGCGGTGGTGCCCGGGTCGTACACGGCGATTTCGCACTTCTACGACCCGGAGACTCCGGAGCACACCAAGGTCGCCCAGCAGATGGAGGAGAAATTCATCCACAGCCCGATGGGCAGCGGTAGGTTCCGCACCCGCGCGGAACTGATGGAGTTCTTCCCCGGCCAGGAGCTCGTTGCCCCGGGTCTGGTGCTCTGCGACGACTGGTGGCCGGACGGCCCGCGGCTCAAGCCGCTCAACCAGGTCGAGGAATGCATCGTCGGCGCGGTCGGCCGCAAGGTCTGACCGCTCAGTCGCTCAGCGGGCGCCCGGGATCCGTCCCGGGCGCCCGCTGTGCTTTCAGAACGTCCAGCGCTGTCCGGCCGAGTTGTTGCAAGTGGCAACGGTTACCGGGTTGCCCAGGGCAGCGGGTGCGGTCAGGCAGCGGCCGCCGGACCGGATGGTGCCGTCACCGGGCAGGCTCCACTGCTGGTTCGTGCCGCCGTGGCAGCTGTACAGGATGACGGCGCCGGCCTGTGTGGCGCTGGCGTCCAGACAGCCGAACTGCGCGTGCAACGTGGTGTTCTCGGCGTGCACCCAGTTCTGGTTGTCGCCGCCGGTGCAGCTGTAGAGCAGGATCGTCGTACCGTCGGTTCCGGAGACGTCGAGGCAGCCGCCGCTGCCGCGGATGTCACCGGACGCGGAGTTGCCGATGCCGTTCTCCTGCACGGCGGACGATCCGTTGAGGGTGACCTTGCTGTCCGCGGCACAGCCCGTACTCACCGAGCTGCCGGTGAAGTGCGCGGTGAGGCTGCCGCTGGTCGGTGCGCTCATCGTGAGCTTCGAGTACGGCTCGTCGTCACAGGTCGCCTTGGCGTTGTTCCAGTCGAAGTACTCGGTCCAGCTGACCATGCCCGACGTACTGATCGTGTTGCCTGCTCCCGTTTGCAGGCTGCCGAGTTTGAACGACGTACCGGCAGTGAGGTCGCGGACGGTCACGCCATACCAGCCGCTGCCTTCACTGGCGACGGCGAACGCGTAGGTGTGGCCGGGCGTCGGGGCTCGGTCGAGGCGGCAACTACCTCCGGTGCCGTCCTCCTGGAACTGGATGCAGTAGGTGCCGGCGTCGCCGACCTTCCAGGCGGTGGAGTTCCACAGCGAGTAGAGGAACATGCCGCCGCCGTCGCGGTGGGTCTGCATGCCGGTGTACCCGCCGACGTCGCCGCCGGTGAAGGCGAACTGGTTGGACCAGTAGACGTTCGCGCGGCCGGGTGCGTTGTTGATCGTCATCCGGAACTCGGCCTGGGTGAGCGAGGGAGTGTCGAACGTGTAGTTCACGTAGGTGCCGGGCGTGACGCCGATGGCGGACGCGCTGCCGGGGATCAGCGCGGCGGCGAGGCCGAGCAGGGCGCAGAGCAGTAAGGACTTGAGTCTCATCGGGGGTGCTACCTCCAAGCGAAGCGGGCGGTACTTCGACTTCGAGAGCTCTCATCGACGATGATGCGCAGAGCTGCGCGCAGATGTCCAGAGGTGAGCGGTTAACGTTACATGTGCTCGGAAACGAGCGTTGCCGCCGTTCCTTCCTCGAGTGCCTGGAAGATGTGCGGGAGGTCGCCGGGGTAGGCGATGTAGTCGCCCGGGAGCAGTTCGACCGGCTCGTCGGCCGGGCCGACCAGGGCTCGTCCGGAGCCGAGGATCACGTGCTCGACGACGCCCGGCATGTGCGGCTCGGACTTCCGGCCGGGGCCGGGGGAGGCGACGATCCGGTAGAGGTCACGGCGGGCGTTCGGCGGGCTGGACGCGACCAGGGTGGCGCTGTACTCGGCCTGGTCGGAGTAGATCGCGGGTCCTTCGCCGGCCCGGATCACCTGGATCTTCGGCCGCGGCGGGTCGAGCAGCGCCGCGAACGGGGTGTCGAGGGCAACGGCCAGCGCCCACAGCGTTTCGACGCTTGGGTTGCCGGTGCCGGACTCGAGCTGAGAGAGCGTGGACTTCGCGACTCCCGCCCGCTTAGCGACCTCGGTCAGTGACAGTCCGGCGCGCGCCCGGTGCCGGCGCAGAGAGGCTGCGATCACGTCGAGCGGTGCTCTGGTGCTGTCCATGACGATCGTTCGCTCCATCGGTCTGGTTGTTCGGCTTGACGAACGGGCGGCGCGTTGTTCATCATAATGCCCATGCGTTCGATCTGGCGAACACTCGATCGGGGACTCGCCCGGGACATCGGTCTGGTCTGTCTGGCCGACGGCGTCGTCGGGCTCTCGTACGGCGCGATCAGCGTCGGCGGCGGGCTGCCGTTGTGGGTGCCGATCCTGTTGTCGATCGTGGTCTTCGCGGGCGCGTCGCAGTTCCTGTTCGTCGGGATCGTGGCGGCCGGCGGCAGCCCGATCGCGGCGATGATCGCGGGTCTGCTGGTGAACACCCGGCACGTCCCGTTCGGCCTGGCGGTGAGCGACGTGATCGGTGGTGGCTGGCGGCGCTGGGCCGGCAGTCACGTGATGACCGACGAGAACGTGGCGTTCGCGATGGGACAGGACGACGTACGGCAGAAGCGGGCGGCGTACTGGGCGGGCGGGATCGGCATCTTCGTCTGCTGGAACATCGGCGTCGTCGTCGGTGGACTGGCCGGCTCGGTCATCACCGATACTGACATGTTCGGCCTGGACGCTGCGTTCCCGGCGGTCCTGCTGGCCCTGGTCCTGCCGTCCTTGCGCGACCGATCGACGCGTACGGCGGCCCTCGTCGGCGTCGTCGTCGCGCTGGCGACCACCCCGTTCCTGCCAGCCGGTCTACCCGTCCTGTGCGCGCTGGCGGGGCTGCTCTGCTACCGCGCCACGAAGCCCGCCGTGGAGGTGGCCCCATGACCAATACCCCGCTCCTGCTGGTCGGCATCGGAGTGCTTGCTGTGGGGACCTTTTCGCTGCGGTTCGCGGGGCCCGCGCTGCGGAGTCGCTTCGAGGTGCCGGAGCGGGTGCAGCAGTTGCTGGCCGCGGCCGCGATCGTGCTGCTGACCGCATTGGTCGCCACCTCCGCGCTGACCGAGGGCCACGGTCCGGCCGGGATTGCGCGTCCGGCCGGAGTGCTGGTGGGCGGTGTGCTGGCGTGGCGGAAGGCGCCGTTCGTCCTGATCGTGGTGGCCGCCGCAGTCACCGCGGCCGGCCTACGCCTGCTCGGCGTCCCGTAGCCGGCGGGGTATCGGGCCGCTAGCGGGCTGCAGCACGTCAGCGGTCAGACAACCCGGCAGCCGCAAGAGTGGGCGTGGTCATCCCCGCAGCGGATACCGTGCGGCTATGAGCATGCAGCCCGGGCAGCCCGGACCGGCACCCGCCAAGTCGATCCTGCCGAAGATCGCCATCGCCTGTTTCGTCGTCGGGGCGATCGTGACCGGGATCTTCGCCTGGCAGATCGTCGTGACGGCACCGCGGAAGCCGCAGCCGATCGAGTCCGGGCAGGTCGTGCTGAAGAAGGAGGGGCTGACGATCTACGCGTCCGTCCCGGTGCTCGCCCCGCCGTGCAAGGCGCAGGACGCGAACGGCAACGACGTACCGCTGAAGCGGCCGACCGGGTCGGAGACCGTCACGATCAACGACGACATCTGGTACGTCATCGCGAAGTCGGAGCAGACCGTACCGGCCGGGACCTACAACATCTCGTGCACGGACGACGAGACCAACGCGACGTACGCCGCCGGGCCGAAGATGTCTGTCGTGCGCTTCGTCCTGTCGATCCTCGGCGCGGTGTTCGCGCTGCTGATCTTCGTCGGGCTCGGCAGCACGTTCCTGGTGATCGGGGCGGTCCGCAAGGGTCGTCGGAATCGTCAGGGTCAGACCTTCCCGACCCAACCTGGTGCCCCGGGCAACTATCCCCAGCCCAACTACTCGCAGTCGAACTACCCGCAATCCGGCTACCCGCAGCAGCCGCCGCCGTCCGACCACACGTTCCCCGCGCCCCCGCCGTACAACCCGGGCCCGAACCCGGACCGTCCGCAGGACCGGTGACCGGGATGGACCTCGACTGGCCGGGCTGCCGCAACGTCCGGGACGTCGGCGGCCTGCCGACCGCCGACGGGCGGGTGATCCGCGCGGGGGTGCTGATCCGTGCCGACAGCCTGGGGTACTTGACCGACGACGGCGTCGCGGCGGTGCGCCGGTCCGGCGTGACCCGGATCCTCGACCTGCGCGGCGACGCCGAGGTCGCGCAGTTCCCGACACCGTTCACCGGTACGCCGCTGGCGGTGCGGCAATCGGTGCACGACCCGGCCGACCCGGACCACGGTCAGCCGACGATCATCGCGGCGTGCCTCTGGATGCTCGACCAGCGGCCCGAGCGGTTCGCGGCCGCGGTGAAGGCGATCGCGGACGAGCCGGACGGCGCGGTCGTCGTGCACTGTCACGGCGGCAAGGACCGGACCGGCATGGTCGTGGCGCTGGCGTTGAGCGTGGCCGGCGTACCGGAGCAGGAGATCGTCGCCGACTACTTCCGCACGCAGTCGCGGATGGCGGCCTGGCTCGAGGAGCAGCTGGCCGACGAGCCGGACTTGTCGCGGCACCCGGAGATGCGCGAGTTCCGCGACACCCGGGCCGAGTCGATCGTCGCGATCCTGCGGCACCTGGACGCGAACTACGGCGGACCGGAGGCATACCTGCGGCACGGTGGTCTTACCGACACCGATCTCAGCAAGCTGAGAGCACGCTTGGTGGCCTGACCTGCGTCACCCGGGCGTCACGGAGCGCAGTACATTAACGCAATGCCGACCGCCGCAGAGCAGACCGGGGTCACCGACCCGACGGAGCTTGCAGGGCTGGCCGAACGCTACGGACTCTCCAAGAGCTCGATCCGCCCTCCGCTCGGCTCGTACCTTCGCGAGCTGTGGAGCCGTCGCCAGTTCGTCTTCAGCTATGCCACCGCGCGCACCTACGCCATGTACGCCGGAGCCCGCCTGGGCTCGATCTGGCAGGTACTGACACCGCTGCTGAACGCGGCGGTCTACTACCTCGCCTTCGGTGTCCTGCTCGGGACGAAGAACGGGATCGACAACTACGTCGCGTTCCTGCTCAGCGGGATCTTCGTGTTCACGTTCACCCAGCGCTGCATGACCGAGGGGTCCCGCTCGCTGGCGCTGAACATGTCCCTGATCCGCACCCTGCACTTCCCGCGCGCGACACTCCCGCTGGCCTATGTGCTGAACGAGCTGAACCAGATGATGGTCTCGCTGGCGATCCTGTTCGTGGTCGTCGGGTTCACCGACGGACCGGCCTGGCGCTGGTTCCTCGTCGTACCGGCGATGCTGCTGCAGATCATGTTCAACATCGGGATCACGCTGGTGTTCGCGCGGATCGGGACGTTCGTCTCCGACGTCACCCAGCTGCTGCCGTTCATCACCCGGACCTGGCTGTACGCGTCCGGCATCTTCTTCTCGCTGCCGGCCAAGCTGACCCAGCTCGATGCGCCGCCGTGGGTGACCCAGGTGCTCGCGCTCAACCCGATCTCGGCGTACATCGACATCGTCCGGCGGTCGCTGCTGCAGGAACACCAGGCGAACGAACTGCCACACGCCTGGACGATCGCGATCGTCTGGTCATTCGTGATGCTGGCCGGTGGGTTCTGGTACTTCTGGCGGGCGGAGGACCGTTATGGGCGCGGCTGATCCCACAGTGATCGCCGACCGGTTGGACATCATCTACAAGGTGATCGCCGGCCAAGGCGGCAAGGGTACGGCGGCGACGGCGCTGCGGCGGATCGTCAAACGCCAGGACCGGCCGACGATCCGTGAGGTGCACGCGGTCAAGAAGGTCACCTTCACGGCGTACAAGGGCGATGCGATCGGCGTGATCGGCCGCAACGGCTCCGGCAAGTCGACCATGCTGCGGGCCATCGCCGGCCTGCTGCCGCCGGCCTCCGGCGCGGTCTACACCGGCGGGCGGCCATCGCTGCTCGGCGTCAACGCCGCGATGATGAACGACCTCACCGGCGACCGGAACGTGGTGCTCGGCTGTCTTGCGATGGGCATGTCCCCGGCCGAGATCGACAACCGGTACGACGAGATCGTCGAGTTCTCCGGGATCGGGGACTTCATCGACCTGCCGATGTCGACGTACTCGTCCGGGATGCAGGCGCGGCTGAAGTTCGCGATCGCCTCGGCGAAGACGCACGACATCCTGCTCGTGGACGAGGCGCTGGCCACCGGTGACGCCGAGTTCCGGGTCCGGTCGGAGCGCAAGATCAAGGAACTCCGCGACCAGGCCGGGACGGTGTTCCTGGTCAGCCACAGCCTGGACGTGGTGCAGGAGACCTGCAACCGCGCGCTGTGGCTGGACAGCGGCGTCCTGAAGCTCGACGGGCCGGTGGACGAGGTCGTCGCGGCCTACATCAAGGCCACACGGGCCGGCTAGCCGGGGCTAGACGGCCTTCGGGTGCTCCCGGAGGCCGACCAGGAAGCCGAGGCCCCAGGAGACGTGCATGGTCGCGCAGACCAGCGGTAGCCAGGCCAGCGCCTTCCAGGGCAGGTACCGGCCCTCCATCGCCGAGCCGAAGAGCAGCAGCACGGCATAGCCGAGCGGGGCCAGGAAGCCGATGTCGAGCCAGCTGATGCCGGTGGCCAGGCCGATGATGCCGAGGATCGTGCCGACGGCCAGCGCGATCACCGCGACCGGGGGAGCCAGGTACCGCTTGCTGGCGGTCTCCGGGTGCCGGCGGATCACCTCACGGCGCCACTGACCGGTGTGGAAGAACTGCTTGGCCACCGCGGACAGCGACGAGCGCGGCCGGTAGGTGACGGACAGGTCCGGGCTGAACCAGATCAGACCGCCGGTCTTGCGGATCCGGTAGTTCAGCTCCCAGTCCTGGGCCCGGTGCATGGTTTCGTCGAAACCGCCGACCCGCTCCAGCGCGGCCCGCCGGAACACCCCGAGGTAAACGGTGTCGGCCGGTCCGGCCTTGCCGCCCTGGTGGAACGTGGACGCGCCCAGCCCGAGGCGGGAGCGGTACGCGCAGGCGACCGCCATCTCGGTCGGGGTCCGGCCCTCGGCGGCCATCACGCCGCCGACGTTGTCCGCGCCGCTCTCCTCCAGCACCTCGACCGCGCGGGTGATGTACCCGTCGGTGAGCGCGCCGTGCCCGTCGACCCGGACCAGGATGTCGTGCTTGGCGTGCGCGATCCCGACGTTCAGCGCCGCCGGGGTCTTGCCGGTCGGGTTCGGGACGATGCTGATCCGGTGGTCCTTCTCGGCCAGCTTGTCCGCGATCTCCTCGGTCCGGTCCTTGCCCGGCCCGATCGCCAGCACGACTTCGAGCTCACCCGGGTAGTCCTGGTCGAGGACACGCCCGACCGCCTCCTCGAGGTGGCGTTCCTCGTTCAGCACGGGCATCACGACGGACACGGGTGGCCAGTGGGACAGCGGCATATCAGGTCAGGCCTTACAGATCGATGCGACGTCGTCGACGCCGGTGGCGGGTGTGGTCGGTGAGGTGGTCGGCTTCTTGGTGCTGCCGGTGGTCGGCTGCTTCGTCGAAGTGCTGCTCGGGTGCTTGCTGGCGGTACTACTCGGAGTGTTCGAGGTCTTACCGTCTCCTCCCGAGCCGCCCTTGTCCAGTTGTTCCGACTTCGCGATCGCTTCCGCGACCTTGGTACGGATCAACGCGAAGTCCGGGTCGCCGGTGTGGATCAACGGCGGGACCGCGGAGAAGCTTGACACCGGCAGCTTCTTCGCGTCCAGCGCGAGGTCGGTGAAGGTGCCCAGCTCACTGGCCGGAATGCTGGTCTTGACCACTTCCTTGCTGGCCGAGGCGATGCCCTGGAACTTGGTCAGCACGGTCGACGGCGACAGCTGGTTCAGCATCGCCGACATCACGCACTTCTGCCGGGCCATCCGCTCGTAGTCCGATGACTCGGCCCGGGAGCGGGCGAACCAGAGCGCGTGGTACCCGTCCAGGTGCTGGTTCTTGCCGGGTTCGATGTAGCCCTTGATCGGCGAGCTGCCGCCGCCGATCGGAACCCGCTTGCCGATGTCCAGGGTGATCCCGCCGACCGCGTTCAACAGGTCGCGGAAGCCGGCCAGGTCGATCAGCACGTAGTAGTTGATCTTCAGTCCGGTGACCGCCTCGACGGCCTGGGTGGTCGCGGTCTCGCCCGGGTTCGGGTCACCGGGGAACAGGTTCTTGTGGTTCGCGGCGTAGGTGTACACCGCGTTCAGCAGGCATTCGGCGCCGCAGTTCTTCCACTTGAAGCCGTCCGGGAACTGCTTCGCCATCGCCGTACCGGCGGGGAACGGGACCTTGGCCAGGTTCCGCGGCAGGCCGACCAGGACCGTGCGGCCGGTGTCGGCGTCGATGCTGGCCACCGTCATGCTGTCCGGACGGGTACCGATCCGGTCCGCGCCGGAGTCGCCGCCCATCAGCAGCACGTTGTAGCGGCCCTTCTCGGCCTTCGAGGTCTTGCCGCTGCCGAACACGCTGGCGACGAAGTCCCGCTGGGTGTTCACGATCACGCTGGCGTAGATCAGGGCGCCGACGACCACGAAGATCATCACGCCGTCCAGGATGCTGGCGGTCAGCCGGTGGTTGCGTTCCAGCATCAGCGGCTGGCCGAGCCGGTAGGCGTCCACGAACAGCGCCGCCCAGCCGACCGCGAGCAGGATCAGCAGCACCTGGACGAACCGCAGCGTGCCCGGACGGACCAGGATGTTGATCGTGCCGGACCGCCAGATCAGGCCGAGCACCACGAAGAAGATCACGATCGCGAGCAGGCCGGCGACGATCCGCCAGACCCAGCGCCCGGTCTTCCGGCTGCCCGCGACGATCTGCGCCGACCCGGGCAGGAACAGTGTCATCAGCAACAGCGTCAGCGCCCGCTTGAACCGCACCGGTTCGCGGAGGTTGCGCAGGTCTGGCTTCTCCTGCGGCATGACGTCCTTCCGTAATCCATCCGGGGCGGCTGCTGCCGACCGTACCTTGTCGTTCCTCATCGACTGGTACGACGTGCCGGGGTAGGCGATGGTTCGGGACCGGGCGGATCCGGAGACGAAGAGTAGCAGTCCCCTCACGCAGCGCAGGAAAACCCGTGTACTGACCCTGTGGACAGGCGGTTTCACACAGTTGTGATGGAGACCGGCCAACGGATGCGTTACGAAGTCCTGCAAGCACAAACAGTGAGGAAACCGCCCCCATGAAACTCCTGCGTACGCTCCTGGCTGCCTCCACGGTCGCAGCCACCACCTTGCTCGGCGCCACGTCCGCCCACGCGGCCCCCGGCGCCGACTTCACCGGCATCGCCGCCCTGAGCAACTGTTCCGCCTCCCTCGTCCGGTACGCCGAATCGGTGGACACCGACAAGGCCCTGGTACTCACCAACGGGCACTGCTACGAGGGCGGGTTCCTGCAACCCGGCCAGGTGCTGGTGAACAAGGCGTCGACGCGCTCGATCACTCTGCTCAAGCCGGACGCGAGCCGGGCCGGTACGGTCCGCGCCGACAAGATCCTGTTCGGCACCATGACCAAGACCGACATGATCGTCTACGAGGTGAACGAGACCTACGCGTCGATCAAGAGCCGGCTGAACGTCACCCCGCTGACGCTGGCCAAGCAGGCGCCGGCGAACGGCACCGGGATGGCGGTCGTGTCCGGTTACTGGCAGCGCATCTACACCTGCTCGGTGCAGGCCACGATTCCCCAGCTCCGCGAGGGCGACTGGACCTGGCAGAACTCGATCAAGTACCAGCAGCCCGGCTGCGAGACCATCGGCGGTACGTCGGGTTCGCCGGTCGTCAGCACCACAACGGGTGAAGTCATCGGCGTGAACAACACCGGAAATGAAGACGGCGAGCAGTGCACGGTGAACAACCCGTGCGAGGTCGACGCCGACGGCAACGTCACGGTCGAGAAGGGCGCGGCGTACGGCGAGCAGACCTGGTGGCTCTACACCTGCCTGACCGCCGATCGCGCGATCGACCTGAACAAGTCCGGCTGCGAGCTCCCGAAACCGGCCCGTCGGCACTGACAGTCGGTAACGCTGCCGCGGGGGTGACGCAGACCACTTGCTTATCCGGTAACGTCCCCCCGCATGGCAGTCGACTCCGCAACTGACCACGTCACGACAACAAGTTGGCCGAGCCCGTTCGGAGTACGGACGCGGTTGGTCGCGTCCAGTGCGCTGATGCTGTTCACCGAGCTCGCGCTGATTCGCTGGACCGGCTCGAACGTGGTCCATCTGAGCTACTTCTCGAACTTCGTGTTGCTCGGCTCGTTCCTCGGCATCGGGATCGGTGTCCTCCGGTCCGGCCGGGCGAAACGCTTGCCGTACTACTCGCCGATCATGCTGGGCCTGCTGGTCCTGGTGATCGCGTGGAAGCCGGTCACGGTCAACCGCGGCAGTTCGTCGAGCGTCATCTACTTCACCAGCCTGAACACCACCGGCCCGCCGGTCTGGGTGATCCTGCCGATCATCTTCGTCGCCGCGGCTGTGGTGCTGGCCGGTCCGGCCGAGCTCGTCGGCCGCTGTTTCTCCGAGGTACCCCGACTCACGGCGTACCGCTTCGACCTGATCGGCAGCCTGGTCGGGATCGCCGCCTTCACCGGACTGTCGTTCCTCGGCGCACCGCCGATCTGGTGGGGCCTGATCGTCACCGTGGTGTTCGCGACGCTGCTGATCCCGCGGACCGCGACGGCTCCTGGCCGGCGTGCGGTCGCGACCGGCGTGAGTGCCGCACTCGTGCTGTCTCCGTTGATCGTCATGCTCGGTGTGCTGTTCCACGAGTCGACGCAGCCGCAGAACAGCTGGTCGCCGTACTACAAGGTGCAGACCAAGCAGTACACCTGGGAGGGTGTGCCGCTGCTGACCATCACGGTGAACGGCGTACCGCACCAGCAGGCGATCCCGGCCGACGCGCGGCTGAAGTGGGAACCGCAGTACGGACTGCCGTACGAGCGCGCGAACACCGGGAAGACGCCCAAGAACGTGCTGATCATCGGCGCCGGCTCCGGGTCGGACGTGGCGATCGCGCTGAAGAAGGGCGCGACGCACGTGGACGCGGTCGAGATCGACCCGCGGATCCGGGACCTCGGCAAGCAGTTGCACCCGGACCGTCCGTACCAGGACCCGCGGGTGACCTCGCACATCGACGACGGCCGGGCGTTCCTGTCCCGGACGAACAAGAAGTACGACATGATCCTGCTCGCGCTGCCGGACTCGCTGACGCTGGTGAACGGTGCGAGCTCGCTGCGGCTGGAGAGCTACCTGTTCACCCAGCAGGCGTTCGAGGCCGCGCGCGACCACCTGAATCCGGGTGGCGCGTTCGCGATGTACAACTACTACCGCGAGACCTGGCTGATCGACCGGCTGGCGTTGACGGCGCAGACGGCGTTCGGGCACAAGCCGTGTGTGGACAAGATCGGTGACGGCCTGCAGCAGGCCGTGGTGACCGTCGGCCTGACCGAGCAGGACCAGACCTGCGCGGCCGAGTGGCCCGGGGCGTCCGCGATCACACCGCCGCCGGCGACGGACAACCGCCCGTTCCTGTACCTGTTCACCGACCGGATCCCGAGTCTGTACCTGATCACGCTCGGGCTGGTCCTGGTCGCCGGTCTCGTCGGCGTCGGGATCGCCGGCGGCGGGGCGTCGTACAAGCGGATGCGCCCGTACGCCGACCTGTTCCTGCTCGGCGCCGGGTTCATGCTGCTCGAGACCAAGAGCATCACCGGGTTCGCGTTGCTCTTCGGTACGACGTGGGTGGTCAACGCGATCGTGTTCGCCGGCGTGCTGGTGGCGGTGTTGGCCGCGGTCGAAGTGACGAGACGGTTCAAGACACCACCGATCAAGGTGATGTTCGCGGTGCTGTTCGGCGGGCTGGCGTTGTCGTGGATCTTCCCCGACAGCTGGCTGCTGGAGATGCCGGTCGGCCTCCGGGCGCTGGTCGCGGTGCTGATCGCGTTCCTGCCGATCTTCGCCGCGAACGTGATCTTCGCGAAGCGCTTCACCGACACCGCCGACGGTACGGCGTCCTTCGGGGCGAACCTGCTCGGCGCGATGCTCGGCGGCTGCCTCGAGTACGCGGCCCTGATCATCGGCTTCCACGGCCTGCTGATCATCGCCGCACTGCTCTACGCCGGAGCGTTCATCCTGACGCCGAAGGTCAGAACAGCACTCCGATGAGCGATCTCGGCGACTACTACCGCAGCCGTGCCGGCGAGTACGACGCGGTCTACGAGAAGCCGGAACGGCAGGAGGACCTGGCGCGCCTGCGGGCCCTCCTGCCGCCGCTGGTCAGCGGCCGTTCCGTGCTGGAAGTTGCCGCAGGCACCGGTTACTGGACGAAGGCGCTCGCCACCACCGCCCGGTCGGTGGTGGCGACGGACCTGAACGACGAGACGCTGGCCGTCGCGCGGACCCGGTCGTACGGTCCGGCCGAGGTGCGGTTCGAGACCGCGGACGCCTACGACCTCGGTGCGGTCGAGGGCCGGTTCGACGCGATCTTCGCCGGGTTCTTCTGGTCGCACGTGCTGCGCGCCGACGTACGGCGGTTCGCAGCCGGGCTGCTGGACCGGGTCGAGCCGGGTGGCGTGGTGATCCTCGCGGACAACCGCTACGTCGAAGGCAGCAACTACCCGATCACCCGGACATCGGCCGCCGGCGACACCTACCAGGACCGGCAGCTCTCGGACGGGCGCAGCTTCGAGGTACTGAAGAACTTCCCGACCCGGGAACAGTTCACCGCCGACGTCGCCCCGCGCGAGGTCGAGTGGACCGAACTCGCTTATTTCTGGCTGGCAACTGTCTGCTAGTTGGTACAGGTTCGGCCCGTTTCCGAGGTCCCGGGCGGCGTGTGGTGGCAGGATCTGAGACATGACTTGGCTCGTGACTGGTGGTGCCGGATACATCGGGGCGCATGTGGTGCGCGCCTTCCGCAACGACGGGATCGACGTGGTCGTGATCGACGACCTGTCGAGTGGGAAGGCGGAGTTCGTCCCGGACGGCGTGCCGTTCGTGCAGGCGAACCTGCTCGACGGAGCAGCGGTCCGGCAGGCGCTGGACGGCGTCGAGGGGGTCGTGCACCTGGCCGGCTTCAAGTACGCCGGAGTTTCGGTGGACCGCCCACTGCACACCTACACGCAGAACGTGACCGCGATGGTGTCGCTGCTCGAAGCGATGGCGGAGAAGAACGTCGGCAACATCGTCTTCTCGTCCAGCGCGGGTGTCTACGGGACCCCGAAGGACGAGGTCGTCACCGAGGACACCGCGCCGGACCCGCAGTCGCCGTACGGGGAATCCAAGCTGATCGGTGAGTGGCTGCTCCGCGACCAGGCTGCCGCGACGGACCTGCGGCACACCTCGCTGCGCTACTTCAACGTCGTCGGGTCCGGCGACCCGGCGGTGTACGACGCCAGCCCGTACAACCTGTTCCCGATCGTCTGCAACCTGCTCACCCAGGGGAAGGTGCCGCAGATCTACGGCACCGACCACCCGACCCCGGACGGTACGTCGGTGAAGGACTACGTGCACGTCGCCGACCTGGCGCGCGCCCACGTCGCGGCCGCCCGGGCGCTCGAGTCCGGCAAGACCCTCGAGCGCGTCTACAACCTGGGTAGCGGCACCGGTACGTCGGTCCGCGAGATCATGGACGCCGCGCGCCGGGTCACCGGGATCGACTTCACCCCGTCCGAAGGCCCACGCCGCCCCGGCGACCCGTCTCGTGTGGTGGCGAACGGCGACCTCGCCGCCCGCGACCTCGGCTGGGCGAACACCTACACGGTCGACCAGATGTTCGCGACCTCGTGGGAAGCCTGGCCGAAGGGCTAGTACTCCTTCTTGAAGAAGCCGGAAGGCCCGAGGTTCATGCCGCCGGGTCCGGTGAGCACGCCGCCCTCCACGGGCAGGGTGTGGCCGGTGATCCAGGAGGCGTCGTCGGAGGCCAGGAAGGCGACCGCCGCGGCGATGTCCTCGGGCTCGCCGACGCGGCCGAGCGGGTACATCTTGCTGAAGCGCTCCAGGGTGTCCGGCTGGTTGTCCCAGTTCGGCGTCCGGATGGTGCCGGGGGCAACGACGTTGAACCGGACGCCGAGTTCGCCGTACCGCGCTGCGTAGTTGACCGTCATCGCGATCTGGCCGGCCTTCGCGGCGGCGTACTCGATGTTGCCGAACGCGGCGAGACCGTTCACCGAGCTGATCGTGACGACGTTGCCGCGGTTCTTCACCAGGTGGGGGAGCGCGGCCTGGATGCAGCGTGAGGCGCCGACGAGGGTGAGGTCCAGCTGGGCGTGGAACTCCTCGGCGGTCGCGTCCTCCGGGACGGACCGCACGATGCAACCGCCGGCGTTGTTCACCACGACGTCCAGCCGGCCGAACCGCTCGACCGCGGCCGCGACGGCGGCGTCCACGTCGTCGCGGCTCGTCACGTCGACCTGCAGCGGGAGCGCCTGCTCACCGATGCTCGCCGCGACCTCGCCGACCTTCTCCTGCTGGAGATCGGTCACCACCACCGACGCACCCTCGTCCGCCAGCCGCCGCGCGACGGCCGCCCCGATCCCTTGCGCCGCGGCTGTGACCAGCGCGACCTTCCCCTCGAACCTGCGCACGCCTACCCCTCCACGATTCGGTCGACCTTCTCGTCCGCGACCCGGCGCTCCAGCTTGGCGGCATCCAGGTTGCGGCAGAGCACGATCGAACCACCTCCGGAGATCACGCCGACGAGCAGACCCAGCCCGTCGCGGTCCGTCAGCGTCCGGGTGACCAGGATGCGGTCGGCGATCGGTTCCGCAGTACCGATCAGGTCGTCGTGGGAGAGGTCGTCGTACGCCGGTGATGCCGGCGTCGGCGGGTCGAACGGGACGAAGACGTCGGGGTGGTTGTAGACCTCGGCGCCGTAGTCCTGGATCCCGTCCGGCAGCGGTTCGCGGAAGCGTCCGCCGAGGGGCAGCAGCGCGGACGCGACAGTCTCGCGGTCGCCGCGGATCGCGAAGTCCGGGCCGGTGATCGCGAGGGCGCCGGTCTTGCTGGTGAGGGACGCGCCGACCGACCAGGTGGACAGCGCCCAGACCACGCCGAGCCAGTGCGGCGGGAGGCCGATCGCGACGGTCTCGCCGGATTCCACGTCGTACTCGTCGACCAGTAGGTTGGCGGTCTTCGCGACCCAGTTCGCGGTGGTGACCGCGCTGAGCTCGATGCGCTCGCCGGTGGTGTCGTCGTAGTAGGTCAGGAACGGGGCGGCACCGTCCCGGCGGACCGCGGCCGCGAACAGCTCGGGCAGGACTCGTGACATATGGCCCAGCCTACGGTTCGGGGGCCGACGTACCGTGGAACCGACCGGTGGTTGTTGGGTGAAAGAGGCTTGTCATGATGCCAATGCTCGCGTTGCCCGAGGGCGGCGAATGGATCGTCATCCTGGTGATCGTCGTGCTGTTGTTCGGCGCGAAGAAGCTCCCTGAGCTGACCAAGAACGCGGCCCGGGCGATGAAGGAGTTCGAGAAGGCCCGCAGCGGCGACGACGACGAAACGCCGCAGGTCACCGCCCAACAGCCCCAGCCAACCGCCACCACTCAGGACACTCCGCACCAGCCGGCTCAAGCTCCGGGGGCGGACACCTCCACCCCGGCGCCGCAGGCACCCGCGCCCATCGCTCCGGCGCCTCAGGTGCCTGGGGATGGGTCAGGCCTCGGCGGCGGCAGCGCGCAGGGCGGCGGCCAGT
Organism: Kribbella sp. NPDC043289; assembly: GCF_056436705.1. Lineage (NCBI taxonomy): Bacteria > Bacillati > Actinomycetota > Actinomycetes > Propionibacteriales > Kribbellaceae > Kribbella > Kribbella sp. NPDC043289. The sequence goes on from NZ_JBWKCB010000002.1 coordinate 727,669, forward strand.
AGGGCGACCGGCTCCGGCATCCGCCCGGGCAGCCGGGCGAGGAGGATGCGCCGCAGTTCCTGCGGTCCACCCCGGACGGTGACCACCCGAACACCCACGGGCACCGCCGAGGCCATCGACGCGGAGATCGTCGTCACCCCCGCCCCGGCCGCGACCAACTGCAGCTTCGCGAACCAGTCACGCACGGTATGCGCGATCACCGGCCGCTCGTCCAGCCCCGGCCACACACCCATCCACATCTCGCTGCTCGATGCCGGCCCGGCGATCCACCGCTGACCCCGCAGATCGTCAACGTCCACCGAGTCGTACGCCGCCAACGCGTGCCCCGTCGGCACCGCCAGCCGCAGGCTCCGTTCGGCCAGCGTCTCCAGCTTCAGTGCCGGTGACTCGGCGTCGGGCGGCCGGAACGGCGGCGCGGACGCGATCACCGCGAGATCGATCGTCCCGGCCCGCAACGCCCGGACCAAGGCGGGTGTGGAACCCTCTCGCGTCGTGACAGTCACCGCCGGGTGCGTACGCCGTACCGCGCTGATTGCCCGTGGCAACAAGACGGCGCCGGCGCTCGGGAACCAGCCCAGCCGGACGGTCCCGCCTGCGACCGGGAGGCCGGCGAGTTCGCGCGCGGTGGCGTCGATCTGATCCAGGACGGTGGCCGCGTTCCGGAGTACCACCTGGCCGGCGGTCGTCAGCGCGACGCCTTCGCGGCGACGTTCCAGGAGCTGTCCGCCCGCGGCCCGCTCGAGAGTCGCGATCTGCCGGGACACCGCGGACTGCGTGTACCCGAGCGCCGTCGCGGCGGACGTGAACGTACCCCGCTCGGCCACCTCCCGGAACACCCGCAACGCAACCAGCGAGACGTCGGTGAAGTCCATGACGTTTACGCATACCACATGTGCTGAACTTTCGTTGGAGTCATACCCGCTCCAGGCCTACGTTGGCGACATGACAGCACAACGCATCGCCCTCGTCACCGGCGCCAACCAAGGCATCGGGTATGCACTGGTCCAAGAACTCGCGCACCGGATGACCCCGGAGGACCTGGTCCTGCTCACCGGCAGGAACCCCGAACGTGTCGCCAACGCCGTCGACCAACTGAATCGCAGTACCGAGCTCCAGGCTCGCGTCGAAGGCCGGGTCCTCGACGTGACCGACGGGGACGCCGTGGCGCGGCTGGCGGCGGAGCTCGGGAGCGTGGACATCGTGGTGTCCAACGCCGTGGGGCCGCTGGAACCGGGCAAGGAGCCCGTCGAGCAGGTGGACGAGGTCGTGGACGTGGCGAACCTCGGCGCGCAGTACATGCTCCGCTCGTTCGGCCCGATCCTGCGGCCGGGCGGCCGGCTGATCGTCGTGGCCAGCTCGCTGGGCACCCTGGAACACCTGCCGGAGCACCTGTGGTCGCGGTTCGACGGGGCCTCGCTCGAGGACATCGAGAAGGTCGTCGAGGAGTGGCGGACCGCGGTCCACGACGGTACGGCGACCGCGCAGGGCTGGCCGGAGTGGATCAACTTCCCGTCGAAGGTCGCGCAGGTCGCCGCGGTCCGCGCGGTCGCCGACGACCGGCGCGAGGGTGACCTTGCGTCCAACACGCTGATCGCCTCGGTCTGCCCCGGGCTCGTTGACACCCGCGCCTCACGCCCGTGGTTCGAGGACTTCAGTCAGGCCAAGTCGCCCGCCGATGCCGTCCAGCCGATCGTCGACCTCGTCCTCGCGGACCACGTCGACCCCGCCCAGTACGGCGAACTGATCCGCGACGGTGAGGTCGTCGCGTGGACGCCGTCCACCCCTCGGTAAGCCCCTCGTCCACCCCTCACGGTTAGGTTAACCTAACTTTCTGTGAGGGGATCGACGATACGCGGTGAGATCAGGCGGCTGACCCGTTCCGGTGACTCCCGGGTGATCTGCCCGGTCCGGGTGGAGACCATCGAGTCACTGACCCCACGGTTCAGCCGGGTGACGGTGCAGGGGGACGGGCTCGCGGCGTACCGGACGATCCGGCCGGCGGACGCGTTCAAGCTGGTGATCCCGCCGGACGGGATCGGCAGCGTCCGGATGCCGAAGATCAGCCCGGCCGGTGCGCCGGTCTGGCCGCAGGACCGCCCGACGCCGCTGACCCGCGGTTTCACGGTCCGCGCGTTCGACCCGGACACCCGGCGGCTCACGTTCGACGTCGCCCTGCACGGCGACGGGCCGGCGATCACATGGTTGGACAACACCCGACGCGGCGACAGGGCGGTGCTGGTCGGTATGCGGCGCGAGTTCCACGCCGGCGACGTCGATCATCACCTGTTGATCGGCGACTCCACGTCCCTGCCCGCGATCGCGAGCATCGTCGAGAGCCTCGACGTACCGGCGACCGTTTTCCTGCAGGCGGAGACGCCGGCCGAGCGGTCGCTGGTGAAGGGGGACGTGCAGTGGATCCATTCGCCGCCGCTCGCCGGGCCGGGGAGTGCGCTGGAGGAGGCGGTCCGCAGGTTCCGGCGGCCGGCCGGGCGGTTGCAAGCGTGGTGTGCGGCCGAGGCGGGCGTGGTGCGCTCGATCCGGCCGTACCTCGTCGACGAGCTCGGGGTCGATCGCGACGATCTGCACACGGTCGCCTACTGGATCGCCGGTGAGACCGCCGAGGGCGGGGACGCGCTCCGGACGCGGGTGTTCGCGCAGGCCGCCGAGGAAGGGCTCGACGTCACCGACCCCGCGGTACTGCAGTCGCTGGAGTTCTCATAAGGTTTTGTCATGCTGATCCTGGCCGGCCTGGGCCTGATCCTGGTGCTGACCGTTGCCACCGGCTACTTCGTGTCCCAGGAATTCGCGTACGTCGCCGTCGACCGCAGCCGTCTGCGGACCCTCGCCGAAGGCGGTGACGCGGCGGCCGCCCGGGCGCTGAAGGTCACCGCACGGCTGTCGTTCGTGCTGTCCGGCGCGCAGGTCGGCATCACCATCACCGCGCTGCTGGCCGGCTACTTCGCCGAGCCCTATCTGGGCGCGGGTCTCGAGCACCTGCTCGGCGGGGCCGGGGTCCCGACAGCCGTGAGTAGGTCCGTCTCGGTGATCCTGGCGCTGTTGCTGGCAACGATCATCCAGATGGTGCTGGGCGAGCTGGCTCCGAAGAACCTGGCGATCGCGAAGGCCGAGGCGATCGCGCTCCGGCTGGCGCGTTCGACGTTGGTGTACCTGACGGTCGCCGGTCCGGTCATTCATCTGTTCGACTCGGCCTCGAACCGGATCCTCCGCCGCGTCGGCATCGAACCGGTCGAAGAACTGCCGCAGGGCGCGACACCGCAGGAGCTCGACCGGATCATCGAGACGTCGTACGAGCAGGGTCTGCTGGACCAGGACACGATGCGGTTGCTGGACCGCGGCCTGGACTTCCGCGGCCGGACCGCGGGCGAGGCGATGGTCCCGCGCGTCGACGTGGTCACCATGCATCGTGACGAGCCGCTCACCCGGGTGGTCGAGCTGCAGGACACCGGGCACAGCAGGTTCCCGGTGATCGGCGAGTCGGTCGACGAGGTGATCGGTGTCGTCGCGATCGGCGACGTCGTCGAGCTGGAACCGGCCGATCGCGGGACGATCGCCGTCGGTTCGCTGGCGTCGCCGCCGGTCGCCGTACCGACGACGCTGCCGCTGCCGGGAGTGCTCGAGCGGCTCCGGGTCGCCCGTCGGCAGCTCGCGATCGTCGTCGACGAGTACGGCGGTTTCGCGGGCATCGTCTCGCTGGAGGACATCGCCGAGGAACTCGTCGGGGAGATCCGCGACGAGGACGACCTGCCCGAGACCGGGCTGGTGCAGGGCGGGGACGGGGCGTGGGTGGTCCCGGCCAGGTGGCGACTCGACGAGGTCGAGGAGGCCACCGGCGTACAACTGCCGGACAGCGACGACTACGAGACGGTGTCCGGGCTGGTGATGGCCCGGCTCGGGCGCATCCCGGTCGTCGGCGACGACCTCGTCGTGGAGCTGCCGCCGCGGATCGACCACGAGGGCAAGCCGATCCCGACCGAGTCGGTGCGGTTGACGGTGCAGACGATCGAGCGGCGGGTGCCTGGCATCGTGCTGATGGAGCGGGTCGCATGAGTACGACGTGGGCGCTGGTCATCTCCGCCGTACTGCTGGCGTTGAACGGGTTCTTCGTGGCCGCGGAGTTCGCGCTGGTCGCGTCGAAGCGGCATCGGCTCGAGGAAATGGCCGCGTCGGGCAGCCGTTCGGCGCGGGCCGCGATCGCTGGGGTCAGCGAGTTGTCGTTGATGCTCGCGGGCGCGCAGCTCGGGATCACGCTGTGCACGCTGGGTCTCGGTTCGCTGAGCGAGCCGGCGATCGCGCAGCTGCTGCACCCGCTGTTCGAGCTCGCGCACGTACCGGAGGGCGTCGGGCACGTGATCGCGCTGATCATCGCGGTCGGCGGGATCGGTCTGCTGCACGTCCTGCTCGGCGAGATGGCGCCGAAGTCGTGGGCGATCAGCGATCCCGAGCGGTCCGCGCTCGCGCTGGCGTTGCCGTTCCGCGCGTTCACGTACGTCTTCCGGCCGCTGCTGAGCGTCCTGAACTGGATCGCCAACCTGTGCGTCCGGCTGGTCGGAGTCACGCCGCAGAACGAGATCGCCAACGCCCACGGGCCGGACGAGCTGCGGCTGCTGATCGAGTCCTCCCGCGAGCACGGGACCCTCGAGGAACCCGAGCACGACCTGCTCACCGCGATGCTCGCGCTGCAGAACACCACGGTCGGCCAGGTGATGACGCCGATCGCCCAGCTCTCCACGGTGTCCGCGTCCGCGTCGGCCCGCGAGGTCGAGCTGATCAGCCGCCGCGAAGGCCACTCCCGCCTCGCGGTCGTCAGCTCCGGTACGTCGATCTGCGGCATCGTGCACGTCCGCGACGCCGCCCGCGCGACGACCGCCGGCGACACCGGCAGCCGCGCCTCGGACCTGATGATGGCGGCCCTCGAACTCGGCGAGAACACCCCGGTGGCCAAGGCGATCCGCACGATGCGCGACGAACGGTCACAGCTCGCGGTCGTCTGCGGCGGCGAGCAGGCCATCGGCGTGGTCGCCCTGGAGGACCTCCTCGAGGAAGTCATCGGCGAGTTCGACGACGAAACCGACCCGATCGTCACCGCCGCCCGCACCGAGGCCGCCGACTGACACACTTTGTGGCACCCACCGCGCGTTTCGGGGTGCTCCAGATAGGCGGTGGGTGCACAAAGTCGCCGGATACGGTGGTTGCGAGGGCGGAGGAGGGCCAGTGGCGATTGAGCGGATCGGGCTTGTGGTTCATCAGGGGCGGCCGGTGGCAGTGGAGACCGCCGGGACCGTACGCAAGTGGGCGGCCGACCACGGGATCGGGTGCACCGACATCGACGTCTGGAAGGACCATCAGGAACGCCGCAGCGGCACCGACGAGCTGCACCACGCCGGTGATCCGGACCTCGTGGTCACGCTCGGCGGCGACGGCACGTTCCTGCGCGGCGCGCGGATCGCGGCGAAGAACAACGCGGCGGTGCTCGGCGTCGACCTCGGGAAGGTCGGGTTCCTGACCGAGGTGGCATGCCGCGACGTCGAGGCCGCCCTCGAGGCGGTACAGCACGGCGGAGCGACGTACGAGGAACGGATGACGCTGACCATGCGGGCGTCGCGGCCGCTGGAAATCCCGACCGGGATCGAGTCACTGCTGCGGTACGGGCACGGACCGGCGCTGCCGCCACCACCGGTGCGGCACGAGATGGCCGAGGGCGACGGCTGGGGGATGGCGCTGGACGTCACCGCGCTGAACGACGTGGTCGTGGAGAAACTGGCGCGCGATCATCAAGTGGCGTTGGGCGTTTACCTTTCGGGGCGCTTGCTGGCGTCGTACTCCGCGGACGCGGTGATTGTCGCGACGCCGACCGGATCGACGGCGTACAGCTTCGCAGCGGGTGGACCGATCCTGTCGCCGAACACCGAAGCGATCGTGTTCACTCCGGTCGCGCCCCACATGACCTTCAATCGGACCGTCGTCGCGGCGCCGGACGAGGCGATCGCGCTGCGGGTGCTGCCGCATTCGGGACAGGCCGCGGTCAGCATCGACGGGCAGTTGCGCGGCGTGCTCGACCCGGGGGACTGGATCGGGGTGTACGGATCGCCGCAGCGGTTGCGGTTGGTGCGCCTGCGTCCGACCGACTTCTACGGACGGTTGCGCGATCGCTTCCAGCTCACCGACGCGCCGGCGACGGCGCTCGACGGGCAGTCCGAGTTGTTCTGGCAGCCGGCCGATTCGCCGGTGCCGCCCGACCTGCAGCACCTGCGCATCCCGCCACCGCCTGGTGACGACCGGTAGGGTCTGTCCCCATGCGGAACGTGGTGATCCTGGCAGGTGGTTCGGGGACCAGGCTGTGGCCGATGTCCAGAGACGACAGGCCCAAGCAGGTGCTGCCGTTGGCGGCCGGGCAGTCGCTGTTGCGGGTGGCGTACAACCGCCTGCGCGGACTGGTCGCGCCGGAGAACATCTATGTGTGCACGGTCGGCGCGATCACCGACGTCGTACGCAAGGAACTCCCCGAGCTCGGCGAGCACAACATCATCGGCGAACCGGCCCGGCGGGACACCGCGAACGCGGTTGGGCTCGCGTCCGCCGTGGTGGCGCGCAACGATCCGGACGCGGTCGTCGCGTTCGTCGGGTCGGACCACCTAATCAGTCCGGAGGACGAGTTCCGGGCGGCGATCGAGCACGGGTTCGAGGTGGTGGAGGCGCGGCCGAAGTCGCTGGTGACGTTCGGCATCGAGCCGACGCATCCGCACACCGGGCTCGGCTACATCGAGCGCGGGGCGGCGATCGAGGGTACGTCGGCCTTCGTCGTCGACCGTTTCCGGGAGAAGCCGGATCGGTCGACCGCCGAGGAGTACCTGGCGACCGGGCGCTTCTGGTGGAACTCCGGGATGTTCGTCTGGCAGGCATCGACCGTGCTCAACGTCCTGGACTCGCTGCTGTCCGAGTCGGCGACCCGGCTGCGTGAGGTCGCGTCCGTGTGGGACACCCCCGAACGCGACGCGACGCTGGCCGAGATCTACCCGAACCTGCGCAAGATCAGCGTCGACTACGCCGTGATGGAGCCCGCCTCCCAAGGCAAGGTGGACGCCGACGTGGTCGTCGTACCGATGCCGGTGCACTGGCTCGACGTCGGCTCGTGGGCCGCCCTGGCCGACACGTACGACGCCGACCCGAACGGCAACCGCACCGACAGCATCACCCTGAGCTGCCTGCTCGACTCCCACGACAACATCATCGTCACCGACGACCCCGACCACCTGATCGCCACCGTAGGCCTCCGCAGCCACATCATCGTCCACACCCAGGACGTCACCATGGTCTGCCCCCTCTCCGACGGCGAACGCGTCAAAGACCTAGTAGCCCAAGTCCAATCCGACCACGCGAACTACATCTGAGCCGCACCACGGTCCAGCGGTCTGCCGCCCTCGCAGCGGACCTCGAACATCCGATCCGGACCTTGGACAGGCAATAGCGTGTCTCCCGTCCGCAGAGGGTGTCCGAGGTCCGGCCTGCAGCGGAGGTGCGACTTAGCGTAGTCGTGGCGTCGCGGGGTGCAGTAGTGTGCTGACGGGCACGGGCAATCACCAAGCGACGATGCCATCGGCAACCAATCGGCGGGCGCCGATGCGGACAGGTCCAACGAGACGGGGCAGGCATCCCGTACAGGACTTGATGGCAGTCGGCCACCAACGGCTGACCCGAATGCGGGTGACGACCCTAGCGATCGAGCAACCGATCGCTACACGACCAAGTCGGAGCATGACCCGGCCGGAGTCACCACAGACACGCCAGGTCACGAGTTCGTCGAGAACGCCGATCCCAAGGACATGGAGACATACCGGCGGATCCGCGAAACCGAAGATGTCGACGCTGTGGCTGAGAACAGCGGATTCCCCCGCGAGGTCGTCGAGGTCGCAAAAGACAACTTGTTCATCCGCCAGCACGATGCGGCGGTGGAACCGGGAGTGGTCAGACGTGGATACTTCACGCCTCTCGACGGAGTTGGGTCGTTGTGGGACCGAGCCGCATCGGGCGCCGAGCTGACGGACAAGCAACAGGCGCAGCTCTGGTCGTTGATCGCGCACGAATACGTTGAAGCGAAGCTGATGGAAGCCGGAGTCCCTTACAAGTCGTCCCACGCAGATGCCTGGGACGAGTACGAGATGTCGAGGGTCTCGCCGGATCACCCTTCGGCCCACAACACGGCGCCGCGGAGCCTGCAGGCGCGCATGGTTGACCTGCTGGCGCACTGGGACAAGCTGGACATACCGAGAGGTGATCTGCGGGTGGCGGAGGATCTGCCGAACCTGGACGAAGTGGTTCGGTTGGCGAAGGAAGGACTGGGGTTGTGACAGACACGGCGGCGTGTCAGCGATTGCTCGAGCGCCTGGTCGCGGCGCGGTGGGACGACCAGGAGGCCGAAGACCTGCACCAGACGTCGCGAGGCGCGTTGGCCAGCGAGTTCTTCCGCCGTAAGGCTGTCTGGGCCAACGCGCTAGGCATCACTCAACTGTGGCCTCTCGCTGAGGTTGCTCTGGCGTTCGATCCTTCCTTGGAAACCGATCCGGTCTGGCTGGAGCGGTTGGAGGCTGCAGTCGGCCACGAGCTGATGCCGCAGGTACGCAAGGTGGTGACCGACATGTTCCGGTGGGCGTCGCTCGGTGACCGGCCGTATGAACGGTTTCCGGCGTTCGACGACCCGTACGAGCCGATGGTGCAGGTCCTCGAGCTCGGTGGTGAGTTCTTGCCTGGGCAGGGCGGGATCGAACTGCCCATCGCCGGCGTGGCCTATCGCAGCCTCGACTTCCGGTTGAGCCAAGAGCCGATCGCCATCGATGCCGCGACCCTGGCTGCGCTGGACGAGAGAGATCGAGCCGAGCTGGAGAAGGTTCGTGCCCGGGCGGCACAACGGGCGCAGGAAGCCGGTATTCGCTCGCGGGAGGGTCTGGAAGTCCGGATGGCACCGCGGGCGGGCCGCGGTGATGTCAGGGTCTGTCCCTCGAACATGGTCGGACGCTCGCGGTCACGCACGCCGCACGGTCTGCCGCCCTCGGGGTGGACCTCGAACATCCGATCCGGACCTTGGACAGGCAATAGCGTGTCTCCCGTCCGCAGAGGGTGTCCGAGGTCCGTTCGAGCGGACGACGTACAAGGCGAACGCCCCCGAGGATGCATCCTCGGGGCCGTTCGGTGTGCGGGGAGTGTCAGCCGCCGTTGGGTTCTTGGGCGTCGGCGGCTGGGTACTTCTCGATGAATTGTTTGAGGGCGTCGCCGCTGACGGAGCCGCAGAACTGGCGGTGGCCGAAGGACTTCTGGGAGGCGTCGGGGCCGCTCCAGTGGGCGAAGGCGAGGTTCTTGCCGTCGGGCCAGGCCTTGCCGTCGGACTCCTTGAAGGGGGCGGCGATGAACTTGCCGTTCGCGCTGTCGGGGAGCTGGGCCTTGGCGATCTTCTCGATCTGGTCGATCTGGTCCTTCGGCAGCGTGTCGCGGTACCAGAGGATCGTGTAGCCGTGCTCGAGGTTGTGCACCAGGTTCTCCACCGGGGGCCGGTCGCCGGTCGAGTAGAACTTCTTGTCGAACGGCGCCCAGACGGCGTAGTGCGGGCCGGACGACGGCGGCGACACCGAGTACATGATCTTCTCGCCGTCGGGGCGGTGGTCCTGGGTGCCGCCGGCGGCGTCGTTGGTGGCCGGGTCGCAGGACGCGGCGGAGGCGGCGACGCCGAAGTCGGTGAGCGCCTGGTTCTTGGTCCGGGAGTCCTGGATCAGCTTGATCGCCGGGTAGGCGATGATGGCCAGGCCTACCACGATGGAGCACACCACGATGATGATCGTGCGGCGGCGGTCCGAGCGGGCCTGCTCGCGCTGCATCTTCTCGATCATCTCGCGGCGCGACTGTTTCTGCGACGACGCTTTACCCACAGTGTTTGGTCTTCCCGGATTAGGGCGGCCACCGCGCCGCCGTGCGATGGCAGTGTACGAGGTGACCCTAAGAAGTTGCCTAGAAAACTACTGCCAATCTAGGCAGACCGTGAGCCGAACGTGACCGTCGCCTCGCTTCCGGGCCCGGGCCGCACCGCGACGCCGTACCCCTCGGCGTGCAGCAGGACGGCGAGCCGCTCGGCCACCACCCCGACCGTCACCGGTTCCTCACCGAACACCGTGACAGCGTTGTCACCCACCTCGAGCCGTACGTCGTCGACCTCGGCCAGCAACCCCGACCACACCGCGGGATCGACCTCCCGCGGCCCAACTGGCGCCTTCCGATCGAGTACGGCGGCCCGCGCGGCCTCCCGCGTACCCAGGCTGAACATGTCGTACTCCGCGTCCCGCACCAGCGCCCGCGCCCCGGGACCGTGCTCGCCGACCGGCAGTACGGCGTCGTCCAGCCCGCGCAGTACGGCGACCGGGACACCGTCCGCCTTGCCCTTCACCAGTTCGCTGGCGCTCGCGATCTCGTCGGCCAGCGCCGGCTCGGTGACCGCGAGGACGTTGCCGTGACTGTCCGTCGTACCGCGCAGGTCCTCGACCACGCGCACCCCGGCGGCACCGATGGCGAGGTCGGTCTGACCGTTGCGCCACGGGCGGCCGAGTGTGTCCGTCACCACGATGCCGACGTTCACGTCGTACCGCTCCTTCAGCGCGGTGCGCAGCTCGCGCGCCGACGCGTCCGGGTCGACGGGGAGCAGCAGCACGGTGCCGGGCGCGGTGTTGGACGTGTCGGTGCCCGCGGCGGCCATCACCAGGCCGTGGCGGGTCTGCACGATCCGGGTCTCACCGCGTTGCGCGACGACCCGGACGAGCTCGGCGTCGACCGCCTCCTGCCGGGTGCCGTGCGTCAACCGACCCTCCGCCTTGCTGACGATCTTCGACGTCACCGAGACGACGTCGCCGTCGCGCAAGTCGGCGCCGTCGGCGATCAGCGCGGCCAGGTCGTCCCCGGCCGCCACCTCGGGCAGTCCGGTCACCGGGAAGATCTCCAGGTGCTTCCTCATCGCCGTACGGCCTCCGCGAGGTTCAGTGCCGCGTCAGCCATCGCGGCGGTCGTGGTCTCATCCGTCATCCACAACGGGACGGCCTGGACATTGATTCCGGCTCCGGCGATCGAATCCGCCTGGATCGCGTCCGAGGTATCGATCAACCAACCGTCCAGCACACCGCCGGACGATCGCGAACCGTAGTACCGCGCGACGGCCGAGGCGGTCGAGGCGACACCGACCGTGGCCAGCACCTTGTCCGCCATGCCACGGACCGGACCGGTGCCGATGATCGGCGACAGCCCGATGACCGGCGCGGCCGTCGCCTGGACCGCCTCCCGGATCCCGGGTACGCCGAGGATCGTGCCGACCGACACCACGGGATTGGACGGCGGGACGATCAGTACGTCGCACTCCGCGATCGCCTCCAGGACACCCGGCGCCGGCTTGGCCTTGTCCTGGCCGACGGCGATGATCTGGTGCGCGGGGACCTCGGCCTGGTAGCGGACCCAGTACTCCTGGAAGTGGATCGCCTTGCGGCGTCCCGGGTTCTCCGGGTCGTCCACCACGACGTGGGTCTCGATCCGGTCGTCACTCATCGGCAGCAGCCGGACCGGCAGTTTCCAGCGGCTGCACAGTGCTTCGGTGACCGCGGTGAGGCTGTAGCCCGCGTCGAGCATCTGGGTACGCACCAGGTGCGTCGCGACGTCGCGGTCGCCGAGCCCGAACCAGGTGGGCTCCACGCCGTACGCCGCGAGCTCCTCCTTGATCACCCAGGTCTCGTCCTCACGGCCCCATTTGCGTTCCTCGGAGATCCCGCCGCCGAGCGTGTACATCACGGTGTCGAGGTCGGGGCAGACCCGCAGCCCGAACAGGGTGATGTCGTCGGCGGTGTTCCCCACGACGGTGATCTCGGCGTCCGGCCGGGCCTTGAGCAGCCCGCGCAGGAAGGTGGAACCGCCGATGCCACCGGCCAGCACTGTCAATCGCATGGGAAGAGTCTGCACGAGTCGTCAATGCGGCGGACCACCGCACGACTATGCTGCGGAGGGTCAGATGCATCCGCACAGCTCAGTTGTACGGCCCCCCAACATCCGAGGAGCCCTCGTGGTCACCGACGCAACCAAGAAGCTCAAAGAGCCGGTCGCGTATATTCTGCTCGCTTTCGCTGCCCTGTTCGCGCTGTCGGCGCTACTCCAGCTGTTCGTCACCGGTTCCGGTTTCGTCGCTGGTTCGGCCGGTGCGTTCCGGGATGTCGGCCCGTTCCAGACCTCCGGGCTGGCGCTGCTGATCGCGCTGGTCGGCGCGGTCTGGCTGGTGAACGAGGGTGAGCGGACCCCGAACGCGCGGCTCGTCGCGCTGGTCGCGCTCGTGATCACGGGTGTGCTGGCTCTCGTCGTGCTGCTGGCCGGGTTCGCGACCTTCAACAGCGGCGCGTCCGCCGGGGTCAACATCACGAACTTCCTGACCGCGCTCGGGGCGCTCGCCCTGTACGCCGCGGCGGGTTTCTACATCCTGAAGACGTTCCAGGCGATGCCCGCGCCGGTCCGCGCCCCGAAGCCCGGTCAGTTCCAGCAGCAGGGTCAGCAGGGCCAGCAGTACGGCCAGACCGCGCCGTACGGCCAGCAGGGCTACCAGCAGGGTCAGCAGGGTCAGCAGGGCCAGCAGGGTCAGTACGGCGGCCAGTACGACCAGGGACACGACCAGGGCCAGTACGGCGGTTACGCGGCGGCCGGCGCTGCGGGTGGCTATGCGGCGGGTCAGGGCGACCAGCAGCAGTGGCCGCAGGAGCAGGGCTGGAACCAGGGCGAACAGCAGAACTGGTCGGCCGGTCAGGCCGAGGCCCAGCCCGGTCAGCACTCCGCGCAGCACTCCGGTCAGCAGGGCGAGCAGGCCTGGTCCGCCGAGGGCCAGCAGGCAGCTGAGCCCACGCAGGCGTGGAGCTCTGAGGGCCAGCAGCAGTGGCGTGGCCACGACGAGGGTCAGGGCCAGCAGTGGCCGCAGGAGCAGCAGCACCAATGGGGTGCCGGCGACGCCGGACAGCAGCAGTGGTCCGGTCAGGAGTACGGCCAGCAGGAGCAGCACGGTCAGCACGAGCCGGCCGGCCAGCAGGAGCAGCCCGGTCAGCAGGAGTGGGGCCAGCAGGACCAGGGCACTCAGGGTGCCGCGGTCGTCGAGGAGGGCTCGCACGAGCCGAGCGAAGCCCAGCAGGCGCAGCAGGCCTGGCAGCAGGAGCAGGCCTGGCAGGCCGAGGGGACGCCGGCAGCGGAGCCGCAGCCGAGCGGCACTGAGCCTCCGGCGCCCGCGCCGCAGACCGAGGCCGGCGACGAGACCCGGGTCGATCCGCGGGTCGAGCCGGACAAGAACGACCAGAACCCGCAGCAGGGCCAGCAGGGCTGGTGGTCGCAACCTTCCTGATCTGGAAGGGAAAGCCCTCTCCTGGCCGGGTGTGAAAATCCGCCAGGAGGGCGTTTGAATCTGGGGTACACAGCGCGAGAGGCCTGTATCTACAGGCCTCTCGTTCTTTTGCGGCCATGTTGCGGATGATCCCAATAGCAGAGCACGGCTTGACTTTCGTGGATTGCAGGAATGTAATTTCAACCGTGTCGTTCGTTGGACACTCGGTATCGGGGACCGTTGCAGAGCGCAGGACGGACGAGGTCAGGCGTGTGGACCGCAAACCCACATGTACAGGGGAACGAACAGGGTCGAGGAGGTCGTACCGTGACAGAGGGCCTGATGGCGATTGTCGACGGTGAGGCGATCGAGGAGGAGCCGAACTGGCAGGAAAGGGCGCTGTGCGCCCAGACCGATCCAGAGGCTTTCTTCCCGGAGAAGGGCGGTTCCACCCGCGAGGCCAAGAAAGTGTGCCTGGGCTGCGATGTCCGGGGCGAGTGCCTCGAGTACGCGCTGCAGAACGACGAGCGCTTCGGGATCTGGGGCGGCCTGTCGGAACGGGAACGCCGCAAGCTGAAGAAAAAGGCCGTCTGACGGTCCGAACGCAAGCGACAACTTCACGATGGACTTCCGCGAGGCCCCGGGGTGATCACCCCCGGGGCCCGCGGCTTTCCACACACTCCGACGGCGGCTGTATGGTGATTCCTCGCCGGGACTGCGGTCACGGTGACCGTCCGCAAGCATCGAGGTGTCACAGCTCCGCATGGAACAAGAAGCTCCGGCCGGCTGGGAATTCTTCGACTCCGTCGATTTCCCGACCGATCACATCGACGACGCCATGGGTCGTCCGCGGGTCCGCCATGTCGTCACCGCTGTGGTGGTCGGCCACGAAGGCGCGGCCTGGCTGCCGCGTCTGTCCGAGGCGTTGTGGGCGCTCAACCCACGTCCGGACCGGCTGATCGCGGTCGACACCGGATCCACCGACGACACCGCCGAACTACTCGCCGCGATGCCTGGTGTGGAGCCGGTGGTGAGCCTCTCGGCGCGCACCGGTTTCGGCCTGGCCGTGGCCCGCGGCCTGGAGACGCACGGTTTCGCGCCGATCCCGAGTGCCGTCGGCCCGTACGGCGACGACGGGCACATGCCCGTGGTGGAGTGGCTGTGGCTGCTGCACGACGACTGCGCGCCGGCACCGAAGGCCCTGGAGAAGTTGTTGCTCCAGGCCACAATGTCGCCGAACACCGGCGTCTGGGGCCCGAAGCTCCGGCTCTGGCCGCGGGATCGCGAACTGCTCGAGGTCGGCGTCACCACGTCGCTCGGCGGCCGCCGCGACACCGGGATCGAGAACGGCGAGCTCGACCAGGGGCAGCACGACCACCCGCGGAACGTGCTCGCGGTCAGTTCGGCCGGCATGCTGGTACGTCGCGATGTCTGGGAATCGCTGCACGGGTTCGACCCGCGGCTGCCGATGTTCCGCGACGACATCGACTTCGGCTGGCGGGCCAGTCGCGCCGGCTACCAGGTCGGAGTCGCGCCGGACGCGGTCGTCTATCACGCGCAGGCCGCTGCGACCGGTGAGCGGGCGCTGGCCGGCACTCGTCGGCACGCCTACCAACTGGACCGCGCCCACGCGTACTACACGGTTCTCGCGAACGCACCGGGCAAATTGCTGCCCCTCCTGATCCTCCGGTTCCTCCTCGGCACCGTGATGCGGTCGATCTGGTTCCTGCTCGGCAAGACACCGTCAGGTGCGGTCGACGAGTGGACCGCCTTGCTCGGCACGCTCCTGGCCGGCGGCTGGACAACGGCCCGCAAGAACCGCAAAAACCTCGACCAGGTCCCGTACGACGACATCAAGGGCCTGTTCTCCCGGTCCGTGCACGCCTTGCGGCACAACCTGGAGGAAACCACCAGCACGATCTCCGAGCGGATCCGTGAAGCCTGGGCGGACGAACCGGAAGAGCAGGTCGTCACCACTGCTCGCCGGGCCAAGTCCACTGCCCGCGTAGCGGTCGACCAGCCGCGCTGGCGTCGTCAGTTGATCCGGCGGCCGTTCCTGGTCGCCTGGGTCGTGCTGGCTATCGGTGCGCTGATCTCTGCCCGCGATCTGATCGGTGGCGGCGTCCTTCGGTCCAACCTCCTGCTTCCGGCCCATGAGAACCTCGCGGCCCTGTGGCACGCGGCCGCGTCCGCTCCGCCAGGCGTGACACCACCTGCGTGGCTGGCGCAGATGTGGGCGTTCTCGACGGTGATGTTCGGCCCGACCGGTGCGACGAACCTGCTGTTGCTCGGTGCGGTGCCGCTGGCGGGTCTGGCGGCCTGGGCGTTGCTGCGATCGTTCGTCGTCGACCGTGTGGCGCGCGCCTGGGGCGCAGCGGCGTACGGGCTGGCCGTGTTCATGAACGGGGCGATCACGCAGGGGCGGCTCGGGACTGTTGTGGCGGCGATCGTGTTGCCGTTGCTCGGGGCTGCCGTGCACACCGTCGCGCGGCGGCGGCGTGTGGTGATCCAGGGCAGTTGGCGGGCCGCGTGGTTCGCCGGGATCTGCCTGGCCGTGCTGATCGCGTTCACGCCGGCGCTCGGTCTTCTGATGGCCGTCCTGCTCGTTCTCGGCGCCGTGTTCGGGCTGGGCTGGCGGCGACAGGGCCGGCAGTTGGTGTTCTCCGTCGTACTGGGGCTCGTGCTCGTTCTGCCGTGGACGATCGACCTGGTGCTGCACCCGTCGAAGCTGGGCCAGGAGGCGGGCGGTCCGCCGACCGCTGCGGTCGGTCCGGGCGACAGCCTCCCGCATCTGCTCACCGGTACGCCGATCGGTGCGCCGACGCCCTGGTGGCTCGCCGTACCGCTCATCCTGGTGGCGCTGTTGTGTCTGCTGCGTCAGTCGCGGAACCGGTACGAGTTGCTCGGTTGGTTCGCCGCACTGGCCGGCCTGGCCGGGACGCTGGTCGCGAGCCGACTGGGTGGTGGCAGCGGGCCGTTGATGTTCCTGATGACCGCCGGCTGGGTGATCGCCGTGACGGTCGCGTGGGACTCGGTCGGCAAGTCCACCGAGATCATCGTGCAGGGCGTGCTCGGCGTCGTCCTGCTGACGACTGTCGTGACCGCAGGCTTCTGGCTGGTGCGTGGAAGTGACGGTCCGCTGTGGCGGGGGCCTGCTCAGGACCTCCCGGCGTACCTCGTGTCTTCGCAGGACCCGCCGGACAACAACTCGATCCTGGTGGTGCGCAAGGCGCCGAACGGCCAGATGCGGTTCTCACTGGTCAAGGACGGCGGACCGCGGATGGGGTCGCTCGAGGCGGCTCCGACCGCTGCGCAGACCAAACCGATCGCCGACGTACTGGCGACCCTCGGTGGCGGCGGTAGCGGTGAGGAGGGCAGGCAGTTGGCCGGTCTGGCGATCGACTACGTCTACCTGCCCGGTCCGGTGGACACCACGCTGCAGGCCACGCTCGACTCGCTGCCTGGTCTGACCAGAGCCAGCGCTAGCGACGGCGACGCGTCCTGGCTGGTGGACCGGTCGAAGATCGAGGGCAAGACCCCACTGGTCGACCAGACCCACACGGTGTGGCGCATCCTCGGTCTGATCGCCTGGATCATCGCACTGGTGTTCTGTCTGCCGACGGTCCGCCGCACTGTCGCCGTACCGCAAGGAACACACGCGAGGAGGGACCCCCGGTGAGGTTGCTGTCCGACCCGCGGCTGCGGATCGGGGCCGTCGTCGCCGCCATGGCCGTACTGGCCGGCCTCGGCGTGGTCACCCACCCCAAGTCGCCGGACACCCGCCCGCAAGCGGCTGTGACCGAGCCGTCCCGTGCGGTGGTGAACCGTACGGCGCTGTCGTGCCCGGTGCTGTCACCCGGCGGCAAGATGGCCAGCGTGGTGAACGCGGTGGCTCCGACGCTGCCCGAAGGTACTCCGATCGCGTCCGGCGACGCCGACCCGCTGACGATCGCGCCGCTGCCCGCCACTGGCGACCCGGTCGGTTCCCTGCTGACCCGCGGAACGATCGCTTCGAGCGCTCCGGCGGTGAAGCCGGAGCCGTTGTCCATCCAGGGCACCGGTCCGCTCGCCGCCGGCACGGTCGGCACGAGTACGACGACCGCACAGGAGGGTGTGAACCGTGGGATGGCCAGCGTGAGCTGCCAGGCGCCCGGTTCGGACTTCTGGTTCGTCGGGGCGTCCGGTGCGAGTGACCGGCGCGACGTCCTAGTGCTGACCAATCTGGACAGCGTCAACGCGGAGGTGAACGTCGGCGTGTTCGCGCGCTCCGGGGCGCAGGACCTGCCCGCCGCCCGCGGCATCGTGGTCCCGGCACACGGCTTCTTCGCGTTGTTCCTCAAGGAGGTCGCTCCGAACCTCCGCGACATCGCACTGCACGTGGAGTCGACAGGTGGTCGCGTAGCTGCCGCTGTCCGCTCCAACGCGTCGAACGGCAGTCAGCCGGTCGGTGTGGACTGGCTGAACGCGTCGGCCGCGCCCGCGACCAAGGTGTTGGTGCCGGCGGTGGCGGCCGGTGGCGGTCTGCGGATCCTGTCGGTGGCGAACCCGTCGGACCTGCAGGCGACCGCCAGCCTCACCGTGAACGGGCCGAACGGTCCGTTCAAGCCTGCCGGTCTGGAGACCGTCCAGATCGCGGCCGGCTCGGTGAAGACGTTCATGCTCGACCCAGTGCTGCACGGTGACGCGAGCGGGGTCACGATCACGTCAGACCAGCCGGTGACCGCGTCGCTGCGGGTCACCGACGCGAGCCGCAGTGAGTTCGCGTCCATCGGGTCGGCGGAGGCGCTGACCGGACCGGCGTACCTCGTGTTGCCGGCGCACCAGCAGCCTGCGATGTTGCAGGTGACCGCGCCCGGTAAGACGGGCAGTGTGAAGTTCGAGTTGCGGGACGCGCGCGGACGGGTGCTGACGACGCGGGCGCTGGACATTGTGGCCGGCGCGACGACACAGATCGCGTTCCCCGCGCAGCCGCGCGCGACGTACCTGATGGTGCAGCAGACGCGGGGGACGGTCGTGGCAGGCGTCACACTGATGCCGGCGGCGAAGCCTAAGGACGAGGACGTACCTCAGGTGGCTGTGTGGCCGCTGTCGACGTCGCTGGTGTTCCGTGCACAGCTGGGTGCGCAGCCTGAGGTCAGCGCCGCGCTGCGGTAGCTCAGCCTTCGGAGGAGTTGGCGCCGGGGTCCTGCAGCATCCGCAGGTGACCTCGGCGCTTTACCTCGACAGGTGCGCCCGGCGTACCCGTGCGGGGCTCGCGGGGCGGCAGCGGACGCGCAGCCTCGCGGACCGCGTTCGCCAGGGCTTCCAGGTCGTCCGAGGACGGTCCGGCGGCTGCCGGGTCAGGAGCGAGCCGGATGACTTCCCAGCCGTTCGGAGCGGTCAGCCGGTCGGCGTGGTCCGCGCACAGGTCGTAGCAGTGCGGTTCGGCGTACGTCGCCAGCGGGCCGAGGACGCACGTGGAGTCCGCATAGACGTAGGTGAGCGTCGACACAGCCGTCTTCTGACATCCGGCGCGCGAACAAATCCTGGCGATGCTCACGGGCAGACGTTACCCCCACTAGGCTGAGCGCGTGACCGAGGCTCGCCGTCATCGCAGGCACATCGACCGCCACGGGCGCGGCATGCTCGGCCCGATCAGCCGGCCGAGCAAGTTCGCGCCGCGTGGATTGCCGCTGCAGCGCTCGCTCGCGGCCTCGTTCGACGAGGTGGTCGCGATCGAGGTGACACGGCTCGAGAAGCGGCTCCCGCAGGTGATCGCGCGGGTCGAGTTCGCGATCGAGGACGTCCCGAACCTGGACCTCGACGCGACCGAGATCCCGCTCACACATGCGACCGGCGGGACCTCCCACGAGCCGTACCGGATCGTCGTCTTCCGGCGGCCGATCGAGCTCCGCGCCGAGCGGTCCGGGGCGAGCCTGGCCTGGCTGGTCCGCTCCGCACTGGTGCTCGAGCTGGCCGACGTGCTCGCGTTGTCACCGGAGCAGATCGACCCGGACTTCGACACCGACGAGGACTGACTCCGCGTCTCACCCGGTGGGCGACAGGCCGCCCCCCTCGCACATGTTGGAACGTGTTCCGTACTGTGGATTGAGGTTTGTGACCTTCGTTGTCATCGGGAGAGGATCGTGTCTGTGAACGATCAAAAACTGCGGGTCGGTGTGGTCGGCCTGGGATTCGCCGGTCGGACGGCGCTGGAGGCGTTCTCCGAGCTGCCGGATGTCGAGGTGATCGCGCTGGCGGGCCTGGAGAAGGACACGCTGACCAGCCTCGGCGAGAAGCACGGCGTACCGCATCTGTACGAGAAGTGGGAAGACCTGCTCGAGACGCCGGGGCTGGAGGCGGTCAGCATCGGTACGCCGACGCAGCTGCACGCCCCGATCGCGCTGAAGGCGCTCGAGAAGGGTCTGCACGTCCTGTCCGAGAAGCCGCTGGCCCGGACGGTCGCCGAGGGCACCGCGATGGTGGAGGCCTCGAAGAAGGCCGGCCGGGTGCTGAAGGTCGTCTTCAACCACCGCGAGCGTGGTGACGTCGCAGCCCTCAAGCACCAGATCGACGAGGGTCAGCTCGGCCGGATCTACTACGCGAAGGCGCACTGGATGCGCCGCAACGGCATCCCCGGCATGGGTGGCTGGTTCACCAACCGGGAGCTGTCCGGCGGCGGTCCGCTGATCGACCTCGGCGTCCACATCCTCGATATGGCGCTGCACCTGCTCGGCGAGCCGCAGATCACCACGGTGTCCGCGGACACGTTTGCCGAGCTCGGTCCGCAGGGCAAGGGCAGCTCGAGCAGCCCGGACCGCCCGACCGTCAACACGCTCGGCTCGAAGTTCGAGGTCGAGGACCTGGCGACGGCGTACCTGCGGCTGAAGGGTGGCGGCGCGCTGCAGCTGGAGACCAGCTGGGCGACGTACCGCGCGCCGGGCGACAACTTCGGGATCGAGCTGTTCGGCACCGAGGGCGGCGCGAAGATCGAGGTACAGAACTACACCACCGTGGACACGCTGCGGATCTTCACCGACGTGGCCGGCATCCCGGCCGAGGTGAAGCCGGCGACCGGCGCCGGGCTCGGCCACCGCGCGGTGGTCCGGGAGTTCGTCCGGATCGTCCGCAGCGGCGAGTGGGAAGGCCAGAACGGGTCCGAGGCGCTGCTCCGGACCGAAGTCATCGACGCTTGCTACGCCTCCGCGAAGGCGGGCCGAGAGGTGGTACTCCATGGCTGAGTCGAAGGGTCCGATCCGCGTCACCGTCTGGGGCGAGAACGTCCACGAGGGCCGCGACGAGTCGGTCCGCAAGGTCTACCCGGACACCATGCACGAGACGATCGCGGCGGCGCTGCGGGACAAGCTCGGGCAGGACGTCGTCGTCCGTACGGCGTGGTTGCAGCAGGACGAGCACGGTCTGACCGAGGAGGTGCTCGCCGACACCGACGTACTCACCTGGTGGGGTCACGCGGCGCACGGCGACGTCGACGACGCGATCGTCGACCGGGTCCAGCAGCACGTGCTGTCCGGGATGGGTCTGATCGCGCTGCACTCGGCGCACTTCAGCAAGATCTTCATCCGGCTGATGGGCACCACCTGCTCACTCGACTGGCGGGCCGAGAACGACCGCGAGCTGATCTGGACGGTCGCCGCCGGGCACCCGATCGCGCAGGGTGTCCCGCACCCGCTGGTGATCGAGCGCGAGGAGATGTACGGCGAGCTGTTCGACATCCCGCAGCCCGACGAACTGGTGTTCGTCAGCTCGTTCACCGGCGGCGAGGTGTTCCGCTCCGGCTGCTGCTACCGCCGCGGCCAGGGCCGGGTGTTCTACTTCCGCCCCGGTGACCAGGAGTACCCGACGTACCATCAGCCGGAGATCCAGCAGATCCTGGCCAACGCCGCCAAGTGGGCCGCCCCGAGCAGCCCGCGCCAGCTCCCGACGGTCCACCACCGCAAGGACATCGGCTGGTTCGAGAAGGCCTGAGCCCGACGGCCCACTCCGCGAACTGACCGTGCGGCTCTCGACGGGTTGAGGTGGGGGTTGTGGGGTGGGCCGGATAGGGTCCACGCATGGTTGACGTTGCGGCGATCTTCAAGGCGTACGACGTGCGGGGGGTTGTGCCCGACCAGCTGGACGAGTCGGTGGCCCGGGCGACCGGGGCCGCGTTCGTCGAGGTGCTGGACGTGCTCGGTGGACCCGGTGCGGTCGTGGTCGGGTACGACATGCGGCCGTCCAGCCCGGCGCTGGCGGCGGCGTTCGCCGAGGGGGTGACCAGCACCGGCGCCGACGTGATCGACATCGGTCTGGCCTCCACCGACCAGCTGTACTTCGCGTCCGGCCGGCTCGACCTGCCGGGTGCGATGTTCACCGCGAGCCACAACCCGGCGAAGTACAACGGCATCAAGCTCTGCCGCTCCGGCGCCGCTCCGGTCGGCTCCGACTCCGGCCTGCGGGACATCGCCGACCTGGTCGCAAAGGCCCTCGCCGAGAACTCCGAGACCGGTCCCGCCCGCGGGCACGTCACCCACAAGGACCTGCTGACGGCGTACGCCGATCACCTGCACGACCTGGTCGACCTGTCCGCCATCCGCCCGCTGACCGTCGTCGTCGACGCCGGCAACGGCATGGGCGGCCACACCGTCCCGGCGGTCTTCGCCGGCGGCCCGGTGACGATCGTCCCGATGTACTTCGAGCTGGACGGCAACTTCCCGAACCACGAGGCCAACCCGCTGGACCCGAAGAACCTGGTCGACCTGCAGGCCAAGGTCCGCGAGACCGGCGCCGACCTCGGCCTCGCCTTCGACGGTGACGCCGACCGCTGCTTCGTGGTGGACGAGAAGGGCGAGGCGATCTCCCCGAGCGCGATCACCGGCGCGGTCGCGGTCCGTGAGCTCGCCAAGCACCCCGGCTCGGCGGTCATCCACAACCTGATCACCTCCAAGGCCGTCCCCGAGCTGATCACCGAGCACGGCGGTACGCCGGTCCGCGCGCGCGTCGGGCACTCCTACATCAAGCAGAAGATGGCCGAGACCGACGCGGTGTTCGGTGGCGAGCACTCGGCGCACTACTACTTCCGCGACTTCTGGCGCGCCGACACCGGCATGCTCGCCGCGCTGCACGTGCTGGCCGCCCTCGGTGAGCAGGACCAGCCGGCCAGCGAGCTGTTCGCCGAGTTCGAGCGGTACGTCGCGTCCGGCGAGATCAACAACACCGTCGAGGACCAGGCGGCGACGGTCGCGGCGATCGAAGATACGTATTCTGGCGTCGACGGCGTGACCGTCGATCATCTGGACGGGCTGACCGTGTCAGCGGGACAGTGGTGGTTCAACGTCCGTGCGTCGAACACGGAGCCGTTGCTGCGGCTGAACGCCGAAGCGGCGGACCAGGCCACGATGGAGCGCGTCCGTGACGAAGTACTGGCCCTGATCACCGGCGCATCGGTGGAGGAGAACTGAATGGCAGTCAATCTGGACCCGGACCTGCTGAGCATCCTGGTCTGCCCGAAGTGCCGCTCGGAGTTCCGCGTGGACGACGAGGCGAACGAGCTGATCTGCACCAACGCCGGCTGCGCGCTGGCGTACCCGGTGCGTGACGAGATCCCGGTGCTGCTGATCGACGAGGCCCGGGACACGCGCGAACCGGCGGCCACGGAGAATTGATGAGCGTCTTCGACGACACCCGGCTGGACGACCCGGCCGCCCTCGAGGCGGCGGACGGTCTGCTGCGCCGGCTGGCGATGGCCGGTGCCCGGATCCGGGCCGAGCTCGAAGCGTCCGAGGACGTGCTGTCCGCGCTGGACTCCGACGGCTTCCGGCCGCGGGCCGTGGTCGCGGCCGGACGGGACGCCCGGCTCGTCCGGGCCGTCCTCGAGCCGGTCTGCC
Organism: Kribbella sp. NPDC043289; assembly: GCF_056436705.1. Lineage (NCBI taxonomy): Bacteria > Bacillati > Actinomycetota > Actinomycetes > Propionibacteriales > Kribbellaceae > Kribbella > Kribbella sp. NPDC043289. Next base: position 750,919 of record NZ_JBWKCB010000002.1, read on the forward strand.
CGGTTCCGTTCCTTGCCTGGCCGGGCCCCGGTCTGCCCGGCTGGGCCGGTCCGCTGGACCTGGTCGTCGTCCTCGGCGGTGCCGCCGAGGACACGGATGCGGTGTCGGCCGCGGGCGAAGCCGTACGCCGTGGTTGCGGGCTGATGGTGGCTGCGCCGGTGGACTCTCCGGTGGCGATCGCGTCGGCCGGTCTGCGGCATGCGATCCGGCTGCCGTCCCAGTCCGACGACCAGCTGGCCGCCGCCGTCGCCGTACTGCAGGCGCTGCATCAGATGGAGCTTGGTCCCGAGGTGGATCACAAGGCCGTAGCGTCGTTGCTGGACGACGTCGCGATCGAGTGCTCGCCCAACAACGACGTGTCCTCCAACCCGGCGAAGGACCTCGCGCTGGTACTGGCGGACGCGTTGCCGCTCGTCTGGGGTGGCTCCGTGCTGGCCGCGCGCGCAGCTCGCCGCGTGGTTGAGGCGCTGCGGCTGGCCAGTGGCCGGCCGGCGCTGGCCGCTGACGCGGGCCACCTGCTTCCGGTGCTCAACCAGCCGCCACGGGATCTGTTCGCGGACCCGTTCGACAAGCCGGCGGAGCTGCGGCCGGCGCTGATCATCCTGGACGACGGGACCGAAGAGGCCGGTGTCGCCGAGCAACGCCGCAAGCTGGAGTCCAAGGCGGAGGCGCACGACGTCCGCGTGCACACGATCAGGCAGGCCGACGGCACGGATGTCGCGCGGTACGCCGCTCTGACCCAGCAGGGCCGGTACGCCGCGGCGTACCTCGGGATCGGCCTCGGCCGGCACGGGATGCCGACCGTGGACGATCCGGTCGAGCCGAGGAATCCCTCGGAGGACATGGCGTGGTAGTCCCGCTGCAGAACACGATCCGCGACTACGCGTGGGGTTCGCCGACCGCGCTACCGAAGCTGCGCGGCGTCGAGCCGACCGGCGAGCCGCAGGCGGAAATGTGGATGGGCGCGCACGAGTCCGCGCCGTCGGTGCTGCCGTCCGGGGACACCCTGTACGACGCGGTGTCGTTCGACCCCGCGGCTGTGCTGGGGGAGGAGACGGCCGAGCGGTTCGAGGGCCGGTTCCCGTTCCTCGCGAAGCTGCTGGCGGCCGCGCAGCCGTTGTCGATCCAGGCACACCCCTCGCGGGACCAGGCGATCGACGGGTACGCGCGGGACGAGGCGGCCGGGATTCCCCGCGACGCCGCGGACCGCAACTACAAGGACGCCTGGCCGAAGCCGGAGATCCTGATCGCGCTCGAGCCGTTCGACGCGCTGGTCGGCTTCCGCCCGCTGGCGCAGACCGTCGCGCTGCTCGAGGCGCTCGCACCGGTGGGCTTCGACAAGCTCACCGACCAGCTCCGGGACGGAAAGCTCCGCGAGGCGTTCACCGACTTCATGAGCACCGACCGGGACACGATCCGTCCGCTGGTCGGTGCGCTCGGCGAGGCCGTGGCGCAGTACGCCGGGGACGCGTTCGCGCTCGAGCGGGAGACGCTGGCGAAGCTGTGCGCGGACTTCCCGGACGATCCGGGCGTACTCGCGGCCCTGCTGCTGAACCGGGTTCGCCTGCAGCGGTTCGACGCGGTGTACCTGCCGGCCGGGAACGTGCACGCGTACATCCGCGGGCTCGGGTTCGAGGTGATGGCGAACTCGGACAACGTGCTGCGGGGCGGGCTGACGAGCAAGTACGTCGACGTCCCGGAGCTGGTGTCGGTGGTCGACTTCGAGCCGCTCGCGGACCCGGTGCTGACAGCCGGTGACGACGGCGGCTACGAGACCGGGTGTGAGTACTTCGCCGTACACCGCGTCGATCTGGACGACGACGAGCGGACCGTCGACGGTGTGGGTCCGCGGATCGTCTGCTGTGTGTCGGGGCAGATCGAGGTTGCCGACCAAGAATCTGCTGTGAAGTTGTCCGCCGGTCAGTCCGCGTTCGCTGCTGGACCCGACGGACCCTGTATCTTGCGTGGTTCCGGCACGGCCTTCGTCGTGTCCGCACGCTGACACTTCGGAGGATCAGAACACCATGGCTGGTGGCGGGAACAAGGCCGTTGTCGCGGCTTTGCTGGCGAACACCGGGATCGCGATCACGAAGTTCGCCGCCTGGGCTCTGACCCTGTCGGCGTCGATGCTCGCCGAGGCGATCCACTCGCTCGCCGACGCCGGCAACCAGGTGCTGTTGCTGGTCGGTGGGCAGCGTGCGAAGCGTGCGGCGGACGAGCTGCACCAGTTCGGGTTCGGCCGGGAGCGGTACGTCTACTCGTTCATCGTGTCGATCGTGCTGTTCAGCGTGGGTGGTCTGTTCGCGCTGTACGAGGGCTACCACAAGGTGCACGACCCGCACGGGATCGAGCACTGGAAGTGGGTCCCGGTCGCGGTGCTGCTGATCGCGATCGTGATGGAGGGCTTCTCGTTCCGGACCGCGATCGTCGAGGCGAACAAGCTGCGCGGCAACGTCTCCTGGGTGCGGTTCGTCCGGAACGCCCGGGCCCCGGAGCTGCCGGTGATCCTGTTGGAGGACTTCGCCGCGCTCACCGGACTGGTACTGGCGCTGTTCGGCGTCATCCTGACGCTTGCCACCGGCAACGGTGTGTTCGACGGCCTGGGTTCGATGGCGATCGGTGCGCTGCTGGTCTGCGTGGCGATCTTCCTGGCGATCGAGATGAAGTCGCTGCTGCTCGGCGAGTCCGCGACCCGCGAGTCCCAGCAGCGGATCGTCGCCGCGATCGAGAACACTCCCGGTGTGACGCGGCTGATCCACATCCGCACGCTGCACCTCGGCCCCGAGGAGGTGCTGGTCGCGGCCAAGCTGGCCGTCGAGCCCACCTCCGACGCCGCCGTGGTCGCCAACACCATCAACGCCGCCGAGCACGCCATCCGCGAGGCGGAGCCGATGAGCCAGCACATCTACCTCGAGCCCGACATCTACGTAGAGAACTACGTCCGCGAAGACCGCCCCGCCGTCCCCGAAGCCCCGTCCCACTAACGCCGCCGCTGCCTCGCCGACCTTCCACGGCGGGGCTTCCCCCTCCCCTCCCTTCTTTCCTTCCTTTCCTAGCGAGGCTTCTCCGGCAGGACGCCGCTGCGTCCAAGCCAGCGCAGCGCCCGGTCGCGGTCGATCTGGGCTTGGGTGGGTGGTGCTGTCAGGCGCCCCGTGCGGTAGCCGAGGTTCCTGATGTCGGCCGCGACGGACGGTTCGGCCAGGGCTCGCAGGGCGAAGGCGAGCGCGGCCGGCGTCACGTCGTACCGGCGTTCGAGGTCGAGCGCGAGTTGTACCGCGGCCAGGTCGCGGTCGTCGTACTGGCGTTGCGCGGTGTGCTCCGACCGGGAGCGCGGGAGCAGCCCGAGTGCCTCCCGGTAGCGCAGCATGCGCGGAGTGGTACCCAGTTGGCGAGCGGCCTCGGCGATGCGCATAGCATCAATCCTGACATTCCGGTGTCAATTTCGCGCCTGGAGCGATCAAACCGCGTGGCTCATCCCTCTAGGCTCAGGTCGGAAGCAATCACAATTCAGGGCACAGTCTTCAGGGGAGCGGTATGACCTTCGACTACAAGGTGGCGGATCTCGGTCTCGCCGAGTTCGGGCGCAAGGAGATCCGGCTGGCCGAGCACGAGATGCCCGGTCTGATGGCGATGCGCGCGCAGTACGGCGAGAGCAAGCCGCTGGCCGGCGCCCGGATCATGGGCTCGCTGCACATGACGATCCAGACCGCGGTACTGATCGAGACCCTGGTGGCGCTCGGCGCCGAGGTGCGCTGGGTGTCCTGCAACATCTTCTCCACCCAGGACCACGCGGCCGCCGCGGTCGTCGTCGGCCAGGGTACGGCGGAGGCGCCGGCCGGTGTCCCGGTGTTCGCCTGGAAGGGCGAGACGCTGGAGGAGTACTGGTGGTGCACCGAGCAGGCGCTGACCTGGCCGGGTGAAGGCCCGAACATGATCCTGGACGACGGCGGCGACGCCACCATGCTCGTCCACAAGGGCACCGAGTTCGAGAAGGCGGGCGCCGTTCCGGACCCGTCGACCGCGGACTCCGAGGAGTACGGCGTCGTCCTGAGCCTGCTGACCCGTTCGCTGTCGGAGTCCAAGGACAAGTGGACGACGATCGGTCAGGGCATCAAGGGGGTCACCGAGGAGACCACCACCGGCGTGCACCGGCTGTACGAGATGCACAAGGCCGGCGCGCTGCTGTTCCCGGCGATCAACGTGAACGACTCGGTGACCAAGTCGAAGTTCGACAACAAGTACGGCTGCCGGCACTCGCTGATCGACGGCATCAACCGCGCCACCGACGTCCTGATCGGCGGCAAGGTCGCGGTCGTCTGCGGGTACGGCGACGTCGGCAAGGGCTGCGCGGAGTCGCTGCGTGGTCAGGGCGCCCGGGTGATCGTCACCGAGATCGACCCGATCTGCGCGCTGCAGGCGGCGATGGACGGTTACCAGGTCTCGACGGTCGACGACGTGGTCGGGATCGCCGACATCTTCGTCACCACGACCGGCAACAAGGACGTCATCACCGCCGACCACATGGCGGCGATGAAGCACCAGGCGATCGTCGGCAACATCGGTCACTTCGACAACGAGATCGACATGGCCGGGCTGTACAAGACCGCCGGTGTCGAGCGGATCAACATCAAGCCGCAGGTCGACGAGTTCCGGTTCCCGGACGGCCACACGATCATCGTCCTGTCCGAGGGCCGGCTGCTGAACCTGGGCAACGCCACCGGGCACCCGTCGTTCGTGATGTCGAACTCGTTCACCAACCAGGTCCTCGCGCAGATCGAGCTGTTCGTGCGGACCGCGGAGTACCCGACCGAGGTCTACGTGCTGCCGAAGCACCTGGACGAGATGGTCGCGCGGCTGCACCTGGACGCGCTCGGCGTGAAGCTGACCGAGCTGTCCAAGGAGCAGGCGGCGTACCTCGGCGTACCGGTCGAGGGACCGTACAAGGCAGAGCACTACCGCTACTGAGTCCCGCACAGCGCGAACGCCCCGCTTCCTGCGGGGCGTTCCCGGCCTGCAACAATAACCCGCTCAGAACCACTGGGTGGCGTCGTTGCTGCCGGGTGCCGCCCAGCCTTGGGCGTTGACGGCGGCCGGCCGGGAGTTCGGCGGCGGTGGTGGGGTGAACGGGCCCGGCTCGGGCGCGGCCGGCGGGAGCACGCCGTACGGGCTCGGCGGGGCGAAGGGTCCCGCGGGGATCGCGTACGACGGCGTGGCCGCCGGTGCGAACGCGGGAGCGAACGGGCCGGTGTTGAGTGGGCGCTGCGTGGAGAGCCGGTGGAGTTCGCGGCGCCGGCGTTCGGCGAGGACGGCGGAGAGGAAGGCCGGGGCGATGATCGGGCCCGGTGGGGGCGGCGCGATGACGGCGGCGACGCGGGTGGCGAGCGCCTCGCCGATGGCGATCTGAGCACCGGGGAGGAGTTCGGTGTAGCGCGCCAGGTAGTCGCGGGCGGCGTTCGCCAGTTCGTCGGACAGCCGTGACAGCTCCAGCGACTGCGCCCACTGCACCAGCTGGGCCGGGACGAACAGCGGCGGTGACGCCATCGGCTGGTGCCGTTCGCGAATGACGACCGTACCGGCGACCATGTCCCCGATCCGCTTGCCCTGCTTGTTCATCAGGCTCGCCACGATCCCCGGGCACGCCGCGAACCACGGGGCGAAGTCGACGAAGAACCACATCAGCGTCCGGACCAGCGCGTGCCGGAACCGGATCGAACTCCCGTCGTCGCGCACCACCTTCAGCCCGAGCACCATCTTGCCCACCGTGCGCCCGCGGGTCAGCGTCTCCATGACCACCCGATAGCCCACCACGACGAGCAGTACGACGATGAAGATCAGCGCGACCCCCAGCGCCTCACTGGCCTCGCCCCCGAGCAGGAACCCGGCCAGCAGCGAGATCAGCGCCACCAGTACGGCGCCCTGCAGCGCGATGTCGATAGCGCAGGCCAGCGCCCGCGTCGGCATCCGCGCGATCCGCACCTGGAGGACGACCGCCTCACCGGTGACCAGCTGAGACACGTTGTCGCCCCCCTCCTCCGTAGACACCCGGTCCGGCTAGTCTGCCAGCGCAGGAAGTCATCCGGGTGGAGGAGGTGCGGCAGTGGACGTCGAAGCGTACGTCTCGGTGCACCAGCCGCAGTGGGACCGCCTGGCGTACCTGACCCGGCGCCAGCGCCGCCTGTCCGGTGCGGAGGCCGAGGAACTCGTCACGCTTTACCAACGCGTCGGCACTCACCTGGCCGCGCTCCGAGCCGCCGGTGCGGACCCGGTGTCGATCGGCCGGCTGTCCGGTCTGATCGCCGACGCCCGCGGTGCGGTGACGGGTGCGCAGGCTCCTGTGTGGCGCGACATCTCGAAGTACTTCCTGGTGACCTTTCCGGCCGCGCTGTACGCGTCGAGGCGGTGGTGGGTCACCATCGGGCTGCTGTTCTACCTGGTCGCTGCGTGGACCGCGTGGCGGGTGCTGGCGCATCCGGAGACGTTGGACTCGGTCGCCACACCGGACCAGATCAAACAGCTCGTCAACCACGACTTCGAGTCCTACTACTCGGAGAACCCGGCGCAGGACTTCGCGCTCCGGGTCTGGATCAACAACGCGACTATCAGTGCCGCCGTACTGGCGCTGGGCATCCTGCTGATCCCGTCCGTCTTCATCCTCTGGGACAACGCGTTCAACCTGGGTCTCAGCGCCGGTCTGATGATCAGCAACGACCGAGGCGGTCTGTTCTTCAGTCTGATCACTCCGCACGGTCTGCTCGAGCTGACCGCGGTCTTCGTCGCGACTGCAGCCGGACTGCGCCTCGGCTGGTCGTGGATCGTGCCGGGTCCGCGCACCCGGATGCAGGCGGTCGCCCAGACCGGCCGCGCAACCGTTGGGATGGCCATCGGTCTCGGCGCGGTCCTGCTCGTCACCGGTCTGATCGAAGCGTTCGTGACGCCGTTCCTGCCCGCCCCGGTCCGCGTCACGATCGGCATCCTCGCCGAACTGGCCTTCTTCACCTACGTCTGGACCCTCGGCCGCCGCGCCTACCGCCACGGCGAGTACGGCGACATCGACGAAGCCGACCGCGAAGCGAGCGCACCCGTCTCCGCCTGACCGTTTCCGTGGTGGGCACCGGAACGATCGTGAGTACCGCCACCGAAGTGAGGCACAGCCGCGCGTACGACGTCGCGATCACCGTCGGCCTGATGGCGTACGGCGTCGTCCACCTGCTGATCGCCTGGATCGCGCTGCAGCTGGCCTGGGGCAAGTCGTCACAGGAGGCGACGCAGCAGGGTGCTCTGCGTGAGTTGGCTGACCAACCGCTCGGCGGCGTACTGCTGTGGGTGACCGCCGGCGGCATGTTCGCCCTGGTGCTGTGGCGGGTGCTGGAGCTCGTCTACGGTCACCTCGAGCTGGAGAAGAAGATCTCGTCGATCGGCCGGGCCGTCGTGTACCTGTTCCTTGGCATCAGCGCCGTCAAGGTCGGTGTCGGTTCCAGCGGTTCGAGCACGAATCAGCAAGAGACGATGTCGGGCCGGCTGATGGCGCACGGAGCCGGACGGGTCGTCATCGTCGTCATCGGCCTGGTCATCATCGGGATCGGCGTCCGCCAGCTGCACAAGGCGATCACGAAGAAGTTCACCGAGGATCTCGCGGGTGGTGTGTCCGACCTGACGATCCTGCTCGGCCGGATCGGGTACGCCGCAAAGGGCCTCGCGTTCCTGGTCGTCGGCGCGTTGTTCGGCTGGGCCGCCATCGCCTACGACCCGCAGAAGGCCGGCGGGCTCGACACCGCGCTGCACACCATCAAGGAGCAGCCGTTCGGCTCCGTCCTCCTGACGGTGCTGGCAGCCGGCATCGCAGCCTTCGGCGGCTACTGCTTCATCTGGTCCCGCAACGCCCGCCGCTGACCTGCCTAGGCCGGCAGGTCCCTTCGGCGCAGGCCGACCAGACCTGCGCCCCCCACGACCGCGGCGATCGCGAGCAGCACGATGAGCGGACCCGCCGACACGGAACCGCCCGGAAGCGAGGGCAGGTGGGTGAACGGCGAGATGTCACGGATCCAGCCGGCCGTCGCGACACCGGCGCTCACCAACCCGATCAGGATGCAGACCGCCGGGCCCGCCCACGACGCCATCGACGCCTGCGGGAAGAACCCGAAGATCGCGAGCGCGATCGCCGCAAGAACCCACACCGCCGGCAGCTGGACCAGCGCGGCACCGACCAATCGGGGTACCTGGCCACCGACGTCGCCGATCGCCACGCCGTACGCGAGCCCTTCGGCGACACCCGCCGCGAGCAACGCGGCCGCCGGACCCAGCAGGCTGAAGACGAGATGGCTCGCGGCCCACTGCCAGCGACTCGTGGCGGTTGCCAGCACCGGCTCGGCGCGACCGCTGCTCTCCTCGACCCGCAGGCGCAGCGTGGCCTGGACCGCGTACGCCGAGGCGATCAGCCCGACCAGCGTCATCACACCGGCCAGGAACGAGTCGATCAACCCGGCCGCCCCGCCCATCCGCCGGAACATCTCCTGGATGCTCGGGTCGTCGCGCATCATGTCGCCGACGCCCTTGGCCACCCCACCGAACAGCAAGCCCAGCAAGGCGAATCCGACCGTCCATGCCGCGAGCAGTCCGCGATGCAGCCGCCATGCCAGCCCGAGCGGCGAGCCGATCGCGCCGTCCGCCGGACCGAGGCGGTCGGCCAGTAGCCCACCGCCGATGTCCCTGCGCGTGGACAGCCAGGCGGCGACTGCCACCAGCGCGATCGTTGCCGCCAGCACCAAGATGCCCAGCCACCAACGGTTCTGGGCGTACGGGTGGATCCGTTGGGCCCAGGAGATCGGCGACAGGTACGACAGCCAGGCGAGTGGACCGTCGGTGTGCGCGCTGGTGTCGCCCGCGGCCCGCAGTACGTAGGCGCCGCCGAGCACGCCGATCGCGATCCCGCGCGCCGTCCCCGCGCTGGCGGTCAGTTGCGCCGCGACCGCACCGACCGCCGCGAAGAACCATCCGGTGCCGGCGTAGACGACGCCGATCGCGACAGATCCCGCCATCGGCAGATCCTGGCCGTGCATCGCGAACGTGAGCAGGACAGCGAGTACGACGTTCGCGCCGAGCGTCACGATCAGCGCCGCGGCCAGCTGCGCGTACCGCCCGATGACCGTTGCCCCGAGCAACTCGCGACGCCCGGTCTCCTCCTCGACCCGCGTGTGCCGGATCACCGTGAGCAGGCTGATCAGCCCGACCATCACCGGCACGAACCCGAGCCGCCAGGTGACGAACTCACCGAGACTCGATCCGGACAGCTCGCCGTACAAGGTGATGAAGCCGGCGTTGCTCGCGTACTTGACCCGGGACTCGGGCGTCGGGAACAGGTCGCCGTACTCCTTGACGTAGCTGGCCGAGATCGCGACGAGCAGCACGATCCACAACGGCAGCACGATCCGGTCGCGGCGCAGGATCAGCCGGATCAGCCCGCCGGTCCCCACGAGGCCTCTCATCGCACGGTCTCGGGTTCGTACAACCGCAGGAACAGTTCCTCGAGCGACGGCGGCTGACTCACCAGACTCCGTACGCCGATCTCGGTCAACCGCCGCAGTACCGGGTTGATCTCGTCGGTGTCCACGTCGAACCGCACCCGACCGTCGTCCATCTGCAGATCGTGTACGCCGTTCAGCTGCGCGAGACCGTCCATCGGGCCGACGAGCTCCGCCTGGATGGACGTACGGGTCAGGTGCCGGAGCTCGTTGAGGGAGCCGCTCTCGACGGCTTTGCCGGCCCGGATGATCGTCACCCGGTCGCACAGCGCCTCGACCTCGGACAGGATGTGGCTCGACAGCAGGACCGTTCGGCCGTCGCGGTCGCTGACCTCCTGCACGACCTCGCGGAAGACCTCCTCCATCAACGGGTCCAAACCACTGGTCGGCTCGTCGAGCAGCAGCAGCTCGACGTCGGACGCGAACGCGGCGACCAGCGCGACCTTCTGCCGGTTGCCCTTCGAGTACGCGCGCGCCTTCTTCCGCGGGTCCAGGTCGAAGCGCTCGAGCAACTCGGCCTTGCGTTTCTTGTCCACGCCACCGCGCATCCGGCCGAGTAGGTCGATCGCCTCACCACCGGAGAGGTTCGGCCACAGGGTGACGTCGCCCGGGACGTACGCGAGCCGCCGGTGCAGCTCGGTCGCGTCCGACCACGGGTCGCCGTCGAGGACCCGCGCGACGCCCGCGTCGGCCCGCGTCATCCCGAGCAGGATCCGGATCGTGGTGGTTTTCCCGGCGCCGTTCGGGCCGAGGAACCCGTGCACCTCACCGGTTCGCACCGTGAGGTCGAGACTGTCCAGGGCGTGGGTGCGCCCGAACCGTTTGACCAGACCTTCCGTGCTGATCGCAGCCGGCATGATCACTTCTCCTCAGAGCGTTGCTGGATCTTCTCGAGTTGTTCGGGGGTGAGCAGCGGGATCGTGAAGACCTCCATCAGGGCCTGGCCGATCCGGTTGTAGCCCGCCGGGGTGGTGATGTCCTCGCCGAGCGCCTTCGAGACCTGATCGCGGAACACGAACACGCTGAGCTTGATCGCGGCCAGCGCGGCGGCGTACCCGCGCCGGTCCTTGGGGTCGATGCCGTAGCTGGTCGTCCACTCCTCGACCGCGTCGACCCCTTCGAGGAACAGGGCAGTCGCGGTCTCCGAGCCGTCCATCATCGAACGGACGATGTACAACTGCAGCGGGAACGCGCGGGGGTGCAGAGCCAGCGGGTCGAGCCCGGTGAGGTCGTTGTTCTGGGTCAGCTCGGCGCCGATCTCGACCATCCGCTCCTTGGCGTACTTGTCACACGCCTCGCGCAGCGACTCCTTGGACCCGAAGTGATGCCGCACCAACCCCGACGACACCCCGGCCTCGGCCGCGATGTCCCGGATCGAGGCCCCCTCGATCCCACGCTCCCCGAACAGCCTGATCGCCGCATCCCGAATCCGCGCCCGCGCCGTCAGGTCATCCGCCGGTCGATCCATCACCCTCTCCTCCCGCTACACACAAAAGCAAACTACTACACAACCGTGTAGTCAAGTGCAGGAACCCATGTACTGCGCTCAGCCCGCGCGCTCCGCCCCGGCCTTTCTCGGTCGGTTGTTCGTCGAGTCGTGGGGATCGGCTGGGCGACACGCCGACAGATCCACGACTCGACGCAGGGGAGGCGAGCCACACGCCACGACTCGGGCTTTGGCGCCGCCGAAGGTGGGACGGCAACTTCCGGTGATAGCCGGAAAGTGCTCGGCGGCCGTAAGTTGATTACTTCAATGTGACAAAGTTTCGTATCTCGTTGACACCTGTGGGCTCGCTGGTGTGGGTTCTTCCTCAAACACCAACACCGGCTGGGGAAGGTGGGGCGGCCCATGAGGAAGCTGTTGGCGGTGCTGGCGGCGTTGTGTCTGCTGGCGATGGTTCCGGGGACGGCGGCGGCCGCTGATCCCGAACCGAAGAAGGTCATCAAGATCGGTGTCACCCAGTCGGTGGACTCGATGAACCCGTTCCTCGCCGTGCGGCTGGTGACGGGGTCGATCCAGCGGTTGATCTACGGCTTCCTGACGGTGCCGGACTCGAAGACCCTGCAACCCAGCCCGGACCTCGCCGAGTCCTGGACGACGTCGCCGGACGGGCTGACCTGGACGTTCAAGATTCGCCAGGCGAAGTGGTCGGACGGACAGCCGATCACCGCCGAGGACGCGGCCTGGACATTCAACAAGATGATGACCGACGACGGCGCGAAGACCGGCAACGGCCCGGCGGTGGAGAACTTCCAGAGCGTTTCCGCGAACGGCCAGGAGCTGACCATCAAGCTCAAGGCCCCGCAGGCGTCGATGCTCGACAACCCGGTGCCGATCATGCCCAAGCACGTCTGGGAGAAGGTCAAGGACATCGCGAAGTACGACGGCGAGACGTACCCGACCGTCGGCAGCGGCCCGTACATCGCGGTCGAGCACAAGAAGGACCAGTACGTGCGCTTGGAGGCGAACCCGGACTACTGGCGCGGACGGCCGAAGATCGACGAGCTGCAGGTGATCTTCTACGACAACCCGGCGGCGTCGATCGTCGGGCTGAAGAAGGGCGACATCGACCTGATCGGCCGGCTGAACCCGCCGGACTTCGAGTCGTTGAAGGGCGACGACAACATCGTCCAGTGGAACACGCAGGGCCGGCGGGCGACGTACCTGCAGATCAACCACGGGGCGACGACGAGCGACAACAAGCCGATCGGCGACGGGCATCCGGCACTGAAGGACCCGAAGGTGCGGACCGCGCTGCACTACGCGATCGACAAGCAGAAGCTGGTCGACGAGGTCCAGGGCGGCCTCGCGAAACCGGCCGACGGATCGATCATCCCGCCGCTGTACAAGGACTACTTCTGGGAGGCGAGCGGCGACGAGAAGGTCTCGTTCGACCTGGCGAAGGCGAACAAGATCCTCGACGACGCCGGCTACAAGAAGGGCGCGGACGGTGTCCGGACGATGCCGGACGGATCGCGGAAACTGCAGTTCCGGTTCAGCATCCACACCGACACCCCGATCGAGGACAAGCTCGCGGAGTACCTGACCGGCTGGTTCAAGGAGATCGGCATCCAGCTGACCACGAAGCGGCTGGACTCGAGCAAGTTCACCGAGGAAACCGGTACGACGGCGCTCTTCGACATCGCGATCAGCGGCTGGTCGGTGAACCCGGATCCGGAGGAAGTGCTCGGCACGCACCTGTGCAGCCGGCGCCCGACGGCGACCGGTGAGGGTGGTGGAACCGAGTCGTTCTACTGCGATCCGCAGTACGAGAGCCTGTACCTGCAGCAGCAGAAGGAACTCGACCGCGGAAAGCGTGCGGAAACGATCAAGAAAATGGAGGAACGGCTCTACACCGACGCTCCGGTGATCGCGCTGTACTACCCGAACGACCTCGAGGGTTACCGCAAGGACCGGATCGCGAGCATCACGCCGATTCCCGAGGACAAGGGCCTGCTGTACGGCGGTTCCGGGTACTGGCCGTTCTACACCGTCGAGGCGGTGTCGAAGGACGGAAAGTCGGAAAACGCTAGCGGAACGAGCAGCGGTGTGATCGCCGGTGTCGCCGGCGGTGTCGCCGTCCTCGCCATCGTGGGCTTCTTCGTACTGCGTCGGCGGCGCGGCGCGGCCGACGAGCGCGAATGACGACCACGATCGAAGCGGTCGAGCAGACTCCGGCCCGCCACGGTCTGCTGCGGTACGCGGCGACCAAGGCGGGCGGGGCCCTGCTCAGCATCGCGATGGTGATCGTCGCGACGTTCTTCCTGTTCCGGTTGCTGCCGGGCGATCCGGTCCGGGCCCTCGCGCAGGGCCGGAACATGACGCCCGAGCAGCTGGATCTGGAGCGTGCGCGGCTCGGTCTGGACAAGCCGATCCCTGAGCAGTTCGTGCATTTCGTCAAGCAGACCTTGCAGTTCGACCTCGGCACGTCGTACGAGTACAAGCGGCCGGTCCTCGACCTGATCGGGGAGCGCATCGGGTCGACCCTGCTGCTCACCGGGACGGCGCTGGTGCTCGCGGTGAGCCTCGGTCTCTGGCAGGGCGCCCGCGCCGGGTGGAAGCCGGGCAGCCGGTTCGACAAGTTGTCCACCGCGGTCTCACTGGTGCTGTGGTCGGTGCCGACGTTCTGGCTCGGGCTGTTGCTGCTGATGGTGTTCGCGGCCGGGATCGGACCGATTCCGGGGATCTTCCCGACCCGCGGGAGCTCGAGTGTCGACAAGCCGGACGGGTTCGCGGGTGTGCTGGACGTCGGGCAGCACATGGTGTTGCCGTGTCTCACGCTGGTCGCCGTCGTCTATGCGCAGTACCTGTTGGTGATGCGCTCGTCGGTGCTCGACGAGGTCGGTCAGGACTACATCACGACCGCGCGGGCGAAGGGTCTGCGCGATGACGAGATACGCCGGAAGCACGCCGTACCCAATGCGCTGCTGCCGACCGTGACGTTGGTGTTCATGCGGATCGGGTTCGTCGTCGGTGGTGCGGTGACGGTGGAGGCGATCTTCAGCTGGCCGGGGCTCGGGCAGCTGTTCTACGAGGCGATCCGGGTTCCGGACTTCACCTTGATGCAAGGAACGTTCCTGCTGATCACGGTGTCGGTGATCGTGATGAACACGTTGGCGGACGTCGTGTACCACTTCCTGGACCCACGGGTGAGGTCGGCATGAGCACCGTCGCCTGGGTACGTCGTCGGCGCGCCGCCGGTCGTTTCTGGACGGATTTCCGGAAACACCGAGCAGGCGTTTCCGGATTGGTCGTTCTGGCGCTCGCTGTCGTGCTCGCGCTGATCGCGCCGCTGTTCATCGATTCCGGCGTCACGAACGTGGTCAGCGGGACCGGCGCGAAACTGGCGCCGCCGAGCCTGCGCGATCCGCTCGGAACGGACGAGTCCGGACGTTCCGTACTGCTGATGATCTGGTGGGGCGCGCGGACATCGCTGCTGATCGGATTCCTGGCGGCCTTGCTGAGCATGGTGATCGGAACCGTGCTCGGAATCGCTGCCGGACATTTCCGCGGTTGGCTCGGCGCCGTGATCCTGCGGGTGACCGACTGGTTCCTGGTGCTGCCGTCGCTGGTCACCGCGCTGGTGCTGGCGGCGATCCTCGGTGGCTCGACGGCGACGATCATCATCGCGATCGGCGTGACGTCGTGGCCGTCGACGGCCCGGCTGATCCGCGCGCAGACGCTGGCCGTCGAGGCCCGCCCGTACATCGAACGCTCGCTGGCGCTCGGTGCCGGGCACTGGCACATCACCACCCGGCACGTATTGCCGAACGTCGCACCGTTGCTGTTGGCAAGTACGACGCTGGAGGTGGCGAGCGCGATCGTGACCGAGTCGACGCTGGCGTTCCTCGGGGTGAGTGCGAACAAGACCTCGTGGGGAACGATGCTGCGGGGGTCCTACGACTGGGGCGCGGCGACCGCCGGGGCGTGGTGGTACATCCTCGTGCCGGGTCTGTGCATCGTCATCGTGGTGATGGCGTTCACCTTGTGTGGAAGGGCGCTGGAGTCCGTGCTCAATCCCCGACTGCGAACCCGGGCGGTGTGATGCTCAGTCTCGAAGAGTTGTCGGTGACCTACCGGATCGGCGGCGCGGCAGCAGGGTCCGGTGAGGTGCCCGCCGTTCGTGGCGTCTCGCTGGCGCTGGCCGCCGGCGAGGCGGTCGGGCTGGCGGGGGAGTCGGGGTCGGGGAAGTCGTCCGTCGCGCTCGCGTTGCTGCGACTGCTGCCGCGCACGGCCGTCGTCGGTGGTCGGGTCCTGCTGGACGGCGAGGACGTGCTGACGATGAAGTGGGGCCGGCTGCGTGCCGTCCGGTGGTCGTCGGCGTCGATCGTCTTCCAGGGCGCGCAGCACGGGCTGAACCCGGTCCGCCGAATCGGCGACCAGATCGCCGAACCGCTGCTTGTCCACCGGCTGGCCTCCGGAGCCGCCGCGGACGCCCGGGTCCGCGAGCTCCTCGAACAGGTCGGTCTGCCAGCCTGGCGCGCTCGCAGCTATCCCCATGAGCTGAGTGGTGGCCAACGGCAACGAGTCATGATCGCGATGGCGCTGGCCTGCTCGCCGCAACTGATCATCGCCGACGAACCCACCACCGCCCTCGACCTGATGGTCCAGGCGCAGGTCCTCGCCCTCATCCGCCAGCTGATCGCCGAGCACGACATCTCGCTGCTGATGATCTCGCACGACCTGTCGGTGCTCGCCGACGTCTGCGACCGGCTCGCCGTCATGTACGCCGGTCGCCTGGTCGAACTCGGTCCTTCGTCAGGTTCCTTCGAGCACCCGTACAGCAAGGCGCTCGCCGCGGCGTTCCCGACCGTCGGCGACCCGTCGTCCCGGCTCGCGCCGCGGGGCCTGGCCGGCGATCCGCCCGATCCGCAGAAGCTGCCTGAAGGTTGCAGCTTCCACCCGCGCTGTCCGGTCGCGCTCGACACCTGCGCGACCGTCGATGTCGATCTCCGGCCCGCGGGCGCGGAGCGATCCACTGCCTGCGTCCGAGTGGGGGAATGACGATGCTCGAAGCAACAGACCTCGCAGTCGAGTTCTCCGGCCGCGGCGGCCGCCGGGCCCGCGCCGTCGACGGCGTCAACCTGTCGATCGGTTCCGGCGAGATCGTCGCCCTGGTCGGCGAGTCCGGCTGCGGCAAGACCACCCTCGCCCGTACCCTCCTCGGCCTGGAACGCCCGACGTCGGGCCAGATCACGTACGACGGCACGCCGCTGAGCTACTCCAGCCGGTCCCTGCGCGCGTTCCGCCGCGAGGTACAACTGGTCCTGCAAGATCCGATGGGGTCGCTGAACCCCCGCCATACCGTCTATGAGGCGGTCGCAGAGGGCCCACGGATCCACGGCCTCGCGGACGAGGAATCGGTCGTTTCCTCGGCCTTGTCCCGAGCCGGCCTGCGCCCGCCCGAGCGCTTCTTCCACCGCTATCCCCACGAGCTCTCGGGCGGCCAGCGGCAACGCGTGGTCATCGCCGGCGCGCTCGCCCTGGACCCGAAGGTGCTGATCGCCGACGAACCCGTCGCCTCCCTCGACGCCTCGGTCCGCGGCGAAAT
Organism: Kribbella sp. NPDC043289; assembly: GCF_056436705.1. Classification (NCBI taxonomy): domain Bacteria; kingdom Bacillati; phylum Actinomycetota; class Actinomycetes; order Propionibacteriales; family Kribbellaceae; genus Kribbella; species Kribbella sp. NPDC043289. Next base: position 767,489 of record NZ_JBWKCB010000002.1, read on the forward strand.
CCTCTCGCTCCTGCTCCGGCTCCGCGACGACCTCGGCCTGTCCGCACTCGTCGTCACCCACGACCTCGGCCTCGCGTGGAACATCGCCGACCGGGTCGCCGTCATGTACCTCGGCCGCATCGTCGAATCCGGCCCGACCGAGGCCGTCCTCACCGACCCGCAGCACCCCTACACCCGCGCGCTGCTGTCGGTCCTCCCCGAGTCCCCGCAACGCATCGTCCTCACCGGCGAGCCCCCGGACCCCACCCACATCCCCACCGGCTGCCGCTTCCACCCGCGTTGCCAACTGGTGGCTGCTGGCAACGGTATCGAAGCCTGCACCACGAAGCTGCTCGAGATCCTCCCGGCCAGCAGTACGCCGCAGGTCGCGTGTCATCTGGCCGCGGCACTAGTTTCAACGGTTGACAATAGTTAACAAGAAGTAGAACTATTGCGGTATGGCGGAAGAGCAGGTCGACCGGGTCTTCGAGGTGCTCGCGGACCCGACGCGGCGGCAGGTCGTGCAGCTGCTCGGGGAAGGCCCGCGGCGCGCGGGCGAGCTGGCCGCGGCGACCGGTGCGTCGTCGCCCGCGATGAGTCGCCACCTCAAGCTTCTCCTGGAGGCCGGCCTCGTCGAGGACGAACGGGTCCCCGGCGACGCCCGGGTCCGGCTGTTCCGCCTCAACCCCGAGCCCGTAGTCGCTGTCCAGGCCTGGCTCGACCAGGTCCAGGCGCACTGGCGCAATCAGTTGGGCTCGTTCAAACGGCATGTCGAGCAGAAGGAGTCATCATGACCACCACGCCCGTGCCACGTTCGGCCACCGCCTCGGTCGAGGTCGCGGTCGACCCCGCGACCGCCTTCGAGGCGTTCACCGCGGAGATCGACCAGTGGTGGCTGCGGAACCCGATCAACTTCTTCGACTCCAGCCGCGTGACCGCGATGCGGATCGAGCCCGGCGTCGGTGGACGGGTGCTCGAGGTGTACGCCGACGACGCCCTCGAACTCGCGATCATCACCGACTGGGAGCCCGGTGTGCGGCTCGGCTATCGCAGCTCGGTCGACGACACCGAGACCCGGGTCGACTTCGAGGCGATCGACGGTGGGACGCGAGTGACCGTCGTACAGTCGCTGGTCACCGAGGGCGGGAAAGCGTTCTACTTCTGGCCGCGCGTCATCCGCTGGCTGCCGGACTGGGTCGCGCGGCGGGCGAGCGCTGCCGGGTCGCCGCGCGAGATCGGCCGGCTCTCGATCGCCTTGTACTACGAAGATCCGGCCGCCGCGGCGCGCTGGCTGCACGAGGTGTTCGCGCTCGACTCGTGGGACACGCTGCCTGCCGAGGGGGAGCAAGCGATGTGGATCGAGCTGCACGTCGGATCCGCCGCCGTGCTCCTGTTCGAACGCACTGAGCCGCGGCCGAGCACGACCGATCACAATGTCTGGGTGTACGTCGACGATCTCGACGCGCACTTCGCCCACGCGCGCGACAAGGGCGCGAAGATCCTGCAGGACATCCACGAGCACGGCTACCGCAGCTACGAGGCCGAGGATCTCGAAGGTCACCGCTGGACGTTCCTCCAGGCCCGCCCGACGATGGCATGACCGAACAACCTCTCGCCGGAGGTCGCATGACGGCCGGGGTAGTGCGCGTCGACGACACGGTGCGCCGCCCCGGGTCGGCCGCCTCCGCCTTCACGGCCGCGCTTCTCGAACTCCTGGCGGAGCGGGGATTCACCGCGGCCCCGAAGTACCTCGGTCAGGATGAGTCGGGCCGCGACATCCTCACGTACGTCGATGGTTGGGTGCCCGCCAGGTTCCAGCGCTGGTCCGACGTCCAGGTCGCCGCGGCCGGTGCGCTCCTGCGCGCTTTCCACGACGCCACCGCCGGCACTGCGTTGGCGGGCGCCTCACCTTTGGTCTGTCACCACGACGCCGCGCCGAACAACTTCGTGTTCGACCAGGACCTCCCGGCCGCCATCATCGACTTCGACCTGGCCGCCCCCGGCGATCCCCTGGAGGACATCGGGTACGCCGCGTGGACCTGGTGCATCGCCTCGAAACACGCCGACCCGGACCGCCAGGCCCACCAGGTCCGAGTCTTCGCGGACGCCTACGGCCTGACCTCGTCGCAACGCCGGTCCGTCATTCCGGCAACCCAAGTAGCCCAGCTCCACAACGTGACGTTCTGGCAGCAGACCCCGTGCGACCCCGCAGACGCAGCCGAACGCATCGCATGGTCCCGCCGTGAACACGCCTTCATCACGGCCAACAGACAGACCTTCGAAGCAGCCCTGTAGCTACAGTCGTCCAGCCTTCTTGAGCGCCAGATAGGTGTCTGCCAGGGCCGGAGCGATCTGGTCCGGGTTCTCGTCCACCACGGTGACGCCGGCTCGCGCCAGCGTCGCTGTGACGCGCTCTCGATCCAGACGGGTACGGGCAGCCGACGCAGCGCCGTACACCTCCAGCAGGTCGCTGCGGGTGGACTCGAGCTCGGCCAGCCGTGGATCGGCGACAGAAGCGAGCAGTACTACGTGACGGCGCAGGAGCGGACCGATGACGGGCAGCAGTGACTCCTCGATGACCGCCGGGTCCAGCCCAGTGAGCAGTACTACGAGCGAACGCTGACCCAGTCGCTCCAGCACCTGCGACACAACGACCCGGAAGTCCGTCTGCACCAGCTCGGCCTCCACGTTCGCGAGAGCGTTCACGAACGACGGCAGCACGTCCTCCGGCGCAGGACGGCGTACGTCGGCCCGCACTGCGGAATCGCAGGCCAGCAGGGAGACCCGATCGCCGGCGCGAGTGGCCAGTGCGGCCAGCAAGAGAGCGGCGTCCATCGCGTGGTCGAGCCGTGGTGCGTCGCCGACCCGCCCCGCGGACAGGCGACCGGAGTCGATCACGATCGCGACCTGACGATCCCGCTCGGGGCGCCAGGTCCGCAGTACGACGTTCCCGCGCCGAGCCGTCGCCCGCCAGTCGATGCTTCGTACGTCGTCACCGGGCACGTAGTCCCGCAGTGAGTCGAACTCGGTGCCCTGGCCGCGCACCAGCAACGCCGTACGCCCGTCCAGCTCGCGCAGCCGCGCCAACCGGGACGGCAGATGCTTACGGCTGTTGAACGGTGGCAACGCCCGCACTGTCCACGGCACCCGATGCGACCCCTGGCGTCCAGCAAACCCGAGCGGACCGATTGACCGCACCGTCACTCGCGCCGCCTGGCGATCTCCCCGCCGCGTCGGCACCAGATGCGTCACCAGCCGCCGACGCTCGCCTGACGGGAGATCCAGCTTGTGTGGCGGATCCAGTACGCCGGCCGACGGCGGCCACGCGTCTCGCAACAACCCGCGTACGCGTCGTCCCGGGTTGGTCACCAGCAACTGCACAACAGCCTGCTCGCCCAGCCGTACGGCGTGGTCTCCGTCGCGACTGAACTGCAGCCGACGTGGCGAGCCTGCCAGCAGGATGTCCACCAAACAGACCAACAGCACCACGAGAACGACCAGACCGACCCCGTCCCACGACGGCGCCGCCAGGGCAACGAAAACCACCCCAGCCGCCGCCAGTAGCCCGGCCCGGCCTGTCACAACCATCAGCGGGGGACCGGGACGGTGGCCAGCACGCTTTCCAGGACCGCGTCGGCGTTGACGCCCTCCAGTTCGGCCTCCGGGCGCACCTGGACCCGGTGCCGCAGACAGGGACGTGCCATGGCTTTGACGTCGTCCGGGATGACGTAGTCGCGGCCGGAGAGCCACGCCCACGCACGAGAGACCGCGAGGAGCGCTGTGGCCCCACGCGGTGAGACACCGAGCTGCAGAGAAGGCGACTGGCGAGTGGCGCGGCACAGGTCCACGACGTAAGCCAGTACGTCGTCGCGGACCGCAACCCGGCGTACGGCGCGCTGTCCAGCCTCCAGATCCTCCGGACCGGCCACGGGACGCAACCCAGCGGCAGCCAGGTCCCGCGGATCGAAGCCCTGTGCATGCCGGGCGAGTACGGCGATCTCGGCGTCCCGTGGCGGGATGTCCAGCGTCACCTTCAGCAGGAACCGGTCCAGCTGGGCCTCGGGCAACGGGTAGGTGCCTTCGTACTCCACCGGGTTCTGCGTGGCGGCGACAACGAACGGCGCCGGCAGGAGGCGCGGTTCGCCGTCCACGGTGACCTGCCGCTCCTCCATGGCCTCCAGCAGCGCGGCCTGGGTCTTCGGTGGCGTCCGGTTGATCTCGTCGGCCAGCAGGATGTTGGTGAACACAGGTCCCGGCCGGAACTCGAACTCGCTCGTCCGCGCGTCGTAGACCAGTGACCCGGTCACGTCGCCCGGCATCAGGTCCGGCGTGAACTGGACCCGCTTGGTGTTCAGACGCATCGCTGTGGACAGTGCGCGCACCATCAGCGTCTTCGCCGTACCGGGGACGCCCTCGAGCAGCACGTGGCCGCGGCAGAGCAGTGCGAGCACCAGTGCGGTCACCGCGGTGTCCTGGCCGACCACCGCCTTGCCGATCTCGGTCCGGAGCGCGACCAGCGCTTGCCGGGCCTGGTCCGCGGAGACCTCGGTAGTCGTCACGGGTGTCGTACCTCCTGCGTCAGTACGTCGAGCTCAAAGGACAAGGACATCAGAGCGGCGTCGGACTGTGGCGGCAGCCCGTAGAGCAGTTCGTACAGCACGGCCGGGTCCCGACCGGTGCGGGCGGCAACAGTCGCGACCACTGCGGACGGTTCGGCCCGGCGGGGAATGCCGTGGGCCTTGTGGAGCTTCCCCAGCGCGGACTCGCGCAGTGCCGCCGCGGCACGGTCCCGGGCGCGTGAACGCCGGTACAGCCGCGCACGGCCCTCAGTGGTCTCCGCGGCATGCACGATGACCGGCAACTGCTCCGCCACGACCGGACCGAGCCGTCGGCCCCGCCACAGCGCCACCACCAGGACTGTGAAGGCCAGCGCCCACGCGATGTACCGCACGTCCGGTGGAATCAGCGGTGGCGCGTCTTGGTTGACCGGACCGCTGCCGGACGTGTCCCGTTGCGGCAGGAACCACGTGAGGTCCTGGTGCGTGCCGATCAGGTTCAGCGCCAGCGCGGCGTTCCCGTCGTCCGCGAGTCGCGCGTTGGTGAACGACGTCGGCGTACCGATCACGTCGACTGTGCGGCCGTCGAGGTCCAGCCGGACGATGGTGTTGTTGATGCCGTCGCCGTAGCAGGCGATGGCGTTGTCGGGTGCGCTGTACGTGTACCCGCTGACTGTCGCTGTCCCCGCTTTGGCCGCGGCTGGGAGGTCACAGTCCGCCTTACGACTCTGCAGGTCCAGCGCGTCTCCGGTGGGTTTGACTCCGGGCGCGAGAATGTCCAGAGCGTCACCACTCGGCCCGATCAGGACCAGGTGACTCCACCTGGCGTCGGCGATCTGCTGCCAGTCATAGCGATCGAGTGAGCCGCCGGGCCCGACCAGCAGCGTCTGTCCATCACCTGGCTCCACGGCGTCGTCCAGCGACTCGGTGCCATGTACGTCGACGTTGTGGTTCTTCAGCAGCGCTGCCAGCGCGCGTGCCCCGGCTGGCTCGGTGGAGTCCGGACTGAACTGACCTGACGTCTGTGCGGACGTGGCGATCAGGATGACGATCGCAGCGAGCACGACGACACCAGTGACGAGCAGGGGAAGTCGTAACGCCTTCCAGCTATCGCCGACGGTCCGCCCGACCGGCGTGCTCATACAGCCACTCGTGCGGTCCGTGCGGCGTTGTCAGCGGCCACAACAGCGGCGTACCGCTCCGGTGTCCCCTGACGGTTGCCGTAGACAACCTCCGTGAACACCAGTGCGGCCGGCTGCAGCGGTTCACGCAGTACAGGTGCCGCTCGCGACGCATCGGTGACCACTTCGTACGCCGTACGTCCTGGCCGCTCGTCCAGCACGGTCCGCTCGGTCAGCTCGGCAACGCAGGCCCGGAAGCGACTGCGGATGGCCAGAGCGAAGTCGCCGGCGCCGGCCTCCCGCTCTGCCTGCGCTCGGTACTCCGCTGCGCGCTGCGGCCGCGCCGTGTCGAAAACGGCCTGCGACGTGGCCTTACGACTGGTCCGCAGTACTCCGGCCCGCCAGAGCACCACGACGACGACAAGGACGAGCAGAACGATCAGCATGACCAGACCGGCATGGCCGTTGGGAGACGAACCGGTGAGGCTGTCCAGCAGGTCGCGGATCCACTCCACCAACTTGCTGAGAGCCTTGCCGATCAGCGAACCGCCAGAGTCCCGGTACGCCGGCTTGGACAGCTCTTTGGCCGCCTCCTGGGCAGCCTGGTCCCGGTCGATGTCGACAGGCGGTTCCTGCCAGAACACGATCACGCCGGTCCCTCCGACCGCAGTGCCGGACGCATCCACAGGTCGAGGCCTTCACGCCGTACCCGTAGGTCCAGGTAGATCAGGGCCTGGACGGCGGACATGAACGCGAGGCTGGCGATCAGCGTGAGCACGGTCGCGACACCGGCCGCCACACCCAGCACGACTGTCACGAGCACGGCCCCGCTGCTGTTGCTGAGGTCCGCCCACGAGCCGAGGGTGATGATCATGGCGCTGACCCCGAACTGCAGGGCGTACCCGATGATGTTCACGACCAGGCCGCCGAAGAGCAGGATCCCGAAGACCCGCCAGAACTTGCCCCGTACCAGCTGCCACGACCGTCGCAGCGCCCCCCAGACGCCGACCCGCGCGGGGATGTAGAGGCCGATGGCGGGCGCGTGCCGGCCCTCCATCAGCACGACCGTCCCGGCCAGCACCAGCCGGACGCCGAAGATCAGCACCAGTGCACCGCCGACGAGCATCATCACCACGGCGACCGCACCAGCTGCATCCGAAGAGATCGCTGCGTCGGCACCAGCTCCGACACCGAAGACCAGGAGTCCCCAGCCGCCGATCAGCAGGATGAACGACAGCGACTGCACCAGACCGACGGCAGCCAGTGCGGGCAGCGCAGGTCTGATCAGCCGCATCAGCTCACGCGGACCGAGCCGTTGCGCCAGCTGACTCCGCACCGCGGCCAGAGCGATGATCCCGGCCAGCATGCTAGACACGACCGAGAACAGGACCACCTGCACGCCGTACGTGAGCAACAGCGCCGCACCGGCCTGCGAGAACGGGTCGTCCGCTCCGAAGAACCCACCGAGCCCACCTGGTACGGCGACCTCGGTCAGCACCGCCTGCACCGCGACCAATGCGATCCCCGCGAGTACCGGAAGACCGAGCATGATGGTCTTGTTGTCGGAGATCGTCCGGGCGGCGTTGTCGAGCAGATCGGCGGGCAGCCAGGGGCGCAGCGGCTCCGTGGCCACGTCGTCGTACAGGCGCATGTTCCGGTCGGTCACTGCGTTCCTCCTCCCAGCTGAACCGTCGTACCTCTCGGCACGTGAGTTGTGGTGGACCCCAACCGTGCACCATGATCACAGCCCAACTCGGGGTCAGACGGCGATCCGGCGTGTGCACTACCGGGGGAATGGGACACTATCCGTAGTGCGTACGGCCTGGCACCCGCCGGTCGCACACCGATCGGTCGGGATTCGAACGGCAGTCGGACGACATTCGGACGGCAAGGAGACTGGGCGTGGCAGAGGGTAACCGGACGATGCGGGGCCGCATCCTCATCGTCGACGACGACACCGCGTTGTCGGAGATGCTCAGCATCGTGCTGCGCAACGAGGGTTACGACACCTATCTGTGTGCGACCGGTGACAAAGCGGTACCGGCGTTCCGGGAGTTCAAGCCCGACCTGCTGCTGCTCGACCTGATGCTGCCGGGGATGGACGGTATCGACGTCTGCCGGGCGATCCGGGCCGAGTCCGGCGTACCGATCGTGATGCTGACCGCCAAGAGCGACACCGTGGACGTGGTGCTCGGGCTGGAGTCCGGTGCCGACGACTACGTGGTCAAGCCGTTCAAGCCGAAGGAGCTGGTGGCCCGGATCCGGGCCCGGCTGCGCCGGATGGACGAGCCCGGTCCGGAGTCGCTGACCATCGGCGACCTCACCATCGACGTCGCCGGGCACTCCGTGAAGCGGGCCGGCGAGACCATCCAGCTGACGCCGCTGGAGTTCGACCTGCTGGTCTGCCTGGCGTCGAAGCCCTGGCAGGTGTTCACCCGTGAGGTGCTGCTGGAGCAGGTCTGGGGCTACCGGCACGCGGCCGACACCCGGCTCGTGAACGTGCACGTCCAGCGACTGCGCTCCAAGATCGAGAAGGACCCTGAGCACCCCGAGATCGTCGTCACGGTCCGCGGTGTCGGATACAAGGCTGGTGCGGACTGATCGAGTACGGACGCGGCCCAGAGTCGCAGACGGCCCACCCGGAGCCGGTGGCCGATCCGGTCATCGTGGACCACACCGGCCAACCAGGTGGTCCGTCGGACGGGCAGCCGGCCCCGCCCGAGCAGGAGGGGGCCGAATCCCGCGGGACGGAGCTGGAGCTCACCGCCGCCGTGGCGGACTGGTCTGCCCAGCCGCAGCCGCTGTGGCGGACGCACCCGAAGCACTGGCCGGACATCTGGCGCCGCTCCATCCAGGCCCGGATCGTCACCGGCACCCTGTTGATGTCGACGCTGGTCCTGATCCTGGTCGGCTGGGTGATGATGAGCCAGGTCACCGACGGTGTCCTGGAATCACGGCGTACCAGCGCCCAGGCGGAGGTGCGCGCGCAGCTGGCGCAGCTGGCCAACACGATCGACGCCGCCAACCGCAGCGACATCAACCAGCAGCTGTCCGAGCTGGTCCTCGGCACCAACCGCCCGGGCCTGTACGACGTTCTGCTGGTCCCGACCGACCAGGCGGCGTCCAACGCCATCCGCTACACCGGTCTGGTCGACAGCGACTCGATCCCGCAGGCACTCGCGTCCTCGGTGATGAGCGACGACTCGAAGCTGTACGACACGTACACGAAGATCAACTACCGCGACGGCTCCGGCGCACCGGGGCTGGTGATCGGGTCGCAGATCCGCATCAACTCCACCGGCGACCGGTACGCGATCTACTTCCTCTTCCCGCTCACCGCGCAGCAGGAGACGCTCGACGTCGTCCAGCGTGCTCTGGTGACCGCGGGTCTGTTGCTGATCGTTCTGCTCGGTGCAGTGGCCTGGCTGGTCACCAGACAGGTCGTGACGCCGGTCCGGATGGCCCGGCGGATCGCTGAACGGCTGGCAGCCGGCAAGCTCGAGGAACGCATGCAGGTCCGCGGTACCGACGACCTGGCCCGGCTGGCCGTGTCGTTCAACAAGATGGCCAGCAACCTGCAGCGGCAGATCCGCCGGCTGGAGGAGCTGTCCCGGCTGCAGCGCCGGTTCGTGTCGGACGTGTCGCACGAGCTGCGGACGCCGCTGACCACGGTCCGGATGGCCGCCGACCTGCTGCACGAGAGCCGCGACCAGTTCGACCCGATGAGCCGCCGCTCGGTGGAACTGCTGCAGAACGAGCTCAACCGGTTCGAGGAGCTGCTGGCCGACCTGCTGGAGATCAGCAGGTTCGACGCCGGTGCGGCCGCGCTCGACCTGGAGGACGTCGACCTGCGCGACATCGTGACCCGCGTCCTGGAGAACCACGAGGCCCTGCTGAAGGCCAAGGGCTGTCCGGTCGAGCTGGACATGACGGCGCCGTGCCGGGCCAAGGTGGACTCGCGCCGGATCGAGCGGATCCTGCGCAACCTGATCGGCAACGCCATCGAGCACAGCGAGGGCCTCCCGATCCGGATCAGCACGGCGTACGACGAGGACGCGGCGGCCGTCGCGGTCCGTGACCACGGTGTCGGTTTCCGGGCCGAGGAGGCGGAGATGGTGTTCAGCCGGTTCTGGCGTGCCGACCCGGCCCGGGCCCGGACCACGGGTGGCACCGGCCTCGGTCTGTCGATCGCGCTGGAGGACGCCCGGCTGCACGGCGGCCGTCTGGACGCCTGGGGCTCACCGGGTGACGGTGCGTACTTCCGGCTGACGCTGCCGCGCCGTCCGGACGTGGCACTCACCGGCTCGCCGCTCCCGGCCCGCCCGGCGGACGCCCTCCGGATCGTCACGGAGCTCGTCGACGTCGGAGCGCCGTACCAGAAGCTGAACGGTGGTGACGAGCGGTGAGGCGCAAGCTGCGCGCGGTCCTGCCGCTGCTGGTCGTCGCCGCGCTGCTCGGCGGGTGCGCGACAGTACCGACCCAGGGCACCATCCGCAGTGGCGAGCGGCAAGGGCTGGCGCCGGACCTCGGTGGTGTCGGTGTCGAGGCCAAGCCGCCGCGGGCGAACGTCGACGAGATGGCCATCGTCAGCGGCTTCCTGGAGGCCATGTCGGACTCCCAGGCGTACGACGTCGCTCGGCAGTACATGACTCCGGAGGCGGCCGCGGCGTGGAAGCCGGAGCTGCAGACGGTCGTGTACGACCAGAGCCCCGAGTCGCTCACCAAGAAGGGCAACGGCATCCAGCTGAGCGCTCCGAGGATCGCCACCATCGGTGCGCGCGGCGAGTGGAACCCGGCGCCGGTGAACGCCCAGACCACCTTCTTGTTCAAGCTGAAGAAGATCGACGGCCAGTACCGCGTCGACTCGGTCCCGCCCGGTGCGTACCTCGGCAGCAACCAGGTCGACCTGAAGCTCGCCTCCCGGGACCTGTACTTCTTCAACCAGGCCCGAGAGCTCCTGGTGGCCGACCCGGTCTACCTGCCGCTGAACCTGTCACAGGGCCAGGCGGCGACCCAGCTCATCCAGGAGCTGCTGAAGGGCCCGACCAGCCGGCTGGGCAACGGCGTGTCCACTGTGGCACCGCCGGGTACCGAAGTGCAGGTGTCCGTCCCCGTCGACTTCGGCGTGGCCACCGTGGCGCTGAATGACGCCGCCGGTGGTCTCCGCGACCAGGACCGCCGCTTGCTGGCCGCACAGATCGTCTGGACGCTCAACCAGATCAATCTGCGCGCCAAGATCACCGTCGGTGGCGCTCCGCTGCTGCCGGACGACCCAGACGTGCTGCCGTTCGCCAACTTCGCCCAGTTCGACCCGCAGGTGCCGGGCGCGGCGCTGACCAAGCTGTTCGGCCTGCGGCGGAACAAACCGCAGCGCATCGTCGGCCTGGACGGGTCCTCGGACATCGCCGCCCAGCCGCTGACCAGCAGCAAGCTGTCGTCGTACGACGCCGAGTCGTTCGCGGTCAACCTGAGCGGCGCCTTCGGCGCGATCGTCACCACCACCAAGAACGGCGACCACGTCGTCATGTACGGGCGGCTTGACCCGTCCGGCGACAAGAACGACGACCTGGTGCCGATCAAGGTCGAGGGCAAGACCCTGCAGCCGAGCTTCGACAGCCAGGACAACCTGTGGATCCTGGATCGCGCCGACACCGACCACCCCCGGCTCCGCGTCCGCGGTCACGACGGGAAGCTCACCCCGGTGGCGGTCAACTTCAAGGGCGATGCCCCGGAGGAGCTCCGGATGGCGCCGGACGGCGTCCGGGCGCTGATCGTGATGAAGCCGAAGGCCGGCGACCAGAACACCGTGCAGATCGGCACCGTCCAGACCAGGGACGGCGGCAAGCAGCTGGTGCTCACCGAACTCCGGCAGCTGCAGCTCGCGCTGACCAACATCACCGACGCGGCCTGGAGCAAGGCCGGCATCCTCGTCGTCGGGGCGACGGCCAGCAGCCCGCGGCGTCAGACCTGGATGGTGAACACCGACGGCTCGAGTCTGCAGCTGTTGCCGGGGTCGACCCCCGATTTCACCGCGGAGCACGTGACGTCCAACCCGAACAAGGACACCCTGCCGGTGATCGAGGACGACAGCGGACGCATGCACTGGCTCAGCAAGGACCTGCTCTGGATGACGATGGACTCCGACGCCGGGTCCGCCCCGATCATCCCGACGTACCCCGGCTGACAGTTGTCCACAGGCGGGAGTTGCCCGCCGGCGACGACTCACCGATCGTGGTGGGGTGTGGGGTGGGTTCGCGGATCTGGTGCTGGGCGGGCGGTGCGCCGGCTGCGAGCGCCCCGGAGTGACTCTCTGTCATGGTTGCCGGGGGCTACTGACGCAGTTGACTCCGTTCCGTGCATGGCCGGACCCGGCGCCACCCGGGCTCGCGCCACCGACCGCCGCCGCGGCGTACGGCGGGGAGCTCCGCGAGCTGATCCTCGCGCACAAGGAGCATGCCCGGTACGCGCTCGCCAAACCGCTCGGTTACCTGCTCGCGACGGTCGCCCGGACGGCCCTCGGAGGGCGGCGGGCGGCGTGGCTGTGTCCGGTGCCGTCGCCTCGGGCAACAGTCCGGCAGCGCGGGCACGACCCGCTCCGGCGGATTACGAAGACAGCCGTCAGATCCCTGCGCAGACAGGGAATCGACGCGCGCGTGGCCGACGCGCTGCGGGTCGTCGGGCGTCCCGACGACCAGGCCGGGCTGTCCGCGGAACGCCGTACCGCCAACCTGGACGGGGCGTTCGGGCTGCGTTCGCGCTGGGCTGAAACGCTGAGCGATCAACCTGTCCTGCTGGTCGACGACGTGATCACCACCGGATCCACGCTCAGCGAGGCCTGCCGCGCCTTGGAAACCGGCGGAATCCGGGTCCTCGGCTGCGCCGTCCTGGCCGCGACCGCGCGACACGAGACGTCTGGTTCATGAGAACTTCTCTACCGGTTTTCGCCGAAGCCGACTAGCGTTGGCCTATGACACCCGCAGGGGCTTGTCGGGCAGTGGAGTGGTGCAGGACCGGATCAGCCGGCTTCCTGGCCACGGGGTCCGACCGGCTCGACCGCGGGTGTTCTCGTTTCGGGCGCCCCAATCGCAGTCAGCTCAGCGAGGACAGGAAGGACGGGGGCCCGGAGACGTAACAAGAAGTCGCCGATCGATGGAGGTTTCCGTGGACGTCGTTGTCAAGGGTCATCACTGCGAGGTCAGTGACCGCTTCCGGCAGTACGTCGAGGAAAAACTCGAGCGAATCGAGAAAGTCGATCATCGGGTACTGCGGTGCGAGGTGGAAGTCAGCCAGGAAAAGAACCCGCGACAGCACGATCGGGCGATGCGTGTCGAGCTCACCATGTACACCAAGGGTCCGGTGGTCCGCGCGGAGGCGTGCGGAGAGACCAAGCAGGCGGCGTTCGACGTCTGCCTGGACCGGCTCCGGTCCCAGGTCCGCAAGGCGGCCGACCGGCGCCGGGTGCACCGTGGTGAGCGAACGCCGGAAGGCCTGCGGCACGTGAACGCGAAGCAGCCGCTCAACGGCAACGCCCCTGTAGTGGAGGAACCAGTCGCCGAGGAAGAGGTGGCGACACACAAGTACGGATCTCTCACGGTCACCGGCGACGGACCGCTGGTGATGCGCGAGAAGACCCATACCGCCAAGCCGATGACCCTGGACCAGGCGCTCTACGAGCTCGAACTGGTCGGGCACGACTTCTACCTGTTCGTCGATGCCGACGAGAACCAGCCGAGCGTCGTCTACCGCCGTCGCGGCTACGACTACGGCGTGATCCGGCTGGCCGTCTAGACCGCGGGAGGAGCACGACGAAGGGGCCGGGCAATCGCCCGGCCCCTTCACTCTGCGGGGAGACTCAGCTGTCGATCTGCTTCTGCAGTTCGGCGGCGTACGTGGCGACCTGGGCATAGACGCCCGGGTTGCCGGCGTCCGCGCAGCCGACGCCCCAGGAGACGACGCCGAACAGGCGGCCGTTCAGGACCAGCGGGCCGCCGGAGTCGCCCTGGCAGGAGTCCTTGCCGCCTGCCTCGTAGCCGGCGCAGATCTCGCCGTCCGGGGTGTAGCCCTGGCTCGCGTAGGCCTTCGAGCAGTAGTCGTCACCGAGCACCGGTACGTCGACCTTCTGGAAGGTGTCCTCCGGGCCGGTGCCCTCCGTGGAGCCCCAGCCGAAGACGACCGACGCAGCGCCGGCCTTGTCCACGGCCTTGTCGGTCTCCAGCGCCAGCGTCTCCACACCGTCGAACGGCGTCGCCAGCGTCAGTACGGCGACGTCGTGCGCGGGCGACTTCCCATACTCCGGGTCCACCCAGATGCTGCTGATCTTCGACGTCTTGCCGCCGGACTGGGTCAGGACGTCACGGCCCTGGATGGCGGTGTAGGTGGTCGCGGCCTCCTGAGCGCAATGCGCGGCGGTGACGATCTTGTTCGCCTTCACCAGCGTGGAGCCGCACCACTGGCCGCTCGGCGACGGTGAACCGCTGTTGTTCAGCGCGACGGCCCAGGGGGCGTCCGCGGTGTGGGCGACGGTGCCGCCGACGATGCGGTTGGTCGGGGCGCCGGGGTTCTGGGCGGCCGACGCGGTGCCGGCGACGGCCACCGCACCGAGGGACGCCGCGGTCAGGACGCCGGCCGCGAGGGCAGCGCGGACCACATGCTTCATTCCTGTCATGCCTCACTCCATGGTGATAGGGGCCGCACGGGCGGACGGCCTGCTGGCAGGTTCCCTCGAACACCATCCGTAGCGCACCTCCCACTTTCGGTAACTCCCGAGTTATGCCCACGGCTCGGGCGGGGATTGTCGGTGCGGCCCGGCAGAATGCGCGCATGACCACAGAGGTGCTGTCCACGGCTCAGGCGCGCCGGGTCGCGCTGGCGGCGCAGGGGTTCATGGACCCGCGACCGAAAGGCGTCCCGGACGCACGGGCGCTGGCGCGGGTGCTCGGCCGGATCGGGCTGATCCAGATCGACAGCGTGAACGTGCTGAGTCGCACGCAGTACCTCCCGCTCTACTCCCGCCTCGGGCCGTATCCGCGTGATCTGCTCGACCGGGCTTCCGGGAAGGCCCCGCGTCGCCTGGTCGAGTACTGGGCGCACGAGGCGTCGCTGATCCCGGTCGAGACGCACCCGCTGATGCGCTGGCGGATGGCGCGCGCGACGACCGAGGCATGGGGCGGTCCGCGGTCGATCGCGAAGGAGCGGCCGGACCTGGTCAAGCAGGTGCTGAGCGACGTGCAGACCCACGGCCCGCTCACCGCCCGCGAGATCGACGACGACGTCGAGCGCTCGAAGGACAACTGGGGCTGGAACTGGTCCGACGTGAAACGCGCCCTCGAGTTCCTGTTCTTCGCGGGCGAGATCACGGTCGCGAGGCGCAACCAGCAGTTCGAGCGGCTGTACGACGTACCTGAGCGGGTGCTGCCGCGCGCGGTGGTCGAGACGCCGACCCCGTCCCTCGCCGAGGCGCACCGTGGACTGGTCTCGATCGCGGCACGGGCCCACGGAGTCGCGACGGCGCAATGCCTACGGGACTACTTCCGGACCGCGCCCGAGCCGACGCTGCAGGCGATCGCCGAGTTGGTGGAAGAAGGCGAGCTGCTGCCCGTCCGGATCGACGGGTGGAAGCGCCCGGCGTACCTGCACCGCGACGCGCGGCTGCCGCGGCGGGTCAACGCCCGCGCCCTGGTCAGCCCGTTCGACTCGCTGGTCTTCGAGCGCACCCGGACCGAGGTCCTGTTCGACTTCCGGTACCGGATCGAGATCTACGTCCCGGCCGAGAAGCGCGTCCACGGTTATTACGTGCTTCCCTTTCTCCTCGGGGATAAGTTGGTCGCCCGAGTGGACCTGAAGGCCGACCGCGCCGGCGGCGTACTGCTGGTCCAGTCGGCACACGCCGAGCCGAAGGCTCCGGTGGAGACGCCCGAGGAGCTGGCCGCCGAGCTCGTCCAGTTGGCGGGGTGGCTCGGGCTGGACCAGGTCCGGGTGGCCGGTGGAGGTGATCTGTCGCCTGCGCTGAGTGACGCCTTGCGCGGTTTCTGAGATGAGGCCGGGAACTTTCCGGTTCGCTCGCGCGTGGGTCGGTTAGGGCCCGAGGCACGCTGCGGGCGTGGCTTGGCACACTCGGCCCCGTACGATGGGGGACGCACGCCTTCCCCCGGGGTCGGCCGTGCCATGCGGCGTCGCCCGCTTCCAGGCTTCAGCAGCAAGGAGAGAACTCCCCACCATGAAGGTTGTCGACAAGGTCCTGCGGATCGGCGAGGGCAAGATCCTCCGCCAGCTCCAGGGCATCGCGAAGATGGTCAACTCCATCGAGGACGACTTCTCCGCGATGTCCGACGAGGAGTTGCGCGGCCAGACCGCGGAGTTCAAGCAGCGGCACGAGAACGGGGAGACGCTCGACGCGCTGCTGCCGGAAGCGTTCGCGGTCGTCCGGGAGGCCGCCCAGCGGACCCTGCACCAGCGGCACTACGACGTACAGATCATGGGTGGCGCGGCGCTGCACCTGGGCAACATCGCCGAGATGAAGACCGGTGAGGGCAAGACGCTGGTCGGCACGCTGCCGACGTACCTGAACGCGCTGTCCGGCAAGGGCGTGCACGTCGTCACGGTGAACGACTACCTGGCGAAGTACCAGGCCGAGTGGATGGGCCGGGTGTACCACTTCCTCGGCCTGGACTACGGCGTGATCCTGCCGGAGATGTCGCCGGCCGAGCGCCGGGTCGCCTACGCCAAGGACATCACCTACGGCACCAACAACGAGTTCGGCTTCGACTACCTGCGCGACAACATGGCCGCCAGCATCGAGGACTGCGTCCAGCGCGAGCACAACTACGCGATCGTGGACGAGGTGGACTCGATCCTGGTCGACGAGGCCCGGACCCCGCTGATCATCTCCGGCCCCGCTGAGGACTCCCAGCGCTGGTACGTCGAGATGGCCCGGATCGCGAACGTGCTGAAGGCCTGGACGCTGGCCGACGAGGCGGAGCTGAAGCGGAAGAACCCGCGGGTCACCGACCTGGAGATCGACGACACCAAGCGCCGGGTCGCCGACTACGACGTCGACGAGAAGAAGCGCACCGTCGCGATCCTCGAGCGCGGCATCGAGAAGGTCGAGGACCGGCTCGGTATCGACAACCTGTACGAGTCGGCCAACACCCCGCTGATCAGCTACCTGAACAACGCGCTGAAGGCGAAGGACCTGTTCCACCGGGACAAGGACTACGTGGTGGTCGGCGGCCAGGGTCAGGAAGAGGTCCTGATCGTCGACGAGCACACCGGCCGGACGCTGCACGGCCGCCGGTACAACGAGGGTCTCCACCAGGCGATCGAGGCCAAGGAAGGCGTCGAGATCAAGGAGGAGTACCAGACCCTCGCGACGATCACGCTGCAGAACTACTTCCGCCTCTACAGCAAGCTGGCCGGCATGACCGGCACGGCGATGACCGAGGCGAACGAGTTCTCCAAGGTCTACAAGCTCGGCGTGGTGCCGATCCCGACCAACAAGCCGATGATCCGGGTCGAGGAGCGGGACCTGATCTACCGCACCGAGGACGCCAAGTTCGACGCGGTGGTCAAGGACATCGTCGAGGTGCACGCCAAGGGGCAGCCGATCCTGGTCGGTACGACGTCGGTCGAGAAGTCCGAGCGACTCTCCCGGCAGCTGCTCAAGGAGAACATCGAGCACGAGGTCCTGAACGCGAAGCAGCACGCGCGTGAGGCCGCGATCGTCGCCGAGGCCGGTCGCCGCGGCGCCGTCACGGTGGCCACCAACATGGCCGGTCGTGGTACCGACATCATCCTCGGCGGCAACCCCGAGTTCCTCGCCGACAAGGAGCTCCGCGCCCGCGGTATCGACCCGGCCGAGGACATCGAGCAGTACGAGTCGGAGTACCCGTCGCTGCTGGAGCAGTTCGAGAAGCAGGTCAAGGAAGAGCAGGAGGAGGTCCGCGAACTCGGCGGCCTCTACGTCCTCGGCACCGAGCGGCACGAGTCCCGCCGGATCGACAACCAGCTCCGCGGTCGCGCCGGCCGCCAGGGCGACCCGGGCAAGTCCCGGTTCTACCTGTCGCTCGAGGACGACCTGATGCGGCTGTTCAAGCGCGAGATGGTCGACTGGGCGATGTCGCGGAACAACGACGACACCCAGCCGCTGGAGAACAAGGTCGTCACCAAGGCGATCGCGTCCGCGCAGGGCCAGGTCGAGGCGCAGAACTTCGAGACCCGGAAGAACATCCTCAAGTACGACGACGTGATGAACCGTCAGCGCCACGTGGTGTACGACGAGCGTCGCCGCGTGCTCGAGGGCGCCGACCTGCGCGACCAGGTGCAGGACATGCTCGACGAGACCGTCACCGGGTACGTGCAGGGCGCGACCGCGGACGGGTTCGCCGAGGACTGGGACCTGGACGCGCTATTCGCCGCGATGAAGCTGCTGTACCAGACCGAGCTCACCGAGGACGAGCTGATCGAGGAGGCCGGCGGCGAGAAGGCCGGCCTGACCCAGGACTTCCTGGTCGAGCGGTTCCTCGAGGACGCGCACGCGGCGTACGAGCGTCGTGAAGAGCTGCTCGGCGAGGAGGCGATGCGCGAGCTGGAGCGGCGCGTCGTGCTCAGCGTGCTGGACCGCAAGTGGCGCGAGCACCTCTACGAGATGGACTACCTACGCGAGGGCATCGGCCTGCGCGCCATGGCGCAGCGCGACCCGCTGGTCGAGTACCAGCGCGAGGGCTACGACATGTTCGCCTCGATGATGGAGTCGATCAAGGAAGAGTCGATCAACTTCATCTTCAACGTCGAGGTCGACATCGAGGCGATGCGTGCCGAGATGGAGCTCGCCTCCGAGGCCGCGCTGGCCGACGAGGACAGCCTCGAAGGCCGGCGGATCCAGGACATCCTCACGCCGGGCGCACCGGTCGCGGAGTTCGAGGGCCGGAGCGAGGACGACGAGGAGCGCCCGCAGGACACCCCGCGGCCGCGGGACACGCCGAGGCTGCGCGCCAAGGGTCTGAGCAACGAGCCCCGGCAGCAGCGGCTGACCTACTCGGCGCCGACGATCGACGGCGACGACGAGGTCGCGACGCACCAGGAAGGCGCCGAAGCAGGCAGCCTGGAGTACGCCGGCACGCCGCGCAACGCCGCCTGCCCTTGTGGCAGCGGCAAGAAGTACAAGCGCTGCCACGGCGACCCCCAGTCAGACGTCTACAAGTAACCCATTCCCCCGAACGGCCGGCCCCGCAACCCCGGAGCCGGCCGTTCGCCGTTCCGGGGCGCCGCGGCGTACGCCGCCACTCGGGGGTTTGAACACTCCGCGGGGACTGCGCACAGGCAATAGCTTGTGCACAGTCCCCAGTGGGGGTCTGAGGCTCCGAGTATTGGCGCGAGGTTGGTTGGTGACGCCGGGTGCGTTGGGTTGGGTGTGCGTTGGCGCTGGTGGCGGGCGGCGCGGCGTACGCCGGCGCTTGGGGGTGTGAACACTCCGTGGTGACTGTGCACAGGCAATTGCTTGTGCACAGTCCGCGGTGGGGTCCAAGGTCCCGAGTATTGGCGCGAGGTTGGTTGGTGAGGCCTGGCGCGTTGGGTTGGTGTGCGTTGGCGAGCGTCGGGCGGCGCGGCGGACGCCTGCACTCGGGGGTGCGCACACCCGGTGGGGACTGTGGATAGGCAATTGCTTGTGCACGGTCCCCGGTAGGGGGCCAAGGCCCCGAGCATGGTGCGGCGCTGCGCGCTGCGGTCGGCGTAACTCGGCCGCATTGGCGGCATTGAGTGGCCTGTTCGCCCTGCCTTTCCCCGGCGGCGTACCCGAAGTGTCGGGTCGCTCGGCGCAGGCGTCGCGCCGTTCCGCGGCAGGCGTGGTTTGGTACGCCGGCGCGCGGGGGTGTGAACACCCGGTGGGGACACCGCACAGGCAATAGCTTGTGCACGGTCCCCGGTGGGGGTCTGAGGCCCCGACTTTGGCGCGGGGTTGGTTGGTGACGCCGGGCGCGTTGGGTTGGGTCTGCGCACCCTAGTCCAGGACCACCTGGTCAAGGTCTTGGCGTTGGCGTTGGCGTTGGCGCTGGTGGCGGGCGGCTCGGCATACGCCGGCACTCGGGGGCGTGAACATGCGGCGGGGACTGCGGATAGGCAATTGCTTGTGCACAGTCCCCGGTGGGGGTCCAAGGCCCCGAGTCTGGTGCGGGGTTGGTTGGTGGCGCCTGGCGCGTTGGGTTTGTGGGTGGATCGGCCGGCGGGCAGCGCGGCGTACGCCGGCACTCGGGGGTGTGCACACTCGGTGGGGACTATGGATAGGCAATTGCTTGTGCACAGTCCCCGGTGGGGGTCCAAGGCCCCGACTATGGCGCGGGGTGGGTTGGTGACGCGTGGCGCATTGGGTTGGTGTGCGTTGGCGGCGGGCGGCGCGGCGTACGCCAGCACTCGGGGGTCCTCGGTGTGGGGGCAGGGGTGGTGGGGCTGGTGTTGGTTTGAGGGTGGGGGTGTGGTGGGCTGGGGGGTATGTGGTTGAGGGAGCGGTTTGGGGTGAGCGTTCCGGTGGTGGGGGCGCCGATGGCTAATGTCAGTGGGGGGAGGTTGACGGCGGCGATCTCGGCTGGTGGTGGGTTGGGGATGCTGGGGGCCGGGTCGGCGGTGAGTGCGGACTGGATTCGTACCGAGGGAGCGATCGCGGCGGCGGGTGGGAAGCCGTACGGGATCGGGTTGATGGCCTGGTCGGTCGAGGAGCATCCGGAGCACTTGGAAGCGATCCTCGAGCTGAAGCCGGCGCTCGTTTCGCTCAGCTTCGGTGACTACAAGCCGTACGTCGCCCCGCTGCAGGAGGCGGGCATCGTCGTCGCGACGCAGGCCGGTACGGTCGCGGACGCGCGTGAGGCTGTGGATGCCGGCGTGGACGCGATCGTCGCGCGCGGCGCCGAGGCGGGCGGGCACGGCCGGAACGCGATCGCGACACTGCCATTGCTGCAGGCGATTCTGGACCTGACCGATCTGCCCGTGCTCGCCGGTGGCGGGATCTCCGGCCCGCGCGGGCTCGCGGCCGTACTCGCCGCGGGCGCGGCCGGCGGCTGGATCGGTACGGCGTTCCTGACCTGCGTCGAGGCGTTGACGAAGGAACCGGCACGGCAGCGGATCATCGAGGCCGACGAGACCGACACCGTCTACGGCACGGTGTTCGACGCCGCGTCGCGCGCCGGGTGGCCGGACGAGTTCGGCGGCCGCGCGTTGCGGAACGCGTACTTCGACACCTGGCAAGGCCGCGAGCAGCAGCTGAAAACCGACGACGCCGGCCACGCGGAGTACGTCGACGGCTCGACGGCCGCGGACCCGGCCCGCGCGTCGATCTACGCGGGCCAAGGCGTCGGCGCACTGACGGGCGAGCCGACCGCGGCCGCGGTGCTGTCCGAGTTCGCGACGTACCGGACCTATCTGAGCGCTGCCCTCAACGACGGGTCCAAATAGTTGCGGTGAGCAATCACCAGGTCGTTGCACAGCTCCCAGATCTGCTCGACCGGTAGCGCTGCCGCGGTCGCCGGGTCGACCATCACGGCCTGCCGCAGCGCTCGTGGGTCCTCGTCGACGGCGGCCTGGACGGCGAGTTCGGCGACGTTCAGGTACGAGCGGTTCAGGGCCGCGCACTGCGCCGGAAGGGCCCCGATCGACGTCGGCTGCACCCCCGAAGCGTCAACCAGACAAGGGACTTCGACGACCGCGCCGGGCTGTAGGTTGCTGATCAGACCGGTGTTCGGCACGTTGCCGTAGACCGTCCGCGGCGTGCCGGTGACGATGCTGTGGATGATCTGCGGGGCGTACTCCATCGTCGGTTCGACCACCACGGGTTCGCCGGACTTCAGCGCGTTGCGGGTCCGCTCGTACGACGCGAGGTTGTCCGCGACGATCTCGAGGTACGCGCCGATCGGCAACCGCAGCCGCTCGACCTCGCTCGCGTGCCCGAGGTACCACGGCACGTACTCCGACGAATGCTCGCTCGTTTCGGTCGGGTAGAACCCGAGTCGCCGGTACATGTCCACCCGGACCCGTCGCAGCAGCTCCGGATCCGCCGCGATCGCCGCGTCCAACCGGTCGTACAGGTTCTCCCCGGCGCGCTCGAACCGCAGTACCCACGACTGGTGGTTCACGCCGGCGGCCAGGTACGTGACGTCGTCATACGGTACGTCGACCAGCTCGGACAGCCCCTGCATCGTCCAGTAGACCGAGTGGCAGAGACCGACGACGTTCCGGACGCCGAGGGCCTTGAGGTACCAGACGTTCATCACCATCGGGTTCGTGTAGTTGAGCAACCACGCGTCCGGGCAGACGTCGGCGATGTCCTGCGCGAGCCCGCGCAGTACCGGGAAGGTGCGGAGCGCGCGGAACACCCCGCCGACGCCGAGCGTGTCGCCGATCGTCTGCCGGATCCCGTAGCGGGCGGGGATCTCGAAGTCGGCGCGGGTCGCCGCGTTCATCCCGACCTGGACGATGTTGATCACGAAGTCGGCGGCGGCGAGCGCCGCGCGCCGGTCGAGCTGCGCGGTGATCTGCGGCGTCACGCCGTGTTCGCGGGCGATGTACGCCGCGGCGGCCGCGGCGGTGTCGAGTCGCTCGGGATCGATGTCGTGCAGCGCGATGTGCAGCGGGCCGAGGTCAAGGCTGAAAAGGTCGGCGAGCAGACCCTGCGTGAAGACCACGCTGCCGGCGCCGATGAAGACGATCTTGGTCATGATGTCACGCTCTCTGTCACTTGGTCCCAGTCGGGTTGGGCCGCGGTACCGCCGGCGGCGCGGGTGGACAGCGATCCGCAGGCCGCGGCGATGGCCAGGGCCCGCTCGGTGCGGGACCCGTCGAGTACGGCGGCCACCCAGCCGGCGTCGAAACTGTCGCCCGCCCCGACGGAGTCGACCGTGTCCACCTTCAGCGCC
The DNA here is from genome assembly GCF_056436705.1 of Kribbella sp. NPDC043289. Lineage (NCBI taxonomy): Bacteria > Bacillati > Actinomycetota > Actinomycetes > Propionibacteriales > Kribbellaceae > Kribbella > Kribbella sp. NPDC043289. Next base: position 790,043 of record NZ_JBWKCB010000002.1, read on the forward strand.
GGCGTGGTGAACACCTTGGATCCGTTGTGGGCGAGGGCGCCGTCCGACCCGTTCTTCACCACGACCAAGGGGCCGCGGCGGGCCAGGATGCCGGCCGCGTCCTCGACCGAGGGGTGACCGGTCAGCGCGAGGGCTTCGGCCGCGTTGGGGAGGAAGTAGTCGGTGACCCGCAGGATCGGGTCGAGGACCGTCCGGTCCCAGCGGCCGGTCGGGTCGTCGTTCGGATCCAGCGAGGTGGTGGCCTTGGCCGCTTTCGCTTCCTTGAAGAGGCTTGCCAGTCCGGCCGCCAGCGACGGCAGGAGGTAGAACGACGCGGCGTGCACGTGGCGTACCGACCTGAGCAGGTCTCGCGGTACGTCGTCGGCCGAGGTGCTCGGGAGGCAGCCGGGGGAGGTGAGGATCGCGCGGTCGTCGCCCGAGGTGAGGATGGTGGTGAGCGGGGTCGGCAGCGCGTCGTCGACGACGAGGGCGTCGACGTTCACGCCGCGGTCGGCCAGCGCCGTACGGACGAAGTCGCCGGCCGCGTCGGCACCCACGCGGCCCGCGAAGGCGACGCGCAGCCCGAGACGCGCCGCGCCGCAGGCCATGATCGACGCCGAGCCGCCGAGTACCAGGGAGCCGCTGGGAACCAGGCGTTCCCGTTGGCCGAACAGGATCGGCTGATCGACGGGCCCGACGACCACGTCGGGGTTCGCATCGCCGATCACCAGCAGGTCGTAAGTCATTCTCAGCCTTTGAGTCCGGTGGAGGCCAGGGAGCGGATGAACGCCTTCTGGGCCAGGAGGAACCCCAGCAGGACCGGCAACACGGTGATGACGTTTCCGGCCATCACGGCGGACCACTGCGTGTGGTGCTGCCCTTGGAACGTGGTCAGTCCGAGCTGAAGGGTGTAGGTGGAGTCGGTGTTGATCGCGATCAACGGCCAGGTCAGGTCGTTCCAGGTCGCGAGGAACGTCAGTACGGCGACTGTGCTCAGCGCCGGCCGTGCGAGCGGGAGCACGATCGAGACGAGGATGCGCAGCCGGCCGCAGCCGTCGATCCAGGCGGCCTCCTCGAGCTCCCGCGGCAAGGAAACGAAGAATTGCCGGAACAGGAAAACGGAAAGCGGCGTCACCAGGGACGGAACGATCAGGGCGCCGAGGGTGTCGATCAGCCCGAGCTGCTTCATCACCAGGAACGTCGGGATCATGGTCAGCTGGAACGGGATCACCATCGTCGCCAGCATCAGCCCGAGCACGATCTTCGAGCCGGCGAACCGGATTCGCGCGAACGCGTACCCGCCGAGCGATCCGAGGACCAGGTTCGCGGTCACGGCAATCGCGGAAACGATGAAGGAATTCAGGAACCATCGTGGAAACAGAGCGTTTCCGAGCACGTACCGGTACCCGTCCAGCTTGATCCCGTGCGGAATCAGGGCCGGCGGAAAACGGTTGATTTCCGCGTTGCTCATCACCGAACTGACCAGCAACCAGACCAGCGGCAACGCGAACAGCAACGCCAGCGGCGCGAGGACGAAATGCCAAGCACTGAACGGAAAACGCTTCATCGCGCCACCTTCCGCCGGTAGATCTGCAAGGCCACACCGACCACCAGCAACGCGACCGCCAGCGTGTACGCCGCCGCGGCGCTGTAGCCGGCGGTGAAGGTCTTGAACGCCTTCTCCCAGATGAAGTAGACGATCACCGTCGTCGACCCGAGCGGCCCGCCCTTCGTGGTCACGAAGACCAGGTCGAACACCTGCAACGCATTGATGGTCTGGAACAGCAGCAGGAAGATCGTCACCGGCGTCAGCGCGGGCAGGGTGACGTGCCGCAGTACGCCCCACCGGCCGGCGCCGTCGATCCGGGCCGCCTCGACGAGCTCGCTCGACACGCCTTGCAGACCGGCCAGGTAGACGATCACGCAGAAACCCGTTCCGCTCCACAGCGAGATGGCGACGAGCAGGTACAGCGCCTGGCCGGGGTCGCTGAAGAACCCCTGCGCGGGCAGGCCGAACTTGTGCAGTACCGAGTTCGCGACACCGAATTCCGGATCGAGAACGAACGAGAACAGCACGCCCTGCGCCGCCGCCGACACCACGAACGGTACGAACACCAGCGTCCGGTACAGGCCGATGAACGCGATCTTGCGGTCCAGAGCGATCGCGATCGCTAACCCAGCGATGACGCTCAACGGCACATAGAGCACGGTGTAGATCAGCGTGTGCGAGACCGCCGACCCGAAGGCCGGATCCTTCAGCAACGCCTGGTAGTTGGCCAGCCCGACCCACTCGCTCGGCGACACCAGATCGTTGACCTGGAACGACAACAACAACGACCACAGCACCGGTACGACGCTCAGCCCGAGGATGATCACCACGGACGGGCTGACGAACGCCCACCCGGTCGCGCCCTCGCTCCGGGCCCGCCGCTTCGCTGCCGCCCGGCTCCGCGGGTCGACAGTGAACGTACCGACCACGCTGGCCATCAGCTCGGCACCGCCAGTACCTGGTTGCACTGGTCGACGGCCTGCTTCAACGCATCCTTCGGGCTCTGCTTCCCCAGCAGTACGGCGGCGATCGCCTCACCGACATGCTGCGAGATCTGCGGGTACGTCGGAATCGTCGGCCGCACCTTCGCTGTGTCGAGCGCCTTCACGAACACGTCCAGCCCGTTGGTCGCGGCGGCGTGCTGCTTCCACGCCGGCAGGTCAGCGGTGGCCTTGGTGATCGGCAGGCTGCCGCCCTTCATGTCCCACTGCAGGTCCTGCTCCGGCTCGGCTAACCAACTGACGAACTCGGTGGCCGCTTTCACCTTCGCCTTGCCGTTGTCGAAGATCGTCCAGGTGTCCGGACCCGAGATCGTTACCGGTTTCCCGGAGTACGACGGCAGCGGCGCGACGCCGTACTCGACACCGTTTTCCTTGAGTTCCGGGAGTTGCCAGGGGCCGGTCGCGACCATGCCCATCCGGCCGCCGAGGAAGACCTGGTAGAGCTGCTCGCTCCCCGGTTTCGGGTCGACGTACAGCGACTTGTCGGTGCGCAGTTTGTCGAGTGTTCCAAGGGCCTGCTCGCCTACGGAATCGAATCCGACCTTCTTTCCGTCGCCGTTCACGACGTCGCCGCCGAGGTCCCAGATCATCGGCCAGATCCGCCAGACCGTGTCCTCGTCTCCGACGCCGGGCCAGCCGGTGCCGAAGACTCCCTTGGCCGGGTTGGTCAGCTGTTTGGCGGCGGCCACGAAGTCGTCCCAGGTCCAGCCGGCCTTCGGTGCGGGGACGCCGGCCGCGGCGAACAGTTTCTTGTTGTAGACCACGCAGAGCGAGTCGAGCAGGGCCGGTGCGGCGCGGACCTTGCCCTTCACGCTGACGGCGTCCTTCGCGGCCGGCCAGTAGTCGTCGATCTTGAGCCCGCCGGTCAGGTCGGCGACCTTGGGGCTCTTGGTCAGGCTGGCGAGATCCGACCCGAAGATGTACGCGATGTCCGGGTAGGACCCCGCCGCCAGACCCGCGGTGACCTTCTGCAGCATGCTGTCCGCGGTCACCCCGCCACCGCCGCCGACCACCTTGATCTTCGGGTGACTCTTGTTGAACGCGGCGATCAGGCTGTCGACCGCGGCCTTGCCGAGATCGACCTGGCCGTGCCAGAGATCGAGCGTGACCACGCCGTTGGCGTCGGCCCCCGTGTCGTCGTTCTTGCCGCAGGCACCGAGCGTGCCGACGGCGGCCGCGGCGGCTGCGGCGCGCAGGATGTCGCGGCGGGACAGGTTGCGAGCATGCTGAGACATGACGGTCTCCAGGAAAGATGCAGGAAGGGGGTTTCAGCAGGTCTTGCGGACGTACCCGGAGTCACCGGGAGTCGAGACGTCCACGTCGCGCTGCACGATCGAGAGCGTTCCGCCGTACTGCGAACACGCTTTCCGCCGGCCGTTGTCGGTGTACTCGATCACGATCACGTTGTTGCCAAAGGCATCGACGTAGTCGGCGCACTCGTCGTACTGGCCGCATTCCTCGGCGACGGCGAAGTCCAGGCCGACCGTCGTCCGGTCGCCGGCCAGTTCGACGGTGTTCTTCTGGCCGATGGCCAGGCTCTTGCTGTGCGCGTGGGTGGCCAGCAGCTTCAGGAACGCCTTGGCCTGTCCGGCGGTGAGCAGGTTCTTCGAGCGGGTGTAGCTGTCGTAGTTGTCCGGCTCGATCGCCTGGTATCCCTTGGCCGCGCAGCCGTCGATCCAGCCGTTGACCTTGGCGGCGATCCGGTTCCGCTGGTCGGCGGTGCGGAGATCGAGCAGCGGCTCGCCCCAGTCCTCGTCGATGACGAGGTTGCCGTTGGCGTCGCGGAGCAGCAGGTCGGAGGCCCACTGTCCTTGTTCGCCGGGCTGTACCTGGAAAGCGTTGACGTAGCAGATGTTGTAGAGCCCGGCCGCCGGTGCGGCGGTCCGGTCGCGGGTCACCACCTGAACGCCGGCGGGTGGGGTGTACGCGCCACCGATCTGGTAGTCGAACTTCGCGTGCGCCGGCGGCAGTGTGACTGACGTGGCTGACGTGCCGGCCGTGCGTGCCGCGTCTGCCGCGTCGGCCGGATTGCGGGTGCGGACGGCGACCGTCGCGGCCACGGCCAACGCGGCGGCGAGGCCGGCCACAAGGAGGCGGCGAGTGAGCCGGTGATGGGGGCGGTGGGTGAGTTGGTGCGACTTGGACACGATTGCTCCATCGGTCCCGGGGACGCGACCCCGCCTCGGGCCTCACCTGAGCCCTGGCGCCTGAAAACCGGGCTCCGGACCGCCTTGTCGCTGGCGTGGTCCGCTACCGGCTGGGTGCGTCACTGCCGACCCAGTCAAGCGCTGCCACGCGACTCCGTCAAGCAGAACGTGCATACGAGTGCGTGGATTCTGGCCCAGAGAGCGGTACTGCGCAGTGCTGGCGCGCGTGACCCGACTGTCACTTAGTGTCGAAATGGCACTAAGTGACAGGAGCGGCGATGAGTGTTCAGCGACGGGACCGGCTGCGGTTCGAGGTGTCCCGGGCCGCGGCGGACCTGTTCTGGGAAAACGGTGTCGCCGCGACGAGCGGGCAACAGATCGCGGACGCGGTCGGACTGTCCGTGCGTACGTTGTGGCGGCATTTCCGGAGCAAGGAAAGTTGCGCCGAGCCGATCCTGGCCCACAGCTGGGCCTGGTTCCTGGAGGGTTGGCGGCGCTGGCCCGACGACCGGTCGCTCGAGGATCACGTGGCGGCCGAGCAGGACGAGCGGACGCCGTCGGCCGAGGAGCTCGACGACGATCGCGCCGCCGGGAAGATGATCGTGCTCAGCCGAACGGAACCCGCGATCCGGACCGCGTTCCTGATGGCCTGTGATCAGGCCGAGCGCGAGTTGGTGCCGATCGTCGCCCATCGGTTGCGCCGGCCCCTCGACGACGTGGGGGTGCGGGTGCATGCCGCGACCATCACCGCTGTGGTTCGGGTGGTCAGCGAGGAGCAACTGGTCGCCGTCGTCGCCGGCGATCGGGCACGGCTGAGTGATCCGTTCGCGCGGATCGTGCGCGGGGTTCGCGAGGCCACCGGCGGCGCGATCGGTGACCCCATGAGCTGACGCCCAGCCCACCGTTCAGCAGACCTTCCAGCAGACAAGGAGAACTGTGCGAAAGACGACGATTGCTGTCCTGACCGCATCCGCTGTAGCCCTCGCCGGAACGGGAGTTTCCGCCGCGAGCGCTCCAGTTTCCGAGGCGAGTTCTGGGGTTTCTGTCGTGAAGGGGCTGAGCTGGGGTGCTTGCCCGGCGTTCGATCCACCGACCGCGTCGAAACCCGAGTGCGCGACACTCGACGTACCACTGGACTACAGTCGGCCGGACGGGCCGACGATCTCCATCGCGGTCTCCCGCTTGTCGACGGCCGATCCGGCCAAGCGCCGCGGCATCCTGCTGACGAACTCGGGCGGTCCCGGCGGCGAGGGGTTGCGTTTTCCGGCCGACCTGGTCGATGCCTCAGGCACCAAACTCGCGCTGCCGAAGAACGTCCGGGACAGCTACGACATCATCGGTTTCGACTCCCGCGGCGTCGGCCGCAGTACGCCGGTCACGTGCGACCTGACCGCGGCGCAGCAGTTCTCGAGCGTGCCGCCGTACGCGCGGAACGCGGCTGACGTGAAGCAGCAGGCGGCGCTGGCGAAGACGATCGCCGGGCAGTGCGCGAAGTCGAAGACCGGTGCGCTGTTGCCGTACATCAGCACGGCGAACACGGCCCGCGACATGGACCGGATCCGCGCCGCCCTCGGGGAACGGAAAACGTCGTACTTCGGGATTTCCTACGGCGCGTACCTCGGTGCGGTCTACTCGTCGATGTTTCCGGAACGCACCGATCGCGTCGTGCTGGACAGCTCGACCGGGCCCGGTGGCTGGGACTACGCGTTCCAGCGGCGGATCGCCCGAGGTTTCGAGGAACGTTTTCCGGACTTCGCGCAGTACGTCGCGGCGCACCCGGAGTACGGCCTCGGGACCACGGTCGCGCAGGTGACGGCGAAGTACTACGAGCTCGCCGCGAAGGCCGATCATGAGATGGTCGGCGGGCGGTCGCTGGGCGCGATCTTCCGGCAGACGACGTTCAGCCAGCTGTACTACGACCACAAGTTTCCGGAACTTGCCGGAATCTGGCGGAGCTTCGCGACCGGCGACCCGGCCGGCGCTGCGAAAGCACCTGCGAAGACTGCTGCCGCCCCGGTGAACGACAACTACCTGGCGAGTCAGTTGCACGTGCTCTGCAACGATTCGCGCTGGCCGCGGGCGCTGGCGACGTACCAGGTGAATGTCGCGATCGACCGGATCCGCTACCCGATGTTCGGTGCGGCGACGGCGAGTGTGTCGGCGTGTGCGTACTGGCCGGCGCGGCAGGAGGCGCCGGTGCGGATCTCCGACCGTGGTCCGTCGAACATCCTGATCGCGCAGAACCTCCGCGACCCCGCGACTCCGCTGGTCGGGGCCCGGATGATGCGCGGCGTGCTCGGCGACCGTGCGCGAATGGTGACCGCGGATCAGGGCGGGCATCTCGCGTACCTGTTCAAGGCTGACCGGTGCCTGAACGACACCGTCACCGACTTCCTCGCCACCGGCCGGCGCCCGGCTCACGACCGCGCCTGCGGCACCACCTGACGATCACCGTCGTGCTCGGGTGATCGCCTCCGCGCACCAGTCGGCGACGAAGGCGAGGGCCTGGCCGCGTTGGTGGAACAGGTGCCGGCTGTCGACCTCCTGGTGGTAGGCGTTGTGCGACTCGTCGGACGCGCGGCCGAGCAGGCCGGGCAGCAGCCAGGCGTACTTGACGCCGGAGGCCATCACCGCGAGTCGCACCTCGTCCGGGTCGCCGTGCCAGCCGGCGTCGTGCAGGCCGTCGAGATAGTTGGTGATGCAGGTCTCGGCGAGCTCGGGCATCCGTTCGACCGGCCAGAACAGGTCGAAGACCGCGTCCGGGATGTAGTTGCCGATGTCCTCGCCGAGCGCGCCGTCGCCGAAGAACGACCAGTCGAAGAGGGCGAGCTCGCCGGTCGGTCGCTGGATCACGTTCGAGACCCAGAAGTCGAGGTGGCAGTGGGCGCGAGGGAGACTCGCGACCAGGTCGAGCAGTGCGTCCCGATGCACGAGGAGCCGCGTCCAGGCCTCGCGCAGTCCGGCCGGCCAGGTCTCGCGGATCAGCGGCTGCTGCCAGGAGCTGTCGTCGGTCATCAACTGCCACGGCACGTCGCGCGTGGTCGAGTAGTCGCGGAGGAAACCCCTCGACGTCCAGGGCCGGTCGTCGATCGGGCGCGCCTGCCAACGGCCGCAGGCGCGCGCGAGTGCGGCATGTTCCGCGAGGCTGAACTGGGTGCCGGGCGTGCCGCCGATGTCTTCCATCAGGAGTACGGCGCCGTCCGGCGACTCCTCCGCCTGCGCGGAGGGGATGAAGAGCCCGGCGTCGGCGAGTCGGCCGCGGAGTTCGTCGTCGCGGTAGACCTCGAGCTCGCGGCGCCAGTAGTTCCAGTGCCGCGGGTCGGTGGAGGCGGCCCACGGGCCTAGGGTGTCGGTCGGCCGGCGAAGCTCCTTGCGAACCGCAGTCCGGCCGTCCGCGTAGGTGACCCGCTCGACGGTCGCAGTCACCGCGTTCAACGGGTTGTGCCGCAGCGTCGCCGTACCGACTTCCGGGTGACCGGTCATGAACAGCAATGCTGACATGCGCGGGTTCTCTCAACTCAACAGGATCTTCGGGGGCAGACCGGTGAGGGCTTTCACGTCGCGGGTGAAATGCGCCTGGTCGGCGTACCCGGTGAGTACGGCGACGTCGGCGAGCGAGAGGCCGGTGCGGGCGTGGTCGAGGGCGACGTTCATCCAGAGCACGCGGTCCAGCATCTTCGGGCCGTACCCGAAGGCTTCCAGACAGCGCCGATGCAGTTGCCGCTCGCTCAGGCCGACCGTCCCGGCCAGGCGGGAAACGCCCGACGTACCGCGGAGCAGGCCGCCGCGGACGCTGCGGAGAACGTGCGGGATCAGCCGGTCCATCGGTGCCTCGACCAGTTTGGCGACCTCGAGGTCGAGCGCGGCCGCTGAGTCGGGAGCCGATCTGATCCGGTCGAGCAGGCGTCTGCTCCGGTTCGGCGACCAGAGATCGGCCAGCCGGGCCCGCTCGTTCAGCAGTTCGCGGGCCGGTACGCCGAGGAAACCCGGTGCCGCTCCGGGCGCGAACCGAATCCCGGCGTACCGCGTCCCGCGGGGGGCGCTGCCCGTCCAGGCGTGACTGTCGGGACCGGCGACGATCAGGTCGTCGTCCATCAGCAACAGGTCCATGCAGCCGTCCGGGAGGATCCGGTACTCCCCACCTTCGGCCTCGCGTGTCCACAGGCCGGCGCCGGCGATGCGCGCGGGGCGCTCCCGGTACGGCTCGACAGCTACGGTCACACCGCCAGTCTGCTACGCCCTACCGACAGTTTCAGGCCCGTGCGGCACCTGTCGCCTGGCGTCAGCCTCGGGGCGGGTACTGCTTGGGGACCACGACGTCGAGCACCGGCACGTCGACCGGGACATACTTGACCAGGGCAACGTTTTCCTTGACCAGTTCGTCGCGGAGCGCCGCCCCCGTACGGCGGTCGATCACGGTCCGCCAGATCTCGTTGCGGCGGAAGTACTCCGCTCCGACGCGCAGGAACCGCTCGTCCTTGGAGAACACGCGGTACGACGACGCGGCCGGGACGTCCGCGAGAATCTCGCCCTCGAGATAGCGGTCGCCGACGCCGACGTGCAGCTGGAAGGTCTGGTCGGTGTCGTTGCGGAACTGCAGGTCCACGTAGTTGTACACGATGCTGCAGCCGACACCCCACGGCAGGACGCGGCCGTTGTCCGGGAACGGGTCGAAGCTGTGCGTCGAGCGCTGCGTGACCGTCATCGGCGAGTGCAGCACCATCCAGTGCAGCAGGTTGGCGAGCTGGCAGATACCGCCGCCGATGCCCGGACGAGCCTGACCGTTCGACAGCCGCATGCCCTTCGCGTACCCCTTGCGACGGGTCGCGTTCCCGACCAGTTTGTTGAAGGAGAACGTCTCGCCGGGCCGGATCAGCAGACCGTCGACCTGGGCGCAGGCGAGCGACAGGTTCTTCACCTTGTTGTGCTGCATCCACATCTCGGTCTCACCGAGCTGCCGCAGCAGGAGCGACTTGTGGCGCTTGATCCGCACCGGAAGGTCGGCCGCCTGGCGCACATCGGCGTACGGCGTGCTGGACCGCATCCACTCGAGGCGTTTGACCGCACGGTGGTAGCGCACGGCCAGCGGATAGAGCAGCGGCACCCGCTCGGTCCACCGCCGACGCCGAACCGCGGGCAGCACCCGCGCCCGCTCGGCCGCACTCAGCTCTTGCACCTCGACCTGCCACGTCCCGGCCGGCGACACCCCAGTCGACTCCGTCCGTTCGTCCAGCGGTGCGGCAGTTGTGGTCTCAGACATCCTGTTCCCCCGAACAAGCGGCCGGCCTGGTGACCGACCTCGGTTACCGTACGCCGCCGCGGCCCCAACCAGATGACAGCAACAGCACGATCGGATTGCGCTCCGTACGACGCCGTGTACACACCGGGAGTTCGATGACGGCGGCAAATACTTCCGAACCCAATCGAGTTCGCCGCGGCCCGTCAGCCGATCTCGAGCGCGGTGCAGACCCAGCGGTTGCGGCGGATCTCCAGGCGGAAGGCGATCGCCCGCGAGCGGTCCCCGTGCCGCACGTGCGCGGCGACCTCGGCGATCTGCGGCTCCGGCATGAACACCCGCACCGACCGCACCGTGCTCTTCTCCCGCGCCCCACGGCTCACCGCGGTCGAGTTCAGCCCGAGCAACCGCACCCGCCGGTTCAGCTCCATGAACACGCTGTCGTCCGTGAACCGCACCAGCTGCGAAATCGGCCGATCCCCAGCCAGCACCTCAGAAACCGCCTGAGCCAACCGCCCACCCCAAGCCCGAGCCTCCGGCACCCCAACCGGAACCGCCGACGTCTGGGCGGTGCCGACGGGGGAGCCGCCAACCTTCGCGGCGCGACCCTTGGCGGTCGGGACCGAGGCGGCGGTCGCGGCTGAAGCGGCGCCGGCGTTGGCGGCGGTGGCGTCGACCGGGACCGCGCGCGGGGTGGTCGTGGTGAGCGGCGCCCGGGCCCCGTCAGGCTGCCCAGGCGCCGCGTCCGGCGTCGCCGCCGCCGATGCCGAATCCGAGACGACGCTGAGCTTCCGCGCCTTCGTCGTACCAGCGGCGTCCGCACCAGCCGCGTCAGCCTCGGCCGGCTTCGCGTCGGCTGCGTCTGACTCGACCGTGGGGTCCAGGTGCGCGGGCTCGGCAGCAGCCGCATCGGCCTGGGGTGCGGAGGTGATGCTCGACAGGTGGCGTGGGGCGGAGCCGACGCCGAGCCGCGTGATCGCCTGCAGGCGCAGGGCGAGCGCCCCTTCCGTCAGGCCACCGGCGTACCGAGCAGTCGCAGGTACGGCGCTCCTCGCGGACCCGCCGTCCACAGCCTGCAGCCGCGGACGCTCGACCGCGGCGAACATCCCCGGTACCTCCGCGCGCGCCGCCCCGACGACTGCGGCGATCGCGGTGGTGCCGAGCTGGTCGGCCCGAGCGGCGTTGGTGACGGCCATGGTTGCCTCCGTGGATTCCAGTGCTGAAGTCGGGTCGGTAACGGCGGCGAGAACGACACGCTCCGGCGCCGAAGCGGCGGACTCGTCGTACGCCGAGGTAGTGCCGGACGTACCGCGCACCGAGCCCGTGGTGGCCCCGTCCTCCGCAGCGGAGACGGCGGACGCGTGCTGCGCCTGAGCCGCGATGGCCTCGTCCTGTGCGGAAGTGGCGGTGGCAAGTACCGGCGCCGTGGTGGACTCGTCCTGCGCCGAGCTGGTGGGGTGCTGGAGGTCGTCCGCACCGAGGTTCTGTGGCTGGCTCATGTCACTTCTCCTGGTGGGTGGTCGGGAGGTGGTCGCCGTGGGTGGGCGGAATGCGGAGGACCTGGCCGGGAAGGATGAGGTCGGGGTCGTCCCCGATCACGTGGCGGTTCGCGGCGTACCAGGCGGGCCAGCGGGCGGCGATCGCCGCGTCCGTCGCACCCGGACCGAGCTCTCGCGCGGCGATGCTCCACAGCGAGTCCCCCTCGCGCACGACCACCCGCACCGGAACCCGCGGCCGCAGCTCCGTGTACCGCGTCGGCGCCCCGTCGGTAGGCCGATCCGGCACCCCCATCCGCATCCGCGCATCCGCCGGCCGCTCCGCACTCGGCTGAGCAGGCGCCGCAGGACGACCAGGCGTACCCGGGGTGCCCGGAGCCGTCGGGTTGCTCGGCTTGGCGGGGCTGCTGGGCATGGTCGAGTCCGCTGAGGTCGCCGGACGGCCAGACGCGGTCGGAGTCCCCGGAGTCGTGGGGTTGCCGCCAGTCCGGCTGCCAGTCGGCTGTCCCGGGGCAGTCCGGTCGGTGTCGCCACCGCCGATCTCCACGGTCGACGGGGGCTCGGTCGCACGGTAGTTCGCTTCGGTGCCGCCGATTTCGACGGTGGAGCGGGGCTCGGTGGCGCGGTAGTTGGCGGTGCTGCGCTCCTGCGTGCCGGCCGACGACTGGGTGCTGGTCGAGGACTGCTTGCTCGCGGAGGACTGGGTGTTGGCGGAGGCGCGGGTCGTGTTCTGGTCGGCGGAGGTGGCGGGGCGGTTGGTGTCGGTGCCGCCGATTTCTACGGTTGAGCGGGGCTCGGTAGCGCGGAAGTTGGCTTCGGTGCCGCCGATTTCTACGGTCGAGCGGGGCTCGGTGGCGCGGTAGTTGGCTTCCGTGCCGCCGATTTCGACCGAGGAGCGGGGTTCGGTGGCTCGGTAGTTGGTGTTGCCGAGGTTGACCGTGGACTTCGGCTCGGTCTGGTCCCACTGGCGGACGTGGGCGCTGTCGCCGGGGGAGGCGTGGGCGACGCCGACCGTGAGTGGGGTGACGGCGGCGACGCCGAGGCCGGAGCGGAGGATGGCCCGCGCGGTCTTCGTCGTGATGCGCCCGGCGACGGCTCCGGCGAGCGCGCCGACGACTCCGGGGATCTGCTCCAGCACCGTCATCAGGACGGCCAGCACCAGCCACCCGTACGCGATCCAGGCGACCGTCCCGACCGCGAGCACGGTCAGCGAATCCAGGTCGTACGTGCGCACGCCGCTGATCGACCCGGCGGTCATCCAGCGCAGCGCCAGCCCGAGGGCAGCCAGCGCGAGCACCGCGAGTGTGCCTTTCAGCACCCGGATCATCGCGTTCATCCCGCTTCGCTCCCGACCTTTGAGTTTGCGTTAGTTTGCGTTGGCTTGACCACTATAGACCGGTTCTAGGTCAGCTTTGCAAGTCCTTAACGCACGCAGCGTCGGTTTCCGGTGCGGAGGGTGATCACCGAGGGGTACGTCGGCACTCGGGACCGGTAGGTTCACGGTCATGCGGTGGGATGCGTTGTTCGCGGACCTGGAGTCGCAGTTCGAGGCGCTCCAGGAGACGGATCTGTACGGCGAGGTCGCGGACCGGATCCGCGCCGAGGTCGGGAAGATCACGGTGCTCGACCGGCTCCGCGGTGCGGTGGACACCGTCGTCCGCGTGGAGCTGATGGACGCGGAGCCCGTGCGCGGGCTGCTCAGCCGGGTCGGCAAGGACTGTCTGCTGCTCGAGACCGAGCGCTACGAGGAGTGGCTGATCCCGGTCGGGGCGCTGGTCGCCGTACACCAGCTGGGGCCGTGGGCCGAGCCGGCCGTCGGGGCGGTCGAGGGCAAGCTCGGGCTCGCCCATCTGCTCCGGGGGATCGCCCGGGACCGCTCACCGGTGACGCTGTTCTGCGGCGGCGGTGGCCCGGTCAGCGGCACGATCGACCGTGTCGGTGCCGATTTCCTCGAGCTCGCCGAGCACCCCCTGGACGCACCGCGCCGCCGGACCGAGGTCTACAACGTCCGCCTGGTCCCCACCCAGTCACTCCGAGCCCTCCGCCGCCGCTGACCCAAACACCGGCGGGTACGCCGACACGCGCACCCATCGGTACTCCCGCCGCGACGTATCGAGTTCACAACCATCTGGTCTCACCAGCGCCAGCCCGCCGGCGTGACCGTCTGCGACTTAGAAGCGGGCGTCCTCCGTGGTCTCGGCCTCTTCGCCGAGTGGATGGCTGTCGATGAACTGCTCGGTCTCGGTGTAGAGCCGCTCGATGTACTTCTCGAGCTCGGTGGCCTCGACCCGCCACTGACCGCGGCCGCCGATCTTGACGGCCCGGATGTCACCGCGGCGGACCAATGCGTAGACCTGGTTGGCGGAGATGTTCAGGACCTCCGCGACATCGGCGAGCTGGAGGAACCGGGGGCTCGGCATCGTCCGTACTCCTTCGGATAGTGGCTGGTTCCTTCAGTTTGCCACGGTTGGCGAATGGATGATCGCGTTTGTCCCCAGGCCGTGACAGCCTGTGGATGACCGTTCACGTCCGGAACCGGGAACGGGCAGAATGTCCGCCGAGAGCGATCGATTGACTGGGGAGCCGACGTGGTCGAGACACAAGTGCGAAGTGGATTCGGTGCGCCGTCCGCGCCGGCCCAGCGGAACCGGAAGGCCCGCTGGAAGGACGGGCGTCTGGTCCTGGGCGTGCTGCTGGTCGCCGTCACCGCGCTGGCCGGCGCCAAGCTGCTGTCCTCCGCCGACGACACGACCACGATCCTGGCCGCCAAACACGAGCTCCGGGTCGGCGCCCCGCTCACCGGGGACGACCTGACCACGGTCCGGGTGCGCTTCACCAACGGCAACGACTCGGGCCGGTACCTGTCCGCCGACGCCGACGTGAAGGGCCTGGTCGTCGGGCGCACGGTCGGCGAGGGCGAGTTCCTCCCGAAGGATGCCGCCGTCCCGAAGTCCGAACAGACTCGCACCGAGATGCCGCTGTCGGTCGCGACCGGCCGCCTGCCGTCGGACACCGCGGTCGGCGACATCGTGGACGTCTGGGTGGTGCCGAAGGAGGAGGGGCAGTCGGCCAAGCCGCTGTGGAGCAGCGTGCGGGTGCTGCAGATCGACTCGGTGAAGGGCGTCTCGGGCAGCACGGCCCGGCGCCAGGTCCTGATCAGCCTCGCCTCCAGCGACCTGCCCCGCATCCCGGCCGCTCTGACTGCGATCAGTGCCGGCGAGCCGACCCTGGTGCGGAAGGGCAACTGATGGCGATCCCCGTCCTCCTGGCCGTGACCGGCGCGCCCTGGGAGGCAGAAGTCGTACGGCGGACCGAGCGCGCGCCCGGGATCAGAGTGGTCCGGCGCTGCGTCGACATCGCCGACGTGATGGCCGCGGCCGGTAGCGGGCAGGCCCGTGCGGTGCTGCTGGCCGACGCCCTGCCCCGGCTCTCGTCGGACGCCGTCGCCGCGCTGCACGCCCGAGGCATCGTCGTACTGGCGCTGGTCGACCCGACCGAGAACGGTGCGCCCTTCGGCGCCGAGGACCGGCTCGCCCGGATGGGGATCGAGCGGATCCTCCCGGCCGACGTGAGTCCGGGGGATCTCGGTCGCGCGGTCACCGACGCGGTCGACTCGGGTCCGCCGGTCTCCAACGCGCACTTCGCGGGCGGGTTCGTGCCGCTGACGCCGGACACGATCAATAGCGAGCCGCCGCCGTACCCCGAGGGAGCTGGCCGGCTGATCGCGGTCTGGGGGCCGACGGGCGCGCCCGGGCGGACGACGGTGGCCGTCAACCTTGCCTACGAGCTGGCGCTGAAGAAGATCCCGACGCTGCTCGCCGACGCCGATGTGTACGGCGGGACCGTCGCGCAGATGCTCGGGATGCTCGACGAGACGTCCGGGCTGGCCGCGGCGGCGCGCTCGGCGTCGAACGGTTCGCTCGACATGGTGATGCTCGCCAAGCACGCCCGGCAGGTGGATCCGCATCTCCTGGTGCTGACCGGCCTCAGCCGCGCGGACCGCTGGACCGAGCTGCGGCCGGCCGCGATCGAGTCGATCTGGTCGACCGCGCGGACGCTGGCGCCGGTGACGGTGGTGGATGCCGGGTTCTGCATCGAGACCGACGAGGAGATCTCGTTCGACTCGCTGGCCCCGCGGCGTAACGGGGCGACCGTCTCCACGCTGGAGGAGGCCGACGAGGTCATCGTCGTCGGTTCCGCGGACCCGGTCGGTCTGACCCGGCTGATCCGGGCGATCCACGAGGTGCGCGCCGTCGTACCGTCGGTCACCGTGCGCGTGGTGATGAACCGGGTCCGCTCCGGCACTCTCGGCGGCTCGCCGAACGAGGCGGCGGCCGAGGCGCTGGCGCAGTACGCCGGGATCGAGCCCGCGGCGTTCCTGCCGTTCGACCAGAGCGCGGTCGACGCCGCCATGTCGCACGGCCGCAGCCTCTCCGACGCGGCCAAGTCCAGCAAACTCCGCAAATCCCTCCAGCAACTCGCCACCACGATCCACAAGGAGCTGGCCGCCGTCCCCGCCTGACCCGGGATCAAAGGGCGGCGGAGTCAGGGTCGGATGGTGGGGATCTCGGGGACAACCCCGCCAGACAGTGCGGGTTTGGTGTGCCAGGGTTTGAGGTACTTCGATCCGTACTTCAGGGAGCGTCATGTCCGATGTCCAGGGGCGGCAGTCCAGTTCGATGAGCGCGCAGCGGCGGTACGGGATCGCCATCTCGATCGCGCTCATCCTGGGTGGCGTGTACTGGGCACTCACCGGGCTGACCGAGGGCACCAAGAGCGGCCAGCAGAGCTACCAGGTGCAGGGCGACTCGCTGCTGGTCAAGGGTGGGGCCGCGAAGGTCGAGATCCAGCCCGGGGACGGCACCGAACTGAAGGTCGACCGGCAGTTCGAGCGGAACGTGTTCGGTTCGGATCCGCAGGAGAGCTACGACGCGGGTGACAGCACGCTCGAGCTGAAGAGTGGCGGCTGCGGGTTCCTGTCGTTCGGGTGCAAGACCAGCTACGTCCTGACCGTGCCGCGGGACGTCAAGCTGAGGGTCGAGAGCAGTAGCGGGGACGTGACCGTGTCCGGGTTCGCGGGTGGGGCGGACGTGAAGACCAGCTCGGGCAACATCGACGTCCACGATGTCGGCGGGCCGCTCACGATGCGTTCGAGTTCGGGTGATCTCGCGGGGGACGGGTTGGCCGCGACCTCGGTGACGACGGCCAGTAGTTCGGGCAGCGCGACACTCGACTTCACGGTCGCGCCGCAGTCGGTCGAGGCGAAGTCGAGCTCGGGGGACGTCGAGATCCGGATCCCGTCCGGTGCCGAGTCGTACAAGGTCGACACCACCACCTCGTCCGGCGACGAGTCGGCGAACGTCAAGATCGACCCGAACGCCACCCGCACGATCAAGGCGAAGACGTCGTCCGGGGACGTCAGCATCGAGTACAACCACTGATCCCGGCGATTCCCGGCGGCCGTGTACGTGGAGTGAGCGCCGGGGCCGGAAGCGTCACGGAGGTCGCGGGCTGAGTAGTCTTGCCGCCATGGTTGAGGTGCGCGCGATGCCGCGAGGTCTGTTGGTGGACTGGGGCGGCGTGCTCACCTCCGGCCTGGAAGCGGCGCTGCGGCGCTGGGCGGAGCTGGACGACTTCGACTTCGACTCGTACCTGCGGGCGGTGCTCGCGTGGCTCCCGTCGGAGTCGCCGGAGGATGCGACCGCGGAGGCTGAGCTGAACCCGGTGCATGCCCTCGAGCGCGGCCAGATCGCCGTACCGGACTTCGAGCGCAAGCTGGCGTCCATGCTGGTACGGCGGGACGGGACGCCGGTGCCCGCCGAAGGACTGATCGAGCGGATGTTCGCGCACTTCGAGCACCAGCCGGCGATGGCGGCGCTGGTCCGGCGCGTCAACGAGCGCGGGATCCGGACCGCCCTGCTGTCGAACTCCTGGGGCAACACGTACCCGCGCGACACCTGGGCGGGCATGTTCGACGACATCGTGATCTCCGGTGAGGTCGGGTTGCGCAAGCCCGAGCCGGAGATCTTCCTGCTCGCCGCCGGCCGGCTGGACCTGAAGCCGGAGGAATGCGTGTTCGTCGACGACCTGCAACTGAACGTCGACGGCGCCCGTGCGGTCGGCATGACCGCGATACTTCACACCGAGTACGACGAGACCCGGCGAGCGCTGGAAACCCTGTTCGGAGCCGACCTGACGTGACCGTGACCACCCCTCCCTCCTCCCCTGTTCTGCCGGCCGGCCGCCGCCGCGTGCTGATCGCGATCGCCGGCTGTGCGGTCCTCGTTGCACTCGGTGCCTGGGTCGCCCACCTGTACGGCGGCATGATCGACCTGCGCGTCTACCGGATGGGCGGCTCGGTGCTGCTGCACGGTCAGTCGCTGTACGACGCGAAGCTGCCGGGCGGCTCCGATCTCCCGTTCACGTACCCGCCGTTCTCGGCGATCGCGATGGTCCCGCTCGCCGCCGTACCGTGGGGTGTCGCGCTGGTGGCCTGGACGACGATCTCGGTGCTGTCCATCACCGCGCTCTGGCGGACCAGCCTGCCGAAGACGTTCTGGTCGTTCATCAGCCAGCGCAAGCAGACCGCGGTGCTGATCGCGCTCACCCTGCTGTCGCTGCTGCTCGAACCGGTCTGGCAGACGATCCAGTTCGGCCAGATCAACCTGTTGCTGACCGCAATGATCCTGCTGGACCTGGTCCGGCCGAACGACGCGCGGCTGCGGGGGTTCTGGGTCGGCGTCGCGATCGGTGTGAAGCTGACGCCGCTACCGTTCCTCGCGTTGCTCGTGGTGACGAAGCAGTGGCGGGCGCTGCGCAACGCCGTACTCGGGCTGCTGGCGACGATGGCGGTCGGGTTCGTTGTCGTACCGCACCAGTCGTGGCGGTACTGGACCGACGTGATCCTGGACGCCAACCGGGTCGGTGGCATCGCGTACACCGGGAACCAGTCGTTCAACGGGTTCCTGCACCGGATCGGTGACGAGGCGAGCTGGGTGCAGCCGGTCTGGTTCCTGCTCTCGGCCGCGTTCGGGCTGATCGTGCTCTGGCTGGCCCGGCGGTACTGGCTGGCCGACGAACGCGTGACCGCGATTTCGGTACTGGCGCTCGCCGTGCTGTACGCGTCGCCGATCTCGTGGAGTCACCACTGGGTGTGGATCATCCCGCTCGGCGTCAGCCTGATCCGCGGCATCAACCGGGTCTGGGGACTGAACCCGGCGGTCGTCGCCGGCGTGCTGTTCTACGGCTTGTTCGTACTGCGCTCGATCTGGTGGGTCCCGTACCGCGACGACCGGGAGCTCGACTGGTCGTTCTGGCAGTCGATCCCCGGCAACTCGCACCTGATCGTCGGCATGGTCGCGTTCATCTTGCTCGCATGGACCAGCCGCGGACTGCCTAAGACCGCGTCAACTCCCGAACCGGCCGCCCAAGCCTGACCGCCAGGTCCGCGTCGACAAGCTCCACCTCGGCCAGCAGTACGTCGACACTCGCGCGAAACGCCCGCCGCAACTCGGCGAGCTCGAGCGACCGCACCAGCGTCGGCTCCACGGTCGTGCTGGCGACCAACGGCAACAGATGCAACCCGCGACCTTGCGAATGCGGAACGTCGTACCGCAGGCACATCAGCATCAGCACGTGGTCACGGACTCCACTGATCATGTACTCGGCCTGCCACACCTTGCCGCGCGCGATGCTCGATCGCGCGTGCAGGGCGTACAGCCACGCCATCCCCACCAGGTCGATCGGCGACGGCGCTTTCCAGACCGGCTGCTCCACGGTCTCTCCGAACAGCACTTGGAAGGCGGGACCGCGCGCGCCGAACTCGTCGGCCGGGGCGAAGGCGATGTCCACCTGCAGCGTGGACTCCAGCAGGAACACTCGGTAGACGGTCCCGCTCGACCACACGTCGGTGTGGTGGACGGCGCCGTGGTCCTTGTACAGCCGCGCCGTCCAGTCCTCCAGTACGGCCTGTTGGTCAGCGCTCGGGGCGAGGCCGAACGCGAGGTCGATGTCCGACCATTCGTCCTCGGCGCCGGACGCGGCCGATCCGGTCAGCGCGGCACCCGCGATGCGCGCGTCCGCTCGGGCCGCCTCGACCAGTCTGTCGCGGAGGGCCGAGCGTGCGGCGGGTGTGTACATCAGGAAGAGAACAGTAGGAGCAGGCCGCCGCAGGTGTAGCCGACCATGACGACGAGTAGCGGGAGCTGACCAGCCAGCGCCTTGGCGCGGGGGAACAGGGCGACCGCGCGGTCGTGGGCCGAGACGACGCCGAGCAGGTGACCGCCGACCACCGCCAGCACCTGGATCACCGCGATCGCCGTGCTGTGGTTGGTGATACCGGTGTTCACCGCGAGTAGACCCGTGCCGAAGATGTTCGCCCCGTTGCTCAGCGGGTCGCTCAGGTAGATCAGCGTCCGCTGCCCCTCGAGGATGAACAGGGTCAGGTAGTGCGCCACGACGTACCCGAAGGCGATCGGTACGAGGGAGTGCGCGAAGAGACCCGGGAGCGACGTACGGGAGCTGTCCGAGAGGCGGCCGGCGAGGAGCGTGGCGCCGGAGTACGTGACCAGCACGAACAGGATGAACACGATCAGTGCGGCGGTCCCGAGCCAGGTCATCGAGACGTCTTGGTTCTGCGCCCAGCCGATCCACGCCGACGAGTTCGAGAATCCGTCGTACGCCGTCGAGCCGAGCAGCGCGGCCACCAGTCCGACCAGGCCGGGCCGCGGCTGCATCCCGTCGAGGTTCTCCAGCGGACGCCGGACCACCAGCGCGCCGTCGGTCCGGCGGCCCCACGGCGAGAGGCGCGACATCAGCGTCGCGTACGCCTCGAACGGGTCGCCCTGCGCGAACCAGCGGTCACCGAACAGGATCGCGCCGAACAGCGTGATCACGACGTACAGCGCGATCCAGGCTTGCAGTACCGGAATCGTCGCGCGATCCGGCGCGACCAGCTCCAGCCAGGTGAACGCGAAGATCCCGAGTGCGGCCGGCCACAGTCCTACCCATGACGGGAGCTCGAGCAGACCCTTCGACGACGGCTGCCGGAGCAGTTTGGACAGCAGCAGGTGGATCGTGCGCAGCGGGTTGAGCGTCCGCCAGACCGGTCCGAGCAGGATCGAGATCGGGACCAGTCCGACCCAGACCAGGATGTAGATGAAGCCGAAGATCGGGTTCGTCAACCGGTCGACGCCGAACATCAGCGACACCATCGCGTACAGGAAGGTCGCCAGCCCGACCACGCGGACGATCCACCGGAACCAGCCGGCGTCGACCGTCCGGGTGATTGCGGCGGGCAACGGCTTCCCCGACGCGTTCCCGCGGTACTTCGGACTTCGCCACGCCAGCCCGAGGATCACGAACGAGACCGTCACCGCGACCGCGGCACCACCAACCGCCAGCCCGAACGGAACCGGAAGGTCTTGCCGCCCACCGATCCCGTGCAGGGGGAGGAGTTGTGCAATCACGAGACGACTAGTTTGGCGACCAGCTTGCCGCTCTTGTGGGTCTCCACCTCGAACGTGCCCTTCATGTTCGCGGTGAAGGTCACCGACGCGGGCTTGCCCGGGGTGAGCTCCAGCTCCTTGTCGTAGCCGTGGATGTGCAGCTCCTCGTCGGCGTCGCTGGTCGCCTTGACGAGCACGGTCTGTCCGGCCTTCACCTTGATCGTGGCGCCGCTCGGGTTGACCTTGCCGTTGGCAACGGTGACGTCGATGGTGACGTCGGCCTGCTCACCGGAGGGGTCCGCGGTGTTCGACGGGGAGCTGGTGTTCGGCGACCCCGGGGTCGGGGTGTTGGTCGGCAGGCTCGAGGTCGGGGTCGACGCGCTCGCTGACGGGGTGCTGGTTCCGCTGCCGGAATCGCCGCCACCACAGCCGGCCAGGACCAGCACGCCGAGGGTGGGCAGGAGAGCGGTGGCGGCACCGCGAGTGAGGGTCGAACGCATCGGTCCAGAAGCCTTTCGAGGGGTACGTGAACTTCTCAGGGTGCGGGACACACCCTCTTGCCTGACGAACACGAATGGCTCATCGTTCCCTGAGGAGGGCGTCTGGGACCCCTGCGCCTACTGCGCGGCACTCGGCGGGCACCTCACCGCGTTGGAGGAAAGGCCACGATGAAACCACATCGAGACCTTCCCTCCAGCGCGGCGAGGCACTCCGCCGAGCACCTGCTCGCGACGGCGCAGGGATCCCAGACGCCCTCCACGGTCAGTGTCGCAGCCCACTGTCTGACGTGGCCGCTAGGGTGACAGCAACTACTGAGAGGAAGGTGATGGCAATGCCCGATCGGCTGACGTCGCTCGACCTCACCTTTCTCAAGGCCGAGTCGCCGGCCACCCCGATGCATGTCGGGACGGTCGACATCTTCGAGCCGCCGGTGCACGGCGACGAGGGGTTCGACTACGAGAGCCTGGTGGCGCTGATCCGCGACCGGATCGCGTTCGTGCCGCGGTACCGGCAGCGCGTCCAGCAGATCCCCGGCCGGTTCGCTGGGCCGGTGTGGGTGGACGACGAAGAGTTCGACATCACCTTCCACGTCCGCCGCTCCGCGCTGCCCCGCCCGGGCACGCACGCGCAGCTGCTCGAGCTGGTCGCCCGGATCATGTCCCGGCGGCTCGACCGGGCCCGGCCGTTGTGGGAGATGTACCTGGTCGAGGGTCTGGAAGGTGACCGGTTCGCGATCATCGCGAAGTCCCACCAGGCGCTTGTCGACGGCAACAGCACGGTCGACATCGGTCAGGTCGTGCTGGACGCGACCGCGCACCCCCGGGACACACCGACCGACACCTGGCAGCCCGACCACCCACCGTCCGCGCTGGAGCTGCTCGCCGGCGTGTTCATCGACGCCGGCCGGCATCCGACCGCGGCCCTGGAGTTGGCTCGCGCCGAGATCGCCAGCCTGACCGGTTCGACTTCGGTCCGCGAGGTGCTCGGTGACGTGGTCGGTTCGCTGGTCGCGCAGCGGCACGCGCAGGACAGCACGCTGCACGTGAAGACGTCCGGTCAGCGCCGCTTCACCACCGTGCAGACCGACCTGGAGGACTACCGGACCGTCCGGGCGATGCACGGCGGCACCGTCAACGACGTGATCCTCGCCGTGGTCGCCGGTGCGCTACGGGCCTGGATGATGACCCGCGGTGAGGGCGTCGGCCCGACCCGGAGCGTGCGCGCGGTGGTCCCGGTCAGCATCCGCGACGACGAGGACGAGGAGCCGACCTCGCTCGGCTCCCGCGTGATCGCCTCCGCGGTGAACCTGCCGATCGGGGAGAACTCCCCGGTCATGCGGCTGCACCAGATCTCGTACCAGACCAAGGTGCACAAGGACACCGGCCGCGCGGTCAGCGCCCGCTCGCTGGTCGGCATCGCCGGGTTCGCCCCGACGACGCTGCACGCGCTCGCCGCCCGGGTCGCGACCACCACGGTGCGGCCGATCGACGACGTGGTGATCACCAACGTGCCGGGTCCGCAGTTCCCGCTGTACGCGCAGGGTGCCCCGATGCTGGCGTCGTACCCGGTAGTTCCGTTGATGCCCGGGCAAGGGCTCTCCGTCGGCGTCACGTCGTACGACGGCAAGGTGTACTACGGTCTGAACGCGGACCGCACCGCCATGCCGGACCTCGCTGTTTTCGCCCAATGTGTGACCGATGCGCTGGACGAGTTGCTGGACACCACCAAGGGCAGCCGGAACCGGGCCTCCCGGGGCCGGAAGAAACCCCGCGGTACCAACAAGAAGGCGGGTTCATGAGGGTCTACATCCCATCCACGCTCCGGTTGCTGAGCGTGGCGTGCAACGCTGGGGAGATCGGTCCGGCCCCGCTGACGGCGTACGGCGTGACCCCGGCGCTGCGGGAGTGGTACGCCGACGGCGACGACGAGGAGCTGGAGTACGCCGCGATGGCGCAGGCGGCCCGCGCCTCGGTGGGACTGCTGGCCGACGATTCGGGGACCGCTCGGCGACGCGTGGTGATCGCTGCCGAGGTGAGCGCCGTACCGCCGGCCGACGGGTCGGTGGAGCTCGGTGACGCCCGGCTCGAGCTGCACGTGGTGATCCCGTGGCGCCTGGTGGCCTCGGTGCACCTGGACGCGGCCGACGCGATCCCGGTGGTCGGGAAGGCCGCGGACCTCTGGGAGGCCGCTCAGAACGGCAACGACGACGCGGTGTTCGCCCTGGATTCGTGCGAGGGTGAAGACCTGATGTGGTACGCGACACAGGAGATTCCAGATCTGCTCGCGGCGGAGGGGCCGCGGGGGCGGAACGGATCAATCTGACGGGAGCTGATGGCGATGCAGGCGATCTGGAAGGGGGCCATCTCGTTCGGGATGGTGACGATCCCGATCAAGGTGTTCTCCGCGACCGAGGAGAAGGACATCTCGTTCCGCCAGGTGCACGTCGCCGACGGGGGCCGGATCCGGTACAAGCGGATCTGTTCGATCGACGGCGAAGAGGTGCCGTACTCCGACATCGGCAAGGGGTACGAGATGCCCGACGGCCGGATGGTGGTGCTGGACTCCGACGACTTCGCGGACCTGCCGCTGTCCAGCAAGAAGGTCATCGACGTGCTCGAGTTCGTGCCGGCGGACCAGGTCGACCCGCTCTACCTGGGGAAGTCCTACTACCTGGCCGCTGACGGTGGTCCGGGCGCGAAGCCGTACGTACTGCTCCGGGACGCCCTCGAGGGCTCCGAGCTGTACGCGCTGGTCAAGGTCGCGTTGCGGTCCCGGGAGAGCCTCGGGCTGCTCCGCACCGTGGACGACGTCCTGGTGCTGCAGGTGATGCTGTGGCCGGACGAGATCCGGGACAAGTCGTTCGCGGCGCCGTCCGAGGACGTGGAGATCCGGTCCCAGGAGAAGGCGATGGCGTCGTCGTACATCGACACGCTGCGCGGTGAGTTCGACCCGGATCAGTACCACGACGAGTACCGCGTGGCGCTGGAGAAGGTCGTCGAGGCGAAGGCCGAAGGCGTGCCGCTGCCGGAGTCCGAGGAAGAGGAGACCGAGGGCGCCGAGGTCGTCGACCTGGTCGCTGCGCTGCGCGCCTCCGTCGAGGCCGCCAAGGCCCGGCGTGCGGGCGGTGGCGCCGCGGACGCCGAGCCGGCGAAGAAGGCACCGGCCAAGAAGGCCGCCGCGAAGAAGGCGCCGGCTAAGAAGGCTGCCGCCGCCAAGAAGGCGCCGGCCAAGAAGACCGCCAAGAAGGCCACCAAGAAGTCGGCCTGACTGGGCTGAGGGGGAATCGCATGACCGATCTGCCGGTACAGCCGACGACGACCGAGATCCCGAAGGACATCTCCGAGATCCCGGACGATCCGAGCGCGGTCGTGGTGAAGCCGGGGGCGTACCTGCTGGAGCTGATCCCGATCCCGGTGTCCGACATCGAGCGGGCCAAGCAGTTCTACACCGAGCAGTGCGGCTTCCACCTCGACGTCGACGTGACGCCGGCCGAGGGGGTGCGGATCATTCAGCTCACCCCACCGGGGTCGTTCTGCTCGATCAGCCTCACCACCGGGCTGGACCAGTTGGCGATGCCGCCCGGTACCCAGCGCGGCCTGCACCTGGTTGTGAAGGACATCGAGGCGGCTCGCCAGGAGCTGATCGGGCGCGGCGTCGAGGTCAGCGAGACCCAGGACATGGGAGGCGTGTTCTACGCCTGGTTCGAGGACCCGGACGGCAACACGTGGGCCCTCCAACACATGCCGTGGCGCCGCTAGCACCTGGTTGTCCACAGGGGCTACCAGTCGGGTTCGTGGTCCGGGGGTACGGCGTGGCACGATGCAGAGGTCACGGGTTGCGCCGGCCATCCGCACCGGTCCCTGCCCGCACGGTCCACCACACGATCGAGGAGTCCGCAGCATGGATGCCGTCACCGCCGTCCCGACGCCCGCCAACGAGCCCGTCAAGGGCTATGCGCCCGGTTCGGCCGAGCGCGCGAGCCTGGAAGGGAAGCTGAAGGAGCTCACCGCGGCCGGTGCGATCGACCTGACCTGCACCATCGGCGGCGAGCAGAAGCTCGGCGGCGGCGCGCGGGTCGGCGTGGTGCAGCCGCACAAGCACGCGCACGTCCTCGGCACCCTCGGCAACGCGACCGAAGCGGACGGTAAGGCCGCTGTCGACGCGGCGCTCGCGGCGGCGCCGTCGTGGCGCTCGCTGTCCTTCGACGACCGCGCCGCGATCTTCCTGAAGGCCGCTGACCTGCTCGCCGGCCCGTGGCGCGACACGCTGAACGCGGCCACCATGCTCGGTCAGTCGAAGACCGTCCAGCAGGCCGAGATCGACGCGGCGTGCGAGCTGATCGACTTCCTCCGGTTCAACGTGGCGTTCGCGCGGCAGATCGTCAGCGACCAGCCGATCTCGTCCCCGGGCGTGTGGAACCGGGTCGACTACCGGCCGCTCGAGGGCTTCGTCTACGCGATCACCCCGTTCAACTTCACCGCGATCGCCGGCAACCTGCCGACCGCGCCCGCGCTGATGGGCAACACCGTGGTCTGGAAGCCGTCGCCGACGCAGCAGTTCGCGGCGCACTGGACGATGCGGCTGTTCGAGGCCGCGGGCCTGCCGGCCGGCGTGATCAACCTGGTCACCGGTGACGGCCTCGAGGTGAGCAAGGCCGCGCTGACGCATCCGGATCTCGCGGGCATCCACTTCACCGGCTCGACGAAGACGTTCCAGTCGCTGTGGGGGACGGTCGGGACGAACATCGCGGCGTACAAGACGTACCCGCGGCTGGTCGGCGAGACCGGTGGCAAGGACTTCATCCTGGCGCATCCGTCGGCGGACCCGGCGGTGCTGAAGACCGCGATGGTGCGGGGCGCGTTCGAGTACCAGGGGCAGAAGTGCTCGGCGGCGTCGCGTTCCTACGTGCCGCGCTCGGTGTGGAACCTGATCAAGGACGACATCGTCGCCGAGACCGAGTCGCTGACGATGGGCGACGTCACCGACCTGTCGAACTTCATCGGCGCCGTGATCGACGACCGCGCGTTCGCCAAGCACAAGGCCGCGCTGGACCGCGCCCAGGCGACGTCCTCGATCGACGTTGTTGCCGGTGGCACCTATGACGACAGCGAGGGGTACTTCGTCCGCCCGACGCTGCTGGTCTCCGACGACCCGACCGACGAGATCTTCACCATGGAGTACTTCGGCCCGATCCTCGGCGTGCACGTGTACGACGACGCGGACTACGCGACCGTGATGAAGAACATGGAGCACTCCGCGCCGTACGGTCTGACCGGCGCCGTGATCGCCCAGGACCGGCACGCTGTCGCCGAGGCCGCCGAGTACCTGCGCTTCGCGGCCGGCAACTTCTACGTCAACGACAAGCCGACCGGCGCCGTCGTCGGCCAGCAGCCCTTCGGCGGCGCCCGCGCCTCCGGCACCAACGACAAGGCCGGCTCGATGTGGAACCTGATCCGCTGGGCCTCCCCGCGGTCGATGAAGGAAACCTTCGCCCCGCCAACCGACTACCGCTACCCCCACCAGGGCTGAGTACCCGCCCCACCGGCGCAGCTGGCGGGGCGAGCGGGCGGGGCGTGCGGGCTGGTCGAGTGTTGGGGGCTTGCACAGGAACTGGTGGGTTGAGACCTGTTATTTCCTGTGCACGGTCACTGGTTCCTGTGCCCGGACACGGCAGTCGTCCCAGCCGGAGATATCGGGGTGCGGTGGGCTCAGCTGGGTGTTTATGCTCGGCGGCGTGACTGGCGGCGAGGGGAGCGTCTCTCGGGCCGTGCTGCGTGCGCTGGAGCCGGAAGGTGACCACCGTGACGTGGCGCGTGTGTTGTTGCAGGCGGGGTGGACGCCGTGCGGGGCGGGGGACTGGGCGGTCGCTTATCGGTCGCCGGACGGTCGTGTTGCGGCGCGGATCAGTCCGTTCGACCCGGCCGGGCCGTACACGGCCGCGTTGTATCGAGAGGCGGCGCACACACGCCAGGTCCCACGGCTCCTTGCCCATCGTCGGTTGGCGGGCGGCGGGGATCTGCAACTGCTGGAGTGGCTCGAACCGGTCGCTCCGGATCAGGCGGCCAGGTTCCATCGAACCCTGGCCGACCGCGCTCCCGAGCTGGCCGAGCTCGCGGACGTCGTACGCCGGGTGTACGAGCGGGGACAGCTGGAGCTGCCGTGGTTCGCGCCGCGGCTGGACGACAACCCGGACAACATCATGCGGACCGCGGACGGTCGGCTCGTCGCGGCGGACCTGTTCAGCGCGGACGGGCCCAGGCTCTACGCGGCGGTGGTCGACGACCCTGATCTGGTCGTGGCGCGGATCCCCGAACGCGAGCGGCGTTTCATCACCGAGATCCCGCTGGCCAACACCGGCCCCTGGGCGCCCGAGGTCCGGCAAGCAATGCGTACCGGCCTAGCGGCCGCCGACGCCCGGGCCCGCTGACAGTTGTTCGGTACGTCGGGTCGGACCCCGACTGGCGGGTTCTGGGTCCGGTGCCGGGCTGTAACGCGCCACCGGGTAAACAACCGACCAGCAGGCAGACGAGCGGGACAGACCGGGTTGCGTGGTCTGCGGGGTCAGGCGGTTTGGGTGAGTTCTTGGGTGGGTGGGTCTACCAGGAGGGCGGATCCGCAGGCGGTGCAGATCCATTCAGCCGGCTCGTCGACCTGGTAGTCCGCGGGGTCGAGGCGTTCGAACGGCATGACCGTGGCGCAGAAGGCGCAGTACTGGTCGGTGTCGGGGGCCTCGACAGATGTGGTGCGGTCGCGGTTCTTGCGCAGGGAACTTCGCATGACGACGGTCACCTCCGGTGCGACTCTTGATTTCAGGTTGCCACCGGAGGTGATCAGGTCAGCGCAGCGACACGGCTTACTTCGCGCTCCACTCGCGGCCGAGGTCGTGTTCCTTGACCAGGCCGGCGCGGATGGCGTCGACGACGATTGGCTCGAGCTTCTTCCCGATCAGCGGTACGGCGACCTTGACGTCGAGCTCGATCGCCTGGACGGTCTGCGCGCCGTTCGGGGTGATGCTCGCGGTGCCCTTCAGCGTGACCGGGGTGTTGCTGATCTCGCCGGACACGTCCGCCTTCCGTGAACCGTCGGCGGCGGGTGCGTGCCAGGTCTCGGTCTGGACGACGGTCAGCGTCTCGCCGACGAACTTCCGGGCCATGTCCGGAATGTCGGTGGCCGGCATCTTGCGCTGGACCCGGACGATCGTGTCGGCGCCTGATGTGCTCACCTTCACGTCGTACGACAGCGCCTTGGTCTTCTCGCAGGCCTGCTCGCGGAACGTGGTGTCGGTGACGATCGCGAACACTTCCTCAGGGGTGGCGTCGTACGACGCCGACAGCTTCAGCTCCATGCGGCCATCATGGCATTACACATCGGTCACCGGCGTGAGCGTGCGGGTGTCAGTCGGAGTTGAGCCAGACCCACACGTCCGGGGTCGCCGGCACTCCCGCGGTTTCGAAACCCTGCAGTACCGCCTGCTGGTTCGCCTTCAACACTCTCTGGTCACCGAGCTGACCGGTCGCGACCAGGTCCTTGAAAGCGTTCACGAGCCGGTCCTGCGTGGGTCCGTCGGTGCCCGGCGCGTAGGCGTTCGCCAAGGTGTCCAGGGCGTCGTACGGCGCGTGCACGCTGTACCCGTACTCGCGGCCGGGATCGTCGCCGCTCGGTCCGTAGTCGTAGAACTCAGTGAACGTGATGCCCTTGTCGCGGTCGGCGGGATCGATCGTCAGCGACAACGTGAAGATGCAGTCGCTCGGCTGCCGGTGGACGCGCAGCAGCGTCTCGCGCCACGCGGACCCGTAGCTGCGGAACACGACACCGGCCTCGGTCAGCCAGCCGGCGACGCGGTCCCGGACCTCCATCGGGCGCCGCGGCGTCAGCTCGCCACGGTCGGCGAGTACGCGCCAGGCGGCGACCACGGCGTCGTCCGGGGTGAGCCGTTCGTCGACGGGGCCGACCCGATTCGTCAACCAGGCTTGGAGTTTCGCGATCTGGTCGTAGCCGAACTGCAGTTGGTAGAGCGCGTCCCGCCAGTTCTCGTCCGCGGGCCCGTACCCCTCCTGGAAACCCAGCTGTTTGGCATACGCGTCGATCGAGAACGAGATCGTGGCGACCTGATCCGGCCGGGTGTCGACGGTGACCAGGGTCTCGCGGCGGTCGGTCCCACGGCTGCGGTGCCGGGTGTCGATCCCGGCCTCGTGGCACCAGGTCTCGAAGAGCTCGCGCAGCGCGCCCTGGCCGGCCAGCGGATCGATGGTGCCTTGGGCAACCAGTTCGTCGAGGACCGCAACCAGACGGTCCTCCGGGTCGCCCGGCGTACCGCGGTCTCCCTCGAGGTAGGTGGTGAGGCGGGGCAGTTCGTCGTACCGGATGCCGGTTCCGAAGCTGTAGCCGATGATCTCGGTGGGTCCGCGGTACTCCTCGGTGAACGAGAACTCGTCGGCGTCGCCGGGGGTCCAGAACGCCACGCTGACCGTGACGCTCCTTTCCGTGCCGGGCTGCGGGACGACGGCGAGGATGTGTTCGCGGCGGGTACGCCGTCCGTCGACCTGCCACGTCGACGACAGGCCGGCCTGATGACACCAGCGGCGGACCTCCGAGGCGATGCTCCCGAAGGCGTAGCGATCGAATCCGTCGCGCACGGCCGCGGCCCGGCTGGCGTCGGCGAGCGTGCCGGACGCCTCAAGGTCAGTGCTCGCGACCTCCCCGAGGAAGGCGGTCAGTGTGGCGAGACCTTCGAGCGGAGTGCTGATGACGAACTGGCGATCGCCGCCGTCGATCGTGTACTCGATCCGGTCGTCGATCCGCAGGGTCAGCGTGCAGTCGGCGCGCTCGAAGATCGTCGTCACACTGCGAACGTACCGCCGTCAGGGGGCCGCGTTGAGCAGATCAAGCGCGGACTGCTGACGCGCGGCATCGAGCTTGTCGACCGGTCCGTACCACCGCAGTCCGTACTGGTCCATCGGCGTACGGTCCGCGGTGAACGCACGATCGGCCTGGCGTTGCAGGTAGGACGTGTACGGATGGTCGGAAAGCGCTGCATTGAGTTTCCCGAGGCCCCGCGAGTACGCGCCCTTGAACGACGGGCCGTCACCGCCGCAGTCGCCGCTCTCGCACGGTTCGCGCAGGATGCCGTCGGCGGTGTGCAGCGAGGCGGCCGTCGTCCCCGCGTCGGCGAGCTGCCGCGCGGTGGTCAGGTACGCCGAGTTGTTCGTTGCCTTGGACAACTCGGTGAGCGCGCCGATGAGGACACCTTGGTTGTACGTCCACACGGTCTGGCCGTTGTTCTTGCAGGTGGCCTTGTCGAGGCCGTCGTTGACCAGGTTCGAGCCGTTGATCATGCCGCTCTGCTGGAACCATGTCCATCCGGCCTGCGCGCGCTGCAGGTACGTGCTGTCGCCTGAGATCCGGGTGTGCAGTTGCGCGCTGAGCTGGATGTAGAGCGAGTTCGTGATCGCGTTCTTGTACGTCTTCGCCTCACTCCACCACACGCCGCCGCCACAGGTGTTGTCCCAGTACGCCGCCATGTGGTCGGCGTCCACACGCGCGGTCTGCAGGTACCTCGCATCACCGGTCAGGTCGTACGCCGCGACCCACGCGAGACCCCACCACCCGGTGTCGTCGATGTAGTCGTTGCGGAACTGGCCCTCGAACTGGTTCAGGTTCAGGTCGTACGTGCGCGCGATCGCGTACTCGTAGCTGTGCATGCCGCTGACTCGGATGTTGTCGATCAGCGCGTTGAGGGCGTTGGCCGAATTCCACCAGCCGGTGGTGTCGAACAGGCCGGTGCTGAGGTTGTAGTCCTGCATCAATGCGGTGGCAGCCGCGGTGCGGCGGTCCCAGGCGTTCCAGGTCGGTCGCGCCCACGGCGTACAGGCGATGTCGGCGCGGTCGCCGGCCTTGCCGCAGGCGCGGAGAGCGCCGACGCCGAGGTTGATCCAGTCGTCGGCGTTGTACATCTGCGTGCGCCAGCCGGTCTGCCCGGCCGGGATCGCGGTGTTGCCGAGGCGGCTGCCGGCGGTCCAGGTGCGGCCGCCGTCCATGGAGCGGTCGAGCCAGACCTCGTCGCCCGGACTGCCGTTCGCGATCGAGGCCCAGCCCATCGCGTCGTCGTCATCGATGTGCAGGGTGATCGTGCGCCCGAACAAGCTGGTGGAGACCGGAGTGCGGTCCTTGGGGGCCAGGGCGGGGTCGCGAGCGTCGCAGTACTTGTTGCAGATCGTTGCCTGAGTGGACATGTTCACCGGTGGGGTCTCGGAGGCCGGCGCCGGTAGGGGCGCGCCGAGCGGTGCAATCAGCAGGGCAATGCTGGAAACGATTCCAACGGACATCACGGATCTCCCTGGGGCGGTAGGAAGAATGCGGTGTCACTGAAGGTAAGGGCCGGACTGCACCCAGTCAAGAAGTCAGGACGGCGTCAGGAAGTCAGGACAGCAGTAAGGCTGCGAGCACTGCGGTGGTGAGCAGGACCGTGGCAGCGATGGTGACCCGGCGGCCGCGGGCGCAGCGGCGGTGCAGGGCGGTGCGGTCGGTGCGAGTCGCGCACGGGTCGAATCCGAGGCCGTCTGCGGGGGCGAGCACGCTCCCGAGTCGCGCCAGTACCGGCCGGCGCTCCACCTCGCGGGTCGCCTCCTGGATGACGCGCCGCCGCATGAACTCGCGGTGCCTGGTCGCCGGGACGCGCAAGTCCGACGCCACGACGAGGCTGGACGGCAGCTCGAGCCCCGGCGGGAGCGCCCGGTGGACCACCGCGTGCGCCGCGGCCACCCGCCTCGCCCGGCTGATCGCAGGCGGGAGGATCAGATAGGCGAGGTGGACCAGTGACCGGTAGTCGTCGAGCAGCAACGCCTCGATCAACGGTTCTTCCCTGGTGGGACCGTGCACCGGTCCCGGGACGATCGGTGTCTCGACCGTGGCGGACATGCAACTCCTCGACTTGGCGTACCCCTAGGTCAACGAATGACTAGCTGACCGGTCACGGATTGGTCGGTTAGTCTCCGTGTCATGAGCACTGGTGACGGGGTGGCGGGGCAGTGGGGTGGGGTCGACGTGCATTTCGGCGAGGAGGGCGGGCGGCTCACCTACGGCAGCTATCTGCGGCTGACCGAGCTGCTCGATCAGCAGCGGCTCGAGTCCGAGCCGCCGGCGCACGACGAACTGCTGTTCATCACCATCCATCAGGTGTACGAGCTGTGGTTCAAGCAGATCCTGCACGAGCTGACGGCGTCCCGCGACGCGATGCTGTCCGGCGAGCTCTGGCTGGCCGAACACCTGCTGCGCCGCGTGCACACCATCGAACGGGTGCTCACGCAGCAGGTCGACGTACTGGAGACGATGACGCCGCAGGACTTCGGGGAGTTCCGGCATAGGTTGTCGCCGGCGTCCGGGTTCCAGTCGGTGCAGTTCCGCGAGATCGAGTTCCTGTCCGGCGCGAAGGACCCGTCGTTCGTACGCCGGTTCCGCGGCCTGACCGAGGCGGAACAGGAGCGCCTGCGCCGCCGCCTCGACGAACCGACGCTGTGGGACGCGTTTGTCGAAGTAGTACGGGCCGGCGGTTTCGACACCACCACCGAGGACAACCTCCGCGGTGCCTTGCGCAAGATCGCCGGCAACCGCTCGCAGTACGCCGCCATCTGGGAACTCGCCGAAGCCCTCCTCCAGCACGACGAACTCGCCGCCGCCTGGCGCGCCCGCCACGTCGTCATGGTCGAACGCATGATCGGCACCAAACCCGGCACCGGCGGCTCCTCCGGCGCCAACTACCTCCGCAGCCGCCTGGACCTCCGCTACTACCCCCTCCTCTGGAACCTCCGCAGCAGTTTGTAGTTCTCCTCTCACCCGCGCGTACTTCGCCGGCACCCCTCGGAGGTGAGGTGCTCCGGGTGGATGTGACCGGCGGGACGGATGGTGGTGCGACGACCACGGGTGGCTCTGTCGCCGGCGCCAGGTGCGTTCGCCCGCAGTTGTTATCGGCTGCCTTCTCGGGTGCGTGCCGCCCGTGGCGGGCGGGTACATGTCTTCGGGCCGGCGGGCTGGTTGGGCTGCTGGTGTGGTGGCCGGCGCGCTAGTGTCGCGGCCGACGAGTCGGGGTCAGGGAAGGGCGGGTGTGGTGAAGCTCTACTCCGATGTGGGGGTGCAGCGGGTTGGGCAGGTGGTGGGGGATCTGGTATTGGTGGGGTGGGTCTGGCTATGTGTTGAGCTTGGGCTGCTCGTGTACCGGGTCACGAATGCGTTGGGGACGCCGGGGCGGAAGGCGGCTGAGGCTGGGGACGGGTTGGCGGGGGATCTGCGGCGGATGTCGGAGCCGATCGGGAAGGTGCCGGCGGTGGGGGACCAGTTGCGGGCGCCGATCGACGGGGCTGCGGGCGCGGCGGGGAAGTTGGCGCAGGCGGGGCGGGATCAGGCGCATGCGGTCGAGCAGCTCGCGTATCTGTTGGCGGGGGTGACGATCGCGCTGCCGGTGCTGTTCGCGGTACTGATCTGGCTGCCGCGGCGGATCCGGTTCGCGCGGCGGGCGAGCGCGGCGCAGAAGTTCATCGACAGTGCGGCGGATCTGGATCTGTTCGCGCTGCGGGCGATGGCGAACCAGCCGATGCACAAACTCGCGCGGATCTCCGACGACCCGGTCGCCGCCTGGCGCGAAGGCGACCGCACGGTCATCACCGAACTCGCCACCCTCGAACTCCGCACCACCGGCCTCAAACCACCCCCGCCCTGAACCACCCGACCGGGAGCCCGCTTTGTGGAAAGAAAGGACCGTCTGGTGGCCAAAGGTTTCCACGAAGGCTCACCCGGGGCTTAACTGCGGCTTGAGCTGGGGTTGAGGGTGGGGCGGATACGCTCGGGGCATGGCGCGGGTGTTGCTGATCGAGGACGATGATGCGATTCGGGCGTCGTTGGGGAAGTCTCTGACGGCGGCCGGGCATGTCGTCTCGGCGGTGGCCGCCGGTGCGGACGGGGTCGCCGCGGTGGCGCGCGAGAAACCCGAGGTACTGCTGCTGGATCTCGGGCTCCCGGACCTCGACGGTCGCGACGTGCTCGCGATGGTGCGCGCCGTGAGTGACGTGCCGGTGATTGTGGCAACGGCCCGCGACGACGACGCGAGCGTCGTACGGCTCCTGGATGCCGGCGCGGACGACTACGTGATCAAACCGTTCAGCGCGGCCCAGATGGATGCCCGGATCCGTGCCGTACTGCGGCGGCTCGGGCAGGACCCGCAGGCGGAGTCGACCGTGCAGATCGGTGGCCTGCGGATCGATCCGCGCAGCCGCGAGGTGACGGTCGATGGGGCGCCGGTGGATCTGACCCGGAAGGAGTTCGATCTGCTGTTCGCGTTGTCGCGGCGCCCGGGGGCCGTGGTGACCAAGCGGGAGTTGCTCGCGGAGGTCTGGGGGCTGCCGTGGGGTGGCGGCGACCGGACCGTCGACGTCCACCTGTCGTGGCTGCGCCGGAAACTGGGGGAAACTGCGGCGGAACCGCGTTTCCTGCACAGCGTGCGTGGTGTCGGGATCAAGCTCGCCGAGGCGGACGGCTGAGTATGCGCCGCAGGATCCTGTTCCTCTCGGTCGGCATGACCACGCTGGTGGTGCTCGCGTTCGCCGTACCGCTGGTGCTGTTGCTGCGCACGACGACTGCCAACGAGTCGAAGGACAAGGCGCGGTACCTGGCCGAGTCGGTGGCGTACTACGTCGGCGACCAGGACCACACGGCCGACGACATCACGGCGTACCTCGATGGGCTGCCGGACGGGCCGGGGCAGATCTCGGTGCGGATGCCCGACGGAACGACTCTCGGAAACCCGCCGCCCGGCGGGGTGCCGACGCCGACGGACGTGCCGGCCGGAAACGGAGACGGCGACGGCGACAAGGACCAGAAGGGCCCGCCGAAGGTCGGCGACGCGGACTACCGCAGCGTCGACGACGGTCTCGCGGTCGACGTCGGAGTCGGTACGCCGCAAGGCCCCGCGTCCGTCTGTCTCTACCTGACGAACGCCGAGCTGTACGAGGGTCTGGTGCCGCGGCTACTGATCCTCATCGGCGCGAGTCTGCTCGTCCTGCTGCTCAGCATCGTCGGCGCGGAGCTGGTGTCGCGACGGTTGGCGCGGCCGCTGGAGGAGACCGCGGGAACAGCGGAACGGCTGGCCCAGGGCGACATGGACGCCCGCGCCCCGACCACCGGCCCGGCTGAGGTGGCGAAGGTCGGCGCCGCGTTGAACGGGCTCGCGGACCGCATCGACGAGGTGATCGCAGTCGAGCGCGAGGCGGTCGCGGATCTGTCGCACCGGTTGCGGACGCCGTTGACCGCGCTCCGGCTGCAGGTCGAGGCGCTGCCGGACCGGGAGAGCGCCGAGGAGCTGAACACCCAGGTCACTGCTCTGGAGCGGACGTTGACCGCGGTGATCAGCGCGGCCCGTCGACCGCAGCGCGAGGGCCGGGTGCCGCATTGCGACGCCGTCGACGTGACGCGCCGGCGGGCGGCGTTCTGGGAACCGCTGTTCGAGGACCAAGGCCGCGAACTGACACTCGACCTCCCGGACGTTCCAGCGTTGGTGCGGTCGTCTGCCGAAGATCTGGGGGCGGCGCTCGACGCGCTGGTCGAGAACGTCGTCGCGCACACCCCGGACGGGACTCCGGCGCGCATCACGGTCGCGCCAACGGATTCCGGCGTACGGATCGTGGTCGCCGACGAGGGTCCCGGGATCCCGTTGGGCGCGGGCGAGCGCGGCCGCAGCGACCGCGGCTCGACCGGCCTCGGGCTGGACATCGCCCGCCGGTGTGCCGAGGCCGCCGGCGGCCACCTCACCCTGCGCCACAACGAGGTCGAACTGACCCTCAGATCTTCGACGGGTGCTTCGCCAACGGGGTGACCTGGATCGTCATGTACGGGAACAGCGGCAGGCTCGACAGCAGGTCGTGCAGCTCGTCGTTCGACGCGACGTCGAAGATGCTGAAGTTCGCGTACTCGCCGACGATCCGCCACAGTTCCGGCCAGACGCCGGAGTTCTGCAGCTCGATCGCCCGCTCGCGTTCGCGGCCCACCAGCTCGGCGCGGACGTCGGGATCCAGGTCGGGCGGCAGGTGGACATCCATACGGACGTGGAAGAGCATCACTGATCCTTGTCGGTTCGGGACGGTTCGAGCTCGAAGTCGTACGTCGCCCGCCGGACACCCGAACCGTCGTCGACCGGATCAAGGACGAGCTCAGGCTTGGTGGCCTCGGCGACGTCGGAGTCGAGCCACTCGCCGCCGGCGAAGTAGAGCTGTGTGGTGATCGTACGGTGGCCGTCGGCCCGCACCATCAGGTGCAGGTGGGCCGGCCGCCACGGGTGCCACCCGGCCGCCTCGATCAGCTTGCCGGTCGGTCCGTCGGTGGGGATCTGGTACGGCGCCGGCTGCACCGTCCGGATCGCGAACCGCCCCTCCGCGTCGGTCACCACGACGCCGCGCAGGTTGCCGTCCGGGATGTCCGGCGCGAAGCCCGAGTAGTAGCCGTCGGCATCGGCATGCCAGATGTCGACCTCGGCCCCGGCCAGCGCCGCACCGTCGAGATCGCGGACCTGACCGCTGAACACCAGCGGCGTACCCTGCTCGTCCGCGCGGTGCGGGAGCTCGCATTCGGCGGGCAGACGGCCTTGCGAGCCAAGGTAGTAAGGACCTTCGATCGTGCCAAGCGTGCCGCGCTGCGACGAGGCCGCGACCTCCTCCACGACGTGCTCGACGAACACGTCCATGAACAGCGGCCACTCACCACCGTCGCCGACCGCCATCAGCCAGGCCTTCGCCGCCTGGAACTCGGGATACGTGACCTGGTGGTCCTTGATCGCGGCGTGCACGCCCTCCAGGACGGCGGTGACGACCTCACTGACCCGTTCGGGCGAGGTGCCGGCGTCGGCCAGTTGCTTGGCCTTGAAGTTCTCACTCGCGTTGGCGCCGGAGCCGGCCGCGGTCGGGGAATGGTGAACAGTGGTCATGACGTGGCTCCTTCAGCGGTTCAGGATCCGGCTGACGTCGGTGGGGTTGACGAGGTCCGGCACGGTCCAGCCGTCCAGGTCGTACTCGGCGAGCATCGTCTCGGCGAAGCCCTTCATCGCGGCGGTCTCGCCCTGCGCCTCGGCGGCGAACAGGATCTCGGCCTTCACGTTCTCGTGGTTGCCGGAGTAGTTCCGCTCGTACAGTTCGTGCCGCCCGCCGAACTCGGTGCCGACCGCGTCCCACAGCGCCTTCATCAGCTTGGTGCGCTCGACGGCGTCGTACCCGTTGGACCCGCGCACGAAGCGGTCCAGGTACGGGCGTACCTCGGGAGTCTTGAAGTCGATCGCGTTGGAGTTCAGGTAGATGAGGCCGGAGGCAACGTCCTGCTGGATGATCTCCTTCACCCGCGGGTACCCGGTGATCATGAACTGGCGGTAGATCAGGCCGTAGTCGAGCTTCGGCAGCACCGTTCCGTTCGGGCCCGGGTCGGGGTTGAGTGCCATCGCGTCGGCCATGCAGCGGAACAGGTTCCGCCAGCCGATCACCTCACCGACGCGGGTCTGGACGCCGCGGAAGTCCTTGCTGCCCGTGCATTCGAGGGCCTTGAGCAACAGTCCGGCGATGAAGTCGAGCTTCACCGACAACCGGATGCAGCCGTGGAAGGTGAACCGCGGGATGAACCCGGACTGCGGGAAGAAGCCGTTGATCTTGTCGACATCGCCGTACAGGAAGATGTTCTCCCACGGGACCAGCACCTTGTCGAAGACGAAGATGGTGTCGTTCTCGTCCATCCGGCTGGACAGCGGGTAGTCGAACGGGCTGCCCATCACGTCGGCCTGCATGGTGTACGACGGCCGGCAGATGAGCTTCACACCAGGGGAGCTCATCGGGACCGTGCAGATCAGCGCGTACTCCTTCTTCTTGATCGGCAGGCCGTAGTGCGCGATGAAGTTGTAGTTGGTGATCGCCGAACCGGTCGCCACCACCTTCGCGCCGGACACGATCACGCCGGCGTCGGTCTCCTTCTCGACCCGCATGAAGATGTCCCCGGCCTCGTCCGGCGGCAGGTTGCGGTCGACCGGCGGGTTGATGATCGCGTGGTTCCAGTACAGGACCTTCTCCTGGGACTCCTTGTACCAGCGCTTCGCGTTCTCCTCGTACGGTTGGTAGAAGTCGGTGTTGCCGCCGAGCGTGCCGAGGAAGCTGGCCTTGTAGTCGGGGCTGCGGCCCATCCAGCCCCAGGTCTGCCGGGCCCAGTGCTCGATCGCGACCCGGTCCTTCTGCAGGTCGGCCGAGCTGTGCGGGGTGCGGAAGAACGGGTGCGTGTAGCCGCCGTTGCCGGTGTCGGTCGGGACGGTGATCTCGTCCTTGGTCGCCGGGTCGTGCAGGGCGTCGTACAGCCGGGCGGTCATCCGGGCCGGGTTCCGGAACGCGGGGTGCTCGGTGACGTCCTTGACGCGTTCGCCGTAGATCCAGATCTCGCGGTCGTCGCGGATCGAGTCCAGGTACTCCGCTCCGTTCATCGGGCGCTTGGTGGTGGTTTCCTGCTCGACAGTCGTGGTCATGAGAAGTCCTTTCAGACAAGGGAAAGCGGCGTGAAGACGGCGCTGGCGTCGAACCAGCCGCTGTTCGGGCAGTCGATGGAGCCGGACCAGTGGGTCTCGACCGGACCGAGGTAGCGGAACCGGCCGCCGTGGAACAGCAGCGGGTCCCGGGCGGTGATCTCGACCGCGTGCACCTCACCGATCACGATCAGGTGGTCGCCGCCGTCGTACGTCCGCCACGGCCGGCACGAGATCGTCGTGGCCGCGCCGTCGAGCAGCGGAGCGGTGGGACCGTCGACCCAGCCGGGGGTGCGGCCTGGCAGTTGGCTGGGCCGTCCGGCGAAGTGCCAGGCGACGTCGAGCTGGTCGTCGGCGAGCACGTTGATCGCGAACGGCTTGCCGTCGAGGTACTGGCACGCCTTCGACGTGCGGGTGAGTGTGACCTGCGCGAGCGCGGGCTCGAGCGACACGGCGGTGAACGCGTTCACGGTGGCGCCGTGCGGAAGGCCTTCGTCGCTGGTGCAGGTCACCACGGTGACGCCGGTGGCGAACTGACCGAATGCGGTGCGGAGTTCTCGGGAGTCCATCAGCGTTCCTCCTCGATGTACGCTCTGCGTACAAGCCGTACGCTTGGCGTACGACAAGACCTTGGAGTCCTGACGCGCGACTGTCAAGGGCTCAACAACTTTTCGTGGAAGGATGGCCGCCATGAGTGGGGAGGGGAGCGAGCGCGACTACATCCAGAGCATCGAGCGCGGATTCGCCGTACTGCTCGCGTTCGACGCGGACCGGCCGACACCGACGCTCGCGGAGGTCGCCGCCGCGACCGGGCTGTCGCGGCCCGCGGTCCGGCGGATCCTGCTGACCTTGCAGCGTCTGGGGTACGTCGCCGCGCAGGGCTCCCGGTGGACGCTGACGCCTCGCGTGCTGACGATCGGTCAGCACTACGCGGCCACGCACAGCTTCGTGGAGACTGCGCAGCCGCACCTGCTCCGGCTCGCCGAGGAGACCCAGGAGTCGGCGTCCCTCGCACAACTCGACGGGACCGACGTCGTGTACGTCGCCCGCGTCCAGGTCCGCCGCGTGATGGCCGTCGCGATCGACGTGGGCAGCCGGGTACCGGCGCACGCGACATCGATGGGGCGGGTGCTGACCGCGTGGGCGGACGCGTCGGTGGTCGAAGCCGTGATCGCGGCCGGGCTGCCGCGGCTGGCGCGGCGTACGGTCACCGACCCGACCGCGTTTCGCGACGTGCTGCACCAGGTCCGGCAGGACGGGTACGCCGTCGTCGAGTCCGAACTCGAGGACGGCCTGCTGTCCGCCGCCGTGCCTGTGCGTACGCCGGACGGCAGGGTCCTCGCGGCGCTCGCCTACTCGACGACGGTCGGGCGGCGTACTGAGGAACAGATCGTCGAGAAGGTCATCCCGCTGATGCGCGACGCCGCTGCGGCAATCTCGGATGACCTCCGGTTACTCGGCGGCACCCGTCGGCTCGATGCCCAGGCCCGCGACGGGTTCTACTGAACCAACCCGGTCAGGAGGGCCAGCGCCCGCTGTAGGTGTGGCGCCTCGTCGTCCACCCGCGTCGCTGCGGCCAACTCCACTGCCGCCTGCCCGCCGAGCGCTCGGTAGGCGACTCCGGGGACCATCAGCTCCGCCACCGGTGCCGGTACGACGGCGATCCCGAGCCCGGCCGCCACGAAGGTCACCAGTGTCGAAGTCTCGGCCACCTCGTGCCGCACCCGCGGCTCGAACCCGGCCTCCCGGCAGCGCGCCAGCACCGTGTCGTGCATCACCGATCGCCCGCCGCCGGCGTGGATCACGAAGTCCTCGTCGGCCAGATCGACCAGCCGCACCCGGCGCCGCCCGGCCAGCCGATGCCCGTCGGGAACCGCCACGATCAGCTGGTCGGCCCGCAGTACCTCGACCCTCAGGGACTCGTCCTCGACGGGTGGTCGCAGCAGGCCGAGATCGATCCGCCCGTCCACCAGCGCCCGGACCTGATCGGGCGCGAGCATCTCGCCCTGAACCGCCACCTCGACGTCCGGCAACTCCTCGCGCAACGTCCGCACCAGCTGCGGCAACAGGCTGTACGTCGCTGACCCGACGCACCCGATCACCAACCGGCCCTGCAGTCCCGCCGCGACTCGCTGCGCCTCTCCCGCGGCCGATGACACCGCCGCGATGATCTGCCGGGCGCGCACCAGGTACGCCTCGCCGGCGGGCGTGAGTTCGACCCGTCGCGTAGTACGGCGGAGGAGTTGCAGGCCGAGCTCGCTCTCGAGTTGGCGGATCTGCTGCGACAACGGCGGCTGGGCCATGTGCAGGCGGGCCGCCGCGCGCCCGAAGTGACGTTCCTCGGCGACGGCGACGAAGTACCGCAGATGGCGTAGCTCCACGGGATTGATATTGACAGAGTCTCGATCGAGCGTAAATGAGTATTTCTCCATATCGGTCCCGGCGGCCTACCGTCGAGGGCATGAGCGACGTCGTGATCTGTGAACCGATCCGTACTCCGGTGGGCCGCTTCGGCGGCGCGCTCGCCGGGCTGTCCGCGGCCGACCTCGCCACCGCGGCGCTCACCGAGCTGGTACGCCGGACCGGTCTGGGCGAAGGTGCTGTCGACGACGTGATCCTCGGCCAGTGCTACCCGAACGGCGAGGCGCCGGCGATCGGCCGGATCGCCGCACTCGACGCGGGCCTGGGCGTCGGCGTACCGGGTGTGCAGGTGGATCGGCGCTGCGGCTCGGGTCTGCAGGCCGTGTTGTACGCGGCCGGCATGGTCGCCACCGGCGCCGCGAGCGTGGTGGTTGCCGGGGGCACCGAATCGATGTCGCAGGTGGAGCACTACGCACTCGGTCTGCGCACCGGCGTCCGCGGCAACGTGGAGCTGAACGACCGCCTGATCCGCGCCCGCGAGACGGCCGGCGGGAAGTACCACCCGGTCCCCGGCGGCATGCTGGAGACCGCTGAGAACGTCCGCCGTGAGTACGGCGTCTCTCGCGAGGAGCAGGACGAGTTCGCGCTCCGCTCGCACCAGCGGGCCGTCGCCGCGCAGGCCGAAGGGCGTTTCGCCGACGAGCTGGTCCCGGTGGAGGTGCCGGGCCGCCGCGGTACGACGACGCTGGTCGACGCCGACGAGCACCCGCGGCCCGATACGTCCCTCGAGGGCCTCGCCGCGCTCCGTCCGGTGATGCTGAAGAGCGACCCCGGCGCCACCGTCACGGCAGGCAACGCGAGCGGTCAGAACGACGGCGCGGCGGTCTGTGTCGTCACGACCCGCGACGAGGCCGAGCGGCGTGGCCTCCGCCCGCTCGTGGCGCTCCGATCCTGGGCAGTCGCCGGCGTAGGTCCCGAGGTGATGAGCATCGGCCCGGTCCCGGCCGCCGCGGCGGCTCTCGATCGCGCCGGCCTGACCCTCGACGAGCTCGACCTGATCGAACTCAACGAGGCCTTCGCCGCGC
Source organism: Kribbella sp. NPDC043289 (assembly GCF_056436705.1). Classification (NCBI taxonomy): domain Bacteria; kingdom Bacillati; phylum Actinomycetota; class Actinomycetes; order Propionibacteriales; family Kribbellaceae; genus Kribbella; species Kribbella sp. NPDC043289. The sequence continues at coordinate 832,371 of NZ_JBWKCB010000002.1, forward strand.
AGGTTCTCGCCTGCCTGCGGGAGTGGAAGGTCGACCCGACCGACGACCGCCTGAACCCGAACGGCTCCGGTATCTCCTTGGGCCACCCCGTCGGCGCCACGGGTGCCCGGATCCTCGCCACGCTGTCCCGCGAACTGCACCGCCGCAACGGTCGCTACGCGCTCGAAACGCTCTGCATCGGCGGGGGCCAGGGCATCGCCGCGATCTTCGAGGCCGTCCGATGAGAGGCAGACCGATGAGAGAGGTCGTCCGATGAAGGTCGCCCACACCGTCAGCGGCCGGCCCGACGCGCCAACCGTCGTACTGGCGAACTCGCTCGGTTCCACGTGGGAGATGTGGGACGCGAATCTCGCCGAGTGGGAACGCCACTGCCGGGTCGTCCGCTTCGACACCCGCGGGCACGGCCGCTCACCGGTTCCGCCCGGGACCTCCACTATCGACGACCTCGCCGACGACGTGATCACGCTGCTCGACGACCTCGACATCGAGCGCGCCCACTTCGTCGGCCTCTCGCTCGGCGGCATGACCGGCCTCCGCCTGGCCGCCCGCAACCCGGACCGCGTCGACCGGCTCGTCGTCCTCTGCACCGGCGCCCGGCTCGACCCGTCGAGCGCGTGGACCGACCGCGCGGCCCTGGTCCGCGCCCGGGGTACGTCGGCAGTCGCGCAGGCGGTCGTCGAACGCTGGTACACCGCCGCCTGGCTGGACCGGAACCCGCGGATCCGCAAGGAGTCCGAGGAGATGGTCGCCACGACCCCACCCGCCGGGTACGCCGCCTGTTGCGAGGTGATCGCGGCGATGGACCTTCTCGACGACCTGCCGGCGATCACCGCACCGACCCTCGCGATCGCCGGTGCCGACGATCCGGCCACCCCGCCGTGGCAGCTGGAGCGGATCGCCACCGCGGTTGCTGACGGCAAGCTTCTCGTCGTACCGGAGGCCGCGCACCTGGCCGCCGCGGAACGCCCCGACGTGGTGACGCCGGCCGTCGTCGCCCACCTTCAGGAGGACGCATGAGTGTGGACAAGGTGGTCGCGACCCCGGCCGAGGCGGTCGCCGACCTCCCCGACGGGACCAGTCTCGCGGTCGGCGGTTTCGGGCTGGCGGGGATCCCGTGGTTCCTGATCGAGGCGTTGCTCGAGCAGGGCGCCGGTGACCTGACGGTCGTCTCGAACAACTGCGGTGTCGACGGCGCCGGTCTCGGACTGCTTCTCGAACGCGGGCGGATCAGCCGGGTGATCGCGTCGTACGTGGGGGAAAACAAGGAGTTCGCTCGTCAGTACCTCGCGGGGGAATTGACGGTCGAGCTGACCCCGCAGGGCACGCTGGCCGAGCGGCTGCGCGCGGGCGGGGCCGGGATCGGTGCGTTCTTCACCCCGACCGGGGTCGGCACGTTGGTCTCCGAAGGCGGTCTGCCGTGGCGGTACGCGCCGGACGGGACGGTCGCGGTCGCTTCGCCGCCCAAGGAGGTGCGGACGATCCAGGGCCGCGAGATGGTGCTGGAAGAGGCGATCGTCACCGATGTCGCGCTGGTCCGCGCCGCGGCCGCCGATCGGGCCGGGAACTGCGTCTTCCACGCGGCGGCGCGGAACTTCAACCCGGTCGCGGCGATGGCCGGGCGGCTGACGATCGTCGAGGCCGAGCGGGTCGTCGACGTCGGCGAGCTCGCGCCGGACGCGATCCATCTGCCGGGCGTGTTCGTGCACCGCGTCGTACCGCTGACTGCTGAGCAGGCCGCGCGGAAGAGCATCGAGAAGCGCACGACGCGGCCGCGGGAGGCCTGACATGCCTTGGACACGTGACCAGATGGCCGCCCGAGCGGCGGGCGAGCTGAACGACGGCGAGTACGTGAACCTCGGCATCGGCCTGCCGACGCTCGTCCCGAACCACCTGCCGGCCGGCTCGTCGGTCACCCTGCAGGCGGAGAACGGTGTCCTCGGCGTCGGGCCGTTCCCGTACGACGACGAGGTCGACCCGGACCTGATCGACGCCGGGAAGCAGACCGTGACGGTCGTCGACGGCGCGTCGTACTTCGACTCCGCGACGAGTTTCGCGATGATCCGCGGCGGCCACATCGACGTCGCGATCCTGGGCGGCATGCAGGTCTCGGCGTACGGCGACCTCGCGAACTGGCTCGTCCCCGGGGCGATGGTGAAGGGCATGGGCGGCGCGATGGACCTGGTCAACGGCGCCCGCCGCGTGGTGGTCCTGATGGAGCACCGAACCCGCCAGGGCGCCTCCAAACTCCTCGACGTCTGCACCCTGCCGCTCACCGGCCGCGGCGTCGTGCACCGCGTCATCACCGACCTTGCGGTCCTGGACGTTGCCAACGGCACCTTCACCCTCGTCGACCTGGCCCCCGGCGTGACCGAGGACGACGTACGGGCGGCGACGGCGGCACCCGTACGTTGACAGTTGCGTGCTGTTGGCAACAAGATGTAGCGACACACGGTAGTGGAATGGTTACTCTGAGGTCTGTTGTGTGGTAGGTCTGGCGGGCGACTGCTGACTAGAACGGGACTTCAGATGGCCGCTCGGGTGCGGATGCTGCTCGCTCTGCTGCTCGTTCTGACGACCGGGTTGGTGCTGCCGGCAACGGCCCGGGCGGACACCGTCCGGGACTTCGGCAAGGTGTTCGGCGCCCAGACCAACGGCGCGATCCGGATCACCGGTAACAGTCTGCTGACCTGCGATCGGACGTCAGCGGCCTGCCGTACGTCGCTGGCCGGCGGGAGCTCGTCGGCGAACAACAACGACTGGACGATGGAGCTCCTGGACACGGACTCCGACCCGTCCACGAGCTCGTCCTCGAGCGCGGGCGTCAATCTGCCGTCGGGAGCGCAGGTGCTGTACGCCGGCCTGTTCTGGGGTGCGGCCCGCGGCGCCGGCAAGGGTGGCACGGCGAGCACCGACGACGGTACGACGATGCGCCTGCGGTTGCCCGGCGCGACGAAGTACCAGACCGTCACCGCCAGCCGGACCGACTTGCTGAACACCGGCTCGAAGAACGACTACTCGTCGTACCTTGATGTCACCGATCTGGTGCGGGCCGGGGGCAACGGTCCGTACTGGGGCGCCGACGTGGCGACCGGGACGGGTGCCGACCGGTACGCCGGGTGGAGTCTGGTGATCGCCTACCAGCAGGCCGACGAGCCGTTGCGTGACCTGAGCGTGTTCAACGGGTACGCCAAGGTGAGCAGTGGCCAGCCGGAGCGGACGAACATCTCCGGCTTCCTGGCGCCGCCGAGCGGTGCGGTGAACGCCCGGTTCGGCAGTGTCACGTACGAGGGGGACGCCGGCATCACGGGTGACTACTTCGCGGTCAACGGCACCCGGCTCGCCGACACCCAGAACCCGTCCGCGAACTTCTACGGCAGCCGGATCACCGACGGCGGTTCGAACCTGGCCGACCGATCCCCGGCCAGCGTGAACAACCTGGGCATGGATGCCAAGGTGGTGGACGCCGCCGGGATCCTGCCGAACAACTCGACCAGTGCGGAGCTGACCTTCGCGAGCACCGGCGACGTCTACTACCCGGCCGCGCTGACCACACAGATCGACCTCTACGCGCCGACCATCCTCGGCACGAAGACGGTGCGGAACCTGGCCGGTAACGATCCGGCGAAGGTTGGGGACACCCTCGAATACACGATGAGCTTCAGCAACACCGGTGACGACGACGCGCTCGGCGCCGTCGTCCGCGATGCACTGCCGGCGAACACGACGTACGTCCCCGGCTCGCTCAGCGTGGTCTCAGGCCCGCATTCCGGTGCCAAGACCGACCAGGCGGGCGACGACCAGGCCGAGTACGACGGAAGCTCGCGGCTGGTCCGGTTCCGGATCGGCACCGGTGCGGATGCCACGACAGGCGGCCGGATCAAGAAGAACCAGAGCAGTGCGGTCCGGTTCCGGGTGACGGTCGACAAGGCGGCGGCCGGGACCACGCTGACCAACACCGGTCTGCTCGACTACACGGCGGAGACGCTGAACAAGCAGTACACGTACCGGACCGACGAGGTGCACACTCCGGTCGCGGCCGAGGCCGACGTGTCGATCACCAAGACTGCGAAGCCCGACCCGGTCGCGGCCGGCGGCAACCTCACCTACACGTTGGTTGCCCGCAACAACGGTCCGAGCCCCGCGCAGGACGTGACGGTCGCCGACACGTTGCCCGACGGCGTCCAACTGGTGTCCGCGACGCCGACGCAGGGCAAGTGCTCGTCGACCACCTGTGAACTCGGCACGATCGCGTCCGGAGCGACCGCCACGATCACCGTCGTGGTCCGGGTCCCCTCCGCGAGTACGGCGACCAGCCTGACGAACGTCGCGACAGTCACCACCTCGACCTCCGATCCGAACCCGGACAACAACATCTCCTCGGTCACCACCGACGTCTCCCGTACGGCGGACCTCGCGCTGGTGAAGTCCGTGGAGCCGGCGAGCCCCGCACCAGGTGAGCCCGTCGTCTACACGTTGACCATCCGGAACGACGGACCGTCGGATGCCGAACAGGTGCGGATCGCGGACACGGTCCCGACCGCGTTCGCGGTCACCGGCGTCCAGTCGGATGCGAACTGCGCGACGGCCGGCCAGGACATCAGCTGCACGCTGGCACGCCTGGCGGCTGGGTCGAGTGTGACGGTGCGGATCGCGGCGACGCTCGACGCCGGTTACACCGGCGGCGCGCTGAAGAACACGGCGAAGGTGAACAGCGACACCCCGGACCCGGACGACTCGAACAACACCGGCACCGTGACGGTGACTCCTGGTGCGGCCAAGGCCGATGTGGTGGTCACCAAGACCACGTTGACGAAGCCCGTCGTCGCCGGCGAGCCGATCACCTACCAGATCAAGGTGCGGAACGCGGGACCGTCGGACGCGAAGGCCGTGCAGCTGAAGGACGACGTACCAGCGGCCATCACCGGGATCACCGCGGACACTTCGGCCGGGTCGTGCACGGTGAGTTCGGGGCAGGTCGCGTGTGCGTTGGGTGACCTGACAGTCGGCTCGACGGCGACTGTCACCGTGACAGGGACCGTGTCTCCGAAGGCGATCGGCCAGCTCACCAACGCCGCGACCGCCGACAGTACGACGCCTGACCCGGACGACTCGAACAACACCGGACGGACCACGGACAACGTGGCGGCGAGTGCCGATCTGGCGATCACCAAGACCGCTCAGCCGGTCCCGGTGCAGGCCGGCCACCCGGTGACCTACACGCTGACGGTGACGAACAACGGCCCGTCCGCGGCGCAGTCGGTGAAGGTGACCGATCCGGTGCCGGCGCCGCTGCAGTACGTCTCGTCGAAGACCTCGAGCGGCAGCTGCACCGAGGCCGACGGCACTGTCAGCTGTGCGCTCGGCGCGGTGGCTCCGGGCGACGTCGTCACGGTGACCGTGGTGGCGAACGCCCCGTCCGGTGCCCCTCCGAACAATCTCGCGAACACGGCGACCGTCGCGTCGCCGACCCCTGATCCCGACGACGACAACAACACGGCGACGTACACGCTGACGACCGGTACGCAGGCCAACATCACGCTCACCAAGACGGCCTCGCCGGACCCGGTGGTCGCGGGGAAGGCGATCACCTACAAACTGACCGTCCGGAACACCGGACCGTCGGATGCGCAGGGCGTCTCGGTGGTGGACGACGTACCGGCTGCGGTGACCGGGGTGTCGGCGAGTGCGACCGGTGGCGCGATCTGTACGAGCGCAGGCGGCCAGGTGCGTTGTCGGGCAGCGACACTCGCGGCCGGCGACAGCTTCGTGGTCACGGTGACCGGGACGGTCGCCGCGTCCACCGAGCCCGGAGAGCTGGGCAACACCGCAACGGCCGACTCGGAGACTCCCACGGATCCGACGACCTCCGACAACACCTCGACCACCACGCCGAGCGTGCGGGCCGAGGCAGACCTGTCCGTCACCAAGACCGCGGCGGCGACCGTTGTTGCGGGCAACGAACTGACCTACACCCTCGCGGTCCACAACGCCGGACCTTCGGACGCGGTCAGTGCAGTGATCACCGACACCCTGCCATCGGGTACGACGTTCGTTCGCGGCACCGGGCCTGGTGGCGCGTGCACCCAGAGCCCCGCGCTGTCCGAACCGGTCGTCAGCTGCCCGGTCGGCCGGATGGAACCGAACGACGACGCGACGGTCACGGTGGTCGTGAAGGTGTCGCCGGACCAGCCCGCGGGGACGCTCGTCAACAGCGCGACGGTCAGCTCGCTACACCGGACCCGAACGACCAGAACAACAGCGACTCGGCCGAGACCACGGTGACCACGGCCGCCGATCTGTCGATCGTGAAGACGGTGGCGCCGACCTCGCTGATCGCCGGTGACGAGGCGGTCTACACGCTGACAGTGCACAACGACGGTCCGTCCACCGCGCGGGCAGTGTCCGTGTCGGACGCCGTACCGGCGGGGTTGTCGGTGCTTGAGGCAACCAGTGCGGACGGCACCTGCACCACGTCCGGATCCGCGGTGACGTGTGCGCTGGGGACGCTCGCGGCCGGTGGCAACGCGGTGGTCGTGATCCGGGTGGCGGTCGCTGCCGAACGGATCGCGGCGGTCACGAACGCCGGCGCGGTGACCAGTACGACGACGGATCCGGATCCCTCGAACAACAAGGATTCGGTGACCAGCGAGGTGCGGCAGGTCGCGGACGTCGAGGTGATCAAGACCAGTGACGACGCGACCGTCGTGGCAGGCGGTGGCGTGACTTACCGGCTGACGGTGGTCAACCACGGGCCGTCGGACGCCACACCGGTCACGGCTACCGACAGTCTGCCGACCGGACTCACGCTGACCACGGTCGACCCGACGCAGGGCTCCTGTACGACGGCTGGCCAGGACGTCAGCTGCGCGCTCGGCACGATCGCCGCGGGCAAGACGGCGACTGTGGTGATCACGGCGGCGCTCGACCCGGCGTACCAGGGGAAGTCGTTGGCGAACACCGCGACGGCGACTTCGCCGGTGACTGATCCGGACGAGAGCAACAACAGCTCCACGGTGACCACTCCGGTCGAGACTCGTGCGGATCTGAGTGTCGTCAAGACCTCGGACCCGGCCGGTGTCACACCGGGCAGCACGTTCGACTACACGATCGTGGTGACCAACGCGGGTCCGTCGACCGCGCGTTCGGTGGTCCTGTCCGACATGGTGCCTGCAGGACTGACCGTCAGCTCCGCGTCGGCGGGGTGCACGGTCGAGGGCCGGGCGGTGCGCTGCGAGCTGGGTGACCTGCCGATCGGACAGCGGGTCGTCTCGCTCCGAGTCCGCCTGGCCTCCGGGTACGACGGAGGCAGCGTCACCAACACCGCGACCGCGACATCGCCGACCACCGATCCGGACCCGGACAACAACACGGGCACGGTGGAGTCGCCGGTGACCGCGCTGGCGGACCTGGCGATCACGAAGACGATGTCGCCGGCCGAGCCGGTGTCCGGCCAGGCGGTGACCTACACGCTGACGGTGAAGAACAACGGCCCGTCCGACGCCCGCCTGGTGGAGGTCACCGACGAGCTGCCCCGCGGCCTCACCAACGTGACCGCGACCGGTGGCTCCTGCATCATCCTGCCGCCGCTCGCACCCGGCGCACCGGACGCTCCGGAGGCCGGCACGGTCCAGTGCGGTACGACGGTGCTCGCGGAAGGCGCGACCATCAAGATCACGATCCACGCCACCGTGGTGCCCGGGTTCAGCGGGACGCTCGAGAACATCGCCCGCGTCGGTTCCTCCACCTCTGACCCGGTGGTTCCGAACAACGAGGCGAAGGTCAGTGGCCGCACCAAGCAGTCCGCGAACCTGAGCGTCAGCAAGACCGCGTCGGCGGAGTCGGTCGTCGCCGGACACACGCTGCGGTACACCATCGCCGTCCATAACGAGGGCCCGTCGGCGGCGGTCGGTGTGGTCGTCACCGACGTGCTCGCGAACGGACTCCGGCTCACCAGCATGCCGGAGTACTGCACAGCGCAGGGCCAGAAGGTCACGTGTGCGGTCGGCCGAATCGACCCGGGTACGACGGCACGGGTCGCACTGGACGTCCTGGTCGACACGACGTACGGCGGAACCTCGGTGACGAACGCTGCGACGGCGGAGTCGACCACGCCGGATCCGGACACGAACGACAACAAGAGCTCGGTCACGGTGAAGGTGACACCACCGCAGCCCGGCCGGCCGACGCCATCGCCGACCACGCCGCCAGGCACTCCGCCACCCACACCGCCGCCTACACCGCCAGCCACGCCGCAGAAGCCTGGCGGGGACCTCGGCGACAGCGGTAGCCCGGTCAGCGCGGGCCTCCTGCTCGCCGCGCTGGCTCTGATCACGGCCGGCATCGCAGTGGTCGCCGCGACGCGCTCCCGCCGTACGCGGTCCTGAAGGAACTCCGGCGCCCTCCAGTTGACGGACTGGAGGGCGCCGGGCTGTTCCTAGACAGGGTTCAGGCCTTGCGGTCGTACAGAAGGCAGAGTGCGCCGCTCTCGGTCACCGTGGAATCGGTGAGGGTCCACGACGACGCAGCGGTGGTCTCGTCGAACAGCGGGACCCCACCGGCCACGAGTTCCGGGCAGAGCGTGACGGACAGCCGGTCCAGTTCGCCGGCGGCCAGGAGCGCACGGATGACGCTGGCGCTGGCCAGTACGACGATGTCGCCGCCTTCCTGCTCCCGCAGCTCCTTGACCGTCGCGACCGGGTCCTCGGTGGCCAGTCTGCTGTTCTCCCACGCTGCCTCGTCGAGAGTGGTCGAGAAGACCACCTTCTCCACCTGGTTCAGCCAGCGGGAGAACGCCCGGCTCTCCGCCGGTGCCCTCTCGTCGTCGGCGACCGTCGGCCAGTAGCCGCCGAAGCCCTGGTAGTTCTTCCGGCCGAGCAGCGCCGTGGTGGCGGGCTCGGTCACCCGGCTCATGTGGGCCAGCGCGCCGGGCGTGACCGCGTGCGGCGCGATCCAGCCCATGTCGTAGTCGCCGCCCGGGCCGTTCACCCGGCCGTCGAGGGAGAGGGAGATGTTGCCTACTACGGTCCTGCTCATGGTGGGCTCCTTGCTGGGTTGACGTATCTCGAACTCTGTCCTGCGGAGCCCATCCGGGTCGTCACCAGATCTGATGACATCCGGCCCGAGACCTGCTGGATGCGAGGATGACCGGCATGGGGGCAGTCATCAGTCCAGTTCTGATCAACCGCCAGGCTCAGCTCGACGCGCTGCGCGGGGCGTACGAGCGGACCCGGGATGGACAGCCGGCGACCGTGCTGGTCTCCGGCGAGGCGGGTATCGGCAAGTCCCGCCTGGTGGCCGCGGGGATCGAGGGGCTCGACGGGGATCCGCTGGTGCTCACCGGTGGCTGCCTGGAGCTCGGCGCGGACGGTACGCCATGGGTGCCGTTCATGGCGATCCTGCGCAACCTGTCGCGAGCGTGGGGCCCGGACCGGCTCGCCGACGCGCTGCCGTCGAGCGGGTCCGCGCTGGCCGGGTGGCTGCCTGAGCTTTCGCTTCCGGAGGCCCCGAGCGGGCCTGTCCGGCTGTTCGGTGAGGTCCTTGGTCTGCTGACCCGCGCAGCGGAGGAACGCCCGCTCGTGCTGGTGGTGGAGGACCTGCACTGGGCGGACGCATCCAGCCGCGAACTGTTCGTCTATCTGGTCCGCAACCTCGGCACCGCCGCTGTCCTGCTGATCGGTACCTTACGGACCGGTGAGCTGCCTGCGGGGCACCCGACGCGGCAGTTGCTGTCCGAGCTAGGGCGCCGTCCGGAGGTCGTCGGGCTGGAGTTGGCGCCGCTGGATCGACAGGGCGTGACCGCACTGCTGTCGGCTCTCGACGGGCGGCCGCCGGACGCGGTGGCCAGCAGCGAGATCCACCGGCGGTCCAGTGGCAATCCGCTGTTCGTGGAGGCGTTGTTCGATTCCGGGCGGGCTTCGTCCGAAGGGCTGACCAGCCTGCTGCTCAGCCGGGTCGCCGATCTCTCGCCGTCGGCTCGGAGAGTCCTCGCCACAGTGGCGGTCGCGGGTGACGCCGTACCGGATGAGTTGTTGGCTGAGGTGTCCGACGAGCCGGTCGACGAGGCAGTGCGGGAGCTGGTCGAGCGGAACCAGCTGGCGGTGCTCGAGGCGGGCTACGCGATCCGCCACGACCTGATCCGCGAGGCGGTGTACAGCGCCTTGCTGCCGGGGGAGCGTCGACACCTGCACGCCCGGTACGCCGAGGCGATCGCAGCGGGACCGGAGCCGTCCGCGGCGCTCGCAGAACACTGGACCGTGGCGCGCCAACCAGCGAAGGCACTGGTGGCGGCCTGGCGAGCTGCCGCGACCGCCGAGCGGCAGTACGCGTACGACGAGCAGCTCAACATGCTCGAACGCGTTCTGGCGCTGTGGCCCGACGTGGAAGGGGCAGCCGGCCTCATCGGGGTCGACCGCGCGACAGTCCAGGAACAGGCCACTACTGCGTCGTTCACGACCGGTCGCTCCCAGCAGGGCGTGGAGCATGCCACCGAGGCTCTGACGACGATCACCGAGCCGCTGCGCGTCGCAGCACTCCTCCGCCTCCGTGGCATGCTGCGGTGCCGGATCGACGGCTCAGGGAGCGACGACCTGCTGCGAGCCGTCGAGATGGTGCCCGAAGGGGCAGACATTGTGCTGCGGAGCAGACTGCTTTCGGCACTCGCGTTCACCGAGTTCGTCGGCACTCCGGGGCCTGGGATGGAACGGCACGCACAGCACGCTCTGAAGCTGGCCGAGAGAACCGGAGACGGTCAGGCGCTGGCCGAGGCGCAGTTGACCGTCGGCGGCATCACGCTGCACCTAGGCGGCGGGCCAGCGGAGGCGCGTTCCCTGTTGCAAGCAACGCGGCGGACCGCCGAGGCTGTTCACGACCACCACACGTACCTGACCTCCCTGCAGTGGGAAGGCCAGGCGCTGACGGACTCCGGGGATCCGGAGGCAGCGATCGAGCTGCTCGAACTGGCCGAGCAGCAGGCCCAACGCTGGGGCCGGATGCGCGCCCGCGGCACGATGCTCGCGCAGAACCGGTCGATGGCCCTCCTCGTCCTGGGCCGCTGGGACGAGGCCCAACAGGTCGCGTACGCCGCCCTCGCGGACGGCCCGTCGCCTTGGTACGCCGCGTGTCTGCGGATCGCGCTGGCCGAGATCGCCGTCGGACGGGGCAACTACGCCGAAGCCGCCGACCACCTGGGGGGAATGGTCGCTCCGCAATCCGGTGCGGCCAGCGAACTCGCGTTGCAGCGCTTGCCGATCGAGGTCGCGCTGGAGATGGGTCGTGGTGATCTGGCCCGTGCGGACGGTCTGCTCACCGAGACGGTCGCCGTACTCCCCGGCGGGGACGGGCTGGATCCGCGAGGCCTGGCACGGGTTGCGCTCGCCGCGGTCCGGTTGGAGCACGCCCAGCCGGGACGGCGACGACACGTCCCGCGCTGGTCGGACGACGTACGGCGCCGGTTGCCCGACGCGACCGGCTGGCCGGTCGTCGACGCGGCGACGCTGACCTGCGAGGCGTACGCCGTCGACACCATCGCGGCCTGGGACACGGCCGCCGACGGGTGGCGGTCGGCCAAGGATGTGCACGAGTTGGCCAGAGCGCTGGTCGGTGGCGCGGCGAGCGCGGTCCGGACGAACAACAAACCGGGTGCGCGGCGACGTCTCGAGGAGGCCCGTGAGCTCGCGGACCGGCTGGCAGCGGAACCATTGGTGGCCCAAATCAACGACCTCGCGCGGCGGGCCGGATTATCGGACTCGGCGGTCCGCGCGGAACCCACGGCGCTCGGGCTGACCGAGCGCGAGCTCGTCGTACTGCGAACCCTCGCGCGCGGCCTGTCCAACGCCGAGATCGCCCACGAACTGTTCGTCTCCCCGAACACGGTCGCGACCCACGTCGCCCGGATCCTGCGCAAGCTCGGCGTCGCCACCCGCACCGAGGCCGCCGCGGTCGCGCACCGCGCCGGGCTGAGCGCCTGACTGGGCCCCAGAACGCTGATCAGCAACGATTGCAACAAGGTGCAAGACCTTCGCGCAGGTCGGCGACCTCGGCTATAGTCAGCGCGATCTCGAGCTAATCGGGACACATCTGGAGGGGGAACTCCTATGAAACTGCAGCGCTTCGCGCTCGCATTCGCGGGGGCCGGCCTGCTGGCCGCCACCGTCGCTTCGATTCCGGCCGCCGCCACCGGCCAGGCCGACCCGAAGCCCTACCTGTCCAAGAAGGCCGCCCACCCGAGCTCGGTGAAGACGTTCGCCGGCGGTCCGTGCATCAACTACGTCGGCGTGCCGACCGCGGCGGGGACGATGCAGGAAATCGACGTGACGGCCGCCAAGCCGCCGCGCGCCGACGTCTGGGAGCCCTTCAAGTACGTCGGTTCCCGCGCGGACGCGACCTGGTACGGCGCCGTCAACGCGTCCGGCACCCAGTTCTACTACTACGGCCTGCTGCTGCAGGGCACGAGCCTGTACCGGCACACGACGTACCTGTCGAACGACGAGAACAAGCCGCCGGTGCCGACCTTCAAGCGGGTCGGGTCGGGCTGGGGCAGCTTCAAGGCGATCGCCACGTCCAACTACAGCGTCGCGCAGCCGCGGCACGCGTACCTGTACGGCCTGAACACCAACGGCAGCCTGTACCGCTACGCGATCGTCGGCGCCGGCTTCAAGGCGCTCGGTCCGCTCGCCGGCTTCCGCGGCTTCAAGGCGATGACGGTGATCAGCGAGACGGCGACGTACGACACCCTGCTGATGACGACGACGTCGGGTGCGCTCTACACCGTACACATCCCGATCGCGGCCGGCGCCAAGCCGGTGCTGAAGCTGATCCGCTCCACCGGCTTCGCGCAGTACGAGTCGCTGGTGGCGCAGGGCTGTGGCACCCGCGGCGGCACGCTGCTCGTGGCGGTCGACAACGACACCAAGTCCGGCGACCAGTACGCGATGAGCAAGGCGAACGGCACGGCCACCGCGATGACGGGGTACGGCAAGATCCCGGGGGCCGTCTTCGACGGTGTCAACGAGGTCTCGATCACGACGCACTACGACCAGCTGGTCGGCGAGTAACCAACCCGCAGTACCCCGCAGCCGGGGACACCGCCACGCGCGGTGTCCCCGGGCGCGGCTATAGTCAGCGCGATCTCGGGGGCTAGTGAGATCTTTCCAGAGCAGACCCAATGAAGTTGCAGCGTTTTGCACTGGCGATCGCCGCGCCGGCCTGCTGGCCGCCGCCGTCGCGTCCGTCCCGGCCGCCGCCACCGGCCAGGCCGACCCGAAGCACCCGTTCGCCAAGAACGTGAACCCGAACATGCTCAAGGCGGCCGGTGAACCGTGCATCAGCGACGTCATGTCCCCGACCGTGACGGGTACGTCGCAGGAGACCCTGGCGATGCCGGGACGCCAGGTCCAGGCGTTCCAGGACACGCCGTTCAAGCTCGCCGGCAGCCGTGCGAACACGACCTGGTACGGCGCGGTGAACGCCGTCGGCACGCAGGTGTACTACTACGGGTTGCTCCTGCAGGGCGGCAACCTGTACCGGCACACAACTTACGTGCGGGACGGCGGTGACACCTTCACCTGGTCGCCCACCTTCAAGAAGGTCGGTTCCGGCTGGACCAGCTTCAAGTTGATCGCCACGTCGAACTTCAGCGTCGCCGCACCGCGGCACGCGTACCTGTACGGCCTGAACACGAACGGCAGCCTGTACCGCTACCAGATCGTCGGCGCCGGTTTCCGGGCGCTCGGTCCGATCCCCGGGTTCCGCGGTTTCAAGACGGTGACGGTGATCAGCGAGACGGCGACGTACGACACGCTGCTGATGACGACGAACGCGGGAGCGCTCTGGACCGCGCGCATCCCGGTCGCCGCCGGGGGCGAAGCCGGTGATGAAGCTGATCCGCTCGTCGGGTTGGTCGGCGTACGAGTCGCTCGTCGTCCAGGGCTGCGGGACCCGCGGCGGTTCGCTGCTCGTGGCGGTCGACAACGACACGCAGTCCGGCTACCAGTTCGCGCTGAGCAAGACGAACGGCACCGCGACCGCGATCACGGCGTACGGCAAGGTCCCTGCCGTTTCAACGTGGCCAGTCACGCGGCGATCACCACGCACTACAACCAGCTGACCGGCGAGTAGTCGTCGAATCCGATCATCCGGAGGCTCAGCCTCCGCGCCTCGGCAAGTACGGCGCGAAGGCGGTCCGGGTGGATATGATTGCCTTGGGCAACCGGTGCTATCTCGTGGGCGTACAGCGCCAGCGTCCCGTCGGCCTCGGCGAGCTCCCGTAAGAGCTCGCTGAGGGCGACGGCGTCGTTCAGTTGCGGTACGCCGCCCCGCCCGGTGTCGATGCCGCGCCCGGGAAACACCTTCGCGTCCCCGTGCACGACCGACGCCAACGCCGTACCGAGATCGGTCGTGCGCGGGCTCCCGGCCCGTAGGTGGTTGAACACCTCCAGCAGCACGGCATCCGTCGTCTCATCCCGCCGGCTGTTCGGGTACGCGAAGCTGCTCGCCGACGCACCCAGCGACCGCAACGCCGCCACACTGCCGGTGATCTCGGTCCGCAGGTACTCCACGGCGCCCAACTCCGCGATCGTCTCGTCGGCGTTGCGATGCCGGGCGCCGTGCGACCCGACGGAATGCCCGGCGGACAGTAGCCGCCGTACACCTGCCTGCTCCGCGTCGTCGAGCAAGTCCGCTTCCACGACGAAGAACGTCACGCGTGCCCCGGCCGCGTCGAACACCGGCAGCGCCTCCTCCCAGCCCGCGACGTGCCGATCGTCGAACGTCAGCAGGAGCGTCCCTGTCACGCGCGTACGTCGATCGACGTACGGACGGCTTGCGGATGCCCCGTCTTCGTGGTGACCCGAGCCGGAGCCACCAGCCGCAACTGGGTGCCGTCGGCGGTGACCCAGTGCGCCTGCACGTCCCCGTCGTACACCGTGATCGAGGGCGCCGCCACGTCAGGCCGGTCGGCGCCCTCGAACAGGGAGAACGTACCGGTCAGCTCCGCCGGGGCGATGTCCTGCATCGTCATCGACGCCGGACCCTCCAGCAGCTCCGCGACCAGCAGGATCCGGTCGTCCGTACGCTCCATCCGCAACGTCGGCCGATGATCGCCGAAGCTGATCGAGTCCACACTCCCGACCAGGTCCGCACCCGGCGTACGCACCCGGAACTTCTGACCGACCGCCACCGGCCCTTCCGAAACAGTCGCGCCGTCGGCGCCCGCGATCTCCAGTACCAACCGGAGTGACGAGACGGAGAACGCCTGTCCCGCCTCGATCTGATGCAGCCCGATATGCTCGTCACCGCCCGGCGACACGAAGCTCACCGACCACAGGACCTGGCTGCCGGACTGCACCGACGCGAACACGGCCGACGAGAAGTCGTGGTCGTCCTTCATCAGGTGCAGCTTAACGAACCGCGAGGGTCCCCAGGCCGGGTCCTCCGGCTCGCGCCAGTACCCCATCAGCGGGCGGCGCTGCAGCCAGTACTCGCCGACGCTCGCACTGCCCAGCGTCGCGTCCGAGCCGTGCCAGGTGGTCCCGACCACCGGCACCTGTCCCTCGAGGTAGCTGAACCGTTCCCGAACCACTCCTGTTGGCGTGTCCAGCAACCGCTCGACGACCGCGGCGGGCGCCTCGACGTCGACCAGCGCCGGTCCGGCCAGCCCGAGCGTCGGCGTGAGCGCCGGCAGCTCCGCGAACAATCCCCGGAAACCGGTCGCCTTCGCGAGCAGCGCGAGCAGGTCCGGCGTCCGCGCGGGCTCGTCCGTGTACACGCGGGCCATCGGACCGCTCAGCTGCCCGGTCCGCGAGTGCCACCGGCCGGCCAGGTGCCCCCACAGCCGCTCGACGATCCACCGCGCCCCGGCCACCGCCTGAGGTTCGTCGACGTACTGGACGATCGCGGCGATCGCCTCCATCGTGATGGTCCAGTACCCGGCGCTGTTGTACTCCGCGAAGCTCCCGGCCGCCTCGATCTGCTCCCGGAGCCGGCCGACCCGGCGTACGGCGTACTCGGTCAGCTCCGGGTCCTTCAGCAGCTGACCGGCGGCCAGGGTCACGAACGTGCCCTTCGCCGCGATGTTCGTGTAGCTCATCGTCACGTTGCGGCGGATGATCGACCGGGCCGCGTGCCCGAGCGCGACCCGCACCGCGGTACGGGTCTCCTCGGACAGCTGCGGCTCGTGCCGGAGCAGTACGAACGCCAGCTCCCGCCCGATGAAGTCCGCCCAGTTCCAGTCCGGCGGAACCATCCGGTCGAGCGGCTCTTCGTGGTAGTAGCTCCAGATCCCGTACGTCGGGGACGCGTCGTCGGCGTCCTGCTCCGCGAGCACGCGCAGCAGGATCTCCTCGGCGAGCGGCACGTCTGCGGCCGTACCCGACTCGAGCAGCACCAGCGCGTAGACCACGCTCTCCCGGTGCGGGTGCCGGACGCCGGTCCACATCCGGGTGTGGATCGGGTTGTACTTCGCGTCCTGCGCGATCAGCCCGGCCGCCGCGTCGTACGCCTGGTCACCGGCGACCCGGGCCAGCCGGATCAGCTCGGTGTCGAATCGGTCGTTGGACTCGTGCACGATCTCGTTCCTCATCCTCGGGGCGTCCTAGCCGCCTGCGACTTCGGACGCCTTCTGCAGCTCCTGGCGGATCTTGTCGCCGCCCGAGCTCCTCCAGCGCTCGACGTACTCCTTCCAGGCCGACACCGGTTTGCGGCCGAGGATGATGTCGAACTCCACGTTCTGGCGTTCCTTCTCCAGTTGCGGGAACTTGCGCGAGTTCGTGTCCGAGAACAGCGTCTGCGCGAGGTCCATGGTTCCGTCGGCGGCGAGCTTCTTCTGCGCGGCGTACTCGAGCTGGACGTACCGCGGGTCGGTGGAGGACGCGACCACCGGCGGCGGTGCGGCCAGGTAGTTCAGGCCCAGGCTGCGCTCGTTCGTGAGGTCCTGGTTCAGCACGATCTTGGTGCCGTCGAGCGTGTAGTTGTGGCCCTCGACGCCGCTGGTCAGCAGCCGGTTCTCCGACGTACCGAACGGGGACGCGAGGAAGTCCGCGATCTTCAGCAGGGTCTCGGCGCGGTCCTTGTTCTTGGCCGGGATGACCGCGATGTTGTTGTTCAGGCCGCCCTTCCAGCCCGGCGCGCTGCCGCCGTCGTACCCGGCGACCGGGAACATCCCGATCTTGTCGACCGGTACTCCTTGCTGGGTGAGGCTGACCCAGGCGCTGTACGTCCCGCCCAGCAGGGCGGCCTTCTTGCTGCCGAACCACTGCTGCCACTGCGACGGCGGTGCGGCCGCCATGTCCGGATTCACCAGACCGCCGACGACGATCTTCCGGGCCGACTCCAGCGCCTGCTGCTGGTGCTCGTGCTCGATCATGTTCACCATCGAGCCGCCGGACTGCTGCCATCCGGCCGGGATCGCGAGCATCATCCGGAGGTAGTCCAGCGGGCTGTTCGCGAACGCCCAGACACCGGCCTTCGGGTTGGTCGTTGCCTTGGCCAACTGGTAGAGGTCGTCGAAGTTCTCTACCTTCGCCTGGCCGCCGGCCTCCTCGATCAGGTCGGACCGGTAGTACAGGCCCCAGGCGGACAGCAGGCCGCGCGCGATCGGCAGCCCGAACAGCTTGCCGTCGAAGACGCAGGCCTCCCAGTAGCGGGTCGGGATGTTCGCCAGCGCCGGGTACTTCCGCACGTTCTCGCCGGACAGGTACGGCGTCAGGTCCAGCATCTTCGCGGCCAGGAACCGGTCCAGCGACGGGATCGAGTTGTTGATCTGCATGATGTCTGGGAAGTCGTTCCCGGCGCTCATGGTGGCGATCTTCGTGTTGAAGTCGTCGCCCGCGTTCACCAGCTGCATCTGCACAGGCGACCCGAGCCGCTCGTTGACTGTCTTCCAGAACACGTTGCCCGGCGGCCCGGGCGGTGCGGCGCCGTTCAGCTGCGCGAGCCCGGTGACCGGCTTCCCGTCACCCGGCGTCCGCCCCTTCCAGGCGTCCACGAGCGTCGTCGGGTACTTCGTGAACGCGTCGAGCAGACCCTGGTCGTTGCCGGGCAGATCCGGCGCCGGCAGTCCGGGGAAGCGGAGGTACTTCGGCAACGCGCCCGCCTTGCTCTGCGGCGAGTTCGCCTGCGGCGACGTACCACCGCCGCAGCCGCCCAGGGCTGCCGTCGCGCCGAGGCCGGCACCGAGCTTCAGCAGGTCCCGTCGGGACAGGCCTGAAGTCATGATTTCTCCTTGTGGTGAAGGCGGTTCAGCCCTTGACGGCGCCGGTCAGGGCACCCTTGGCGAAGTGCCGCTGGAGGAACGGGTAGACGAGGAGCACCGGCACGATGGACGCCACCAGGACGGCCATCTGGAGTGCGGGTTGTGGCGGCAGCGCGTCGACGTTGACCTGGTCGCTGCCGATCCGGGTGTTGTTCACGACGTACGTCCGGAGCACGTACTGCAGGGTCCACTTGGACTGGTCGTTGATGTAGAGCATCACGTTGAAGAACGCGTTCCAGTAGCCGACCGCGTAGAACAGGCCGACCACCGCGAGCACCGCCTTCGACAGCGGCAGCACGATCAGCCGGAAGATCGCCCACTCGCCGGCGCCGTCGATCCGGGCGCTCTGCAGCAGCTCGTCCGGGATGCCCATGAAGAACGCGCGGACCACGATCACGTTGAAGCCGCTGAGCATCGTCGGCACGATCAGCGCCCATAGGGTGTCGATCAGCCCGAGCTGCTTGACCATCAGGTAGCTCGGGATCAGGCCCGGCGAGAACAGCAGGCTGAGCAGGACCAGCATCAGCATCCAGCTCCGGCCGACCATCGTTGGCGAGGCCAACGCATAGCCGAGCAGGGTGCTGACTGCCATCGAGCACAGCGTCCCGACCGCGGTGACGAACACGCTGACCAGCAACGCGCGCGTTACCACACCGCCGGAGAAGATCGCGTGGTACGCCTCGAACGTCCACTCGCGCGGCAGCATCACCAGGCCGCCGGTCCGGTTCACGTCGTCCTGACCGGCGAAGCTCGTGGTCACCACGCCGACGAACGGGAACAGTACGAGGAAACAGCAGACCGTCAGCGCGACCCCGCGGAAGGTGCGGGACATCAGCCCGGGTAGAGGTTGTCCGTTCCTCATCGCTGGTACACCCCCGCCTCGCCGAAGAGGTGGGCGATCTTGTTCGCGCCGAAGACCAGCGCGGCACCGACGAGGCCCTTGATCAGGCCGACCGCGGCCGCCGTACCCCAGTCCCCGTTGACGATTCCGTTGTTGTAGACGTACGTGTCGAGAACCTCGCTGGCCTGCTGACCGACGGCCGGCTGCTGCAGGATGATCTGCTCGAACCCGACCGTGAGCGAGTCGCCGAGCTTCAGGATCAGCAGCAGCACGATGATCCCGCGCAGACCCGGCAGCGTCACGTGCCAGAGCTGGCGCCACCGAGACGCGCCGTCCACGGCCGCCGCCTCGTACTGCTCGACGTCGATCCGGGACAGTGCGGCGAGGAACAGGATCGTCGCCCAGCCGCTGTCCTTCCAGACCACCTGGCTGGTCAGCAGCGTGAAGAACGCGTCCGGGTTGCCGACCACGTTCAGTACGCCCCAGCCCTGCTGGCGGAGGAACTGGTTGACCATCCCGCTGCCGCCGAGGATTTGCTGGAACAGTGAGACCACGATCACCCAGGAGAGGAAATGCGGCAGGTACAGGATCGACTGGACGAGCTTCTTCACGCGCTCCGAGAGCAGGCTGTTCAGCGCCAGCGCGAGCAGGATCGGGATCGGGAACACGAACACGGTCTGGATCAGCGACAGCACCAGCGTGTTCCGCAGCGCGGTCAGGAAGTCGCTGTCGCCACTGACCAGGACCGAGAAGTTGTGCAGCCCGGCCCACTCGCTGCCGCGGAACCCGAGGAACGGCAGGTAGTCCTGGAAGGCGATCACGTTCCCGAGCAGCGGCAGGTAGTGGAACACCAGCAGCAATAGCATTCCGGGCGCGGCGAACAGCAGCAGCATCCGGTCCCGCCGGATCCGGGCGGCCAGGCTCAGCCGGCGCGCACGCGCCGGCGGACCGGCGGACGCGGACGGCGGAGATCCCTGATCAGCCCGCTGACCGGTCATCGTCATCGAGGTGCTCCGTCCGGGAAACAAAGTGGGAACGCGCTTTCCCGAAAGCTATGGTCCGCCGATCAACGATGTCAAGACCGAAGATTTGGTCGTAGCGCTACGAATTCAGCACGGCGTCACCCATCCCGAACTCACCCACGGGAAGCATTCCCGGACACATTCCCACCGCCATCACACGCGCCGGCCGGCGCGTGTGCGCGCTCGCCGCACGCGGGGGAGGGCGGGCCGCGACCGAGGCCGGACCGGCCGGGGTCGGCTCAGGCCCGTGGTGGTTCAGACCGGGGCCCGGGCGGGGCTGGCTCGGGCTGTGGTGGGCTCAGGCTGGGGTTGGGTCGGTCGTGGAGGTGCGGGGTGGCGTGCTGGGGCCGATGTGGACCTCGGGGGCCGAGCGGGGTACGCCGGCAACGGCCGGGCCGAGGGCGGCGTCGACGGCGGCCGCGCCCATCTCCTCGAACGGTGAGCGGACCGTGGTCAGCCAGTCCTCCTCGCCGAACGGGTTCACGCGCCTCCGCCCGTACCCGGCGAACGCCAGCTGCTCGGGGACGGCGTACCCCTGCGAGCGCAAGTGCTGGATCGCCCCGAGCGCGACCTCGTCCTCGGTGCAGAAGAGCAGCTCGGTCTCCCGCCCGTCGGCGAGGTAGGCCGCGGCCGCTGCGGCACCGCCCCGGAAGCTCCGCTCGGCGGGATAGACGCGGCTGTCCGGCAAGGCGACACCGCCGGCCGACAGGCCCGCGCGGAAACCGTCCAGCCGGTCTTGCGCGGACGGCACGAGCGGATCGGCCTTGAACACCACGAAGTCGCGGTAGCCAAGCCCCAGCATCGCGGTGGCGAGGTCCTTCGCGCCGTCGAAGTCCGGCGGGCGGATCGCCAGCACCGGCTCCGACGGCTCGCCGACGATCACCACCCGGCCGCTCTCCCGCTCGAACTCCATCAGCTCCTGCAGCAGCATCGAGCCCGCCGTCGGCGTGGTGTCGCGTTTCCGCACCAGGATCAGCGCTTCCGGCCGCTGCCGGCGCAGGTCGTGCACGAGGCTGCGCTCGCGGTCGGTGTCGCCCTCGGTGGACAGCAGGTTGAGCACGTACCCGCGGCGGGCGGCCTCCCGGATCGCGCCGAACGCGATCCGGGCGAAGAACTGGTCGCGAATGTCCCCGACCACCAGCGCGATCGCGGGGTAGCGGCCGCGGGCGGTCGCCTGGGCGGCGAGGTTCGTGGTGTAGCCGACCCGCTCGGCCGCGGCCAGCACCCGCTGCCGGTACTCGTCGGCGACCTGCCGGGCACTGCCGTTCAGCACCCGGGACGCGGTCGACGGCGACACGCCGGCCTCGCGGGCGACATCGGCCAGTCGGGTGGTCACCTTCGGTTCGTTCGGCACGCCGACATGATATCCGCACAGGCGGGACAGCGCTGTCCCGATGCTTCTGCCCGGTCGAGGCGTCGATTCCCCGCGCTAATCGAGCATCTCGGAAATTACGGCGGGCAAGCGCTTGCCCAGATTGGTGCGATCGGCTAGCGTCCGGGGCCTCAGGTTTCCGGAACCCTCCCTCCCACGCTCGGTCAGGAGTTTCGATGAATCCACGCCCGTTTCGCCGCCGCTCGGCCGGCCTGATCACCGCCGCGGCGCTGCTCGCGGCCTCGCTCACCCCACTCACTCCACTCACTGCCGCCGCCGTCGGTCCCGATGCGGTCGCTGTCCTCGGCAGCACCCCGTCGTACTCCGGAGTCGTCCGGGCCTGGCCGGGGGACGCCGACAAGGACCCGGCACACGCCAGTACCGAGAAGGACGGCCGGCAGTGCTGGCAGCTGTCCGACGACCCGTACGTCCGCTACCTGTACGTCGACGTTGCGGCCGCGGCGATCCCGGCCGGCGCGGACCGCGCGCTGGTGACCGTCGACTACTACGACGCGGGTGCCACGAACATGGACGTCCAGTACGACGGCGTCAGCAACCCGTTCACCGGCTCGGCGAACCAGCCGCTGACAGGGAGCCGGACCTGGACGTCGCACACGTTCGAGCTGTCGAAGATCAAGTTCGCGAACCGGTCGAACGGCGCCGACTTCCGGCTGGACGTGAAGTCCGCCGCGGGCGCGATGCCCGACGTCTGCATCAGCCGCATCGCCGTGACGTTCACGGATCTTCCGCAGTTGGCGATCACCAACCCGGATCTCGTGTTCCGCCAGGGTGCGACCAGCCTGCAGTTCGCGACGCTCGCGTCCGCGGTGGACTACACGATCGGCGACGAGTACGGCGTCTCGCTACGGACCGGACGGGTGACGCCCGACGCGACCGGTCACGCGTCGGTACCGGCGAACGACCTAGGCCCGGGGTACTACACGTTGACGTTCTCGGGTGCGATCGGCGGTGAGCCGCTGAGCCGCTCCACCTCCTTCGGTGTCGTCACGCCCGGGCCGAAGGTCCGGGACCCGTTCTTCGGCGTCGACACGCACTTCGGGCACTACACCGGCTTCGAGGACGGGCTGGCGCAGGCGATGGCCGACGTCGGCTGGGCGCAGACGCGCTCGGACATCAGCTGGTCGGCGGTCGAGACCGCGCCCGGGACGTACAACTTCGCGTCGTACCCGTTCGACGCGCGCGCCCGCCAGGCCAAGGCGCTGGGTCTCTCGCCGATGGGGAACCTTGCCTACAACAACAAGTTCTACGACGGCGGCCGGACACCGAGTACGCCGGAGGGCCTGGCCGCGTTCGGCCGGTACGCGAAGGCGGCGGCGCAGTTCTACGCGCCGGTGACGAACGACTTCGGCATCTACAACGAGTTCAACGGGACCGGGTTCAACAACGGGGCCTGCGGGATCACACCGGCCTGCTACCTGGACATGCTGAAGGCGGTGTACGCCCCGATCCACGAAGGCAATCCGAACGCGAACGTGATCGGCCCGGTGACCGCGGGGATCGACAAGACCTGGCTCGACCAGTTCTTCGCGCTCGGCGGACTGGAGTACGTCGACTCGTTCGCCGCCAACATGTACGGCTACTCGAGTCTCGGCCCGAACACGAACCCCGAGAAGACCGTCCTGACCAAGGAACTTCCCGCGCTCGTGCAGCAGATCCACACCCTCGACGGCGGCCGGAACATCCCGGTCTGGATCACCGAGAACGGCTGGCCGACGCACACCGCCGGCTCGACCGAACCGCAGCAGGCCGACGACCTGATCCGTGCCCAGCTGCTGGCCAAGGCCGCCGGCGTCACCAAGTACCTGTGGTACGACGCGATGGACGACGGCAACGATCCGGGTGAACGCGAACACCGCTTCGGGCTGTTCCGGCGGCCGAATGACGGGGTCCTCGGGGTGGCACCGAAGCCCGGCGCGATCTCGAACGCGGCGCTGATCCGGATGGTGTCGGGCAAGACCCAGCAGGCCCGCGAGGACCTCGGCTCGGCGACCGCCTACAGCTACCCGTACGTCGGCGGCGGCGAGACGACCCGGGTGCTCTGGTCGACGGGGTCCGAGCAGGTGCAACTGACCGTGGACCGTCCGTTCCGGCTGACCGACCAGTTCGGGGCGGCCCGGACGATCACGCCG
Organism: Kribbella sp. NPDC043289; assembly: GCF_056436705.1. Classification (NCBI taxonomy): domain Bacteria; kingdom Bacillati; phylum Actinomycetota; class Actinomycetes; order Propionibacteriales; family Kribbellaceae; genus Kribbella; species Kribbella sp. NPDC043289. Next base: position 856,003 of record NZ_JBWKCB010000002.1, read on the forward strand.
CACGACGGCAAGGTGACGTTGACGCTTGACGCCAGTCCGGTGTTCGTGAGCGGCGCGGTGCGGCATGTCGCGGCCGCGCAGTCGCCGCTCGGCATCTCGGTCGGGGCGAGCGCGGTCGCGGGTGACGACGTACCGGTGACCGTCACCGCGGATCGGACCAAGCCCGGGACCGGTCTCCCAGCGAAACTCGTGGCCGGCGGTGCGGAACTGGTGACCGCGCCCGGGAGGAAGACGTCGGTCACCGTACAGTTGCCGGCCACAACCGTTCTGGGCGAGCGGTCGGTAGCAGTTGCCGTCAGTACCGAAGACCGGCAACTGGTGGCGAGCCTGCGCTCGGCGACGACCGTGGTCGAACCGCTCCTGGTGAGCGCGGAGCCGGTCATCGGCGACGGATACGGCCTGAAGGTCACCCTCACCAACAACCGCTCACGTGCCGTCACCCCGACCGCGATCCGGTACGCCGTAGGCGCAGTCAGCGGATCGGCTTCCGCCTCCGAGATCCCGGCGCGCGGCACCGCGACCGTGACGCTTCCGGTCAGTGCGGTGAGCCTCTTCGACAACGTGGCTTATCGGGTGATCGTGGACGCGAAGACGCTCAGCGGGACGGTGTCGTACTCGCCGATCGAGCCGAACGCGGCGCAGACGCTCGCGCCGATCGACCTCGACAAGCAGAGCAGGTTCGTCGCGATCCGCGGCGGGACCCGGACCGGCCCGGCCGATCTCGGCGGGACCGTGCGGTTCACGCACACCCCGTCGTCGCTGGTGGTCGACGCGAGGATCACCGACGACATCCATTATGGTGCCCGGAGCAACGACCTGCTCTGGCAGACCGACTCGATCCAGTTCGACACGTACGACCGGTTGCCGACGGTGCTCGGCGGTCAGCGCGTCGAGATCGGCGCGGCCCTGCTCGACGGCGGCCCGGCCGTGTACACGTTCGCCGCACCGACCGGCCAGAACCTCGGCCCGACCCCCGGTGCGACCGCCGACATCACGCGTACGACCGGGGTCACGACGTACCATCTCGTGATTCCGTGGACCTCCCTGGGCTTCACCGGTCCACCGGCCGGCGTTCTCGGGCTCTCGTTCCTTGTCAACGACGACGACTCCGGCGTGAACGGCGACGCCCGCAAGGGCTGGCTCGAATGGGGCGCCGGCGTCGGCAGCGCGCCGAAGAACCCCGCGCTCTTCCGTACTGCGCAGGTCGTCGGATGAGGCGCGCACTGGTCGCCGTACTGGCGCTGGCCGTGGGGGCGTTGGGCCTGCCAACGCTCCCGGCACGGGCCGACGCCACGCCCGACCTGTCAGTGCTGAATCCGAGCCTGCTGTTGACTCCCACCACGGCGAACCTCGAGTTCGGTACCACCGGTGCCACGATCTCGATCGTGATCACGAATCCTCAGGGACAGACGGTCCGTACCGCATCGGTCGCGGGCGGCAGCGATGCGCAGCTGGCGGTCGGTGATCTCGGTCCGGGGTACTACACGCTGAAGTTCTCGAGCGTCGTCAACGGGCAGACGCTGACCCGGACGACGTCGTTCGGGATCGTCACGCCCGCACCGGCCGCCCGGGACCCGTACTTCGGCATCGACACGCACTTCGGGCACTACAAGGCACTCGAGGACGGGCTGATGAACGCGCTCGGCACGATCGGGTACGCGCACGTCCGCAGCGACCTCAACTGGTCGCTGATCGAGAAGACGCCGGGGGTGTACGACTGGGCGGGGTACAGCTTCGAGGCGAAGGCGCAACAGGCGGCGAGCCTCGGGATGGCGCCGCAGGGAGTCCTTGCCTACAGCAACGCCAACTACGACGGCGGGAAGACACCGAGCTCCGCTGCGGGACTGGCTGCGTTCGGCGCGTTCTCGAAGGCGGCGGCCGCGCACTACCGGGGCGAGGTCGAGGACTTCAACGTCTACAACGAGTTCAACGGGACCGGGTTCAACAACGGCGCGTGCGGTACGACGCCGGCGTGCTACGTGCAGATGTTGCAGGCGACGTACGGGCCGATCCACGAGGGCAACCCGGACGCGAACGTGATGGGGCCGATCACATCGACGATCGACGACGCGTGGAACAGTGGGTTCCTGGCGGCCGGTGGGATCAACTACATCGACACGTTCGCCACGAACGTCTACGGCTACGCGCTCGAAGGGGCCAACACGATCCCCGAGCACACGCTGCTGGTGTCGAAGCTGCCCGCACTCGTCCAGCAGGTGCGGCAGGCCGCCGGCGCGCGGAAGGTGCCGGTGTGGATCACCGAGAACGGGTGGCCGACGTACGCGCCCGGATCGACGGAGCCGCAGCAGGCCGACAACCTCGTCCGCGCGCAGGTTCTGGCGAAGGCCGCCGGCGTCGACGTCTTCTCGTGGTACTCCGCGATGGACGACGGCACCGACCCGGCGAACCGGGAGCACCACTTCGGCCTGTTCCGGCAACCGGTGGACGGAGTGGCGGGCGTCGCCCCGAAGCCGGGCGCGATCACCAACGCCGTACTGATCCGGGCCGTCGGCGGCAAGACCCTCGGCGCCCGTGAGGACCTCGGCTCGTCGACTGCGTACTCCTATCCGTACTCCGGCGCGTCGACGACCCGGGTGATGTGGTCGACCGGTAGCGAGAACGTGACGCTCCGGGCGTCCGGACCGCTGACGATCACCGACGAGTACGGCGGGACGCGGACCCTGACGCCGAGCAACGAGTCCGTCGTACTCACACTGACCGCGAGTCCTGTCTACGTAACGGGAGCTGCATCGTGAACGTGCTGGTCGAAGGGGCGTATGCGACGTACCCGCACAACAACGGCTATTGGCACGGCGGTGTCGCGTTGGTGCGGGAGAGCGGGCGGGGGTTCGAGGTCGTCGGGGTGGGACTCGACGGGGCGGACCAGGTGGTGTTGCTGGAACTCGAAGGTGACGGCGCACCGCCATGGATCGACATCGCGTCGGAGTCGGAGACGTTGATCGCGCCGTGGCAGAACCGGCTGGTACTGAAGGAGTTGCGGGAGGCCGGGGCGGCGCGGGTCGCGTACACCCCGCCGGACGGGTCGACGATGGACGGGCTGGTGGGGGTGTCCGCGGACGGGCGGCGCGCCGTCACCGTTCTGACCGCGGGGGAGGAGCGAACGCTGGTCGAGATCGATCTGGCGTCGGGTACGGCGGAGCCGCTGGTCAGCGTGGATTGGTGGGCGAACCATGCCCATTACTGTCCTGCCGACGAGCAGTGGGTCGCCTTCTCGCACGAGGGTTCTGCCACCACGATCCATGACCGGGTCTGGGCGTATCACCCGGTCCACGCCCCCAAGGGCATCGCCGTCGCCGACCAGTTCGCGATGTCCACCGAGCCCGGCCGACCCGTTGCGGTCGGGCATGAGCGGTGGATGTTCCATCGGCCCGGTCTGCTGGTGGTCGCGTACGGCGAGAGTCCGGTGGGGCCGCGTGGTCTGTGGGAGGTCCTACCGGATGGGGCGGCCCGGTTGGTCAGCGCGGGCGACCGGGACTGGCACTGCGGCATCAGCCGCGACGGCCGATGGGCAGTCGTCGACACCAGCGGACCCGCAGACACTGCCGGCCGAGGCTGGCACAACGCCGACCACCACTCCTCGATCGTCGCCATCGACACCCGAACCGGCGAACGCACCACCCTCGCCACCACCACCCACGAAACCCATCCCTACCACCCCCACCCCTCCGTCACCCCGGACGGCCGGTCGGTGGTCTTCAACCACATCGGACCGACCGCCCGAGGGGCGGCCGTCGTAGACCTGCCGTCCAACGCCGACTGGACTTGAGAGGCCAGGTTTTGAGGCTGGCCGCGGCGGTGCCGTTCTCGGCGAAGAACGTGACGCCGCGGCTGGTCGGGTCCGCGAAGATCTGGTCCGTGAGCTCACCGTTGACGAGGTCGAGCGGCACACCCTTCACATCCGCGATGGACGAACTGAAATCGACCGCCCAGGAGTGCACATGGGGACTCCTGTCAGCGGTCGAGGGTCCAGAAGTGGGCGTTGGGTGGTGCTTCGACGTGCCAGGTAGGCGGTGTGGTCGGGTAGACGCGGGTGCTGAGGACACGGCCGGCACTGGTGAAGACCTCGAGCACCGAGCCGTCGAGGAAGATCCGGGCGGCGGGACGCCCGGACGAAGGATCGAACGCGTCGGACACGCGCATCCGGTCGCGATGGGCGTACGGCGAGAGGCTGGCCTCGGTGCGGTCGATCGTCAACATGTCGGCGGTCAGCTCGATCACCACTCGCTCGTGCTCGCCGAAGCGGATCACCACCTGCCCCGATCCTTCCGGTACGGCGATCTCGCACTGCGGGCCCGTCGTACAGCCGTCGGCCGGTACGCCGGGGCCGGTGCGGAGCGAGTCGACCGTCGGAACCGGCGCGCTCCGGACCGACGAGTCGGCGCCGAGCCAGACGGCCCGAGGCAGCGAGATGACTCCTGCCCAGCCGTCCCACCCGTCGCGGTCACGCCCCTCGGTCAGCCACCCGAACAGCAGCGGCCCGAACCGGCTGTCGCGCATCGCCGACGCGGCGTAGAAGTTCGTCCCGTGATCGACGCGCCGCGGCACCACCGGCGCGTCGACGTCGAACGACAGCACCTCCGCGGGACCTGCCTCCGGCGACCAGGATGCGACCACCGCGATCCGGCGGCCGTCGAGCGTCAGCAGCTGTGGGCACTCCCAGGCGGCGCCGGTGTCCTCGCCGCCCGCGACACCGCGGGGCAGTTCGGCGAGCGGGCCGGCGTACGTCCACTCCTGCAGGTCGTTCGACCGGTAGAGCGTGATGCTCGCGCCCCGGTCGGTGTACCCGGCACCGACCGCGAGCCACCAGCTCCCGTTCTCCGTCCAGACAAAGGGATCGCGGAACATGAGCGCGTCGTCCACCGGATCCGGGACCACCTGCCGCGCCGGTCCGAACGACGCGCCGCCGTCCTCCGACACCGCGGTCAGTACGGACTGGTAGGGGCGTTCGTCGATCCGGCCGGAGTAGAACGCCCGGATCCGCCCGTCGTCGAGGATCGTGTTGCCGGACCAGCAGCCGTCGGTGTCCGGCCCGCCCGGCTGCGGCGTCATCGCCGGGCGGTGCACCGTCCAGCGTACGTAGTCGGTCGAGGTCGCGTGCCCCCACTCGACCGGCACGTGCATGTCCACGGTGGACCGCGACTGGAAGTACAGGTGTACGTCGTCTCCCACCTCGATCGGTCCGTTCGGGTCGTTCAGGTACCCGCGCGGCGGGCGGACGTGGTACGCCGGGCGGAGATGCGCGACGGCACCGATCGTTCGCGGGTCGGACCGGGTCTGGGTCACCGTGATGCTCCTGCCGTGATGCCTGCGATGAAGTACCTCTGGGCGAAGACGAACAGCACTACGCTCGGCAGAATGGCCAGCACGACGCCGGCCAGCACCACCGAGATCGAACCGGTGCCGAGGTTGCCCTGCAGCCCGACCAGCCCCAACGGCAGCGTGAAGTTGTCCTGGGTCTGCAGGAAGATCAGCGGCCGGTAGAACTCCGCCCAGAAGCCGGAGAAGTTCAGGATCGCGAGCGTCGCGATCGCCGGACCGGCCATCTTGGCGTAGATCAGCAGGAACGTCTGGAAATGGCCGGCGCCGTCGATCCTGGCCGCTTCGCCGAGCTCCTTGGGCATCTGCAGGAAGTACTGCCGCATCAGGAAGGTCCCGAACGCGCTGCCGAGTGCCGAGACCACCAGCGAGAGCGGGCTGTCCGAGAGTCCGAGGTACCGGACGATCACGAACACCGGGATGATGATCGTCTGCAGCGGCACCATCATGGTGGCCAGGAAGATCCCGAAGATCACCGACCGGCCCGGGAAGGTGACCATCGCGAACGCGTAGCCGGACAGGGTGCAGGTGATCGTCTGGCCGACCACGATCAGCCCGGTGACGACCACGCTGTTGACGAAGAACCAGCCGATCGGGATCCGGTCGAACACCGCGCTGTAGTTGGAGAAGTCCGGGTGCAGCGGGAACCACTGGGGTGGGTTGCTGAACGCCTCGGCGGGGGTCCGCAGTGAGGTGGTGACCGTCCAGAGCAACGGGCCGAGGGCAACCATCGCGGCGAGCACCAGGATCACCAGGCCGCTGATCCGGCCGATCCGGGCGAGGGTCGTGGTGGAGTGCGTCATTGGTAGAACACCAGCTTTCGTGCCGCGAGGAACTGCAGCCCGGTGATCGCCAGGATCGCCGCCAGCAGCACGATCGCGATCGCCGAGCCGTAGCCGAACTGCAGGTTCTGGAAGCCCTTCTGGTACATCGAGATCGTCACCGTCGTGGTCGCCGATCCGGGGCCGCCCTTGGTCATGATGTACGGCTGGTCGAACAGCTGCATCGCGTTGATCAGTGCAACGACCGCGGCGAACAGGATCGTCGGACTGATCAGGGGCAGCTTGATCCGCAGCAACGTGCGCACCGCGCCGGCGCCGTCGATCTGCGCGGCCTCGAGGACATCGGTCGGGACCGACATCAGTGAGGCGACGAAGAGCACGAACGTGAACCCGACCTGCTGCCAGACCGCGATCAGCACGATCGTGGTGGCCGCGCCGAAGCCGCTGGTCAGCCACGGCACGTTCGGGATGCCGAGCAGCCCGAGGTAGTAGTTGACGACGCCGAACTTGTAGTCGAACAGGTAGCCCATGAAGATCGACACGGCTGCCGTCGAGGCGAGCAGCGGCAGATAGAACGCGGTCCGGAACACCGTCCGGGCCCAGATCCGCCGGCGCTGGTTCACCAGCACGGCGAGCCCGAGCCCGATGGTGAGCTGGAGTACGACGATCGCGACCGCCATCCCGAGCGTCACACCGAACGACTTCAGCACCGGCCCGTCGGTGAACAACCGCTGGTAGTTCTCCAGGCCGACGTACCGCGGGTTCGAGATCACGTCCCAGGAGAAGAACGACAGACCCAGCGACGCGACGATCGGGATCGCGGTGAAGACCGCGACGAACAGCACCGACAACCCGATCATCGCGAAGCCGAACGGCGCCTCGCCGTGCGCGGCCGGATGACTGCGCCGCTTGACGACGGTCTCGCGCACCTCCGCGGTGACGGCGGTCATCAGCCGGCCCCCGCGGCCTTCTCGAGGTCGGACTGCAATCCGTCGAGCGCCGCCTTCGCGTTCCCGGACGAGATCGCCTGGGTGGTGCGCTGGTTCAGCGCGGTGGCGAGCGCGTTGTAGTACGGCGGGGCCGGGATCGGCGCCGTATCGGGATGCTTGGTCAGCGTGTCGTAGAAGACCGGCCAGTGCTTCGGCCCGGTCTTGGCGTACCGCGCGGCCGTCACCAGGGACTTGCGGCCGGGCGTGGTCACGTTGCCGGGGAACACCAGGTCGAACGTCTCCGGTTTCACCAGCAGCTTCAGGACCTCCCAGGCCAGGTCCTTCTTCTTCGACGACTTGAAGATCGCGTACCCGCCGGCGCCGAACAGGTGCCGCTGGCTCTTCCACTTCGGGAACATCGTCACGTCGAAGCTGCCGCTCTTCATCCCGGCGTTGGTCAGCCCGCCGGCCCAGAACCCGCCGCCGATCGACATCCCGATCCGGTTCGACGCGAACAGGCCTTGCAGCGTCCCGCCACCGCCGACGTCGGGCGACGGTGACAGGCCCTTCTTGGTCAGCTCGATCATGTAGTTCAGCGACTCGACGACCGCGTCGGAGTTGGCGGTCGGTGCGCCCCACTTCCAGCCGCCCTTGCGACCGGCGGCCGCCGCGTCACCGGCGTACGCCTTGCTCCACAACCAGTCGCCGCCGTCGTACTTGCCTTCCTCGAGGAGGTTGGCGTTGTTGGCGTACATGAAGGAGGTCCAGCTGCCCCAGAGGCGGACCACCCAGCCGAAGGCGTTGATGCCCTTGAACTTGGCGATCTTCGTCGCGGCCGCCTCGAAGTCCTCGAGCGTCCAGTCCTCGCTCGGCGGTACGACGCCGGCGCGCTGGAACAGGCCCGTGCTGTAGAACATGTTCCCCGCGTTGAAGCTGTCCGGCAGTTCCCACAGGTGACCCTGGTACATCATCGACTCGACCAGGGCGGGGTGGATGTCGTCGAAGTACTCCTGCAGGGCGGACAGGTCCTTGGTGACGTAGTCGTCGAGCGGGACCGCGAGCTCCTTGGAGGCCATCAACTGCAGTCCCTCGGTGGCGACGCTGATGATGTCCGGCGGGGTGCCCGCGGCGATCTGGGTGAGCACCTTGGCCAGGAAGTCGTTCCAGTCGGTGCCGTTGATCGCGGAGATCTCGAATTTGATCGCGGGGTCCAGCTTGCTGATCTGCGGTTGCAGCCTGTTCTGCAGTTGCGTGGCCTGCGCCTGTTCACCGAAGTACAGCATCTTGAGCGACTTCGAGGAGCCGCCGCCGCTGTCGTTGCTGCACGCGGCCAGATCGGCCAGGGCGGCCAGCCCGAGGCCACCCGCACCGGCCTTCAGCAGGGTGCGGCGGGCGAGCGGGAAACCGGGCGGATGGATTCGGTTCATGGGGATTCCTCCTTGACCGCTGGGCGGCCCGGCGTGCCGCCCAATACGTATTGACCCGGGACCGTAGCAGCGGTGTACGGTGGTGCGCAATACGTATTGGTGCCTGCTCTGGTATGAATACTGCGGTCGCCAACCGTGAAGGGGAGCCCATGGCGAAGCAATCGGCGGACCGGCCGAAACGGGTCACGATGACCGATGTCGCGCGGCGTGCGGGCGTGTCCCAGCCGACCGTGTCGTTCGTGCTGAACGACCGCCGCGACGTCGCGGTCGCGTCCGAGACCCGGCGCCGCGTGCTCGAGGCCGCCGCCGAGCTGAACTTCGTGCCGAACCGGGCCGCGCAGCAGCTGCGCTCGAACCGATCGTTCACGATCGGCGTGGTCACCAGCGGGATCGTCTCCCAGCCGTACGCCGGTCTGATCGTGCTCGGGATCCAGCAGGTCGTGCAGCCGGCCGACTACGTCTGCATGGTGGTCGACACCACCGACGACCCGGAGGAAGGTGACGCCGCGGTCGCGAGCCTGCTCGCGCAGGGCGTCGGCGCGATCCTGTACGCCTCGCCGTCACCGAAGCCGTTGCACCAGAGCCCGCGGCTGAACGGGATCCGGACGATCTTCATCAACTGCTGGCCGGAGGAGGGCAAGGCCGACACCGTCCTGCTCGCCGACGAGTACGCCGGTGGCCGGGCGGCGGCCGCGGCGGTGTTCGAGCGGGGGCATCGCGAGGTAGCGTTCCTCGGTGGCCCACGCAACGAGTACGCCTGCAAGGAACGGCGGCGCGGTTTCGCCGACGCCGCCCGGGCGGCGGGTCTGCGGCCGGCCGACCTGCTGCACCGGTACGGGACCTATCAGATCGGATCGGGGTACGACCTGGCGACCGAGGCAGTCGCCGAGCACGGGTCGACCGCGCTGGTCTGCGGGAACGACCGGATGGCGATCGGCGCCATGCTCGCGCTGCACGACCTGGGGCTGAACTGCCCGAAGGACGTCAGCATCGTCGGCTTCGACGACCAGCCGGACGTCGCGGACCAGGTGCGGCCGCGGTTGACGACCGCCGCGTTGCCGCATCTGCTGCTGGGACGCCGGGCCGGCGAGCTGGTCCTGGCCGGGCCGGAGGACGCGCCCGAGCGGGTCGTGATCGGGTGCGACCTGATCGAACGCGACTCGGTCGGGCACCCGCCCCGACGTACCCCTCGACCGAGGCAGCGCGCATGAGCCTGCATTGGCGGCCTTCGCAAGGGTTCGTCGGAGACGTGATCCCGTTCAGTCATGACGGGCGGGTCTGGTTGTTCTACCTGCTCGACCTGCGGCCCGACGATCCGACGGCGGGGGAGAGCGGGATGCCGTGGGCGTTGGTGTCGACGACCGACTTCGTGCACTACACCGACCATGGCGTCGTACTGCCCGGTGGCGATCGCGACGCGGAGGATTTCGACTGCTACACGGGCAGTGTGGTGTACGACGGCTCGCAGCTGCATCTGTTCTACACAGGCCACAACCCGCGGCGGCGCGGTCTCCAGTTGGTGTGCCATGCGACGAGTGACGGCGATCCGACGCGGTGGACCAAGCGACCCGAGCTGACCTTCGGCGCACCGGACGGCTTCATACCGCAGGACTGGCGTGATCCCTTCGCCTACCGCACCGCGGTCGATGAGCCCTGGCAGATGGTTCTGGCCGCTCGGTACGACGACGCACCGAATCGCCGCTGTGGCGTCGTCGCGAGATTGACGTCGACCGATCTGGAACAGTGGACGCTCGCGGAGCCGCTGTGGGAGCCGCACCGGTTCATCACGCAGGAGTGCCCGGACGTCTTCCAGTGGGGCGACTGGTGGTACCTGGTGTACTCCGAGTTCACCGACGCGTTCCAGACGCGGTACCGCGTTTCGCGTGGCCCGGACGGCCCGTGGCTCGCGCCGGGTCGGGACACGGTCGACGGGCGCGCGTTCTACGCGGCCAAGTCGGTCGAGCACGACGGGCGGCGCTTCTTCATCGGCTGGATCCCCACGAAACAAGGGGATGCGTGGCAGTGGGCCGGAGATCTCGCCGTCCTCGAAGCGCATCAGGAGGCCGACGGGACGCTGGCGTTCGGGCTGCCCGCGGAGGTTGTCGCGGCGTACTCCGAGGTGCAGCAGGTGAAGCTCTCCGGTGACCCGGGGCGCGGGGCGATCGATCGGTACGCCGCCTGGGTGGGCGACGTGGCGCCGGCGGAATGCCTTGTGTCGCTGACCGTTGACGTGGACGCGGGGACGCAGTCGTTCGGGGTGCTGATCCATGCGAGCGCGGATGGCGAGGACGCCACGATCGTGCGGCTCGAGCCGCAGCGGGATCGGGTCGTGCTGGATCGCTGGCCGCGTGGCCGGACCGGGCCGGCGCAGTGGCAGGTGCGGGGCGACGTACCGCAGGAACTTGAAAGGGCTTGTCCGTTGCCGCCTGGCCGGCACGCGGTGCAGGTGCTCCTGGACGGACCGACCGGGCAGGTTGTGGTTGACGACCGGGTCGCGCTCAGCTTCCGGGTCGAAAGCGCCGAGGGCGCCGGGCATCTCGGGCTGTTCGTGACGGACGGCGGCTTCGAGCTGATCGACTTCACGGTCGCTACGCGCTAGGTGGCCCTTCGGTGGGGTTACAGTGCAGCGCTCGGTCGGATCCGTGGAGGTCAGCGTGCGTCGTTTGGCTCAGGTTCTCGGTGGTGTGGTCGGTGCTCTCGGGTTGGTCGCGGGGAGTGTGCTTCCTGCAAACGCGGCCGGACCGAGCAGCGTCCGTCGTGTCGGTACGCAGAGTTTCGCGGATCCCGGCTTCGCGCATTTCGGCAACAGCTACTACCTGTACCGGACGGGCACCGGCTTCGGTGCGCGGTCGACGAGCGGCAGCGGCTGGTCCGCGATCCACAACTCGATGGCGTCCATCCCGGCCTGGGTCGATCACGGCTCGCCCCTGCTCTGGGCGCCAGAGGTCTTCCAGAGCAAGGACAGCCACGGGACTTTGTACGTCATGTACTTCACTGGGCAGTCATCCTCGCGGCACGTGCACTGCATCGGCGTCGCGACCTCTCGTCATCCGGCCAGCGGATTCGTGGGCGGTTCGAAGCCGGTCGTCTGCTCGCCGTGGGTCTCCCGTGGGTACGAGGCGATCGACCCGGCGGCGTACCGGGCCAAGGACGGCAAGCGGTACCTGATCTACAAGAGTGACTATCGCAACGCCTCCGGCTTCCAGATCCGTGCCGTTCAGATGGACACCCAGACCGGCACCCGCGTGGTCGGCAGCAGCATCGCGAAGGTCGTCAGCTCGTCCAAGATCGAGGGCCCGTCGGTGATCGCGCACGGTGGCAAGGTGTGGCTGTTCACGTCCCGCGGCGACTACATCAACTGCAGCTACAACACCGACGTCTGGTCCGCGAACACCTTCTGGGGCGGGCGTTTCACCCGCGTGAAGACCTTGATGAGCACCGCCTCGACGAAGCTCTGCGGCCCCGGCGGAGCCACCGTCATCACCGTCGGTACGACGACCCGCGTCGCGTTCCACGCCTACGTCGATGCCAACCACAACGGTGTGAAGGACTCGAACACCCGGCAGGCCTACACCGGCACGATCAAGTGGGACGGTGCAGGACGCCCGTACCTGGCTTGAGGTTCCTCAGCGCGCCTTGCGGGCGGCCTCGGCGACGACACCGGCCGCCACGTCGCGGAGTTTGACGTTGCCGGTCTGCGAGGTGCGGGCCAGGAACGTGAACGCGCGGTTCTGGTCGAGCTGGTAGCGCTCCATCAGGATCCCGATGGCGGTGCCGATCGTGGTCCGGCTCTCCAGCGCCTGCGACATCGTGATCTCCTGCCGGCCCCAGCCCAGCAGTACCGCGGTCCAGTCGGCGAACATCCCGGCGAGGTAGCGGGCGTCGGCGTCGAAGACCTGCGGTTCGTCGGCGTACAGGTTGAGGGAGCCGCGCACGTTGGGCGCGGCGCGGAACTGGAACGCCAGTTGTGAGTGCAGCCCGAGCGCGGCGGCCTTCGGGCCGTAGAGCGGCCAGCGCTGGTCGGTGGCCATGTCGTCGACCTGGACGACCGGTTCACTGAGGGCCGCCGCGATGGCCGGTCCTTCGCCGAGCTCGTGCTGGAGATCGTCGGCCTCGGCCACCAGCGGGTCGGTGGAGGCGAGCGTCTTGATGGTGTTGTCCTTGTTGGTCACCGAGACGCTGGCACCGGTGATCCCGGGGATCGTCCCGGCCGCGCTGGTCGTGATCAGCTCGAGCGACTCCTCGACCGTGACCGGCGTCCGCAACGTGTCGGCGACCGTGCTCATCATGCCGGCCAGCTCTGGGAGTTCCATCTGTCAACCTCACCTCGCACAGGCCGGCGACGCCGACCACTGCCCCTCATTGTGCGGTGTCCCGGCCCCGCGGCGCAGCAGCAGGTACGACGAGATGTCCAGGGGATCCAGAACGCGGCAGGATCGCTTATGATCTCGCCCGAGATTCAGCAGCGGGCCTTGGTATCGACCGGTCCATGTCCCGGACAGGAGTCCCATGCGATCGGATGGCGAGCGGGTCGTACGCCCGACGGCAGCCACGTTCGGCGACGTGGCGCTGCGGCTGCATTCGGCCCGGGAGATGAACGAACTGCTCGTGGTGACGGCCGAGCTGGCCGCCGAGATCTTCGCGTGCTCGTTGGTCGGAGCCGCGACCCTGAGCCGCGGCGCAACGCTGCTCGACGTCGCCGGTACGGCGGCCGGGTTCGTCCGTGACGAGGCAGCGGTACCGACGAGCGCCTGGCATCGCACACTCGCCGCGAGCGAGTCGCTCTCCGTGGACGTGTCAGTCGGTATCCGTGACGTGCCCGCCCTCGCCGCGGGTCTGACCGAAGCCGGCGTCCGTGGGCTGACCCACGTCCCGCTGGTGCCGGGGCGGGGCCGAGCCGTCGGTGTGTTGTCGCTGTACTGGACCGGAACGGCCGCCGATCAGGTGGATCTCCAGCGGTTCGCCACCCATGTCGCGCTGGCCATGGAGACGCTCTGGTACCAGCACCGCCTGCAGGCGTCGATCGAGTCGCACCGGGTGGTGAGCTCGAGCCTCGGGATCCTCATGGAGCGCTACGGCATCGACAGCCGCGAGGCGTACGACGTCCTCAGTCAGGTCTCGCTCGAGCACAAGGTCAAACTGCGCGACATCGCCGGCCGCGTCATCGACGATCAGGACCTGCTCGCCCCCGGCTGAGTGACCGCCGCGCCGCCGTACCGCTTGCCCGTGAGCCGTGGTGGTGATAGTTGTAACCGAGGTCGATCGGTTTAGCCAGCAACCGTGAACAGGTTCCGCACGCCCGCGTGCGCTGAGCCGCCCGGACGTCTGCGCTCTGATCGAGCGGCGTCCCGGCAAGGAGATGCTGCGTCATGATCGACGAAGGTGCCGAACTCGTCATCCGGACCACCGATGCCGGTGCGTACGTGCTCGTCCAGGTGGTGGGTGACCTGGATCTGGAGAGCGCGCCGGCGCTCACCGAGGAACTGAAGGCCCGGCTCGGGGCGCGGCCGATCGTGCTGGACCTGGCCGGGATCGAGTTCATGGACTCCAGCGGGCTCGGGGTGCTGGTCGGGGCGCACAAGGACGCGGCGGCGCAGGGCGGGGCGCTGTTGGTCGCCGCGCCGGGGCCGCGGGTGCACCGGATCTTCAAGATCACCAAGCTGCACAAGGTGTTCGCGCTGTACGAGACGGTCGACGAGGCGGTTCGTACCGTCGACGGTGCGGCGGCGCAGGCCGTCGTACCGGGCTTCGAGATGGGGTCCCGTGAGCGAGGCTGACGGGATCGACGAGCTGCGACGCGTCGACCTCGACATCGCCGGTACGACGGCGGTTCGGCCGGAGCTCGCGGACGAGATCGGTCTGGCGATGACGGGTTCGCTCAACATGCGGCGGTCGGTGCTGCGGCTGCTCGACGGCGTGTGTCCCGAGGTCGCCGACTGGGCGGTGGTCGCGCTGATCAACCCGCGCGGCACTGGACTTCAGGTGTTCGGTGGAAACGACCTCGGGAGCGTGGTGACGGTGCCGCGGCGGCGGCTGGCCGGGAAGGCGCTCGAACGGGTGCTGGCGAACGGTCTGACCGAGCTGATGCATGTTGCGACCGCAGGAATCGAGGACGGACTCGCGAGTCTGGTGCCGCATCCGCAACTGCGCGAGGAGGCATCGTCGCTGCGACCGGCCGACGTACTTGCGACCGGTCTGACCGCGCGTGGCGCGACGCTCGGGGCGTTGATCCTGGTGCGCGGGCAGGGACGCGGGTTCGGCCCGGACGACATCGCGACGGCCGAGCGGATCGCGGCCCGGGCCTCGCTCGCGCTCGACTCCGCGCGGCTCTACGAACAGCGGGGGCAGATCGCCGAGGCTTTGCAGGACAGCCTGGTGCCTCCGCCGCTGCCGGAGATCCCGGGTGTGGCGCTCGGTGCGCGGTACCGGCCGGCGGCGGAGCAGTTGGACATCGGTGGCGACTTCTACGACGTGTTCGGCTCGGGCGGTGACTGGCTGATCGCGCTCGGCGACGTGTGCGGCAAGGGTGTCGAGGCGGCGGTCCTGACCGGCCGCACCCGGCAGAGCATTCGTACGGCCGCGCATTTCGAGCGCGATCCGGGGGCGCTGATGTCGGCGCTGAGCTCGGTCTTCCACAACGACGTCTCGAACCGGTTCGTCACCTTGGTCTGTCTACGGATCCGGTCCGGGGGCGAGGACGGGTTGACGGTGGACGTCGCGGTGGCCGGTCACGCCCCGCCACTGTTGGTGCGCTCCGGCGGCGAGGTCAGCGAAGTCGCGGCGGACGGCGCGGTACTCGGAGTCGTCGCCGACGAGGAGTACTCGACCGCCACCGTCCGGTTGGCGCCCGGCGATCAGCTCGTGCTGTTCACCGACGGTATCGAGGAAGCCCGCGGCGAGTCCGGGTTCTACGGCCACGACCGGTTACGCGAGCTGCTCGGCCGGTACGCCGGGGCGGGGCCTGACGTGGTGTGTGCCGCGCTCGAGCAGGACGTGGTCGAGCATCTCGCGGGACGGTCACACGACGACATCGCCGTACTGTCTGTCGGTTGTGCGGGGGCGAGCTCGTGACGGTAGTCGATCTCGGACCGGCGTTGACCGAGTTCCAGAGCGCGGTGGCGAGCACTGACAGCGTGGCGGCCTTGGCCGTGGTGGACGCAGCGCTCGCTAGCGGCACTGATCCGATCTCTCTGCTCACCGAGGTCGTCGGCGCTGCGCAGCGTGTGGTCGGCGAGAAGTGGCAGCGTGGCGAGTGGTCGGTGGCGGAGGAACATGCCGCGACCGCGGTGGCGATGTCGGCGACCGAGGCGATCGCTCGCGAGGTACGGCGCCGGCCCGTGGTCCGCGGCCGTGTGGTCGTCGCGTGCGCGGAACGTGAGTGGCATGCGCTGCCCGCGATGATGATCGACTGCGCCCTGCGTTCGGACGGCTGGAACACGACGCTGCTCGGCGCCTCCACGCCGGCGCTGCGACTGAGCCAGTACCTGCAGGACCTGGGCCCGGACGCGTTGGCGGTGAGTTGCTCGGTGCTCGGTTCGCTGCCGACCACGAGACGGTTCATCGAGGCGTCGAAGGCCGCGGGCATCCCGGTGCTCGTCGGTGGTCCGGCCTTCGGGTCGGACGACCTCCGCGCTCGTAGCCTGGGCGCCACCGCGTGGGCGGCCGACGCGAGCGATGCCATCGAGATCATGCGGACGATGCCGGCCGTGGTCTCGGCGGCCGCGCCGCTGCCCGCGGGCGAGGTCGCCGAGCAGGCCGCGCTCGAGTTGGCGCACTCGGGGCTGATCCTCGACCTGATGTCCCGCTGGCCGGGGAGCGGCTGCGATCTCGACCTCGACCTGGTCAAGGACTGCATCGAGCAGCTGCTGCACGCCGTCTGGGCGGCGCTGCTCACCGCCGACCCACGCCCGATCGCGCAGACCGTCTGGTGGGTGTCGGCACTGCTGGAGTTCCGCGCCCAGTCACCGACGTTGCTGGACGACCTGCGCAACGAACTGACCCGGACCCTTCGCGACTACCCGCTCGCAACGACGCTTCTCGATACGTCCTGGCCTTAGGGCGTGAGAGCTCGGGCCCGGGCCGCTTCGATGTCGGGAACGTGCTGTTCGGCCCAGAGCCGGACAGCACGCAGCGGACCGAGCAGGGAACGTCCGAGCGGTGTCAGGTCGTACTCGACCCGCGGCGGATTCTCGGCGTACTCGTGCCGGCTGATCAGTCCGTCGAGCTCCAGCGACCGCAGGGTCTCGGTCAAGACCTTCGGCGTGATGCCTTGGATGTGCGCCTTCAGTTCGGTGAACCGCCGCGGGCCGTCGTCGAGCGCGTTGACGACGAACACCGTCCAGCGGGCGCCGATCCGATGCAGCACGGTGCGGCTCGGACACGTCGCCGCCATCACGTTGTACGCCTTGCCCATCGGGGCCTCCCGGTTCCGTTGAAGATACCGGTATCAAATCCATACCGTTGAGCCCGATCCTACGAGAGGGAGTGACCGTGATGGAACGGATGCTGGTGGTCGGCGGCGCGCGGGCGCTGGGCGCGGCGGTGGTGCGACGTGCCGTGAAGGAGGGGTACGACGTGGTGGTCGGCGCGCGTGATCTGGCCCGGGCGCAGGCGCTCGCGGACGAGGTCGGTGCGAGCGCCGTCCACCTGGACCTGCAGGACGAGACGACGATCGCGGCCGCGGCCGAGCAACTGAGCGACGGGATCGACCATCTCGTGACGACCGGGTCGGCGCCGCACGACGTACGGACGGCGGAGCTGGATCACGACAAGCTCGTCGCCGCGTTCACGGCGAAGGTGATCGGGCCGATGCTGCTCGCCAAGCACTTCGGTCCGATCCTGCGGCCGACCGGGTCGATGCTGTTGTTCTCGGGTGTCGTCGGGTGGCGTCCCGGGCCGGGTTCGCTGGTCAAGGGAGTGACCAACGGAGCGGTCGAGTACGCCGCGCGCCACCTCGCGGCGGATCTCGCCCCGGTGCGGGTCAACGCGATCTCACCCGGTGTCGTCGACTCGGGTGCCTGGGACCGGTTGGGTGACCGGAAGGCCGGAGTACTGCAGAAGAGCGCCGCCGGATCGCTGGTCGGGCGGCATGGTGAGATCGAGGACGTCGTCGACGCGGTGCTGTGGCTCGTCCGTGCGGGCTTCGTCTCCGGCGAGACGATCCACCTCGAGGGCGGTGCGCGGCACAAGGTCGCTTAGGAGTTGGTTGTCCTGCGGTAGCCGAAGTCTTCGCCGTCGAGTTCGCGCATGGACTCGAAGGCGGAGGCGACCTTCACGACATGCGACCGTACTGTGATCCACGGCGGCCGTTTGGTCGCTGACGGAGGTGAGTTGCGCTGACCAGCATCGTTGTCACCGCCGATCACGTACTCAGGTACGTCGACGGTGACCATCAACTGTTGTCCCCGGGCCAGGTCGAGGTCGACGGTACGACGATCTCGTACGTCGGCCCGCCGCGCGCGACCGCCGCGGGTGAGCGGGTCGATCTCGGCAACGCGTTGCTGATGCCGGGGTTGATCGACCTCGACGCGGTGTCCGACATCGATCACGCGCTCCTCGACTCCTGGTCGTCGCGGACGGTCGAGTGGTCACCGGAATACGCCGCGAACGGTCGGCGGCACACGTTCGACGCGGACCAGCGCCGGACGGTCCGCCGGTTCGCGTTCGCGCAGCTGATCGCGCACGGCATCACGTCGGCGATGCCGATCGCCAGCGAGGTACACAGCGAGTGGGCGGAGTCGTACGAGGACGCCGTCGCGATGGCCGAGGAGGCGGAGGCGCTCGGACTGCGGTACTTCGGCGCTCGAGAGGCTCGGCGTACTCGGGCCTCGGCTGCTGATCCCGCACGGCATCTACCTGGACGGCGACCCGGCGACCGACGACCATGACCGGCGCAACGGTGTGCCGGTGTCCGGTGCCCCGGACCGCGGTCTCCGGATGCTCGTCGATCACGGGATCACGATCATCCACTGCCCACTGACGTCCCTGCGGTACGGCGTTGCACTGCGCTCGTTCGGGCGGTTGCGGAATGCCGGCGTACGGATCGCTCTGGGCACCGACTCGTTCCCGCCGGACCTGATCCGGGGCATCGACGTCGGCAGCAACGTGGCCAAGGTGATCGACGGTGCGCTCGATGCCGCGCCGGTGGAGGACTACGTCCGCGCGGCGACCCTGGCCGGCGCCGACGCCCTCGAGCGGCCCGACCTCGGGCGGATCGCGGTCGGGGCGACAGCGGATCTGACTGCGTTCGGGTTCGACGACTTCCGGGACGGCGTACTCGACGACCCGGTGCGAACGCTGATCATGAACGGCCACGCCCGCGGCGCCCGGCTCACCATGATCGGCGGCCGCATCGTGATGCGCGACGGACAACTCCCGGGCTTCGACCTCGCAGCGCTGCGGGCTGAGGCACAGGAGCTCTTCGACCACATGCGGGCCGCGTACGGACCGCGCGCGGCGGACGGTTCCGATCTGTTCCCACCGACGTTCGTGCGGGCTACTGCGGGTGGAGTCTGACGTTCGCGTAGGTGGGCGGGGTGCGGGTGAGGTCGAGGGTCTCGCCGTTGGCTGCGACGTAGATGCCTGAGGTGTGTTCGCGGAGGCGGAGGGTTTCGCCGTGCCAGTGGTTGAAGAGCAGGACGTCCTTCTCCTTGCGCAGTCTGGCGGTTCCGTTCGGGACGCCGCTGGCCCGGATGGCGTAGTCACGGTTCCACGGTCCGTCCGGCTCGGCCTCCGCGGCGGGGCCGTCGTACGCACCCGCCAGATCGGCCAGGGACTCCGGGGGCTCGGCGACGTGTTCGGGAGCTGCTGCGCGACGTGGGCTGTCCGGGAGCAGGTCACGGAAGATGTCGCTGGCCAGTTGCCATTGCAGCGAGTGGTCCGTCGAGTTCGTCAGTACGACGACCCCGAACTGTTCCTCGGGCGCCCAGTAGATGTCGGACAGGAATCCGAAACCGCCGCCGCCGTGCCCGCGGACTGGAATTCCGTCCGCGTGCGCCAACGCGAGACCGAGGCCGTACCCCTGATCGCTCCGGTACATCTCGGCGAGCAGCGCGGGATCGATCAGGGACGCACCTCCGGAGAGGTGGAACTGGATGTAGCGGAAGGCGTCGTTGACGGTCGTGTACAGGCCGCCGGCGGCAACCATCGGGACCCGGACCGGTAGCCGCGTCGTGCCGGCCGTGTGTCCGATCGCCCGATCCGTTGCCCGCGCGATCTCCCGCGGGTCGAATGTCGTCCGCGTCATCCCGAGCGGGGCGAGCAGGACCCGCCGTACGAAAGCATGGAACGGCTGCCCGCTGCGGCGCTGCAGGATGTAGCCCGCCAGATCGATGCCGAGGTTGGAGTATTGGTGGTGGTGCCCGACCGGGAACCGGAGCCACGTGTCGGAGATGCTCTCGCAGTGCGCCGCGAAGGACTCCCGGCCGACCAGATAGTTCGAGCCGACCGGCGCCTCATGCGTGAACCCGGCGGTGTGACTGAGCAGATGCCGCAGCGTGATCAGCCGCTCGGGCCGCTCCTCGAAGCAACTGTTGACCCGGAACTCCGGCAGGTACCGCGTGATCGGCACGTCGAGCTCGACGAGACCTTCCTGAACCGCGATCAGCACCGCAGTCGCCGTATACATCTTCGAACACGACTGCACGCTGAACATCGTCCCGGCGCCGACCGCCTCATCACCACCTGCCCGAGTGGCCCCGAATCCGGCCGACCACAACGCCGACTCCGCGTCGCAAACCCCGACCGCGACACCCGGGACCTGATGCTCGACGAGCAACCCGGGCAGCCGCCGCTGTAGCTCGTCCAGTGTTCTGCTCGCTACCGGCATGCCCCTCTTTCTACAGCGGCACGGGGTTAATCACCCGCCGCGGATGATGTTGCTGGCTTCGGGTGGCGGTGAGGATGGGGGCGCGGCGAGCGACTGCCGTCGCCTGGGTACGGAACTGGCCTGGAGGGGGAGAACCGCATGGCGATCGGACCGGTGCAGTTGGTGGTGCTCGGGTTCAACCATCCGAATTTCCACGGGGAGATCATCGAAGAGCTCGAAAGGCTGCGCGAGACCGACGCCATCCGGGTGATCGACGCGCTGGCCGTCCACAAGGACGCCGAGGGTGAGATGGAGGTCGCGCACCTCAGCAACCTCACCACGGACGAGGCCGTCGAGTTGGGCACGAAGATCGGTGCGCTGATCGGCCTCGGGATCGAGGGCGAGGAAGGCATCGAGAAGGGCGCCGAGGCCGGTGCCGAGGCGGCCGCGGACGGGTTCGAGGTCTTCGACGACGAAGAGGCCTGGGACGTCCTGGAGGACATCCCGAACGACTCGGCCGCGGCGCTGGTGCTGATCGAGCACCACTGGGCGGTCCCGTTGCGCGACGCCGTCGCCCGGGCCGGTGGCTTCCGGCTGGCCGACGGCTTCATCAGCCCGGTCGACCTGGTCAGTATCGGACTGTTGGAGGCCGAAGAGGCCAAGGAAATGCAGCAGATGGAGAAGGCCGCCGCGGCGAAATGACGCCGCGGCCGGAACTCGAGGCGTTGGAGGTGACCCCATGTTCGGCTCTCGCAGGGTGGCACGACGGACTTCCCGTCGTACGGCGCGCCGCCGTCGGTAACGACACCGACCGACTGACCAACTGATCGGCAAGGGGGGAGTGGGCTGATGGGTTGCCTGCTGGCGTTGCTGGCCGGGTTCTTCCCGCGTTTGGGCGTGCTCATCGTGTGGGTCGCGCGGCCGGAACGGGTCGACGCGGCGTTCAGCTCTTGGATCTGGCCGTTGCTGGGCATCATCTTCCTGCCCTTCACGACCCTGATCTACCTGCTGCTCTGGCAAGCGGGCGGACTGCACGGCTTCGACTGGTTCTGGATCGGGCTGGCCGCGCTGGGCGATATCGCGCACTGGGCCGCGAGCGCGACCCAGCGCAACCAGATTCCCGGCCGGCAGCCCCGGCCGGTCTGAAATTGAGGTGGGGTAGGCATGGCGCAGACGGTAACGGAGCCATCGACCGCGGACGTCCTGGTCATCTTCGGGATCACCGGCGATCTCGCCAAGGTGATGACGTTTCGCTCGCTCTACCGGCTGGAGGCGCGCGGCCTGCTCGACTGCCCCATCGTTGGGGTGGCGGCGCAGGACTGGACGCTCGACCAGCTGATCGAGCGCGCCCGGACGTCGATCGAGGGTACCGGCGTCAAGATCGACCAAGCGGTCTTCGACCGGTTCGCGGCCCGGCTGTCGTACGTCAGCGGTGACTTCGGCGACCCGTCGGTCTACGAACGGGTCGGCGAGGTGATCAAGGGCGCCGAGACGCCGGTGTTCTACCTGGAGATCCCGCCGTTCCTGTTCGGCCGGGTGGTGCAGGGGTTGTCCGAGGCTGGGCTCACCACCGGTGCCCGGGTCGTGGTCGAGAAGCCGTTCGGCCACGACCAGCAGTCCGCCCGGGCACTGGCCGACGAGCTGCACCAGTACATCGACGAGTCCCAGCTGTACCGGATCGACCACTACCTCGGAAAGATGGGGCTCGAGGAGATCCTGTACCTGCGGTTCGCGAACGCCGTCCTCGAACCGCTGTGGACCCGTAACTACCTGGACTGTGTGCAGATCACGATGGCCGAGAGCTTCGGCGTCGAGGACCGCGGCCACTTCTACGACCCGGTGGGCGCGCTGCGCGACGTAGGCGTCAACCATCTCATGCAGGTGGTCGCGGCCGCCGCGATGGAACCGCCGTCGCGCGGCGATCCTGGCACGCTGAAGGACGCGACCACCGCGCTCTTCCGGGCCGTCGAGGAAGCCGACCCCAAGCACTACGTCCGCGGCCAGTACGACGGGTACCTCGACATCGACGGGGTCGCGCAGACCTCGACCACCGAGACATACGCCGCCTTCCGGCTCGACATCGAGAACTGGCGCTGGGCCGGCGTCCCGTTCTTCATCCGGACCGGCAAGCGGCTGCCGGAGACGCAGACCGAGCTGCGCCTGGTGTTCAAACGCTCACCCCGGCTGGGGTTCGCGCCCCCCGGGCATCTCGCGGAGTCGAACCAGCTCGTGATCCGGCTCGACCCGTCCACCGGAGTGCGGATCCAGGTGGACGCGCATCGCGCCGACTCGGTCCGGGCCGCGCCGATCAACCTCGACATGGAGTTCAGCAAGGAGGGTGGCGAGGCACCCACGCCGTACGAGGTGCTGCTGCACGCGGCGATGACCGGTCAGAGCACGCGGTTCACCCGCCAGGACGCGGTCGAGGAGACGTGGCGAGTGATGCAGCCGTTGATCGACGCGCCGACGCCGGTCCACACCTACAAGCCGGGGACGTGGGGCCCGACGGCCGCCGACCGGGTGCCGGACGGGTTCGGTGGCTGGCAGCTGCCGTGGATCTCGAGCTGACCCCGCACTGAGTGGAGATCGGCGCCCGTTCAACGACCGGGCGTATCCTCGGCCGTGTGCAGGGGCCGGACGCAGGTTCGGGAGGCACCTCCGTTCCCGTCGCACCGACCGTGACGCCTGGGGGCCACAGCGTGGGGTCCGGGATCTTGGGTGCGCGTGAGCGACTGGTTCCGCGGACCGCGGTTGTCGATCGCTTGATGAAATCACCGGAGCCGGTGGTCGCCGTGGTGGCGCCGCCCGGCTACGGCAAGACGACTGTGCTCGCCCAGTGGACCGCCCAGTGGACGGCGCGGTTCGGCGCACGGGTGGCGTGGGTGTCGTGCGAGCGCTCCGACAACGACCCGGTCGCGTTGTGGACCGGCATCCTGGATGCGCTCGACCAGATCGAGCCGGTCGGCGCGCAGTCGCGGGCACTGCTCGCCGCGTCGGGTGGCGGCGTCGACGCCGTACCCCGGCTGGTCGGGTCGATCTCCGGGCTGCGGTCGCCGTTGGTCGTCGTACTGGACCATGTCGAAGAGATCACGAGCCCGGAGTGCGCGGCGTCGATCGCCGAGTTCGCGTTCCGGGTGCCGGCCGGCTGGCGGCTCGCGGTCGCGTCGCGCGATCCGGCGCCGCTCCCGCTGTCCCGGTTGCGGATCGGTCGCCGGCTCGTCGAGATCGGTGTCGGAGACCTGGCGATGAACGACGTCGAGACAGCCGCGCTGCTACGCCTGGCGGGGACCGAGGTGTCGCCGGCCGAGGTCGAGGAGCTGGTACGCCGTACCGAGGGCTGGCCGGCCGGCCTGTACCTGGCCGCGCTGGCGATCCAGTCCGGTGCGCCGACGACCGGTTTCAGCTTCGCCGGCGACGATCGCCTGATCGACGAGTACCTACGGTCCGAAGTACTGGCGCGACTGTCTCCCGACCAGGCGAGCTTCCTGGTCCGTACGTCGGTCCTCGACCGCATGAGCGGACCGTTGTGCGACGCCGTTCTGGGTGGGAAGCACTCTGCCCGGATGCTCGCGGACCTCGAGCGGCACAACCTGCTCGTCGTACCGCTCGACCGGCACGGCGAGTGGTACCGGTATCACCATCTGTTCCGCGAACTGCTCCAAGCCGAACTGCGCCGCGGTGATCCGGACCTCGGGACCGAGCTGCACTCCCGCGCCGCCGACTGGTTCGAGGCGGTCGGGACACCCGAGGCCGCCATCGACCACGCCGACGCGGCGGGCGACACCGAACGGGTCGCCCGGCTCGTCCTCGAACTCATGCAACCGGTCTGGGCGGGCGGCCGTGTCGACACCGTGCACGGCTGGATGGAGTTGCTCGACCACCGCCCGCGGGTGCCGCACTACGCCGCGATCGCCGCGCACGGCGCCCTGATCTTCGCCCTGCTCGGCCGCCCGCGGGAGGCCGAGCGCTGGGTCGCGGTCGCGGAGAGCCTGCCGGTGAGCGGCACGTTGTCCGACGGCAGCACGGTCGCCGCGACGCTGGCGTACATGCGCGCCAACCTCAGCCGGGAGGGGCCCGAGGCGATGCGGGCCGACAGCATCCTGGCGCTCGACGGACTCAGCCCGGCCAGCCCGTTCCGCGCGACGATGCTGCAGTCGCAGGCGCTGTCCTGGTTCGTCTCCGGCGACCTCGAGCGCGCCGACATCGGCTTCACCCACGCGTACGACGTCGCGACCGGCTTCGGGGTCACTCCCTTGGCCGCGCTGATCCTGGCCGAGCAGTCCCTGATCGCGGCCGAGCGCGGCGAGCCCACCGCCGGCGACGCGATGCTCAAACGCGCTCTGGAGCTCGTCGACACCGGCCACTACGAGGCGTACTGGACCAGCGCCCTGGTGTACGCCGCCGCCGCGCACTCGGCCGCCCGTCGCGGAGAGATGCGCGAGGCCCGCCAGTTCGTCCGGCGGGCCGCCGAACTGCGACCACTCCTGACCTACGCGCTCCCGATCGTGTCGGTCCAGGCCCTGCTCGAGCTCGCCCGCACGTACATGGCACTGGTCGACCCGGCCGGTGCGCACGCCGTCCTCGAACAGGCCCAGAACATCCTGCGCCGCCGCCCCGACCTCGGCACCCTGCCGGCGGCGATCGCGCAGCTGCGGACCCGCGTCGACCAGATCACCGTGGCTGCCTCGGCCGGCTTCTCCTCGCTGACGACCGCCGAGCTGCGGCTGGTGCGGATGCTGCCGACCCACCTGTCCTTCCCGGAGATCGCCGCGCAGCTGTACGTCTCGCGGCACACCGTGAAGTCACAGGCGCAGTCGGTCTACCGCAAGCTCGGCGCCTCCTCGCGCCGGGAAGTGGTCGAGCTGATGGCCGAGACCGGCATGTCCCATTAACCAAGGCGCTCCAGCACATGGTCTCCGACCCGCAGTGCGTTGGCGATCGCGGTCAGCGCCGGGTTCACCGCACCGATGCTCGGGAAGAAGCTGGTGTCGACGACGTACAGGTTGTCGACCTCGTGCGCCTTGCAGTCGGAGTCGAGGACCGACGTCGCCGGGTCGTGCCCGAACCGGACCGTGCCGGCCTGGTGCGCGCAGCCCGCGACCGGGATGTCGTTCTTCATGTAGACGTTGCGCGAGATCAGGTGGTGCGGGTGCATCCCCAGCTTGCCCAGGTTCTTCTTCACCCGCTTGTACAGCTGCTCCATCGGCTCGGTGTTGTTCGGCGTGTAGCTCAGCACGACGTTGCCGTCGGCATCGAGTGTCACCCGGTTGTCCGGGTCGGGGAGGTCCTCGGCCGACAGCCAGAAGTCGACGGCGTGTTCGGCGACGTCACGCAGCGCGAAGGTTGGCGCGACCAATGTCTCCACCGGTTTCTCGCCGCGATACATCGGAGCCGAGGACTTGCCGACCATCTGCAGGTTGCCCATCGGGTAGTCGAAGTCCTCGTCGCCGAAGTAGTAGTCGTTCATGGCGAGCGTCTTCTGGAAGCGGGTGTCGTTCTTCTCGGTCGAGACCGCCAGGAAGGCCCGGCTGTTGTGGAACACGTAGTTGCGCCCGACCTGGTCCGACCCGTTCGCCAGCCCGTGCGGATGCTTGTCGTTCGCACTCGCCAGCAGGATCTTCGCCGAGTTGGCCGCCCCCGCGGACAGGACGACGACGTCGCCCGCGAACCGTTGCTCGGTACCGTCCACCACGGCGACGACCGTGGTGACCGTCCGTCCGGTCGCGTCGGTCTCAAGGCGGCGTACGACGGCATTGCGCAGCAACGTCACGTTGTCATGCTTGATCGCGGGCCGAACGGCGATCACGTCGGCATCGGACTTCGCGTGCACCAGACACGGGAAGCCATCGCAGGTCGCGCACCGGATGCAGGTACTGAAGGCCGGCTCGCTCTCGTCCAGCATCACGCCGCACGGCGCGTGGAACGGGTGCAGCCCGACCGCGGCCATGTCGTCGAACAGCTTCTGGATCCGCGGCTCGTGCGAGACCGGGGGATACGGGTACGGCGCTGACGCGGGCGGGTCGGTCGGATCCTCACCGCGCGAACCATGCACCTGGTACAGCTGCTCGGCCTGGGTGTAGTAGGGCTCCATCACGTCGTACGAGATCGGCCAGGCCGGCGAGATCCCGCCGTGGTGTTTCAGTTCGCCGAAGTCGCGTTCCCGCAGTCGGTAGAGGGCGGCGCCGTAGAACTTGGTGGCGCCGCCAACGAAATAGTGCACCTGCGGCTGGAACGGCTTGCCGTGGCCGTCGAACCACTGGTCCTTGGAGATGTAGCGGTTGTCGACGAACACCGCCTCGGCGTCCCAGTTCTCGGCCTCGCGGGGGAGCCAGTCGCCGCGTTCCAGGATCAGCACCCGTTTCCCCGAGGGGGCGAGCCGGTGGGCGAGGGTCCCGCCCCCTGCTCCCGATCCGATGATGACAACGTCGTACTGCTCGGCCATGGCTGTTCTCCTCATTCCGCCTGGTTGCTGCCGGCCGACGGGGTCGAGTCGTCTCGGTCGACGTGGATGTGCGGGACGTCGGCGGAGTCGTCACCCCAGGCGATCCGCTGCGGCGTGGTGGACCACTCGACGGTCGCGGCGTGGTCGCGGTCGAAGTAGTCCCAGGCCCAGGACATGAACGCGTCGGTCTTGCTGTGCGCGCCACTCAGCAGCATCGCGTGCACGCCGAGCCAGGCGGCGAAGGCGAGCGGTCCCTCCATCTGGTGCCGGCGCTTGCCGACCTCGGCGACGGCGGCGTTCCGGCCGATCATCGCCATGATGCCCTTGTCCTTGTAGTGGAACGGCTTGGCCTTGTCCCCGTGCAGTTCACGCAGGATGTTCGCGGCCACCCACGCCCCCGACTGCTGGGCGACCGAGCCGAGCTGCGGGTAGATGCTGCCGTCCTTCGCCGGGATGTTCGCGACGTCGCCGATCGCGTAGACGTGCGGATGCCCGTCCACGGTGAGATCGTGCTGTACGTCGATCCGCCCGCCACGCCCCGTGGGCAGATCTTTCGCGGTTTTCACCACCGCCGCCGCCGACTCGCCACCGCCCCAGATGACGGTCCGGGTCCGGATCGACGTACCGTCGTCGAACTCGACCCGGTCGGAGTGCACGGCTGTCACGCCGGTCCCGAGGCGCGGATCGGCCCCCTGTTCGACGAGCCGTTTGTGCGCGTACTTGTGCGACTTCTTGGAGAACGGGGCCAGTACCGCCTTCCCGCGGTCGACCAGCGTGATCTGGCCGGCCTTGGGGATCTTCTCGGTGGCGACGAGGGCCGCCATCAACTCGGTGATCGCTCCGGTGATCTCGACACCGGTCGGACCGCCACCGACCACGACGACGTCCAGCGCGCCGTCGTCGTCATCGGACTTGGCGCCGGCCTGGACCATGTCCTGGATGTGCAGCCGCAACCGTTCCGCGTCGACGACGGAGTACAAGGGGTACGCGTGCTCGGCCGCGCCCGGTACGCCGAAGAACTGCGGGCGTGAGCCGGCCGCGATCACCAGGTGGGTGCCGCTGATCCGCTCGCCGCTCTTCAACGTCACCGCCAGCTTCTCGGTGTCGATCTCAGCGACGTCGGCGGTGCGGACCTCGACCGTCGGGTGCTCGCGGAAGATCGCCTTGTGCGGGCGGGCGATGTCCTCGGCCGGCAGTTGGGAAGTCGCCACCTGGTAGAGCAGCGGCTGGAACTGGTGGTAGTCGTTGCGGTCGACCAACGTGACCCGGACCCCCTCGTCGCCGAGGGTGTGCGCGCACGCCACCCCGGCGAGCCCGCCGCCGAGGACGACGACGTGCGGGCTCTCGTCCTTCTGCTCGGTCACCGCGTGCTCGGTCACAGCGACAGCTCCTCCCGGAGATCGTTGATGATGATCCGGCCGGCGGCTCCGATCAGGGCCAGGTGCGAGAACGCCTGCGGGAAGTTGCCCAGGTGCCGGGCCCGGTCCACCTCGTACTCCTCGGCGTACAGGCCGAGCGGCGACTGGATCCGCAGCAGCCGCTCCATCTGGCTCCGGGCGCGATCGACCTCGCCGACCATCGCGAGCGCGGAGACCAGCCAGAACGAGCAGATCAGGAACGTGCCCTCCTTGCCGGACATGCCGTCGTCGGTCTCGTCGGTCTTGTAGCGCAGGACGAACCCGTTCTCGGTCAGTTCCTTGTCGATCGCCTCGACGGTGGCCCGCATCCGTTCGTCGCTCGCCGGGAGGAAGCCGAACAGCGGGGCGAGCAGGGTCGAGGCGTCCAGCGCGTCGGTGTCGTAGTGCTGCCGCAGGACACCGCGGTCACTCACGCCGTGCTCGAGGATGTCCTCACGGATCTCCTCGGCCGTCTTCGCCCACAGTTCGGCGAGGCCCTCCTCGTTGCGGATCCGGGCCAGCCTGGCCGCACGGTCCAGGGCCACCCAGCCCATCAGCTTCGAGGAGACGTAGTGCTGGGGCTCGCCGCGGGCCTCCCAGATGCCCTGGTCAGGGTCGTGCCAGGACGCGATCGCACACTGGGCCTGCGACTCCACCAGCGGCCACAACCGACGCGGCAGCCGCTTGCTCCGGATCGTGTGCAGCAGGATCGAGTCCAGCACCGCTCCGAACACGTCGTTCTGCCGTTGGTTGTAGGCGCCGTTGCCGATCCGCACCGGACTGGCGCCCTCGTAGCCGGTGAGGTCGTCCCGGGTGGTCTCGGCGAGGTCGCGGCGGCCGTCGATGCCGTACATGATCTGCAGCGCGCCGTCCGAGTTCGGCTCCAGGTCGGCGACGAACTGCATGAACTCGTTCGCCTCCCAGTCCAGGTTCAGGTAGTGCAGCGCCTGCAGGGTGAACGTGGTGTCCCGGATCCAGGTGTAGCGGTAGTCCCAGTTGCGGGCGCCACCCGGTGTCTCCGGCAACGACGTGGTGGCCGCGGCGACCGTCGCCCCGGTCGGCATGTAAGTCAGACCCTTGATGGTCAGTGCCGAGCGTTCCACCGGATGCCGGAACCGGTGGTCGGGGATCCGGGCCCGGGCCAGCCAGTTGCGCCAGAACCGGATCGTCGCCTCGATCCGCGCCACGGCGTCGTCCAGGCCGGCCGGCGACGCGAGTCCCTCGGCCCAGGAGAGCGCGCAGTACGCCTTCTGTCCCTTGGTGATCACATGCCGGGCCCGGGCGGAGCTTCCCTCGATCCCGATCAGCATGCCGGTGCTCAGCCGGAAGGTCTTACCGGCTCCGGTCGCGTCCGCGGCGTGCATGTCGTCGCCGACCATCGTCCACTCGGCCGGGACCCGCCCGTAGTCGAAGGCCGGCTCGCAGACGAGTTCGATCTCGGCGGAGCCGTCGAGGCATTCGACGGTCCGGACCAGCAGGTGGTCGGCGTCGTCGTCGGCCGGCGGCCGTGTGTGCGGTGTGACGGTGTCCGGGCCCTGGGACGGACCCATTGTCAGCGCGTCGTGGACGAGCAGCCAGCCGGACGGGGTGTGCCAGGTCGTCGTCATCACGTTCGTGCCCGGCACGTACACCCGGGCGGTCGGCTGGTTGATGCCGTACGGACCGAACCGGAACGACCCGGCGCCGCGGTCCAGCAAGTTGCCGAAGACACTCGGTGCGTCGAACGCGGGGATGCTGAGCCAGTCGACCGAGCCGTCCGGGGCGACCAGGGCGCCGGTGTGGCAGTTCGACAGGAACGCGTAGTCGGCGATCGGCGGGAACGGTGACGTCGAGGTCATGGCGAGGGCTCCTTGGTTCGGTCGTGGCCTCCACCCACGATCGGCCGGGTGCCGCGAGCGGCGGATCATCCGCCAGTGATGATTGGGGCGCGGCTCAGCCCGCCGGCGCGTCCAGCGGGCGGTCGCCGACGTCTTCGGTGCCCTCCTCCGGGAGCATCGCGCGCTGGTCGAGGACGTAGAGCAGGACGAAGCCCGGTGCCACGATCAGCGCGGCCAGACCGACGACCACCACCAACGTCACCAAGCTGCTGTTGGGTGCCGCGGCGGCCTTGATCGTGAGGCTCACCGGCAGGAGATACGGCCACTGCGCGATACCCCAGCTGACGATGATCAGGGCGACCGCCAGGATGGCGAGCACCCTTGCGCCACGGGCGGCGTACCGCATCAAAAGGACTAGGGCCCCGGCACCACAGAGGACGCTGAGGATCGCGGTCGGCAGGCCTCTCGACATCAGGCCGTCGAAGACGTACGACGCCTTGGCGTTCACGACGACGAGGTCGGCCACCGCGACGACCCCGGCGACGACGGCGCTCAGCACAGCGCGCCGGCGGAAGTACTCACCCATCGCGAACTCGCTGAAGTGCCGAGCGTCCCAGACCAGGTACACCGCCGCCAGGTACGCCGCCACGGCGACCGCCAGCACCCCGGTCACGATGGACGTCGGGTTCAGCCAACTGTCGACCGGGTCACCGGCCTTACCGCCCGACGGCACGTGCCCGGACGCGATGCCACCCGCGATCGCACCCATGCAGAACGGCACGAGCACCGACGACAACGCGAACGCGCCACCGAAGATCCGCCGGAACCGCAACGTGACCACGGCCTTGCGGAACGCGAAACTCGCCCCGCGGAGGACGATCCCGAGCGCGGCCAGCGTCAGCGGGACGAACATCGTCAGCACGATCGACTCGTACGCCGACGGGAACGCGGTCCACGTGACGACGAAGACGAAGATCAGCCAGACGTGGTTCGCCTCCCACACCGGCCCGATCGATCGCTCGATCACCGCCCGCGGTTCCGCGCCACGCTCCGGCCCGCCCGCGACCAGGTCCCAGAACCCGGCGCCGAAGTCCGCGCCGCCGAACACGGCGTACGCCGCCAGCGCGAGCAGCAGGACGATGGCGACCGTCGTACTCACGGCGCCCCGTCCTTCGCCTTGGCCTCCTGCTTGACCGGCTCCTTGGCCGGTTCCTCGACGGGTTCCTCGACCTGCTCGACCGGCGGTTCCTTGGCTGCGCCCGCCTGGGTCGGACCGTACGGCGAGTCGCCCTCGATGAACCCGCCCGAGCGGCGGAAGCGTTGGCTCATGCCCCGCAGTACGAGGATCGTCGTGACCCCGAGCGCGGCGTACAGGACGAAGACGCAGATGAAGGTGATCCAGACCCCGGTGTTCGCGGTGGCCGCCTGCTCCACCTTCATCTGGTTGTAGACGATCCACGGCTGCCGGCCGACCTCGGTGACCACCCACCCGGCTTCCATCGTGATCACCGCCAGCACTCCGCTGCCCGCGGCGATCCAGAGGAACGCCCGGCTCTTGGGCATGTGCCGCCGGAAGAGCCAGGTCAGGCCGTACCAGACCGACAGCAGGAAGAGCAGCGTGCCGAGCCCGACCATGATGTCCCACGCGAGATGGACGGTGTTCGTCTCCCGGATCGTCGGGCGATCGGCAACGGCCTCGCTGTTCAGGCCCTGGACGACGGTCGACTTACCGGTCTTCGGATCCGACAGCCAGGACGCGAGCCCGGGGATCGGGATGCCGCCGGAGATCGTGCCGTCCGCGTTCAGCTTGCCCAGCAACGTCTCGGGTACGTCGGACTTCGTGGTCGGCACGAGTTCGATCGCGGCGAACTTCTCCGGCTGGTTGTTGTACACCCACCGGGCCAGCGTGTCGCCGACCCCCATCTGGATCGGGGTCATCACGGCGGCGACCGTGAACGCGATCGTGAACGCGATCCGGTGGTACCGGTCGTGCCGGCCGCGGAGCATCCCGGTCGCGTACACCGACGCGATCAGGAACCCGCCGACCAGGTACGCCGCGACCACCATGTGCGCGGACTGCCAGGGCATCGCCTTGTTGAAGATCACTTCGAGCGGCTCGACCTTGGTGATCTCGCCGTTCGCGTTCATCGTGAAGCCGCCCGGCGCGTTCATCCAGGCGTTCGCGGCGACCACCGAGACCGCCCCGAAGACCCCGGCGATCACGATCGGTACGCCGGTCCAGAAGTGCGTCCACGGTTTCAGCCGGCGCCAGCCGAACAGGTAGATCGCGACGAAGATCGCCTCGGTGAAGAAGAACAACCCCTCGAACGCGAACGGGATTCCGAACGCGTCGCCGTACACGCCCATGAACCGCGGCCAGAGCAGGCCGAACTCGAAGCTCAGCACCGTCCCGGTCACCGCGCCGACGGCGAACGTCACAGCCATGTACTTCGACCAGCGCTGCGCGAGCACCAGTGCGTCGTGGTCGTCCCGCTTGATCGCCCGGTAGTTCGCGATCAGGGTCATGAACGCCCAGGAGACACCGAGCGGCACCAGGATGATGTGGAACGCGAGCGTGAACGCCATCTGGGCCCGGGCCCACGGGACCGGGTTCACCGCCTCGGCCACCAGGGCAGTGACAGTGCCGCTCGCGATCATCTGGCCTCCTACTGGCCTCCCAGGCGCGACCGGGGCCGGTCCCCGGCTCGGCGCCCTTCGAGTCTTTCGGGCGCCGAACCCGCGCGGGATCATCCGGCGGGAGTGATTCGGCAGATCGGATTCGTCAGATCAGATGCAGGTCCCAGGCGCGGCGGACCGCCTCGTTCCGGCTGGACACCGACAGCTTGCGGAGGATCTTGCGGACATGCGTCTTCACGGTGTTCACCGAGATGAACAGTTCGGCAGCGATCTCGTCGGTACTGCGCAGCGTCGAGAGCCGGCGGAGTACCTCGAGTTCGCGCTCGGAGAGCTCTTCGACGATCGGCGACGGGTCCCGCGCCCAGGTCATCGCCGTGGTCTGGTCCGGACGCAACCAGAGGGCGTGGGATCGCAGCGAGAGATCGTTGCGGATGACCGCCCGGATCCGGGCCGGCAGGTGGGTGAACGGCCGCCGGATCCGCTCGCCGCGCGCGAGCGACAGCGCCTTCGCGATCTCGGAGCGGCCGCCGCGGACGTCACCGTCGAGCCACTGGCTGTGCGCGTGGTCGAGCAGGTCCTGCACGCGCTGCGAGGTGGTCAAGGTCTGACGATCCGCTTGGTCCGACTCGCCCCGGTCGAGCAGGTCGAGTCCGACACCGGCGGCTTCAGCGTCGACGTACTCGCGCAGCCAACCAGCGCGTGGTTCCGGGGTCCGCAGCGCCGAGCGGGCGCCCACGGTGTCACCGCGATCCCGCATCAGCCGTGCACGCAACAACGTCGACACCGATCCCATCAGTACGTCGTCCTGGGTCTCGCTGAGGTTGCGCGCGCGGGTGAGACTGTGTTGCGCGCGGTGCAGGTCCTGTCGCTCCAGCGCGACCCAGGCGCGCGCCAGATGGGCCGCTGCGAGACGGTGCGAATCGTCCGCGATGCGCTCGGCCATGTCGGCCAGCCCCTCGCCGCGGGACAGATGACCGCGACACGCTTCGGCGAGCGCGAGCGTCGCGACACACCGCAGCCGCAGGTCTTCAGATTCGTACGTCGCGAGCCGGACAGCGTCACCGAGCACCGCGCACGCACTGTCCAGGTCCCCTCGGCGGAGGTACGCCGTACCCTCGGCGGCCAGCACCAACGCCGACAGGAGATCGGAATCGCTCGCGGGCAGCTGCTCGCGGGCGTCGCGCGCGGCCACCAGCGTTGCGTCGACAGAGCCGGACTTGTCGTGCATGACAGTGGTCAGAACTGCTGCAGGCAAGGACATCTCGCAACGCGCGAGGCAATCCGCGGCTGTGTCGACGTCGTCCTTCTTTAGCGCCAGCGCGGCGCGAACCAAGTGCACATCGGTGCGGTCGAGAGCGGGCATGCTGGCCAGCTCTTCCGCGAGAGCCGTGCCGGTAGCGGTCGACAGCAACAGGTCCGCGATCGCCAGACAACGAATGACGACGCTCGCTGCGCGTTCCCAATCGCCCGTCGCGGCGGCATGACGGACAGCCGGGAGCAGTTGGCCTTGGTCGGCGTACCAGTCGGCCGCCCGTTGGTGGAGGTCGTCGACCGGCAGCGTCCGGACCACCTGGGCGCGGAGGAATTCACGGAAGAGCGGATGGATTCGGTACCAGTTGGCACGGCCACGCACCGGCTGGACGAAGGTGTTGCCGGCCGTCATCCGCTGCAGTACGGCGCCCGCGTCCGCGCGATCGGACAACGAGGCGGCGAGGTCCGGAGTGAACTCGTCCACCGGACTGATGCGCAGGAGGAAGTCCCGATCGGCCTCGTCGAGTTCACCGAAAACCTCTGCGACCAGGTAATCGGTCGCGAATCCGTTCAGCGCACCGGCCTGCGCCCCGGACCGCATCGCGAGCGCTGCCAGCCGCACTCCGGCCGCCCAGCCCTCCGTGCGATCGAGAACGACCTTTGCCGCTATCTCCGGCTCGTTGACGTCGTGGGCACCGAGCAACGCGGCGACCTCCGCACCGGTGAAGGCGAGATCGTCCTGCCGGATCTCCGCAACGGTCCCTTCGAGCCGGTAGCGGTGCAGCGGCATCGGCGGATCCACCCGCGTGGTCATCAGCACGCGCAAGTGGTCGCCGCTGCTGTCCAGCAAACGATCCAATTGATCGAAGACCGTACGCCGCTGCACGCGCTCGGCCGCGTCGACGACGAGTACGACCGGTTGGTCGAGCCGGAGCAGTTCGTCGGACAGTTGGTCCAGGTTCGCTGCCGCGGAGTCCGTCGTACCGGCGCCGGCGTCGGTCAGTGCGCGCTGCACGTCCGTCAGGAACGTGTCCTCGCCGCCGGACGACGAGAGCCAGGCCACCGGCGTCTGTCCGTAATGTCGTGCCCACGCTGCGGTGAGCACGGTCTTGCCGGAGCCCGCAGGTGCGCTGACGAGCGTCAACGGGGCGTCTCGTACCGCCTCCGACAGGCGATCGAGCAACCGCGTCCGGTCAACGACGTGAAAAGCTGGTACGGGCGCCCGCACGTGCACCGTCATAGTTCCCCCGACCGCTCGCGCGTCTGCCGTCCGCCGCCGCGCAGGCAGAGACAGACCCTCCCCTTCCTTCGACTCTGGGTTCGCGCGAGGGGCCCCGCATCGCCCCGATGGGGTGAAACCCAGTCTTCGGTGGACTGGTCCGGAGAGCTGCGAGGATGGCGGGATGGATCGTCGAGGCGCGGGTGCGACCGGCCGTGGTCGGCGACGGTTCCTCGACGTTTACGGCGCAGCCGAACACAACCTGCGCGATGTCGACGTCTCCTTCGGACCGGGTCTGACCGCCGTCGTCGGTGTGTCGGGGTCGGGCAAGTCGTCGCTGGCGTTCGACGTGGTGCATGCCGAGGCGCATCGGCGGTTCGTCGAGACGCTGGCGCTCGGCGGCAACTCGGCGCGGGTTCCCGCCGCGCAGGTCCGGCGGATCGACGGCCTGGGGCCTGCGGTGGCGGTCGCGCAGAACGTCCTGAACCGGAACCCGGCCTCGACGCTGGCGACATCGGTCGGGCTGCATCCGTTCCTGCGGATCCTGTACTCGCGGTTCGCCGAGGTGCAGTGCCCGCGCTGCGATGTACCGATCCGGGCGCTTTCCGCCGAGGAACGTCTGACGACCGCGCTCGACCTGCTCGCTCAGCGGGACGAGCTCGACGTCGAGGTCGCGATCGTGCGGGGGCTGACGGGAAGTCACGCCCGGTTGCTTGCGGGCATCCGCGGACAGTTCGCCCACGTCTCCGTCGACGGTCGAGAGTGGGCAGCCGGTCGGGCTCCGCGCCTCGACCCGGCGCTGCCACACGATGTCGTCGTCCGAGTCGCCACGCTCCGATCCGACCAGTCGGCGGCCGAGGTTCGGGCCATGCTGGAGCACGCCGACGCGCTGGGCCGACCCGAAGTCCTCCTCGGCGGTACGCCGGTACTGCGCGCCCCGATCTGCCCGCGATGCGGCGCCTGGGTCCGGCCCCTCGCACCGTCGGCGTTCCGTGGCGACCACGACACCTCGTCACATCGCATCGCCGGCGTCACGTTCCAGGAGCTGATGGGTCGACCGGTGACCGAGGCCCTCGAATTCGTCGAACAACTCCCACTCGGCTCGCGCGCGCGACGCGTCCAGGACGAGCTGCTCCGACGCCTGCGCCCACTCGAACAGCTCGGCCTAGGGTACGTCGCCCTCGATCGCTCGATGCCGACGCTGTCGCGCGGTGAAGCGCAACGAACCCGGCTCGCGGTCGTGCTGTCCGGGCGCCTCGAAGACCTGCTGCACGTCCTCGACGAACCGACCATCGGCCTGCACCACAGCGATCTGAGCCGACTGCTCGACGCCGTCGTCGCGCTGCCCGGCCCGGTCCTGATGGTCGAACACGATCCCTTGGCCGTCGCGATGGCCGACGATGTCGTGGAAATCGGGCCTGGCGGTGGTGACGCCGGCGGACGGCTGGTGTTTCAGGGCCCGCCCGCTGAACTGTGGCGTGCGGACACGGCGTCGGGCCGCAGCTTCGCCACCGGCGCTCGGCAGCAACGATCCCGGCGACCGCTCTCCGCGGACCGGATCCGGATCGCCGGTGCGACCCTGCGCAACCTGCGCGACGTCGACTGCGAGATCCCGCTCGGAGCGCTGACGGTGATCACCGGTCCATCCGGGGCCGGCAAGACCACCCTGAGCCGCGAGGTGTTGCTGGCGTCCTTGCGCGAGCGTGGGCCGGTCGGGTGCGCGGCGTTCGATGGGCCGGTGATCCGGGCGCGGGCGGTGGATCAGGCGCCGCTGGGCAACAACCCGCGGTCGAACCCGGCGACGTACACCAAGGTGCTGGACCGGATCCGCGACGTGTTCGCGACCGAGACCGGCCGGTCCGCATCGGACTTCACCTTCAACCGGGCTGAGGGCGCTTGCCCGGACTGCGAGGGGATGGGTTCGGTCGCGATCAACCTGAGTCAGGTCTCGACGAGTTATGTCGCGCCGATCTGGGTTCCGTGCGAGGCCTGTGACGGCCGGCGCTATCGGCCCGAGGTCCTCGAAGCGACGTGGGCCGGCCGGTCGATCGCCGACGTACTGGAGCTGAGCGTCGACGAGGCCGTCGCGGTCTTCGCGGAGCACCCGGCGGTGACTCGCATCCTGGAGCCTTTGCAGGAGGTCGGTCTTGGTTACCTGACGCTCGGACAGGCGTCCCCGAGCCTGTCCGGCGGGGAGGCCCAACGCGTCCGGCTCGCCCGCGAGGTCGCCAAGGCCAAGGCCGGTGAGCTGCTACTGCTCGACGAGCCGACGACCGGGCTGCATCCTGGCGATCTCGATCGGTTGCTGGCGGTGTTCGACCGGCTGACGGACAGTGGCTGCACGGTGGTCGTCGTCGAGCACCAACCGGACGTGATCGCCGCCGCCGACTGGCGCATCGATCTCGGTCCGGCGGGCGGTCCCGACGGCGGACGGCTGCAGCATTGCGGACCGCCGGAACCCGAGGAACAGCCGCGGGTGCGTCCTCGCGCCGCGCCGCGCACCGACCGGCGATCGAGTGCCGCCGTACGGGTCCGTGGTGCTCGTGCCCACAATCTGCAGGGTGTCGACGTCGACTTCGCTAAAGGCCGGTTCAGTGTCGTCACCGGGGTCTCGGGGTCCGGCAAGTCGTCGTTGGTCCACGACGTACTCGAGTCCGAGGCGACCAGGCGGCTGCTCGAGTGCCTGTCGGTGTACGAGCGGCAGTCGGTGCGGGAGGGACCGGAGGCGCCGGTCGACTCGGTGACCGGCCTGGGCCCGACGATCGGTATCGACCCGTCGGGCCTGTCCTTCGACGGACAGGGGCCGGGCTTCTACGTGTGGGATGCGGACCGGGTGACCGTTGGCCGGTCCAGCGATCTCGATCGGCTGCTCGCCGTGATCATCGCCCGGGCCGGTGTTCGGACCTGTCTGAGTTGCGGGAGTGACGGCGTACGCCGGACGTCCCCGAAGCCGGATCGAACGTGGCTGTGCGGTGACTGCGGAACCAGCGCGGTGCCGATCGAGCCGCGCCAGCTGGTGGGATCGCCGGTCTCGAACTGTCCACAGTGCCTGGGACTCGGGGTCGAGCGGGAGTTCGAGTTCGCCAAGTTGATCGTGCACCCGGACGTGCCGATTCCCGCGGGCGTGTTCGGCGGCAGCCTGTCGTGGTTCCGCGCGACCGGCGGCATGGAGGCGCCGACGCGGTCGCTGGCCTCGCGGTACCGGTATGACCTCGACCACACACCCTGGGCCGAGTTGAGCGACGAGGCCCGGAACGCTGTCCTGTACGGCGACGCGTCGTGGACCGGGCTGAACAGTTGGGCCCGGAATGACGTCGGCGGCAAGGACTCGATCGGGTTTCCCTGTCGCGAGTGTGGGGGCCGGCGGCTGCGTCCGGCGTACCTGTCGATCCGCGTCGGCGGGCACGCGCGGGACGAGCTGTTCGCGAGCGCGCTCGCCGAGGTGGAAGCGGTCCTGGAATCGATGGGCGAGCCTGATGATCCGCAGGCGGCGGATGCGCGGACCAGCGCGCTGCATCGGCTCGCGTTCCTCCGTGCCGTCGGGCTGGGCTACCTCCAGCTGAACCGGTCGACGTGGACGTTGTCGGCGGGCGAGGCGCAACGGATCAAGCTGGCGTCGGTGGTCGGGGGAGGGCTGGTCGGGATGACGGTCCTGCTCGACGAACCGTCGAGGGGCCTGCATCCGTCGGAGGTGACCGCGTTGACCCGGACACTGACCGAGTTGCGGTCCGCCGGGAACACTGTCATCGCCGTCGAGCACGACCCGATCGTCATCCGCGCGGCCGACGACGTGATCGAGATCGGCCCGGGACCTGGGCGAGCGGGCGGTCGCCTGATCGCGCTCGACCATCCGCAGTCGGTGACCCGCGCGGTTCTGGACGGTCGGTTCCCGGCACCGCGCCGCGATCGTCGCCGGGAGCCGGCCGGGTGGATGCAGATCACCGGAGCTCGGGAGAACAACCTCGATGGGGTCGACGTCCGCGTCCCGCTCGGTGTGCTGGTCGGCGTCTGCGGGGTGTCCGGGTCGGGCAAGTCGTCGCTCGTCGTCGACACCCTCGCGCTCGGCCTGACCCGGCCGAAGACGAACATTCCCGGCCGCGGCGTGATCCGCGTCCGACCAGGCGATCACGACGGCATCACCGGCGCGCCGGAACGCGTCGTCGTCGCCGACCAATCTCGCGAGGAGGTCGCGTCACCCGGGATGTACCTTGGGCTGATCGGTGCCGTGCGCAAGGAGTTCGCCGGCGAGCAGGGGATCACGGTCAAGGACCTGACCTATGGCTGCGACGCCTGCAAGGGCAAGGGGATATGGAAGCAGGACATGTCGTTCCTGCCGTCGGTGGCTCAGACCTGCGAGGCCTGCGGCGGAACCGGGTATCGCCGTGAGGCTGCCGGCCTGCTCCACCGGGGCCGCACGCTGCCCGACATCGAGTCCCTGACCATCGCCGAGCTCGTCGACGAGTGGGGTGACATCGACACGGTACGGCGGGTCGGTGGTGCCGCCGTCGCTCTCGGGCTCGGGTACCTCGTCGTTCGCCAACCGGGCTGGAGCCTCTCGGGCGGCGAGGCGCAGCGGCTGAAACTCACCAAGGAGTTCGCCCGTCCGGCGAAGGCAGGCTCCTTGTACCTGTTGGACGAACCAACCGTCGGCCTCCAGGCCACCGACGTCACGGTGCTCGTCAGCGCGCTGGACACGCTTGTTGCTGCTGGCAACAGCGTGCTGGTCGTCGAGCACGACCCGGCCTTCCTTGCTTGTTGCGATTGGCTGATCGAGCTTGGCCCAGGTGCTGGACCGGACGGCGGCCGGATCGTGTTCGAGGGCTCACCCGAGGCTCTTGCTGGGGCCGGCACCTGTACCGCTCCGCATCTTGCCGAGGTGCTGTCGTGAGCATTGGTGCGTTGTTGCTCGGCGACCCGTCCCCTTCGCTGCGGTGGCGTGTCGCCCGCGAGCTGGAGGGGGCCGATGAGAACGACGCCGAGGTTGTCGCGTGGCGTGCCGAGATCGATCGCAGTACTGAGATCGAGGCCCTTGTTGGGCAGTTGGCGGTCGCGGATCAGCCTTCTGCTGCGGGCTATCTGCTCTGCCGGCTGGCCAACCTCGGCTACCGGGGACCTGCGTCGGCTATAGCCGTCGAGAACCTCTTCAGCCTCCAACAACCAAACGGCTCCTGGTCGCCCCCGCCCCCCGACCCAAGCCCCCGCGCCGGCTCCCGTCCCGGTTCAGACCCCGGCCTGAGCGACAGTCCGCGGTTCATCACGATGCAGACCGTCGTACCGCTGCGGGGGATCGCCGCCGCCGGCTTCGCGACCGATCCACGCGCCGAGCGGGCCTACGAGTGGCTTCTGGAGGTCCGCCTCGCAGACGGCTCCTGGCCTTCCGGTCCGAAAGCTGACCTCGGCTTGGCCGGTCGCCCGGCGCCACCGGAGAAGGCGTACCGGCGGCTGCCTCAGGGGCTCGGTTGCCGCTCGGCCACCACCGGCGCCGCGGCCTGCCTCGCGCTGCACCGCGACCGCCGCCACTCCGAGGCCGCCCGAACCGGCGTCGCTCACCTCCTGGCCCGCGAGGCCCGAGACACGTCGACCGTCGGCTGGGAGATCTCCCGCCTACTCGGTCTGGAACCGGCGATGGGCCAAGTCACCTTCTACGCCACCGCCGACCCGGCCTTCGTCCTGCACCTGGCCTCCCGGTGTGGCTTCACTGCACAAGACTCCCAAGTTGGCGCGCTGGCAACCCACCTGGAATCCCTCCGAGGCCCTTACGGCCTCTGGCAACACCCGGCCCACCCACAGCTGTCCGCCTGGCTCTCGCTGAACCTCGAATCCACCCTCCGCCGCCTCGAGCCCGCCTGAGCCGACGTCGTACTCAGCAGGTGTTCTTGGCGGGTTTGTTGTCGAAGCGGTCGGTTGTCCAGGTGAGGATATCGCGGACCGCCGGGGAGTCTGGTTCGACGAGCGGGACGTGGTCACGGCCTTCGTAGGTGCGGTAGTCGACGGGGTACCCGGCGGCGCAACGTGCGTCGACGTACTCGGCCTGGGTTGCCGGGAGGATGAGGGTGTCGGCGGCGCCTTGGCCGATGAGGACCGGGGCCTTGATGGGACCGGACGGGACGTTGTCGCGCAGGCGTTGCCCGAAAGCGCCCGCACCGGGATTCCCTGACCAGATGGGCTTGTCCAGCGCCACGACGGCCCCGAGGACCGTACCGGTCAACCGGCCACCTTTGGGACGCGTGGCCGCCGAGGGTCGGCGTACGAGTGGCACGTCGTCACCCTTGACGAAGGCAACCACCTGCCGAACTCCGACGATCAGCACACGCGCACCGAACACGACCGCGACAACCAACACGGTGACATCCGGCCACGCAAGCGCCAGCAGCCCGAACAGCACCGAGGCCGCCCCACCAACCACCGCATTGACCCGAGCCGTACCCCGCACGCGCCGGCCAGCAACCAGCTCAGCCACGCCCCCAACCAGCAACGCCCCCGCAACCGCCACCGCGACAACCCTGATAGTTGCCCCCGGCCACACCAACACCACCACCGCAGCCCCGAGGTACGCCGTACCAGGCACCCACCCCCAAACCCCCCGCGTGCCGCCGCAACAGCTCCCCAACCCCAGCCACCACGAGAGCACCAACAAGAACCACAACCAACACCGCAAGCGAAGCAAACGGCTTGAACACCAACAAAGCCCCAAGCCCCACCAACAGCACCCCAACCACCAACCGCACCCACCGAGCCCCAGCCCACCCCAAGCCCCTGGCCGCTGTCATGACCTCACCGTACCGACCACGCTCGCATCAGGTCACGACATACTCGCGGGCTCTAACCTAAGAGTCCTGGAGAGCCGGCCCGCCTACGAACGGCGAGCCAGTGAGGAAATCGCCGAAGATGCTGACAATCCGGCAGCCCGCCTTCGAACTCACCATCGTCGTCGAGGACGGTGAGCGACACGAGGACGTCTGCGACACGGACGGCTGGGTGACGGTCCTCGGCAAGGGGACCTGGGGTGCAACGTTTCTGACGATGGATGAGCTGCGTGCGCGATGGGACGAGGAAGAGCAGGCCGGCGAGCGCGCGGCGGGCCAGTACTACGCCACTCCGGGCCTGGTGATTCTTCGCGAGCCCGGTATCGACAACATCGTGGCTGCAGTCCGCGACATCGTCGATACCGAGCTCTACCCCTTGGTCCTCGTGCGACAGACGGAGGTCGACGACGACCGGAGATCTCTCGCCTGGTTGATCGAACGACTCGAAGCGCGGCCGAAGATGTTCAGCCTCGACGGGTCGTTCAGCATGTACGCCGCCTTCTTGCGCGGCTGTCAATACGCGACGGAGGGTTCGAGCTGGGCGGGCGACTTCCGCTCATGGCTCGTCGAGCAGCTGGGAGACGGCGGCAACCTCGGCTGGGAAGCCCTGATCCTGCGCCTGTCCTTCCCCACAGAGCCCCAAAAATGGAGCTACCTCGACAATGCTCCACGATCGGATGAAGACGACCGTACGGCGTGCCACTCCCTGCTCTCCCAACTCAAGGCATTCGATGAGAACGACGAGCGATTCGTCTAGATCGGGAGCCCCGCCCGCATCAGGTCACGCGCCGCACCTTCACCGTCGCCGACCCACCGCCCGCGTCATCTGAGGGGGCACCCCCTGAGATGGCCCCTTCTACCCCCTTCAGGCAAGGGGGCAACGAGCCATCTGAGGGGGCACCCCCGCAGATGACAGGGGCTCTAACCTAAGACTCCTGGAGACTCGGCCCGCCTCCGAACAGCGAGCAATGAGCAAGGCTTCGAGATCGCGGGGGTGAGTTTGTTTACGATCGAGCATCCTGAATTCCGGTTGCGACTTCTCCTCGAAGAGGACGAGGCTCCTGAAACGGTCAGCAATGTGGATGGATGGATAGACATTCCGGGTCGCGGCTCATGGGCCGGCACCTTCTTGACCGTCGCGGAGGCCGCGCGTCTGATGGAACGCTGGCGCGAGACCGGCGAGAACGCATCCGGCGCGTACTTCGTCGCGCTAGATGGAATCATTGTTCGCGATCCCGGAGTTGAGTCGATCTTGACTGCGGCGCAGGATCTGGTGGCAACGGGTGATTATGAGCTGTATCTCATAAAATCGGAAAACATCGAGCTGTGAGGCCTGTGGGTGCCGCTGTGGATGCTGATAAGCCGCGAGAGTGGGCGGACTGGGTCGGTGTGGAAGAGAAACTCCCGTGGCTCAAGCCCGAGCCTTATCTCCTGGAAACCGCCGACTTGGAGGCGTCGCTTACTGTACTGGGCGATCTCGGGTTTCGGATAGTTAGCGCGCAGGCACCGGAAAAAGGCGATCTCGAACGGAAGTTGCTGATCGAGTTGAGCAAGTGTCTGGGCTTCACGTCGCTCGGCGCCGGCTCGTGGGCTGCTTTCGCGGACCGGATGTGGGACCTGCTGACGGAAGCGTGGTCGCCGCCGCTGGCCGTGGTAATTCAGGGATTTGATCGCGTGTTGTCGACGGACCTGCGCGCCTTCGTCAGATGCGTGCACAACCTGGTGTCGCTGACCGAGCGCGTCGGCCTCTCGGACGATCGCGCCCAGCGCCAAGTGGTGTACTTCTTCGTGGGGAACTGGCCATCAACTTGGCAAAACACACCCGGCCGCTCCGGGTTGCCTCACGACGGAACGGATCTGTTGTGAGGGCTTCGGTGCGTTCCGTGTATAGCTCGGATGTTGATGTGGAGACTTATGTTTCTGCGGATCCTCGGGATGATGCGGTGTGGGTTCGGTTGCTGGTCGGGCCCGCGGGAGGTGTCGGTGAAGAGTCGTTCGACGTGCTCGTCTGCACGCCTGTATGGCTTCAGCGTCTGGTTCAGGAGGAAGGCCCACAGTTGGGTCGGCATCACTTGATCGTCGAAGCGCTCGACCTGCCCCGGGTGCTGACGTTCCTTCGGCGGCGGTTCGAGGAAGTTGAGGCTCCTACGTGGAGTGCCTTGGCTGAGAAGCTTGCTCGGATCGGCTATTGGGAGTTGGAGGACTATCAGCCGTGAACTTGCCGTATGAAGAAACTCGTGGGTTGCGTTTTGAGTGGGACGATGACTTCGAGATCGCCGTTGAGGTGCAGGGCTCCGAGGTTGTGATATCGGCTAATCCGGCTGGTTTGCGATCGCTCGCGAGGCATCTGCTGACGCTTGCGCAGGACGGCGTACCAGACGGACATCACATTCATCTCACTGCCGGTCAGGAGATTGAATCGACGGTTGATCTGGTGGTTGAGAGAAGTGCCCGTGCCGTTGGATGACTCTAGCTTTGCGCGGCCTTGAGGTCCTCTTTGTGGTTGTCGAGCCAAGCGGCGAAGGACTGGAGGGCGGGGTTGAGGTTGCGGGCCTTCTGTAGGTCGCGGGCGCCCGTGAAGGCGTCGTGGTTTTCTGTGTAGT
This sequence comes from Kribbella sp. NPDC043289, assembly GCF_056436705.1. Lineage (NCBI taxonomy): Bacteria > Bacillati > Actinomycetota > Actinomycetes > Propionibacteriales > Kribbellaceae > Kribbella > Kribbella sp. NPDC043289. The sequence continues at coordinate 900,456 of NZ_JBWKCB010000002.1, forward strand.
ACTGGAACATGTTGGACATTTCGGTGGCCAGGGGGAAGGGGTACGTGCGGTACTCGGGCCACGTGGGGGAGTGGTGGGTTACCTGCTCGCCGAGGGCTGTGGTGAGGGCCTCGGCGTATTGCTCGCCCGTGAGGTGTTCGCCGGCGATGCTGATGGTTTGGCCGATCAGGTCGGGGCGCTTCAGGATTGCCAGGGCGGTGCGGCCGATGTCTTCGGAGGCGATGCCTGCCAGGCGCTGGTCGGCGATCGGGAGGGTGATCGTCAGCCGGCCGTCGGCGTTGCGCGTCGGTACGAGAGTGTCGAGGAACGCGTCGAAGTAGAACGTGGTGCGCAGGAACGTCGTCGGTACGCCGTACTTCGGGAACAGCTCGTCCGCCTCGCCCTTCGCGTCGAAGTGCGGGACCTTGTAACGCCCGTCGTCCAGGCTCGGTACGTCGTCGCGCCCAGCGAAGAACCGCCGGGTGTCCTCGAGCGTCGACCAGACCAGGTGCAGTACGCCGGCATCGCGCGCGGCCCGGGCAGCGGTCTCGGCCTGGGCGAGCTCCATCTCCGCGCGGGTCCGGACGGCCTCCTGCTCGGGTGTCAGCGGCGCCCAGTAGTTCGTGACCACGAAAGCGCCGTACGCGCCCTCGAACGCGGACCGGACGCTCGCTTCGTCGTCGAGGTCGGCCGCGACTACCTCGGCCCCGGCAGCCGCGAGGTCGCGGGCTGGGCCGGACGACGGGTTCCGGGTCAGCGCCCGGACGGCGAACTCGCCCGCCGGGTCCGCCAGGATCGCGCGGACCAGCCCGCCGCCCTGGCTCCCGGTCGCACCGACGACGGCGATCAGCTTCTTGCTCATGGCAACTCCCCAGAAAGTTTGGGTTGATGTGTCAACCAAAGGAATCGTAGCGCGTTGGGTTGATGTGTCAACCCCGGCGGGTACGATGGGTGGCGTGAGTAAGGGACCGTGGCTCGACGAGGGCGAGCAGCAGGCGTGGCGGAGCTATCTGCTGATGAAACGGACGCTGGAGACGCATCTGGAGCGGCACCTGCAGCGGGAGTTCGGCCTGTCCGGGTCGGACTTCGAGATCTTGGTCAACCTGTCCGAGTCGGAGTCCGGCCGGATGCGCGCCTTCGAGCTCGGCCGGTCCACGCAGTGGGAGAAGAGCCGGCTCTCGCACCACCTGACCCGGATGGAGAAGCGCGGGCTGATCCGCAAGGAGGCCTGCGACGCGCGCTACCCGGAGATCGTGATCACCGCGGAGGGGCTGGCGGCGATCAAGGAGTGCGCGCCGGCGCACGCGGCCCGGGTCCGGGAGTTCTTCGTGGACGTGTTCGGGCCGGAGCGGCTCGGGGTGCTCGGTGAGGTGTCAGACGCGGTCGTCGCGACGATCGGCAAGCACTGCGAGACCGACTGCCCGCCGGAGGTCCGCGGCCCGGCTTGAGAAGGGGTAAAGCCTTTAAAGCCTGAGGGGCGCTCTCACGAACCTTTCAGCAGAACTTGACGGTCGCTTGATCTTCTCTTGGAGTGCGGCTGACGGGCTTCGAACGAGGCTTACGGCATGGTCACCACACATGATTCCCACTCCACCCGCAGGCGCTGGCTGCACCGAGCCTCCGCGGCCGCGATAGCCACTGCCGTTCTCGGCGTCGGCGCGACCGGGATCTCGGTCGCGGTGGTGTCGTCGAAGCACTCGAGCAGCAGCACGGGTACGACGTCCACGTCGAGCAACTCGGACGACAACGGCTCCAGCTCCAGCAACTCGGGCTCCAGCGGCTCCGGGTCCAGCTCCAGCTCTGGATCGAACTCCAGCGGCAGCGGTCTCGGATCGGCGAACTCCGGCTCCACCTCGCAGGGTGGGAGCAACGGGTCATGAGCGTCTCGCGGACCTGGACCGCGTGGAGCTGCTCGGTCCGCCTGACCGTCGACGACCCGGCCGTACTTGGGGCGGCGTGTGGTGAACTCAAGGCGCTGATGGACCGGGTCGACAAGGCCGCCAGCCGCTTCCGGCCCGACTCCGAGCTGTCGGTCGTGAACACCCGCGCCGGTGCGCTGGTGCCGGTCTCGCGGCTGCTCGTCGACCTGGTCGACGTGAGCCTGGTCGCGGCCCAGATGAGCGGCGGCGCGGTCGATCCGACCGTCGGCCCGGCGGTGATCGCGGCCGGGTACGACGCCGACATCGAGACGGTACGGCGGCGTTTCCCGCAGGCCCCGCTCGACCCGAAACCGGTCGCGGGCTGGCAGGAGGTTCGGCTGAACCGCAAGCTCGCGCTGCTCGGCGTACCGAAGGACTGCGCGCTCGACCTGGGTGCCACCGCCAAGGCGTGGACCGCGGACCGCGCGGCGAACATGCTGTCGAAGCGCTACGGCTGTGCTGTCCTGGTCGAGATCGGCGGCGACCTCCGCGCGGCGGGCGAACCCAAGAAGCCCTGGGTGATCACGGTCGCTGAACGCGCCGGTGATCCCGGTGTCCTCGTCACCCTGGCCCACGGCGGTCTCACCACGTCGACCCGCACGGTACGGCGCTGGCAGACCCCGACCGGCTACGGCCATCACGTGATCGACCCGCGGACCGGTCACCCCGCGGCGGGCCCGTATCGGACGGCCTCCGTCTGGGCGCCGACCGCCGTACGGGCGAACACCTTCAGTACGGCGCTCATCGCCACCGGTGAGGCGGCTGTCGGACGGCTCAAGCTGGCTGGTCACCCGGCCCGGCTGATCGCCGAGGACGGTGAGGTCACCGAGTTGCTGGGCTGGCCGGCAGCGAGCAGGGCTGCCTGATGACGCTCTGGTACCTCGCTCGCGCGGCCGGCGTGGTCACGATGGTCATGTTCACGCTCTCGGCCGTGCTCGGGATCATCATGCCGAGCATCCGGCGGCCGGCGACGCGGTTCTGGCTGCAGTACGTACACCGGTCGGCCGCCGTGACCGGACTGGTTTTGCTGGCGACCCATGTGGTCGCGGTGATCGCCGACAGCTACGTGAGCATCAGTCCGCTCGCTCTGGTGTGGCCGTTCGCGTCTGGCTACCGGCCGTTCGCGATGCTCGTCGGTGTGCTGGCGCTCTACAGCCTGGTACTGGCGTCCCTCGTCGGAGCGTCCCGTGGCCGGCTGGCGGTCTCCGCGCGGTTCACGAAGTACTGGCGCAAGCTGCACATCGCCGCGTCGGTCGGATGGCTCCTGTCCATCGGCCACGCACTGCTGGCGGGCACTGATCGCAGTACCCCGTGGATGGTCGGGATCACTGTCGGGTGTCTGGCTGCCGTCGCCACTGCGGGTGCCTACCGCCTCAACGCACCCCCAAAGCTCACCCGCGCCTGGAGGGCCCAATGATCACGGTGGAAGAGACACGAGTCATCGGCGAGGCCAGAGTGTTTGCTGGGCTTGACCAGGGGCGGCTGGACCTTCAGCGTCACCTGTTGACTCATGGCAGTCAGCCGAGGCTGACCCGCGACGACTACACCAAGCTTGCTGAAGCTGTAGGGCTCAGGGGGCGTGGTGGCGCGGCCTTCCCGGTCGCTCTGAAGCTGCAGGACCTCCCTGCGCGTGGGATCGAGGCAGTGGTGGTCAACGGTTCCGAGAGCGAGCCGTTGAGCCGTAAGGACCGCCTGCTCCTCACGAATTCACCGCATCTCGTCCTGGACGCCGCAGTCGATCTCGCGCACGCACTGCGAGCGCCGCACGTGCTGATCGCCGTACACGATCCTGCTGCGGCCACGTCGATGCGGGAAGCGCTGATGGAGCGCGACGACCGCGTGGCGATCGAAGTACGAGACACGCCGGGCCGTTTCGTCGCCGGTGAAGCCCGTGCGGTCCTGAGCGCGCTCGAGGGCGGTACGGCGGTACCACCGGGCCGACGCGTACTGCCGACGCGCAAGGGCTACCACCGCCGCCCCACGTTCCTGTCGAATGTCGAGACGTTCGCGCAGCTCGCAGTACTAGCGCGCCTTGGCTCCCGTGGGTTCAGCAGCACCGGCCTGATCACCGAGCCCGGTACGCAACTCCTGACGATCGACGGCGCCGTACAGCGACCCGGTGTGATCGAGACACCGATCGGTGTGCCACTCGACACAGTCCTGCAGTACGCCGGTGCGGAAGCCGGGCCCGTACTACTCGGTGGCTACCACGGCCGCTGGCTGTCGGAGACCGCTGGTCTGACGCTGCAGCGCCCGGAGGTGTCGGCCGGCATCGTCGTCGCGCTCGGCTCCCGGACCTGCCCGCTCGGTGAGGTCACTCAGGTTGCCCAGTGGCTGGCGAGCCAGTCGGCCGGGCAATGCGGTCCGTGTGTGTTCGGTCTCGCGGCGTTGGTCGACGACTTCGCCAGGCTGACCGCCGGCGACCCGCAGGGCTGGCACGACGCCCGGCGGCACCTCGGCCTGGTTCCCGGGCGCGGAGCCTGCGCCCACCCCGACGGAACCGCGAGGTTCCTGATGTCCGCGCTCGAGGTACTGGACGACGACATCCACCGGCATCTGTCCGGTCAGGGATGCGGCCGGCCGGTGCTGGGCGTGCTGGGAGGCACCCGATGAGCAAGATCGAGATCGACTGGACCCGGTGCGACGGTCACGGCCTGTGCGCGGGTCTGCTGCCCGATGACGTCGTCCTGGACGAGTGGGGATTCCCGGTGCTCCGGGGCCGCGAGATCACCACCGGTGAGCTCCCGGACGCGCGCCGCGCCGTCCTCGCCTGCCCAGCCCTCGCTCTCCGGCTCACCAAGCGCGGGTGAGGCGTGACTCACCCCGCTGACAGGCCCGTCCCGACACCACACCAGTGACAGAGGTGGACTAATCTCTGAGTGACCGCACAATGTCGTGCGGTCCGGCGCGAGCGACGCCGACGTCACGTGTGGAGACGGTGGGGAATGCAGAGCAAGCTGGACGTCCGGAAGGCAGATGTGCTCGCGAAGGCGGTGGCCGCGGGGACCCATGGGCACGACAAATTGGTCGACCCGGGCAAGCTGCGGACGTTCTTGGAGCAGTACTACCGGCATGTCGCCGCCGAGGACGTCGCGGAGCGCCAGCCGAACGACTGCCTGGGCGCCGCGCGGCACCACTACAAGTCCGCGATGTCCCGCCCGCAGGGCACGGCGAAGGTGCACGTCTTCACCCCGACGCTCGAGGAGCACGGCTGGTCCGCGAGCGGCCGGACCGTCGTCGAGATCGTGGTCGACGACATGCCGTTCCTGGTCGACAGCGCGTCGATGGCGATCACCGACCGCAACCTCGAGCTCCAGCTGCTGATCCACCCGCAGTTCGTGGTCCGCCGCGACATGGCCGGGACGCTGCAGGAGGTCCTGGACGACAGCGCCACCGCGGACGGGCACGACCTGGTGCGGGAGAGCTGGATGCACCTGGAGATCGAGCGGATCGCGGATGTCGCCGAGCAACGCGCCCTCGAGCAGGAGCTGCAGAAGGTCCTGAACGACGTGCGTGAGTCGGTCGAGGACTGGCCGAAGATGCACGAAAAGGCGGTCAGTATCGCCGCCGGTCTGAACGCCGCCGACCTCCCGGTCTCCGACAGCGAGGTGGAAGAGGCCCGGGAGCTGCTGGAGTGGCTCGCCGACGAGCACTTCACCTTCCTTGGCTACCGCGAGTACGACTTCACCATGGAGGGCGAGCAGGGCATCCTGCGCGGCCGGCCCGGGACCGGCCTGGGCATCCTCCGGCCGGACCCGAAGCCGGGTTCCGGCAAGCTGCCGCCGGAGGTGAGCGCCAAGGCCCAGGAGCAGAAGCTGCTGATCCTGACCAAGGCGAACTCCCGGTCCACGGTGCACAGGTCGGCGTACCTCGACTATGTCGGGATCAAGCAGTTCGACGCGGACGGCAACCCGGTCCGGGAGTGCCGGTTCATCGGGCTGCTCTCGTCGACCGCGTACACCGAGAGCGTCATGCAGGTGCCCGTACTGCGGCGCAAGGCGCTCGAGCTGTTCCGCCAGACCGGCTTCGACCCGAACAGCCACAGTGGCAAGGGTCTGCTCGACGTACTGGAGACGTACCCGCGCGACGAGCTGCTGCAGGCGCCGGTGGAGGACCTGCTGCCGATCGTGCAGTCGGTGCTGCACCTCCAGGAGCGGCGCGCCGTCAAGCTGTTCGTACGCCGTGACGTCTACAACCGGTACCTGTCCTGCCTGGTGTACCTGCCGCGCGACCGCTACACCACCGCGGTCCGGTTGAAGATGCAGCAGATCCTGAAGGACGCCATCGGCGCCGAGAGCGTCACGTACGCCGCCTACGTCACCGAGTCGGTGCTGGCTCGGGTGCACTTCGTGGTCCGGATGAAGCAGGGCGAGACGGTCGGGGAGTACGACCCGGACCTGCTCGAACAGCAGGTGATCGAGGCGACCCGGGCCTGGGAGGACGACTTCAACGTCGCTCTGCACGCGCAGGGCGGCGACGGCGCCGTGGCCAAGCTGTCGCGCCGGTACGCGCAGGCGTTCCCGGAGGCGTACAAGGAGGACTTCGACGCCCGCGTCGCGGTCAACGACGTGCACGTGCTCGAAGGGCTGCCGGCCGACAACGGGCTGGCGATGTCGCTCTACAGTCCGATCGAGGAGGAGTGGGAAGGCGAGCGCCGGTTCAAGGTCTTCCGGACCGGATCGGCGCTATCGCTGTCGCAGGTGCTGCCGCACCTGACGGCGATGGGCGTCGAGGTGATCGACGAACGCCCGTACGAGATCCGCTGCGCCGACGGCACGATGGCCTACATCTACGACTTCGGCCTGAAGGCTCCGGAGGACGCCGAGGAGCGCGAGGACCTCCGCACGCTGTTCTCCGACACGTTCCGGGCGGTCTGGGACGGCCGGGCGGAGTCCGACAACCTGAACGCACTCGTACTACGCGGCAGCCTCAGCTGGCGGCAGGTCTCGATCCTGCGCGCATACCAGCGCTACATCCGTCAGGGTGGTACGCCGTTCAGCCGGGGCTACATCGAGAACACCTTCCTGAACCACGTCGACGTCGCCAGTCTCCTGGTGCAGCTGTTCGAGACCAGCTTCGACCCGGCGCGCGGTCCGGCCGACGACCCGGAGCGCGTGATGCGCACCGACCAGTTGGAGAAGGAGGTCCTGGCCGCGCTGGACACAGTGCGGAGTCTGGACGAGGACCGGATCCTGCGGTCGTACCTGACCGTGATGAAGGCGACGCTGCGGACCAACTACTTCCAGCCCGGCGCCGATGGGCAGCCGCGTTCGTACATCTCGCTGAAGCTGGAGCCGAAGGCGATCCCGGAGCTGCCGCAGCCGCGGCCGGCGTACGAGATCTTCGTGTACTCGCCGCGGGTCGAGGGTGTGCACCTGCGCTTCGGCGCGGTCGCGCGCGGTGGGCTGCGCTGGTCGGACCGCCGCGAGGACTTCCGCACCGAGGTGCTCGGTCTGGTGAAGGCCCAGATGGTGAAGAACTCGGTGATCGTGCCGGTCGGCGCGAAGGGCGGGTTCTACGCCAAGCAGCTGCCGGAGCCGTCGGTGGACCGCGACGCCTGGCTGGCCGAGGGCATCGCGTCGTACAAGACCTTCATCTCGGGGCTGTTGGACATCACCGACAACATCGTTGCCGGTGACATCGTTCCGCCGCGGGACGTGGTCCGGTACGACGGTGACGACGCCTACCTGGTCGTTGCCGCGGACAAGGGGACGGCGACGTTCTCGGACATCGCGAACGGTGTCGCGAAGGAGTACGGCTTCTGGCTCGGTGACGCGTTCGCGTCCGGCGGCTCGGTCGGGTACGACCACAAGGCGATGGGCATCACCGCCCGCGGCGCCTGGGAGTCGGTGAAACGGCACTTCCGCGAGATGGGTCACGACTGCCAGAACGAGGACTTCACTGTCGTCGGCGTCGGCGACATGTCCGGTGACGTGTTCGGCAACGGGATGCTGCTGTCCGAGCACATCCGACTGGTCGCGGCGTTCGACCACCGGCACATCTTCCTGGACCCGGTGCCGGACGCGGCCACGTCGTTCGCCGAGCGGCGGCGGCTGTTCGAGCTGCCGCGGTCGTCCTGGGCGGACTACGACGCGTCGCTGATCTCGGCGGGCGGTGGCGTGTTCCCGCGGACCGACAAGGCGATCCCGATCTCCGCCGAGGTACGGACGGCGCTCGGCATCGAGAGCACCGCGACGACGCTGACCCCGGCCGAGTTGATGAACGCGATCCTGAAGGCGCCGGTCGACCTGTTCTGGAACGGCGGCATCGGCACCTACGTGAAGTCGGCCGCCGAGTCGAACGCGGACGTCGGCGACAAGGCCAACGACCCGATCCGGATCGACGGCGCCGAGCTGCGCGCCCGCGCGGTCGGCGAGGGCGGCAACCTCGGCTTCACCCAGCTCGGCCGGATCGAGTACGCCGCGGCCGGCGGCCGGATCAACACCGACTTCATCGACAACGTGGCCGGCGTGGACACCTCCGACCACGAGGTGAACATCAAGATCCTGCTGGACACGGTGGTCGCGGACGGCGACCTGACCGAGAAGCAGCGCAACGACATCATCGCGTCGATGACCGACGAGGTCGGCGCGCTGGTGCTGAAGAGCAACTACCGGCAGAACATCGCGCTCGCGAACGCGACCGAGCAGGCGCCCGCGCTGCTGCACGTCCACCAGGACTGGGTACGGCGCCTCGAGAAGCAGGGCCTGCTCAATCGCGAACTGGAGTTCCTGCCGAGCGTCAGCGAGTTCAAGCGGCGCAAGGCCGAGGGGCGCGGGCTGACCTCGCCGGAACTCTCGGTGCTGATCGCCTACACCAAGATCGTGATGGAGGCCGAGCTGCTGAAGACGTCGCTTCCCGACGACGCCTTCCTCGCGCACAAGCTGGCCAGCTACTTCCCGAAGGCGATCCAGGAGCGGTTCGCCGACCAGGTGCAGAGCCACCAGCTGCGCCGGGAGATCATCACCACGCAGGTCGTCAACGAATTCGTGAACACGTCCGGCATCACGGCGTACCACCGGCTCTCGCTGGAGACCGGCGGGACGGTCGAGGACGTCGTCCGGGCGAACCTCGCGGCGTCCCGGATCTTCGCGCAGCCGGAGCTGCTGTCGCGCAACGCCGAGCTGGACAACGTCGTCCACGCCGACACCCAGTCGCACATGCGGCTGGAGACCAGGACACTGGTGGAGCGCGCGACCCGCTGGCTGGTCAGCAACCGGCGGCCACCGGTCGACATCGAGGAGCTGATCGAGTTCTTCGGCCCCGGCATCGCGAAGCTGACCACGGCGCTTCCCGAGGTACTGCGGGGTCGCGAGCTGGCGCTGTTCGAACAGCGTCGCGAAGCGCTCGTGCAACGGGGAGTCGGGGACGACTTCGCCACCCGGATCGCGGTACTGCCGCCGGCGTACGCGGGGCTCGGGATCGTGGAGACCGCGTCCCGCGACGACATCGACATCCTCGAGGTCGCCAAGGTGCACTTCGCGCTCGGCGAGCGGCTGCAGCTGGGCCGCTTCCTGGAACGGATCATCGGCCTGCCGCGCACCGACCGCTGGCAGACGATGGCCCGGGCCGCGCTGCGTGACGACCTGCACGCCGTCCACGCCCGCCTGACCCGTCAGGTCCTGGCGAGCACCGACGCCTCGGCCGAACCCGAGGACCGGGTCGCCACCTGGCAGGACCAGAACGCCACGGCCCTGGCCCGCGCAGCCACCATGCTCGACGAGATCGTCGAAACCGAGGGCCCGGAACTCGCCCACCTCTCGGTCGGCCTCCGCCTGGTCAGGACCCTGCTCGCCAACCAGGCTTAGAAATCAGCGGTCCGACACTACGACGTCGACGGAGTACTGGTCGGCGCGGTAGCAGTGGTTGCCGTACTCGACGGGGGAGCCGTCGGCGGCGTAGGCGGAGCGGGTCATGGTGACCAGGGGTTCAGCCTTGGACATGTGCAGGGTACGGCGCTCCTCGGCGGTCGCGTTGCGGGCGCCGATGCGCTGGCGGGCAACCGTCGGGCGGATGCCGCGGGCGCGCAGTACGGAGTACAGGCCGTCCGCGGTGAGTTGCTCCAGGGTCAGGTCGTTGAGGGCCGGAGGCAACCAGTTGCGCATGATCGCGAGCGGTACGTCGTCGGCGTACCGGAGCCGGACGATCGAGACCAGCGGGGTGCCGACCGGCAGTTCGAGCACCGCGGCGGCGCGGTCGTCGTGGGCGTCGCAGTCCAGCGACAGGACTTCCGTGCGCGGCGCGCGGCCCTCGCGGGCGAGATCCTCGTAGAGGCTGGTCAGCTCGGCCTTGCGGTGCACCATCTGGTTCGCGACAGTGGTGCCGATGCCGCGCCGGCGGACCAGCAGGCCCTGGTTGACCAGCTCGGAGATCGCCCGCCGGACCGTCGGCCGGGACAGCCCGAGCCGGTCCGACATGGCGATCTCGTTCTCGAACGGGTCGCCCGGGCGCAGTGAGCCGTCGGTAATGGCGGACGTCAGTTGCTCGGCCAGTTGGTGGTACAGCGGCACCGGACTGGTCCGATCGATACTGACCGGAAGGGCAACCATGGCCGGGATGTTACATGATGAAAGTATGTATGTCTCGACGTGAAAATGTGTTAACAAAGTCTTGACACCTTCGCTGCCTGCCCGGGAAGCTGACGGAGCGTACGCAACCAGCGGAAGGGTGACCGGAATGCGGATCGGGTTGGTCGGGGTCGGGCGGATCGGGGCGTTCCACGCCGCCACGCTCAAGGATTTGCCGGCGGTGGAACAGGTGGTCGTCGCCGATGCGGACCCGGGCCGGGCGGAACTCGTCGCGAAGGATCTCGGCCTGGAGTTCGCGCCCGATGTCGACGCGTTGCTGGCGAGCCGGCTGGACGGGTTCGTGATCGCCGCCGCGACGTCCGCGCACGCCGAGTTGATCGAGGCCGGTCTGGCGGCCGGCCTCCCGACGTTCTGCGAGAAGCCGGTGGCGATCGACCTGGCCGAGACCAAGCGCGTCGTCGAGCTGGTGGAGAACTCCGGCGTACCGGTGCACATCGGCTTCCAGCGCCGCTTCGACCACGGGTACCAGACGGTCGCGGCGCAGGTCCGCTCCGGCGAGCTCGGGTTCATCCACCACATCCGGGCGAACACCAACGACGCGTTCCCGCCGCCGGCGGGGTACATCCCGACCAGCGGTGGGTTCTTCCGGGACTGCACGGTGCACGATTTCGACATCATCCGGTTCGTCACCGGGGCCGAGGTGGTCAGCGTGTTCGCCACCGGCGCGAACCGCGGCGAGTCCTTCTTCGGCGAGTACGGCGACGTGGACGCAGCGGCCGCCCTGCTGACACTGGACGACGGCACCTTCGTCTCGGTCAGCGGCACCCGGTACAACGCGGCCGGGCACGACGTGCGGATGGAGGTACTCGGCAGTCTCGGATCGGTCGCGGTCGGGCTCGACGAGCACACCGCGCTGCGTTCCGCCGAGGAGGGGGTGACCTTCCCGGGCGGTCAGCCGCACGCGACGTTCATGGACCGGTTCCGTCCGGCGTACGCCGCCGAGCTCGCCGCCTTCACTGAAGTTGTGGCCGGCAACCGTGAGGTGCCGTGCACGGTCCGCGACGCGTACCAGGCGTTCCGGACAGCCGATGCGTGCGAACTCTCGCGCCGCGAGGCCCGAGTTGTCACGCTGGAAGAGATCGCCTGATGCCGTACTCGAGAACAGAGGAGAACTGCCGATGACCGAGCTGGTGGACCGTATCGCCGGCGCCCCGATCTCCTGGGGCGTATGCGAGGTTCCGGGGTGGGGCTGGCAGTTCGACCCGGAGACGGTGCTGGCCGAGATGCGGGACGCCGGCTTGGCCGCGACCGAGTTCGGTCCGGACGGTTTCCTCCCCGAGGACCCGGCCGAGAAGGCGAAGACCCTCGCGGACGTGGGTCTTCGCGCGGTCGGCGGCTTCGTCCCGGTCGTCCTGCACGATCCGGCGTACGACCCGGCGCCTGAGGTGACGACGGCGCTCGACGGATTCGTTGCCGCCGGTGCCACCACCCTGGTGCTCGCCGCGGCCACCGGCCAGGACGGGTACGACGACCGTCCGGTGCTCGACGAGACGGGCTGGAGCACGCTGCTCGCGAACCTGGACAAGCTGGCCGACCTCGCCGCTGCGCGTGGTGTGCTGGCGACGATCCACCCGCATGTCGGCACGATGGTGGAGAACGCCGACGACGTCGAGCAGGTCCTGAACGGTTCGTCGATCGGTCTCACCGTCGACACCGGGCACCTGTTGATCGGCGGCGTCGACCCGGTCGCGCTGGTGGTCAAGCACACCGACCGCGTCCGGCACACGCACCTGAAGGACGTGGACGCCGCGTGGGCCGCGCGGGTGCAGGCCGGCGAGGTCAGCTACACGGACGCCGTACGGCAGGGGATGTACCGGCCGCTGGGTGCCGGCGACATCGACATCACGTTGATCGTCGCGACCCTCGAAGAGGCCGGGTACGACGGCTGGTACGTGCTCGAGCAGGACACGATCCTGTCGGACCGGCCGAGTGGCGAGGGACCCGTGGTCGATGTCCGGGCGAGTATCGCGCACCTGCGGGAGATTGCGGGTCGGGTCTGATGGTGGACGACGTACTGACGATCGGGCGGATCGGGGTCGACCTGTACCCGCTGCAGGCCGGGACGCACCTGGAGGACGTGGAATCGTTCGGGAAGTTCCTCGGCGGCAGCGCGACGAACGTCGCGGTCGCGGCGGCGCGGCACGGGCGGAAATCGGCGGTGATCAGCCGGACCGGGAACGACCCGTTCGGCACGTTCATCCACCGGACGCTCGGCGAGCTCGGGGTCGACGACCGGTTCGTGTCGCCGGTGGACGGGCTGCCGACGCCGATCACGTTCTGCGAGATCTTCCCGCCGGACAACTTCCCGCTGTACTTCTACCGGTTCCCGAAGGCGCCGGACCTGGTGATCAACCCCGACGAGCTCGACCTGGACGCGATCCGGGAGGCGCGGATCTACTGGTCCACGGTCACCGGGCTGTCCGCAGAGCCGTCCCGGTCGGCGCACTTCGCCGCCTGGGAGGCGCGTGGCCGGCGGCCGATCACGGTGCTGGACCTGGACTACCGGCCGATGTTCTGGGCTGATCCGAGCGAGGCGCACGCGCAGGTCAGTCGAGCGCTCGAGTACTGCACGGTTGCTGTCGGCAACCGTGAGGAGTGTGAGGTGGCGGTCGGCGAGACCGACCCGGACAAGGCGGCGCAGGCGCTGCTAGACCGGGGGCTGGAGCTCGCAGTCGTCAAGCAGGGGCCGCGCGGCACGCTGGCGCGGACCCGCGACGAGCGGGTCGAGGTCCCGCCGTACCCGGTCGAGGTCGTCAACGGACTGGGGGCCGGCGACGGCTTCGGCGGGGCGTTGTGCCACGGGTTGCTGTCCGGTTGGCCGCTGGAGAAGGTCATCCGGTTCGCGAACGTCGCCGGTGCGATCGTCGCCTCCCGGCTGGAGTGTTCCACCGCCATGCCCACCACCACCGAAGTCCTCTCCCACATGGGTGACCAAGCATGAGTAGACCTGACCAGGAGCCGTACCGCGAAGACGCGCGCCCGATCCCGATCCAGCGTCCCGGGACTCCCGACGACGAAGCCACCGTCTTCACCCCGGGACCGAACGACCCGACCGTCGCCATCCGCCGCCCCGACGCGAACGACCCGACGATCGGGGCCCAGTCGAACGCGGACGACCTGACGGTGGTCGCGCAGCGTCCGGTCGCCGACGAGCCGACTGTCGCGCAGCGGCCGCCGGCCGAACCGGCCGAGGGGCATCGCATCCCGAAGACCCCGAGCGGTCCGGGGCAGGTCCGGCCCTCGGTGCCCCCGGCGGACGACGAAGACGTGACGGTCGAGGCAGCCGTGCCCCAGGCACCGGCAGACGGCCAGACCACAGTCATCGGAGACCTCGGCCTCCCCACCAACCAGCCAACCACCCCACCGGCGAGTCAGCCGGTCGAGCAGCGCGCCGACCAGTCGCCCGCCGCGCCCGCGAACCAGTCGGTCGAGGAGCGGGCCGATCAGCCGACCGCTGCGCCGGTGGACCAGGCGGCGCCTCCGGCGGTGAGCCAGGCGGCTGAGGATTGGGCGGATCAGCCCACTCAGTTGGGTGAGCAGGTGGTTGAGGCGCCGGTGTGGGAGACAGCTCCGGCGCCGCGGTGGCATGAGTATGGCGAGCGGCTCGCGGAGCTGACCGAGATTCGGGTTCGGCATCCTGAGCGACTGGCTGAGGCTTGGCAGCGGCGGCGTACGCGGGCGCTGGTCGGTGACGACGGGCGGTTGCTGATCGTCGCGGCCGACCACCCGGCGCGCGGCGCGCTCGGTGTTCGGGGCGACCGGATGGCGATGGCCAGCCGGCCGGAGCTGATCGGCCGGCTGATGACGGCGCTGGAACGGCCAGGTGTCGACGGAGTGCTCGCGACCCCGGACATCCTCGAAGACCTGCTGCTGCTCGGCGCGCTCGAGGGCAAGGTCGTGATCGGCTCGATGAACCGCGGCGGCCTGCAGGGCGCCACGTTCGAGGTCGACGACCGCTTCACGGCGTACCGTTCCGCCGACGAGATCGCCACCCGCCGCCTCGACGGCGGCAAGATGCTGACCCGCATCGACCTCGACGACCCGGGCACGGTCGCGACCCTGGAGTCCAGCGCCGCCGCCGTCACCGGCCTCGCCGAGCACAAGCTGATGGCGATGGTCGAACCGTTCTGGTCGACCCGCGCCGAGGACGGCCGAGTGACGAACCTGCTCGACCCGGACTCGGTGATCAAGTCGATCCACATCGCCTCCGCCCTCGGCGCGACCAGCGCGTACACCTGGCTCAAGCTCCCGGTCGTCGACGAACTGGAGCGCGTGATGGAGGCGACCACTCTGCCGACGCTGCTGCTCGGCGGCGATCCGACGGTCGCCCCCGAAGCGACGTACGCCTCCTGGGGCAAGGCGCTCGGCCTCCCCTCGGTGCGCGGTCTCGTCGTCGGCCGCGCGTTGCTCTTCCCACCCGACGGAGATGTGGCCGCCGCCGTCGATCACGCCGCGACGCTCGTCCACGGGGGTGCCGCATGACCGAATGGTTCCGGCCCGCTGGGTCGACCGCGAACGACGCCTTCGAGGTGATGGTGCGACCTGGGGAGACCGACTGGCATCACACCGGGTTGGCGATCCGCACGCTGCTGCCCGGACAGTCGGTGGAGATCGACACCGGCGACTGCGAGTACCTCGTGCTTCCGCTCAGCGGATCGGCCGAGGTGATCATCGACGGGCAGCGCGTCCCGCTCGGTGGCCGGGCCGAGGTCTTCTCGGGCGCGACCGACCTCGCCTATGTCCCGCGGAACTCGACGTTCGCCGTGGTCAGCGCCGGCGGCGCCCGGATCGCGTTCCCGAATGCCAAGGCGGCCAGCGACTTCCCGTTCCGGCGGATCGCGGCCGACGAGGTGGAGACCGAGCTGCGCGGCGCCGGCGTCGCGTCCCGTCAGGTCCGCAACTTCGGTACGCCGGGAGTTCTCGCCGCCGACTCGATCATCGCCTGCGAGGTGATCACGCCGGCCGGCAACTGGTCGTCGTACCCGCCGCACAAGCACGACGAGCACCGGCCGGGGAAGGAGAGCGAGCTCGAGGAGATCTACTACTTCGAGCTGCAGCTGTCCGACGACGTCCCGGAAGGTGTCAAGGGCAACGACCCGATCGGGTACCAGCGCGTGTACGGCACCGAGGACCGCCCGATCGACGTCCTCGCGGAAGTCCGCAGCGGCGACCTGGTACTGGTCCCGCACGGCTGGCACGGGCCGGCGATGGCGCCGCCCGGCTACGACATGTACTACCTGAACGTGATGGCCGGCCCCGGGACCGAGCGGCAGTGGCTGATCACCGACGACCCGCAGCACGCCTGGGTCCGCGAGCTGTGGAACTCCCAGCACATCGATCCCCGGCTTCCGCTCGGAAGGGATGAGTCATGACGGTGCGCCTCACGGTCGCTCAGGCACTGGTGCGCTTCCTCGGCGCGCAGTACTCCGAACGCGACGGGCGGCGGCAGAAGCTCTTCGCCGGGTGCTTCGGCATCTTCGGCCACGGCAACGTGGCCGGTCTCGGTCAGGCGCTGCTGCAGTCCGAGCTCGCCGATCCGGATGCCCTGCCGTACATCCTGGCCCGCAACGAGCAGGCGATGGTGCACACCGCGGCCGCCTTCGCCCGGACCACGAACCGCCTGCAGACCTACGCCTGTACGGCGAGCATCGGGCCCGGCTCGACCAACATGATCACCGGCGCCGCGTTGGCGACCGTGAACCGGCTGCCCGTCCTGCTGCTGCCCTCCGACACCTTCAGTACCCGGGTCGCGACGCCGGTCCTGCAAGAGCTGGAGAACTTCGGCGCCGGCGACATCAGCGTGAACGACGCGTTCCGTCCGGTCTCGCGGTACTTCGATCGCGTCAGCCGTCCGGAGCAGTTACCGTCCGCGCTGCTGCACGCGATGCGCGTCCTGACCGACCCGGTCGAGACCGGCGCGGTCACGATCGCGATGCCGCAGGACGTGCAGGCCGAGGCGTTCGACTGGCCGGAGGAGCTCTTCGCCGAGCGCGAGTGGCACGTCGGCCGACCGTTGCCCGAGACAAGCATTCTGGACCAGGCGGCCGACCTGATCCGCAACTCCCGGCGGCCGCTGATCGTCGCCGGCGGTGGCGTCGCGTACTCCGCGGCGAACGACGTACTGCGGACCTTCGCGGAGGTGACCGGCATCCCGGTCGGGGAATCCCAAGCAGGTAAGGGATCGCTGCCCTACGATCACCCGCAGTCGGTCGGCGCGATCGGCTCCACCGGGACCACGGCCGCGAACGCGCTGGCCGAGTCCGCCGACCTGGTGATCGGGATCGGCACCCGGTACGCCGACTTCACCACCGCGTCCCGCACCGCGTTCCAGAATCCCGACGTACGGTTCGTGAACGTCAACGTGGCCAGGTTCGACGGCGGGAAGCACGCCGGACTGCCGGTGGTCGCTGACGCCCGCGAGGCGCTGGCGGCGCTGACGACCGCGCTCGACGGCTGGTCGGTCGACGACGAGTATCGGACCGAGACCGGGCAGCTCGCGCAGGAGTGGGACGCGATCGTCGAGCGGACGTACAACCCGCCGGCCGAGGTGACCGGGAAGCTGGCCGACGGCCTACTCACCCAGGGCGAGGTGCTCGGCTGCGTGAACGAGCTGTCCGACCCGCGGGACGTCGTCGTCTGCGCGGCCGGCTCGATGCCCGGCGACCTGCACAAGCTCTGGCGGACCCGGGACGGCAAGGGGTACCACGTCGAGTACGGGTACTCCTGCATGGGCTACGAGATCGCCGGCGGGATCGGCGTCCGGCTCGGCGCACCGGACCGGGACGTGTTCGTGATGGTCGGCGACGGGTCGTACCTGATGATGTCGACCGAGCTGGTGACCGCGGTCCAGGAGAACGTCAAGGTGATCGTGGTCCTGGTCCAGAACCAGGGCTTCGCCTCGATCGGCGCGTTGTCGGAGTCGCTGGGCTCGCAACGGTTCGGTACGGCGTACCGCTATCGCTCCTCCGACGGCCGGCTGGATGGGGACTACCTGCCGGTCGACCTGGCGGCGAACGCCCGCAGCCTCGGCGTCGAGGTGATCGAGGTGGAGAGCAGGGCCGAACTGGAGAAGGCGATCGGCATCGCGAAGGCCGCGACCGGCCCGATCCTGATCCAGGTCCGGACCGACCCGCTGATCGGTGCCCCCGACAGCGAGTCCTGGTGGGACGTCCCGGTCAGCGAGGTGTCGACGCTGGCGTCGACCTCGACGGCGCGGGCGGCGTACGAGGAGTTCAAGACCGGCCAGCGTGCCTACGTGGCGCCGGTGACGTACACGAGAGAGACGGACGACTGATGCGCGTCAACCTGCCGCGAGGCAGCCGATCACAGCAATTCCCGGCCGCCATGTAGCCGCGGCCGGCCCTATCAGGGGAGGGCAAGATGTTCAGATCAGGTAGGCGGCTGGTGACCGCCGCGGTCACTGTGGTTCTGGTGGTCACAGTGGCCGCGTGCAGCAGCACCGGTGGGAAGAAGGCCGAGCAGTCCGCGACCGCCGCGGCAGCAGGTCAGGCCAACACGCCGAAGATGACGGTCGCGATGATCACCCACGGGGCACCGGGTGACACCTTCTGGGACATCATCCAGAAGGGTGCCAAGGCCGCGGCCGCCAAGGACAACGTCGATCTGAAGTACTCGTCGGATCCGTCCTCGGGCAACCAGGCGAACCTCATCCAGAGCGCGATCGACAGCAAGGTCGACGGGATCGCCGTCACGCTCCCCGACCCACCGGCGCTGATCCCCGCCGTCAAGAAGGCCATCGCCGCGGGCATCCCGGTCGTCGCGCTGAACGCCGGGATCGGCCAGTTCTCGCAGTCGGGCGCGTTGTCGTACTTCGGCTCCGACGAGAGTCTGGCCGGTGAGGCCGCCGGCGCCAAGGCCTCGCAGGGCAACTACAAGCACCTGCTGTGTGTGATCCAGTTCCAGGGCCAGGTCCAGTTGGAGGACCGCTGCAACGGGGTGAAGAAGACCTTCAACGGGCAGTGGACCAAGATCTACGTCAACGGCTCGGACCGGCCGTCGGAGCAGACCACGATCGCGGCGAAGCTGAAGCAGGACCCGAGCATCGACTTCATCGTCACCCTCGGCGCTCCGGACGCGCTGGCCGCGATCAACGCGGTGAAGGAGTCCGGCAGCAAGGCCAAGATCGGCACCTTCGACTTCAACCCGCAGATCCCGCCGAAGATCAAGGCCGGTGATCTGCAGTTCGCGATCGACCAGCAGCCGTACCTGCAGGGGTACGAGGCGGTCGACTCGCTGTGGCTCTACAAGAACAACGGCAACATCCTCGGCGGCGGCAAGCCGACTCTGACCGGACCGTTCGTCGTCGACAAGCAGAACGTCGACTTCGTCGGCAAGTTCGCGGCCAACGGTACGCGGTAGTGGGCTGTCCGGGGGCGCCGTCCACGGTGTCCCCGGACGCGATCCGAGACTAGGAGGTCTCCATGAGTCAGACAGTGGTCGCCGCCCCGACACCACCGGCCGCCGACGAGCGGCTCGGACGACGGTCCGCGTTCTCCAGGCTGCTGGCCAGGCCCGAACTGGGCGCGCTGGTCGGCGCAATCGTCATCTATGTCGTGTTCTTCATCGTCGCACCGCCGTTCCGGGACGCGACGTCGTTGTCGACAGTGCTCTACCAGAGCTCGGTGTACGGCATCCCCGCGGTGGCGGTCGCGCTGCTGATGATCGGCGGCGAGTTCGACCTGTCCGCCGGTGTCGCCGTGACCACCTCGGCGCTGGTGGCAGCGATGTTCAGCTTCCAGTTCACCGCGAACATGTGGGTCGGGGTCGGGGTCTCCCTGGTGGTCGCGCTGGTGATCGGCTTCATCAACGGTTATCTCGTCGTGAGAACTGGGATCCCGAGCTTCCTGGTGACGCTCGGCACGTTCTTCATGCTGCGCGGGCTGAACCTGGCGATGACCAAGCAGATCACCGGGAACGTCGCCACCGACGACGTGTCGAACATCGCCGGGTTCAGCTCGGCACAGAACGTCTTCGCGTCCTCGTTCACGATCGGCGGCGTGTCGATCCGGATCACCCTGGTGTGGTGGATCGTCTTCGTGATCATCGCCACCTGGTTGCTGCTGCGTACGCGGGTCGGTAACTGGATCTTCGCCGTCGGCGGGTCCGCCCCCAGTTCCCGCGCGGTCGGCGTACCGGTCAAGCGGGTGAAGATCGGCCTGTTCATGGGTGTCGGTTTCCTGGGGTGGTTCACCGGCATGCACATCCTGTTCGCCTTCAACACCGTGCAGTCCGGTCTCGGCGTCGGCAACGAGTTCATCTACATCGTCGCCGCCGTGGTCGGTGGGTGCCTGCTCACCGGTGGCTACGGCTCCGCGATCGGCGCGGCGATCGGCGCCTTCATCTACGGCATGGCCGAGCTGGGGATCGTCTACGCCGGCTGGAACCCCGACTGGAAGTACTTCTTCCTCGGCGTGCTGCTGCTGGGCGCCATCCTGCTGAACAGTTACATCCGTCGACGTGCGGAGGCCTCGAGATGACCGCGACGACCACCGAAGCCCCGGCCAAGGCACCCCTGGTGCGGCTGTCGGGCTGCGACAAGAACTACGGGAACATCATCGCCCTCGGCGGAATCTCGCTCGAAGTGGATGCCGGTGAAGTGACCTGCGTGCTCGGGGACAACGGGGCCGGCAAGTCCACGCTGATCAAGATCATCGCCGGCCTGCACAAACCGACCCACGGCACGTACGAGGTCGAGGGCGAGGCGGTCACGTTCGACTCGCCGCGGGAGGCGCTCGAGCACGGGATCGCGACGGTGTACCAGGACCTCGCGGTCGTCCCGCTGATGCCGGTCTGGCGGAATTTCTTCCTCGGCAACGAGGTCAGCAAGCGGACCGGCCCGATCAAACGCCTGGACATCAACTTCATGCGCAGTACGACGAAGAAGGAACTGCTCGACATGGGCATCGACCTGCGCGACGTCGACCAGCCGATCGGCACGCTGTCCGGTGGTGAGCGGCAGTGCGTCGCGATCGCCCGGGCGGTGTACTTCGGGGCGAAGGTCCTGATCCTCGACGAGCCGACCGCGGCGCTCGGTGTGAAGCAGTCCGGTGTGGTGCTGAAGTACATCGTCCAGGCACGCGAACGCGGGCTCGGCGTCATCTTCATCACCCACAACCCGCACCACGCCTATCCGGTCGGCGACCGCTTCCTGCTGCTGAAGCGCGGCAAGTCGATCGGCTACTACGCGAAGAGTGAGATCAGCCGTGACGATCTCACCGCCCAGATGGCCGGTGGCGCCGAGCTCGACCAGCTCCAGCACGAGCTCCAGCACGGTGGGAAGGCGACGGCCGACGTGGCTTCCGAGCTCGAGGAGGAGGTGCAGGAGCTCGGGATCGCCGAGCGTCCCACCGGTTCGTGAGCTGGGGTCCGCCGTTTCGGCGGCGGACCTCTCGTTCGACCCCGTTCAGAGTTTCTTGGAAGGATCGCTACAGATGACCTCTACCGACCCCGGGAGCGCGCCTCGCCTCGCCCTGGGCAGTTGTCCCGATTCCTGGGGAGTCTGGTTCGCCGACGATCCGTGGCAGACGCCGTGGGAGCGGTTCCTGGACGAGCTGTCCGGTGTGGGCTACCAGTGGATCGAGCTCGGCCCGTACGGGTACCTGCCGACCGATCCCGCGCGACTCACCGACGAGCTCGGGAAGCGGGGTCTCCGGGTCTCCGGTCAGGCCGTCGGCGCACCGCTGCACGACAGCAGTCAGTGGGAGCCGACGCTGGCCGAGGCCCGCCGGGTCGCGGAGCTGGTGACCGCGGTGGACGGCAAGTTCATGGTGATCCTGCCTGGGGAGTACCGGGACGGGCGGACCGGTGCGGTCACGTCGGCCCGTGAGCTCGACGCCGACGGCTGGAGCACGTTGATCCGGCAGAACAACGAGCTCGGCCGGATCATCGGCGAGGAGTACGGCCTCACCCTCGCGTTCCACCCGCATGCCGACTCGAACGTGGAGACGCAGGCCCAGGTGGAGCGGTTCCTGCACGACACCGATCCGCGGTACGTGTCGCTGTGCCTGGACACCGGGCACTTCGCCTACCGGCACGGCGACAACGTCGGGATCATCGAGAAGTACCCGGAGCGGCTCGGGTTCGTGCACATCAAGGGCGTCGATCCCGAGGTGCTGAAGGTCGTCGACGCCGAGGACCTGTCGTTCGGGGAGGCGGTCAAGCGCGGTGTGATGGCCGAGCCGCCGAACGCCGAGCCGAAGGCCGAGCCGATCGCCGAAGCACTCCGGGCGCTCGACCGGGACGATCTCTTCGTGATCGTCGAGCAGGACCTGTACCCGTGCGAGTTCGGCGTACCCGAACCGATCGCACGGCGGACGTACGACTATCTGCGCAGTGTCGGAATCGGAGGTGACCAGTGATGACGGTCCGGGTCGGGGTGATCGGCGTCGGGATGATCGGGCAGGACCACATCCGGCGGCTCACGCAGGTGCTGTCCGGGGCGCAGGTGGTCGCGATCACCGACGTGGATCCGGAGCGGGCGCGGTCGGTGGCGGACGGTCTGCCGTCCTGCACGGTGCACGCGACCGGGCAGGACGTGATCGGTGACGACGCCGTGGACGCCGTCGTGGTGACGTCGTGGGGGCCGACGCACGAGGAGTTCGTGCTGGCCGCGATCGAGGCGGGCAAGCCGGTGTTCTGCGAGAAGCCGCTGGCGACCACGCAGGAGGCCTGCCGGCGGATCGTCGACGCCGAGGTGGCGAGCGGCCGGCGGCTCGTGATGGTCGGGTTCATGCGCCGGTACGACGCGGCGTACCAGGCGGTGAAGGCCGCCGTCGACGGCGGTTCGATCGGGGCGCCGTTGCTGATGCACTGCGCGCACCGGAACCCGTCGGTTCCGCCGTACGGATTCACCACCGAGATGATCATCACCGACTCCGCCATCCACGAGATCGACCTGGTGCGGTGGATGTTCGACGACGACGTGGTCGCGGCCACGGTCCTGAAGCCGGGACGGCGGAACAGCAACGCGACCGACGACCTGCAGGATCCGCTGATGCTGCTGCTGGAGATGGCCAGCGGGATCCTGGTCGACGTCGAGCTGTCGCTGAACATCCGCTTCGGGTACGACATCCGCGGCGAGGTCGTCGGCGAACTCGGTACGGCGGCCCTCGCGGAGACCTCCGGTGCGATCGTCAAGAACGACGGCCGGTACGCCGGGCGGGTGCCCGCCGACTGGCGCGAACGGTTCCTCCGCGCGTACGACATCGAGTTGCAGGACTGGATCGACGCGGTCGCGGCCGGCGGTTTCACCGGCCCGAGTGCCTGGGACGGCCATCTCGCGGCCGTGGTGTCGGACACCTGCCTCGAAGCCTTGCGGACCGGTCAGCGCGTCGAGGTCGCCGCGCACGAACGGCCCGACTTCTACGCGAAGGGCTGACCTATGAGACTTGCTCTCGATCCGTACATGTTCCGCGGTACGCCGTTGCTCGACCTGCCGCGGCTGGTGGCCGAGCTGGGGTACGAGTGGATCGAGCTGTCACCCCGCGACGACTTCATCCCGTTCTTCAACCACCCCCGGGTGAACGACGCGACCGTGGCTGCCTTCAAGAAGGAGCTGGCCGCGGCAGGGGTCGGGATCTCGAGCGTGCTGCCGCTGTTCCGGTGGTCCGGGCCGGACGAGGACGACCGGCAGGCCGCCGTACGGTATTGGAAGCGGGCGATCGAGATCACCGCGGCGCTGGGTGCCGACACGATGAACTCGGAGTTCAACGGACGTCCGGAGCAGGCGGCGCGCAGCGAGGCGCAGTTCTGGAGCTCGATGGAGGAGCTGCTGCCGGTGTTCGAGCGCGAGGGCATCAAGCTCGCGCTGGAGCCGCACCCGGACGACTTCGAGGAGGACGGGAGGGCCGCGGTCGACCTGATCCGCGGCATCAACAGCCCGCTGGTGACCTTCCTGTACTGCGCTCCGCACACGTTCCACATGGGCAACGACGCCCCCGGCATCATCGACTACGCCGGGGACCTGTTGACCAACATCCACGTGGCCGACTCGTTCGACCACACCGGCTCGTCGGGGCTGCGCTACATCGTGAACCCGCCCGGCTCGACGGTCCGCGTGCATCAGCACCTGGACATCGGCCAGGGCGAGGTCGACTTCGACGAGATGTTCGCGGCGCTGGCCGCCGCGGGTTTCAATGGCACCGTGACGACCTGTGTCTTCGCGTGGGAGGAACGCGCCCGCGAGTCGAGCACATTCATGCGGGACAAGATCACCGAACTGATGACGAAACAAGGGATGCAGCTGTGAGCACCGAACGGATTACCCATCTGGTCGCCGGTGCCCCGTGGACCGGGGTGTCGGAGCGGACCAGCAAGGTCTACAACCCCGCGACGGGAGCGGTCACCGGCGAGCTCGACCTCGCCTCGGCGGCCACCGTCGACGAGGTGGTCAAGGTCGCCCACGAGGCGTCCCGGAACTGGGCGGCGACGTCGCTGACCAAGCGCGCCCAGGTGCTGTTCGCGTACCGCGAGCTGGTGAACCGGGACAAGGAGCGGATCGCGGCGATCATCACCGCCGAGCACGGCAAGGTGCTGTCCGACGCGCTCGGCGAGGTGACCCGCGGTCTGGAGGTGATCGAGTTCGCCTGCGGCATCCCGCACCTGCTCAAGGGCGGCTTCAGCGAGGGCGTGTCGACGAAGGTCGACGTGTACTCGATCCGCCAGCCGCTCGGGGTCTGCGCGGTGATCTCACCGTTCAACTTCCCGGCGATGGTGCCGATGTGGTTCGTCCCGATCGCGGTTGCCTGTGGCAACAGCGTGGTGATCAAGCCGTCCGAGAAGGACCCGTCGGCGGCGAACGCGATGGCCGAGCTCTGGAAGGAGGCCGGCCTGCCGGACGGCGTGGTGAACGTCGTGCACGGCGACAAGGAGGCCGTCGACCGGCTGCTCGAGCACCCGGACATCAAGTCGGTCTCGTTCGTCGGCTCGACCCCGATCGCCCGGTACGTCTACGAGACCGGCACCAAGAACGGCAAGCGGGTGCAGGCGCTCGGTGGTGCCAAGAACCACATGATCGTGCTGCCGGACGCCGACCTCGACCTGGCCGCCGACGCCGCGGTGAACGCCGGCTTCGGCTCGGCCGGTGAACGCTGTATGGCGATCTCCGCTCTCGTCGCGGTCGAGCCGATCGCGGACGAGCTGATCACCAAGATCAAGGAACGGATGGGCAAGCTGCGCACCGGCGACGGGACCCGCGGCTGCGACATGGGCCCGCTGGTCACCGGCCAGCACCGCGACAAGGTCGCCGGGTACGTCGCCGCGGGTGTGGACGAGGGCGCCGACCTGGTGGTCGACGGTCGCGAGGGTTCGTTCGACGGTGCCGACGAGGGTTTCTGGCTCGGTCCGACGCTGTTCGACAAGGTGACGCCGGAGATGTCGATCTACACCGACGAGATCTTCGGCCCGGTACTGTCCGTCGTCCGAACGGCGTCGTACGACGCGGCTCTCGAGCTGGTGAACGCGAACCCGTACGGCAACGGGACGGCGATCTTCACCAACGACGGCGGGGCAGCGCGGCGGTTCCAGAACGAGGTCGAGGTCGGGATGGTCGGTATCAACGTGCCGATCCCGGTCCCGATGGCGTACTACTCGTTCGGCGGCTGGAAGAACTCGCTGTTCGGTGACACGCACGCGCACGGCACCGAGGGCGTGCACTTCTTCACCCGCGGCAAGGTCGTCACGTCCCGCTGGCTGGACCCGTCGCACGGTGGCATCAACCTGGGCTTCCCGACGCACGACTGACGCACCCATGGAGCAGCCTCGGTGGGGATTGCTGTCCACGGCCGCCATCGGCCGGGTGGTCGTGGACGCGGCGCCGGGACGTTTCGTCGCCGTCGCCTCGCGGGACCTCGGCAAGGCGCGGAAGTTCGCCGACGAGTGTGGTCTGGAGCTGGCGTTCGGTTCGTACGACGAACTGCTCGCCAGCCCGGACGTCGACGCGGTGTACGTCGCGTTGCCGGTCGCGATGCACACCGAGTGGACGCTGCGGGCGATTGCCGCCGGCAAGCATGTGCTGACCGAGAAGCCCTTCGCGATGACGGCCGACGACGCCGCGCGATGCTTCGACGCGGCCGCCGGCGCCGGCGTGACGTGTGTCGAGGGGCTGATGTACCGCCATCATCCGCAGACGCTGCTCGCGCGCCGATTAGTGTCCGACGGCGCGATCGGCCGGTTGACCACGGTCCGCGCGGCGCTCAGCGTGAGTGTCGGGACCGGCGACATCCGGCGATCGCGGGCGCTCGGCGGCGGCGCGCTACTGGACCTCGGGTGCTACTGCGTGAGTGCGATCCGGATGTTCGCCGGCACGCCGGAACGGGTGTACGCCGAACGGGTGCTCGACACCGCCGGCGACGGGGTCGATCTCCGCTGGGCCGCAACGCTGCGGATGCCGGACGACGTACTCGCGCAGTTCGACCTCGGACTCGACCTGCCGAGGCGCGACGAGCTGGAGCTGATCGGGAGCGACGGACGGATCGTCATCGGCGACCCGTGGATCTGTCGCGACCAGCGCGTCGAACTGACCCGCGACGGCGTCACCGAGCGCCTGGCGATCGACCCGGACGACGCCTACGCACTCACCGGCGAAGAGGCCGACGTCTATCGCATCGAGCTCGACACCATTTCGGCGTACCTGGCCGGTCAGCGTGACCTCCCTTATGGCCGCGAGGACGCCGTCGACCAGGCGAGAGTGCTGGAGAAGCTGGCAGAGTCGGCGCACGCTGGCGGACCCGTGCAGCTCGACAGGTAGAGCACCTGGTGTACGCCGTACGCGCACGCTCAGGTGCACTACTCGCGCGGGGACACCTCCTGTCGAGCTGCCGATCGGGTCAGGTGCGGGGGGCCGTGCTGCCTCGGATGACGAGGTGGGGCGTGAGGACGAACTCCTCAGGGGTGGTGCGGGCGTTCTCGAGGCGGTCGGCGGCTGCTTGGACCGCGTGTTCGGCGAGTTGGGCGGCGTCCTGGTCGACCGAGGTGAGGTCGATGTGGGCGAGGCGCGCGAGGGTGCTGTTGTCGTAGCCGACGAGGGAGAGGTCGTCCGGGACGCGTACGCCGGCGCGGGTGAACGCGTCTTGGAGACCCACCGCACACATGTCGTTGGACGCCACCACCGCCGTCGGTAGCGCGCGCGCCGGGCCGTCGTGTGGCCGGAGACCCTGCGCCCCGGCCGCCTCGTCGAGTAGTGCTCGGGCGGCTCGGGCGCCGGCCAGTTCGTCGTGTCCTCCTGGGATCACCCGGATCGACTCGGTGAGTGCGTGGTCGCGCATGGCGGTGCGGTAGCCGCGCCGGCGTAATGCCGCGATGGGGCCTTTGCCGCCGTCGATGAATGCGATGTCGCGGTGCCCCAACTCGACCAGGTGCGCGACCGCCTGGGCGACGCCGAGATCGTCGGCCGCGCGCACCACGTCGACGTCCTTCGCAGTCTGCTTGCCGATGACGACGACCGGCAGCTCCTGGTGGGGCACCGCACCGGCGGGGCCGAGCAGGATCAACGCCTCGCAGCGGAAGTCGAGCAGTGTCTCGATCGCCCGTCGCTCGTCGCGGTCCGCGGTGACGGTGCTGAGCACCAGCTCGTACCCACGCCCCGCGCTCGCGCGATGCAGATCCTCGACCAGCTCTGCGTGGAACGGGTTCCGGATGTCCAGCAGTACGCCGAGCAACCGGGTACGGCGTCGCGCCAGCAGACTCGCGGTCCGGTCCGGCCGATACCCCAACCGATCCGCGGCCTCCCGCACCCGCCGCCGCGTCTCCGCACTCGGCCCCGGCCGATCACTGAGCGCCAGCGACACCGACGACGGCGACATCCCGACCGCCACCGCCACATCCTCCAACCGCAACCGCCGACTTCCCATGGCTCCTGATTCTCCCGGGGCGAGGTCTTGACATCTGGTTTGTCAGGACAATCATGGTACACAGGTCTTAAAGCGCTTGAAACCCCGTGGGGACAGGGGATTCGGGAGGAGTGATCATGACGTCTTCGTCCATCGGGGTGGCGGTGATCGGTGCGGGGATGGCCGGTCGGGCGCACCTGGCCGGGTACCGGGCGGCGACCGCGATCCACGGCGCCGGGCTGCCTGAGGTCCGGTACGTCGCCGTCGGTGACGTGAACGCCGCGGTCGCCAAGGAGTCCGCGGACCGCTTCGGCTATCAGCGCGCCGAGACGAGTTGGCAGGCGATCGCCGAGGCACCCGATATCGACGTGGTCAGCGTGGTGGTCGCCAACACTCTGCACCGCGAGATCGTCGAGGGTTTGCTTGCCGCTGGCAAACATGTGTTGTGCGAGAAGCCGCTGGCGCCGAGCGTCGAGGATGCCGCGGCGATGGTCGCGGCGGCGCGGGTTTCCGGCCGGCAGACCGCGACCGGGTTCACGTTCCGCCGGTCGCCGGCGATCAACGCGATCCGCGCGCAGTTGCACTCCGGCACCATCGGCAAGCCCGTGCACCTCGACGGCCATTATTGGTGCGACTACGGCTGCGACCCGATGGGTCCGATGAGCTGGCGGTACAAAGGCGGTCCGGGAACCGGTGCACTCGCGGACATCGGCGCGCACCTGGTCGATCTGGCCGAGTTCCTCTGCGGGCCGATCGAGTCGGTGAGTGGGGCCGTGCTGGCGACGTACATCAAGGAACGGCATCTGCCGGTGGGTGCGGTCGTCGGGCATGCGCTCGCGCAGGTCAGCGACGAGACCGAGCCGGTCGAGAACGAGGACCTGGTCAGCTTCACGGCGCGGTTCGCCTCTGGCGCCACTGCGACCCTGTCGGCGTCGCGGACGGCGTACGGGCATCCGAACGGGCTCGGGTTCGAGATCTTCGCGGAGCAGGGCGCGGCCACCTTCGACCTCGCGCGGGCGACCGAGTTCGGCTTCGTGGACGGCGCCGCGCCGCAGGCGACGAGCGGGTACCGCCAGGTGCTGGTGGGGCCCGAGCACCCGTACATCACCGGCGGTCTCCCGATGGACTTTCCCGGTGTCGGCCACGGGCAGAACGATCTGTTCGCGTTCCAGGCCAGGGCGTTCCTCGGCCAGGTGGCCGGCGTCGAAGGCCTGCCGGACTGCGCGACGTTCGAGGACGGTCTGCGCAATCTACGGCTGCTCGGCGCGGTCGTCACCTCAGCTCAATCCGGCGGCGCGGCCGTCACCATGGAAGGACCATCCTCATGAAGCTCGGCGCCTACACCGCCTGCCTGCACGACGCACCACTGACCGACGCATTGAAGACCTTGAGGAGCCTCGGTCTGGAG
The DNA here is from genome assembly GCF_056436705.1 of Kribbella sp. NPDC043289. Taxonomy (NCBI): domain Bacteria; kingdom Bacillati; phylum Actinomycetota; class Actinomycetes; order Propionibacteriales; family Kribbellaceae; genus Kribbella; species Kribbella sp. NPDC043289. Next base: position 929,197 of record NZ_JBWKCB010000002.1, read on the forward strand.
AGCGCGGAGATCAACTCAGGCGGCTTCCTGCCCGCGCCGCACCTGCCGATCGACGCGATCCGCGCCAGCCAGGACGCCCGCGACGAGTACCTCGCCCAGTTCGCCGCCGCCGGCGTCGAACTGACCGCGCTGAACTGCAACGGCAACCCGCTGCACCCCGACCCAGTGGTACGGCGTAAGCACGGCCAGGACGTCCGCGACGCCATCGAGCTCGCCGCACTGCTCGGGGTCAAGCGGATCGTGACGATGTCCGGCCTTCCGGAAGCACACACCGGCGGTACGGCGCCTTCGTGGACGGTACTGCCGTGGGTCAGCGTGTACCTGGACGCCCGCGACCACCAGTGGAACGAGGTAGCGATCCCGTACTGGAAGGACATCCAGGCGCGCGCCGCCGACGCGGACGTGAAGATCGCCATCGAGATGCACCCGCACAACCTGGTCTACAACCCGGCGACGATGGTCCGGCTGGCGGAGCAGATCAACGCGACCCATGTGGGCGCGGAGATGGACCCGAGCCACCTGTTCTGGCAGGGCATCGACCCGGTCGCCGCGCTGGACAGTCTCGGCGGGCTGGTCTACAACGCGGCCGCGAAGGACACCCGGATCAACGAAGCGGCGAAGATCAACGGCGTCCTCGACGACCGCTTCGGGCGGGTGCTGCCCACCGACCCCCGTGCCGTCGGCCTCGGCGGAAGGGACACGCTCAGCCGCTGGCCCGAGAACTCCTCCTGGGACTTCGTCGCGGTCGGCCGCGGCCACGACGTGGCGTTCTGGACGGCGTTCCTCGCCGCGATCGAACGCATCGAGCCGGACATGCCCGTCAACATCGAGCACGAGGATCAGGAACTCGGTCAGCTCGAGGGTCTGGAGTACGCCGCCAAGACGCTCCTCACGGCAGCCGCTTCCGTCCGGACCGCCCCCTGAGGTAACTTCTGGAGGGCGTCGTGAGGACGCGTCGAGACTCGCCGGAAGGCTGGAAGCCACCTCACGTTCCTCTCTCTGCCTGCCCGTGCGAGTCCGGGCCGGAGAGGACGCGTCATGAAGCTGTTGCCGGATCGGCCGACGATCGAGTTCCTGCGCAAGGAAGCCAAGGACCTGCTGGTCGTACTACGGGAGTCCAGGCCGGACGCCTCACTCGCGGAGGCCCAGCGTGCGTTGGCCGGAGAGTACGGCTTGCGGGACTGGCCGGCCCTGAAGACCGAGGTCGAACGCCGAGCAGCGGCAACACCCGCCGCACCCGACGGCCTGGCCGCGGCGCTTGCCGACACGTTCGGCCTGGGCACTGTGATATCGCCCGCGAGGGCCGTGACGTTCACGGCGATGGGCCGGTGCTGGGAGCTGACGACGGACCGCGGGCGCTGGCTCGCGGTCACGGTGTTCGACTGGATCACCAACGAACAGGCGGAGCTCGGCGCCCGGCTCCGCGACGCCGCAGTCGCCGCCGGCGTACGGGCGCCGCTCGGAGTGCGGAGCCCGAGTGGGCGGTTGATCGAGACCGTGCAAGGTGCGAACTGGCGCGTTCACGAGTGGCTCGAGGTAGGGCCTGAGCCGGCGCTTCCGGTGTCCACCGCGGTGGCCCGGCGCGCGGGAGCGACGTACGGGATGCTGCACGCCCTGGACCTCCCGAGCGACGAACCGCTGCACGGGTATCTGACGCACCGCCACTCCGAGGCTGACTGGTACCGCCTGCGCGATCGTGCGCGGGCCGCCGGCAAGTCGTGGGCCGAACGGCTCGACGCGCTCCTGCCGACGTTCCTCGAGTTGCACACCATCGAACCCGAGGTGCCCGACGCGTTGAGTCTGTGCAACCGGAACCTGATCCCGACGCACATCCGGCAGGGGCGCGACAGCGAGCTGGTCGTGATGGAGTGGGACTTCGCCGGCGCGCTGACGCCCGAGCTCGAACTCGGCTCCGGTCTGACGCAGTGGGTGCTACGCCCGTCGATCAACCCGCAAGCGATGACGGCGTTCCGGGAGGGGTACGCCGAGCAGCGCGAGTGGCCGAAGCTGGAGCTCTCGTCGTTCGGCGTCGGCGTGACGGGGTGGCTGAACTGGTCGTACAACTCGATGTGTGAGGCGATCGACCCAGAAGACCCCGACCACGCTGCCTTCGCGGAGCGGGAAGCGGTCGGGGTCCTGGATCGGCCGATGACCCGTCCGGGTCTGGAGCAGTTACTCGACGTCCAATGAGGTGACCGGGCGCGGGGTGAGGCCGGCGGCGAGGTAGCAGGCGTCGATGAGCTCCATCGTGGCCAGCGCGTCCTCGACGTCGGTCAGCACCGGCGAGCCGTTGCGGATCGCGCCGGCGAACGCCTCCAGCTGATAGGTGTACGACGTCCGCGTGCCGAGGTGCTCGACCCAGGTGTCTTCCTTGGTCGTGACGATCACCTGGTCGTCGTTCTGCGGCAGCACGTAGAAGGGCGCGAACGCCTCGCCGCGGCTGCCGACCACCTTCAGGCTGAACTCGACGTTCTCGGCGGCCATGCTGGTCCGGACCGCGCCGGTCGCGCCGCTCGGGAACTCGAGGTCCGCGTTCAGCCACTCGTCGACGCCCGGCATCCGCTTGCGTTCGCCGGCCCGCGCACCGGTCAGCGTCGGCGCGCCACCGGCGTACTGCGCGAACATCCGCTGCGCGTGCAGCGCGTAGCAGCCGACGTCCATCACGGCGCCGCCGGCGAGCGGCAACGACCAGCGCGGGTCCTCGTCCGGCGGCGGAGGCATCACCATCGTCGCCTCGACGTGCTGCAGGTCGCCGAGCTCACCCTTCGCGACCAGCTCCTGCAGCCGGCGCATCACCGGGTGGTACGCGTAGTGGAAGGCCTCCATGAAGACCAGGCCGGAGGTGTGTACGGCGTCCCGCACCGCGGCGGCCTCGGTGGCGTTGCTGGCCGACGGCTTCTCGGTCAGCACATGCTTGCCCGCGGCAAGCGCCCGCAGGTTCCACGGCGCGTGCAGGCCGTTGGCCAGCGGGTTGTAGACGGCTTCGATCTCGGGATCGTCGATCAGGTCCTGGTACGACGCATGGACCCGTTCGACCCCGTGCTCGGCAGCGAAGGCCTCGGCCCGTCCGGTGTCCCGGGCGGCGACCGCGACCAGCCGGGCGCCGGTCAGCTTGGCCGGTTCGACGATGGCGCGTCCGGAGATCCGGGCGGCACCGAGGACACCGATCCGCAGCGGTTCCATGCCTTCTCCTTCGAGGGTCGGCCGTGCGGATCCTGGGTGGATCCGGTGCGGCGGTTCGTCCAAGGGGCGTGTTTCCGCCGGTAAGGGTAGCTGCCCGTTCCGACGGCGAACGCGCCATCCTGCCTGACGACCACACGGGCCCGACAGCGGCTGCCCGTGATCCGGACGGCGTTCATCGAACGTTCACGCGTCTCAGTCGTGGGTGCGCCGCCGTTCACCGTGCTCGATGAGGGCCTGGTGCAACTGGTCCGGACCCCAATGCTCGGTGACGGCGAGCCGCAGCAGCTCGGCCTGGGACCGCGGCGCGAGACCACCGATCGGCTGGTCCCGGTCCAGGTTGGTCGGGAAGGCGTACCCCTCGGCCGTCGCGGCGATCACGTTCTCGACGGCGGCCGGGTCGGTCAGCGCACCGAGCGCGGGATAGACGGCTTCGATCATCCGCGTCCGGTCGATGCTCTCCATCGCGCGGCCGAACGCGGACGACACCTGCAGCAGGTTCGCCATCCGCTTGATGTCGGCCGAATGGTTGCTCCCGGCAGCGTGGAACAGCGCCGGGTTGAAGAACACCGCGTCGCCCTTCTCGAGCGGCAACTGCACGTGGTTCTCGACGAAGTGCGCCTGGAACTCGGGCCGGCGGTAGGCGAGATAACCGAGGCCGTACTTCTGCGAGTGCGGCAGGTACAGCGTCGGCCCGGACTCCACCGGCATGTCACAGTGCGCGACCGCACCCTGCAGCGTCAGCACGGACGACAGTCGGTGCACGTGCTCGGGGTACTGGGCCGCCACCTCGTCCGACTGGAATCCCAGGTGGTAGTCCCGGTGCACCGTCTGTCCCTCGCCGCCGGGATTCACCACGTTGACCTGCGAGGTGACCTGGTACGCCGGTCCGAGCCAGGCAGCCGCCACGAGCGCGAGCAGATCGTTCGCGTAGTACGCCGTGAACACGTCGGGCGCGTCGACCGCGAGTTTCTCGAGCGCGTTCCAGACCCGGTCGTTGGCGCCTGGCTTCGCGAAGTGGTCACCGGCTGTGACGCCGGAGCGGTGCTGCTCCGCGATCATCCGCTCGAAGGCATCCGTCGCGGCGTCGACCACGTCGTTGCTGAAGGCACCTTTCAGGACGATGATCCCGGGACCGTCGGCGAACGCCCGGACGAACTCGGCCTGCAGATCCCGGGGTACGGCGGCGCGCGCCCGAGCGGCGTCGTACACCGGGACCTGCTGCTCGATCGTGGTCGCTGACGGATAGTCGGCGGGCTCGGTCGTGTCCTTGAGGACGGTCAGCAGGTCGTCGAGCCGGGCGTCGTCTGGGTTCAGCCACATGGGATGGCTCCTCTCGGTCGATAGTTCTAGATTGGTGGCAGGCTGAAGGGTTCGGAATCCCCTGAATCCACCAAAAACCCGTCATCCGGGAGGCCGAGATGACCCGTGAACACCGGGTCCGCGATATCGCGGTGCAGGCCGGACTGAGCGAGACCACTGTCGACCGGGTGCTGAACGGCCGGGCCGGGGTGAGCGCCCGGGCGCGGCGGCAGGTGGATCAGGCGATCCACGACCTCGATCGGCAGGCGTCGCAGATCCGGCTCGGTGGGCGGACCCTGGTGATCGACCTGGTCATGCAGGCGCCGCGCCGGTTCTCCCAGGCAGTGCGGTCGGCGCTCGAGACCGCGTTGCCCGGGCTGCGTCCGGCCGCGTTGCGGGCGCGGTTCGACCTCAGTGAGACCGCTTCGGCCGCTGACCTGGTCAAGAGCCTGGACAAGCTGCGCAAGCGCGGTTCGCAGGGCGTGATCCTCAAGGCGCCGGACGAGCCCGAGGTGGTCGAGGCCGTCAACCGCCTGGTCGACGCCGGTGTTCCGGTGGTCACCCTGGTCACCGACCTGCCCACCAGTCGACGGGTCGCGTACGTCGGTATCGACAACCGCTCGGCCGGCGCGACGGCGGCGTACCTGCTCACGCAGTGGCTGGGCGCGGAGCCGGGGACGGTGCTCGTGACGCTGAGCCGTGGATCGTTCCGCGGTGAGGAGGAACGCGAGATGGGTTTCCGCTCCACGCTGCGCCGGCTGTCACCAGGCCGGTCGGTTGTGGAGCTCGCGGAGACGGATGGCCTCGACACCACCATCCACGGTCAGGCGCTCGCCGCGCTGACCGCAGACCCGGCCGTGAACGCGGTCTACTCCATCGGCGGTGGCAACCGCGCGATCGTGCAGGCCTTCACCGACCTGGACCGGACCTGTCGCTGCTTCGTCGCCCACGACCTGGATGCGGACAACCTCGCGCTACTCCGGGCCGGCGCCCTGTCAGTAGTACTGCACCACGACCTGCCCACCGACCTCCACAGAGCGTGCCAACACCTACTGCACGCTCATCACCTGCTCCCGGCCGTCCGCCCAACCCCGAGCAACCTGCAGCCGATCACGCCGTTCAACCTGCCCAGCTGAGCACCTGTCCTCGGTCGACCAACCGGTCCTGCAGCTTGTCGACGTCCACCTCCTGTACGTCGTTCTGCGCGCGCAGCGACTGCACCGCGGCCACTGCGGCCGACTCCGCGAGTACGCAGAACACGGGCTCCATGCGCGTCGCGGCGTACCCGATGTGGGTGGCGGATAGGCAGACCGGGACGAGGAGGTTGCCGCAGTCGCTCTGCAGTGGGGTGATGGCTCGGTACGGCACCGGATAGGGCCGGCCGGTGCCCAGATGGCCGCCGATGAACATGTCTCCTTCGGTGGCGACACCCAGCTGGCCCGATGCGTTGCGGCTGGCGATCCGTCGTACCGGATAGACGTCGACGCCGAAGAGGGCGAGGCCGATGCTGTCCGATGGCTCGGTCCGGTTGATCACGTCCGAGTGGGTGATCGTGTACTGCCCGGCCAGTCGCCGGCAGACCCGGATGTACAGCTGCGGCGGCCAGCCGTCCGTGTCCGGGAAGACGCTCTTGTCGAGTCCGTATGCCGCTGTCGCCACACGGAAGTCCTCCGGTACGTCGGGCTCGGTGGACAGGAAGTGGTGGAGTCCGCGGAGGTAGTCGAGGTGCTGACGCCAGATGCGTGCGCGGTCGTCCCAGCTGCCGTCCTGGTACGCACGGCTCAGGCCGAGTGGAGCGTTGGTGACGAGTGACGCCCGTTGGTAGTTGTACTCGCCGGAGTTGAGCCAGCCGGGGAAGATGTCGGGCAGGTCTTCTGCGTCGAGGTGGGCGATGTAGCGGCGTACCAGCTCGTAGTCGGCAGGGGAGTAGTCGTCGGGCGGTGTGAGCTCGGCTCGGCGTTCCGGGTCGGTGGTGACGTAGAAGCGGTAGTTGTAGGCCTGCGTGTAGTTGTCGGCCGCACCGACTGGCAGTCCGCGGTCTTCCTCGACGAATGGCAGCAGTCCGCTGGTGCTGTCACCAGGTACGACGTACGGATCGATTGGGGTCCAGTTGGTGACTGGCTGCACGCCGGCGATGTCTTCGCCGAAGGCTGCCTGCGACTCGCGTCCGGTGCGGTAGGGGACGCCGGCGAGCGCCATCAGGTCGCCTTCGTACGACGCATCGATGAAGACCTTCGCGTGGATCTCTTGGGCGGGGACTGCGTCGGCAGCCGGCAGCGGCACGCCCCACTGGTCCGGCGGTGAGGTCTCTAGCTGCAGCGACGTGATCTGGTTGCCGCTGCGCTGTACCGAACGCACCCGGCGTTCGAAGATCACCTCGACGCCGGCCGCGACCATCCACTCGTAGAACGCGGTGTGCTGCTGCTGGCCGAAGCCGAACACCACATCGCGCGTCAGCCCGCCGGTAGCCGCCGGAAGCGGACAGTCCTGCGCCGGCTTGATCCCGGCGCTCAGCATTCCGCCGAGCCACCGACTCGGCTCGATGAGCACCACCGAGGCGCCCTCCTGGAGTGCGGTCACCGCCGCGACACAGCCCGCCGCGGTTCCGCCGTACACACAGACATCGACCATGTCATGCACTCTGCTGTGGGACGCTACCTCTGGGAAATAGCGGTTGTGAGTGTCGACATATACTTTTTTGCCATGCTCGAGTTGGACGGCTACCTGGTCGCGCCGCACCGGCTCCAGTTCTCTTTGGCCTACGACACCTACGACACGTGGTGTCTGCTGCTTCCGATCACCGGTGCGTTCGACTATCGGGTCGGTGAGCGTCACGGCACGGCCAGGTTCGGCGACGTCGTCGTCTGCCCACCCGGGGGCACGCTGCACCGCCGGATGCGCACCCGGTCGTCGTTCTTCCACGCCCGCTTCACCACCGAGCTGGAGCCTCCACCCGGCGGCACTCGGCTTCCCGACCGCGATCGGCTCCGCGGCAACCTCGCGCTGCTCGAGACCGCCACCACGCCGATCGCGACGCATGTGGTGACTGATCTGGTGTTGATGCTGTTGCGCGCCCGCGCGCGGTCCCCGCGAGATCGGTTGGTGCAGAGCGCGACGGCGTACCTCGACGAGCACTGCACTTCGGTTGACCTGTCACTGGGGGCTCTGGCAGCTGAGCTCGGTATCAGCCCATCGCAGCTCTCCCGGCGGTTCCGGGCGGTCCACGGTGTCACTCCGGTTGCCTACCTGCGCGATCTGCGGCTGCACAAAGCACGTGAGCTGCTGACCGAGACTGACAGCACCTTGCGGGTGATCGCAGAGCAGACCGGGTACCGCAGCGCGTTCTACCTGAGCAGGGTGTTCAGTAGCAAGACTGGTCAGTCGCCGTCGGAGTACCGGCGTACTAGTCGTGTCTGAGTGGTTGCTCGGACTATGAGGTCGGGCTCGGTGACTACTTCCCGAGCTTCGTCATCGCGGGTTGCCAGCTCCAGTGCGGTGGAGGCGAGGCGGTCGGCGTTCTGCGCGATCGTGGTGAGCTGGATGTGGTCCAGCCGCGACGGCGTGGAGTCGTCGTACCCGATGATCGAAAGTTCTGCGGGGACACGAGACCGGAGTGCGTGCAGGAGCCCGATGCCGCACGCGTCGTTGAAGGCGGCGACTGCAGTGATGTCAGACGGCAACTCCGGCGCCGCAGCGGCACCGGCAGCCTCGGTCAGCCCGCCTGGGACGACCAGCGGCTCCAGTCCGGCCCGGCGCATGGTCCGGAGATACGCCGTACGTCGTTCTGCTGCGCCAGGTGCCCGCTCGCCGTCCACATGAGCGATCCGGGTATGGCCGAGCGACAGGAGGTGCTCAACAGCCAGCGTGGCTCCAGCAGCGTCATCCGTGCGTACGACGTGCACTCCGGCCGCCTTGACCTTTCGGGCGACCACTACGGTCGGCTGCGCCTCGGCAAGCGCTGCCAGCGCGGATGGCGTGGTTGAGGGACCGAGCAGGACCAGCGACTCGCAGCGGTAGTCCAGCAACGACTGGATCGCGACTGCCTCGCCGCGTGACTCGGTGACCGCGCTCAGCGTCAGGTCGTACCCGAGTGCTTCGGCGGCCGGGTAGAGGGCAGCGACGAGGTCACCGTGGAACGGGTGCCGGACGTCGAAGGCCACTCCGATCAGCTGGGTGCGCTGCCGGCCGAGCAGTCGAGCCCGGTGATCGGGCCGGTACCCGAGCTCGTCACCGGCGGCGATCACCCGCGCCCGGGTCTCGTCGCTCGCGCCGGGGACGTCCCGGTAGACGATCGAGACCAGCGCCCGGGACACGCCGGCCCGGACGGCCACGTCCTGCATCGTCGGTCGGTGGTTCATCTCCGGGATGCTCCCAGGGTCTTGACCGCCGCCGATACGGCAGTGTTCTCTAGCCAAGACTAGAGCGCTCTAGTCCCTACTGTCGAAGGGGTTGCCGATGCGCACGGACCACGGACTGCCGGTCGTTCGGCTGGGACTCATCGGAGCCGGTCGGATCGGCACGATGCACGCGGGGAACCTCGCCCGGCACGTGCCGGGTGCCGAGCTGGCGGCCGTCGCCGACGCCCGGCCGGAGGCCGCCGCCCAACTCGCGGCCCGGTACGGCGCGACGTCGCCGGACGTCGAGGAGCTGCTGAAGGATCCCGGGATCGACGGCGTACTGATCACGTCGCTCGCGATCGCGCACTCGGAGCTGATCGTGCGGGCGGCCGAGGCGGGCAAGGCGGTCTGGTGCGAGAAGCCGGCCTCGCTGACGCTGGCGGAGATGGACCGGGCGATCGCCGCCACCGAGCGTGCCGGGGTCGCGTTCCAGGTCGGCTTCAACCGTCGGTTCGCCAAGGACTTCGCCGCGGCGCACCAGATAGTCCAGGACGGCGGGATCGGTACGCCGCGACTGATGCGGTCGATCACGCGTGACCCCGGTGGACCGTGGGGTCTGCGCTACGCCGACCGGATCCCGCAATGGACGATCTTCCGCGAGACGCTGATCCACGACTTCGACACTCTGCTCTGGCTGAACCCGGGTGCCCGGGCGGTTGAGGTCTTCACGACTGCGGACGCACTGGTCGCACCGGACTACAAGGCCGGCGGCCTGCTCGACACCGCGGTCGTGGTGATCACCTTCGACAACGGTGCGATCGCTACGGCCGAGGCGAACTTCTCGTCGTACTACGGGTACGACGTGCGCGGTGAGGTGTTCGGTAGCGAAGGGATGGTCGTGGCTGGACAGCTGGCGAGCAGTGCGATGGTGCACTACACCGCGAACGGGTTGCACCAGCAGACGCTGCGCAGTGACGAGGAGATGTTCCGCGACGCCTATGTGCAAGAGCTGGCCGACTTCGTCGACGTCGTCCGAACGAACGGCGTACCGCCTGTGTCGGGTCTGGACGCGCGGAGGGCTCTGCAGGTCGCGCTGGCCGCGATGGCGTCGTACGAGGAGCACCGTCCGGTGCGGGTCGAGGACGTGCGATGAGGCTGGCCGTTTGCGCCGAGATGGTGTTCAGCGACCTGCCGTTCGTCGAGCGGGTGCAGCGGATCCACGCGGCGGGTTTCGACGTCGAGATCTGGAACTGGACGTCCAAGGACCTCACCGCGCTGCAGAAGACCGGTGCGACCTTCTCGTCGATGACCGGGTACGTCGCCGGCTCGCTGACCCATGAACAGGATCGACTGTTGGAGACGGCCGAGCAGTCTGTGCACGCCGCACTCGAGCTGGGTTGTCCACGGCTCAATCTGCATGGCACTGCTCTGGACGACCAGGGTCTGCCACTAGTACCGGCGTACCAGGTCACTGGGAAGATGTGGCTGACCGCAGCGCGCACTCTGGAGCGTTTAGCCCGGCTGGGGGAGCGGTACGACGTGACGTTCGTACTGGAGAACCTCAACGCGGAGGTGGATCATCCGGGCGTGCCGTTCGGGAAGGCCGCCGACACACTCGCGCTGGTCCAGGCAGTCGATCATCCGAACCTGCGGCTGATGCTGGACCTGTACCACGCCCAGATCGGTGAGGGGAACCTGATCGAACTGGTTCGTCAGGCGTTCCCGTACATCGGTGAGATCCAGGTGGCCGACGTACCGGGCCGGTGTGAACCGGGGACGGGCGAGATCAACTACCCGGCCATCGCTGATGTGCTGAGCGATCTGGGCTACGACGGCACTGTCGGACTGGAGGCGTTCGCGTCGTCGGACAGCGATCTGGCGCTGCAGCGGTTCCGTACTGCGTTCATCTGATCAAATCCGGGCGGTGGGTCGACGGAAGCCGGTCCAGCCTTCAGGATGTGCCCATGAGCACCGTCCAGGTCCAGGTCGATCGGAACAGCCGTACGCCGTTGCACGTGCAGCTGGCGCAGCAGCTGGAGGCGGCCATCCAGGGCGGCGAACTGCCGGTCGGGTCCCGGCTGAGTAACGAGGTCGACCTGGCCGAGGCGTACGGGCTGAGTCGGCCCACTGTCCGCCAGGCGATCGCGCGTCTCGTCGACCAGGGCCTGCTGGTCCGCAAGCGCGGTGTGGGCACCCAGGTGGTCGGCAACGCCGGCCAGGTGCGCCGCTCCCTCGAACTGACCAGCCTGCACGACGACCTGACCGCAGCGCACCGGAAGCCGCAGACCGACGTACTGCGCTTCGGTGTCTCGCCCGCCACCGCAGAGGTCGCCTCGGCACTCCAGTGCGAGGAGGGGGACCGGGTACTACGTCTGGAGCGGCTGCGGCGTGCGGACGGTGAGCCGCTCGCCCTGATGCGTAACTGGCTGCCGCCCGAGATCCTGGAGACCGACCCGACCACACTGGCCGAGCGCGGACTCTACGAACTGCTCCGGGCCGAGGGCGTCCGGCTGAAGGTGGCGCACCAGACCATCTCCGCCATCCCCGCGACCCCGGACCAGGCCCGTCTGCTGGCGGAGCAGCCGGGTTCACCGCTCCTCGCGATCACCCGCATCACGTACGACGACCACGGTCAGCCGGTCGAGTACGGCTCCCACCTGTACCGCGCCAGCCGCTACTCGTTCGAACACACGCTCGTCCACCGCTAGAACCCGCGCGGCGAGATCCCACGCAGGTGCCCCGGGCAACTTGCGGAATTGCAACAACCTGCAATTTTCTGGACCGGTTCGTGAGCCGGTGGATACGGTGAGTGAGCCAGCGGCGTGTCACGGTTGTCCACAGGGCGGCGGACGCGAGTGGCGCCGGGCGCGCTGAGGTTGCAAGGATGGTCGCGCATGGTGACCGCGTGGTCGCCAGTCGGGACACATACGGGGAGATCGATGACAGCGGACAGGCTCGACGCGCACCGCTCGGGTTGGGACGGTGCCATCGAGCTGATCGATGCCCAGGTCCGCGACGTCGTGCGTCGCGAAGGCATCGACCCGCTCCGCGACCCCGCCGCGGTGAACGCGATTGTCGCCGTCGTCGTCCGGGAGTACGACGAGCGCAGCCTGAGCGGCGTCGTGCCGCCGATCGGCGACCTGGAGGCGGTCAGCCGCGAGGTGCACGACCGGGTGGCCGGGTTCGGGCCGCTGCAGCGGTACCTGGACGACCCGTCGGTCGAGGAGATCTGGATCAACGAGCCGAGCCGGGTGTTCATCGCCCGCGAGGGCCGGCACGAGCTGACCACGACGGTGCTGACCGAGGAGGAGGTGGCCGACCTGGTCGAGCGGATGCTGAAGACCACCGGCCGCCGGATCGACGTCTCGCAGCCGTTCACCGACGCCCGGCTGCCGGACGGCAGCCGCGTGCACATCGTGCTCGGCGGCATCACCCAGCGGTATGCAGCGATCAACATCCGCAAGTTCACCGTCCGTGCGACCCGGATCAGCGACCTGGTCCAGCTCGGGTCCCTGACACCGCACGCGGCCGCGGTGCTGGAGGCATCCGTTGCCGTCGGCCTCAATGTGCTGGTCTCCGGCGGTACGCAGGCCGGCAAGACCACGATGCTGAACGCGCTGGCCGGTTCGATCCCCGGCAGCGAGCGGGTGATCAGCTGCGAAGAGGTCTTCGAGATCAAGCTGCCGATCCCCGACTGGGTGTCGATGCAGACCCGTCAGGCCGGTCTGGAGGGCACCGGCGAGGTGCGGCTGCGCGACCTGGTCAAGGAGTCGCTGCGGATGCGCCCGTCCCGGGTGATCGTCGGCGAGGTCCGCGGCGAGGAGTGCCTCGACCTGCTGCTCGCGCTGAACAGCGGCCTCCCCGGCATGTGCACCATCCATGCGAACTCGGCCCGCGAGGCGCTGACCAAGATGTGCACGCTGCCGCTGCTGGCCGGTGAGAACATCGGCTCCCGCTTTGTGCTGCCGACCGTGGCCGGGTGCGTCGACATCGTCGTACACCTCGGGATCGGCGCCGACGGGCACCGGCGGGTGCGCGAGATCGTCGCGGTCACCGGGCGCGTCGAGGAGCAGGCGATCGAGACCGAGACCCTGTTCGGGACCTACGACGGGTACCTGCGCCGCGCCGAGGGGCATCTGCCGCACCCGGAGCGGTTCCAGCAGGCCGGGTACAACCTGGCCGGGCTGCTGACCGAGTTACCGCGGGGGAACAGCTGATGGGCCTGTTGATCGGGATGTTCTTCGGGGTCGGCCTGCTGCTGATCATCGCGACGTTCGTGGCGCCGTCCGAGGCCGCGGCGGACTCCGACGGGTGGTTGCGCGGGAAGAGCCGCGATCTGCTCGCGAGCGCCGGCATCGAGGGCCTGACGCCCGGCGCGTTCATCGGTGCCTGCGTGATCACCGGGCTGGCCGGTTTCCTGCTGATGTTCTTGGTGTCGCGGGCGCTGCCGATCGGGCTCGTGTTCGGAGTGATGGCGGGCTGGGCGCCGATCGCGCTGGTGCGGGCCCGCGCCCGGCGGCGGCTGGCCGAGTTCCGTGAGCTGTGGCCGGACGTGGTGGACAACGTCGCGTCGGCGGTCCGCGCGGGGCTGTCGCTGTCCGAGGCGCTGGCCCAGGTCGGTGACCGTGGGCCGCTGCCGCTGCGGGAGCCGTTCCGGCGGTTCGGTGCCGACTACGCGTCGACCGGCCGGTTCGCCGAGTCGCTCGACCGGTTGAAGGCGCGGCTGGCCGACCCGGTCGGCGACCGCGTGGTCGAGGCGCTGCGGATCGCCCGCGAGGTCGGCGGTGGCGACCTCGGCCGGCTGCTGCGCTCGCTGTCGACGTTCCTGCGGGACGACGCGCGGACCAGGTCCGAGCTCGAGTCCCGGCAGTCGTGGTCGGTCAACGGCGCCCGGGTCGCGGTCGCGGCCCCGTGGCTGGTGCTGGCGTTGCTGTCCTTCCAGGGCGATGTGATCCAGCGGTACAACTCGCCGATGGGTGCCTTGATCATCGGCGCCGGCGCGGTGATCTGCGTGGTCGCGTACCGGGTGATGCTGCGGATCGGCCGGCTGCCTGAGCCGGAGCGGGTGCTGCGATGAACCCGTTCCTGATCGGTGGTTTCCTCGGCGCACTGCTCGGCGCGGGCCTGCTGCTTGTCGTACTGCGGTTGCCGTTCCTGCGGAAACCGACGGTCGACGAGCGCATCTCGCCGTACCTGCGGGATCTCGGAGCGCCGGACGTGTTCGTCGGCGTGGTCGACTCGCGGTCGCCGTTCTACGCGATCCTGCGGCTGTTCGGTCCGTCGCTGCGCTCGGCGGCGCAACGGCTGGAGCGGATCCTCGGCGGGGCGAACACGATCCGCCGCCGGCTGGAGCGCGCAGGGATGGAGCGGACGGTCGAGGAGTTCCGGATCGAGCAGTTGCTGTGGGGCACGCTCGCGTTCGGTGGCGGCCTGGTGATCTCGATCGTCTCGGTCGCCTTCGGCATCGGCAACCCCGTCGGTCTGCTGGTGTTCTGTGTGGTCCTCGGTGTCCTCGGGGTGCTTGCCCGCGACACCTATCTGACCACTCAGGTGAGCCGCCGTGAACGCCGCCTGCTCGCGGAACTGCCGACCGTGGCCGAGTTGCTGGCGCTGTCGGTCGCGGCCGGAGAGGGGCCGGCGTCCGCGCTGGACCGAGTGACGCGCGCGTGCCGCGGCGAGCTGGCCGACGAACTGAAACGAGTCCTGGCCGAGACCAGGGCGGGGGAAACACTGGTCCGCGCGCTCGACGCGCTCGCGGACCGGACCGGACTGCTGGCGTTGTCGCGCTTCGCGGACGGGCTGGCGGTGGCGCTGGAACGCGGTACGCCACTGGCCGACGTCCTGCGGGCGCAGGCCGGTGACATCCGGGAAGCGGGGCGCCGCGAACTGATCGAGTCCGGAGCGCGTCGCGAGGTCGCCATGATGATCCCGGTGATCTTCCTGGTTCTGCCGGTGACCATCGCCTTCGCCTTCTACCCCGGCGCTGTCGGAATCCAGCTGATCGCTGGATGAACCTTGAGGAGATGCCATGTCGCTACACCTGACCAGACTGTTCCTGACCTTGCTGCTGAAACCACGCCCGTCCCGCACAGAGCGCGGCGACGTCCCCGGTTGGGTACTGATCACCGTGATGACCGCGGGCCTGGTCGTCGCGATCTGGGGAATCGCCGGCAAGCAGCTCGGCCAGATGCTGCAGAACGCGCTGGACTCCGTCACCAACAAGTGATGGCCAGGCGCCGCGACGAGCGGGGTTCGGCCGTCGTCGACTTCGTCCTGGTCGCGACGATCCTGGTGCCGCTGTTCCTCGGCATCCTCCAGGTCGGCCTGTTCCTGTACGTGCGCAACACCGTCACCGCCGCCGCCTCCGAGGGAGCGCACTACGCGGCCGTGCTCGACCGGTCGCCGGCCGATGGTGAGGCGCGCACCCGAGACCTGATCCGCGGCGTCGTCGCGAGCCGGCTGATCGACTCGGTGTCGGCGGAGCAGACCGACATCGACGGGCAGCCCGGCGTCGAGGTCGCCGTACAGGCACACATGCCGCCGCTCGGGCTGTGGGGCCCGGGGATCTCGTTCTCCGTCGAGGGCCACGCGGTGAAGGAGACCGGCGAATGAGGCGCCGCCGGAACGAGCGTGGCAGCGCTGTCGTGGAGTTCTCCTGGCTGGCCATCCTGCTGATGGTCCCGCTGGTCTACATGATGCTCGGCGTCTTCGACGTCCAACGAGCCTCGTACGGCGCGACCGCGGCGACTCGCGCGGCCGGGCGAGCCTTCGTGATCGTGCCGGACGGGATGTCCGAGGACCAGGCACGGGCGCGCGCCTTCGAGGCCGCGAAGCTGTCGATGCAGGACCAGGGGATGGACCTCGCTTCCGACGAGCTCACCATCAGCTGCGACCCCGCCTGCCTGCAGCCCGGCTCGACCGTCACCGTCACGCTGAACACGAAGGTCCGGCTCCCGCTGATCCCCGACGCCCTCGGCGGCGAACCACCCGCGATCCACATCACCGCCGCCCACACCGAGGCCTACGGCGACTACCGCCAAGCCAAGGGCACCGGATGACCCGCCCAAACCGGCTGAGCTGGCTGGGCTGGGTGAGCTGGTGAGCCGCCGGGGGCTAGTGAGTTGGGTGAGCCGGGGAAGTTGGGTGAGTGGGATGTGTGGAGGGAGCCGGGTGAGTCGGCGGCGGCGTGGTGAGGACGGGCAGATGACCGTTCTGATCATCGGGTTCACCGTGGTGATCCTGCTGATGGTCGTGGTGGTTACCGACATCTCCAAGGCGTTCCTGGTCCGCCGCGACCTGGACGCCACCGCGGACGGCGCGGTCCTCGCGGCCGCCAACGGCCTCGCCGCCGTCTACGCCCAGCCCGGCGCGGGAGGCAACGCCGCGATCGATCCCGAACAGGCGCGCCAACTCACCGCGGAGTACCTGAACCAAATTGCCGCCGGCAACAGATTCGACGCCCTCGACTGGTCGGTCGACGTCGAAGGCACCACCGTCACCGTCCGCCTCACCTCCACCGCCGACCTCCCCTTCCATCCCCCCGGCTTCCCCACCACCGCAGCCGTCTCCTCCCAATCAGCCGCCATAGTCCCCATCCGCTGACCACCTCACGCGCCAACCCCCGCCCCGCAGCCCCGCCCACACGCACCCGCCCGCACGCCCCCGTGCCCGCGTCGGCCCCCGCGCACCGCCCCGCGCCCGCTCCCGCGCTTGCCCGCGCTCCGGCGACGCACCCCGCGTTCCCACCCAGGGCTCCGCTCGCCTGGCCGTCGCCTGAGCTGGCGCCGATGCGGGTAGCAGCCGGCGCCGGTGGGTGGGGACAGGAACCGGTGGGTCGGCACAGGTTATTGCCTGTGCTGAGTCCCCGCGGGTTGTGCTGACTCCCGGGCTCTGCGCGCGGTCCCGCGACCCCGTCGCCCCGACCCCGCCGCCCCGCGCCCGCGCCCCGGGCTTCGCTCACCTGGCCGTTCGGTGCGGGTAGCAGCCGGCGCCGGTGGGTGGGGACAGGAACCGGTGGGTCGGCACAGGTTATTGCCCGTGCTGAGTCCCCGCGGGTTGTGCTGACTCCCGGGCAATGCGTGCGGTCCCGCGGCCCCGCGCCCGCGCCCCGGGCTTCGCTCACCTGGCCGTTCGGTGCGGGTAGCAGC
>NZ_JBWKCB010000002.1:946259-1376381 GCF_056436705.1 Kribbella sp. NPDC043289
CCGCGCCCGCGCCCCGGGCTTCGCTCACCTGGCCGTTCGGTGCGGGTAGCAGCCGGCGCCGGTGGGTGGGGACAGGAACCGGTGGGTCGGCACAGGCTATTGCCTGTGCTGAGTCCCCGCGGGGTGTGCTCAGTCCGGGGTGGGCAGCCGGCGGGGCGACGGGTGGGGATGGGTGAGGGCCTAGGTGAAGAGGGTGGGGTTGTCGGTCAGCCAGGTGGTGAAGGGGCGGGCGGTGTGGTTGGTGAGGAGTTCTACGCCGGGCTCGATGGAGGCCGGGGTGCCTACTCGGGAGGCCCAGTACGCGAGGAGGGTTTCGCGTTGGCCTTCGTCGCGGAGGCCCATTTCGGCGCGGGCCTGGTCGGGGGTGAGGTCGACGGCCTCGATGGGTACGCCGGTGACCTCGGTGATCTGCTCGATCTGGCGCCGGCGCGTCATCGACTCGGGGCCTGTCAGGGGATAGCCGCGGCCGTCGTGGCCGTTGCCCGGGCCGTCGAGCAGCACGCGGAGCGCGGCGTCGGCGATGTCGAGCTCGTGGATCGGCGCCTCCTCGGCGTCGAGGTAAGGCAGCCGGATCTGGCCGGTGGCGCGGACCTGATGGGCCCAGTACTTCGCGTTGCTCATGAACGCACCGGGCTGGAGCCGAGTCGTCGCGTACGACGCGTTGGTGATCACCTGCTCGGCCTTCGCGTGCGGGTCCTCGGGGCCACCGAGTGAGGACAGCGACGACAGCAGCACGACCTGCTTGACCCCGGCTGCTTCGGCCGCGGCGACGAAGGCGGGTGCGGACTGCGCGTCGGAGTACAGGAAGACCTGGGTGACGCCGTCCAGCGCCGGCGCCGGGTCAGCGGGGTCGTAGATGACTGCAGAAGGAAGGGAAGAGGGTTCGCGGCTGGCGACGCGGACGTCCTGTCCGGCCGCGGTCAGGCCGGTGACGAGGGCGCGGGCGATGGTGCCGCGGCCTCCGGTGACGAGAATCGTCATTGGATGTGCTCCAAAAATGTAGTGACTACAATAATGGAATCAGTAAAGCAGATGCTCTACGGTGTGGCAATGGAGCTCGGGCGCCGGGAGCGCAAGAAGCAGCAGACGAAGCAGGCGATCTCGGACGTGGCCACCACCCTGTTCCTCGAGCGCGGCTTCGACGCGGTGACGGTCGCCGAGGTGGCCCGCGCTGCCGATGTCGCCGTACAGACGGTGTTCAACCACTTCCCGGCGAAGGAGGATCTGTTCTTCGACGAGGCGGGGTGGTGGCGCGGTCCGGCGCGGGCGATCCGGGCGGCGCCGCCGGGTGCGGATCCGGTGGACGTGCTGGAAGCGCAGTACCTGGCGGAGACGCGGGAGCGGCTGGAGGTCGGTCATCTGGCGACCTGGAAGCAGTTCGTGCGCACGATCGAGGGCAGCCCGGCGCTGCTCGCCCGGCGCCGGTTGACCGCCGACGAGCTGGAGACCTCCCTCACCGAGGCCCTCGACGAGCAGTCGCCGGACCATCTCCGGAACCGCCTGATCGCCGCCCTGTACGCCGCCGCACAGAAGGTGCTCGAGGAACGCCTGATGACCGTCCTGCCCGACGACGCGACCCCCGAGGAGCTGCAACGAGCGCAGGCCGAACTCGAGCAGGCGATCGCCCAGGTCTTTGCCGTTCTCCGTCGTGGACTGGCCTGAGCTAAGCTGCTTAGTTGTGGCTGGACTGGATTTTGACGCGGAGCTGAAGCAGCTCGACGCGACGATGACCTCGATCGAGAAGGTGCTGGATCTCCCTGCGCTGCGCAAGGAGATCGACGGGCTCGGCGAGCAGGTCGCTGCGCCTGATCTCTGGGACGACCAGGCGAACGCGCAGAAGGTGACGTCGCGGCTGTCCAGTCTGCAGTCCGACGTGGAGCGGGTGACGAACCTGCGCAGCCGGCTCGACGACCTCGGCGTGCTGGTCGAGCTGGGCCGCGAGGAGAACGACGCGGACAGCCTGGCCGAGGCGGAGAAGGAGCTGGGCTCGGTCGCCAAGGCCGTCCAGTCCCTCGAGGTCCGCACCCTGCTGTCGGGTGAGTACGACGAGCGCGAGGCGCTGGTGACGATCCGCTCCGGCGCGGGCGGTGTGGACGCCGCGGACTTCGCCGAGATGCTGCAGCGGATGTACCTGCGGTACGCCGAGCGGCACGGCTACCCGACCGAGGTCTATGACACGTCGTACGCCGAAGAGGCCGGGATCAAGTCGACCACGTTCGGGGTCAAGGCGCCGTACGCGTACGGCACGCTGAGTGTGGAGTCGGGTACGCACCGGCTGGTCCGGATCTCGCCGTTCGACAACCAGGGCCGGCGGCAGACGTCGTTCGCCGCGGTCGAGGTGGTCCCGGTGCTCGAGCAGACCGATGAGATCGACGTGCCGGAAGAAGAGCTGCGGATCGACGTGTACCGGTCGTCCGGTCCGGGTGGTCAGAGCGTCAACACCACCGACTCCGCGGTCCGGATCACGCACATCCCGACCGGGACCGTGGTCTCCTGCCAGAACGAGAAGTCCCAGCTGCAGAACAAGGCCAGCGCGATGGTCATCCTGAAGGCCAAGCTGCTCGCGCTGAAGAAGGCCGAGGAGCGGGCCCAGCTGGACGCGCTGCGTGGGGACGTCGCCGGGTCCTGGGGTGACCAGATGCGGTCCTACGTCCTGCACCCGTACCAGATGGTGAAGGACCTGCGGACGCTGTACGAGTCCGGGAACACGTCGGGTGTGTTCGACGGCGAGATCGACGAGTTCATCGAGGCCGGCATCCGCTGGCGCCGCACCGGCCAGACGGTTGCCGAGAACAACTGATCTGCGCGCGGATCTCCAGGCCGACTGCGGCAACTGCTTCGGCCTGTGCTGTGTCGCGCTGACGTTCAGCAAGTCGGCGGACTTCGCGATCGACAAGTCCGCCGGCGAAGCCTGCCCGAATCTCAGCGACGAGTTCCGCTGCACGATTCACACCAAGCTGCGGTCCAAGGGCTTCCCGGGCTGCACGGTCTACGACTGCTTCGGCGCCGGCCAGGAGATCTCGAAGCGCGCCGGTAAGAGCTGGCGTGAGCAATCCGGACAGCAGATGTTCGCCGCCCTCCCGATCCTGCGCCAGCTGCACGAACTGCTCTGGTACCTGACAGAAGCCCTTGAACACAACAAGGCCGTGCAGCCCGCGATCGACCGAGTCCAAGCAGTCAGCCGTACGCCGGACCTCGCCACCGTCGACGTAGCGGCCGAGCGGGCCGTCGTCAACGAGTTGCTGCTCAAGACCAGCCAAGACATCCGCGGCAAGCAGCCCAAGAAGAAGGAACGCCGCGGCGCCGACCTCATCGGAGCGCGCCTGCGCGGAGCCGACCTGGCGAAGGCGAACCTCCGTGGCGCCTACCTCATCGGCGCCGACCTCCGCCAAGCCGACCTCTGCCAGGCAGACCTGATCGGCGCCGACCTCCGAGACGCCGACCTCCGCGGCGCCGACCTGACGGGTGCGCTCTTCCTCACCCAGTCCCAGATCAACGCCGCCCGAGGCGACCAAGCAACCAGACTGCCGAAGGCTGTTACGCGCCCCGCCCACTGGTCCGCAGCTGGTGCGTGACTGGGGTCATTAGTAGCGAGATCGCGGTGATCGCGATCGCTACTGCGGCGAGTGCGCCGCCCTGGCCCCAGGAGGTGCCTGCCAGGGACAGGTACGCCGTACCGACGGTGGCGGCGCCCAGGGCCAAGCAGGTCTGCTGGCTGGTCAGCAGGATGCCGCTACCCAGGCCCGCTTGTGCTGGCGGGACCTGGCTGAGGACGACGCCGATCAGCGGGACCATGACCAGGCCGGAGCCGAAGCCGGCGATCAGCATCGGCACGGCGAGGCGCCACGGGTCCACGTGCGGCCAGAGAGTGAGCGCCACGACGCCGAGCAGCCCGTAGCCGACGGCCTGGATGATCCAGCCGCGCACGATCAGGCCGGCGCCGTACCGGACCTGCAAGCGGGGACCGTAGACCGAGGTGACCAGGAAGCCCACGGCCAACGGCAGCAGACTCAGGCCGCCTTCCAGCGGGGACATGTGGGCCTCGCCCTGCGTGGCGAGCGCGAAGACGAACATGAAGCCGCCGAACGTGGTGAAGAACGCGACCGCGAGTAGCAGACCGATCCGCATCGCGCGCAACCGCAGTACGGTCGGCGGGATCAGCGGATGCCGGCCAGCTCGCTCGGACCGGTGCTGGTGCAGGCCGAGGAGCGCGACGGCCGGGACGGTCGCGGCGAGGCAGAGCCAGGTCCACAGCGGCCAGCCGAGGGGGCGGCCCTCGGTGAGCGGCAGGAGCAGTAGTACCAGCGTCACTGCGAGCAGTGCGGCGCCGACCAGATCGACCCGCTGCGCGCGGTCTGCACGAGTCTCCGGGAGCAATCGGAGAGCGGCCGCGATGGCCAGCACACCGACGGGGACGTTGACCAGGAAAACGGAGCGCCAGCCCAGGCCGAACACGTCGGCCTCGACCAGAATGCCGCCCAGGATCTGACCGAGCGCCGCGGCGGCACCGCCCGCGACACCGAACATGGCCATCGCGCGAGCTCGGTGTTCGCCGGTGAGCAGCGCAGAGATCGACGCGAGGACCTGCGGGGTCATCGCGGCGGCGGCCGCGCCCTGGACGACGCGGGCCGCCAGCAGTACGCCGATCGTCGGGGCGATCGCGCAGATCAGCGACATCACGGTGAACCCGGTCAGACCGATCAGGAACAGGCGCCTGCGGCCGAACCCGTCGCCGAGCCGTCCGCCGACCACCAGCAGGGTGGCGTTCGCGATGCCGTAGCTGCCGACGACGAGCTGGAGCTGACCGGAACTGGCGTGCAGGTCGGACCCGATCGCGGGCAGGGCGACGTTGATGATGAAGAACGAGAGCATCGGCAGGAAGGCGCCGAAGAGCAACGTGGTCAGCGCCACCGGGCCGAGCAGCGGTACGGCGGCCTGCGGCCGGGCGGCGACCGGGGTGGTGGCGGCTTGGAGCTGGTCTGTCATGCGTCCAGCGTGGGCGCACTCGGAACCTGGTGGTGAGAGCCTGGTTATCCTATTACTCGCAGCACCTGGCACCAGGATCGATCACTGCCCATGATGGAACCATGACCACTGTCCCAGCCGCCACCGACACTTCGCCGCCGACCGCGGGCCTCGCACGCCAGGACGTCGCGGACAAGGGCCAGCAACGGCGGGAGCTGGCAGTGTTCCTGCGCAGTCGGCGAGAGCGCATCCGGCCGGAGGAGGCCGGGTTCGCACCAGGCGGCCGGCGACGTACGCCGGGACTGCGCCGGGAAGAGGTCGCGCTGCTCGCCGGTGTCGGGGTGACCTGGTACACCTGGCTCGAGCAGGGCCGGGACATCAACGTGTCGGCGCAGGTGCTCGACGCGGTCGCCGACACCTTGCGGCTCGATCGCCAGGAGCGGAACCACCTGTTCACGCTGGCCGGACTGCAGCTCGGGCCGACGCGTGCCGAGTGCACGGTGATGCCGGAGTCGGTCCAACGGACGCTGGACGCGGTCACGCCGTACCCGGCGCTGGTACTGAATGCCCGCTACGACATCCTCGCGTTCAACGAGGCGTACTGCCGGGTGGTGCTCGACCTGCGCGAGATCCCGCTCGAGGAGCGCAACATGCTCTGGGTGACGTTCGTGTCGCAGGAGTGGCGGTGCAGTTTCGTCGAGTCCGAGTCGATGAAGCTGCACATGGTCGCGGGGTTCCGGGCCGCGATGGCCGACCACGTCGGCGAACCCGCGTGGCAGGACCTCGTCGCGCGGCTGCTGGCCGGCTCGACACTGTTCGCGGAGCTCTGGGAACGGTACGACGTGGCGGCGCCGAGCACCCGGATCAAGCTGCTGGAGAACGCCACCGCCGGCGTCCTGCGGATCGAGCCCGTCAACCTGTGGCTGTCGCAGCTCGGTCAGACCCGGGCGACCGTGTACACGCCCGCCGACGAGGAGACCGAGGCGAAGCTCCGCCAGCTCGCCGGGGCGTCCGAGGGCAACCCGTCCAAGGTCAGGGCAGCTGAGGTCAGGACAGCCGGCCGGCCCGGCTGACGGGGCGGTCCAGCCGGGCCGGCGCCCCGGCCGCCGGGCAGGGCGGCCGGGGAATCTCAGCTCACCGGGATGCCCGGATTGGTCAGCGCCTTCCCGCCGGTCATCGTGTTACTGCGGTCGGCCGCGACCTTGCAGCTCGAGGCGTTGTAGTTGGTGATGTTGAACGCGTACCGCCCGCTCCCGGTGGCCCCGGTCAGGTCGGACTTGTTGCCGCGGAACACCGTCCCGCAGCCCCATCCGGACTGCTGGGTGTGCGTCTCGTAGCCGTTGTTCGTGGTGTTCTTGCCGGTGTTGTTCTCGATCACGTAGTTGTTGCCCTTGACATCGATCCAGCTGTCGTCGAAGTTCGCGCTGGTCAGGCCGCGGCCGTCGAAGCTGTTCCCGGAAACCAGGCCACCGGTGGTTCCCTCCTTGAGGTCGACCGCCTCGCCGCCGACGTCCGGGCCGATCGTGTTGCCGAGGATCTGCACGTGGTCGGACTTGTCCGAGGTGCCGCCCGCGCTGCCGATGTACACGCCCTCGCCCATCCCGCGGCCGTCGTTGCCGGTGTCGAAGATGCGCGAGTTCTTGATCACGCCGTACGTGCTGCTGTTCCGGAAATGCACGCCTTCCATGTCCAGCCCGTGCACGGTCACGCCGTCGATCGTGACGTGGGCGGCGCTGTCGACCATGATGCCCTTCTGGCCGCCGGTGACCGTGATCCCGCGGACGTTCCAGTACGACGCCCCGTTCAGGTGCAGGCCGTAGCCGCCACCAGCGGTGAGTACTGCGTTCGCGGAGCCGGTCAGCGTGATCGGTGCCGAGGACGTGCCGGAAACCGTTGTCTTGAAGTTTCCGGTATAGGTGCCGTCGGCAAGCTTGATCGTGTCACCGGGCTTCGCACTGGCCAGCGCGGCCTTCAGCTCGGCGGAGTTGCCGACGTCGGTGGAACCCGCTGCAGCCGGGCGGTTCCGGAGGTGGTCCCGGATCCAGACACCGGCCGGTTTGAGCATCGACGTACCCGTGAAGTCGTCGCCCGCGCAGGTGCCCTCCTTGAAGACGGCGCCGGAGCGGGAGTCGTCGGAGAAGTTCCAGTTCGTCCAGCCGATCTGCTTGCTGTCCAGGAAATCCAGGTATTTCTGCGACCAGGTGAAGTCGTTGCCGCCGTCACCGGTGTAGGTCTGGGTGCCGAACTCGGTGACGAACAACGGGATCTTGTCCGCGGCGCGGGACAGTGCGTCGAGGTACTCCTGTTGATGCGACGCCGCGTAGAAGTGGAACGTGTACATCAGGTTCGACGCGTTCACCGGGTTGCTGATCACGTCGGCCTCGGTGTGGCCGTCGGAGACGCCGAGCGAGGCCCAGCCGTGGGTGCCGACGAAGATCACGCCGTCCGGGTCCTTGGCCCGGATCACCGGCACCATCTGCTCGGCGTATGACTTGATGCCGGCCCAGCTGACACCGTTCGGCTCGTTGGCGATGTCGTAGATGATGTTGTTCTTGTCCTTGTGCCGCTCGGCGATCTCGGTGAAGAACGTCTTCGCCAGCGCGAGGTTCTCGTTCGGGTCGCCCGGGTCGAGCTGGTGCCAGTCGACGAGCGCGTAGAGACCGCGTTTGGTGGCCTCCTCGATGTAGTTGTTCACGAGGTCGGTGTACTTGCGCGGGTCAGTCTCGTAGCCGCCTTCCTGCACGTACATCGAGATGCGCAGGATGTCGGCCTTCCAGTCGTTCGCGAGCGCGTCGAGCGAGGCCGTCTTGAGGCAGTTCGCGTACCACTGCAGGCCGTGCGTGCTCATCCCGCGGAGCTGGACGGGCTCGTTCCGCTCGTTGCAGAGCTTGGTGCCGCAGACGTGCAACTGCCCGTTACGGCCGACCGGCGTATCGGCGGCCTGCGCAGCTTGGATCGGAAGCAGGGTGGAAGCGGCCAGCACTGCGCCGGCCAGGAGCGAACGGATCATGAACTTCCTCCGAGGGGCGTCGGGGGATCATTAGGAAGGTTTCCTAATAGTTCTCGGAAACCTAGAGGAGATCGCAGAGTGTTGTCAACGGTTCACGCGGTGTCGCGGTCCGGCCAGGCGGCCTTCAGCGTCGCGAGCGTGACGGTGATCGCCGGGCGGCGCGACGTGGTCGTCCGCCAGACGGCGTACAGGCGACGGCTCGGCGCAGGCTCCAGCGGTACGACGACCACGCCGTCGGGGACCGGTCCGCGGCCAAGGCGGGGGAGCAGGCCGACGCCGATTCCGCGGGCGAGCATCGCGAGCTGGGTCTGGTACTCCGCGACGGAGTACGCGACCTCTGGTTCGACGCCCGCGCGGCGCATCGTGCGGATCAGCCACTCGTGACAGATCGAGCCGGCCGGCTGGCAGATCCAGCGTTCGCCCACGAGGTCCTCCGCGCGGACGAACTCCTTGCCGGCCAGTCGGTGCGAGGCGGGCACCAGGACATCGGCCGGGTCCACGCCGAGCTTCACCCGCGACAGGCCCTCCGGCAGGGCGAGTGGGGTGTTGTGCCAGTCGTGGACGATGGCGATGTCGATCTCGCCACGGTTGACTGCGGCAACGGCCTCGAACGGGTCGGTCTCGATCAGCCGGACGTCGAGCCGGTCCTGCTCGTCGACCAGTCGCGCGATCGCCGGCGGCAGCAGTCCGCGGGCAGCAGTCGGGAACGCGGCGATGCTGAGTGTCCCGATCGCGTGACCGCGTTGCTCCTCGAGCGTCAGCTCGGCGTCCTCGACCAGCTCGAGAATCTGCGCCGCGGTCGCCGCGAGCTGTTGTGCCGCGTCGGTCAGCACGATGCCGCGCCCTTGCCGCTCGACCAGCGTCGTCCGCGTCTCACGCTCCAGTTTCGCCAGCTGTTGCGACACCGCGGACGGCGTGTACCCGAGCACTTCGGCCGCCCGGTTGACCGAACCGTGCTGTGCGACCGCGTGCAACGCCCGGAGCCGACCGAGATCGATCATGTAGCACTCCTACATTGACGACGGTAGTAATCGGTGCTGGTCCTTAAGTGTACCGCCGCCGACACTGGACGACATGAAGCCTCGTGACCTGCTCCTCGCGCTTGCCGTCGTTGTCGTCTGGGGCATCAACTTCGTCGTCATCGAGGTCGGGCTCGAAGGCGTTCCGCCGCTGCTGCTGTCCGCGCTGCGGTTCTTCTTCGCCGCCGTGCCGGCGGTCTTCCTGCTCGGCAAACCGCGCGTCCCTTGGCGGTACGTCGTCGGCGTCGGGCTCGCGCTCGGGGTGGCGAAGTTCGGCCTGCTGTTCATCGCGATGGATCACGGCGTCCCGGCCGGGCTGTCCTCGCTCGTGCTGCAGTGCCAGGTGATCTTCACGGTCCTGTTCGCGATCGCCGTACTGCGGGAGCGCCCGCGGCCGGCGCAGTTGATCGGGATCCTGATCGCGTGCGCGGGGATCGTGTTGGTCGTGCTCGACCTCAAGCTGTCGGCGCCGGTCGGTGCACTGGCGCTGGTGATCGTCGCGGGCGGTTTCTGGGGCGTGTCGAACACGATCACCCGGTACGCCAAGCCGCCGGACACGTTGCGCTTCATGGTCTGGGTCAGCGCCGTCGCCGTCGTACCGCTGCTCATCCTCTCGCTGCTCACCGAGGGTCCGCGGGTCGATCTCGACGCGCTCCGCGGGATCACGCTGAGCGGCGTCGGCTCGATCGCGTACCTCGCCTTCGCGGCGACCCTGTTCGGCTTCGGGGTCTGGGGTTACCTGCTCCGGCAGTACGACGCCAGCACCGTCGCACCGTTCTCGCTGCTGGTCCCGATCGTCGGGATGACCGCGGCCTGGGTGCTGCGCGGTGAGGCCGTCGGCGCGCAGCAGGCGATCGCGGCGGTGCTGGTGATCGGCGGGATGGCGTGCACGATCGTGCGCCGCCGTACCCCGGTCGCGCCGGCACCTGCGGTCGATCGCGCGAAGGCCGATGCGCAAGGATGACTGAGTGGATGCTCAGCACGTCAGTCGCCTGACCGCTCGATGGATCGCCGCGCTGCCCGGTGAGGACAGCACGGTGATCTCCGGCCTCGGCGTCCAGCCGTTGCTCGCGATGCTGGCCGAGGTCGCGGACGAGCCCGCCCACACCGAACTCGCCGAGGCGGCCGGCGGACGGTACGCCGGTCTGCTGCACGCCCCCGAACTCCGCCTGGCGCTCGGGTTGTGGACGCGCCCGGAGATCGAACTGCAGGCGGGAGTGGATCGCTTCCTGCCACCCGAAGTACGCGGGACGTTGACCGACGCGGCCGCGCTGGATGCATGGGTCGTCGAGCAGACGGGTGGACTGCTGAAGCACATGCCGGTCGAGGTGACGCCTGAGGTGTTGCTCGTCCTGGCGTCGGCGCTGGCGTTGAAGACCGAGTGGGAGCTGCCGTTCGACGAGTACCCGCGGGGCGACCAGCGATGGTTGAGGCGTACGGACACGGACCTGGAGAGTCTGCGGGTGTACGAGACCGCGACGGGTCCGCTGACCGTTGTGACGGTGCGTGGAGTTGGCGAATTCGACGTACGGCTGGTGGTTGGTGACAGTGGACGGGCGGCCGTGTTGACGGCGGCGCTGGAGCTCGATGGGGACGGGGCGAGCGGTGCCGAGGTGCTGGCGGCCGAACGGTCGGCGCCCGGTGTCAAGGTGATCGAGACGATGTCGCCGACGCCGACTGTCATCCTGTCGCTGCCGTACTTCGAGATCGACGCGGAGCATGACTTGCTGGACCACCCGGACGTCTTCGGCTTAGCGACTGCTGCGGACAAGAGCGCGGGGCATTTCCCCGGCCTGAGTCCACAGCCGCTCGCGATCGACCAGGCGCGACAGGCCGTGATGGCGCGCTTCTCCGCGACTGGATTCGAAGCTGCCGCGGTGACCTCGATGGCCATGGCGGCTGGGTCCGCGCCGATACCTGCCGGCAAGGCGCTCTACGTTTCGCTCGAGCGGCCCTTCGGTTTCGTCGCCGGTCACCGGCCGACCGGTGTGCCCGTAGTCGCCGGCTGGGTGAACTACTCGTAGGGATTGACCGGCGCGCTGACCGGTTCGACCGACTCGACGGTGAGTGCGGCGACATCGCCGTCGACTCGTCTGGTCGGCTCGGCCCACGTGCCCGTCACGGTCACCCACTGGTTCTTCGGTGGCGCTGTTCGGCCACGGGCTTCGACCATGAACGCCGTACCGTCGGCGACGCAGCAGGTCAGACCGATGCGGGTCACGTACCAGACGCCGTTCTTCGCCGGGGTGACGAAGCCGGTGAGCTGGAACGAGCGGCCCTTCATGGTGTCCTTCTCCCACACCGCCCAGACGGCGTAGTCGCGGACCGCGAGCGTCTGCGGACCGTACCCGTGATCGCTCTGCCAGAAGGCGTTCCCCTGCGGCTCGACCGGTTTCGCGGCGACCGGGGACTGGCGTTGAGCGGCGTCCGCGCCGAGGGCCGGCGGGTCGACGACGAGCAGGGCGAAGACCGGGATCAGCAGCAACCACGCGGCCCTCGGCAGACCGTGCTCGTGCTGATCCTTCGAACGGGTGCCCACGAGGACGTCGATCACCGCGAGCACGATCAGGATCACCCCGGCGGCGAGCAACATCCACCGCATCCCGGGCTTCACGTACCGCAGGTACGTCCCCGAGGTCGCGAGCTGCACCACGGCGGCCCCGACGAAAACCATCACCAGGCCTGCCACGTTGCGCTTCACAACAACCACCACCCGACGAGCAGGCTGGCCAGCAACGCCACCACGAACGTCGCCGGCGCGAACCGGACAGCGAACTTCGGCCCGAACGTCCCGGCCTGCAAGGCGATCAGCTTCACGTCCACGATCGGCCCGACCACCATGAACGCGAGCCGCGCGGTCAGCGAGAACTGCGACAGACTCGCCGCCACGAACGCGTCCGCCTCCGAACAGATCGCCAGCAGTACGGCGAGCAGCCCGAGGATCACCACCGACAGCAGGAGATTCCCCGCCACGTGATCGAGCCACGCCCGCGGCACCACCACGTTCAGCGTGGCCGTGGCGGCTGCTCCGATCACCAGGAAGCCACCGGCGTGCAGGAAGTCGTGCAACATCGCGGAACGGAACACGTCGAACTTGCCGGCGTCGTGCGCATGCCTGTTCTTCGGGAGCTTCAGCCACGACCCGCCTCTGCCCGTGAGCAACCACAGCCAGCCGAGGACCATCGACACCGCGAGCGAGGTCACGGCCCGCGCGACCACGACCTTCGGCTGGCCGGGGAACGCGACCGCCGTCGACGCCAGCACGACCGGGTTGATCGCCGGCGCCGACAACAGGAACGCGATCGCGGCGGCCGGTGTGACCCCGCGGCTCATCAACGCGGCCGACACCGGGACCGAGGCGCACTCACAGCCGGGCAGGACGACGCCGGACGCACTCGCCACCGGTACGGCGAGGGCCGGGTGCCGGGGGAGCGCCTTGGCGAAGAACGACGCCGGGACGAACGCGGTCAACGCGGCCGACAGCGTCACGCCGAGTACGAGGAACGGCATTGCCTGGACGGTCACCCCGACGAACATCGTCGCCCAGGTCCGGACCCCGTCGTCGGTGAACCACCCGGCGAACAGCCGCCGCCCGAACAACGCCGTACCGACCAGCAGGATCAGGGTCGCGGTGAACGCGATCGAGGACCCCGAGGTCTCCTGTTTGGCCGACGTCATGCCGGAATGCTGGCAGAGTCGGAGCGGAAATGAAAATCAAGATCAGCACGGACCTGCAGGCCATCACAATCCGGCCGCCGGCCGGATCGCCCGCCTGGCGGGCAGGTCGAGCGGCGATTGTGATGGCCTGGGCGTCCGGGCGTGGCACTGTGGGGGACATGGACGCCAACGTGGTGCGCGCAGTCAACGACCTCACCACCCGCTGGGCCGGCTCGCTTCCAACGGGGAACTCCGTGGTCGCTGGGCTCGGCCTGTGGCCGTTGCTTGCCCTGCTGGCCACCGCCGCCGACGAGCCCGGTCGTGCGGAGCTGGCCGCTGCCTCCGGGGTGAACGCCGACACCGCCGCGACCGACGCGATCCGGTTGATCGAGGCGATCGAGGACTCCGCCGACCTGCACGCCGCGCTCGGCGTCTGGGTGAACGAGAACCTCAAGCTCGCCGAGTCCTTCGACAGCGTGATGCCCGCGCCACTGGTCGGCCTGCTGACCGGCAACGCGAGCGTCGACAAGGCCAAACTCGACGCCTGGGCCGCCGACCACACCGACGGTCTGATTCCTGAGATGCCGCTCGACATCGACAGCGACCTGCAGCTCGTGCTGGCCTCGGCGCTGCTGCTGCGCACGACCTGGGTCCGCCCGTTCACCGAACAGATCCGCCGGGTCCACGACGGCGCCTGGGCCGGCTCATGGCACTGGCTCGAGCGCGCGGACGACGACCTCGACACGGTACGGCGCTACGAGCATCCGTCGGCCGCGTGGCTCACCGTCGCGACGGTCGCCGGTGACGCCGACGTCGACGTACTGCTTGGGATCGGACAGCCGCAGATCGCGCGGGCCGACGTACTGGCGGGCTTGCTGGATGTGGCGGCGCGGCCCGACGACGGGGTGCCTGGGAGTGTGCTGATCGAGCAAGGTGAGACCGGTGCGCAGGTCGCTCCCGGTGTGCGGATCGGCAAGACGACGGCGCCGCGGCCTGATGTGAAGCTGACGGTGCCGTCGTTCAGCATCGAGGCCGAGCACGATCTGGTCGAGTCGCGGGAACTGTTCGGGCTGACCGCGGTGACGTCGGATCCGGGTGCGGAGGGGCACTTCAGCGCGCTCAGTCCGACGCCGTTGCGGGTCGGGCAGGCGAAGCAGAAGGTGCTCGCGCGGTTCTTCGCGACCGGGTTCGAGGCGGCAGCGGTGACCGCGATGGCGATGACCCGGGCCGCGATGGTCACGCGCCAGCACCCCCGGCTCGAGGTATCGCTGGACCGGCCGTTCGCGTTTGCCGCCGTACTGCGGGACTCGCGGCTGCCGATCGTGGCGGGCTGGGTCGAGACGCCTACCGAACCGGGAGCGTGAACAGCCGGTTGAGCAGCGCGGACGCCTCGTCGACGTCCGCGCGATCACCGGTCAGCAGCAGGTCGAAGAGCAGCCCGCGCGAGGCGGCCAGACCGAGCCGCGCGTACGCCGGTGCCTCGGCGGGCGGGATGCCTGCTCGGACGCACAGCTCGGTCAGCGGTGGCAGCCAGACGTTGACCAGGTCCGCCTTGAGCGACTCGGTGTGGGGCAGGTCCTGCATCGCGTGGGCGCTGAGCTCGAAGAACAGCGGACCGTAGACGAGCGCGGCCTCGGTGACGCGACGCCAGAACTGCTCGGCCTGCTCCTCGACCGGCAGATCCGACAGCGCCGCGAGCAGGTCACGTTGCTGCTGTTCGACCGTGCGGACCACTTCGGCGAGCAGGCCCTCGCGGGAGCCGAAGTGGTAGATGAGCATCCGGTGACTCGTGCCGATCGACGACGCGATCGTCCGCAGACTCGCGTCCCCGATCCCATGCTTCGCGAAATGCTCGACCGCGTCAGTGAGCAGACTGTCCCGACTCACTAGCCTCCTTCAGCTTCTGTGTCTCGGTGGCGATGTAGCGCTTGGTGAGACTGGCGTACAGCTTGCCGAACAGCCAGCCGAGCGGGCCTTCCTGGATGATCGTCGCGGTCGCGACGGTGCCGTCCGGCGTACTGATCACGCGGTGGCCGCCGGTGGTCTTGATACCGGGCGCCTTGGAGACCCACTCGAAGTACTGCCCGTCCTCGAGCTTGGTGACCTCCCAGACGGCGACCGGGAGCTTGGGCTGCCGGATCCGGGTGCGGGAGCCGAGGTGGATGCGGCCCGCGTCGAGCCGCTCGACGGAATCGACGGTCGGGGTCCAGTCGGGCCACCGCTCGACGTCGCTGAAGACCTCCCAGACCCGCTCGGGCGGAGCCTGGATCGTGCTGGAGTGATCGAAGCGCATGTACCAAATGGTACATCAGGTCTTCGTGAGGTCTCGGCGGGCGGTCTGCGTCCCGCGGACCCACGACAGGTAGGGTCTGGGGCCATGGCTGACCAGAATGTCCCGCACCACGTGGAGAACGAGCAGGACCCGGGTGCGAGCACGCAGATGTTCCGCGCCTTCGTCAACGAAGGTGAGACCGAGGCGAAGTCCGAACCCAAGCTGAACGGCCGCGTGCTCGCGATCGTCGGCGCCGCGGTCATCCTGATCGCCGTCGTCGCCGCGATCGCCGTTCTCTGAGTTTGACCGACCTCCCGGTCGAGGTCGTCAGGGTCTTCACCGACCCGGACGGCCGTTTCGGCAACCCACTGGGCATCGTCGACGGCCGCCTCGTCCCGGAGACGGACCGGCAACGCGTGGCCGCCGAGCTCGGCTACAGCGAGACCGTGTACGTCGACGACGCCGCCACCGGCACGCTCCGTATCTACTCCGCCACTGGCGAGATGGCCTTCGCCGGTCACCCGACGGTCGGCGCGGCGGCCTGGCTCCACACGCACGGTCACCGCGTCGACACCCTGCACGTCCCCGCGGGCCCCATCCCCGTCACGCGCTCCGGCGATCTCTACGCCGTTCGAGCCGACACCACCTGGGGCAGCGCCTGGGACTGGCACCACCTCTCCTCTCCCGAGGAAGTCCTGGCCGCCGAACCTGCGTCGTACTCGGCCGGCCATACCTTCCTCTGGGCCTGGCAGGACGAGTCCGCGGGCATCATCCGGGCCCGGGCCTTCGCTCCCGCCATGAATGTCGAGGAGGACGAGGCCACCGGCTCCGCCGTCACCCAACTCACCGCGCACCTCGCCCGTGACCTGCTGGTCGTCCAGGGCGCCGGGTCCCAGCTGCACACCACGCACGAACCGCCGGCCCACGCCACCGTCGGTGGCCGCGTGCTGGCCGCCGCGTCACGCACCATCAGGATCTGATCGCGGGTTCGCGGCATCCATTGACGGGTGGTAGGCGGCGGACGGAGCATGGGGACTTGGCTACTCGGGGAGGTCTGGTGGCGGACGTTGTCAGGGCTGCACTCGTTCAGACGTCGTGGACCGGTGACAAGGAGTCCATGATCAAGGCGCACGAGGACTACGCGCGGCAGGCCGCCGCCGCGGGGGCTCGGGTGATCTGTTTCCAGGAGCTGTTCTACGGGCCCTACTTCTGCCAGAAGCAGGACGCCGAGTACTACGAGTACGCCGAGTCCGTCCCGGGGCCGACGACCGAGCGCTTCGCAGCGCTCGCGCGCGAGCTCGGCATGGTGATGGTGCTGCCGGTGTACGAGCAGGAGCAGCCCGGCGTGCTCTACAACACCGCCGCCGTCATCGATGCCGACGGCACCTACCTGGGTAAGTACCGGAAGAACCACATCCCGCAGGTGAAGGGCTTCTGGGAGAAGTTCTACTTCCGCCCGGGCAACCTCGGCTACCCGATCTTCGACACCGCGGTCGGCCGGATCGGCGTCTACATCTGCTACGACCGGCACTTCCCGGAGGGCTGGCGGGCGCTCGGGCTGGCCGGCGCGAAGATCGTCTTCAACCCGTCCGCGACCAGCCGCGGCCTGTCGGCGTACCTGTGGAAACTCGAGCAGCCCGCGTCCGCGGTCGCGAACGAGTACTACATCGGCGCGATCAACCGGGTCGGGATCGAGTCCGAGTTCGGCGACAACGACTTCTACGGTACGTCGTACTTCGTCGACCCGGAGGGCAAGTTCGTCGGCGACACCGGCCACGAGCACGATCCGGAACTGATCGTCCGGGACCTGGATCTCGGGCTGCTGGACACCGTCCGGGACCGCTGGCAGTTCTACCGCGACCGCCGGCCGGACGCGTACGGAGACCTGACGAAACCGTAGCGAAACGCAACCGCTCAAAGGGGAGTGGCCTGGATGTCTTTGCTGGTCAAGGGTGGAACCGTCATCGGACCGACCGGGACCCGGGTCGCGGACGTGCTGGTCGAGGGCGAGAAGATCGTCGCCGTCCTCGACCCGTCGTTCACCCCGGCGATCACCGCGAACGAGGTGATCGATGCCACCGGCAAGTACGTGATCCCGGGCGGCATCGACGGGCACACGCACATGGAGATGCCGTTCGGCGGGACGTCGGCCAGTGACACGTTCGACACCGGCACCCGCGCCGCGGCGTACGGCGGGACCACGACGATCATCGACTTCGCGATCCAGCGCACCGGCGAAGTGGTGCAGGACGGGCTGGCGGCCTGGCACGCGAAGACCGCGGGCGAGTGCCACATCGACTACGCGTTCCATATGATCCTGGGCGGCGTCGACACCGACGCGCTGAAGGCGATGGACCAGCTGGTCGCCGACGAGGGCATCACGAGCTTCAAGCTGTTCATGGCCTACCCGGGTGTCTTCTACTCCGACGACGGCCAGATCCTGCGCGCGATGCAGACCGCGCGGGAGAACGGCGCGCTGATCATGATGCACGCCGAGAACGGGATCGCGATCGACGTCCTCGTCCAGCAGGCGATCGCCCGCGGCGAGACCGACCCGATCTACCACGGCATCACCCGCCCGGCCGCGCTCGAGGCGGAGGCGACGAACCGCGCGATCGCGCTCGCCGAGGTCGCCCGGGACTGCCCGCTGTACATCGTCCACCTGTCCGCGAGCGAGGCCCTCGCGAAGGTCTCCGAGGCGCGCGACCAGGGCCGCAACGTGTTCGCGGAGACGTGTCCGCAGTACCTCTATCTGACGCTGGAGGACCAGCTCGGGGCGCCCGGGTTCGAGGGGGCGAAGTGGGTCTGCTCGACGCCGCTGCGCAGCAAGCACGAGTCGCACCAGCGGGACCTGTGGAAGGGCCTGCGGAACAACGACCTGGCGATCGTGTCGACCGACCACTGCCCGTTCTGCATGAAGGACCAGAAGGAGCTCGGCCTCGGCGACTTCTCCAAGATCCCGAACGGGATCGGCGGCGTCGAGCACCGCGTCGACCTGGTCTACCAGGGCGTGGTGGACGGGAAGCTGTCGCTGGAGCGCTGGGTGGAGACGATCGCGACCACGCCGGCCCGGATGTTCGGGCTGTACCCGCAGAAGGGCATCGTGCAGCCCGGGTCCGACGCCGACCTGGTGATCTACGACCCGGACGGTACGACGCGGATCGGGGTCGCGACGCACCACATGAACATGGACTACTCGGCGTACGAAGGGGTCGAGATCCAGGGCCGCGTGGGCACGGTGATCTCGCGCGGCGAGGTGATCGTGGCTGACGGCAACTACCACGGCCGGAAGGGTCGCGGGAAATTCCTGAAGCGCGGTCTGTCGTCTTATCTGATGTAGGGGGGATGTTGTGGACTTCGGTGTGGTGTTCCAGTGTGATCCGCCCGCGTCCACGGTGGTGGAGCTGGCCCGGAAGGCGGAGGACGCCGGGTTCGGCTACGTGTGGACGTTCGACTCGCACCTGCTCTGGCAGGAGCCGTTCGTCATCTACAGCCAGATTCTCGCGAACACCCACCGGGTGATCGTCGGCCCGATGGTGACGAACCCGGGGACCCGCGACTGGACGGTGATCGCGTCCCAGTTCGCCACGCTGAACGAGATGTTCGGCAACCGGACGATCTGCGGGATCGGCCGTGGTGACTCGGCGCTCCGCACGCTCGGCAAGAAGCCGGGCACCATCGCGCACATGAAGCAGTGCGTCGAGGTGGTCCGGGGGCTGGCCCGTGGCGAGACGGTCGAGTTCCGCGGTCAGCAGCTGAAGTTCGGCTGGGTCGAGAACGGTGCGCTCGACGTGTGGGTCGCGGCGTACGGTCCGCGCGCCCTGGCGGCGGCCGGCGAGGTCGGCGACGGCTACATCCTGCAGCTCGCCGACCCGCACATCGCCGAGTGGATGATCGCAGCGGTACGGCGCTCGGCCGAGGAGGCGGGCCGGGATCCGATGGCGATCAAGTTCTGCGTCGCCGCACCGGCGTACGTCGGGGACGACCTGAAGCACCAGCGTGACCAGACCCGGTGGTTCGGCGGGATGGTCGGCAACCATGTGGCCGACATCGTGTCCCGGTACGGTTCGAGCGGCGCCGTACCGCAGGAGCTGACCGACTACATCGAGGGCCGCACGGGGTACGACTACGCCGAACACGGGCGCGCCGGCAACACCCACACCGACTTCGTCCCGGACGAGATCGTGGACCGGTTCTGCATCCTCGGGCCGGTGGAGAACCACATAGCCCGCCTGAACGAGCTGAAGGACCTCGGCGTCGACCAGTTCGCGCTGTACCTCCAGCACGACGCCAAGGAGGAGACCCTGGCGTCGTACGGGAAGGACATCATCCCCGTCGTTCAGGGAGTCCAGCGGTAGGCGCCCGGGAGCAGGTCCGTGGCGAGGACCGAGCCGGGGCCGTCCGCTGACGGCAGGATCACCCGGATCCCGGGGTGGTAGTCGACGAGCACCTGGCGGTCCCGCCCGCACGGGCCGACGACGCCGCGGCCTTCGTTGCCGACAGCCACGATCGTGGTGAGCTCGCGGGCACCCTCGGCGCGGGCGCGGCCGAGCGCGACCAGTTCCGCGCACGGGCCGCCGGTGAAGTGGTACAGGTTGATCCCGGCGTACATCCGGCCGTCGACGCCGCGGACCGCGGCGCCCATCGTGTAGACGCCGTCGGGTCCGTCGGTGTTCGCGTCGACCGTGCGGCGGGCGAGCTCGATCAGCTCGTGGTCGTCGGCGGTCAGCGGTCGCAGGTCGAGCGTCATCCGGTGATCCGCTTCAGTTCGGCCTCGGTGACCGACTTGACGGTCTTGATCTCGGCCGCCGGGTCGGCGCCGCTGCGGATGATCTTGCTCAGCGCGTCGGAGTACGCCGTACTCGCCTTCGGGGACCAGAGCATCGGATTCTGCGGACGGCCGTTCTGGTTCAGCAGCTTGACCGCGTCGGCGCCCGGGCCGGACTTCAGCTTCTCCGCCTTCACCGCGAGACTCTTGCGGGCCGGGACGTGGAAGCCGTACGACTGCGCGAAGTCGAGCTGATCGTCGGTCTGGCCGACCCACAGCCACTGGGCGTACTTCTTCGCGGCGTCGACGTTCTTCGACTTCGCGTTGATGCACGCGCCGTACGCCCCGACCGGCACGCTCGCCTCGCCGGTGGTCGCGTTCAGCTTCGGCCACGGGAGTACGCCGTAGTCGCCAGGCAACGCCTTCTCGATCACCGGCAGCGTCCACAGACCGGTGAACTGCATCGCGGTCAGACCCTGTGTGAACGCGGACGGGTCGGACCAGTCGGTCGGTGCCCCGAGCAACAGCACCTTCGAGGTCCAGAACTCGCGGAGCTTGGCCAGCGACTCGAACGCCTTCGGGTCGTCGAAGCCGAACTGGTTGTCCTTGGTCACGTAGTCGAGACCGGCCGACCAGAGCGCCGGCCCACCGAGCACGCCGACCCCGCCGTCGTTGCCGACGAACAGGCCCTTGACCTTGTCGGTGGTGAGCTTCTTCGCGGCGGCGAGCAGTTCGTCGACCGTCTGCGGCGGCTGGAGGCCGGCCGCGCTGAGCAGGATCTTGCGGTACACGAGCAGCTGCATGTCGATGACCTGCGGGATGCCGTAAAGCTTGCCCTGGTAGGACATCCGCTCGATCAGCGCCGGGTTGAAGTCGTCCTTGGCGTCGCCCAGCAGGTCGGTGACCTCGACGACCTGCTTGGCCTTGATCATGTCGATCGTCGGACCGTTCGGGTACTCGAACACGTCCGGGCCCTGGTCGGTGAGCAGCGCCGTGGACGCCTTCTTCTCGTAGTCACCGGGCGACCATTGGATCGTGACGGTCGCGTCCGGGTACGCCTTCGCGTACTTCTCCACCGCCTGCTGCGTGCCCGCCTCGCCGTACTGGTGGTACCACTGCTGCAGCGCCGGCTTCTCGCCACTGCCGCTGCCGGTCGCTCGCCCGGTGTTCGAGCCGCACCCGGCCACAGCCATCGCCGCGAGTCCCGCGCCGATCCCCAGGACCTGCCGCCTGCTGACTCCCGCACCCATCACACCGTCTCCGTTCCGCGCGGTCCCACAGCCCGCGCACCCTGCAGACCCTACGACCGCACCGGCCCAGCAGCCCGGTATTTCCAGCCGTCGAGAACGACATGGCGTAGGCTTGCGCGCATGTTCTCCCCTCGTGACTAGAGACGGCTCCCGCGCCCCTGCGCGGTCGAGCCCCTTCCGTCTGGAATCTCTAGGAGCGTTCTCGTGTCCGGCACCACTCGTGCCGGGAGCTATCGTGACGTCCTGCTGTTGCCGTCGGCGCTGCGCACCTTCGTGCCCGCGCTCTTCGGCCGGCTGGCGTACGGCCTGCTCCCGTTGTCCCTGCTCATCACCGTCCAGCAGTCCACCCATTCCTTCGCGACCGCCGGCGCCGCGGTCGCCGTCTTCGGTCTCTCGTCGCTGTCGATGCCCTACAAGGCACGGCTCGTCGACCGGTTCAGTCAGCGTCGCGTGCTTCCGCTGCTCGCGGCCGGCGCCGCAGCCGGTCTGTTTCTCGTCGCCTCGGTCGGTACGGCGAGTTCCGTCGTACTGCTGCTCGTCGGGGTAACTGGTTTGCTCGCACCGCCACTCGGGCCGTCGATGCGGTCGAACTGGCGGTTGCTGACCGAGGGGTCGGCGCTGAAGGAACGTGCGTACGCCCTCGATGCGGTAGCCGAGGAGTGCCTGTTCCTCGGTGGGCCGTTGATCGCCGGTCTGTTGATCAGTCTCGTTTCCGCGCCGGCTGCCCTTGGCTGCTCGGCGGCGTTGCTGTTCGTCGGCACGCTGGCGATGGTCACGAGCCCGGTCACCACGCACACCGCGGCGCCGTCACCGTCTCGGCATCCGCTCGGCCCACTCGTGATCCCGGGCCTGCGACGGATCCTGCTCGTCGTCATGGTGACCGCGTCAGGCATCAGCATCGCCTACCTCTGCGTGGCCGGTGTCGCGCAGCGGGCGGGTCATCCGGGCGCGGCCGGGTACGTCGAGGCCGCGATCGGACTGGGCAGCGTCACGGGCGGGTTGCTCTGGGCGCGTCGACGTCATACCCGGTCGTGGGCGGTGCACCTCGGGGGGCTGATCGCCGTACTGGCGACGGGTCTGATCGCGGCCTCGTTCGTGACGGACCTGGTGGCGCTCGGGGTCGTGATGGGAGTTGCCGGTGCTGCCGTGGCACCGCTGTTCGTGGTGTCGTATCTCGCTGCGGACGAGGTCACACCGCCGTACCAGCGCACCGAGGCCAGCACGTGGATCAACACCGCCAACAACCTCGGCTCCGCGGCCGGGGCCGCGCTCGCCGGCGTCATGATCGAGCGGACCACGCCGTCGTGGGGATTCCTCGGCGGCGGTGTCCTGCTCGTGCTGGTCGCGGTGACGGTCGGCGGGTCAGGCGTCCGACAGGCGCGCGATCGTCGCTGACGCCCGCCGGACGATCGGCACCGGGCCGGCCGGGAGGACGTCGCCGACGAAGGCGTAGTGCTCCAGGAGGGCGGGGTCGACGTCGCCGGGGCGGTGGCGGCTGTGGTCGCGTACCCAGTCGATGATGTCGCCCCACCCCGGCGCCGCGAGCGAGCCGCCGAAGTGCTGGACCGAGAGTCCGGCGCACAGGTTGCTGAACGCCAGCCGATGCGCGAGCGGCCACCCGCGCAGCGTCCCGAGGACCAGCGACGCCAGGAAAACGTCCCCGGCCCCGGTCGGGTCGTAGGACCGCACCGGCAGCGCCGGCACCTGCTCCTCCTCACCGGTCGCCGAGTCGATCGCGAGTACGCCGTCCGCGCCGTTCGTCACCACCGCGAGCGGGACCCGGTCGGCCAGCTTGTGCAGCGCGGCCTTCGGGGTGTCGGTCCGGGTGTAGGCCATCGCCTCGGACGCGTTCGGGGTGAACGCGTGGAAACCCTCGAGGACGTCGAGCACCGCGGGCGACCACTCGTCGGTCGGGTCCCAGCCGACGTCACCGAA
This sequence comes from Kribbella sp. NPDC043289, assembly GCF_056436705.1. Lineage (NCBI taxonomy): Bacteria > Bacillati > Actinomycetota > Actinomycetes > Propionibacteriales > Kribbellaceae > Kribbella > Kribbella sp. NPDC043289. The sequence continues at coordinate 969,136 of NZ_JBWKCB010000002.1, forward strand.
CAGCAGTGCGCCGGACTCCCGCGCCTCGACGGTCCACCCGGGCAGTTCCTCGGCGACCGGCACGATCGCCGAGCGGGTCTTCAGGCCCGGCCCGACCAGCTTGCTCGGGTCGCCCGGCGCCTCGTGCGCGTGGGTGACCATCGCGCGGTCCCGGTCGATCGACATCGAGACCGTGACCGGCGAGTGCCAGTGCCCGATCCGCCGCGAGTGCGACAGGTCCACGCCCTCCTGGTCCGCGAGGGTCCGCCAGCAGAAGTCGGCGTACGCGTCGTCGCCGAACACCGCGGCGAGTCCGGTCCGCAGACCGAGCCGCGCGGCAGCGATCGCGAAGTTCGCGACGCCGCCGGGGCACGACCCCATCCCCTCGGCGAAGATCTCGGTACCGGTGGTCGGGGCGGTCTCCAGACCGGTCATCACGATGTCGAGGAACACAGTCCCCTGCACGAACACGTCGTACCGGTCCGCTTCGTCGTTCACGGTGACACTGCTCCTTGTCATCCTGGGCGTCGTCCTCGCCGTCGTCCTGGTCGTCATCTCGGCTGTCTTCTCGGGCTGTCGGTGCTGGATGGAATGCTTCTTCGTAACATCATCGGCCGGTCAAGACCATGGAATTGGGAGAACGCGTATGAGCCCCCGGGTGTGTTCGTGATTCCGACCTGGATCTCGGTCGTCGGCGTCGTGGTGACGGTGCTCAGTCCGCTGCTCGCTCTCGGTGGTGTCGCGCTCGGGGCGTACCTGACGCGCAAGTCCGACCGGGAGCTCGACACCTGGCGGCACCGCGAGGAGACGATGCGGATGGTGCGCTGGGCGGTGGAGCAGATCCTCGAGGGCGACGACGCCGGAACCGACGCCGGTGTGGTGACGCTGCGCTCACTGATGCGGTCGGAACTGTTACAGCCCGAGGACTACGATCTGGTCGCCGCGCTGACCGCCTCGGTAGCGATCGACCGGGTCGGCGCGACCGCGTACGCTGATATCGCGGACGCGGATATCGAGGTCGTCGAGGGAGACAGTGACCGTGACTGAGAAGAAGGTCGTCAAGGTGTCCCGGCAGGCCGTCGAGCTGGCCCGCTTACACGTCGAAGCCGCGCGCAAGGCCGGCCGCCAACCCGACGCCGCCGTTGCGCGGATCGCCGGCGCCCGCCCCGACACCGGAAACGGAGCCCCCGCTCCAGCCCCAGCCTGAGCTCTCTTCTGAGACAGGTGTTTCAAACACACCGGGTATCGGACGCGCCTGTACGGACCGGCACGCCTGGTCGGCGGCACGCCGTGGAGCGCCTAGACTGATCGCCGGCCGCTCCCGTGGCGTACGGTGCACTTCGTGGTTACCGTCGCGTCTCTCCCTGTTCCCGACCACGGCCGGATGAACCCGTGATCCGCTTCGAGAATGTGTCCAAGACGTACGAGGGCCAGACCAGGGCCGCTCTGCTGAACGTCAACGTCGAGATCGAGAAAGGCGAGTTCGTCTTCCTGGTCGGTACCTCCGGGTCCGGCAAGTCGACGTTCCTTCGTCTGGTCCTGCGTGAGCATCGGACCACCAGAGGCCACATCATGGTCGCCGGCAAGGACCTGAACCGGCTCGCGAGCTGGCGGATCCCGCAGATGCGCCGCCAGATCGGCACTGTGTTCCAGGACTTCCGGCTGCTGCCGAACAAGACCGTCTCCGAGAACGTCGCGTTCGCGCTGCAGGTGATCGGCAAGCCGCGCTCGCACATCCGCAAAACGGTCCCCGAGGTGCTCGAGCTGGTCGGTCTGGACGGCAAGGAGGACCGGCTCCCCGACGAGCTGTCCGGTGGTGAGCAGCAGCGGGTGGCGATCGCCCGCGCGTTCGTGAACCGGCCGATGATCCTGATCGCCGACGAGCCGACCGGAAACCTCGACCCGGGGACGTCGGTGGGCATCATGAAGCTGCTGGACCGGATCAACCGGACCGGCACCACGGTCGTGATGGCCACCCATGACGTGTCGATCGTCGACCAGATGCGTAAGCGCGTCATCGAGCTGGAGAACGGTCACGTCGTCCGCGACGAGTCGCGCGGCGTCTACGGCTACCAGCACTGATCGCCGACCCCAGGGACTGACTGAAGAATGCGCCTGAACTACATCCTCTCCGACCTCGGGATCGGCCTGAAGCGGAACCTCTCGATGACGATCGCGGTCGTCGTCACCATCTGGGTCTCGCTGTCTCTGTTCGGCAGCGCGCTGCTCGCCCGCGAGCAGGTCGACCTGATGAAGGGGAACTGGTACGACAAGATCCAGATCTCGGTGTTCCTGTGCACCAAGGACTCCGGCGGCCGCGGCTGTTCCGGGGCCGAGGTGACCCAGGAGCAGAAGAACCGGATCCAGCAGGTCATCACGACGAACCCGGACACCGCACCGGACGGCGTGTTCTCGGAGTCGAAGAAGGAAGCGTTCGACTCGTTCAAGAAGCTGTACAAGGACTCGCCGATCGTCAGCACGGTCACCGAGGACCAGATGCAGGAGTCCTTCCGGGTCAAGCTGAAGGATCCACAGCGCTATCAGAACCTGGTCAGTGCCGTCGCCGGCCTCCCGGGGGTCGATACGGTCCAAGACCTCCGGCAGTACCTCGATCCGTTGTTCAAGGCCCTCAACGGCTTGCAAGTCGGCGCCCTGATCGCGGCCGCGTTGCTGCTGGTCGCGGCCCTGATGCAGATCTCCAACACGATCCGGCTGGCGGCGTATGCCCGGAGACGGGAGATCGGCATCATGCGCCTGGTGGGCGCCTCGAACTTCTATATCCAGCTACCGTTCCTCCTGGAGGCGGTGCTGGCCGCCTTGGTGGGCGCGGTCTTTGCCTGCGGCACCCTGTGGGTCGGGGTGTACTTCGTCGTGATGCAGCGGGCCCAGGAGACGTTCCGCGTCTGGCAGTGGGTCGGCGCGACCGAAACCTTCCGCGCGACGCTGATCATGGTCGTCGTCGGCCTGATCCTCGCGGTGATCCCGACATTCCTGACAACACGGAAATACCTCAAAGTCTGACCCGGGTGACCTATCGTGCAGTATCAGGAGTCACAGCAGTAACTCCTGCACTGCACAACTTCATCCAGAGCAAGGGGTCGACCTGTGGTCCCGCACTTCCCCGGTGCGAACCCGCCTGAGCGGGGGAGCATCAAGCGAGACGACAGCACCGGTACCCCCGCCGCGCCGTACCCGCGATCACGAACTCGACCGCCGGGACGGCAGACGGTGGTTGCCGCTTGCTGCCTTGTCCTGTCCCTGTCCGCCGGTGTCCTGGCGGCGGTTCCGTCCGCTCCGAACGCGGAGGCGAAACCGCCGGATCCAGCCGCCAAGAAGAAACAACTCGACTCGCAGATCGACCAGTCCAAGGCCGATCTCGACGACGCGTCCGACCAGCTCGGCACGGCCGTTGCCGCGTACAACCAAGCCGTGACGAAGTACCAGGCCGTCCAGGTCCGGTACGCCGCCGCGCAAGGTCAGCTCGCCGCCGCGAAGGCCGCCGATGCGGTTGCCGCGGGCAAGCTCGCCGCCGCCGAGGCAGCCCTGCGTACGGCGGTCGCGGACGTCGCGGCCGGTGAGAAGCTGATCGGCGAGAAGCGGGCCGTGGCGGGTCGCGCCGTACGGTCGGCGTACCAGCAGCAGAACAGCCTGGTCGGGTTGTCGATCGCGCTGCGCGGTGCCGCGCCGGCCGACATCGCCACCGGGATGCAGGTGCAGCGGAATGTGTTCGGCATCCAGGGCAACGCGATCACCAACCTGAACAACGCGCAGGCGCAGCTGGCCAGCAAGCGGGTCCAGGTCGCCGCCGCGGAGAAGGCTGCCGAGACGGCTCGGGCCGAGTCCGCCGCGACCGTGAAACGGGTCGCCGAGCTGACCCGGCAGGTCGCTGCCGACCGCGCGGCGGCCGCCGCGATCGCGAAGGTCAAGCTGACCGCGTTCAAGGCCGCGGAGAAGGAGAAGAACACCGAGCTGGCGCAGTACAACTCGCTGCTCCGGGAGCGGAATCGCGTCCAGCAGCTGCTGATCGCGCGGGCGAAGGCCGAGAAGGCGGCGGCCGCGCGGCGCAAGGCGGCTGCCGAGCGTGCCGAGAAGGAGAAGGCGCGCAAGGAGCACCGGCCGCCGCGGAACGTTCCGGACCCGTCCTCCTCGGGCGACGGACGGCTGGGCTACCCGGTCAGCAGTTACATCACATCGCCGTACGGCATGCGGTTCCACCCGGTCCTGCACTACTGGAAGCTGCACGACGGCACCGACTTCCGCGCACCCTGCGGTACGCCGGTCCGCGCCGCGGCCGACGGTGTGGTGACGGACAAGTACTTCAACGGTGGCTACGGGAACCGACTGTTCGTGTCACACGGCGTGATGGACGGGGACTCGATCACCACGGTCTACAACCACCTGTCGAAGTACAAGGCGCACGTCGGTGAGCGGGTCAAGAAGGGCGAGATCATCGCCTGGTCCGGGACCACGGGCTACTCGACCGGCTGCCACCTGCACTTCATGGTCTACCAGAACGGCAACGTCGTTAATCCGATGAAGTGGCTGTGAGCTACCTGCGATACTGGCCGGATGGTGAAACAGTCCGGCCGGGAGAAGCCGATCGCGCAGAACCGTAAGGCGCGACACGACTACCACATCGACGACGTGGTGGAGGCCGGGCTGGTGCTGACCGGGACCGAGGTCAAGTCCCTGCGGCAGGGCCGGGCCTCCCTGGTCGACGCGTTCGCCGCGGTGCGGGGGAACGAGCTCTGGCTGCAGGGCATGCACATCCCGGAGTACAAGCACGGCACCTGGACCAACCACGAGCCGCGCCGTACGCGGAAGTTGCTGCTGCACAAGGACGAGGTACAGAAGCTGATCCGCGCGGTGGAGACGCAGGGTGTGTCGCTGATCCCGCTGTCGCTGTACTTCAAGGACGGGTACGCGAAGGTCGAGCTCGCGACCGGGCGCGGTAAGAAGGACTACGACAAGCGGCACGCGCTGGCCGAGCGCCAGGCCAACCGCGAGGCCCAGCGCGCGCTGTCCGACCGCCGGCGCTGAGGCGATCGAGCTGGCTTCCGGGTCCGGTCAGGGGTGCGTCCGGGGCGAACCCGATGGGGCGCGCGGCCGCTGCCAAGCACAGTGGAAGCATGTCCACTTCAGAGCTGCTGGTGACGCCGGCCCAACGGGACCGCGCCGTCGAGATCCTGAAAGAAATGTACGCCGACGGTCGGCTGGACCACGCCGACTTCGACACCCGGCTCGAGCTGGCGCTGAAGGCGCGGACCCGGGCCGAGCTGAACGGCACGTTCAACGGCCTGGTGGCGCACCCCGTCCCGACGTACGCGCCGGCCGCGTTCACCCGACCGGCTCCGCTGCAGACCTACCGCGGCGACGGCCGGGGGATGGGAACGATCGCGCACTGGCTCGGCTACCCGACGTTCTTCGTCGGCCCCGCGCTGGTCGTCGCCACGGCCGGCCAGAAGAATCCCGCCGTACGACGGCACGCGGTCGAGGCGCTGAACTTCCAGCTGACCGCGTTCGGGGCGTTCGCGCTGCTCGGGATCATGACCGGGTTCACGCACGGCTTCCTCAGCTTCCTGTTCCCGATCCTCGGCATCCTCTGGTTCCTGCTCACCGGTATCGGCGGCCTCGCCACCGCGGCCGGCGCGAAGTTCCGCTACCCGTTCACGCTGCGCCTGATCAAGTAGGCCCTACGCTGCTGGGATGACTGTTCCGGTCGGGGCGCGGTGGGAAGTCGCGGCGTTCCTCGGGTTGACCGCGGCGACCGGGTTGATCGACGCGGTGAGTTATCTGAAGCTCGGACATACCTTCGTCGCGAACATGACGGGGAACGTGGTGTTCCTCGGATTCGCGGTCGCGCCCGAGTCGGGGTTCAGACTCGGGCCGCCGGTCGTCGCCGTCGTCGGCTTCGTGCTCGGGTCGCTGGCCGGGGGACGCACTGCCCGCGCGATGGAGCGGCGGCCGCGGCGCTGGCTCGGGACGGCGTTCGGGGTGCAGTCAGGGGTCCTGCTGATCTGCGGGCTGCTGGTCGGTCTCGGCGTCCTCGAGAACACCGGCGGTACGTCGTACCTGCTGATCGTCGCGCTCGCGGCCTGCTTCGGCCTGCAGAACGCGACCGTCCGGCACGCGGCACCGCGGGACATGACCACCACGGTGCTCACGCTGACCCTCACCGGTCTGGCCGCTGACAACATGCTCGGAAACGGCCGCCCCGCCAAGCCGTACCGCCGCCTCGGCTCGATCGCCGCGATGCTCGCCGGCGCGGCCGTCGGCGCCCTTCTGCTCCAGACCACAACAGCCTGGGTCATCGCCCTCGCCGGCCTGCTCGTCGCCGCCGCGGCAGTCATCTTCCGCCTCGCCTCGGCCGCCTGAGCGCTCACGGGGGAATGTCGGATGCGGGCGGTCTGTTGGACTTGATAGTGTGGATCTTCCACCAGCCCCTCGGGGACGGTGGGAGTTTGACAACTCAACAGGGGGTGAACGGTTTCGACTTTGGACGTATGTTCCAAGAGAAGCGGGCCGAGGATCCAGGGTTATCTCGTAAACGATCTCTGGAAACCAATAACTGCCAATTCACAGCGCAGTAGCTTCGCTCTCGCCGCCTGACGGCCTGAGCACTTAAAGAAGCGGTCAGCCTGGGGACGCTCTCGCCCCAGCTCCTGGCCTCAGCTAGAGAGCTTGCTTTGCTAGCCCGGTCACGGGGTTAGCACGGGACATTAACAGTGACTGAGCCTGTCAGCGAGATGTCTGTACAAACGCTGGGGCTGAGAAAAGCGCCATTCAGACTGCGCCCGGAGAAGCCTTGTAGCAACGCCGAAGGACGCGGGTTCGATTCCCGCCACCTCCACCCCTCGAGAAGTGCCTGGTCAGAGCAACGTCGACCAGGCACTTTTTCGTTGTGCGACCACGTCCTGCGCCACGCTCCGCCTGCCTCAAGGTCGATCAGACCCTTCCGCGGCTGGGTGTGTCGGCGCCCGGCTGGTCCGGCCTGTCCTCAGTGCGGGGCTGGTGTGGGGATGGCGTTGTCGATGAGGACGGTGGCGATGGCGGCGGCGGTGGGGAAGGTTTCGGTGTTGAGGGCTCGGTTGCGGGCGGAGGCGCCGTCGAGCAGCAGTGCCAGTTGTTCGCCGAGTTGTTCGGGGTTGGTGGCGCCGGCTTCGCGGGCGGTTTCGGCCAGCCGGGCGGCGATGGCTGTCTTGTAGTCGTGCGCGCGTTGGCGCGCCGGGTGTTGCGGGTCGTTGATTTCGACGGATGCCGCGATGAAGGGGCACAGCGGTGTGACGTCGTCCTCGGTCGCGGTCATGGGGAGCTCGAAGGCCGCAAGGAGTCGTTCGCGCGGCGTGAGGTCGGTGCGGTCGAACACCTCGGGCATCACGTCGGGATCGAATCGGCGCAGATACTCGGCGACGAGGTCGTCCTTGCCGCTGAAGTGCTGGTAGGCCGTGCGCTTCGACACCTGCGCCGCCGCACAGAGCTGGTCCATGCCGGTCTGGTTGATGCCTTGCTCGCGGAACAGTTGTTGCGACGCGCTGAGGATGCGCTCGCGCGCGCCTCTGCCGCGGCGCCGGCCTTGCGGGCCCTTCTCCACCTCCGTCATGGCGCAAGCATAGCCGCGTTGGGTAACGCCCGGTGTACATAGCTTGCGCTCCCGCCGGCAATCCAGCTACCTTAAGCACACCAATCGGTGTACATAACCTTCGAACAACGGAGTGATCGTGGGCAAGCTCGATGGCAAGGTAGCGGTGATCACCGGCGGAACCAGCGGTTTGGCGCTGGCCGGCGCCAAGCTGTTCGTCGAGGAAGGCGCGCATGTCTTCATCTCGGGGCGGCGGCAGGAAGCGCTGGACGAAGCTGTCAAGCTGATCGGCGGGAACGTGACCGGGGTGCAGGGCGATTCGGCGGACCTGGCGGATCTGGACCGCTTGTTCGACACGGTCAAGCGGGAGAAGGGCGCGATCGACGTGTTGTGGGCCAGCGCCGGAACGGGTGCGCAGGCCAGGCTCGGCGAGATCACCGAGGAGCACTTCGACACCACGTTCGGGCTCAACGCGCGCGGCACGCTGTTCACGGTGCAGAAGGCGCTCCCACTGTTCAACGACGGGGGCTCGATCTTCATGACCGGGTCGAACGCGTCGGTCAAGGGCTATCCGGAGTGGAGCGTGTACGCGGCCAGCAAGGCCGTGCTGCACGCCTACGCCCGGGTGTGGTTGTCCGAGTTGAAGGACCGGCGGATCCGGGTGAATGTGCTGATGCCGGGCCAGGTCGCCACGCCGATTCAGGCGGAGTTGTTCGACGAGGAGACGAAGCGGCAGTTCGAGTCCCTGATCCCGCGGGGAGAGATGGGCCGCCCCGACGAGATCGCGACGGTCGCGTTGTTCCTCGCCTCGGACGACTCGAGCTATGTGAACGGAGTGGAGCTGGCTGTCGACGGCGGTGTTGTAGCGGTCTGAGCGGCAGAAGCTGATCTGCGGCCGAGATACGTCCTGACCAGCCTGCACCCACCCGTCGACCGTCACTCGGCGTGAGCAGGCTGGCTGGAAGGGTATTCCGGCCGATGAATATTGCTGTTCCGGGCAGATACCGGCGTGCTGGTGGGTTATGTCAGTGGGGTGTCAGGCGGGTGCCAGCGGTCTGGGGGATGGTGGGCCGTGGAGCAGGGAGGTTGGGGATGAGTGGGGTGCGGGCGGGTACGTGGCGGCGGGACCTCGTGGGGGCGGGGGACGACGCCGCGGTCGAGGTGCTGAGTATGGGGGCCGGGCCCGGGGTGGTGGTGATCCCGGGGAACAACCGACGGGCGCACCACTACGAGACCCTGGCGCGGGGGCTCGCGGGAGCGCAGACGGTGCATGTGATCGAGCGCCGCGGCCGAGGGGCGAGTACCGAGCAGGGATCGTCGTACGGCGTGGAGACCGAGGTCGGCGATGTCGTCGCGGTGCTGGAGCACACCGGTTCGCAGGTGGTGTTCGGGCACAGCTACGGCGGGTTGATCGCCTTGCACGTGGGGTTGCGCCGGCGTCTGGACGCGTTGATCGCGTACGAGCCGGGCGTCAGTCTCGACGGCTCGTTCGACGCCAGCTGGCTCGACACGTTCACGCGGCTGGTCGGGGACGGCAAGCAGGTCGCGGCGATGACGACGTTCCTGAAAGGCACGGATCTGCTGCCGTTCCACGCGGCTCCGTTGCTCTGGGCAATCTCCTTGCTGATGCTGCGCGGACCGGGCGGGCGCGAGACCCGGGACCTGATGCCGCTGACCCCGGCCGAGATCGGGGAGATCGTCCGTCTCGACTCCGACGGCAGCCGGTACGCCGGGATCGCCTCGCGGACCCTGCTGCTCGGTGGCGAGAGGTCGCCCGGGTACTTGACCGGTGTCCTCCCGCGACTCGAGGGGATCCTGCCGAATGCGGAGTACACGATTTTGCCTGGGCTCGATCACAACGCTCCGGACGAGAACGCGGCGGATACGGTCGCGCAGCAGATCCGGCAGTACCTCGTGCGTGGTGAACGGCACGGGTACGGCGTCGCGCACGACGTACCGTCCGTCGCGCAGGACGCACCGACCCGCAGCTGAGGTTGGCCCCGTCCTGGGCGCTTAGGTCGCGAGCAGGTACACGCTTTTTCCGATCAGCCAGAGCCCGACGGTGACCGCCACCGCGATCACCACCTGGTCCCGGTGCCCGCCCAGCCAGGCGTTCAGGGCGTCGAGCCGTCCCCTTGCGGATTCCTCCTTCAGGGTCACATAGGTCTGCATGGTCAGGTAGCTCGCCGAGGCGAGCAGGCAGAACAGGATCAGGGTGAGGACGGTCGACGTGTTCGACAGGTCCGCCGAGGCAACCGTGGTGACGCCGGCCGCGACCAGGGGCCACGGCTGGAGCAGGAAGCCGATTCCCATTGCCGCGAAGAAGCCGAGATCGTCGATCTTCGCCATCCAGCTAGGCGGCTGCGTCGGCCGGCCGCGGTGCGCCCGCGTTCGCCACGCGACGACCAACAGTGCGATGCCGAGCAGGATCTTGATGACCAACGTCGCCGTGGACGGTGTCGAGCCTGACGCGGGTGGCTTGCCACCCGTGAGGACGAGTGTCAGGACCACGAGTACGACCAGGGTGAGCAGCCAGCCCACGAGGAACCCGAGCCCCTTCCGGGTGCCCTGCCCGGCGCTGAGCAACAACAGGATGTACCCGCTCAGGGGGAGCGGTTCGAGCGTGATCGCCAGCCCGATGAGAATCAGGTCGAACGTCATGACTTCGCCATCCCGCGACGCCACGCCGGGCCGCCCATCTGCACCCACGGCTGGGACCGCCTCGGCACCTACGGTCCGTCAATGCCAAGGCGGCTGCATCACCCCGAGAGAATGAGGCGGCGAAGTCAACGGGGTGAGTCAGCGCAGGCCGCGGAACGTTCGTTGCAGGTCGTCGGCCCACTCGGCCGGGAGCTCCCACGGGATGAAGTGGCCGCCGTTCGGGTGGGCGGTGATGTTGACGTGGTTGTACCAAGACGCGCGATCGCTCGCGAGGAAGTTCTGCACGCGTTCCTCGGGTGTGCTGACGCCCGGTGGGTTCTCGTACCCGACGAAGGTGATGCCGGTCGGGGCCTCGATCGCGGGCGTGCGGTCGTGCGACGGCGTCCAGGGGTAGCGGTTGTTGTTCGCGTAGGTGCGGATCGAGGTGTCGATCGCGTCGCCGGCCCAGTAGATCGTGGCGTGCGTGAGCAGATCGTCGTCGGTGAACGCTTTGTCGCCTTCCGACCACTTCTGCCAGCGCTCGAGGATCCACGCGAGCATGCCGGCCGGCGAGTCGGCGAGGCCGAAGCCGAGCGTGCTCGGGTCCAGGACGTGGGTGGCCAGGTGCGCGGCGAACCGGCGGTCCATCTCGATGACCCGGGCGTGGAGCTCCGGCGGCAGCCCTTCCGGAATCGGGCGCCCGCCGCTGAAGTCCCAGCCGCGATCGCCGGTGAAGAACGAGAGCTTCAGCGCCGAACCGATGTGGATCCCGTAGAGCTCATCGGCGTACTTGTGGCCGAGCTGCCCAGTCACCAGCGCGCCGACGTCACACCCGGCGGCGGCGTACTTCGGGAACCCGAGGACACCCGTCATGAGTTCGTGCCAGACGTCGGCGATCTTCCAGAAGTTCATGTCCGGCCGGGTCGGCGTCGAGAACCCGAACCCGGGCAGCGACGGGACGATGACGTCGAACGCGTCGGCCGGATCACCGCCGTACGCCGCGGGGTCGGCGAGCCGGTCGATCACCTTCGACCAATGCCAGAACGTCCACGGCCAACCGTGACTCAGGATCAACGGGATCGGCCGCGGGCCGACGCCGGCCTTGCGCAGGAAGTGCACGGGTACGCCGTCCACGTCGACCCGGTAGTGCTCGTAGGCGTTGATCGCGCGTTCGGCGGCGCGCCAGTCGAAGCCGTCGGCCCAGTATTCGACGAGCGGTTGCAGCTCGGAACGGCGTACCCCGTAGAAGCCGTCGTCGTTGCCCGCGTCGCGCGGCCACTTGGTCGCGCGCAGGCGGCGACGGAGGTCGTCGAGGACGTCGTCGGGAACGTGGATGGGCGTCGGGGTGAGCGGCGGGGTCATGGTGTCTCCTCGGCGAGCTCGGTGAGGCGATGGAGTACGTCGACCGAGCCCGCGAGGACGGCCAGTTCCTTGGGGGTGAGCTGGTCGACGAGGCGGGTCAGTTTGGCGACGCGGTTCGCGTGCCGGGACCGGACGATCTGACGGCCCGCCCGGGTCAGCGAGATCAGGCTGGCGCGGCCGTCGGCCGGGTCGGGGCGGCGTTGCAGCAGACCGTCCTGCTCGAGCTTCGCGACCAGGCTGGTCAGCGCGGGCTGTTTGAGCTGCTCGGTCGGCAGCAGGTCGGTGAGGCGCAGCGGTCCGCGGCGGTCGAGCGTGTGCAGCACCGACAGCGTGGAGAAGTTGAACTTCCGCACGGACGGGAGCCGGATGAAGATCGTGTTGAAGTCCTCGATGACGGTGGTCAGCCGATCGACGTCCAGGTCGGTCATGGGCGCGACTATATCAATTTTCGATGTATCTCTGCGCGCGCGTTTTCGCGATCGGGGCGCGGCCCGGGGTCAGCTGCCTGGGGTCAGCTGCTCAGGGTGACGCCGGAGACGGCGAACGTCGTGCTGCCGGACTTGAACGTGAGAGCGGCCGCGGTCGCGCTGTCCGGCAGATGACCCTTGAACGTGATCGAACCGTGCTCGGTACCGCCGGCCGCGACCTTGCCCGGCCACGCGCTCTTGCCGGTGTCCGCGCGCAGAGCGGTGCCGTCGGCCGCCGTGAACGTCGTACCGTCGAGCGGGATCGTGAACGGCTCCTTGCCGGCGTTCCGGATCGCGACCTCGACGCGGGTGAAATGACTTGTGTACGTGACGTTCTCGACGGTCATCGTGATCCCGGATCCGGTCTTGGCGACGGGCTGGATCAGCCGGTCCGCACCGGACTCGTTGCCGGACAGGTAGCCCGCGACGTACTTCGTGCCCGCGGTCACCGCGAACCCGCCGACGCCGACACCGACCAGCACCACCGCGATCGCGATCAGGACCGACACGTCGAACCGCCCCGGTCGCTCGTCCTTCGGCGCGGCCGCGTCGAGCAGCGCGAGCACCATCGCCACCACGAGTGCGATGCCCGGCGGCACCAGCCAGCGCAGCGCACCACTCGGTCCGTCGGAGAAGAACGTGACGATCAGGTTCACGGCCAGGCCGAGCACAATCACACCACCGGCCGCAATCAACACCCGCGGCAGCCGCACCGTCCCCACAGCGTCGCCGTCACCGAACTCGGCGACCCGCCGGTCAGCGCTGAGTCGACGCTGATCCGCGCCACTCCCGCGCTGATCGGCGCTGGGCCCGCGCTGGTCTGTGCCGGGTTGGCGTGGGTCTGCGCCTTGCGGGTACTGGACCGCGGCGTATGCGTACTGGTCCGCGCCGGGCTGACCCTGGCCTTCCTGAGAGCGCCGATCCGCTGACCGCCGATCGCCACCAGAGGAGCGGCGGTCATTACCAGCACGCCGATCCGCGCCCCGGCGATCCATGCCGCTGGAGTCGGGCCAACTGTCCGACTGGTTCCAGTTCGGCTCCGAGTGCTCGATCTGACCCGAAACATCCCACGGCGACCGCGCGGGCTCCGGGTGGTCCGCCGACGGGTAAGCCGCCCAGGTCTCCCCGTCCCGCACATCCTCGAACCCCGGCACAACCCCAGCAGCCCCGAACTGACGCTCACCCTCAGCCGAACGCCCAGACTCCCGCCCACGCCCCGACTCCCCGACAACCCCATCGCCACCAACGAATCCGCCGTCCCCAGCAGGCTCGTCGTTCCCCGGGTACGCGTCGTTCCCCGCGTGCGCTTCGTTCCCCGGGTACGGGTCGTTCGGCGGGTACGAGTCGTTCCCCGCATGCGCGTCGCTCCCCGGGTACGCACCATCGCCGACGTACGCCGAGTCCACGCCGTCCCCGTCGTTGTCTGGATACGACGAGCCTGCAGCATCCCCGTCCCGCCTAGCGAACGGCGAGCCTGCAGCATCCCCGTCCCGCCGCGCGAATGGCGAGCCCGCCGGGCTCGCGTCGCCTCCGGGGTACGGCGAGTCCGCCCCGCTGGCGCCGGCGTGCGGCGCATTCGAGGGGTCCGCGTCCTGCCCTGGGAACGGCGTGTTCACCGGGTCCGAGTCGCCTGCGGAGTACGGCGAGTTCCCGGAACCGCCGTCGGCGCCGGCGTACGGCGTATTCGCTGGGTCCCGGTCACGTTTCGCGAACGGCGATTCCGCCGGGTTCGCGTCGCCTGCGGAGTACGGCGAATTCCCGGCGTCCGCATCCTGCCTGGGGAACTGCGAGTTTGCAGGGTCCGTGCCCGCTCCGGGGTACGGCGTGTTCGCGGGATCCGTGTCGCGACTTGCGAATGGTGAATTCGCGGGGTCTGCGTCGGGCCCGGGGTGCGGCGTGTTTGCGGGATCTGCGTCGCGCGCTGGGAACGGCGTATTTGCCGGGTATTCAGCGCCTCCGGCGTGGGCGTCGTTCCCTGGCCGCGAGTCGGGGGCGTACAGGTCGCGATCGTCCGGTGCCGAGTCGTCGGCGTACGCGCTGTTCGCGGACTGTGCTGCGGCCCTCGGGTCCGTTTCGGGGCCGGTGTATGCCGCGTCCGCACTCGGAGATGGAGGTCCGGCGTACGGGGCATTCGCCGGGTGTGGCGAGTTGCCCGCGCCTGCGTGTGGGTCGGCGTACTGGTTGTCGCCTGGCTGGTCTTCGGCTGGCGGGTACTGGTTGGCGTCGTACCCCACCGGTGCCGCGGCGCGGTTGGCGGGAGGGTCGATGCTGAAATCGGCGAACGGACTGGGTTCAGCGGGGTCGTCTGCGGCGGGACCGGGCGGTGTGGATGCGTTGCTCGCCGGTGCATTGCCGGTGAATCCGGAAGGCGGCTGCGCGAAGGCGCTGTCTGCGAACGGACGGTCTGCTGGTGGATCTCCGGCAACCTGACCGTCGGCGAACGGCGTGCTCGCGGCACCCTCGTCCTCTGCAAACTGACCTGGCGCAAACTGACCCGGCGCCGACTGATCGGGCGCGGGTTGACCGGGCGTCGGGTCGGCTGGGGGCGGGGTGGGCTCGGGCTGAGCGAATGACGGCTCGGCGGCCGGTGGTGCCGGAGGCGCGGCGGGTGCGGGTTGAGCTGGCTCGGGCACGGGGTGGCCTGGCGCGGACGCCGGGGTGGGCATCGGGCCGGAGGCCTGGTGGGGCGCTGGGGTGGTGTCCGGGGTGGTGGATTTGTGGAAGGTGAGGACTGAGCGGCCGATGTGGATTCGGTCGCCGGTGCTCAGGGGAGTTGGTCCGGTGAGGCGGCGGCCGTTGAGGCCGGTGCCGTTGCGGGACTCGTCGTGCAGGGTCCAGGTGCTCGGGTCGTCGCGGGTGAGGCGCGCGTGGATCCGCGAGATCTGGTCGTCGGCCGGGAGCCGGATGTCGGCGTTGGAGGCGCGGCCGATGGTGAACGTGTCGGTTCCGGGCGGTAGCGTCCACTGCTGCTCACCGAGTGACAGCACGAATTCGGTTTCCACTCACACCCCAGCCGGCGTCATCTCGATCGCGATCCGTCGCGCCACGGTCGGGGCGTCGTCGCCCCCGCGGCTGCCAACTCGTCTGCGCGATTCTGCCATCCACATCCGCCCCAGGCCACCAGCAGGTGCCTGACTCCGCAACAGAATATCGGTACCCACGGGGCCCGGTTCGTGATGAATCTCAGGATCCGGAAGGGTTTGTCAGCTCTTGGTAGTGATGACAACGCGGTCAGTTGTCATCAGGGTGCCAACGGCACGACAGCGCCTTGTTCGGGTGTGACGGCGGGCATAGTGTCCAGCCGCGCGATTCATCGGGGACGGATGGAAAAGGGGGCTTCCGCAGCAGATCCGATGGACAGGCCGGAGGTCCCAGGCGAAGTGGTGCACCGCCTGCAGTCCGGCCGAGGCGCGACCCGCCCAAGCACCCGATGAACGAGCGAAGCGAGTTCATCATTCAGTACATCGCGAAGGGACCAACACCAATGGTCTTGTTTCAGCGTTCTCGAAAGCCTGCCGTCGTTCTCGGGGTAACCAGCCTCGCGGCGGCAGCACTCGCCGGACTCGGTACGTCGGCCGCCGGCGCGGCCACCGCCGCGCAGAGTGCGGCACCGCCGCCCCGGCCCTCGCAGGCGCAGTCGAAGGCGTTCGCCGCCGGCTCCGCGTCCTCGCTGGTCGCCGGCCGGCCGAGCGCCCTGCACGCCTCGAAGGAGGACAAGTTCACCGCGAAACCGGTGATCTCGGAGCAGTCCGGGCTGCAGTACGTCCCGTACGAGCGCTCGTACAAGGGGCTTCCGGTGGTCGGCGGTGACTTCGTCGTCGTCACCGACTCCAAGGGGGCTGTGAAGTACACGTCGGTTGCCCAGAGCACCGCCGTACCGGAGCTGTCGACGACCGCCAAGGTGACGGCCGGCGCCGCGCAGAAGACCGCGAACAAGCAGCTGAAGCGGGTCGACTCGTCGACCACGCCGACGCTGTCGGTCTACGCCCTGGACGGTACGCCGAAGCTCGCCTGGCAATCCCGGGTGAGTGGCAGCAACGGCCACGATCCGTCGAGTCTGTCGGTGTACGTCGACGCGCAGAGCGGCAAGGTGCTCGGTACCAAGGAACACGTGATGGCCGGCAACGGTACGGCGGCGTACAGCGGCCCGAGCCCGGTGCACCTGGACACCACGCTGTCCGGCAGCACGTACTCGATGAAGGACCCGAACACCACCAGCCAGTCCTGCCAGGACGCGGCGAACAACACCACGTTCTCCGGTCCGGACGACAACTGGGGCAACGGCAACGCGACCAGCAAGGAGACCGGCTGCGTCGACGCCCTGTTCACCGCTCAGACCGAGCGACACATGCTGACCGACTGGCTCGGGCGGAACGGCTTCGACGGTAACGGCGGCGGCTGGCCGATCCGCGTCGGCCTGAACGACGAGAACGCGTACTACGACGGCACGCAGGTGCAGGTCGGTCACAACACGGCCAACCAGTGGATCGGCTCGATGGACGTCGTGGGTCACGAGCTCGGCCATGGCGTCGACGACCACACGCCGGGCGGTATCTCCGGCAGCGGCACCCAGGAGTTCGTCGCCGACACGTTCGGCGCGGCCACCGAGTGGTACAGCAACCAGTCGTCGGCGTACGACCCGCCGGACTTCCTCGTCGGTGAAGAGATCAACCTGGTCGGCAGCGGCCCGATCCGCAACATGTACGACCCGTCGCAGGTCGGCGACCCGAACTGCTACTCGAGCTCGATCCCGGGCTCCGAGGTGCACGCCGCGGCCGGTCCGGGCGACCACTGGTTCGTGCTGCTCTCGCAGGGCAGCGGTGGCAACCCCAACGTGCCGACCTGCAACAGCTCGACGGTCACCGGTCTGGGCATCCAGAAGGCGATGCGGATCATGTACAACGCGATGCTGATGAAGACCAGCAGCAGCTCGTACCTGAAGTACCGGACCTGGACCCTGACCGCTGCGAAGAACCTGTACCCGGGCAGCTGCACCGAGTTCAACACGGTCAAGGCCGCGTGGGACGCGGTCAGCGTTCCGGCGCAGTCGGGTGACCCGACGTGCAGCACCAGCGGTGGCGTCACGGTCAGCAACCCCGGCAACAAGACCGGCACCGTCGGTACGGCGATCGGCTCGTTCACGCTGACGGCCACCGGCGGAACACCGCCGTACACCTGGTCCGCCACCGGACTGCCGGCCGGTATCACCATCGGCTCGTCCACCGGCACCGTGTCCGGTACTCCGACCGCTAGCGGCACCTTCAACGTCACCGCGACGGCGACCGCGAGTGCCGGCGGCTCGGGCAGCACGTCGTTCACCTTCACCATCAGCGGCGGCACCGGCAGCTGCTCCGGCCAGAAGCTCGGCAACCCGGGCTTCGAGACCGGTACGGCGGCACCGTGGTCGGCGTCGACCGGGGTGATCGACAACACCGCCTCCCAGCCCGCGCACGGCGGCACCTGGAAGGCGTGGCTGGACGGTTACGGCCAGACCCACACCGACACGCTGAGCCAGTCGGTCACGATCCCGGCCGGTTGCTCGGCGACGCTGTCCTTCTACCTGCACGTCGATTCTGCGGAGACCACCACGACGACGCAGTACGACAAGCTCACGGTGAAGGCCGGCTCGACCACGCTGGCGACGTACTCGAACCTGAACAAGGCGAGCGGATACTCGCTCAAGTCGTTCAACCTCTCGTCGTTCGCCGGCCAGACGGTGTCGATCAGCTTCTCCGGCACCGAGGACGTATCCCTCCAGACCTCGTTCGTCATCGACGACACGGGTCTCAACCTGAGCTGACCAGCTCCTGAAACGACCCGGCCGCCGTACCCCACCCAGGGGTACGGCGGCCGGCTCATGTGGTCAAGCGAGCGTCAGCCGAGTGTCATGCGGGGCTCGCCGTTCACCAGACCGGTGCCGGCGATCGTGCAGGTGCCGCCGCGGTTCTGCGTGTAGGTCTGGCGGACGCAGGAGCGGAGCGCCAGCTGGGCCCAGTAGTTCGGGTGCAGGGACTCCTGGATGAAGTAGTTCGAACCAACTGTGGTCACGGTGCGGATTTGGTTGATCCACTCGGTCCGGTCGACCGCCGTGGGTTGTGTCCACGAGCTGAGGCCGACTTCTTCGTACAGGCCGACGGTCTTCTCGCAGAGCCGGCGGCCGTTGAAGGCGGACTGCAGTTCGAGCAGCCGCGCGTTGGCGAGACCCGACTGACCGATCGCATCCCGCACCGTGTTGTTGATGGTCACGAGCGCGGTCGCGTTCGCCCAGTCGGCGTCGGCGTTCCAGAACCCGCAGCCGCCGGTGCTCTGCCGGGTGTAACCGCTCTGCCCGTACCGGAACCCGCTGGCGGCCGGGATCGGTGACGGGTACGTCTGGACGACGAGATTCCAGGACGTGTCGCCGTACCCGGCGTTGCGCATCGCGGTGCGGACATTCTGGAAAGCGGTCGCGATCTTGCCGCGGACCGTGCTGATGTTCGCGGCGGTGAAGTTGGCGACGACCGACGAATCGTCGCGGCAGTAGTCGGGGTTCCAGGACGGCGACAGCAGGAAGTCCTGCACGCACTGGGTCACGATCGACGCGAAGTTGAAGTCGTTGCCGCCGATCGAGACCACGACCTGCTTCACGTTGTGACTCGTCGCGAACTGCTGCAGCATCTTCGCCTGGCCGAGATGGCCGGCGCCGTCGTCGTAGAAGTCGATGCCCGCCTTGAAGTAGTCGCCGGTACTGGTCGTGGTGCGCGCGCCGGAGCAGGCGAGGTTCAGCCCGCCGACCCCGCCGCCGATGTACGCCTCGGCGGACTGGCTGCGGTGGCAGCGCGGGATCTGCTCGGCGGTGTGGCCCGCGTTGTCGTGGTAGGCGTGCGCACCGAGCGCGTCGGCCGGTGCCTCGGAGTCGTTCGAGCTGCCGGCCCACCGACCGGCCTCGCCCGAGATGTAGGAGTCCCCGACCGTGACGACGTACGGCGTTCCCGAACCGGGACCGTCGGCCTGGGCCGGGGGAGCGACCAGGCCGAGGCTGGTCAGGGAGAGTAGAAGGATTGCTGCGGACACTCGACGACTTCTCGGAGTTCTCACCGGAAGGCCTCTCTCGCCGGAGTTCGGTGACCGTCAGGACCCCCCACCCGATCACCGTCGCGAGCAATGTACTTCCGGGTAACCACTCTCAGATAGACCCAGCGTGCTGACACGTTTGCGCCCTGTCACCGCCGTGTCATGTGCAGATCAGCTTCCGGGAAGCTTCAGCTCCTCCGGGTAGCGCTCGCCCCACCACGCCCGCCAGCGCGCCTCGAGCTCGCCGCGATCGGTCTCGCCGTACAGCGAGAGGATCGCCATCGTCGCCCCGTCCGGCTTCTGTTCGCCGGGCGGGATGTGACTCAGCACCAGCAACCCGTTGCCCCAGGCATCGACCGTGAGCCCGACCTGGTGCTCGGAGGTGTACCAGATCTCGCCCTTCGCCGCCTGACCGACGAGGTCCAGCTCGTACGCCGCACCGGCCGGCTGCCCCGCGACTCCGAGCTCGGTGATCGGCGAGACGGCGCCCGTACCGGAGAAGAACAGCGTGTGCCGAGGCTCGCCGGAGTGGCGTTCGACGGCGAACCGCAGCTGGTTGAGGAAGGTGATCCAGCCCTCGGTCACGTCGTCGTAGTACGCGTCCCAGTCCGGATCCGCGCCCTTCGGTGCCCTCGTCAGCGTGACCCGGGACCCGCCCTCGACCGCCTCGACGGCGAACTCGTCACCGTTTCCGAGTCTCAGCGTCGTACCGTCCTCGACCGCCTGCGTGAAGTAGATCAGGTCGATCTCTTCGTTGAGCCCGCCCTCGGGGCCCTCGTACTCCCAGCCGTGCCAGTGCCGGATCTTCTCCTTGTTCCGCAGGGCATCCCACACCGCCGCCACCGGAGCGGCAACCGTCACCACGATCTTCATGACTCCTTCGGTACGGCGGGGCGCCGGGTGACCGCCCGCGATAAGCCGGTACGGCCGCCCGCCCGCACTGTCGAATTCCTCGACCACCCGTTGCACCGCCGCGGTCAACGCATCGGTGAACCGGTGCACGTCACCCGGCTCCGCGAACCGCACCTCGGTCTCCAGTGTGAACGTCAGCAGCCGCTTCCCGTCTGCGTCGGCAGCGCTCTGCATCCGGGCGACGTCCCGTACCGTTCCGGCGGCGACGTCCACTAGATGCTCGGCGGCGTACTGGTCCTGGATCTCGGTGAACGCCTGACCCATCACCGCCGGATCGACCACCAAGGCGGCCGACGCGCGCAGGATCCGTTCGGTGAACCCGCGCCGCTGCCGCTCCTCGACGAGCTCGACCAGGCCGGCCTTCTCCAAGGCGCGCAGGTGGTAGTTGACCCGCTGCCGTGGCATCTCGAGCGCGGCCGCGAGCTGGGTCGCCGACGCCGGCTCCCGGAGCAGCTCGAGCAACCGCCGCCGGATCGGCGACAGCGCCAGCCGCACCTTCTCCGGCTCGTCCACGTAGCGCAACATGCCTTCACTGTGCACTTGACAGAAAAAGTTGTCAATTGGCAATGGCGGATCCCCAGGCCATCACAATCGGCGATCCCCACCGCCTCCCCGCGGGGCGACGGCGGCGCACCGGGAATGTGATGGCCTGGGCGTCCGGGGTCGGGCAGCATGGGCGCGTGGCAGTCCAGGGTCCGCAGTTGCCGGTGGGTACGCAGGTGGTGATCCGGGTCGCGGCGCCGGACGACCAAGGCGGTACGGCGCAGCGCGGGGCGACCGGCCGGGTCGCCGGCATCACTCCTGACGGGCGCTACACGGTCCGGCTCGTCGACGGGCGGGAGACGGTTGCCCAGCGCGATCAGTTGAGCTTGCGGACGGCGTACCAGGACGAAGCGATCGAGCTGGATCAGCCCGACGGGGATCGCCTGGTGCGCGAGCACACGATCTACGCCGCGGTGGTCGGTTCCCGCGCGTTCGGCCTCGACACCGATCAGTCGGACACCGACACGCGTGGCGTGTACGTCGCCCCGACCGAGGCGTTCTGGTCGCTCGCGAAGCCGCCGACACATGTGGACGGACCGGAGCCCGAGTGGTTCTCGTGGGAGGTCGAGCGGTTCTGCGAACTCGCGCTCAAGTCCAACCCGAACCTGCTCGAGGTCCTGCACTCGCCGCTCGTCGTCCGGCAGACCCCGCTGGGTGCGGAGCTGGTCGCCCTCCGCCGATCGTTCCTGTCGCAACTCGCGTACCAGACCTACTCCGGCTACGTGCTGAGCCAGTTCAAGAAGCTCGAGACCGACTTCCGCCGGGACGGTTCGCCGAAGTGGAAGCACGTGATGCACCTGATCCGGCTGCTGCTCTCGGCACGCGAACTGTTGCTCGAAGCAACTCTCGTCGTCGATGTCGGTCCGTATCGAGAGCGGCTGCTCGCGGTGAAACGCGGCGAGCTGCCCTGGGACGAGGTAGAACGCTGGCGCCTGAAGCTGCACGAAGACCTCGACGACGCGCTGCGACGCACGGTCCTCCCGGCAACTCCAGACGTCACCAGAGTCGACGCCTGGCTGCGCTCGGTCCGGAAGCGAAGTTCTCTGAGCTGACGGCGCTGCTGTACACGCTCAGGCGCTGATTGGGCTCTTTTCCTTCGTTGTAGAGAGCTCTAGGGTACTTACTTAACTTCGTGAAGCATTGACAACGCGGCTGGCGGGGTAAATAGTTCCGTCCTGAAATCAATCAGAAAGCAGAGTGAATCAACAGTGTCGAACATCGAGATTCTGCAGCTCCGGGCCGGTGAGGTCAGCCTGGTGCTGGACTGTTCCGGTCCGAACCTTCCGTCCGTCCTGCACTGGGGTGCGGATCTGGGCGAGCTGACCGAGAACGCTCTGCTCGAACTGCGGCGTGGCGCCGGCGCGGTCCAGGACGGCAATGGCCTGGACGACAACCGCCCGATCGCGATCGTGCCCGAGTACTCGGCCGGCTGGTTCGGCCTCCCCGGCCTGAGCGGTCACCGCGACGGGCAGGACTTCTCCGCGAGCTTCCGGCTGACCGGCTTGGTGCAGACCGGCAACACGGTGACCGCCGTAGGTGCGGACGAGCCAGCCGGCCTCGCGATCCAGCTCACCATCGAGCTCACCGACTCGGGCCTCGTGAAAGCGAAGGCGGACCTGACCAACACGGGCGCCACGCCGTACACGGTCGACGGGCTGCTGCTCGCGCTGCCGGTGCCGACCGAGGCGACCGAACTCCTCGACATGACCGGCCGCCACATCGGCGAGCGGCACCCGCAGCGGCACGCGTTCACCCAGGGCGCGCACATCCGCGACAACCGCCGCGGCCGCACCGGCGCGGACGCGACCCTGCTGCTGCTCGCCGGTACGCCGGGCTTCGGCTTCCGCACCGGTGAGGTCTGGGGCGTGCACACCGCCTGGAGCGGCAACCACCGCTCGTACGCCGAACGCGGCATGAGCGGGTACGGCGTGATCGGTGGCGGCGAGCTGCTGCTCCCCGGCGAAGGCCGCATCCAGCCGGACGGCACCTACAGCACCCCGTGGATCTACGGTTCGTACGGCGCCGGCCTCGACGAGGTCTCGCACCGGTTCCACGACTACCTCCGGGCCCGTCCGAACCACCCGAAGACCGAGCGTCCCGTCGTACTGAACACCTGGGAGGCCGTGTACTTCAACCTCGACCTGGACAAGCTGAAGGCGCTCGCCGACGCGGCCGCCGAGGTCGGGGCCGAGCGGTTCGTGCTGGACGACGGCTGGTTCCGCGGCCGGCGGAACGACCGCGCCGGGCTCGGGGACTGGTACGTCGACGAGGGGATCTGGCCGAAGGGTCTGCACCCGCTCGTCGACCACGTGAAGAGCCTCGGCCTGCAGTTCGGGCTCTGGGTCGAGCCGGAGATGGTGAACCCCGACTCCGACCTCGCCCGCGAGCACCCGGACTGGATCCTCGCGACCGGCGACCGGCTGCCGCCGACCGCGCGGCACCAGCACGGCCTGAACCTCGGCATTCCGGCCGCCTACGACTACATCCTCGAGCGGCTGGACAGCATCCTCGGCGAGTACGACATCGCCTACCTGAAGTGGGACCACAACCGCGACTTCGTTGACGGCGGCAACCAACAGACGGGTACTGCGGGTATTCACGAGCAGACCGTGGCGGTGTACCGGCTGATCGACGAGCTGAAGCGCCGGCACCCGGGCCTGGAGATCGAGTCCTGCTCGTCCGGTGGCGCTCGCGTCGACCTCGGCATCCTGGAGCGCACCGACCGGATCTGGGGCAGCGACAGCAACGACGCGCTGGAGCGGCAGACCATCCAGCGGTACACCCAGCTGCTGCTCCCGCCGGAGCTGATCGGTTGCCACATCGGCCCGCCGCGCGCACACACCACCGGACGTACGCAGACTCTGTCGTTCCGTGCGATCACCGCGCTGTTCGGCCACTTCGGTATCGAGTGGGACATCGCGTCCGCGAGCGCCGAGGAGCGCGCGGAACTGGCCGGCTGGGTCGCGCTGCACAAGGAACTGCGGCCGCTGCTGCACACCGGTCAGGTGGTCCGCGCCGACCGCGGTCCCGAGGACGTACTGGTGCACGGCGTCGTTGCCCAGGACGGTGCGCGTGGCGTGTTCGGCGTCGTACAGGTCAAGCAGTCGGTGACGTCGGCGGTGGGCCGGGTGCGGCTGCCCGGACTCGACCCGCGACGGACGTACCGCATCAGCAAGGTCACGACACCCGGACCGGAGTCGCGGTCGACGGCCTGGTCGGCGGACGGTGGAAGCGTGGAACTGAACGGTGCCGCCCTCGCCTCCGTCGGTGTGCTGATGCCCGCGCAGTGGCCCGAGAGCGCGATCTTGCTGGACGTGACAGCGGTCGGGTAAGCCCGCCCAGCCGCGAGACAACAGAAGGAGATCCCCCGTGACTGCCACCACCAACGCACCACCCGACACCGATCGAAGTCACGGGGGGCAGGTTGCGCCGCCGGGGCGGCGGCGCAGCCTGGGAGACCTCAAGGTCGCGATGATTTTCCTCGCCCCGGCCACGCTCGGTTTCGTCGTGTTCTACATCTGGCCGACGCTGCGTGGCGCCTACCTGAGCTTCACCGAGTACAGCCTGCTCTCGGCGCCCAAGTTCAACGGGCTGGCCAACTACGAGCGGATGGTCCACGACAGCTTCTTCTGGAACGCGCTCGGCGTCACGGTCGAGTACGTCGTGCTCAACATCGGCCTGCAGACCGTGCTGGCGGTCGGGATCGCGATGCTGATGTACCGGCTGACCAAGTCGATCACGGTCCGGGCCATCATCCTCGCGCCGTACCTGGTCGCGAACGTCGTCGTCGCGCTGGTCTGGTACTGGATGCTGGACGTGCAGGTCGGCGTCGTGAACACGTTCCTCGGCTGGGTCGGGATCGACCCGATCGCGTTCTTCGGGGACTCGCACTGGGCGATCCCGACGGTCGCGGGGATCAACGTCTGGCGGCACATGGGGTACACCGCGCTTCTGGTCTTCGCGGGACTCCAGACGATCCCGTCGTACGTCTACGAGGCGGCCGAGGTGGACGGGTCGACCGAGTGGAAGACGTTCTGGCGGATCACGCTGCCGCTGCTGCGGCCCGTTCTGGTGATGGTCCTGGTGGTCACCATGATCGGGTCGTTCCAGATCTTCGACACGGTCGCGGTGACCACGCAAGGCGGTCCGATCAACGCCACCCGGGTCATCTACTACTACATCTACGAGCGCGCGTTCACCCGGTTCGACTTCGGGTACGCGTCCGCGATGGCGCTGGTGCTGTTCGCGATCCTCGCAGTCGTGTCGCTGCTCCAGCTGCGGCTGCTGCGGGCGAAGGAGAGTGATCTGGCATGAGGCGCCAAGTGAGTGTCGGGCGCACCGTCGCCTGGATCCTGCTGTTCGTCCTGCTGATCGTGACGCTCTTCCCGTTCTACTGGATGCTGCGTACGGCGTTCTCGGACAACACCCAACTACCCGGTCACCCGAACTCGCTGCTGCCGGTGGAGACCACGCTCGGCGCGTTCAAGCGGGTGCTCGGACTGGCGTCGATCGAGGAGGCGCAAGCTCAGGGCGGCTCCGGCGCAGCGGTCAACTTCTGGCTGTACCTGCGGAACTCGTTGGTGGTGGCAACGGTCACGACCGTGTGCCAGGTGTTCTTCAGCGCGATGGCGGCGTACGCGTTCGCCCGGCTGCGCTGGCCCGGGCGGGACAAGGTGTTCGCGCTGTTCCTGGCCGCGCTGATGGTGCCGCCGATCTTCACCACGCTGCCGAATTTCGTGCTGATCAAGAACCTCGGGCTGCTGAACAGCTTCGCCGGCATCATCCTGCCGGGCGCGTTCATGACGCCGTTCGCGATCTTCTTCCTGCGGCAGTTCTTCCTCGGCATCAACCGGGAGTTGGAGGAGGCGGCGATGATCGACGGTGCCGGGCACCGGCGGATCTTCTTCGGGCTGATCATCCCGATGAGCGCGGCGCCCATCGCGACGCTGGCGATCCTGACCTACATCAACTCCTGGAACGACTACTTCTGGCCGTTGCTGGTCGGTCAGCAGGAGAACGTCCGGGTGCTCACGGTCGCGCTGGGCGTGTTCCGGTCGCAGACACCGCAGGGTGGTCCCGACTGGGCCGGCCTGATGGCGGCGACGCTGATCGCAGCGCTGCCGATGATCATCCTGTTCCTGGCCTTCGCCAAAAAGATCACGAACTCCATCGGCTTCTCGGGGATCAAATGATGCTCTCACGAAGGACCCTGCTGAAGGCAGGCTTGGCGAGTCTCGCCGTACCGGCTGTTGCCGCCTGCAACAACGGCGCCACGGCCCGGGGCGAGGGCGAGATCATCTACTGGCTGTGGGACTCGGCCCAGCTGCCGATGTACACCGAGTGCGCGAAACTGTTCCACGAACAGAATCCGCAGTACACGGTGAAGATCGAGCAGTACGGGTGGAACGACTACTGGTCGAAGCTGGTGACCGGCTTCATCTCCGACACGGCGCCGGACGTGTTCACCGGGCACTCCTCGAAGTACCCGCTGTTCGCCGCCAAGGGGCAGGTGCTGCCGATCGACGACTTCGTCTCCCGGGACAACGTCGACCTGGGCATCTACCAGAAGGGGCTCGCGGACCGCTGGATCGGTGCCGACGGCAAGCGATACGGCCTGCCGAAGGACTTCGACACCGAGGTCTACTTCTACAACAGCGCACTCACCGATGCGGCCGGGATCAGTACCGAGCAGCTGAACGCGATGACCTGGAACCCCAAGGACGGCGGCACGTTCGAGCAGATCGTGCGGCGGCTCACGGTCGACTCCAAGGGGCGTCGCGGCGACCAGCCGGGGTTCGACAAGGGCAAGGTCAAGGTGTACGGGCTCGGGTACGCCGACGCCGGTGGTGGCGACGGCCAGACCAGTTGGAGCTGGTACGCCGCCTCCAACGGCTGGAAGTACTCGCAGGGTGAGCCGTGGGGGACGAAGTTCTTCTACGGCGACCCGAAGTTCACCGAGACGATCGGGTGGTGGCGGGGCCTGATCACGAAGGGGTACATGCCGACGTACGCGCAGGCGAAGTCCGGCGTGGACGTGACCACCTCGTACGGCGCGGGCAAGTACGCGATCACGCCGAACGGATCCTGGATGCTCGGCACGTACGGCGAGCTGAAGCAGGTGAAGACGAAGCTCGCGCGGCTCCCGATCGGGCCGGTCGGCAAGCGGATGTCGATGATGAACGGGCTCGCGGACACCATCTGGGCCGGGACCAAACGCCGGGACGCGTCGTGGGCGTGGGTGAAGTTCCTCGGTTCGCAGGCCGCGCAGGACATCGTCGGCAAGGCCGGGGTGGTGTTCCCGGCGGTGGCCGCGAGCATGCCGGCCGCGAAGGCGGCGTTCGCGAAGAGCGGGTGGGACGTCACGCCGTTCCTGGAACCGGTCGAGGCGCGTGACGTGTTCCCGTATCCGGCGAACCCGAACGCGGCGGACGTGACCGCGGTGATGACGCCGGCGATGGACGCGGTGCTGTCGTTCGAGGCCGAACCGGCGTCGCTGGCGAAGGCCAACGACGACGTGAACCAGATCCTCTCGGTGAACAGCTGAGGGAACAGCTAAGGGTTGACCCTGGGCGCGACTACGCCCGGGGGAGTACGCCGTACTGCGTCCAGCGGTGCAGCGTGCTCCTCCGGGGGTAGCGCAGGTGCCGCCGCTCAGGCGACGCGGTGAAAGAGGTTTGAAAGACACGCTTGGTGCCATCGGAAGTACGACGAGCACCGAGGAGTGTCATGAGCGAGGAGAGGCCGGGCGGATCGATCCGTATCGGCGACAGCGAGCGTGAGGACGCGGTCAAGCGTCTGGGCGAGCATTACGAAGCCGGCCGGCTGAGCGCGGACGAGCACTCCGAGCGTGTCGAGCAGGCGCTGCGGGCGAAGACAGCCGCCGACCTGAACGGGCTGTTCGCGGACCTGCCGGGCACCCACCAGGCGACCGCCGGAGCGAACGAGAACTGGGCCGGGCCGTGGGGCTGGCGGAAGCCGCCGTGGACCGCTCCGGAGAACGCGGCAGGCGCAGCTGGATCGGGTGCTGGGCCGGGAGCGGGACAGCGGCCGGAGTGGGCGCGGCGCGGGTTCCTCGGGCGGGTTCCGTTGCCGTTGCTGATCGTGCTGGGTGTGCTCGGGGTGCTGGCGTCGATCGGGTGCGTGGTGGGCGGCGGGCATCCGCCGATCCTGCCGCTAGCGCTGATCGTGGCGGCCGTGTTCGTCATCCGGAAGCGGCGGATGGAGCGGCGCGCATGAGAAGCGTGTACCGCGTGGTCGGACTGCTGATCGCGATCGCGGTCGTCCTGCAGATCGCCTCGATCGCGCTCGCCGGGTTCACGATCGCGAAGGACGCCGACGACGGCACCTCGATCGGGGCGGACTACAGCAATTTCGGCCAGAGTTACCACAGCATCGCGGGTTCGGCGATCGCGCTGCTCGCGCTGGTGTTCCTGATCGTGTCGTTCCTGACCGACGTTCCGCGCGGCCGGGTGCTCGCCGGGATCGTGGTCGGTCTGGTGGTCCTGCAGTTCCTGCTCGCGGTCGTGTCCTTCGGGGTGCCGGCGCTGGGCATCCTGCACGGGATCAATGGGCTCGCGATCGCTGCCGTGGCGAGCATGGGGTCGCGGCGGGCCGCCGTACCCAATCAGCCTGTGACCAGTGGCTGAGGTCAAGAAGCGCCGGTGGGGCCGGTTGGTCGCTCTGGGGATCACGCTGGCGGTGCTCGCGCCGCTGGGGTACCTCTGGGTGACCAGCCTGGTCCCGGGCTCGTACGACCCGGCGGAGATGGGGTACGCCGACTTCGGTGGCGGGCCCGCGTCGATGGGGCACGAGCACCACGGCGGGATGAGTGTCGCGGACCTGACCGGGCCGAAGACGGGTACGCCGGATGTCGCGGTGACGTTGGTGGCGCGGAAGCAGAAGTTCCAGCTCGCGTCGGGGGAGACGGTCGACGGGTACACGGTGAACGGGACGTCGCCGGGTCCGTTGATTCGCGCGAAGGTGGGTGACCTGGTGCAGGTGACGTTCGTGAACGAGTCCGTGAAGGACGGCGCGACGTTGCACTGGCACGGGATCGACGTACCCAATGCCGAGGACGGGGTGGCCGGCGTGACGCAGGACGCCGTACCGGTGGGTGGGAAGCATGTGTACCGGTTCAAGGCGGAGCAGGCGGGGACGTACTGGTACCACTCGCATCAGGTGTCGAGCGACGAGGTCAAGGGCGGGTTGTTCGGGTCGATCGTGATCGCGCCGGCGTCTCCTGGTGAGGTGATCGCGGCGATCCACACGTACGACGGCAGGCGGACGATCAACGGGCGCACCGGGACCGCGCGGGTGGAGATGCTGGCGGGTACGACGGCGCGGGTGCGGGTGATCAACACGGACAACGCGATTCTGCGGGTCGGGCTGGTAGGTACGCGGTACAAGGTGGTCGCGGTGGACGGGAGTGATGTCCACGGGCCGACCGCGGTGACGGCCGCGTATCCGTTGGCTGCCGGGGGCCGGGTGGATCTCGAGGCCGTGGTGCCGGCGGACGGTCTGCGGTTGGTCGCTGGTACGGCGGCCTTGTCGCTCGGGATCGGTCCGAAGGATCCACCCAAGGCCGAGTTGCCGAAGGACACCGTCGATCTGCTCAGTTACGGCACGCCCGCGGCGCTCGGGTTCGACCCGGCGAAGGCGGACCGGAAGTTCGAGTACCGGATCGGGCGGCGGCCCGGGTTCCTGGACGGGGTGCCGGGGCTGTGGTGGACGATCAACGGGCACAAGTTTCCCGACGTACCGATGTTCATGGTCGCGGAGGGGGACGTGGTGCGGATGACGATCTCCAACACCAGCGGTCAGGCGCATCCGATGCACCTGCACGGCCACCACGCGATCGTCCTGTCCCGCAACGGTGTCGCGGCGACCGGTTCACCCTGGTGGGTCGACACGCTGGAGGTCGGCAACAAGGAGACCTACGAAATCGCCTTCGTCGCCGACAACCCCGGCCTCTGGATGGACCACTGCCACAACCTCCCCCACGCCTCCCAAGGCCTGATGACCCACCTCATGTACGAAGGCACCACCACCCCCTACCGAGTAGGAGGCACCTCCCACAACAAACCGGAGTGAACCCGCTACCGGACTACTGCATCCATCACTCATGATGTTCCGGTGAGCGACCCCGACGACGACCTCCACGGTCGCCAGTTGGCGCTGTTGCTGTTCTTCTTCGGTGCGGTCGGTGGCAGTCTGTACTTCGTCGGTTGGCTGGCCCGGCCGAGCTACCTCTACGACCATCCGCTGCTCTGTGCGGCGATCGCGGGCGGGGCGTGTTATCCCGCGCGCTGGGTCGTCGAGCAGTTCGCCTGGTGGAACCGCCTCGAACAACCCACCCTACGAACGCAGGAACGCCGCGACCGCGCCCACGGACGAGCTCTGGCCGAGGCGCGGGCCCGCCGCGATACGAGAGCAGGCGGCGGTCGCCACAGCCGCTCCGGTCGCGGGCGGACGCGGTGGCTCGGACTGCTGCGGATGGTTGTGGGCAGCGTTCTGGTGCTCGGCAGTCTCGCCGTCGCACCGTTCGGGATCGTCGGCGTGCGCCACGACCAGTGGGTGGCTCGGACCGTTCGGGTGGAGCAGGCGGTGGTGGTCTCGGTGAGCATCGACAAGTGGTCGAAGAACCACGATGTCACGATCGCCGTGACGCA
This sequence comes from Kribbella sp. NPDC043289, assembly GCF_056436705.1. Classification (NCBI taxonomy): domain Bacteria; kingdom Bacillati; phylum Actinomycetota; class Actinomycetes; order Propionibacteriales; family Kribbellaceae; genus Kribbella; species Kribbella sp. NPDC043289. The sequence continues at coordinate 999,339 of NZ_JBWKCB010000002.1, forward strand.
CCCGCACGACGGGTCGAGGGTGGAGATCGACGGGGCCGACGAGCTCGATCCGCTGCCGCGGGTGGGGGACCGGATCGGCGTACAGGTCGATCCGGACGATCCGACGAACGTGCTCGCCGCGGACGCCGGCTGGGACGTGCCGTGGTACGCCTACCCGCTCTTCGTACTCGCCGCTCTCGTTGCCGCTGGGTTGTTCGCGTTCTTTCTCCTGTGAGGATCTCAGGATGCTTGTTGGAGGGCGGCTAGGTGAGTGCAGGCGGCTGCTAGGGCGGCGGGCTGGGTGGTGTAGGTGCCGTGCCAGAGGGGGTTGTCCGGTTGCGGGTCGAGTTCGTCGTCGACGTCGGCGTACCACTCGTGTGTTGTCCGGAAGACCCGCGCGTGCAGGTGGTTGTCGTTCACCGCATCACTCCTGGAGTGAGAACCGTGTACCACTCCAGGATGTGACGCGGGTACGCCGGAACTCGCCAGCGACACGCGGCGGATCAGGTGACGACGACCGTGATCCGTTGCGCGGAGTTGTTCGCGAAGCCGCCACGGTTCCAGTCGGCCTCGATCGGTTGCTCGTTGCCGGCCGCGTCGTACGCGCGGACCGTAAGCACGTGCTCGCCCGGAGTCGCCTCCCAGTCGTACGCGAACGCCCGCCAGGCGAAATCGTCGTTGCCGGGGGCATCCAACGTCGCCGGGTGCCAGTTCACGCCGGCGTCGGTGCTGACCTCGACCCGTTCGATCGGCGCCCACCCGGACCAGGCCCGGCCGAACAACGGAACGGTGCCGGCGGCAACGAATCGGTTGCGGCTCATGAAGTCCGGGAACCCCGGCGGGACCAGCAGCGCCCGCGGTGCGATCCGGGTGATGGCCTTCCCGGGATCGTCCGGCGCGTGCTTGATCCGGTACGCGACCGAGTTCTGGAAGCCCTGGAACTCGTGATCGATCAGCTCGATCGACCGCAGCCACTTCACACTCGCCATCCCGTACCACCCCGGGACGATGAGCCGCAGCGGGTACCCGTGCTGCGGTGGCAACGGATCGCCGTTCATCTCCCACGCGACGATCGCACCGGAGTCGATCGCCTCGGTCAGCGACAACCCCCGCTGGTAGTCCTGCTCGACCCCGCGCTCCACGCCGTGGTCCGCACCGGTGAACACCACGTCCACGGCATCTTCGCGGATCCCGGCGAACCGGAGCAGGTCCGCCAGCAGCACGCCGGTCCACTCCGCCGTACCGACCGCTTCCGACAACCACGGCTGGCTGATCGGGCGCGGCTGCAAGTTGGCACGGCCGTTGCCGGCGCACTCCAACGTGACCCGGATCGTCCGCCGCCCCATCGCCCGCAGCTCGGTCAGCCCGATCGACAGCGGCTCCTCGACACACCCACCGATTTCGAGGTACCAGTCACCCGCGTTCGTGGCCGGGATGTCGTAGTGCACCAGGACGTAGTGCAGTCCCGGCGGCGTCACGTCGTACCGCATCCCCTCGAGCGGCATGCCGTGGTTCCGCGCCGCGAGTTGCAACTCGTCCGGCGTGATCCCCTCACCCGTGTCCGCCAACCGCCCCCGGACACTGAATTGCTCAATCGACATCAGATCCCTCCCCTAGGGCAACCCTAGAGGTAGGGACCGGCTACAACCACCCGTTGTCCAGAGCGATCCGGGCGGCCTCGGCGCGGGTCCGGGCGCCGGTCTTGCCGATCGCGGCGGACAGGTGGTTCCGGACAGTGCCTTCGGACAGGTGCAGTTCCTTGGCGATGTCGGCGACAGTGCCACCTTCGCGCGCGGCCCGGAGTACGTCGGACTCCCTGCCGGTCAGCGGACTGGTCCCGGCTACCAGGGTCTCGGCGGCGAGTGACGGATCGACCACGCGGAGACCTTGGTGCACCCGGCGGACCGCGTCCGCGAGCTGTGTCGCGGGCGTGTCCTTGACGACGAACCCGGCCGCACCGGCCTCCATCGCGCGGCGCAGGTACCCCGGCCGGCCGAACGTGGTCACCATCAGCACCCGCACCCCGGGTACGGCGATGCGCAACGCGTCCGCCGCCTCGATCCCGTCCAGACCGGGCATCTCCACGTCCAGCAACGCGACATCCGGCCGGGAGCTCTTCGCGGCGTCGATCACTTCGTCACCACGGCCGACCTCGGCCACCACGTCCAGATCGGGCTCGAGGTCCAGCAGAGCGGCGAGGGCGCCACGGACGAGCGCCTGGTCGTCGGCGATCAGCAGTCGGATGCTCACGGCACCATCCTCACAGGTCCACCTTCACGGCCAGCCGGAACCCACCGCCGGGCGCCTGCCCGATCTGAACACTCGCGCCGGCCAGGTCCGACCGCTCGCGCAACCCGATCAGCCCGTGCCCGGACGCGCCGCCTCCAGGCGTCGGACCCTTCCCGTCGTCGAGTACTTCGATCTGCGTCGCCGAGAGCCGGATCGTGCAGCGCTGCGCACCGGAGTGGCGGATGACGTTCGTGACGCCCTCGCGCACCACCCAGGCGAACAGCTCCCGGTTCTCCTCCGGTACCTCGTCGACCCTGGTCGGCAGCTCCGGCTTGATCTCGGCGGCCTGCAGCGCGGCCCGGGCCGAGACCAGCTCGCCGGCCAGGCTGAGCTCGCGGTACCCGGCGACCGCGGCCCGGACGTCGGCGAGCGCGGCCCGCGCCAGGCTCTCGACGTCAGAGACCTCGACGGCGGCCCGCTCGGGATTCGCCGCGATCAGCTTGCCGGCCAGCTCCGCCTTGACCGTGATGACGGTCAGCGAATGGCCGAGGATGTCGTGCAGGTCCCGGGCGAACCGGTTGCGTTCCTCCTGCACGGCCAGTTCGGCCATGTCCCTGCGGGCCGCGTTCAGCTCGATGCTGCGCTGGATCGCCCGCCGCATCCCGAACGTCGCGAGCGCGCCGAGGAAGATCGCGAACCCGTAGCTGTTGTCGGCGGTCCAGCCCGGCACCAACCGCATCGACACCTCGGCGCCGACCAGCAGCAGGAGCACGAACGCGATCCCCGTACGGATCTCCAACAGCATCATCGAGACCGCGGAGATGTAGACGAGCCCGGTGAGCGCCGTCTGACCGGCGGTCGGGATCATCAGCAGGCAGAGCGTCAGCATCACGCCGAGGTAGGCGATCCGCTGCCAGTGCGGCAGCATCCCGGACGTGGCGTTCCTGCGCAGCAGCGCGAAGAACCCGAGGTAGCTGGCGCCGAACAGGACCACCGTGGCGAACCCGAGCACCTTCACGACGCCGTGCTGACGCTCGGAGATGCTCTGCAGCGGCTGCGAGAGGTAGAACAGCCAGATGCCGCCGGCGACCCAGGCCCAGCGGCCGGGGCCGCCGCCCATCCGCTCGGCCAAGCCGTCCAGCACGTTTGGTGACGTCTTCACGGTGGTCACGGTAATCCTTTGTCGTGCTGGACCGCCCGAGCGATCGGCCGCGGGCGGTCCAGGAGATGGTTCAGGCGCGAGCGGTGTCCGCTTGGTACCGGCGCAGCCCGATGAACCCGAGGACGAGCGTCCAGCCGAGCACCACCAGCAGCGCCTGGGTGTCCACACCGCTCTGCGTCAAGGCGCTCCGGGACGTCAGACCGGTCCAGTACGCCGGGGTGAGCTGCGCGATGTGCTTCATCACCGAGGGCATCTGGTCGACCGGCAACCACAGTCCGCCGAACGCTGCGATCAGCATCGTGCTCAAGCCCGTGATGGGTTGCACGCTGTCCGGCTTGGCGACGTACCCGATGACCAGGCCGATGGCGGCGAACGGCAGCGCACCGAGCCAGGACACCAACGCGACCGTCATCCATTGCGAGGCGCTCAGGTGGACGTGGCCGAACGTCATCCCGCACAGGAAGACCACGATGAGCGGCGGGACGGCCAGCAGCAGACTCAGGATCACCTTGTTCACGACGTACGCCTGGGGCTTCAGCGGGGTGAGGCGGAGTGTCCGGTTCCAGCCGCCGTCGCGCTCGGCCGCGATCACGCCGCCGCTGCTCATCGCGGCGGACATCGAGCCGAACATCGCCATACTCACCATCACGTACGCGATCGCGGAGATCCCGGCCTCGTTGGCGTCCTTCGGGATCGTGAGGCCGAAGATCAGGAACAGCACCAGCGGCATCAGGATCGAGAAGATCAGCACCCGCCGGTTCCGCAGCGTGCGGCGGATGTCGAAGATCAGGTAGTTGCGGTTCATGCCAGCGTCTCCTGTGCCTTGTTCTGGTCGGCGATCGCGAGAACGGCGTCCTCGAGGTCGGCCGAGGTCACCTCGATGTCGTGCGCCTTGGTGTTGTCCAGCAGGTACCGCAGGGTGTCGTCGGAGTTCGCACACTGCAGCAGCACCACGTCACCACGGGTCTCCACGTTCCGTACGCCGGGCTGCGACGCGAGCGCGGCCAGATCGGCACCCGGGATCGTGGCGCGGATGGTCCGCCCGGAGACACTCGCCTTGATCTGCGCGGAGGTGCCGTCGGCAACGACCTTGCCCTGCCGCATCAGCACGACGCGGTCGGCGTACGCGTCCGCCTCCTCCAGGTAGTGGGTGGCGAACAGCACGGTCCGGCCGCGGGCGGTCTCGGCGTGCATCGACGCCCAGAAGTCGCGACGGGCCTCGACGTCCATCCCGGTCGTGGGTTCGTCCAGCACGATCAGGTCCGGCTGCGGGATGATCGCCATCGCGAACCGCACCCGCTGCTTCTGGCCGCCCGACAGGCCCTTCATGGTCCGGCGCGTCAGGTCACCGATCCCGGCGCGCTCGAGCGCTTCCTGGACCGGCATCGGGTCCTTGTGGAGGCCGGCGACGAGATTCAGCAGCTCGCCGACCTTCGCGTCCTCGATGATGCCGCCGCTCTGTAGCATCACACCGACCTGCCCCTGGGCGATCGCGTCGGTGGGCGTCCCGCCGTACACCTGGACGTTGCCCTGGTCCGGCTTGACCAGACCGAGCAGCATCTCGATCGTGGTCGACTTACCGGCCCCGTTCGGGCCGAGCAGCGCCACCACCTCACCGGCCCGAATCGTCAGATCCACCCCGGCGACGGCCTGCACGTCCGCATACCTTTTGGTCACACCCCGCAGGCTGACCGCAGTCGTTGTCGTCATACGCAGAGCTTCCCGAGAAACGCCGTACCGGACCTGGATCGCCCGTCACAACCGACCCATGACATCCGTCAGCCCACTTTCAGGGTCGGCTCTCAGGGGCGACTACCACCCCCGCCCGCGCGGCGCGTGCCCCCGGCTTTGTGGAAACAAATAGCCGCCCAGCGACCAAAACCTTCCACTGATCGCCGCCGGCACACGCCAAAACCCTTGGTCTGGCGGTGTGACCGGAACTCCGCCAACTGACTTTGGATGTACGACGCTCGGTGGGTCGTGCCCTGGTTGGGGTCGGAGTTCCACTCGGTCATCAGGAGCGGCTTCCCGAACCGCGCCTCAGAACTGACACGTTCGCGGCCGCCCTTCCGAGGGAGGGGCGGCCGCGGCGTGCTCAGCGCCGTACGAAGTCGAGGATGTGCCGCCAGTCCTCCTCGATGAGGTCGTGGCCGCCCGGGCGGACGTGATAGCCGATGTCGTTCACGCCGAACGCGGGACGGGCCGCGACCACGGCCAGGTACTCGCCGACCGGGTCGGCCCACGCGTCGTCCTCCGCGCTGCAGACGTAGACGCGGCGGGGCGCGATGCTCGCCAGCAGTTGATGCTGGTCCACCGGGAGGCGGTTCTCGCGACCGGCGTACGCCGTGAACGACGGGACGAACCAGTGCGGGAACCTCGACGTGATCGCGGCGATGTCCTCACCGCCCGGGTGCCGGAAGAGCGAGGCGCCGCAGCAGCCCGAGTCGTTGGAGACCGTCACGGCGAACCGCTCGTCCTGGATGCCGGCCCAGAGAGCGGCCTTGCCCAACCTGGAGTGGCCGACGGCGATCGCGTCGGTCGGGTCGATGCCTTCGATGCGCCCGGCGACGTCGAGGCAGCGGGACAGCCCCCAGGCCCAGGCCGCGACCGCGCCCCAGGATTCGCCGTCCGTGGTGGGGAAGAGCGCCCGAACGCCGGTCGCGGTGGGTGCCGGGTCGTCGGGTTCGATCTGGCGGTAGTCGACCGCGAGTACGGCGTACCCGGCCTTCGTGATCGTGGCGTAGGGCCAGCGCCGGGCCTGTTCGCTGTCGATCGTGTCCTCGATGCCGGTGAAGCTCAGTACGACGATCACCGGCGCGGAGTTGGCGCCCGCGGGCAGGTGGGTGAGGAGGTCGAGCTCGAGATCGCCGAGCGGGCAGGCGATCACGGCGCGGTGGCGAAGGCGGTCGGCCGCTCCGTCGAGTACGCCGTCCTCGCGGGACTGCAGCACCAGGTCGGTGAGCTGTCCGCCGGGTGGGGTGTGGCCGAAGATGGTGCGGGTGAAAGTGCCGATCACGTCGGCGCCGAGGGGTGGGAGGTCGTCGGGCAGCGTGGCGTCCTGCCAGGGTTCGGGGAGCGGTCGTTCCGTCATCAGGAGTCCCGTCGTAGCGCAACTATTTTCGCGGCCGATTCTGCCCTGTTTACGACGCGTTAAGCGCAAGCGATTGCACCCCTCTACACTCGGGGTCTCTACCGGTCGCGCGAGGAGGAGTCGAGACAGTCATGGCGAAACGGGCCAGCATGAGTGACGTCGCCCGGGTGGCGGGCGTCTCGCTGACCACCGCCTCGCGTGCGCTGAACGGTGTCGGCCGGGTGTCCGCCGAGACACGGGCGAAGGTGATCGAGACTGCAGAGCGCCTGCAGTTCCAGCCGGACATGATCGCACGGTCGTTCGTCACCGGGCGCAGCTTCATCGTCGGCGTGCTCGCGGAGAACGCGCACGGACGGTTCAGCATGCCGCTGATCATGGGCGCCACGAACCACCTCGGCAGGCAGAACATCGCCGCGGTCACCCTGGACGCGCACGGTACGCCGCGGGTGCTGCACGACTACCTGAAGCGGCTGCGGTCCCGCCGGATCGACGGGATGCTCGTCGTCGGTGACGATCCGAACCGGGCGAGTCTCGTGCTGTCGGAGGACTTAGCCGTACCGGTCGTCTTCGCGTCCTCGTCGGCGACACCGGAGACGGACTATGTCGTCGCGCCCGACAACCGCGGCGCCGGCGCGGCCGCGGCTGAGCAGTTGATCCGCCTCGGGCACCGGCACATCGCGCACGTCACGGCCGCCGTCCACGAGCCGGCCGTCGATGCGCGCGTCGAGGGGTTCACCCGGGCGATGGCGGCGGCCGGGATGCCGATCGCGATGGGCGGCGTGCCGCTGTACGGCAGCTACCGGCAGCGTTGGGGGCTCGACGCGGCGGAGCGGATCATCGCGAGCGGCCAGCCGGTGGACGCGATCTTCGCCGCCAACGACGAGATCGCGATCGGGTTGTTCGCCAGCTTCCACCGGCACGGGATCCGGGTGCCGGACGACATCGCGATCGTCGGGTACGACAACCGGCTGGCCGGCGTGATTCGGCCGGACCACCCGTTGAGCACGTTCGACCCGGAGCTCATGACGGTCGGCGCGCGGGCGGCCGAGCGGCTGCTGTCCGTGATCGGCGGGACTGGCGAGCCGGGGATCGACTACGTCCAGCCGCGGTACGTCGAAGGCCGGTCGACCGTCGGCCCGAGGCTGGAGCCGTACGACATTCTCTAACTGCAGTACCTGTGGCTAAAGAGGTTGACCGCCGTACGGCGAGGTGTGACAGTCGCGCGATGACGGGTGTACCGAAGCTGCACGATGACGAGGTCGAGATCGACTCCGCGCTGGTGGAGCGACTGCTGGTCGAACAGTTCCCGCAGTGGACCGGGTTGCCGGTGCGCGTGGTCGAGCGGTCCGGCACCGACAACGTGACGTTCCGGGTGGGGGACGAGCTCGCGGTCCGGTTGCCGCGGACGGAGCGGAACCGGGGGCAGGTGGAGAAGGACCTCGCGTGGATGCCACGACTCGCGCCGTACGTGCCGTTGGCGATCCCGGAGCCGCTGGAGCTCGGGGTGCCCGGGGCCGGTTATCCCTTCACCTGGGGTGTTTACCGGTGGCTTCCGGGGGAGCCGTACGCGCCGGACAACGCCGACCCGGTCCAGATCGCAGGGGAGCTCGCGGAGTTCGTGCGCTGTCTGCGGGAGGTGGACGCGACCGGTGCGCCGGTGCCGTCGGACGATCCGTTCGAGCGTGGTACGCCGCTCGCGCCGCGGGACGCGATGTTCCGCGAAGCACTCGACGAACTCCGCGAGTACTTCGACGTCGGCCAGGTGCTCGCCTCGTGGGAGGAATCGCTCGCCGCGGACACGTTCGCCGGATCGGCGCGCTGGATCCACGGCGACCTGATGTCCGGCAACATCCTCGTTGCCGACGGCAAATTATCGGCGATCATCGACTTCGGTACGGCGCGCGCCGCGGACCCGGCCGGCGACGTGATGCCCGCGTGGTGGCTGTTCGAAGGCGAGTCCCGAAAGGCCTACAAACAAGCCCTTTCCGTCGACGAGCCCACCTGGCTTCGCGCCCGCGGCTGGGCGCTCTCGCTGTGTCTGATCGCGATCCCGTACTACCGCGCCCGCAACCCCGACGCGATCCCCGACGGCCAGCAGTTCATCGCAGACATCCTCACGGACTGACCCTCACCAGAGCTTGTCGATCTCGCCTGGGTAGAGACCGATCCTGGCGTGGTGGAAGTCGGACTGCTCAACAGCAGGGTTGAAGAAGGCGCCGACCGTGACTTTGTCGAAGCCGGGCTGATCGCTCGGGAACGGGTTGTCATCGGTCCCACCGACGAGAACCGTGCCGGGGAGGATGCGGAAGCCGGCGCGACCGTAGAACGGCCCGAGTTCGCGATCACACGTGAAGATCGCCAGATCCAGCTCGCGCTCGATCATCGCGGACCGGGCCGCGGTGACGAGCCGATGCCCGTGTCCCTCGCCACGACGATCCGCGCGCGTCACCACGGTGCTCAACCCGCCGGCCAGGTAGGTGCTGCCCGCGTGCTGGAGCGGTTTACGCAGAACATCCAGCGCCGCGACCACCACACCCTCATCGACGAGAAGCATCGAGAGCGGGTCGAGCGCCGGATCATGCACCAAGGCGTTCATCGGCGTAGTGGACCCAGGCCAGGCGTCGTCCTGCAATCCCAGCATCTGCCGCCGAAGCTCCCGCGGCACGTCGCCCTCCGCGAAACACTCGATCCGCACCCGACGAACCTAACCCGTCACTTTGAGGGTGTTCAGGCCTTGCCAGAGGAGGTCTTGGAGGGTGCGGGCTACTTTTTCGGGGGTTGGGGGGTTGGGGGTGCGGGTGCGCCAGATGGCGAGGCGTTCGGTGGCGCCGGAGATGCTCTGGGCGACGATCTGGATCTCGTCGTCGTCGACCGCGCGGCCGGCGGGGAGGTTCATCCGCACCATCGTCGCGATCAGTTCGATGAAGGCCGCCCGTACCTCGTCGGTCGCTTCCGCGGCGGGGCCCGCGCTCAGCATGCCTTCGTCGACGAGCACCGACCACGCCTGCGGGTGCTCGTCCAGGAAACGGAACCACGCGCGGAACCCGGCGTACAGCGCGTCCTCGGCGTCCGATGCCGCCAGCACCGCGTCGGACACGGTGTCCAGCAGGTGTCCGCGGAGCCGGGCGAGGCACGCGAGGAACAGTCCGTCCTTCGAGCCGTAGTACTGGTAGATCAGCGGTTTCGAGACCCCGACCTGGGCGGCGACGTCGTCCATCGACGTGCCCTGGTACCCGCGCTCGCCGAAGATCCGCTCGGCCGCCTCGAGGATCTCCCGCTCCCGCGCTGCGCGGTCGCGGCGGCGCTTCGGCGGGCCTGGCGGAACGGTGGTCGACGTCACTTGCGCAGTCTAACTGACTCCGAGTAACTTACTATGAGTAAGTTCAGCCGAGCAGGAGGCCAGGATGAGCGAGCAGCACCGGATCGTGGTGATCGGCACCGGGTTCGCCGGGATCGGCATGGCCGTCCGCCTGAAGCAGGCCGGGTACGACGACTTCGTGGTCCTCGAGCGCGCCGACGACGTCGGCGGCACCTGGCGGGACAACACCTACCCGGGCTGCCGGTGCGACGTCCCCTCACACCTGTACTCGTTCTCCTTCGCGCCGAACCCGAACTGGTCGTCGACGTTCTCGCCGCAGCCCGAGATCGAGGACTACCTGCGGCTCGTCACCGACGCGTTCGGGGTCCGCCCGCACATCCGCTTCGGCCACGCCGTCGAGTCCGCCCACTGGGAGGACGGTCAATGGCGGATCCACACGGGCGAGGGCGAGTTCACGGCGGACATCGTGCTGTCCGGAATGGGTCCGCTCGCCGAGCCGTCGTACCCGAAGGTCCCGGGGATCGACGACTTCGAGGGTGAGGTCTTCCACTCCGCGCGCTGGAACCATGACCTGGATCTGAGTGGCCGCAAGGTCGCCGTGATCGGTACCGGCGCGTCGGCGATCCAGTTCGTGCCCGCGATCCAGCCCGAGGTCGAGGAACTGCATCTGTTCCAGCGGACGCCGCCGTGGGTGATGCCGCGGCCGGACCGCAAGATCAGCGCGGCCGAGAAGGCGATCTACAAGCGGTTCCCCCTTGTGCAGAAGGCTGTCCGGGCCGGGATCTACTGGGGTCGCGAGTCGATGGTGCTCGGGTTCGCCAAGCTGCCGGCGATCATGAAGCAGGCGCAGAAGGTCGCCGAGAAGCACCTCGCGCACCAGGTCCGCGACCCGCTGCTGCGGGCCAAGCTGACGCCGGACTTCACCCTCGGCTGCAAGCGGGTGCTGATCTCCGACGACTACTACCCGGCGGTCGCGCGCCCGAACGTCGAGGTCGTTACCGACGGCATCGCCGAGGTCACCCCGACCGGCATCGTCACCACCGACGGCGTGAAGCACGACGTCGACACGATCATCTACGGCACCGGCTTCAAGGTCACCGATCTGCCGGTGATGGACATGGTGCACGGCCGCGACGGTGTCTCGCTGCGCGAGGCCTGGGCCGACGGCATGGAGGCCCACCTCGGGACAGCGATCGCGTGCTTCCCGAACTTCTTCATGCTGATCGGCCCGAACACCGGCCTCGGCCACAGCTCGATGGTGTTCATGATCGAGTCCCAGATCGCCTACATCATCGACGCCCTGAAGACGATGGACGCCCAGGGCCTGAAGCAGGTCGAGGTACGCCGGGACGTCCAGCGCGCGTTCGTCGACGGCGTCCGGTCCTCGATGCGGAACACGGTCTGGACCCGCGGCGGCTGCACCAGCTGGTACCTCGACTCGGCGGGCCGGAACACCACCCTGTGGCCGTCGTTCACATTCCGGTTCCGGCGGCTCACCCGCCGGTTCGACGCCGGCGAATATCAGACTCTCGCTATGTGACATCGAGCGTGTTACATTCGATCGGTCGGATAGCCCGGCTGATCGGAGGATGCCGCGGTGCTGGAGTTGCTGCTGCCGCTGCACGGGATCGGAGGTCGAGGGGACCTGCCGGTGCCGCTGTGGCTGGCGATCTACTCCGCCGGTGCCGCGGTCGCGGTGTCGTTCTTCGCGCTCGCCGCGTTCTGGTCGCGCCCGCGGTTCGAGGGGACCGTGGGCCGGCCGCTCGGTGTCCTGACCCGTGTCGTCGATCATCCGGCGACCCGCGTCGTGCTGAAGCTGGCCGGGCTGGTGGCGTTCGCGCTGCTGCTGGGGGCCGCGTGGTTCGGCGATCCCGAGCCGTCGCGGAACCCGGCGCCGACCTGGCTGTACGTGTGGATCTGGGTCGGGATCATCCCGCTGTCCCTCGTCTGTGGCCCGATCTGGCGGCTCGCGAATCCACTCCGCACGATCGCGGGACTACTGCAGCGCACATCCCACCGGCAGCTCCCCGACCGGATCGCCTACTGGCCGGCGGTCGCCGGTCTTGCCGTGTTCCTCTGGCTGGAGCTCGTCTACCCCGACGGCTCGGAGCCGCGCACGGTCGCGATCGCCGTCACCGTGTACGCCGTGGCGAATGTTGCTGCGGGCATCGTCTACGGCCCGAGCTGGTCCGCGATCGGCGACAGCTTCGAGGTGTACGCCGAAGTACTCGCCCACCTGAGCCCACTGGCCCGCGAGAACGGCCAACTGGTGCTGCGCAATCCGCTAGCGGGCTTGGCGAAACTGCCGCAGCAACCCGGTGTCGTCGGCCTGCTGTGTTTGTTGCTCGGGTCAACGGCCTTCGACGGCGTCTCCCGCTGGTCGGTCTGGACGCAACGCACCGGCGAACTCAGCCGCCCGCAGCACCTCGTCGTCTACACACTCGGTCTGATCGTCGCGGTGGCGATCGTGACCGGTCTCTTCCTGCTCGCCGCGCGGACGACCGCCGACGTACGCCCCGGCGCCCTCGGCACCGCCGGGTTGCCCGGCGCGTTCGCGCACTCGCTGGTCCCGATCGCGATCGGGTACGCCGTGGCGCACTACTTCTCGTTCGCGATGTTCCAGGGGCAGGAGGGCTGGCTGCTCGCGACCGACCCGTTCGGGCGCGGCTGGGACGTGCTCGGGACGAGCGGCATGCGGATCGACTACGCGTTCCTCAGCACCGGGTTCATCGCGGGGGTCCAGATCGGTGCGATCGTGCTCGGACACGTCCTCGGGGTGGTGTCCGCGCACGATCGCGCTGCCGATCTGTTCCGTCGCCGGCAGTTGCGCAGAGCGCAGTACCCGATGCTCGCGGCGATGGTTGCGTTCACGGCCGGCGGGATCGCGCTGGTGACCGCGTCGTGATCGCGCTGCACATGGGTGGGATCCCCGAGACCGCGATGGTCGTCGGGCCGATCTTCCTGATCATCGCGTTTCTCCGGATCGCCCGCCGCAACGAGGCGAACCTGCCCGACGACGACGGCGACGACTGGGACGCCGACCTGGGGGATCTCCCGGACAAGCCGGCCGACCGGCACGCGCATCAGTGAGGCCCGGCAAACCCCCTGCGGTTCGCCGGGCCCCCTGCCCCCGTTGGTCCTGCCCCCGTTCGCTCAGCCCCCGTTTGCTCAGGCAGCCAGCGCAGGTTCGTAGTACCCGCTGACGCGCGAGATGCCGGGCGTGGTGGCGAGCTTGGCCAGCTGCGCGCACCCGGCAGTCAGAGCGGACTCCAGCGTCGGCCAGTCGTCGACGCACCAGTACGGGTCGTCGGGCTGCCGATCGTTGTCGTCGTCGATGTCGGCACACCAGCCACCGCTACGGAGGTGGTGAACGTGAAGCCGGAGTCTCATGGTCGTGGTCTTTCGGTGCGGGCCGTTCTGCTAGCTACACGGTGCCGCGCCCGGACCGGTTCACACATGCGGAGGATTACCTATCCCGCACCCGAAGAATCCCTGATGACACCCAGGGGATGATGCCGGGGTGGACGAGCTACTGAGGCGCTGGGGACTTCAGGGGTACGACGTACGCCCGGTCGGCGCGGGCACGAACAACACCGCGTACTACGTCGGTGACGAGTTCGTACTGCGCATCTACCGCAACGCAGCGTCGGCGTACGAGCACGCCGTACTGCGTGCACTCGACGGACTGTCATTCGCGGTACCCGTGCCGATCCCGGCTGACGACGGAGCGACCATCGTCCGCGAGCCCGTGACCGCGAGCCTGAGCCGGCGACTCCCGGGGGAACACCCGGATCGGGACGACGCGGTGCAGGCAGCAGCGTGTGGACGTGCACTGGCCGAGCTCGACGACGTACTAGGACAGCTGGACCCAGCCGGGCTGCCGGCGTCACAGATGTGGGATGGGGATCTGACAGCGATCCATCCGCGGGTGCCAGACCTTGCGCTCGTGATCGGCGGCGTGCCTGTGGATCACCGCGCCGACGTCGAGCGGATTCTGCGGAGTGTTCGGCCGCGCACGGATCTGCCGCGGCAGATCATCCACGGTGACTTCGCCGTCACCAACGTGCTGATGGTCGGCGACCGGGTGACCGCGATCCTGGACTTCGAGACGGCCGGTCCCGGATATCGGGCGATGGATCTCGCGGTCGGCGCGTACTTCTTCGGCCAGGTCGGCGCTGCGCTCCGGCACGGTTATCTCGAGCGGTTCCCGCTGTCGGAGGCCGAGCTGGAAGCGTTGCCGGAGCTCGAGTTGATGCGTGAGGCAACCAGCATGGTGCATTGGTACGGGCGGTATCTGGACGGGTTGACCACGGCGCAGGATGTCGCCGCGAGGGCGGATCGGTTGGTGCGCGTCGCGACTGGGAAACCGCGGAGGTGAGTGCTAGCCCGTTGAGGGGAGGGTTTTCGGGTCGAGGCCGAGTTCTTCGTAGGCGACTTGCTCGATCTCGCGGCCCATTGCCTCGCGGAAGGCTGCGACGAGTGCCTGGCCGGCCAGGGGGATGATGCCCTCGAGGGTGCGCTGGATCTCCGGCCAGCCGTCGGGGGGCATGCCGGCGTTGGTGAAGTCACGCCAGACGGTCGAGCGGAACAGCTCGACGTAGATCTTGGCGACCGCGTCGGCCTGCGCGAACAGTTTCGGGAGCATCTCGAAGATCGCCTGCATCGGGACGCCGAGCTTGATCACCTCGAGTCCGGTGCGGAGCAGGTCCGGGTTCGGGATCCGCAGCCGGCCGTCGTCGAGGCGCTCCGCGATCCCGAGCTCGACGATCTGCTCGATCACCGCCGGATCGTGCGGTACGCCGGCCCGCTCGGCGAGCTGGACCTCGTCGAGCTCCTCCGGCTCCGCCGGGCTCCACGGGTTCACCAGGGTCTCGAAGACGCCCAGCGCCATCGCCCCGTCGGGCAGCTCGCCCATCATCCGCTCGACCGCGGCCAGCGTGTAGCCCTTGTCGAGCAGCTCCCGGACCAGGGTCAGGCGGGCGATGTGGTCCTGACCGTAGTACCCGGTCCGGCCGACCAGCCGCGGCGGCGGGATCAGCCCGCGCCCGGCGTAGGCACGCACGTTCCGGACCGTCATGCCCACCTTGGCGGCGAGCTGGTCGACGGTGAGCTCCGCGTCCGCGTTCCGTTCCACCCTTGACAGTCTTCCAGACTCCACGTTACATAGTCGATGTAACATGTTCCATGGCGCATGCCTCATGTCCTGAAGGAGAGTGTCCATGGCGATCCCGCTGGCGACCACCGGTACGGCGAGCTTCGACCAGATCGCCATCGTCACCGGCGTCGTGTCGCTGCTGTACGTCGCGCTCGCCGTCCTGCTGTGGCGCGAACGCACCGGCCGCGTCACGCTCGTCGGCCGGTTCGCGGACACCATCGGGCGACTCGACGGAGTGCCCCGATGGGCAGCGCTGACGCCGTACCTGCACGCGGTCTCACTGCTCGCCTGCGCGTTCGGCGTCTGGTGGGACATCGCGGTGCACATCGACCGCGGCCGCGACACCGGCCCGTTCGGGACACCGGCGCACTACCCGATCTTCTTCGGCATCCTCGGCGTGATCGTCTCCGGCGTACTGCCGATCGCGCTGGCGGGCAAACCGCTGCCGGCCCGGACGATCAAGCTCACCAAGGGCTGGCGGATCCCGTGCAGTGCGGCGCTGGTCACCGTCTGCGGCACGTTCGCACTCGTCGGGTTCCCACTCGACGACGTCTGGCACCGGCTGTTCGGTGAGGACGTCACGCTCTGGGGTCCGACCCACCTGCTGATGATCGGCGGCGTGGTCTTCTCGATCTTCGCCCGGCTGCTCGCGCTGGCCGAGGTGGAGCAGTTGATCGGGATCAACGTCCGGCGCCGGTGCCAGGAGATCGTCTCGGTCGGGGCGTTGCTGATCGCGTGGGACCTGTTCAGCACCGAGTTCAACTACGGCGTACCGCAGTTCCCGTTGATCCTGCAGCCGATCCTGATCGTGTTCGGCGCCGCGATGGCGTTCACGATCCTGCGGGCGCGGCGGGGTCCGGGGACGACGTTCGCCGCGCTGGCCGTGTACCTGGTGATCCGCGGCGGCATCGCGTGGGCCGTCGCCGAGCCGCTCGGCGAGATCGTCGGGCATTTCCCGCTGCTGATCGTCGAGGCACTCCTCGTCGAGCTCACCGCGTTTGCCCTGGGCAACAAGAACCGCTTCCGCCTGGGCGCCGTCTCCGGTCTGCTGATCGGGACCGTCGGCGTCGTCGCGGAGTACGCCTGGAGTCACGTCTGGATGCCGATCGCGTGGCCGTCCTCGATGCTCCCGTCCGCGATCGGGTACGGCGTCGTCGTCGGGATCGGAGCGGGACTCGTCGGGGCCTGGCTGGCGACCCGGTACGCCGAGGTCGCGGGCGAGGAACGGGCGGTCGGGATCAAACACATCCGGCCGGTCGCGGTCCGGCGTACCCATCAGCTCGGCGCGGTCGGGCTGGTCGCGGTCGCGGCCACGGTGTTCTTCTGCGTACCGCGGTCCGCGGACCCGGGTGTGTCGGGAGTCGTGTCGTTGGAGCGGGCGGCCACGGGGGCCGAGCCGACGGCGTACGTGACGATCAAGCTGTCGCCGGAGGACGCGGCCGACGGCGCGCGGTGGTTCGAGGCGCTGGCCTGGCAGGGCGGCGGGCTGGTGTACCACCCGATGGAGAAGGTTGCCGACGGCACGTACCGGTCGGCGGACGCGTTGCCGATGTACGGGAAGTGGAAGTCGATGATCCGGCTGCACCAGGGGCAGCGGGACATGGTGGCGGCCTGGGTGTACGCGCCGGAAGACCTCGCGATTGCGAAGCCTGCCGTACAGGTGTCGAACGGGCAGACGGTCGACTTCGTCAACGAGCAGCAGGTGCTGCGTCGCGAGGAGCGGGCCGACGTGCCACGATGGGCATGGAACGCCGGCTACGCACTGCTCGGCGTGGTCGGACTGCTCGAAGTGTTCGGGATCGCCTGGCTCGTTGGGCGTGGTGCCCGCGGCGGGCGGCTGCGGGAGGCCCACCTGGCCGCCGGCGAACGGGAACGGGAGACCGCGTGACGATCCAGTTGGAGCGATCCGGCATCACCACGCCGGACGGAGTACGGCTGAACGTCGAGGTGACCGGCCGCGCCGACGCACCGGTGACGGTGCTGCTCGTGCACGGCTGGACCTGCTCCACCCGGTCCTGGCACAACCAGGTCGAGAAGCTGCCGGAGATCCTCGGTGACGGCGTGCGGATCGTCACCTATGACCACCGTGGTCACGGGCTGTCGGACGCCGCTCCCGCCGGGTCAACCCGGCTCGACCAGTTGGCCGACGACCTCGTCACCGTTCTCGACACCGTCGTCGGCGACGGCCCGGTGGTGTACGCCGGGCACTCGATGGGCGGGATGACCCTGATGGCGGCCGCGGATCGGTACCCGGAGTTGTTCGGCACCCGGATCCGCGCGGCGGCCCTGGTCAGCACGACCTCCGGTCACCTCACCGAAGGTGCGCTCGGCCTCCCCAAACGCTTCGACCCCGCAGCCTCTCGAATCGCACCCCGCGTCCTGAACTTGGTAGGCACCCGAGCGGATCGCCGCGCGGCGGCGCGCTCAGGTCGGGCGGAATCGGTTGGCGACCCGGCGGAGGGGGCCGCCGGAGGTGCGAGGCATGGGTCTTCGCGGGTGAGCGGCGCTGCTCGGCGCGCGGCCGTTCTCGCGGCGAACCTGCAGCGGCCGGCGCTGCGGCAGGTCGTGTTCGGGAAGAAGCCGGACCCGGCCGAGGTCGACCTGTTCCTGCAGGATCTGGCGGTCGTCCCCGGCCCGTCGTACGGCGGGTTCTTCGAGACGATGCTTGAGCACGACCGTGGTGACGCGCTGAAGGCCCTCGAACAGCTCCCGGTCGAGATCATGCACGGCACCCGCGACCGCCTGCTTCCGCCGCGCCACGCCAACCGGATGGCCACCCAGCTCCCCACCGCCCGCCTCTGGATCTACCCCGGCGCCGGCCACATGCTGATGCAGGAACGCCCCCGCGACGTCACCCACCGCCTCGCCTCCCTCGCCCGCAAGGTCCGCGACTGAGAAGCGCGTCACGGTCGGCGAGGGGATCCTGGCCTAGGCTCCGGGTGTGCAGAATCTTCTCTCCGATGTGGTCGTCGTCGATCTGACGCGGGCGCTGGCCGGGCCGCATGCGGCGATGATGTTGGGGGATCTCGGCGCGCGGGTGATCAAGGTCGAGACGCCGAACGGTGGGGACGACAGCCGGGGGTGGGGACCGCCGTTCGTCGACGGGGAGGCGACGTACTACCTGTCGGCGAACCGGAACAAGGAGTCGGTGACGGCCGACCTCAAGTCGGACGAGGGCAAAGAGTTCCTCACCAAGCTCGTCCGGAAGGCCGATCTGCTGATCGAGAACTTCCGGCCGGGGGTGCTCGACCGGCTCGGGTTCTCGACCGAGCGGCTGCACGAGCTGAACCCGGGCCTGGTGATCCTGTCGATCACCGGCTTCGGCCACGACGGCCCCGAGGGCGGCCGAGCCGGATACGACCAGATCGCGCAGGGTGAAGGCGGTCTGATGAGCATCACCGGCGAGACCGAACCGACCAAGGTCGGCGCCCCGATCGCGGACCTACTCGCCGGCATGTACGGCGCGTACGGCGCACTCGCGGCGCTGCACGAACGATCCGTCACCGGCAAGGGCCGGGTCGTCCGGACCAGCCTGCTCGCGGCGGTCGTCGGCGTGCACGCCTTCCACGGGACGAAGTGGACGGTCGCGCACCAGCTCCCCGAGCGAGTCGGCAATCACCATGCACAGATCGCGCCGTACGGGCTGTATCGGACGCGGGACGACATCGTGCAGGTAGCGGTCGGCAGCGAGGGGCTGTGGCGGCTGTTCGCCCCGATCGTCGGGCTCGACCCCGCCGACGAGCGGTTCGCGGTGAACTCCGAGCGCGTCGCCCGGCGTGACGAGCTGACCGCGGCGATCGAGAGCGCGTTCGCGGCCGACTCGGCGGACGTGTGGCTGGAACGCCTTGCGCAGAAGGGGATTCCGGCCGGGAAGGTTCGCGATTTCCAGCAGGTCTACGAATGGGAGCAGACGCTCTCGCAGGGGCTGTTGATCGACGTCGACCACCCGACGCTCGGCACCATCCAGCTCCCCGGCCCGCCACTCCGCTTCGACGACAACCCGTACGCCGGCGCGCGCGAAACCAACCTCCCGCCACCCCGCCTCGGCGAGCACAACGAGTCGGTGCGTCGGTGGCTGGACGAGTAAGCGGACCTGCGCCACTCACCAACCCCGCAGGGAACCGCCGGCTGCCGCTCAGCGAGGCGCCGAACTCGGCTGTTTCTGGCGCTTGGTGAGTGCCGACGGTCCGCCCGTCGACGCGCGCACCACCAGCTCCGGGCGGATCAGTGTCTTCCTCGGGCGTTCGCTGGCGCCGCTCTTCAGGCGTTGCAGGAGGAGAGCGACCGCGGTCGTCCCCACCTCGGCCGCGGGCAGCCGCACGGTGGTGAGCGGCGTCTGCAGGTAGGCGGCGTACGGGTGGTCGCCGTACCCGGTGATCGCGACGTCGCCCGGGACGTCGAGACCTTGCTCGGCGAGGACCCGGAGCAGACCGAGCGCGAAGTAGTCGTTCCCGGTGACGATCCCGTCCGGGTGTCCGTCGGTGAGCAGCGTGCTCGCGAACCGGTACGCCTCCTCCGGCTGCCACGGCAGCGCGAGTGAGTCGTACCGCTTCGTCGGCACCGCGCGCACCTGATCGTCGGAGACGGGGAGACCGGCGTCGGCCATCGCCCGCCGGAACCCGATCACCCGGTCCGCGGTCGTGGTGATCGGCAGATCTTCTTCCAGCACCAGCAGCCGACGTGCGCCGCCCGCGATCAGGTGACTGGTCGCCTCGTACGCGCCGCGCTCGTTGTCGACGCCGACCATGTCGCAGTCGAGCTCGGGCACGTCACGGTTGACGAACACCAACGGGATGCCGGTGTCCCGGACGCGGCGCCAGTGGTCCCACTCGGCCTGGACCGGGACGACCACGGCGCCGTCGACCGCGGAGCGCAGCAACGCCTCGGTGGCGCGCTGCTCGTTCTCCGCGCTCTCGTCGGTGACGAGCAGCAGCAACGAGTACCCCTGGGCGCGGACCCGGAGCTCGATGCTGCTGATCAACTGCGCGTAGAACGGGTTCGAGGGGTTGGTGATGACGAGGCCGAGTGTCATCGCGGAGCCGAGCACCAGCGACCGGGCCAGCGTGTTCGGGACGTACCCGATCCGGGTCGCCTCGGCCTGTACGGCGGCCCGGGTCCGCGCGCTCACGCTGTCCTTGTCGCCGAGCGCGCGCGACACGGTGTTCACCGACAGCCCGAGCGCCGACGCGATGTCCCGCAGCGTCGGCCGCCGTGCCTCGCCCATCCCCGTCTCCTATGCCTTCACAGCCAGGTGAATCCGTACCTGCACCGAGCCCTCGACCTTAGCGCGCAGCCGCAGCCAATGGCCGAACCCGGTGGCCGGCCAGCTCACGAGTTTGCCTGGTTCGACCACGTGCTCGCTGTCGTCCAGGTCGCACCAGGTGAGGCCGTCCGGCGACACCTGGGTGATGTACGTCGCCGTACCGTCGCCGCCGACGTGCTGCACGAACCAGCGTGCCTCACTCGCCCAGGCGACCTCGTACGGCTCGGTCGCGAACCGGGTGTCGAACGTGGTGTCGCGTTCCAGCACCGCCGTCATGGACTGTCGCATGGGCCTACCAATCAACCGAGATGAGGACGGAGTCGAGGAAGAGGAAGTTGCGCACCGAGCTGTGGGTGCGGACCGAGAAGTAGAAGTTCAGCAGGTTCTCGAGCGTCTCGTAGCGTTCCTCGTACGGCGGAACCGGGACGTCGCGCATGTCCATCACGCGGTCGTTGACCTGCAGTTCGACGTTCTGGCGCTTCTCGGTGTCGATCAGCCAGCGCAGGTAGTGCCAGTTCACCTTGGTCGGTACTTCGTTGTAGCAGAGCTCCTGCGGCTCGCCGAACGCTTGCCAGTCCTCCGGGTTGGGCGCGGTGAAGTCGGCGGCGTACTCCAGTTTCACCTTGCCCTCGAAGTGTTCACGCGGCGTCGGTTCGGGGACGGTCGGAGCCATCCACTGCCGGGTGAAGTGGTTGTCCAGGTCGGTGTTCTGGTAGCGCGCGACCGTGTGGTAGCGCAGGCCGCCGTCGCCGCACAGGTCGGTCGCGACCGTGAACGCGCCGAACTGCGCCTCGGACGGGTGGGTGTTGCCGTCCCACTGCACGTCGCCGAAGTTGTCCAGTTCCGCGCCACCGCCGAGAGTCGCTTCGGACTTGAAGGCGAAGTACGTCTCCAGTTGCACGAGGCCGCGGCCGCTCATCGTGAGCCGGCGGATCGCGACCGCCGTGTGGCCCTTGTGCGGGCGGGTCGCGAGCTTCAGCGCGTACGTGCCGCTGAGTGCTCCGTGGGTACCGATGTCGAAGAAGTTGCAGGCCGACAGTTGGGGCGGCCGGAAGTCGCGCATGTGGTCGTCGACCGTGCTGAGGTCGCCGCGGCCGTTGTAGTTGCCGAGCAGCTCGGTCCAGCCGTGCGTCCCGCTGTCGAACTCGTCGAAGGCCAGGATGCGCGGCAGCGGCGAGAACTTGGACAGCCGGGGATCGGCGGACAGTAGCGCGGCGCGCACGTCGGATGTCGTCACGCAGTCCCTCCCAAGGGGGCGGATCAAGTGGATGTTGTGTGAAGTTAACGTTCACGGGAATTGGCCGTCA
The DNA here is from genome assembly GCF_056436705.1 of Kribbella sp. NPDC043289. Classification (NCBI taxonomy): domain Bacteria; kingdom Bacillati; phylum Actinomycetota; class Actinomycetes; order Propionibacteriales; family Kribbellaceae; genus Kribbella; species Kribbella sp. NPDC043289. Next base: position 1,020,844 of record NZ_JBWKCB010000002.1, read on the forward strand.
ACGGGCCGTTTCACCCTGAGCAACGGTGGTCTATTGACACGTAAATCACACACTTCTACGGTGCATTAACGCTACCGTTAACGTTCACGGCAGCGTCCTTTCTGCCCAGGAGGCACCATGCAGTCGCTGAGCCGTGCCCTCACCGTCCTGGCCGAGCTGAACCGCGAGGACCGCCCGTACGGCGTCACCGAGCTGGCCGGCACCGTCGGTCTGCACAAGAGCACCGTGCACCGCATCCTCGCCACGTTCTGCTCCCACGGTCTGGCCGCCCAGGTCGACGACCACCGCTACACCGCGACCGACGGACTGGTGGCACTCCGGCGCCGGGCGCAACGACGCGCCGGCCCCGAGTCCACGCTGGCGCATCTCGGCGACCGGCTCGGTCGGCTCGTCGTCCTCGCCAAGCCGTTGCCGAAGACCGCCGGAACCGTCCTGCAGGTCGCCGCGGTCGCTGGCGGTGGCTCCATCCAGCCCGGTCATGCCGTCTCGCTGCGGCAGAGCGCACTCGGCCGGGCCTATCTGTCCGCGCTGCCGGCCGACCAGGTCAGCGGTACGCCCGATCTGCTCGACACCCTGGAACGGATCCGGGTGTCCGGCTTCGCGCACAACGCGCGACCGGTGGCATCGCTGCCGCGCATGGTCGCGGTCCCGGTCCGCGCCACGGACGGGTCCTGCGCGGGCGCACTGGGCGCCGAGCTGATCCAGCCGGGCTCCGTCGACGAGGTCCGCCGCGTGGTCTCCGTACTGCGGAGCGGCGTCTGATGGCGGCGTACGTCGTCCGGCGGCTGTTCTTCTCGGTCTTCGTCCTGTGGGGCGCCGTCACGATCATCTTCGTCGTACTGCGGCTCGTGCCCGGCGACCCGGCGTACATCATGCTCGGGCCCGACGCGGACCAGGCGCAGGTGGCCGCGCTGCGAGCGCAGCTCGGGCTCGACCATTCGCTGATCCAGCAGTACGCGACGTACCTGGCGAACGTCGTGCACCTGGACTTCGGGCAGTCGTTCCGGTTGAACGCGGACTCGATGACCCTTGTACTGCAACGGGTTCCGGCGACCATCCAGCTCGCGACGACCGCGTTGCTGCTGTCGTTGCTGATCGGTCTTCCGCTCGGCGTGATCGCGGCGCTGCGGGCACACAGCTGGGTGGACCGGACGATCTCGGTCTTCTCACTGATGGGCCAGTCGACCCCGTCGTTCTGGCTGGGCATCGTGCTGATCCTGGTGTTCGCGCGCGGTCTCAAGGTGCTGCCGAGCGCCGGATCGGGAACGTGGTCGCACCTGGTGCTGCCGACGATCACGCTGGCGCTGCCGTTCCTGGCGATCCTCGTCCGGCTGACCCGCAGCGGACTGCTCGAGGTCGTGCACGAGGGCTACGTGCAGACCGCGCGGGCCAAGGGACTCGGCGAGGGCGTTGTCGTTCTGGTGCACGCGTTGCGGAACGCGCTGATCCCGATCGTGACCGTGGTCGGCCTGCAGTTCGGTGCGCTGCTCGGCGGCACGGTGATCGTCGAGACGGTGTTCGCCTGGCCGGGTGTCGGGCGGTTGCTGATCGACTCGATCGGCCGCCGCGACTACGGCGTCGTCCAGGCCTCGATCTTGCTGGTGGCAACCATCTTCGTGGTGATCAATCTGCTCGTTGACCTGCTCTACGGATTCCTGGACCCGCGGGTCCGGCTGGCTGGTGACTGACGTGACTGCAGAACTCTCGGTGGCGGCCCCGGCGACCGCGCGACGCCGTACCAAGGCCGGATCGGCGCGGATCCGGTTCGGGTTCACGGTGATCGCGGCGTACGTCGTGGCCGCGGTGATCGGACCCTGGCTGGTGCACTACAACCCGGTCGACACGCGGACCGCGGATCGGTTGAAACCGCCGTTCAGCCGGCTGTCCGACGGATCGTTCGCGATCTTCGGCACCGACCAGGTCGGCCAGGATCTGCTGGCCCAGATGTTGCAGGGGGCAAGGATCTCGATCGCGGTCGGGCTCGCGACGTTGCTGCTCGCCGGCACCATCGGGGTGACGATCGGCCTGTCCGCCGGGTACTTCGGCGGCTGGCTGGACGGTGTCCTGATGCGGCTCGCAGACATCCAGCTGGCGTTCCCGTCGATCCTGCTCGCGATCTTCATCGCGGCGCTGCTCGGTCCCTCGGTGGTGAATGTGGTGATCGTGCTCGCGGTAGCGAACTGGGTGACGTTCGCCCGGGTCGCCCGCGGGCAGGCGCTCGCGACGAGGCGGCGCGAGTTCGTCGACGCGTCCCGGACGCTCGGCGCCGGGACCTGGCGGTTGATCACCCGGTGCGTACTGCCGGCCTGTGTCGCGCCGGTACTGGTCGTCGCGACCGTCGAGATCGGGCACGTGATCCTGGCCGAGGCGTCGCTGAGCTTCCTCGGTCTCGGGACGCCGGCGTCGACTCCCAGTTGGGGCGTCACCATCGCGAACGGCCGGAACTATCTCGCGGACGCCTGGTGGATCTCGACGATTCCGGGGATCGCGCTGGCGTTCCTGGTGATCTCCCTCGGCGTGCTCGGCGACGCGCTCCGGGACCGCTACGACCCGCGGCTGAGGAGCATGTGATGGCTTTGCTGAGTGTGCGCGACCTGCGCGTCGAGTTCGCCACGTCGGGTGGCGTGGTGACGGCGGTCGACGGTGCGTCGTTCGAGGTCGGCGCGGGTGAAACCGTTGCCCTGCTGGGTGAATCCGGCAGCGGCAAGAGTGTCACCGCGCAGGCCGTGATGGGCATCGTGCCGAAGCCCGCCGGCCGGGTGAGCGGTGGATCGATCACGTACGACGACCGCGACCTGCTCGCCCCGGGGACGGCGAAAGGCCTGCGCGGCCGGGAGATCGCGATGGTCTTCCAGGACCCGTTGAGCTCGCTGAACCCGGTGTTCCGGGTCGGTGCGCAGATCGGGGAGATGTTCCGCCGGCATCGTGGGGCATCGCGCAAGGAGGCCCGGGCGGCCGCGCTGGAGTTGATGAAGCGCGTCGGGATCCCGGCCGCCTCGAAGCGACTGGACGACTACCCGCACCAGTTCTCCGGCGGGATGCGGCAACGGGTGATGATCGCGATGGCGCTCGCTCTGTCGCCCCGGTTGCTGATCGCGGACGAGCCGACGACCGCCCTGGACGTCACGGTGCAGGCGCAGATCATGGACCTGCTCACCCGGTTGCAGGCCGAGGAGGGCATGTCGCTGGTCCTCATCACCCACGACCTCGGAGTCGTCGCGGACGTCGCCGACCGGGTGGTGCTGATGTACGCCGGCCGCGTCGTCGAAACCGGCCCGTTGCGCGAGGTCTACGAACACAGCGGGCACCCGTACACCTCCGGCCTGATGGGCTCCGTCCCCGCCGTCGACGGTCCACGCGAGCGCCTCGTCCCCATTCAGGGATCGCCACCCGACCTCCTCGCCCTCCCGTCCGGCTGCTCGTTCCGTCCCCGCTGCCGGTACGCCGACGCGCTGTGCACCGAACTGGAACCGGCGCTCCGGCAACTCCCCGACCGACCTGAATCCCACCGAGCCGCCTGTCACCACCCGGAAGGAGCCCTCGCCGATGTCCACTGAGTCGCCGCTGTTGTCGGTGCGGGATCTGCACACCTCGTTCCCGATGCGGTCGTCGGTGTTGCGGCGTACCGTCGGTCAGATCCAGGCCGTGGCGGGGGTGTCCTTCGATATCCCGGCCGGCGGGACGCTTGGCCTGGTGGGGGAGTCGGGCTCCGGGAAGTCGACCGTCGCGCGGACGATCATCGGGCTGGAGAAGGCCGGGTCGGGGAGCATCGTCTTCGACGGCGAGGAACTCACCTCGTTGCCCAAGGCCTCCATGCGCCAGGTTCGCCGGCAGCTGCAGATGATCTTCCAGGACCCGTACGCGTCGCTGAACCCGCGGGCGACCGTCGAGCAGATCATCGCCGAGGCGTGGCTGATCCACACCGACGTCGTACCCCGGAACCGGCATCGCGCCGAGGTCCGGGAACTGCTCGAGCGGGTCGGCCTGAACCCCGACCACGCGCAGCGGTACCCGCACCAGTTCTCCGGTGGGCAGCGGCAGCGGATCGGGATCGCGCGCGCACTCGCCCTGCGGCCGAAACTGGTGATCTGCGACGAGGCCGTGTCCGCGCTGGATCTCTCGGTGCAGGCACAGGTGCTGAACCTGCTCGACGACCTGCGGCGTGATCTCGGGCTCGCGTACCTGTTCATCGCGCACGACCTCTCGGTCGTCCGGCACATCTCGGACCGGGTCGCGGTGATGTACCTCGGGCGCGTGGTGGAGACGGCGTCGCAGGACGAGCTGTTCACGCGACCGCTGCACCCGTACACACAGGCATTGTTGTCGGCGGTGCCGGACCCGAAGCCCTGGGACAAGCCGGCCCGCGAGCAGATCATCATCGGCGGTGACGTGCCGTCCCCGGCAGACCCGCCGACCGGGTGCGGCTTCCGCACGCGGTGCTGGAAGGCCGACGACCGCTGTGCGCAGGACGTTCCCGAGCTGACGACCCGCCTCGAGTTGCACCCCGCCGCATGCCATTTCGCCACCGAGCTCGCAGGAGCCGCCCGATGACCGAACTCGTCCTCCTCCGGCACGGCGAGTCCGTGTGGAACGCCGAACATCGCTACCAAGGCCAGCAGGGCAGTGGCCTCAGTGCTCGCGGACGGCAACAGGCGAAGCAGGCAGCGGACTACCTGCAGTCGTTCGAGTTCGACGCGATCGTCGCGAGCGACCTCCAGCGTGTGACGGAGACTCTGCAGCCGTACCTCGACACGCTTGACCAGCCGACCGTCCGCATCGACCGTCGCTGGCGGGAGATCGACGTCGGCACCTGGGGCGGGCGGACCTTCACCGACGTGTACGCCGACGAGCCCGACGTGGTCGACGCCTTCGCGCGCGGCGAGGACGTCGCTCGCGGCGGCGGAGAGACCTTCGCGCAACTACGTGCGCGCGTGTGGGAGGCGACGAGGGAGCTCGCCGATTCCGGAACCAGCGCTGGCGCGACAGACGTGGTGGATGCGGACGCTGGAGCGCGTGCCGGTCGGAGCATACGGCGGGTGCTGGTGGTGACGCATGGCGGGCCGATTCGGGTCGCGGCCGCGTCGGCGCTGCAGCTGCCGCCGGGGGCCGAGATGCTGCTGGACCCGCCGGTGAACTGCTCGCTCACCACGCTGCGCCTCGACGGACTCGCGGCGTACAACGTGCCTACCGGGATGGACCGATGACCTTCACCTTTGTCGCGATGACCTACAACCTGTGGGCCGACTTCCACCTCGACCAACGGCGGGACGCGCTGACGAGCCTGTTCACGACGCGGCCCCCGGACCTGCTCGCCGTACAGGAGCTCCGGCCGGTCACGCGCAAGCTCCTCGACGACGCCCTGCCCGAGCACGACCGAGTCGACGGCACGGCCGGCTGGGAGACCCAGAGCAACCTCTGGTGGCGCCGCGACCTCTTCGAGTACGTCGAGCACGGCGCCGAGGACGTTGGCATCCTGTCGCCCGACGCGCGCTTCTTCTGGGTCCGGTTGCGCACCCCCGACGGCACCGAGCTCGTCTTCAGTACGGCGCACCTCACCTGGCCCGGACACCCGGACGAGCGGGCCGACCACGTCAACCGCCGGATCGCTCAGGCGCGCGCGATCGGCGAGGCGCTCGAACGCCTGGCCGGCGACGGCGCCTGTCTGTTCACCGTCGACATCAACGACATCGGCCCACCGCAGTGGGAGCTCGGCAACGCCGGGTTCCTGGACAGCTTCACCGCCCTCGGCCGGCACTCCCCGGTGACCCACCCGGTCGTGCCGACGGTGGCCACCGGCCCGATCGGCACCCGGTTGTCACCGCTCGCCTCACCACCCAAGGCGATCGACTGGATCTTCGGCCGCGGCCCGCTCGCCGCCCGGTCCAGCGAGGTCGTCGACTTCTTCCACGACGGCCGCGCACCCTCCGACCACTACCCGGTCGTCGCCACCTACACGCTCCACCCCTGAGGAGAACCTTGTGTTGAGGAAGCGAATCGTCGCGGCACTGGCCGTGACCGCATTGGCGGCATTGAGTGCTTGTTCGCCGGCCAGTGAGCCGAGCAGTGACGGCGACCAGGTCCTGCGGTACGCACCGGCGATGTTCCCGGTGTCGCTGGACACCCACAAGTACGCCGGTGAGGAGGCCGTGCAGACCGCGATCCAGCAGATCATGGAGCCGCTGGTCCGCGTCGACGGCGGCAAGATCGTCCCGGTGCTCGCGACGTCGTGGGAGAACCCCGACCCGAACACGTGGATCTTCAAGCTCCGCTCCGGCGTGAAGTTCTCCGACGGTACGCCGTTCACCGCGAAGGATGTCGTCGCGTCGTACCAGCGGCATCAGAAGCTCGACGGGCCGCTCGTACCGCTGTACTCGACGGTGACCTCGTTCGCGGCGACCGACGACCAGACGGTGACCGTGAAGACCAGCAAGCCGCTCGGCACGTTGCTGAGTTCGCTGACGCTGCTGTTCATCGGGCCGGCGGACAAGGTCAACACCGACGGGTTCTTCAGCAAGCCGATCGGGACCGGGCCGTTCACCGTCACGGCGTTCCAGCCCGACGAGAGGCTCGAGCTGGCCGCGAATCCGACGTACTGGGACGGAGCTCCGAAGCTCGGCAAGCTCGAGTTCGTGAACATCCCGGAGGTCGCGGGCCGGATCACCGGGCTTCAGAACGGCGAGGTCGACGTCCTGACGCAGATCCCGCCGGACCAGGTCGGGTCGGTGAAGGGGAGTGACGCGATCACCTACTCCACGACGCCGAGCTGGACGTACTACTTCGACTGGTTCAACTCGAACCGTAAGCCCTTCAACGACAAGCGGGTGCGGCAGGCCATGTGGCACGCGCTCAACCTCGAGGGCACGGTCAAGGACCTGTTCGGCGACCTGGCGTCGGTGGCGCAGGCGCCGGTGACCCAGGGCGTGATCGGGGCGCCGAAGCTCTCGCCGTACAGCTACGACCCGGCGAAGGCGAAGCAGTTGCTGGCCGCGGCGGGGTACCCGAACGGGTTCACCACGTCGATGCAGTGGCCGCTGGAAGGTGGGCCGAACATCCGGGCGCTGGCGCAGGCGATGATCTCGGACTGGGCGAAGATCGGCGTCACGGTCAAGCCGCTCGAGAAGGAGCGCGCGCAGTGGCTGGAGGACTTCGGCAAGCTCAACTGGGACATGAACCTGCAGACCAACGTGACCGGCACTGGTGACGCCGACTACACACTGGCCCGCCTGTACGTCTGCACCGCCAAGCGCAACGGGTACTGCAACCCCGCGCTCGACAAGCTCCTGCTCGACGCCCGCTCCTCGGTCGACCAGGCCGCCCGGCCCAAGCTCTACGACCAGGCCGGCCAGATCATCTGGGACGACGCCGTCGGGGTCTTCCCGGCCGACCTCGCCTCCAACGCGGCCGTCCGGAGCCGGGTCAAGGACTTCGTGATGCCGCCGAGCGGCCGCCCGCTGTTCGCGAAGGTGAGCGTCTCCGGCAGCTGACCACCTTCTCCACCTTCTCTCCATCTTCTCTGCACCCTTCCACCGAGATCGAACAGCTGCCCCTCCGGCCTGTTCAGCACCGAAGCTGGGTCACGGTTCCGACCGTTGACCTGGTGAGGGGTTGACGGGCCGGAGGGGCGCGGTCTAGCGTCCGGGAAATCGATTGCTCAGCCGAGCGCGGAGGCCGCATGACCGAAGCACCTGCCCTGGTCCGGATGGTCGGGATCGGGAAGCGGTACGGCGGCGTTCAGGCGTGTCACGAGGTGGATCTGACACTCGGCGCCGGTGAGGTGCATGCGCTGCTCGGGGAGAACGGCGCCGGCAAGAGCACGCTGATGAAGATCCTCTCCGGCGACGTCACCGAGTTCGACGGCGCCATCGAGATCAACGGCGCCCCGGTCCGGTTCAACGGGCCGACCGACGCGCAGGCGGCGGGGATCGCGATGATCCACCAGGAGCTCGACCTGGTCCCGGCGCTGTCCGTCGCGGACAACATCTTCCTCGGCCGCGAACTCCGCAGCCCGCTGCGCACCGTCGATCGCCGCCGGATGGAACGCGCCGCCCGCGAACTGCTCGACCGCGGTGGCGTCAGCCTCGACCCGCGCCGCCCGGTCGGTGAGCTGCGGGTCGGCGAGCAGCAGCTGGTCACGATCGCGAAGGCGATCTCGCTCGACGCCCGGGTGCTGATCATGGACGAGCCGACCTCCGCGCTCACCACGACCGAGGTCGAGCGGCTCTTCGACGTGATCCGCGAGCTACGCCGCGAAGGGGTCGGCATCGTCTACATCTCGCATCGGATGGAGGAGATCGCCCAGGTCGCCGACCGAGCGACCGTGCTCCGCAACGGCCGGATCGTCACCAGCTTCGACCCGCGTGAACTCAGCACGGCGGAGGTCGTCGAGGCGATGGTCGGCCGCCCGGTGCAGACGATGTTCACCACTCCGGACACCGCCACCGGCGACGAGTTGCTGCGCGTGGAGAACCTGGCTCTGAAACCCCGTCGCCCGCGCCCCGGCCGCCGCGACCCGGACGGGATCTCGCTCACCGTCCGCTCCGGCGAGATCGTCGGACTGGCCGGCCTGCTCGGCGCCGGCCGCACCGAACTCCTCGAGACCCTGTACGGCGTCGCTCCCGGCGGCACCCGAACCGGGCAGATCCTTCTGCAAGGCAAACCGATCCGCCCGCGCGGCCCGCGTCAGGCGCTTGCCCAGGGCATCGGTTTCGTCCCGGAGGACCGGCGCGCGTCCGGCCTGGTGCTGTTCCACTCGATCCTCGCCAACACGGTCGTTTCGAGTCTCCCGGCGTACGGGCGGCTCGGGGTGATCGCGCGGCGGATGGAGCGGGCCGCGTCGGTGAAGATGGCGGATCGTCTGCGGCTGAAGTTCGGGCGTCTGCAGGACCAGGTCGGCACGTTGTCCGGTGGTAACCAGCAGAAGGTCGTGTTCGGCCGGATGCTGCTCACCGAGCCCCGGTTGCTGCTGCTCGACGAACCGACCCGCGGTGTGGACGTCGGTGCGAAGGCCGAGATCTACCGCCTGCTCGGCGAGCTCGCCGCGCAAGGTCTCGGCGTACTGCTGGCGTCGTCCGAACTCCCCGAACTGGTCGGTGTCTGCGACCGCGTCGTCGTACTGCGGGACGGGCGCGACGTGGCGTCGTTCAGTACGGCGGACTCGGGCGAAGGGGATCTGCTGGCGGCGGCGATGGGCCAGGGAGCAGTGTTCGACGAGGTCGGAGGAGTGCAGTGACCGACGTACAGGACAAGACCGTCGAGGCGGCGCCGCGGGAGCAGCGCAGCGTCGCGGCGACGTTGTTCCGGTTCCAGAGCGTGTTCGGGCTGATCGCGGTGTTCATCGCGGCGATCGTCTTCTCGCCGCGCAAGAACGGCGAGATCCTCTTCATCAGCGCGGACAACCTCGCCAACGTGGTCCGGGCGGTGTCCGAGATCGGGATCATCGCGGTCGGGATGACGTTCGTGATCCTGATCGGCGGGATCGACCTCTCGGTCGGCGCGGTCCTCGGGCTCGCGGCGGTCGGGTCGGCCGTGCTGATGGTCGAGAACAACTGGGGCTTCCTGCCCTCGGTCGTCCTGGTCCTCGTGATCGGTCTGCTCTTCGGTGCGCTGCAAGGCGTCGCGACCGCGATGATCGGCATCCAGTCCTTCATCGTGACGCTCGCGGGACTACAGATAGCCAGAGGTCTCGCTCGGATCTGGTCCGGTGGCCAGGGCGTCGCGATCGCGTACGGCGACGGGCCGAACGAGGCACCGTCGTCGTTCGCACTGCTCGGCGAACGCACCTTCGGCGGCCTGGTCCCGATCCCGGTACTGATCTTCGCGGTGGTCGCGATCGCCGCGATCGTGTTCCTCCGGGTCAGCGCGTTCTCCCGCCATCTGTACGCCGTCGGCGGTAATGAGAAGGCCGCGCGACTGTCCGGCGTACCGGTGGTGCGGGTGAAGATCGCAGTGTTCGCGATCTGCGGGCTGCTCGCGTCGCTGGCCGGCATCGTGCACGCCGTCCAGCTGAACCAGGGCAGCCCGAACGACGGCCTCGGTTACGAGTTGGACGCGATCGCCGCGGTGGTGATCGGCGGCACCAGCCTGGCGGGTGGCCGCGGTTCGGTCGCCGGGACTGTGGCGGGCGCGCTGCTGCTCGGCGTACTGAACAACATCCTCGCCCTGAACAACATCGACTCCAACATCCAGCTCCTGATCAAGGGACTGGTGATCGTTGCCGCCGCCGCGCTGCAGCGACTCCGCCCCACCTCGTAAGGAAGGTTCCGTCATGCGTTCTCTGAGAGTTCCCCTGGCCGCAGCAGCCGTCGCCGCACTGGTGCTCGCCGGCTGTGGGACCACCAACGAGCGGACCGCGGGCTCCTCGCCCGGCGCCTCCAAGTCCTGCAAGGGGGCCGACGGCAAGTACACGATCGGGATGAGCCAGGCGAACGTCGCCGAGCCGTACCGGCAGCGGATGGACGACGACATCAAGGCGGCGGCCAAGGACGTGCCGCAGTTCGACGTGAAGTTCGCCGACGCGGCGCAGGACAACGCCAAGCAGGTCGCCGACGTCGAGAACTACATCACCCAGCAGATCGACCTGCTGATCATCAGCCCGAACGAGGCCAAGCCGCTGACCGCGGTGGTGAAGAAGGCCTACGACAAGGGCATCCCGGTGATCGTGCTGGACCGGAAGGTCGAGGGCGACGCGTACACCGGGTTCATCGGCGGCGACAACGTGCAGATCGGTCGCGAGGCCGGGAAGTACATCGCCGAGAAGCTGCTCCCGCAGGGTGGCAACGTGGTGGAGCTCAAGGGGCTGGCCGGCGCGACGCCGCAGGCCGAGCGGCACGAGGGCTTCGTCGAGGGCATCAAGGGCAACCCGAAGGTCAAGGTGATCGCGAGCGCGAGCGGTGACTGGCTGCGGGAGAAGGGCCAGTCGCAGATGGACGCGCTGCTGAAGGCGAACCCGAAGATCGACGTCGTGTACTCGCACAACGACCCGATGGCCGAGGGCGCGTACCTGGCCGCGAAGGCGGTCGGCCGCGAGAAGGACATGAAGTTCACCGGGATCGACGCGCTGCCGATCCCGTCCGGTGGCATCAAGGCGGTCGAACAGGGCCGGCTGTCCGCGACCTTCACCTACCCGACGAACGGCAAGGAAGCCATCGCGGCGGCCAAGAAGATCCTGGTCGACTGCGGGACCATCGAGAAGACCCAGACCCTCCCGACCCGGCTGATCGACCCCTCCAACGCCGCCAAGATCTACGCTGAGGAGAACCCGACCAACTGACGGTCTACGCCGTACCTGCACCTCTGTCGTGCACTTTACGTACGTAACCTCCAGGGCTTACCAGTGACATGAGAGGATCACCCGCGTGACTGCCTTGCCGAGTGTTTCGTACTCCATCACCGTTCGCCTCGAGGTGCCTGCGGGTGGCTCGACGGTGAGCAAGCTGACGACCGCGGTCGAGCAGGCCGGCGGCCTGGTCACCGCGCTCGACGTGACCGCCTCCGGGCACGAGCGGCTCCGGATCGACGTCACCTGCGCCGCGGCCGACACCGAGCACGCCGGCCGCCTGGTCGAGGCGATGCGCGCCGTCCCCGGCGTCGAGATCGGCCGGGTCTCGGACCGGACCTTCCTGATGCACCTCGGCGGCAAGATCTCGATGGAGGCCAAGCACCCGATCCGCAACCGTGACGACCTGTCGATGATCTACACGCCAGGTGTCGCGCGGGTCTGCCTGGCGATCGCGGCCAACCCCGACGACGCCCGTCGGCTGACCATCAAGCGCAACAGCGTCGCGGTGGTCACCGACGGTTCGGCCGTACTCGGGCTCGGCAACATCGGCCCGAAGGCCGCGCTGCCCGTGATGGAGGGCAAGGCGGCACTGTTCAAGCGGTTCGCCGGGATCGACGCGTGGCCGCTGTGCCTGGACACCCAGGACCCCGAGGCGATCATCCAGGTGGTCAAGGCGATCGCGCCCGGGTTCGCCGGGATCAACCTGGAGGACATCTCCGCGCCGCGCTGCTTCGAGATCGAGGCCCGGCTGCGCGAGGAACTCGACATCCCGGTCTTCCACGACGACCAGCACGGTACGGCGGTCGTGGTGCTGGCGGCGCTGTTCAACGCGCTCCGGGTGGTCAGCAAGGACATCACGAACGTCCGGGTGGTGCTCTCCGGCGCCGGCGCGGCCGGTACGGCGATCCTCAAGCTGCTGCTCGCGGCCGGGGTCAAGGACACCTGCGTCGCCGACATCGACGGTGTCATCCACACCGAGCGCGCCGGGCTGTCGCCGGAGCTGCGCTGGATTGCGGAGAACACCAACGCCGCGAAGTACAGCGGCGACCTGAAGGGCGCGGTCGCCGGGGCGGACGTGTTCATCGGCGTCTCCGCGCCGAACATCCTGACCGGTGCCGACATCGCGACGATGAACGACGACGCGATCGTGTTCGCGCTCGCCAACCCGACCCCCGAGGTGGACCCGGCCGAGGCCGGCGAGCACGCCGCCGTGGTTGCGACCGGCCGTAGCGACTACCCGAACCAGATCAACAACGTGCTGGTCTTCCCGGGCGTGTTCCGCGGCCTGCTCGACGCGCAGTCGTCGAAGGTGTCGATCGAGATGGAGCTGGCCGCCGCCCGCGCCCTGGCCGGTGTCGTGACCGACGAGGAGCTGAACGCGGCGTACATCGTGCCGAGCGTCTTCCACCCCGAGGTGCACACGATGGTGGCGCACGCCGTCCGCGACGCAGCCGGCGGCAAGGTTCCGGCGCACGAGAGCTACCCGGACGACTCGCCGGCGTGACCGTGTCCGTGGCGGGGGAGACGAAGTCGAGCCGGCGGACCGTCTGGCTCTGGCGGATCGCGTTCGTCGCGGCGGTCGCGCTGCAGCTGTACGGCGTCTACGCACCGCGCGAGGCGGGTCCGCACGTCGGGATCCCGCAGATCGACAAGGTCGCGCACCTTTTCCTGTTCGCGGCCGTGGCGTTCACCGGGCTGAAGGTCGGCGTACCCGCGCGCTGGTTGCTCGGGGCCCTCGCCGCGAACGCGGTCGTCAGCGAACTCGTCCAGCACTGGCTGCTTCCGCAGCGCGACGGCGACCCGTTCGACGCGCTCGCGGATCTCGCCGGGGTCGCGCTGGGTGCCTGGCTAGCCTCGAGATTGTTCGGCCGCGCGAACCGTCGTACGCCATGATGGGGGTATGACGGTCTCGACCCTGACCGGTTCGCTGCTGGTGGCGACCCCGTTGCTCGACGAGCCGCCCTTCCGCCGGTCGGTGATCCTGCTGCTGGACCACGACGACGACGGTGCACTCGGGGTGGTGATCAACCGCGCCGCGGACCTGTCCGTGGACCGCGTCCTCCCCGACTGGTCGTCGGCGGTCGACGAGCCCGGCGTCCTGTTCATGGGTGGCCCGGTCGGCACCGACAGCGCCCTCGCCGTCGCCGAGGTGATCGAAACCACCGACCCACCCGGCTGGCGCGGCTGCTTCGGCCGGATCGGTCTCGTCGACCTCGACGTACCGCCGGAACTGCTCGAGGGCGCCATCTCCCGGATGCGGATCTTCGCCGGGTACGCCGGCTGGTCCAGCGGCCAACTCGAGGGCGAGATCGCCGAAGGCGCCTGGTACGTCGTCGAGTCGGAACCCGAAGACGTCTTCGGCCACACCCCCGAAACCCTCTGGCGCCGAGTCCTCCGCCGCCAAACCGACCAGATGGCCTACGTAGCCACCTACCCCGACGACCCCACCCAGAACTAACCCCCACCCCCAAGTGGTGACTGTGTGTGGCACAGGAAAGTCGCCGCTGCGCGCAGGTGAGCGTGCGGCGGCGACCCTCTGCTGTGTGCGGTGGGTTACTCCTCGCCGCCGTCGTTGCCTTCGTCGCCGGGGTTGAGGGAGTCCCAGATCTCCTTGCACTCGGGGCAGACCGGGAAACGCTGCGGGTCGCGGCTCGGGACCCAGACCTTGCCGCAGAGGGCGACGACGGGCGTGCCCATCACCATCGCCTCGGTCAGCTTGTCCTTGGGCACGTAGTGCGAGAACCGTTCGTGGTCCCCGTCGTCCAGTGACGGCTTGGTGCGCTCGTCGACGACCGTCTCCGCGCCCGGGCTCAGCTGAGTACTCATGCCCCGAGTGTAGGCCGCGTCACCAGCCGATCCGGAACTTTTCCACAGCGGGAAGATTCGCGGGGCAACCCGGGGCAGATCACGGCATGTTCTCTGGCGTGACCGACCAAAGGAGGCAGTATGAGTCTCGTGGAACCCATTCCCGACCCGCCGGACGTCCTGACCCGAGTGGCCGCGCCGATGACCAGGGCCGATCTGGATCGGATGCCCGATGACGGGTACCGGCACGAGCTCATCGACGGGGCGCTCCTCGTGACACCGAGCCCGTCCTTCAACCACCAGGATGTGGCCGTCAACCTGTTGATCCAGCTGAGGCAGGCGTGCCCGCCGGAGCTCTACGTCATGGCGGCGCCGTTCGACATGGTGCTGGCGGACGACACGGTGATGATCCCGGACCTCCTGGTCGCCCGCCGTGACGCATTCACGAAGCGCGACCTGCCCGGGCCGCCGCTGCTCGCGGTCGAAGTGTTGTCGCCGAGCACGCGGCGCTTCGACGCGATGGTCAAGTTCTCGCGGCTCGAGGCGGCGGGGTGTCCGGCGTACTGGGTGGTGGATCCCGACACGCCGAGTCTGATCGCGTGGGAGTTACGGGACGGCGCATATACGCAGGTCGCGAAGGCTACCGGGGAGGAATCGGTGCGGCTGACGAGCCCGTTCGACGTGACGGTGGTGCCGGCGGATCTGATCTCGTAACAGATCTCGGGTAACCTTCCTGCCCGGCTCACTGTCGACTTTCGGGGGAGTAGCTGTCTGTGGATTCGCATGTGCCGGCCGGCCCCGGCGTGCTCCCTCCGGCGTACCCGGATCGCGCCGCCTGGGGAACCGCGAACAAACTGCGAGCCTGGCAGGCGGAGGCGCTCCAGCTCTATCTCGACAGCAACCCGCGGGACTTCCTCGCGGTGGCGACGCCGGGAGCGGGCAAGACGACCTTCGCGCTGACCGTGGCCGCCGAGCTGCTGCACCGGCGGCAGATCGAGCGGATCACCGTGGTGACCCCGACCGAGCACCTCAAGGTCCAGTGGGCCGAGGCCGCCGACCGGGCCGGGATCGCGATCGACCCGTCGTTCGCCGGGCGGCGCGGGAAGACCAACAAGGACTTCCAGGGCGTCGCGGTGACGTACGCCGGGATCGCGGTGAACCCGCTGGCGTTCCGGGTCCGGACCGAGCGGTTCAAGACCCTGGTGATCCTCGACGAGGTGCACCACGGCGGTGACGCGCTCAGCTGGGGCGACGGCGTCCGCGAGGCCTTCGAACCCGCGGCCCGCCGGCTCTGCCTGACCGGTACGCCGTTCCGCAGCGACGACAACCCGATCCCGTTCGTCACGTACGAGACGGGTCACGACGGCGTCGCCCGGAGCAAGGCGGACTACACCTACGGGTACGGGCACGCCCTGCGCGACCACGTCGTCCGCCCGGTGATCTTCATGTCGTACTCCGGCGAGATGCGCTGGCGCACGAAGGCCGGTGACGAGGTCGCCGCGCGGCTCGGCGAACCGCTGACCAAGGACCTGACCGCGCAGGCGCTGCGCACCGCGCTGGACCCGGCCGGTGAGTGGATGGGTGCCGTGCTCGCGGCCGCCGACAAGCGGCTGACCGAGGTACGGCGGCACATGCCCGACGCCGGCGCACTGGTGATCTCGGGTGACCAGAACACGGCCCGTGCGTACGCGAAGACGCTCCGGGAGATCACCGGCGAGTCGCCGACCGTCGTGCTGTCCGACGAGAAGGCGGCGAGCAAGAAGATCGCGAAGTTCTCCGAGGACGAGTCCCGGTGGATGGTCGCCGTACGGATGGTGTCCGAGGGTGTCGACGTACCGCGGCTGGCTGTTGGCGTGTACGCGACGCCGACGTCGACGCCGCTGTTCTTCGCGCAGGCGGTCGGCCGGTTCGTGCGGGCCCGGAAGCGGGGTGAGACGGCGTCGGTGTTCGTGCCGTCGGTGACCCGGCTGCTCGGGTTCGCGGCCGAGATGGAGGTCGAGCGGGACCACGTCCTCGGGCGGAAGAACAACAACGAGGACGGCGACATCTTCGCCCTCGAGGACGACCTGCTGAAGCAGGCGAACCAGGCCGAGGGCGCCAGCGACGAGCTCGAGGGGAACTTCGAGGCGCTCGGGTCGGACGCGAGCTTCGACCGCGTGGTGTTCGACGGCGGCGACTACGGGACCGGTGGCGACAACGCGTCGGACGAGGAACTCGACTTCCTCGGGCTGCCCGGATTGCTGGAGCCGGACCAGGTGCGGGAGCTGCTGCACAAACGGCAGCAGAAGTCACTCGCGGCGCAGAAGAAGTCCAGGCCGGCGGCGGCCGAGCGGGAGGACCCGACCCCGACGGAGCTGGCGACGCACGAGCAGATCGCCCTGCTCCGCCGCGAGCTCAACGGCCTGGTCGCCGCGTGGCACCACCGCACCGGTCAGCCCCATGGCGTGATCCACAACGATCTGCGCCGCAAACTCGGCGGTCCCGCCGCAGCCCACGCGTCCTCCATCCAGCTGAAGGAACGCATCGAACTGATCCGCGACTGGGCCACCCAACGCCGCGCCTGACCACCCGCCGGCCGCAGCGTCGACGGAACCCACTGACAACACCTAATGGGGACTGTGAACAAGCAATTGCTTGTTCACAGTCCCCATTGCTTGTCGCAGGCTCCCGGAGCTGCGCCCCGAGGTGATCCCCGAGGCCCAGCACCTCCTCACGAGGTCGAGGTGCTGGGCCTCAGCTTTTACGGGCGGTAGACGTGGACGTAGTCGATCTGCATCGACCCGGAGGTGACCGTCGGCGGGATCTTGCCGTACACG
Organism: Kribbella sp. NPDC043289; assembly: GCF_056436705.1. Taxonomy (NCBI): domain Bacteria; kingdom Bacillati; phylum Actinomycetota; class Actinomycetes; order Propionibacteriales; family Kribbellaceae; genus Kribbella; species Kribbella sp. NPDC043289. The sequence continues at coordinate 1,037,743 of NZ_JBWKCB010000002.1, forward strand.
AACAGGTCGAGGATCAGCGCGTCACTGCTGCCGGCGGTGTAGGCGCCCTGGCGGCAGATCTCCTTGCCGTCGAGGTACCAGACCGTCTGGTCCGGTCCGAGCTGCTGCGCGATCGTGTGCCAGTCCGAGGTGAGGTCGGTCGGCGACTGGTACGTGCAGCCGCCGCCGGGGGACTGGTGGTTGGTCAGGTACAGCGCCTTGTGGTTGTCGCTGTAGAACTCGTAGGTGTCCTGCTCGTTGGAACCGTTGCCGTTCCAGGTCCACGTGGACGGCCAGAACCCCTTGTCCGCCGGGAGCTTCAGCCGGGTCTCGACGTAGTCGCCGGTCTTCACGGCGAACGGCTTCGACGGCTCGTGCCCGCACGCCTGACCGGTCGTGATCAGCGCGCCGGACCAGTCGTACCCGCTCGCCGGATTGTTCTTCTTCGCGGTCATCGTCAGCTTCCCGTCGCGCACCGACAGTGCGTCCCAGGTGTGCCACTCGAGCTGCTGGTTGCCCTTGTTGCCGAGGCACTGGTCGGCTTCCGCGTTCGAGTGGATGGCCCACTTCGTGCGGTCGATCGCCGTCCTGTTGAACTCGTCGGCGAACACGAGCGTGCCCGGCCCGGCCGGCACCGTAGGCTCAGTGCGCTGGTCGGCCACGGCAGCGGCCGCGGGGATGACCAACAGCCCGAGAACCACCGGAATCGTAAGTAACTTACGCATCAAGCAGATCCTTCCGTCGGAATCCAACGGGTCAAACAGTCGCTTGATCAGGCTGGGCTTGTCAACTTCTGAATTCCGATCACTTCCAGCAGCCGGAGCGCCTGGTCGGACGGCGACCCCGGCTCGGCCGTGTAGAGCACCACCCGCTGGTCGCGTTCCGGTACGACGAGCACCTCGCAGATCACGTCGATCCGCCCGACCTGCGGATGGAAGATCGTCTGGCACAACGACTGCTGCCGCCCCACTTCGTGCCGCGCCCAGATCTCCGCGAACTCCGCACTCCCGTCCTGCAGGTCGCGCACCAACCGGGCGAGCTCCGGATCATCCGGGTACGTGCTGGTCGCCGCCCGCAGATCGGCTGCCGCCTCGCGGGCGAACTCCCGCGTCGCGTCCGCACCGAAGAGCTCCGTCTGCCGATCCGTCAGGAACCGCAACCGCAGCAGGTTCCGCTCCCGCGCCGGCATCGCGGAGAAGTCCGTGATCAGCGCCGCCGCCAACGGGTTCCACGCGAGTACGTCGTACTTCGCATCGAGCACCAGACCCGGTACGTCGAGTCGCGCGAGCATCCGCAGTACGCCGGAGCGCACGTCCGCGGGTGGACCGGGCGGGGGACCAGGCTGCTCGCCGGCCAACCGGAACAGGTGGGCGCGCTCGTCGTCGGACAACCGCAGCGCGCGGGCGAGCCCGGTCAGCACCGGCCGCGACGGGCGTGGGCCGCGACCCTGCTCGAGGCGCGTGTAGTAGTCCGTCGACATCGTCGCGAGGCTCGCCACCTCTTCGCGACGGAGGCCCGGCGTACGGCGTCGGAGTCCCGCGGGGAGGCCTACGTCGGACGGTTGCAACGCGGACCGTCGTACCCGGAGGAACTCCGCCAGCCCGTCGCGATCCACGCGTCCCAGGATCGCAGGCCGGGTGCGGCGTATCCAGGGACGGCCGGTCCCAGGCTCGGCTCGCTCTGCCTCGGACGGACGATCCGCTCGAAGGTTGACCGCATGAACACGCAGAAGATCGCGCTCGTCACGGGCGCCAACAAAGGCATCGGCCGGGAGATCGCGCGACAGTTGGGCGAGCGCGGGTTCACCGTGCTGGTGGGCTCGCGGGACCTCGAGCGCGGCGCGACCGTCGTACGGGAACTGGTTGCCGAGGGCCTCGAAGCGGTCGGGATCCAGGTGGAGGTGACCGACGAGGAGTCGGTGCGTGCGGCGGCCGAGTGGGTCGCGGCGGAGTACGGGCGGCTCGACGTACTGATCAACAACGCGGCGATCATCCCGGCGGGCGACGACGCCGCCTCGCGGATCGGGGCCGGCGTACTGCGGTCCGCGTTCGAGACGAACGTGGTGGGTCTGGTGGGTGTGACGCAGGCGTTCCTGCCGCTGCTGGAGAAGGCCGGGGAGGCGCGGATCGTCAACCTGTCGACGTCGCTGGCGTCGTTCGAGCAGGTCGGGGATCCGGAATCGCGGATGTCGACCGTGCTCACGCTCGGCTACAACTCGTCGAAGGCGGCGGTCAACATGGTCACGGTGATGCTCGCCAACGAGCTGCGCGGCAGCGGCATCCTGGTCAACGCCGCCGACCCCGGCAACTGCGCCACCGACATGGGCGGCTGGACCGCGCAGCGCACCCCCGCCCAGGGAGCGACGGTCGCGGTCGGGCTCGCGACGCTGGACGCCGACGGCCCGACCGGCCATGTGTACGCCGAAGCGGGCCGCCTCCCCTGGTGACGCGCACGGGTGCTGACGCGCCAGGCGGGACGCGCGGGTGCGGACGCGCGCGGGTGCCCGTGGGGGTGGTGACGCGCGGGTGGTGACGCGCGCGGGGTTACGCGCGGGATGGTCAGACGATGGCGCCGGACCAGGCGAGGGCCTGTTTGAGGAGCTGGCCGCGGCCGCCCTCGAGGTCGTTCAGCAGGCTCGGCGCCAGGGCTTCCTCGGGGGTCAGCCAGGTCAGTTCGAGGGCGTCCTGGCGCGGGTTGCACTCGCCGGTCACGGGGACGACGTACACCAGCGCGACCGCGTGCTGGCGGGGGTCGTGCAGCGGGGTCATGCCCGGGAACGGGAAGTACTCCGCGACCGTGACCGGGACCAGCGTGGCGGGCAGCCGCGGGAACGCGGCCGGGCCGAGGTCCTTCTCGATGTTGCGCTGCAGCGCGTCGCGGATCGACTCGTTGTGCTGGACGCGACCGGACACCAGCGTGCGGGTGATCTCGCCGGTCGCGTTGGAGGTCCGGAGCAGGACCCCGATGTGCTCGATCTGGCCGGACGTGTCGACCCGGACCGGGACCGCTTCGACGTACAGGATCGGCACCCGCGTGCGGGTCTCGGCGAGCGCGAACTCGGAGAGCCAGCCGGGGTTCGGGTCAGGCGTGCGCAGCGACGACGTCATGGGGACATCTTTGCTTACCCCCTGAAACCGCGAAGCTACCGGGATAGGCACAGGTGGTGAACGCTCGGCGCGAACCACGGAGCGACCGGGAGAGGCACGACCGGTGAACGCTCTAAGCGGATGGGGGAGGGGTGGGACGGAAGGCGGCTCGGTACGCGGTGGGGCTGAGGCCGAAGGTGGTGCGGAAGCGGCGGGTGGCGTGGCTCGGGTCGTGCCAGCCGACCAGGGCGCCGATGGTCGCGACCGGGAGCTCGGTCTCGATCAGCAGGCCGGCGGCGCGCTCGGCGCGGATCCGGTTCAGGTAGGCCATCGGTGAGATCCCGGCCGTCCGCCCGAACAGCCGGACCAGATACCCCGGCGCGAGGTTGACGGTCGCGGCGAGCCGTTCGAGCGTCCACGTCTCGGCGATCCCGGCCTCGAGCGACCGCATCGCGTGTTCGACCACCGGATGCGACGCCCCGCCCGGCACCAGCGCACCGGACATCAGACCGAAAATGTCGGGACCGAGGTACGCGTTCCGCACCACCAGCCCGTCGCAATCGGTGTACCCGTGCCACTCACCCGGCCGCAGCACAACGACCGAATCCGCGCCCAGCTCGACCTCGCCGCTCGCCGACACATGCGTACCGCGACCCGCCACCACGACCGCGATCTCGAAGAACGCGTGGCTGTGCGGCGCGACGTCGGCGAACAGTTCGATCCGCTCGCCCGCGACCGGCAGCCGCGGGTCCGGGAAGACCTCGTGGCTCAGCACGTTGTGCATCCGCACCTCCAGGAGGTCAAGAACGGTCAAGTCCTGGTCAATCCCTGCCTGTCCCCGGCGCTGCCCATCCGAGAACCTGGAAACACCTTCCAGGCCAACGGAATCCGAGGAGTACGCCGATGACCACCACCGAGCCTACGGCACCTGTGACCGTCGACGAGGAGACCATTTCCGCCTACCACCGCGACGGCGTGGTGCGGATCAAGAACATCATCAGCCGCGACGAGGCGGCCCGGTTCGCGGCCGCCGCGACCGAGTGGACCGCGAACGCCGACGACCTGTCCAAGGAGTCGAAGATCTTCAACCAGTACGTCAACGTCTGGCAGCAGAACGACGTGCTGCGGGAGCTCACCCTGGACCCGCGGCTCGCGGCGGTCGCCACCGCGCTGGCCGGCGTACCGCTGCGGATCTGGCACGACCAGTTGCTGATCAAGCCGCCGCACAACGGGGCCGCGACCGAGTTCCACCAGGACGCCCCGTACTGGCCGCACGCCGGGTCGCGGGCGTCGCTGTCGGCCTGGGTCGCGCTCGTCGACGTACCGGTGGAGAAGGGCTGTATGACGTTCATCCCCGGCTCGCAGAACCACCAGAACCTGCGCAGCCAGGACCTGTCCGACCGCGACGACATGTTCCGCGCGGCGCCCGATCTGCGCTGGGAGGAGCGGCTGACGATCCCGCTGCAGGCCGGCGACTGCACCTTCCACAACGCGTATCTCGCGCACTCGGCGACGCCGAACTTCACCGACGACCCGCGGATCGCGCACGTGGCGATCTACTTCGACGCGGAGGCGACGTACACCGGCGCCGGCCATGTCTGCACCGACGGCCTCGAACTGCGGGTGGGCGAGCCCCTCGACCATGAGCTGTTCCCGCGCGTGTGAGCGTTTACAACGTGGCATAAGTTGTCATCGTGCGTCTGCTCACCGATATCCGCCCACTCCGTGAGTCCGCCGATTTCCGGCGGTTGTGGATCGGGTCGACGGTGTCGCAGCTCGGCCAGCAGATGACGGCCGTCACGGTGTCGATCCAGGTCTACGCGTTGACGCACTCGACGTTCTCCGTCGGTCTGGTGGGCCTGTTCTCGCTGGTCCCGCTGATCGTCTTCGGGCTGTACGGCGGGGCGATGGCCGACGCGATCGACCGCCGTACCCTCGCGCTGGTCTCGTCGACCGGGTTGTGGCTGCTCTCCATGGTTCTGGTGCTGCAGTCACACCTCGACTGGGGACAGGTCGGGGTGCTGTACGCCGTCGTGGCCTGTCAGTCGGCGTGTTTCGCGGTGAACAACCCGGCCCGGTCCGCGATCATCCCGCGGTTGATCCGGCCCGAACTGCTGCCGGCCGCGAACACGCTCAGCCAGGCCGCGTTCAACCTGGGCTTCACCGCCGGACCGTTGCTCGGCGCGGCGGTGATCGCCTGGCAGGGTTTCGCGGCGGCGTACCTGGTCGACGTGGTCACCTTCACCGCGGCGCTGTACGCGCTCTTCCGGCTGCCCGCGGTGCCGCCGACCGGAGCGATCCGGCGGGCCGGCCTGCGGTCGGTGCTCGAGGGGTTCGCGTTCCTGCGGGCGGCGCCGGCGCTGCTCGCGACATTCCTCGCGGACATCCTCGCGATGGTGTTCGCGCAGCCGCGGGCGTTGTTCCCGGCGGTCGCGGGCGCGTTCTTCGCGGGCGGTGTGCGGACGGTCGGCGTACTCCAGGCCGCACCGGCGATCGGGGCTCTGATCGGGGTGATCTTCTCCGGCTGGGTGACCCGGGTACGGCGTCAGGGCGTGGCGATCGTGCTGGCGATCACGGCGTACGCGACCGCCGTCGGGCTCTTCGGGCTGTCCCGCACGATCTGGCTCGGGGTGGCGTTGCTCGCGATGTCCGGGGCGGCCGACATGGTCAGCTCGGCGTACCGGAACACCGTGCTGCAGTCCGCGGCACCGGACGCGATGCGCGGCCGGCTGCAGGGCGTGTTCATCGTGGTCGTGGCCGGCGGTCCGCGGCTCGGTGACTTCGTCGCAGGGACGACGGCGTCCCTGACCAGCCCGACCGTCGCGCTGCTCGGCGGCGCCGCGGTCTGCATCACCGGCCTGCTGATCCTGCTGGCCCGCAACCGCCCCTTCCGGGTCTACGACTCGCGAACCCGAGAACTTAGTTAGCCGCCGGTCGCCAGCTTCTTCAGCACGGTGAACCAGGAGTCCAGGTCCGGGTTGATCTCGGTCATCGGCTTGTCGCCGACGGTGACGATCTTGCGGTCACCGAGCGGCTTCTTCAGCTTGATCGGGGTCACCGAGGCGTTGCTGTCCGGCGGGCAGGGCGTGTCGACGTCGACGTACGCGAGGATCTTGTCCTCCTTCTGCTCGACGCGCAGGTCGCTCGAACAGCTCAGCGAGGTGGCGATCAGCAGGTCCGCCTCGTCGTACTTCGGGGCGTTCTGGATCCACTTCAGGTACTTCGGCTTGTTGCCCTTCACGACCTGGTAGTACTGCACCGGCTGCGGGTTCTTCTCCGTGCCGGTACCGTCGCCGTCGCCGAGGAACGTGCCGAAGATCATGTGCACGCACGGGTCCTTCATGTCCGGCCCGTCGATCGCGCCGAACGCCCGCGCGGCCTTGTAGCAGCCGACCGCCTCGCGGTTGAACGAGATGTTGAAGCCGACCAGGATCAGCGCGCCGATCACCATCGCGATGGCGAGCATCCGGCGCGACTTCAGCTGCTGCGGGCCGAGGATGCCGGCCGCCCGGCGGGCCTCCTCGGGGGTCGCGTCGGCGGGCACCGGGGTGCTGCGGAACAGTGCGGTGATCGAGCTCGTCCACTGCGGATTGATGATGGTCGGAACGGCGTAGACCAGGATCAACGCCACGGCCACGAGGACGGCGGGGAGCAGCGACCAATAATTTCGCACGGCAGCAAGATACGGGCCCATCGGTCCGCGCCCGAATAGCGGATACCCTGACAACGTGCCAGCCGAGACCTCGCAGACGCTCGACCGGGGACTCACGGTCCTCGAGTTGCTGGCGGACGCACCGGACGGGCTCTCCATCACCGAGCTCGCCGCGGCGCTGGGAGTCAGTCGGACGGTGGTGTACCGCCTGGTGAACACCCTGGAGCTGCATCGGCTCGTCCGCCGCGACAGTGAAGGCCGGGCCCGCCTCGGTCTCGCCGTACTGCACTACAGCCGGCGCGTGCAGCCCACGCTCCGTGACGCCGCCCTGCCGGTACTGCGCTCACTCGCGGAGGACACCGGTGCGACCGCGCACCTGACCGTCGCGGACGGTGAGGAAGCGCTGGCGATCGCCGTGATCGAGCCGAGCTGGACCGACTTCCACGTCTCGTACCGGATGGGGTCGCGGCACGCGCTCGACCAGGGCGCGGCCGGCAAGGCGATCCTGGCGGGCCGCCGCAAGCCCGACCCGGCCGGCCGGCCGTTCGTGATCACCGCCGGCGAGCTCCAGGCCGGCGCCCAGGGTGTGTCGTCGCCCGTGCTCGGCGTACCGGGTGTCGAAGCTTCGATCGGCGTCGTGGTCCTCGGCAAGCTCGATCGCGATTTCGTCGGCCCCCGCGTGGCCCGCGCCGCCGTCGAGGTCGCCAAACGCCTCGCCTGACGACCGAGCAGCCCCGGGGTCCGGATCTGCAGGCCATCACAATCCGCGTTCGCCGGCTCGCCGCCGCTCAGCGCCGCGCCGAAGTTGCGATTGTGATGGCCTGGGGATCCGGGACTACTGCTTGGTTGCCGCGTTCACCAGCGGTAGGACGCGGTGCGGGATCTGCTCGGCCAGGGCGATCACCGTGGAGGCGCGCTGGATGCCGCGGACGATGACCACCTGGTCGATCACGCGTTGCAGGTCGGCGTTCGAGCGAGCGACGATGCGGCACCAGAGGTCCTCGGCGCCGGTGATCGTGTGCACCTCGAGAACCTCGGGGATCCGGGCGAGCGCTTCGGCGACCGTGGTGTGTCCGGAGCCCTGCTCGATCTGCAGTGTGGCGAACGCGGTCACCGGGTAGCCGATCGCGGTGGTGTCGATGTCGGGACCCCAACCGCGCACCACGCCGTCGCGTTGCAAGCGGTCCAGCCGCGCCTGCACCGTCCCGCGCGCCACCCCGAGCCGCCGGGACGCCTCGAGGACGCCGACCCGCGGTTCGGCGGCGAACAACTCCAGGATCCGCGCATCCAGCGCATCCACCGACACGAGCACCTCCGGGGAGATAGTCAGGCTGACCAAACAGTCCAGCGAAGTCCCCACAATACTGCACAACCTGCGTAGTGAAACAACGAACTGTTGCACAACCTGTCGCCCTCCGACGAGGCTCGGTGCACGTACTTGACCCGGGAGGACCCCGATGACCAGCACCGACCTCACCCCCGCAGAGCTCGACGCCGATCTCGACCTCGACCAGCTGAAGCAGCTCGTCGGACTGGTGCCGTACGACGAGAGCACCGACCCGTTCCCGGTCACCTCGATGGACGCGCTCGTCTTCGTGGTCGGCAACGCCACCCAGACCGCGAAGTACTACCAGCTCGCGTTCGGCATGGACCTGGTCGCGTACGCCGGCCCCGAGACGGGCCTCAAGGAAAGCAAGGCCTACGTCCTGAAGGCCGGCTCAGCGCGCTTCGTCATCACCGGCGGCGTGAGTCCGAAGAGCCCGCTGCACGACCACCACCGCAAGCACGGCGACGGCGTCGCGGACATCGCGCTCGAGGTCCCGGACGTGGACAAGTGCATCGCGCACGCGCGCAGCGTCGGCGCGGTCGTCCTCGAGGAGCCGAACGACGTCTCCGACGAGCACGGCACGATCCGCCGGGCCGCGATCGCGGCGTACGGCGACACCCGGCACACCCTGATCGACCGCAGCCGGTACGACGGTCCGTACCTGCCCGGGTTCGTCACGGCGGCCACCAAGGTGACGCGGCCCGAGGGGCACCCGAAGCGGCTGTTCCAGGCGATCGACCACGTGGTCGGCAACGTCGAACTCGGCAAGATGGACGAGTGGGTTGCCTTCTACAACAAGGTGATGGGCTTCGTGAACATGGCGGAGTTCATCGGTGACGACATCGCCACCGACTACTCGGCGCTGATGAGCAAGGTCGTCGCCAACGGCAACCACCGGGTGAAGTTCCCGCTGAACGAGCCGGCGATCGCGAAGAAGAAGTCGCAGATCGACGAGTTCCTGGAGTTCTACGACGGCGCCGGAGCGCAGCACATCGCACTGGCCACCAACGACATCCTGCGGACGGTCGACATCATGCGGGCCAACGGTGTCGAGTTCCTCAACACTCCGGACTCCTACTACCAGGACCCCGAACTGCGGGCCCGGATCGGCGAGGTGCGGGTGCCGATCGAGGAACTGCAGTCGCGCGGGATCCTGGTCGACCGCGACGAGGACGGGTACCTGCTGCAGATCTTCACGGCACCCCTCGGCGACCGCCCGACGGTGTTCTACGAACTGATCGAGCGGCACGGCTCGCTCGGGTTCGGCAAGGGCAACTTCAAGGCGCTGTTCGAGGCCATCGAGCGCGAACAAGAGCGTCGCGGCAACCTCTGACGGCAGCGGGCCAGGTGCTCCCCGGCGAGGTTAATCGGGTAACCCGGACGCAGAACCTTGCCGGGAGCAACTGCACACGGCGTGTCGCCGTCCGATTACCGGAATGACTGTCGGGGCAAGCTCCGTTCGCGTAGTGTGCCTTCCTGAGTGGGCGTCGGGGCGTGCACTCAGGAAGGGTTTCGTCATGAAGACACTGAGCCTTCTGCTCAGCACCGCGGGCCTGGCTGGGGTGGGCGCGATCGCCCTTTCCGCCCCGCCCGCCGAGGCGGCGACTGCCGCCACCAACTGCTCTGGCGCGACATCCATCGCTTCGGCGCCGATGTTGCGCGACCACAAACCGCCGAGCTGGGGCACGATCCGGCTCGTCCGCGACAACTGCTCGCAGTACTGGGCCGAGATCACCATGGCATCGCCCGTGGTGGCGAACGCGAAGGCCAACGCCTTCCTGGTGCAGTACGGCGGCGGCAACAACGGCCGGGTGGTCAGTTGCGACACCAGCGGCGGCAACGGTTCGGTCGTCGCCGGACAGCGCACCTGCCGGACGCCGAAGATCAAGGCGAGCAGCGGGAGCATCACGTTCGCCGCGATCGGCCGGGAGTACCACAACTACGGCGGCGGCTACGAGGAGATCTCGGAGAACGCCACCAGACGCACCCGCTGACCTGAGACGGCCACCGGAGAAGGGCGCAGTACCGCGCAGTAGACCGTAGGCTCGCTGTATGAGTGAGGTTGTCGACAAGCTGCGTCAGGTACTGCCGCCCGAGGCGCTGGTGACCGATCCGGACCGGATGGAGAGCTACCGGTACGACCGGGCGATGTTCTGCCCGGCCGGCATGCCGCTCGCCGTCGTCCTGGCCCGGGAGACCGCGCACGTCCAGGCGGCGGTGCGGGTGGCGAACGAGACCGGCGTACCGATCGTGCCGCAGGGCGCGCGGTCCGGCCTGTCCGGCGCGGCCAACGCGCTGGACGGCTGCATCGTGGTCTCGCTCGAGAAGATGGATCGGATCCTGGCCGTCGAGCCGGTCGACCGGTACGTCGTCACGCAACCGGGCGTGTACAACGCGGTACTGTCCCGCGCCGTCGCGGAGCACGGGCTGTTCTACCCGCCGGACCCGTCCAGCTGGGAGTTCTGCTCGATCGGCGGCAACCTATCCACGAACTCCGGCGGCCTGTGCTGCGTGAAGTACGGCGTGACCACGGACTACGTGCTCGGCATGGAAGTCGTGCTGGCCGATGGCCGCGTGCTGCGGACCGGCCGGAAGACCGTCAAGGGCGTGGCCGGGTACGACCTGGCCAAGCTGATCGTCGGCAGCGAGGGCACGCTCGGCATCATCACCGAGGCGACCCTGATGCTCCGGCCGCAGACCGCGAAGCCGCGCACGATGGCCGCGCTGTTCGCCTCGGGCGTGGAAGCCGGCAACGCGATCCTCGAGATCATCCGCAGCGGCGTCTCGCTGAGCCTGCTGGAGATCATGGACCGGACCACGATCCGCGCCGTCAACAAGTACAAGCGGATGGACCTGCCCGACGAGGCGGGCGCGATGCTGATCGCGCAGTCCGACGCGGGCGGGGAGGCCGGCGCGGCCGACGTCGCGGCCGTCGCCAAGCTGTGCCGCGACCACGGTGCGCTGGAGTGCATCGAGGCCGAGGACGACGCCGAGGGCGAACTGCTCCTCGAAGGCCGGCGGGCCGCGCTGACCGCGCTCGAGCAGCTCGGTACGACGATGATCGACGACGTCGCCGTACCGCGGTCGCGGCTGGCCGAGTTCATCGGCCGGATCGAGAAGCTGTCGGCCGAGCTCGACATCACCATCGGCGTCCTCGGGCACGCCGGTGACGGCAACATGCACCCGACGGTGGTGTTCGACCAGGCCGACCCGGCGCAGGCCGAGCGCGCGCAGCAGGCGTTCGACCGGGTGATGGAGATCGGGCTGGAGCTCGGCGGCACGATCACCGGCGAGCACGGGGTCGGCGTACTGAAGCGCGCCTGGCTGGCCGAGGAGATCGGGCCGGTCGCGCTCGACGTGCACCGTGCGATCAAGAACGCCCTGGACCCGAAGAACCTGCTGAATCCCGGGAAGATCGTGGCCGGCTGAGACTGTGACGCAACCGCAATACAACTGTCGAGCCCACTCGATGTCCATGCCCGTCGAACGTGACGTCCGGCCGACATCATGGAGGGTAGTTAGCTGAAATCGCGGGGGGACTTGATGCAGGGTAGGAGGCGCCCGATGGGTCAGTGGCGCCGTACTCTGCTGCCTGCTGTCGCGGCTGTGCTCGCGCTGACCGGCCTGTCCGCCTGCGGGAACGGCAGCGGCCTGCGGGTCGAAGGCCCCGAAACGCCGCCGCCGTCGAGTACTGCGCCGAAGCCGGCAGTGGGTACCGGTGGCGCCTCGCCGAAGGCCGAGAAGACCCCGGAAGTGGCCGTCGACCTGTACAAGGTCCGGTCCCGGTTGCTCGCCGATCGGCGCCTGTCGAGCTACTCGCGGACAGTCCTTTCGAATTGCACCGTGATTTCGCGTTGCCTCAGCAGGGGTAAGACCGTTGATGTATTGCACAGCGGTACACCTCAGCAGATCGTCCTGATCCACACCCTGGAGAAGTTCGTCTTCGGTTTCTTCCTGATCGCCGTGGAACCCTCGGGCCCACGACCGATCTGGAGTCTGAACGTCGAGCAGCCGACCGTGAACGCCAGCCCGCAAGGGGACCTGGTGGTCGAGTCGAAGATCTTCGCGATCGACGACCCGGTCTGCTGCCCGTCGGGCCGGCGGGTCGAGGTCTACCGTTGGAACGGTCGACAGATGACCAAGCTGAGCTCGACGGACCAGTAGGGAGACTGAAGTTCGGTGGTACCGGAAGAACCGGCAGCGCGCATTCTCATGGTCGAGGACGACGCGGTGATCCGTGAGGCGACCCAGTTGACCCTCGAGCGGCACGGCTACGACGTGACCACGGCCGAAGACGGCCTGGAGGCGATCGAGCGATTCGAGAAGATCCACCCGGACGTCGTGATGCTCGACATCATGCTCCCCGGGCTGGACGGGATCTCGGTGTGCCGCCGGATCCGCGAGACCAGCACGGTCCCGATCGTGATGGTGTCCGCCCGCGGTGACGCGCTCGACGTCGTCCTCGGCCTGGAGGCCGGCGCGGACGACTACGTGACCAAACCGTTCGACACCCAGGTGCTGGTGGCGCGGCTGCGGGCGGTGATGCGGCGCGCGGTCAACGACCCGGAGCGTCCGGCGCCGGCGGCCGGCTCCGGCGTGGAGTCGTTCGGCGACCTCGAGCTGGACCGCGAGGCGTTGGAGGTACGGCGCGGTGGCGCGACCGTGCAGCTCACGCCGACCGAGCTCAAGCTGCTGATCGAGTTCGCCAACAATCCCGGTGTGGTGCTGAGCCGGTCCACGCTGTTGCAGCGGGTCTGGGACTACGAGTGGGGCGGCGACGGCCGGTTGGTCGACGTCCACCTGCAGCGGCTACGGACCAAGATCGGTGCCGACCGCATCGAAACGGTCCGCGGCTTCGGGTACAAGCTGCGGGCCTAGATGGGGCTCCGGGGCAAGCTCGGTCTCATCTTCCTGCTGGTTTCGGCACTCGCGATCCTCGTACTCTGCGTCGCGGTCTACACCCAGGCCCAGTCGGCCCGGCTGGACCGGACGCGGAGTTTCGCGGACGAGCGGATCCAACTCGCGGCGCAGAGCTACGACACCAACGACGTACCGGTGTTCGGGGCGAAGCTCGACGATCCGGATCTGCCGCCGCAGCTGCGGGACGCCGTGCTCGAGGGCAAGCGGGCCACGTTCAAGACCGGGTCGCCGCACGCCAAGATGTGGGCGGCGGTCGCGGTCAAGGACGGCAAGATCCTCTCGATCGAGCAGGACTACCAGACGGGCGACGACTCGATGAAGGCGCTCCAGCAGGCCTTGCTGTTGGGCGGCATCGGCACGGTCGCGCTGGTCGGCCTGGTCAGCGTGATCCTGGCTGGCAGCCTGTCCAAGCGGATCGTCGCCGTCGCCGGTACGGCCCGCCGGATCGCGGCCGGCGACCTTGACGCGTCCGCGTCCGAGGCCGTCGGCAAGGGCAAGGACGAGGTGCAGTCACTCGCGGCCGCCCTGGACACGATGGCCAGCTCGTTGCGCGGTCAACTCGAAGCCGAACGCCGCTTCACCGCGGACGTCGCCCACGACCTCCGGACGCCGGTCACCGGGCTGACCACCGCGGCCGAGCTGCTGCCGCCCGGGCGACCGAGTGAGCTGGTCCGCGACCGCGCCAAGGTACTGCGCCGGCTCGTCGAGGATCTCCTGGAGATCGCCAGGTTCGACTCGGGGGTCGAGCAGGCGGATCTGGAACTGGTCGGGCTCGGTGCGTTCGTCGGCTCGGCGGTCGGTCGCCTGCGGATGCAACAAGCGCTCGCTCCGGACGACGTCATCGTGCACCAGCTCGGTCCGGACGAGACGGTGTCGACCGACTCGCGGCGGATCGAGCGCATCCTGGCCAACCTGATCGTCAACGGTCTGCGGCACGGCAAGCCGCCGGTCGAGGTGACGGTCTGTGGCCGGACGATCGAGGTTGTTGACCAAGGCAACGGTTACCCGGAGGAGCTGATTGCCGAGGGCCCGCGCCGGTTCCGGTCCGGGATGGCCGAGCGCGGCGTCGGCCACGGCCTCGGTCTCACTATCGCGGCCGGTCACGCCAAGGTGCTGGGCGCCGAGCTGACGTTCGGCGAGGCGCCCGGTGGTGGTGCACTGGCTCGTCTCGTATTGCCGGCCGGGCCTGAGACGGAGTCGTAACACAACCTTTCCAGCCGCCGTCGCGTCTTCCTCTCCGTAACACCAACAAAAACGAGGGGAAACCAATCATCATGCGTACTCAGTTCGTTCGCCGTACCGCTGCCACGTTCGCCGGTGTCGCGCTGGCCGCCGCCGGTCTCGGTGTCGCCGGTGCTCTGCAGGCCAACGCCGCCACCACGCAGCAGGCCGCGGTCTCGACGCCGGCCGCCGCGAAGTCGATCACGATCAAGTCGAGCGCGACCACCGCGAAGGCGTGGGCGAAGGTCTCCTTCACCGGCAAGACGTCCGGGATCGCGGCGAACACCGTCGTGCAGGTGCAGCGGCTGCAGAGCGGCAAGTGGGTGAACTTCCCGGCCACCACCAAGGTGACCAGCCGCGCGACGTACTCGGTGTGGGTGCAGAGCGGCCGGGTCGGCGTGAACAAGTTCCGCGTCGTCGCGGCGAACACCGCGTCCGCGCCGGTCTCGGTGACCATCACCAAGTAGTCCGGCGCCGGCCACGTGCCGGGGGTGGGGACAAGTACTGGGGGCCTTGAACAGGCAATAACCTGTTCAAGGCCCCCAGTTGGTGTTTCAGGTCCCTGCTAGTGGGTTCCGTAGACGTTGAACTCGGCGGCCGACCCGAAGACCGCCCCGTTGAGCGAACTCGTCCCGACGAACTTCACGTAGCGCCCGGGCTTCGCGGTGAAGTCGACCCGCTGTACGGCGGTGGAGTTCGGGAACTGTCCGGTCGCGACCGGCGTACCCCAGTCCTGACCGTCCGCGCTGACGTAGATCTCGTACCCCTTGAACATCCCGTTCGTACCACTCTGCCGCGGCAGGTAGCTGAACCCGTTCACCTGGTACGACGACCCGAGGTCAAGCGTCATGTAGTGCGGGAAACCGGCCGGCGTACTGACCTCGGACCAGGCGGAATGCCAGATAGTACTGGGGTTTCCGTCGAGCGCCGAGGTCGCGGCTCCGCCGGTGCCGACATCCTCACTGTCCACGGCCGTCACCTTGATGCGCGACTGCGGCACGATGCCCGGCGGTAGCACCGTGGCCTCGCCCGTGATCGTCGCCTGACCACCCGTTGCCGTCAGCACGTACTTTCCTTCCGGCGTTCCGGCCGGGGGAGTCACGTCCCAGGTGGTCTTCGCGGTCGCACCGGCGGCAACCGTGGCGTGCGTCGCCGGAGTCGTTGCCGTCACGGTCCAACCATCCGGGGCGGCGAGACCGAGCGTGATGTTGTTCGCGGCAACCACGTCGTTGTTGGTGAACATGGTCGTCACGGTGTTCGCCTCACCCGAGACGAGACCGGTCAGGCCGGTGACCGCGACCGACGTGCAGTCGGCCGGCTCCGACGTCGTACCGAGATCGGTGACGGCGAAGTTGTCCATGACGAAGTCGGACTGGTCGCCGCCGTCGGTGAGTTTGCGCAGTCCGACCCAGTAGTCGCCACCGCAGCCGGCCACGAACTCCTGGTTGTACGTCGCCTTGCTCCGCTGCTCGCCGATCGGAGTGGCCTTCACCTCGACCGAATCAGGCCGGTCGACTCCCTGGACCCAGGCGTACTGCCCGGCGCGACCACTCTCGTAGTCGAAGCTGACCTTGTACTTGTGGCCCGGCTGGAAGTTCACCGTCCACGGCGCGGTCCGGTAGACCAGACCCTCGTTCTCCTCATGCGACTTCAACGACCAGTCGCCGTCCAGCACGTCGTCGACCAGCTTCCCGTTCCACCCGGCCTGGGTGTACGGCGCGTGTTTGCGAGCGAGCACGGTTCTCGGGTCGGTCACTCCACCGGCATCGCCCTTCACGAACGGTCCCCAGCCCTGGTCGACGTTCTCGAAGTCGTCGACGAGTCCCGCCGCGGGCCGCTTCGTCTCCACCACACGAACGTCGTCCAACCGAACTCGCGCCGTACCTGCGGCTGCTCCGATGGTCAGGTCGGCGCCGGTTCCCTTGGCCTGGAAGACGACGCGGGCGCGCTGGTAGTAAGCGTCGTGTTTGTCGTCGGCGGCAACCATGTTCTGCGCGGTCGATCTGGTCACCACGTTCTTCACGCCGTCGACCGTGATCGTCGTCGGACGCGACTTGCCGGGCTCGACCTCCACCCATGCCGACGCGCTGTAGATCCGACCGCTGGTCAGCCCGGTGATGCGCTGGCTCAGGGACGACGCCTTCGTGCCGAGCTCAGCCACGTGCTGGCCGTTCTCGAGCGTCGCGCTGGTCGCGCCACCGTTCGCGTTCCAGGCCTCGAGGTTGCCGGCGTTGAAGCCGGGGTCCTTGAGGTGCGAGCTCTCGCCCCAGTTCGCGGGCTGCTGCTGCGGAGCGACGACCGGGTAGAGCACGTACGGCTGGCCCTTGACCGCGTCGACGGTGATCGTGCCGCCCTTGACCGGGACGCTGGTCACCTTGACGCGGCCGGTGTCGGTGAGCTTGTAGACCGAGAAGGTGCGCGCGCCGGCGAAGGCCGCAGGGACCTGCCAGGTGGTGCTGCCGCCGGCCGGGTTGTAGTGGTACAGCTTCTTGTTGTTGTCCCACGGGAGCAGGTACTTGTCGCCGTCGAGCACCTTCGCGTTCCCGACGTACACGGTGCGCCTGCCGTTCTCGACGGCGCCGCGGACACCGCCGGTGAACGAGATGTCATTGGTGTTCCAGTCCACGATCTTCTGCTGCTGCAGGAACTTCGCGGGCAGGTTGCGCTGCCAGATGTTGGCGTAGAACGCGTTCCAGTCGGTCTCGCCGGTCCAGCCCTCGAACTCGACGATCGCGGACTGGCCGAGGATCGGGTCGTTGTTCCAGACATCCTTCTCGTGGTTGCGGACGAACCGGATGATCTTGGAGTTCAGGCCCTTGTTGGTCGCGCCACCGTAGTCGAGGTCGTTGGCCCAGTGCGACCACAGCGAGGTGCGCTCGTGCCGGTCCGCCCACTCGGTGGCGATCTGCCAGCCCTGCGCGCCGAGCTGCCGGGTGAGTCCGTCGGCGAGCCAGCCGGACTGGTAGTACACGTCGATGTACAGCTCCTGCAGGTTCTTGTCGGTCTCGTCGCGGAGCTGCTGGAACCGCTTCACGATGTTGCCGGAGGCAAGATCAGGGCGCTGCTTGATGTAGTAGCTCTGGTTCAGCCAGTTCCAGCCCTTGGCGTTCTTGTCGACCAGGTCCTCGCTGAACGCGTTCGCCTCGGGGTAGGACTCGGTCGCGTTCACGTGCACACCGAACGCGGCGTTCCAGGACTTGCCCTGCTTCAGCAACGTGTTCAGGTCGGTGAGACCGCCGGCGCGGGTGTTGTAGTTGCCGCCGTAATCCGGGTGGGCGGAGTCGTGGCCCTCGGAGCCGTACCCCTTGAGGATCGCCATCTGGCCGAGACCGTCGGTGGACAGCGAGATCCGCTTCACGTCGTCGAGCGTGCGCAGGAACGGGTGCGTGGCCTGACTGGCGAAGTTGAACGGGATGTGGGTGACCACCCGGTCCTTGACCTGATCGCCACCGTTCGGCTCGGTCATGATCGAACGGAACGCGACCGCGCCGTCCTCCCAGTCGACGGTGTTGTCGTTGTTCGCGTCCGGCGTGACGACGACCTTCGCCCAGGGGAGCGGCTCGGTGTACGGCGAGGTGTCGGCGCGGTACGTCCACTGCCCGCTCCACACGCCGACCCGCGTGCTGCCGTCCGCCGCCTTGCGCGCGCGGTGCCAGAACCGCGCGCCGTCGTCGACCGACGGACCGGACGGCTTGTCGTACGTCGAGTTCGACTCGATCCCCGCGGCCAGCCCACTGGTGTTGACGAACGCGTACGCCGCTCCGGTCGCGGTCGTCTCGGCCGGAGTACTCGCGGTGACCGGCGTGATCTTGTCCGCCGTCCGCGTCGAGTCCGGATCGAGGGTCGTGAAGGCCGTCGTCGCGCCGGCGTCCGTGCTCGCCACCGACACCAGGTCGTGGTTCGGGATGTCGATCGTGTGCACCCGACTCGCGTCGGTGTCGCGCACCGCGTCGATCGCGAACGTCGTCACCCGGCCCGCGACGTTCAGGCTCGCGTCCAGCTCGACGCCGGGCAGCGCGTCGAAGGCGAGCGTGTACGACGCCTTGCCGGCGGCGATCGTGGCGGGTTCGGTGAGGTGCGCGACCCGCGCCACACCGTCGATCGTCACGGTCGAGATCGCGTCCGGCTGGCCACCGAGAGCCCGGCCGGAAGCGTTGTCGACGTACCTGATCACGCGGGGGAAGTCCGCCCCGACAGTGACCGTCAAATCCGCGGACCGCAGCGTCGGGTCGCCGGCGGAGCTCTGAGCGTGCGCACCTGAGGGCACGATCAACACACCGGCAGCCAGCGCTACAGCGAGTACTCCAGACCCCACTGAACGTTTCATGGCGAGAAAGTTCGCACGTAAGCGCGAAGCCGTCAAGAGAAACGAACACTAATGAACAAATCAGCGCAAGATGCCCAAAGATTCAGCTCTGCTCCGAGGTGGAAAAAGACGTGCAAAGTCAACGGTTGAAACCGTTGAAAACCTTCCACTTCACATGATTGATTGCCCTAGGTAGTCGATCGACTACCCATATCGAAGGAAGGGTCATCACCATGAGCCTCACCGCATTCGAGCTGGACCTCGATGTCATCCCCGCGTCCGACCCGGCCCTGGGCCGGCCGGCGCGTCCCGAGGACGCCCGGGACGTCGACGAGCGGAGCGGCCTGACGCCGACCACGGTGAACACGTACGCGGTCGGCATCGCCGCCTGCGTCCCGTGCTGCTGACGCCGGTCTGATCGGCGCACCGTGACACCACCGGACGAGTTCCGGCCGGGCGCCTTCGCGGTGCTGCGGCTGGCAGCCTCACCCGCTGCCGCCGCAGCACCCACCCGAGCCGCCCTCGACGATCTCAACGCCTACCTGTGTGAGGTGCTGAAGGACTCGGAGCTCCTGGAGGCCATCGACCTCTCGAGCCCGTCCCTCGCCGCATCACTCCGCCGCGTCCTGTCCGGTGAGGAACTGGACCGGGCCAAGCTCGAACGCGCGGCCCTCGCCACGTCCCGCTACCTCCTCCGGATGACCGGCCGCCCGACGCCGTTCGGTTTGCTGGCCGGCGTCGCGCCGGTGGCCTTTGACAACTCCACCAAGATCCGTATCGGCACCGCCCACACGCGGCACGTCCTGCCGGACGCAGGCTGGCTGCACGCTGAGCGCCAACGGCAACAACCCGCGCGCGTCGTCGCCAACAACCTGGCGGGGGTCCGCGGCGATCGCCTTGTCCTCCCGTACCTTCGCAAGCTGACCGAGCAAACCCCCGGCCGCGAGCTGACCCTCGCAAACTCCGAAGCCGTCCAGTTCATCCGGGAAGCGGCCCACCACCCGATCGAGTACGCCGTCCTGCGGGCGCGACTGGTCGACGCGACACCCGACGCCACTGCCGATGACGCAGACCGCTTGCTCGGCCAACTGCTGTCCCGCGAGATTCTGCTCGGCGAGTATGCCGACGTCTCATCAGCTGATGAGGTGCAGGTCGATCTTCGGATGGATGCCGATGTCCTGTTGCCGCAGGCGGTTGCGGAGGAGGCGGCTCGCGCGGCCTCGCTCTTGTGGCGCTTGTCGCCGCCCGGTGACGGGCTACCCGCGCTCGCGAGTTACCACCGCGCCTTCCTCGACCGGTATGGGACCGATCGGGTGGTGCCTGTTCTCGAGTTGATGGATCCGCATGTCGGGCTTGGTCCGCCGGCGGGGTACCAGATCCCGATTGGCGAACGCGGCCGCGAGGAGTTGCCGAGCAACACCTATCCGGCGGCTCGCGACCAGGCCCTCGCCGCCGCGCTGGGAGCCGATGCGCTGACCGGAGCCGATGAGCTGGTCCTGGACGACGAGTTGATCAGCCGGCTGGTGGCCGACTCGGATGATCAGCCGCCGGACTCGCTCGACCTCTGTGCGCAGCTGTTGGCCGACTCTCCCGAGGCTCTGGACCGCGGCGAGTTCTTGCTGGCCGCAACCAGTGGATCGATTGCCGCGGGAGCGATGATCGGGCGGTTCGCGTCGATGCTCGATCTCGAGGACCGATTGGGCGAGTTGCTCGACGTACCTGGGCCGTTGCCGGTGCAGCTGGAGTTCGCGCCGTACGAGCCGCGGTTCGGGAATGTGCTGCGGGAGCCGCGGGTGGTGCCGCACTCGTTGGCGGTCGGGACGTTCGCGGATCCGGATGATCCGGGGACCGTGGATGTCCGTGACGTGTGCGTCGGCAGTACCGGCGAGCGGCTGTACGTGTTCTCGGCGAAGCTCGGGCGTCAGCTCGCCGTCATCCGGCCGAACATGCTGAACGTCGTCACCGGCGCTCCCAACGTGGCGCGTTTCCTAGCCGCGATCGGTCTGGCCGGCCGTCGGTTCTGGACGCCCTGGCAGTGGGGCCGCCTCGAAGTACTACCTCGGCTGCCTCGGGTCAGGTATGGCCGCAGTATCCTCGCGCCCGCCTTGTGGCGAACGGATCCAGACCTGTCGACGGCGGCTGATTGGGACCAGGCTCTCGACAGCTGGCGCGAGCGTCTCGCGGTACCGGATGTGGTGCGGGTCGGTATGTTCGACCATCACCTCGACCTGGATCTGCGCGCCCCGCTGCACCGCCGCCTGCTCCGCGACCAGTTGCGCAAGGAGCCGTCGTCGGTGGTGAGCGAACCGCTGACCGGGTACGGCGTCACCGCGGGTCACGCCAACGAACTCGTCGTACCGCTGCTGTCCGTCGCCGAACGGCCGGAGGTCGCCGCCAACCCGTCGTGGAGTACGGCGACCCAGCGCCCGCCGCGGCACCTGCCTGGCGGCGAGTGGCTGTCCGCGAAGATCTACCTCGCTGCGGACCTGCAGGACGCACTGCTCGCCGGACCCGTCCGCCAACTCGTCGAACGCATGGGAGCCGAGCGCTGGTTCTTCCTGCGCTACCGCGACCCCGACGCGCATCTCCGGATCCGCTTCCACCACGGCGATCCCGCGATCCTCAACGCCTGGGCGACGGACCTGATCGACGCCGGCCGGATCCGCACCGTCGTACTGGACGAGTACGAGCCGGAGGTCGCGCGCTACAGCGGCCCCGAGGTGATGGCCGCGGCCGAAGACGTGTTCTGCGCCGACAGCCAGGCTGTCCTGGAGCAGTTGAGAATGCGCATGACCATCCCGAGGGAGTCACTCACGGCCCTCAATCAGCTGGACATCCTCGACAGCTTCGGCGATCTCGAACAATGGTTCGTCGACACCTACTCGATCGATCTCTCCAACGCCGTTCCGGCCGCCGACCGCAAGGCCTTCAATCAACTCTTGGAAAGCTTTGAGCCACTCGATTGCTGGCGGCAACGACGTGCGGCGATCGCGCGCTACGCCGGTGTCGGGATGCCCGCCGTGATGAGCGTTCTGCACCTGCACAGCAATCGGCTGCTCGGGACCGACCGGGCACTCGAGCGGCGCGCGTACGGCGTACTCCGGACAGCGTTGAAACAGCGGATCGACCGACGGAGGCACGGCCGATGAGGGAGCAAGCGGCGAAGCTGATCGACGAACTCGCGGACCGCCTGCGAGACCCCGAATCGGTGATCGAAGCAACGATCGCGAACGGTGCGGTGATCGATATCGCCGACCTTCGCTGCCCGCCCTGGGACCCATCCACGCTCTCCCGCGGACCGGCCGCACTGGCGATTCTCTTCACCGAGCTCGGCGAGCGCGACGTCGCGCACGAGTACCTGACCAGAACCGTCGCGTCCTCGGCGTCCGCACCGGTCGCCGGCGCTCTCGAAGGCCTGGGCGCGCTGGCGACGGCCACTCGGATCGCTGCCCGCGAACCTGGCGACTACGCAGGCATCCTGACGCGACTCGACGACCGAATGAGCGAGCATGCGCGCTGGCTGGTCAGGGTCCACGACGCGACGCGGCGGGCCGGCGTGCCGACCTGCGCCGGTGTCGTCGACGTGGTGAGCGGGCTGAGCGGTGTCGGGCGGTACCTGCTCTCGCGCGAGCGGTACGACGTACTCGCGGAGGTACTGACGTGTCTGGCGTCGCTGCGTGAGCCGCTGCTCGTGGACGGGATCGAGGTGCCGGGGTGGTGGTTCGACGGGACCGAGAAGACGATGGTCGGGCCGGGATTCG
This sequence comes from Kribbella sp. NPDC043289, assembly GCF_056436705.1. Classification (NCBI taxonomy): domain Bacteria; kingdom Bacillati; phylum Actinomycetota; class Actinomycetes; order Propionibacteriales; family Kribbellaceae; genus Kribbella; species Kribbella sp. NPDC043289. Next base: position 1,059,995 of record NZ_JBWKCB010000002.1, read on the forward strand.
AGCGCGGACAGGCGAACTTCGGCCTGGCGCATGGGATCCCCGGCCCGCTGGCGTTACTGTCGCTCGCGTGGACGGCCGGGACCCGCATCGACGGTCAGCGCGAGGCGATCGCCCGTATGGCCGAGTGGTTGCTCGAACACCGTGAGACAGATGCCTACGGCAAGTACTGGACCGGTTTCGTGCCGCTGGATCTGTATGCGAACAGGGCGGATCGGCCGCCGCCGCAGCCGGCGCGTGCCTCGTGGTGTTACGGCGCACCCGGCATCGCGCGAGCGCTGCACTTCGCTGCGGAGGCGTTGGACCGCCCGGAGTGGACAGAGGCAGGACTCGATGCGTTTCGCTCGTTATTGGCGCGGCCGGTCGACGACTGGGGCATCAGTGACGACGCGTTCTGTCACGGCTGGGCGGGAATGCTCTATCTTTGCGTGCTGTTCGATCGGCAGCATCCCGGTCAGGAGTTCGGGGCGGCGGCCGATCAGCTGGCCGAGCGCTTGATCGAGCGCTTCGATCCGGCGCTCCCGTTCGGGTATCGCTACTACCAGCCCGCCGCTGATCTGCACCTCCACCTCCCGGGCCTGATGGAAGGGGCCGCCGGGATCGCGCTCGCCTTGAGCGCGTACACCCGGCCGCCCACCACCGGCTGGGACTCGGCCCTGCTGCTCAGCTGACGGCCGGCCCGATCTTGCCGGTCACCTCACCGAGCCCGAGGCGAGACCCGTCGGCGGCCGTCGCCCACGCCGCGATCGTGACCTCGTCGCCGTCCTCGAGGAAGGTGTGCTCCTTGCCGTCGACAATCAGTGGCTCGCGGCCGCCCCAGCTGAGCTCGATGAACGAACCACGCTGGTTCTTCCCGGCGCCGCTGACCGTTCCGGACGCGTACAGGTCCCCGGTGCGGACACTGGCGCCGTTGACAGTCATGTGTGCGAGCATCTGCGCGGGAGACCAATAGAGGTCCTTGTACGGCGGTGTGCTGACCAGGTGACCGTTGAGGAAGACCTCGAACGTGATGTCGTAGTTCACGAGGCGGTCGCCGGACAGGTACGGGAGGACAGGCGGGTCCTGCGCCGGCAGCGGTACGGCGGAGGCCGACAGCGCGTCGAGGGATACGACCCACGGGGAGATCGACGTCGCGAACGACTTGCCGAGGAACGGGCCGAGCGGGACGTACTCCCAGGCCTGCAGGTCGCGTGCGGACCAGTCGTTGACGATCACGACGCCGTACACGTGGTCCTCGAAGTCGTCGACGGACACCGGCTTGCCGAGCGGGGACGGCGTACCGACGACGTACCCGAGCTCGACCTCGATGTCGAGGCGCTGGGACGGGCCGAACGTCGGGGCGGGCGCGTCCGGGGCCTTGCGCTGGCCGGACGGGCGGACGATGTCGGTGCCGCTGGCAACGATGGTGCCGGCCCGGCCATGGTAGCCGACCGGGAGGTGTTTCCAGTTCGGCAGCAGCGGTTCGGAGTCCGGGCGGAACAGCCGGCCGAGGTTCGACGCGTGCTCTTCGGAGGCGTAGAAGTCGACGTAGTCGGCGACCTCGAACGGGAGCTGCATGGTGACCGCGGACTGCGGGATCAGGTGCGGCTCGACGGCGTCCCGGTCGTTCTCGTTCCGGACCAGGTCGAGCAGCCAGTTCCGGGTCGCGCGCCAGGCCGGACGGCCGAGCGCGAGGAACGCGTTCAGCGTCGGTTCGGCGAACAGTTGCGCGCCGTCCAGCATCTGCGCCGACGCGACCGGCGCGAGGTCGATGACCTGGTCACCGATCGCGGCACCGACCCGCGGCTCCTCGTCACCGTGCTTGAAGACGCCGAGCGGCAGGTTGTCCGGCCCGAACGGCGAGCCTGCCGGGATGTCGATCCAGGTCATTCAGTCCTCCAGCAACCGCAGGTTCGTCAGGTCGGCACGCGGCTCGTCGATACTGCACGACCCGAACGACGTGAACCAGCGGCGCGTGCTCGCCGCCTGGTCGTCGGACAGCGCCCGGGCGCGCTCGGCGAGCGTCTCGCCGTCGCGCTCGCCAAGCAGCGCCGCCAGTTCGTCCTGGTTCGCACCGTCGAGTGAGGCTCGGGTGGCCAGCAGGACGTTGAGGAAGCCGTGGTGCTCGAACCCGGTGTCCGCGGCCGTGTGCCGGACCGCGTTGTGCAGGCCGGCCGTGCACTTGAACGCGACCTCCCGATCGAGGCACGCGGTGATGAACGCGGCGACCTGGTGCTCGGTCGGGAACAGCGCCGCGTCGAGCCCGCCGGTGCGGAGCTTCGCGGCGTACCCGGCGTCCGCGACCACGTCGAGGGCACGCTCCCAGCCGCCGTCCAGCCCGACCTCGACGTACGCCGACTCCTCGTCCATGCAGTCGTCGCACGCGCGGACCACGCGCAGCGCGTTCCGGGACAGATCGTCCTCGTCCCGCAGCCGGACCTCGACCGCCGTCACCTCGACGTCCTTCGACCGGTCGCCCCAGCGGACCGTGGGCTCAATCCCGCCGGCGCCGCCGGAGATCACCACGGACACCCGGAGCGGGGCCGCTCCGGAGCGGGCGGCCTCGGCGGCGACCTTCATCAGGTCGTCGTCGGTGCAGACGAACGGGCCGACCAACTCGGCGTACGGCGACTGCAGGTGGGCGTGGTGCGCGGCGACCGCGTCGGGGAGCGGCAGGTTGCCCGGCGGGAACATCGACGCGTCGTCGACCAGGTGCCGGTACAGGACGGGGACGGTTGACATGACCCTGAGCCTAACGGATGCTTTCGTTAAGCGGACGCGTGCGTCCGAATATCGTACGCCGTGAAGAATTGATTCGGCAGGGAGCAGGGGTACAGCGATGGCGTTCTACCGGCAGATCGGGGAAGTTCCGCCGAAGCGGCACACGCAGTTCCGGAAACCGGACGGCGGGCTGTACTACGAGGAGCTGATGGGGGAGGAGGGCTTCTCGTCGGACTCGTCGCTGCTGTACCACGCCGGCGTACCGTCCGCGATCGTCGACTCCCAGGTGTGGGACCTGCCGGATCTCGCCACCGTCGCCAACCACCCGCTCACCCCGCGGCACCTGAAACTGCACGACCTGTTCACCGACACCTCCAAGACGAACGCCGTCGAGGACCGTCGCCTGGTGCTCGGCAACGGTGACGTCCGGATCTCGTACGCCGTCGCGGAGCAACCGTCGCCGTACTACCGCAATGGCATCGGCGACGAGTGCGTGTACGTCGAGAAGGGCTCGGCGACCGTCGAGACCGTGTTCGGCGTACTGAACGCGGTCCAGGGCGACTACGTGATCATCCCGCGCGCGACCACGCACCGGTGGATCCCGGGGCCTGACGGCGTGCACGCGTACTGCATCGAGGGCAACTCGCACATCGCGCCGCCGAAGCGCTACCTGTCCCGGTACGGGCAGTTCCTCGAGCACTCGCCGTACTGCGAGCGCGATCTGCACGCGGCGGGCGAGCCGCTCGTCGAGGAAGGGACCGACGTCGAGGTACTGGTGAAGCACCGGGGGAACGGGGCCGGCGGGATCGTCGGGACGCGGATGACGTACGCGACGCATCCGTTCGACGTGGTCGGGTGGGACGGGTGCCTGTACCCGTACACGTTCAACGTGAGCGACTTCGAGCCGATCACCGGGCGGGTGCACCAGCCGCCGCCCGTGCACCAGGTGTTCGAGGGCTACAACTTCGTGGTCTGCAACTTCGTGCCGCGGAAGGTCGACTACCACCCGCTGTCCGTGCCGGTGCCGTACTACCACTCGAACGTCGACTCCGACGAGGTGATGTTCTACTGCGGCGGCGACTACGAGGCGCGGAAGGGCTCCGGGATCGGGCTCGGGTCGATCTCGCTGCACCCCGGCGGGTACGCGCACGGACCGCAGCCGTCGGCGATCGAGGCGTCGCTCGGCGCGGAACGGTTCGAGGAGCTGGCCGTGATGGTCGACACGTTCCGCCCGCTCGAACTGGGTGAGGCCGGCCAGGCCGTCGACGACGGCGTCTACGCCTGGACCTGGGCGGGGCGCCGCAAGAACTGAGCGTGCGGGCGTGTCCCCGGCCCGGGTGTGGGATTCTTTCCCCGTGAGTGCGGACGGGGACACATCGCAACAGGTTGTCGAGCAGGATATTGAGCAGGATGTCGACAACGATGCCGAGCAGGATTCACCGCAGCTGACGTCAGAGGAGCCGCCCGAGGCGGCCGGACCGCCGGAGGTGCAGGTGGAGGTGCCGCCCGGACAGGCGCGTGACCTGGGCCTGCCGTTCGTGGTCGGGATCGACCGGAACGCGGTGGTGCATCGCCGCGCGGTCGTGCGCACCGTGGAGCGCCGCGGTGCCTGGGCGACGCTGGTGATCGCGGTGATCGGGATCGCCGCCGCCCTCTACGCGCTGGTCGCGTTCCGGGGCGCGGGGATGTGGCCGTTCGCGGTGCTGCTGATCCTGGCCATGGTCCCGCTCGCGCTGAGCACCGTGATGGTGTTCCGCATCCAGGCCGAGCGGCAGGAGTGGTACGCCGCCAACGAGCTCCCGCCCGTGGCGATGCGGATCTCCGCGAAAGGGCTCGAGCTCGCGTGCGACGGAGCGGCGTACCCGGTTGTCCTGCCGTGGGCGTCGGTGCGCGGCTTCCGGCAGCAGAAACTCCTCGGCCAGTACGTGCTCGACCTGTCGCTGGCCCGCGGCGTGAGCGCGACCACCGCCGGCGTCCGCGGCCTCGATCAGCCGTCCGTCCGCACGGTCGTCAAGCCGAACCCGCTGCTGCGCCCGATCGGCCTGTTCCTCGTCACCGCGCTCGACCAGCCGGTGCACATCATCGACGAAGCCATGCGGCACTTCTCCCAAGGTGCCGCCGGCATCGAACGCTGAGCCTGCCGGTCAGCAGGGGAGGGCTCGGAAGGTGTAGCCGAGTTTGGTGAGTTTGGTCAGGGCCTGATCGAGAGCGGCGACGGTCTGGGACCGGTTGCCGCCGCCGTCATGCATCAGGATGATCGCGCCGGGCCGCGCGCCGGCCATGATCGCGTGTTCGATGTGCGCGGTGCCGGGCTTCTCCCAGTCCTCGGTGTCGACGTCCCAGAGCACCTGCCGCTGGTGGTACGCCGCCGCGATCGCCTGGATCTTGGCGTTCGTCGCACCGGTCGGCGGGCGCAGGCACTTCGACTTCACGCCGGTGCTGATCTCCTGCCGGATCTTCGCCTCCGGCAGCAGCGTCAGCGTCTTGTGGTCGAACGTGTGGTTCCCGACGTGGTGACCGGCGGCCCGCTCGGCCGCGACCAGTTCGGGGTACTGCGCGACCTGGATCCCGAGCACGAAGAACGTGGCCTGCGCGTGGTGTTTGCGCAGTACCTGCAGGACCTTCGGCGTCCACTCGTGCTGCGGGCCGTCGTCGAAGGTCAGGTACAGGACCTTGCCGTGCGCGGCCAGGTTCCAGTCGTCAGCGGGTGGCTTCGGAGCCGGCGGTTTGGCGGCCGGGGGTTTGTGGGGCGTGGTCGGCTCGCCCCGCTTGGAGGTGACCGGAACGCTCAGCAGCCCGTGGCTGGGCGTCTGGGCGACCGGCGCGGCGGCGGACGTGACCGACGGCGCGGAGGGCGTGGCGATTTGGGCGAGGACGGCACCGCAGAGCAGGGCGGCGACCAACGGCAGAACTTTGCCGGGCGGCTTGGTCATGAGGGGCATCTTCTCTTGCGACCCGGGCCATCTGTCCACCGGGTGGGGGTGTGTCGCCCGTATCGTGGGCTCGCGTGCCGGAGATCCCGGCGAACGGACCAGTGAGGCGGCCGATGACGGACAGCGGTGAGCGTACGACGATGACCAGACGAACCCTGATCGGTGGCGCGACCGCCCTGGCCGCGGCCGGGTTCCAGGCCGTTCCGGCGTACGCCGGAAGCGGACCAGGCGGATCCGGAAAGACCGTCCGGCTGACCGTGATGGGGACCACGGACCTGCACGGCAACGTCTTCAACTGGGACTACTTCAAGAACACCGAGTACGACGACTCCGCGCACAACGACATCGGTCTGGCCAAGGTCTCCACCCTGGTGACCGCGGTCCGCGACCGGATCGCGCAGGACCGGCAGGCGCCGCACCCGTTGCTGCTGGACGCCGGCGACACCATCCAGGGCACCCCGCTGGCGTACTACTTCGCCAAGATCGAGCCCATCACCGGTGGCCACACGCACCCGATGGCGGCCGCGATGAACCGGATCGGGTACGACGCCGCCGCGCTCGGCAACCACGAGTTCAACTACGGCCTCGACATCCTCCGCAAGTTCCAGCGGCAGCTGCAGTTCCCGCTGCTCGGTGCGAACGCGCAGGACTCCACCACGGGTCTGCCCGCGTTCCCGCCGTACGTGCTGAAGCGGGTCCAGGTACCGGGCGAGAAGCCGATCACGGTCGGCATCCTCGGCCTGACCAACCCGGGCATCGCGATCTGGGACAAGGCGAACGTCGAGAACAAGCTCACGTTCGGCGGCATCGTCGAGCAGGCCCAGGTGTGGGTGCCGCGGGTCCGCAAGGCCGGCGCCGACCTCGTGATCGTCTCCGTGCACTCGGGGATGGACCTGTCCTCGTCGTACGGCGACGCGCTGCCGTTCCCGGAGAACGCGGCGGTCCTGATGGCCGAGACGGTCCCCGGCATCGACGCCGTACTCGTCGGGCACGCGCACCAGGAGATCCCCGAGCGGCTGGCGACGAACAAGACCAGCGGCGAGCAGGTGGTGCTGAGCGAGCCGCTGAAGTGGGGCATGCGGCTGTCGCTGTTCGATCTGGACCTGCAGAAGGTCCGCGGGCAGTGGAAGGTGGTCGGCCGGCACAGCCAGGTGCTGAACGCGAACACCGTCGCCGCCGACCCTCGTGTGGTGGCCCTGCTGCAGAAGGACCACGACAAGGTCGTCGAGTACGTGAACTCGAAGATCGGCACCTGCACCGAGGCGATGTCCGCGGCCACCGCGCCATGGGAGGACACCGCCGCGCTGGACTTCGTGAACTTCATCCAGGCCGACGCGGTCTCGAAGGCACTCGCCGGTACGCCGCAGGCAACGCTACCGGTGCTCGCAATCGCGGCGCCGTTCAACCGGGACGCGTCGATCCCGGCCGGCGACGTGTCGGTCCGCGACGTGGCGGGGCTGTACGTCTTCGACAACACGCTGCTCGCGGTGACGATGACGGGTGCTCAGGTGAAGGAGTACCTCGAGTTCTCCGCGCAGTACTTCAAGCAGGTCACCGGCACGGGCCCGTTCCCGTCGGACCAGGTCACCAACGCGCCGACCCCGACCGCGCCGCCCGGTACGCCGGACTACAACTACGACATCCTCGGCGGGTTGACGAAGCCGCTCACCTACAAGATCGACATCGCGAAGGCCGTCGGCTCCCGCATCACGGACCTCGCCTACGACGGCGCACCGGTGGCCGCCGACCAGCAGTTCGTGGTCGCGGTCAACAACTACCGCCAGTCCGGCGGCGGCAACTTCCCGCACGTCAAGACCGCACCGGTCGTCTACAACCGCCAGGTCGAGATCCGCCAACTGATGATCGACTACGTCACCACCACCGGCACCGTAGACCCCAAAACCTTCCACACCACCGACTGGTCCCTGGTCTCCAACGGATCCACCATCACCATCACCAGCTGACGGCAGCTCGACAGGAGGTGTCCGGCGGGTGCAGGCCGTTTTACGCTCAGCGGCCTGACCCGCCGGGCGCTACCGGCCGACACGTCCTGTCGAGCTGCAGAAACCTACTGACCCTGAGCGGCTAGGTACTCCTCCAGGCCGGGGCCGTTGAGGGGGTAGTAGTCGGAGAGCCGGCCGCCTTCGTCGAGGCGGCGGCGGGCGAATTCTTCGCGGCCTTGGAGTTCGAGGGAGTCGGCCGACAGGGAGACGGCGACTTTCTGCGGTACGGCGACCGCGCCGTCCTCGTCGGCCACGATGATGTCGCCTGGGGTCACCAGTGTCCCGCCGACGCCGACCGGCACGTTGAACGCGGCCGGGAACAGCTCGGTCTGCGACGCGTAGTGCGGTGTCACGCCGGTGCACCACACCGGCACCCCGAGCGCGCGGATCCGGGCCGCGTCGCGGACCCGCCCGTCGACCACGATGCCCGCGCCGCCCCGGAGCTTGAAGTACCGGACCAGCATGTCGCCGAGGCACCCGGTGAACTGGCTCGCGTACGCCGACACCACCAGCACGTCACCCGGCTGAATCGACTCCAGCACGCCCCACAGCGCCGTCTTGCGCTCGGCGTACTCCTGGTCGGCGCTGGTGAAGATGTCCTCGCGCTGCGGCAGGAACTGCAGCGTGACCGCACCGCCGAACACCTTCACGTCGGGTGTCCGGTGCAGCGGCACCGGGCCGTTGATGAAGGTCCGGGTGATGCCCTGCTGGTGCAGCTTGGCGCAGGCAGTCGCCGCGCTCACGTCGGTCAACGCGCCGAGCATCTCGGCGGTCGGCCGGGAGAACGTCGCCGTCTGCACGGGGGACAGCTGTGCGTCGTAGGTCTCCGGATGCGCCGCCGCGCGATCACCGTTCAGGTCCATGTGCTGCCTTTCGCTGCGCCGATGACTTTATCGCCTATCGATGATAGATGTAACTGCCGGGACAGGTTCGCTGTCAACTGGATCTTGACTCCGGACCGCTTCTCCATAAGATCATCTATCGATAGGCGATCATAGGAGGTGAGGCAGATGGCAGCACGGCACTGGTGTGTGGCAGTCGCGGTAGGCCTGCTCGCGTCCGCGGTCGGCGCTCCGGCGCAGGCGGCCGGGCCGACCACCTACTACGTCGCGCCCTCGGGCGACGACTCGGCAGCCGGTACGTCGGCGGCGCCTTTCCAGCACATCCAGCGGTGCGCGACGGTGATGGTTGCCGGCGACACCTGCGAGATCAGGTCCGGCACGTACCGCGAGACCGTCGTACCAGCGGCTTCCGGTACGTCGTCTGCGCCGATCACGTACCAGGCCGCGGCCGGCGCGACGGTCCGGGTCGACGGCACCGAGCCGGTCACCGGGTTCGCCAAGGTGACCGCGGCGGACCTCGCGACCCTCGAGGCGTCCGACTCCTACCTGGCCGGCTCGGACTTCGCGACCGCCGTCGGCCAGGGCCAGATCTACCGGGCGAGCGTGACGCTCGGCGCCGACGCGCAGATCTTCGTCGACGACCAGATGTACATCCAGGCGCAGTGGCCGTACCCCGGTCTCGACCTGATGAACCCGACCATCGAGCGCACCCAGACCGGCACCACCAACAGCACGATCGTGGACGCGAACCAGACCAGGCCGGCCGGTTACTGGAACGGCGCGACCGTCCTGATGAGCTACTGGTACGCCTCCCAGACCGGCACGGTCGCGAGCTCGTCACCCGGCTCCATCACCCTCGCCGCGGCCGCCGGTTGCGCGGGCATCAACGCCGGTGACACCCGCTACGCACTCTCGGGCAAACTCGGCGAACTCGCGCACCCCGGCGAATGGTTCTACAACGCCGGCACCCTCTACCTGTACGGCGATCCCGCGGGCCACGCCGTACGGGCGAAGTCCCGCGATCTCGCCTTCGACCTGACGTCGGCCAGCTACACGACGGTCCGGAACCTCGACCTCTTCGGCGCCACGCTCAAGACCTCGGGAACCGGCAACGTGTTCGACGGTCTCGACGCCCGCTACCTGACGCACTACACCCAGCTCACCGCGCCCGGCACCAGCTGCAACGTCTCGGTCGGCGCGAGCACCGGCCTCCAGCTCCGCGGCTCGAACAACGTCCTGCAGAACAGCACGATCGCCTACAGCGCGGGATCCGGCGTACTGCTCGCCGGGACCGGTAATCGGGTCGACAACAACAAGATCAGCACCGTCGACTACATGGGCACGTACGCGTCCGGCATCGCCGTCACTGGCAGCGGGGCGACCGTGACCCGCAACACCGTTACAGACGTCGGTCGAGCGGACGTGTCAGTTGTCTGGGGCAACGGATTCAGTCCGTCGACGATCTCGTACAACGACCTGTCCGGTTACGACCACCTGAGCACCGACGGCGCCGCGATCTACCTGTGCTGCGGTTCCGACATGGCCGGTACGACGGTGCACCACAACTGGCTGCACGACGCGGCCAACCTGCCCGGGATCAACGCGTTCGCGGAGGCCGGAGCGTACGCCGACAACGGGCAGAGCAACCTGGTTTTCCACAACAACGTCGGCTGGGGCAACCTGCACGGCACGGTCATGCTGCACGGCCTGAACGGCGCCAGCCCGAACAACCTCGTCTACAACAACGACGGCGGGGTCTACCTGCTCGGCATCACAAGTGCTTCCGGCACCCAGATCGTCAACAACCTCGGCGATGTGTCCAACCCACCAGCAGCCGGCTCCGGGATCACCCTCTCGAACAACCTGCCAGCCAGTACCGATCCGCAGTACGTCGCGCCGGCGAGCAACGACTACCGCCTGCAGGCGACGTCACCCGCGCGGAACGCGGCGACGCCGATCGCCGGCGTCACGGACGGATCAACCGACCCGGTGCCGAGCCTCGGCGCCTACCAGTACGGGGGAACGTTCTGGATTCCGGGGGCCACGTGGTGACCAGCTCACGACTGTGGCCCTTGACAACGACTAAGCACTGGAGTGTGAACGACATGAGACAACTGTGGCGTCGTGCCTCAATCGCCGCGGTTGCGGCGACGGCATTGATCGGACTGGCGGCCTGTGGCGGCGGCGAGTCCGGGTCGTCGGGCCAGTCCGGGCCGACCACGCTGCGGGTGATCGTCAACATCACCCCGAACCTCACCGAGGCGTACTGGACCGAGCTGTTCGGCAAGTACGAGCAGGCGCATCCGGACGTCAAGGTGAAGCTGGAGCTGACCGGCACGATCTCGGCGAGCGCCAAGCTGACGCAGGACCTGGCCGCCGGCGACCCGCCGGACATCGCGCAGCAGATCACGCCGACCAAGGACAACGTCAGCCTGCTGGCCGACCTGACCGACGAGGCGTGGGTCAAGGACACTCCGCTGAGCGAGCAGTACGCGATCGACGGCAAGCGGTACGTCGTCGGTGTCGGGGAGCAGATCCAGTCGCTCGTCTTCTACAACAAGGCCGCCTTCACCAAGGCCGGTCTCGACCCGGCGACCATCAAGACGATGGATGACTTCGGTGCCGCGATGGCGAAGCTGAAGGCGGCCGGCTTCACCCCGCTGCAGACCTCCGGCCAGTGGGTCCCGGGGGCGCAGTTCTCGATGATGGCCGACGCCGGCGTGCTGACCGCCGACCCGGACTGGACCGTGAAGCGCAACGACAAGCAGACCACCTTCAAGGACAGCGGGTACCTGCCGTACCTGAAGGCGTACAAGTCCTGGATCGAAGCGGGGTACGTCGACAAGAGCGCGCTCGGTCTGACCTACGCCGACGGGCAGACCGCGTTCCTGAACGGGAAGTCCGCGATGTACATCATGGGCTCGTACTTCGTCCCGGCCGTCGACCAGGCGAAGAAGAGCGACCAGATTGGTGTCTTCACGATGCCGACCGACGGCGCCTACCCGTCCGGCCAGTTCGGCAACATCGCGAGTCCGTACGTCGTCGTCAACAACTCCAAGCACAAGACGCAGGCGACCGAGTTCGTGAAGTGGCTGGTCACCGACAAGGCCGCGGTCGAGAGCCAGCTGGCCTCCGACGGCAACCTGCGCAAGGGCTTCACCTACAAGACGTCCAGCCTCGGCACCGGCGTCCAGAAGATCCTCGACAGCACGCCGTCGGTGCTGGTGAAGTCCGGCACGCACCAGCCGATCGAGGGGTTCTCGGGTGAGCTGAACACGCGGGTCCAGTCCCTGTTCACCGGTGCCTCGCCGGAGCAGGTCGCCGACGGTTTGGACAAGTGGTGGAACTCGCAGAGCTGACCCGTCGGCGGCACGTGCGTACCGCGAGGCTCCGGGAGACGGCGATCTCCGTGGGCCTCGCGGGCCCGGCCGTGCTGCTGTACACCGTGATGACCATCGTGCCGGTCGGCGTCGCCGTCTACCTGAGCCTGACGAACTGGAACGGCTTCTCCGACGCCGTGTTCATCGGGCTCGGCAACTACCGGCACCTGTTCGACGACCCGAACTCGACCCGGGCGTGGTACGTCACCGCGATCGTGGCCGTGGCCGGCTCGGTCCTGATGCTCGGCGGCGGCTTGTCGTACGCGCTGATCCTGAAGGAGAAGTCGCTCGTCAACTCGTTCTTCCGGGCGCTCGCCTACTACCCGCATGTGATCAGCGCGCTGATCCTGGGCTACCTGTGGGCGGCGATCCTGGGCACGAACGGCGCGATCAACAACACCCTGCAGAAGTTCGGCGTCGGCCCGGTCGGGTTCTTGTTCGAGGAGAAGCTGGCGCTGGTGACGCTGATCGCCGTGATCGCGTGGGCCGGCTTCGGGTTCAACGTCGTCCTGTTCGTGGCCGCGTTGCAGACGGTTCCGGCCGAGCTGCTCGAGGCGGCGCAGATCGACGGGGCGAGCGCCCGGCAGATCAACACCCAGGTGATCATCCCGATGATCGCCCCGGTGGTGACGGTCGCGACCGTACTGAACCTGATCGGGCTGATCCGCACCTACGACCTGGTCGTCAGTTTGACCGGTGGTGGACCGGCCGGCGCGACACAGACGTACGGGTACCTGATCCTGGCCAAGTCGTTCGAAGGAACGAAGGTCGGCTACGCCACCGCGCAGGCGGTGTTCCTGATGGTCGTGTCGGCCGCGCTGGCGCTGGTGGTGACCGCGTTGCGGAACCGGCAGGACCGAGCGGCGACAGGTTAGGAGGCGGAGATGGCACTCGATCTCGAGACGAAACCCTCGATCCAAGCGGTCCCACAGCCGGAGCCTCCACAGACGGTACGCCGCAAGCTCGTCGTCCGCCCGGTCATGCTCGGACTGTTGTTCGTGCTGATGACGATCCCGGTCTACCTGTTGCTGGTGAACAGCTTCAAGGACCAGGAGGACATCCTCAACGGACCGTTCTCGATCCCGTTCGGGAAGCTCACACTGGAGCATCTGCAGGCGGCGATCAGGAGTCCGCAGTTCAACGTGATCCGCGGGTACGGGTTCACGCTGTTCCTGGTGGTGGCCGTGGACGTGCTGTGCATCCTGTTCGCCGGACCCGCGGCGTACGTGATCGCGCGGAGCATGAAACGCCGTACCCAGATGTTGATGCTGTACTTCCTGGCCGGGACCTTCATCCCGGGCGCGGCGCTGATCATCCCGGTGATCTATGTACTGCGCTCGCTCGGGCTGGCGAACACGGTCGCGGGACTGATCGCGCACGACGTGGCGTCGACGCTGCCGGTGAGCATCTTCTTGTTCGTCGGGTTCATCCGGACCATCCCGGTGGACATCGACCAGGCGGCGCAGATCGACGGCGCCGGCCGGTACCGGACGTTCTGGACGATCATCTTCCCGCTGATGCGGCCGGGCGTGGTGACGGTGCTGATTCTGAACTCGATCGGCATCTGGAACGACTTCGTCAGTCCACAGATCCTGCTCAGTCCGGGCTCCGGGCGGTACACGGTGACGACGGCGATCTATGCCGGGATCAGTCAGTACTCGACGGACATGACGAAGGTGTTCCCGAACCTGCTGCTGGCGATCGCGCCGGTGATCATCTTCTTCATCTACATGCAGCGGCACATCATCAGCGGACTGACCGTCGGCGCAGTGAAGGGTTGAGAGAGGAGGTGCTCCGCGGAGCACCTCCTCCTTTCACTTCTTGGTGGTGCGTTTCGCCTTCTTCTTGGCCATCCGGGCGTCCGGCACCGGGCCGCGGCCGCCCGCGTGGTTGGCGAACGCGTCCGCGGCGGCGTCGGCGTCCGGCTCGCGGAGCAGCTGGACGAGGCGGCCGTGCTCGTCGGCCATCGCGTCCCAGTCGCCCTCGAACAGCGGGTCGCTAATCGCCCGCAGGGCCCGCAGGTTCGGCTCCAGGACCTCCCACATCCGGGTCAGGAACGGGTTGCCGGCCAGCTGGATCACCTGCGTGTGGAAGGCGATGTCGACGTCGCGGAACATGCTCAGGTCGCCGGACTTGGCGGCCTTGTGCAGCTGCTCGACGAGGTCGTCGAGTTCGCGGAGGTCCTGCTCGCTCATCCGGGTGGCGGCGAGTTGCGCGGCCAGCCGCTCGAGCGGCTCGCGGACCTGGCGCGCGTACTCGACGTCCTCCTGCGAGATCTCCACGACGAAGTTGCCGCGCCGTGGGATGTGCACCAGCAGACCCTCGCGGGCCAGCTGCTTGACCGCCTCGCGCACCGGAGCCTGGCTGACCCCGAGCTGGCGGGCGATCTCGGACTCGACGACGCGTTCGTTCGGCCCCAGGTCGCCGTCGACGATGGCCTGCCGGAGCAGCTCGTACGCGCGCTCCGAGATCAGTGTGGCGCGGAACTGGTCCTTGTTGCTCGCCAGCGTGGAGGCGAAGTCACCCTTAGCCATGAAAGCCCCGATTCGTGCGATGTCCCGAAAACCCTTGTCATCATACTTCTCTGATCGCCTAGCAGGTATCGATAACGTTCGTCCCCTCCAAGAGGTTCCCGGCCAGACGATAGGCGCGAACGGCGGTCCCGTGCAGGACCAAGGCCCGTTCGTCGGCCGTCAATCTCGCCAGCCCACTGCACGCGAGCTCCAGTGAGTCCGCCCGCGACCCTCGCGGCAGGCAGATCGGCCAATCCGATCCGACCAAGCACCGCTCCGGTCCGACTGCGTCCACCGCTCGCTCAACCAGCTTCGCAACCCGTTCAAGCGGTACGCCGTTCTGCTGCGTGAGCAACCCCGAGATCTTCAGCAACACGCCCGGCTCTCGCGCCGCCAACCGCAGTCCACGCTCCCACTCGGTGAGATCACCAGTGCGGAGATTCGGGGGATTGCCGAGATGATTCACGACGACGGTGAGTCCCGGATGCGCCTGCGCCAGCGCGGCGGCGGCGCCGAGCGCGTCGGTCAGCAGGTTCAGGTCGAGCGTGACGCCTAGCTCCGCGAGGACCGGCAACAGCCTGGTCTCGTGCGGTTCCGGCAGGCCGGGTCCGCCGAGGCGCATGCCGTTCGGGCCTGCCTCGGTCAGCAGTCGGGCGAACGCCGACGGCACGATTCCTTCGTAGACCTTGAGATTCCCGACGTAACCGGCGACCAGGTCGGGGCGTGTGAGCCGCAGTTCGCGCAGGGCGAGGGTCTCGCCGCGGTCGCCGCGGGACGCCTCCACCAGGATCGATCCGGCCAGGTCCAGGCCGTCGCCGCTGCGGTCCAGGTCGCTCACCGTGAAGGTCTTGTCGTGCGCGGATCCGGGCCGGATCCAGCCAAAGCCGTGGCCGGCTTGCCACAGGTGCGCGTGACAGTCGATCAGGCGCATCGTCGTACCCCTCTCGCGGTCTTGACACCGTCGCGTCGGATCAGGCTAAATCATCGGGTATCGATCAGCGATAAGGGGTGTGTTTCTTCATGCTCAGCACGGAAACCGTGCACGCGACCCGTCGGCTGACCGCGCCGCCGGCGTGGGCCACGCTGGAGCGGGAGCTGTTCGCCCAGCAGGACCGGGCCTGGCGGGTGTTCGCCGATCGGTACACCGAGGGCGACGGCCGGCTGGTGTTCCGGGACCGGCTCGGGGTCGGGCTCGACGGCCGCGACGGTGTCGACGACTTCTACGAGCCGTTCTTCAACTGGCCGACGCTGTACCTGCTCGGTGGCAGCGCCGACCTGCTCGATGCGTCCCTGCGGCACTGGCACGGCGTGACCAACCAGCTGTCCGAGATGGGCATGCTGGTCGACAGCTATGAGCGTGGGTACGACTGGTTCCACCAGGGCGAGAGCATGGTGCTGTTCTACGCGCTCTGCCTGGCGCGGCCGGACGACGCCGAGCTGCGGCGGCTGGCCGGTCAGTTCGCCGACCTGTACCTGCCGGGCGGTCCGAACTACGACGCCGAGCACCGCGTGATCCAGGCGCCGCACAACGGTGCCGCCGGACCGCGCTGGGGGTTCATCGACGGCGAGAAGTACTTCCCGTGGAGCCTCCCGCTGCGTCCGTACGGTCTGCCGCTCGACTGGATCGGTGTCTCGTCCTTCGACGAGCTCGTCGACGACCCGTCCAAGGCACGTGAGTACGGGCAGATCATGTGGGACCGGATGGGCCGCGGTGACACGCTCGCGAACCTCGCCGCGACCGGACTCGCCACGAACGCGTACCTCTTCCACGGCGACTCGTCGTACGCCGACTGGGTCACGGAGTACGTCGGCACCTGGCAGGACCGGCTCGCTGGGCGGGAGGTGATCCCTGACAACGCCGGCCTGAACGGTGTGGTGGGCGAGCACCTCGACGGGCGTTGGTACGGCGGCCACTACGGCTGGGCCTGGCCGCACGGGATCGAGTCCGTCGGCTCGTCGGCGGTCGTCGGCGCGGTCAACGCCACCCTGGTCTCCGGCGATCGCGGGTATCTCGAGCTCGCCCGGAACCCGCTCGACGCGGTGCTGAAGCAGGCGGAGTACCGGAAGCTCGCTGACATGGGGACGCTGACGAAGCGCTGGCTGCGGCATCTCGATCCGGAGCGGCCGACGCTGGCGGTTCCGCAGCGGTACAACGACTCCGGCTGGTTCGACTACAACGTGATGCCGACCCAGCTGCCGATCGCGCTCTGGCACTTCAGCCGGGACGCGGCCGACGCCGAGCGGATCGACCGGCTGCGCGAAGGATCCGACTGGGACTGGACCGCCGTCCACGACCAGCGGAACAAGGACGAGGGCGGTCATGAGGAGCCCTGGTACGAGTTCCTCGCCGCGCGCAACCCGGCCTTCCCCGAACGGATGCTGCGCTCCGCGCTCGAGATCTCCGCCGCCCGTCTGGACCTGATCGAGAACGACGGCATCGACCCGACGGTCGGCCCGGACGCCCTGGACATCCACCACTGGCAGAACGTGAACCCGGTTGTCACCGAGGCGCTCCTGCAGCTCACCACCGGCTCACCCCAGGTCCTGTACAACGGTGGCCTCACGCAACTACATGTCCGGTACTTCGACGTTGCCAACCGTCGGCCGGGTCTGCCGGACGATGTCGCGGCGCTCGTCTCCGACATCCGTCCCGAGCACACCGTCGTCGAGCTCGTGAACCTCGGCACCGCGCCGCGCTCGGTACTCGTCCAGGCCGGGTCCTTCGGCGAACACGTCGTACAGACCGTTGCGGTGGACGATGCCACGCCGGTGCCCGTCGACGGACAGTACGTGCAGGTCGAGTTGCCGGCGTCGTCGGAAGTGCGGTTGACGCTCGCGATGACGCTGCATGCCCGGAAGCCGGTGAACCAGTCGCCATGGGAGGCGTGATGCTGCCCCGCCTGGGCATCGGTACGGCGCCCCTCGGCGGACTGTTCCGCGAGGTGGCCGAGGAGGACGCGGCCGCCACGGTGAAGGCCGCGGCCGAGGCCGGCGTCCGCTACTTCGACACCGCCCCGCGCTACGGTCACGGGCTCGCCGAGGAACGGCTCGGCCGGACCCTCGGAGTCGTCGAGGAGCCGGTCATCTCGACCAAGACCGGTTGGCTGCTCGAGCCCGAGGGTGGGGCCCGCGCCGACTTCAGTGACCGCGGGATCCGCGAGTCCTTCGAGTCCAGTCTCGCGCGGCTCAACCGGTCCTCGGTCGACATCCTCTACCTGCACGACCCGGACGAGTACCCCGACGAGATCCGTCGTACCGGCTATCGGGCCGTGCGGAAGTTGCGCGATGAGGGTCTTGTGCGCGCCATCGGCTTCGGGATGAACCACAGCGCGCCGCTCGCCGCGTACGTCGACGAGTTCGACGTCGATGTGGTCCTGATCGCGGGACGGTTCTCCCTGCTCGACCACGATGCGATGGGCACGTTGCTGCCGTTGTGCCAACGTCGCGGCACGTCGGTTGTCGTCGGGGGAGTGTTCAACACCGGCCTGCTCGCGGATCCCAACCCCGCCGCGATGTTCAACTACCGCCCGGTGGATCCGGACGCGCTCGCCCGCGCTCAGCGATGCGGCGAGCTCTGCGCGCAGTACGGCGTACCGCTGCCGGTCGCCGCCATTCAGTTCCCGTATCTCCATCCGGCGGTGACGTCTGTCGTCGTCGGCTGTCGCTCCGCGGACGAGGTGACCGCGAACGTCGCCGCCCTTGAGCAGCCCGTGCCGGCCGAGCTCTGGCAGCGGCTGGCGTCCGAGGGCTTCGTCCCACAGTCGTTGGTCTAGGGCTTCTCTCCCACTCCCGAGAAAGGGGAACTTGTAAGTAGGTGTAATCGATAATCGACCAAAGGATGTTCTGCGATGAAGCGATATCTGGCAGCCGTGCTCGCCGCCGGTCTGCTGGCGACCGCAACTCCAGCGGTAGCCGCCACTACCGGCCCGGGCCCACGCGCCCTCTACGTCTCGACCACCGGCGACGATCACAACCGGGGAAGCATCGACAAGCCGCTCCGGACCCTGGAAGGCGCCCGCGACGCGATCCGCACGCTCAAGAAGGCGCACCTGCCCAAGGGAGGTGTGACCGTCTACCTGCGCCAGGGCAGCTACCAGCGCAGCGCGACCTTCGCCCTCACCGATCAGGACTCCGGCACCGCGGACTCCCCGATCACCTACAAGTCCTACCCCGGCGAGACCGCGACCCTCACCGGCGGCACCCAACTCCCGTACGACGGATTCGCGCCGGTGACCGACGAGTCGGTGCTCGACCGGGTGGTCGACAAGTCCGCCCGCCCGAAGATCCTCCAGGTCGACCTCCGCGCGCTCGGCCTCACCGACTACGGCGAGGTCAGCCGGCACGGCTACTGGCACGCGAACGACGTCAGCAAGACCCCGCCGATGGAGTTGTACGTCGACGGCGAAGGCCAGACGCTCGCCCGCTGGCCGAACAACGGCACCGTGCAGATGAACAAGATCATCGATCCGGGCCCGACCCACAACGACCCGGACCTCCAGGATCGCGGCGGCACATTCAGCTACAGCTACGACCGCCCGAAGTACTGGACCCAGGCCAAGGACATCTGGCTGGACGGGATCTTCGGGTACAGCTGGGAGTGGTCGTTCAACAAGATCCAGTCCATCGACACCACCGCCAAGACGATCACCCTGCGGTACGGCGAGATGTCCGGGCTGATGAAGTCCTGGTTCCCGGACTTCCACTTCGCGCAGAACCTGCTCGAGGAACTGGACGCGCCGGGCGAGTACTACATCGACCGCGACAAGGGCGTGCTCTACCTGGTGCCGAACGCGTCCTTCCTCGCCAAGCGCGGCGCGGTCACCGTGACGACCCTCGACGAGCCGATGATCCGCACCGACAACACGTCGTACGTGACGTTCGACGACCTGGTGATGGAGTACGGGCGTGCCACCGCGGCGGTCATCCTCGGCGGCAGTCATGTCACTGTCTCGCGCAGCGACATCCGCAACTTCACCGACGGCGGCGTCCTGATCAACTCGCCTGGCCGCTATACGTACGACGGTATTCCGGTGAACCGTGGCGGGACCGACCACGCGATCGTGTCCACCGAGCTCAGTCACATCGGCGGTGTCCCGGTCGTGCTGCAGGGCGGGAACAAGACCACTCTCGCGCCCGGCCGGAACAGGGTGCAGAACTCGCACATCCACGACTTCGCCTACTACCACAAGGCCTACAACGCCGGTGTGATGTTCGACGGCGTCGGCAACATTGCCCGGGGCAACGAGATTCACGACGCACCGCATCCGGGCATCATCGTGCAGGGGAACGACCAGCTGATCGAGGACAACGAGATCTACGACGTCTGCAAGACGTTCCAGGATCTCGGCGCGATCTACATGAACGCCGGGTCGACACCGCAGCAGCGCGGCAACGTGTTCCGGCGGAACTACTTCCACGACATCGGCAAGGGCCGCGCCGGCGTCGAGGGCATCTACGCCGACAACCTGACGATGGGCCTGACCATCGACCAGAACGTCTTCGCCGACATGGGCAACGACGCGGTGAAGAGCGGGTCCGGTGACTACGTGACCGCGACGAACAATGTCTTTGTCGACACGAAGGTGCCCTACGACAACTACGAGATGTGGATGGGTAACCAGGAGGGCAACGTCGTCGACCGGTCGTACATGCCGGCCTGGAAGAAACTCTTCGCCGACAACAACAACTTCGAAGGGACGCCGTACCTGACGAAGTACCCCGAGCTCGGGCACTTCTTCGAGGACAACCACTACTACCCGGCGAACAACAGGTTCGCGAAGAACCTGGTCTGGAACCCGACACTCGCCCGGCAGTCCGACGTGAACGCGAACGGCGCGCGGGACGTGAAGAACCTGCTGAACTACGCCGACAACTGGGTCACGACCGATGATCCGGGGTTCGTCGACTGGCAGAAGGGCGACTTCCGGCTGCGCGCGGACGCCCCGGTCTTCGACCACATCCCGGGCTTCCAGGCGATCGCGTTCGACCGGATCGGAACCCATTGGCATGTCGGGCAGACGCGGACACCGGAGACCATCCCGCTGGAGTCGCTGGCGTTCCCGTCCGGCGACCTCTCGATCGACCTCGGCGACCAGGTCCCGTTCGCGGCGGCCGCCGTACCGTGGAACAGCACGAACGCCGCGGCCACCTACACGTCCAGCGATCCGACGATCGCGACGATCGACGCGAACGGGCTCGTCACCGCGGTCGCGCCGGGAACGGCGACGCTCACGGCGACCTCGAAGGCCGATCCGGCGATCAAGGACGAGGCGAACCTCGTGGTCCACGAGGGCGACGGCGTACTGCACTACACCGACTTCGAGTCGGGCGCGAACGGGTGGCCCGTCGACGGCAACCGCAATGTGGTCGACGACGGCTCGGGGAACCACGTGTACCGGATCGTCAACGGTGCCAACGCGCAGCTCCCGCGGGACTTCACCGAGTACGTTCTCGACTTCACGGTGACGACTCCCGCGGACCTGCCCGACGGCGCGGTCATGCTGGTCTACGACCGGACCGGGACCACCCCGGGCGGCTACATCAGGTATCGCCACCTGGCCTCGGGACCCGTCTGGACGATCTACGACAGCAAGTGGGCGGTCATCCAGCAAGTGACCCTCAGCGCGGACGCGGCCTTCAAGCCGGGGACGACGTACGCGGTCAAGGTCGCGGTCCAGCCGGGCGGGATCACGGTGCTGGTGAACGGCCAGCAGGTCGTCGCCGGAGCGAACCCTGCTCCCGCGGCCGCCGGCAAGGTCGGCTTCTACGTCTCTGGCGTGAGCCGGTTGGACTTCGACAACGTCGGCTTCTCGATCGTCTCCACCCAGGTCAGCGGCATCGACCTCGGTACGACGCAACTCGCCCTCGAAACCGGTGAACGCCGGACCGTCGAGGCCACCGTCTCGCCGGCCGGCGCGTCGGACACGAGACTGGCCTGGACCTCCGACACCCCGGGGGTGGCGACCGTCGACAGCACCGGGAAGATCACCGCGGTCGCGGCCGGTACGGCGACCGTGAAGGCCACCTCGGTGTCCAACCCGGCCGTCTCCGCGACGCTGGCCGTCACGGTCCAGGACGGCCAGTACGCCGTCACCGACCTGACCACGCAGCTCTCGGACCAGGTGAACTGGACGACCTCGCCGAACCTGGACTTCAGCCAGGGCACGGTGCGGGCGACCGGCGAGGGCGTGTTCGGATACAAGGCCCAGAAGTTCGGTGACGGGCTGCTCCGGTTCAAGGCCGAGGTCGGTGCGTTCGCCGGCGGCTGGTACGGATTCCAGGTGCGCTCGCATGAGACCGGAGTACCGGCCTGGCAGAACTCGAACACCGGGTACCTGGTGGTGATCAAGGAGGACACCATCGAGCTGCAGAGCTGGACACCCGGGCAGACGCTGCTCGACGTGATCCCGAACGACGTGATCGCGCCGAACAGTACCCACGACATCGCGTTCGGCACGAGCGGCGGCAATCGTGTGGTGCTCAAGGTCGACGGCAGAACGGTGTGGAGCCAGCTCGACACCAAGGCCAACAACCCGATCGGTGCCGACGGCTACTTCAACCTCTACAACTACGCCAAGGGCAACCCGATCCGGCTGCTCCCCGCGTAGTCCTCGCGGCACCCGGTCTCTGTCCGCTCCATGACGGAGACCGCGGGCGGGGGCGGCGGCGTCCATGGGTCACACCGCCGCCGACAACTGGGAGTTCCGCTTGCCAACCATGAACCAGAGCAGGCTCCCGATGAACGGTGCGATCACGATGAACACGATCCACACCAGCTTCATCCCGGCCGTTGCCGAGGAGAACAAGGCGCTGAAGAAGGCGCCGACGACGAGTAGGACGTAAGCGATCAGGATGCCGACCAGCAGTGCGGCTCCCACGACCCCCAAGGTCTGGTCGGTCGTGCTGCTGGCGGCGATCTCGGTGAGCATCATTTGGCTGCCTTTGCTGGAGTGCTGTGCCAGTCCGGGTGGCCCGGCATCGGAGGGGTGGTGGCGCTGTAGATCCACGCGCGGAAGTACTTCGTGAAATCGCGGCCGCTGACCTGGTTGGCGACGTCGATGTAGTCCTGGGTGCTCGCGTTGCGGTCCCGGTACCGGTCGAAGAAGGTCTGCTCGATCCGGCGGAACGTGGCGTCGCCGACCAGGGTGTTGAGACCGGTGAGCATCAGCTGACCGGGCACGTCGGCGTCGAACAGCAGCCCGAACGGAGCCTTGACCCGACCCATCGGACCGGAGTCGGTGCGGTGCTGCTGGTCCTGCTCGTAGAGTTCCTTGAGCTCCTTGGTCAGATCGATCTGGCCGCGCGCGGCGGCGTACTTGCGCTCGTAGTACCGCGCGTGGCCTTCGCTGATCCACATGTCGTCCCAGCTGCGGACGGCGACCGCGTCACCGAAGTACTGGTGCGTCATCTCGTGGACGAGAGTCGAGGACTCCTGCGCGGGCGGGAGCGAGAGACCGGCGCCGAACGTGGATAGCGTGGTGGTCTCCAGCGCGACACCGTCGTACGGGCTCGCGAGACCGAGGACGCCGTACTGCTCGAAGGGGAACGGGCGGCCGATCTGCCGCTCGAGCCACCCGAGCTGCGCCGGTGTCTCGCGGGCAGTCACCTCCATTGCGTCCGCGAACGTGTGCCCCTGGAGCGCGCCGAGCGCGAGATAGCTGCGCACCGGCAACTGGTGCGGCCCGGTCTGCCGCAGTTCACGGAACTTGCCGACGGCAATCGGTAGGACGTCCGTCGGGACGGGGTGATCGGTCCGGTACACCCAGGTCGTGTCGCCGCCGTGCGCGTACTTCGTGATCAGCCGTCCGCCCGACAGCCCCATCCGGTCGCTCGGCGCGGTGATCCGGACCGTGAACCGGGCCTTGTCGCTCGGGTGATCGTTCGACGGGAAGGCGAGGTGCGCCCGGTCCGGCTGACTCATCACCGCGAACCCGTCCGCGGTGTTGTTCCAGAACTCCATCGCGTACGGCGTCCCCGCGGGCCAGTGCATACTCGCCGGCGCCGGGTTCAGCGCGCGGTCGGCCGTGTACACCACTCGCACGCTGAACGGCACGTGGTCGGGCAACGCCCGCGCCGGCGTGACGGTCAGCTTCTCGCCCGCCTGTGAGAACGTCGCCGGCCGGCCGTTGACGGTCACCGACGAGATCGCCTGCCCGACCGAGTCGAGCCCGAACCGGGACAGCTCCTGCGTGGCCACCGCGCGTATCGTCACCACCCCCGGCATCTTGGTCGTCCCGACCCGATACCCGAGGCTGATGTCGTAGCTCTGCGCGTCGTACCCACCGTTACCGAGCCCGGGGAACAGCCGGTCGCCCAGATCTTCCGCGCCGGGCGTCGCCGCCTGCGCGGTGCTCACGCCGAGCGGGAGCAGCACGATGGTTGCCGCGAGCAAACTGCCGATCCGTCGTCTGGTTGCCATGTCCCCAAGAGTTCCGGATTCCGCCCCTCGAAACATCGGTCGCAGGGCTCGAACTTGGGTACTACCAAAGTGTTAATCCACGGTCGTTTCGTCGCAGGCCCTACGGTGGTGTCATGCGGCTCGAGTGGTGGGACGGCAAGCTCCGGACACTCCTGTTCGACATCGTGTTCGCCGCGGCGGTAACCGCGGGCATGTCGCTCGACATCACGAACAACGGCACCCTGCACTGGTACGGCGCGGTGTTCCTCGGCGTCCTGTTCCTCGGGATGCTGGTCCGCCGCCGGTTCCCGCTGCTCTTCGTCGCGGTCGCACCGGTCAGCCAGGTGTTCCCGAGTGTGCCGGTGACGATCTCGGCGTACACGACGGCGAGCCGCAAGGGACTGCATTGGCAGACCGCGGTGTCCGCGGTCGTCGGTGCGGTGGTGATCGTCATCTGGCCGGTCCCCGGCCGCGCGAACCTGACATGGGGCGAGCAGGCGGCCTCGGTCGTGCTGTTCGTCGGCGGGCCGATCCTGCTCGGGCTCTGGGTCTATCAGCGGCGTGCCCTCCTCGTCGCCCTCCAGGACCGGGCCGAACAGGCCGAGCGCGAGCGCGACCTGCGCTCCGAGCGTGCGGTGACCGCCGAGCGCCGCCGGATCGCGCGCGAGATGCACGACGTGGTCGCGCACCGGGTGAGCGCGATCGCCTTGCAGTCCGGCGCGCTGACCATGACCGCGCCGGACGAGCAGACCGAGCAGGTCGCCGAGGTGATCCGCAAGACCAGTACGGCGGCCCTCACCGAGCTCCGCGAGATCCTCCAGGTGCTGCGCGACGAGCTGCCGGGGGAGCCGGGGCACGTCGCGCCGTCGATCGGTGCCGTCCCGGTGCTGGTCGCGGATGCGGTCACGACCGGGCAGGTGGTCGAGCTGGAGGTCCCGGACCCGGTCCCCGAGGTGCCGTCGGCGGTCGGACGGGCGGCGTACCGGATCGTGCAGGAAGCGTTGACGAATGCGGCCAAGCACGCGCCCGGCGTACCGGTGACGGTCAGGATCGTTGTCGACGGCGACGAGTTGACGGTCGAGGTGACGAATCCCCGGAGCGTCGCGAGCATCGCCGTACCGGGGTCGGGGTACGGCTTGCTCGGGATGCGGGAACGGGTCTCACTGGCAGGCGGTCGGCTGGAGACCGGGTGGGTCGGTGGGACGTTCAGAGTCGGTGCGGTGTTCGGGCTGAAGGCGGCGGAATGATCAAGGTGTTGCTCCTCGACGACGAGGAACTGGTCCGGAACGGCATCCGGCTGATCCTGCAGGCGGGTGGCACCGCCGAGGTCGTTGCCGAGGACACCGATGGAGCGCGGGTCGTGGAGTTGGTCGAGAAGCACTCGCCCGACCTGGTGCTGACCGATATCCAGATGCCGACGGTGAACGGCATCGAGGTCACGCGTCGCGTCAACGCCTTGAGCGAGCCACCGCCCGTGGTGATCCTGACGACCTTCGACCTGGACGAGTATGTGTACGAGGCGTTGCAGGCCGGGGCGACCGGATTCCTGCTGAAGGACACGGCGCCGAGAGCTCTGGTGGACGCGGTCGGACAGGCTGCCCGGGGTGATTCCATGCTGTCGCCGAGCATCACGAAGCGACTCATCACCGCTTACACGACCAACCCTCGCGAGGTCACGCCCAAGGGTGAGGTGCTGGGTGAACTCACGCCACGCGAGCGGGATGTCGCGGTCGCGGTGGCCGAGGGGCTGAGCAACGCCGAGATCGCCCGCCGGCTGGAGCTTCGGGAGTCGACGGTGAAGGTACACATCACGCACATCATGGCGAAGCTCGACGTACCGAACCGGACCAAGATCGCCCTCCTCGTCCATGATGCCGGGCTCGCCTAAGACCAAAGGACTACGAACGTGTCGACCTGAGACCGATGTCCAGGGGTCGTGGCTTGTCTAGATTTCAAGGCATGTTGAAGATAGTTGCCCTCGCCGGGCTGGCCGCCGCCGTCGGACTCGTGCCAGCCGTCGGGATCGGGGACAAGGTGTGGCCGGAGCTCGGCAACACCGGGTACGACGTGGTGGGCCAGCAGCTCGCGGTGCGGTTCAACCAGAAGCTGACCGCGTACACCGCGAGCACGACGCTCACCGGCCGAGCGACGCAGAAGCTGACCGCGTTCGACCTCGACCTGCTCGGCCCGAAGGTGACCGGCGTCGACGTCAACGGCGTGCGAGCGGCCTGGAAGACCACACCGGAAGGTGAGCTGGTGGTCACCCCGGAGCGACCCGTTCGCGACCACGCGCGCTTCGTGGTGAAGGTCGACGTACGCAACGACCTACCGGATGCGGCGGAGAGCAAGTCCTACCCGTCCGGACTGTTGCGGCACGACGGGTGGGTGCAAGCCGTCAACCAGCCGGCCGGGGCGCGCCGGATCCTCGCGGTCAGCGACCATCCCGCGCAGAAGGCACCGGCCACGATCTCGGTCACCGCTCCGAGCTCGCTCAACTCGATTGCCAACGGCAAACTTCTCAGCACGGTCAAGGGCACCACCTACACGACCCGGGTCTTCCGTGAGCAGCGCAAACTCGCGACCGAGCTGCTCCAGATCGGTGTCGGCCCGTTCACGGTGCTGCACAGCAAGGGCCCACACGGTCTGGACATGAGGTACGCCGTACCGACCGCGCAGCTCGCCGACATCAAGCCGCAGCTCACGTCGTTCGACACGTCGATCCGCTTCCTCGAGGCACGACTCGGCCGGTTCCCGGGCGCGGAGGCCGGGTCGTACATCACGCCGATGGGCGGCGAACTGGAGACGCAGGGTCTCACGCTGATGACCGCCGACGCGATGACCAAGAAGGGCTTCGAGGAGAACGGGACCGACGCGGTCGTCCTGCACGAGGTCGCGCACGAATGGTTCGGCAACTCGGTCTCCCCGCGCCGCTGGTCCGACCTGTGGCTGAACGAGGGCCACGCCGTCTTCTACCAGAACGTGTACGCCGAGGGCCGGTACGGCGCGAGCCAGGAGAAGTCGATGCGGGACTCGTACGAGAACTACGGTGACAAGCTCTTCGCCAACGGCCCGATCGCGGATCCCGATCCGAAGACGCTCACCGGTGATCTGGCGAACCTGCGACCGTACTCCACCGCGACGTACTCCGGTGGCGCGCTGACGCTGTACGCGCTGCAGCAGAAGGTCGGGACGACGACGTTCAACGCCATCGAGCGTGCCTGGGTGCACCGCTACGCCAACTCGATCGCGAGCACCGAGGACTTCATCCGGATCGCCTCGGAGGTGGCCGGCACTGACTTGGCGCCGTTCCTCCACTCGTGGCTCTATGGCACGCACCTCCCGCCGATGCCCGGGCATCCGGACTGGAAACCGGGTAAGCCCTAGGCGAGCGCCGCGAGGAGCGTCGACGTACAAATTCGACGAAGCTCGGCGCGGCTGCAGTGCGGGGCGATCAGCCAGTCGACCGTGAGCAGCCGGACGAAGACCAGCCAGCTCTGCAGGATGCTCGAGGTCAGGTCGCGCCGCTCGCCGGCCAGGTTGGTTGCCTCGAGCACGCGTTCGCGCAGGACGGACAACTCGTCGGAGATGATCGCCTGGATGGCGGGGTCGCCGGCGAGCGTCCGGTTGGCGGCGATCACCGTGGCCCGGTTCGCCTCGAAGTAGTCGAAGTGCGCGTCGAGTCCCGCCTCGACCTGCTCGGCCAGCGGCCGGTCGGACGTCAGGTGGACCTGGTCGAGCAGCCGGTCCGCCGCGCGCTGGTAGACGGCCGCGAACAGGTCCCGCTTGGTGGCGAAGTGCTGGTAGAGCAGTGCCCGCGACACCTCGGCGTACCGGGCGACCTCCTCCATCGCGACATCCTCGTACCCGCGTCGGGCGAACAACTGCTCGCCGGCGTCGATGAGCTCGGCGCGCCGTTCCTCCGGCCGCAGCCTCCGTCGTGGCATGCCCGGAGTCTAGTGGACAGTTGTCTAGTAATCTCACTAATAGACAGCCGTCTACTAAGGGGTGCGGAATGCTGAAGTGGTTGATGGTGGTGCTCGGGGCCGCGTGCGTGCTGATCGGGATCGCTCACGTCGCGGCCGGTATTCACTCCGAGCCCGGGCTGGCCGGGGCCGGGCCCACGGTGGACAGCCGGGAGCGGTTCTATGGCGCGATCTTCGCCGGCTACGGACTCGCCTGCATCTGGGTGGTCCGCCGTGCACCGATCGACAAGGTGCTGGTCAACTGGCTGGCCGGGACCTTCCTGCTCGGCGGGGTCGGCCGACTGCTGTCCTGGGCGATCGAGGGGCGGCCGCACTGGTTCCAGTTGCCGCTGACGGCGCTCGAACTCGTCGTACCGCTGATCATTTTTGGCTTGGCGCGAGGGCTTGACCAGCGGAAAGGCTAAGTGATTTAGTCAGTTTGTGACTTACTCAGCATCTGAGGCGCTGCCCAGCCTGTCCGACCGGTTGACCGAGTCGATCCTCGGCATCATCCGGGACGGCGGGCTGCGGCCGGGCGACGCGATCCCGTCGGCCCGTGAGCTGGCGAAACGGTTCGCGATCACCACGCCGACCGTGCGCGAGGCGCTCCGGAAGCTCGAGGCCACCGGCGCGGTCGAGTTCCGGCACGGGTCCGGGACGTACGTCGGTCCGACGATCAACAACGTCGTACTGGCGAATCCGCATCGGCCGCCGATCACCAAGGACTCCGTGCTGCAGTTGATCGGCGCGCGCCTGGTGATCGAGCCGGCTGTCGCCGCCCAGTCCGCCGTGGCGCGGCAGCCGGAGAACCTGGAGCGCCTGGAGGCTGCGGTCACCAACGCCCTGGTCCCGCCCGGTGGGCCGGCGTTCGCGCTGAACTTCCACATCGAGCTCGCAGCCGCGTCCGGCAACCCGTTGCTGCACGAGGTGCTGGCGTCGCTGCTGAAGGTCCGGGGCCGCGAGCAGCAGCAGATCCGCGCGCTGTACGACAACCGCGAGCGCGACCACGAGGAACACCAGGCGATCGTCGAGGCGGTCCGCGCGCAGGACGCCGTACGGGCCGAGCGCCTGACCCGCGAGCACCTGGACAACATCCGTCAGGCCGTCGAAGCCGCCCCGGAGTTCTCATGAGACTTGCCGAGATGACGACCGACGAAGCACTCGAGGCCGTCCGCACAGCGCCGCTGGTGATCATCCCGGTCGGCGCGCAGGAACAGCACGGCGGCGGGATGGCAATGTCCACCGACACCGTCCGCGCGGTCGGCGTCGCCGAGCGGGTCGCCGAACGACTGGCCGGCCGGGCGGTGATCGCCCCGCCCGTCCCGTACGGCGTCTCGCCGCACCACATGGCCTTCGCCGGGACGATGACGTTGTCCCCGGCAACTTTCCTCCAGGTACTCCGGGACCTCGTCGCCAGCCTGCGTGAACACGGCTGGAAGCAGTTCCTGGTGATCACCGGGCACGGCGGGAACAACGCCGCGCTGTCCGTGCTCGCGCAGGAGTACGTCCGCGGCGACGTCACGTTCGCCTGGACCCCGCTCACGTCGGTGGTGTCGGACCTGATCACCGACGTCGGCGCGGTCCACGGTCACGCCGGTGAAGCGGAGACCGCGCAGATGCTCTATCTCGCCCCGGAACTGGTTCAGGCGGATCGCCTGGAGCCGGGCGCGTTGACGCTCGAGGAGCTCACCGTTCCGGCCCGACTGGCCCGGGGGTCGCGCGGCCCGCGGCTGTCCGTCGGGTTCGACGAGTACCACAAGCGTGGTGTGCTGGGTGATCCCCGCCGCGCCACTGCCGAGGACGGCCGTCTCCTGGTGGAGACCGCCGCCGACCGGATAGCCGCCTTCGCCGACGAGTTGCTCTCGGCCTGACGCCGCACCCCCGAACACTGGACCTTCGCTCAGGGAGGTCCAGGCGCGAGCCTGCCCGCCCGCAGGCCGCACGCCCCGAGGAGGGACCCCTGATGAACCTCGCACGCCCCAGAACCTCCAGCCGTACCGCCCGCAGGGTCGGCGCACTGCTGGCGGCGGCCGGCCTGGTGGCCGCCGCCACCACGTTGCCCACAGTAACCGCCGCAGCCGAGGGCAGCGCCGGGTGTGGGACGCGAACAGCCCCGGCCGGCGACTACACGCTGGTCTCCGGCGGCATCACCCGCACCTACCGCCTGCACGTCCCGGACAACTACCAGCCGTCGAAGTCCTACCCGCTGATCGTCGTGTACCACGGCCGCGGCAAGACCGGTGCTCAGACCGAGGCGTTCTCGGGTCTGTCGAAGCTCGACGCGGTTGTTGCCTACCCCAACGGTGTGATCGGGGACGAGAACAAGCAGGCCTGGCAAGGAGCGCCGTACTCCGCCAAGGGTGTGGACGACGTGGGGTTCACCAGCGACCTGCTCGACGACCTGGAATCGAAGTACTGCGTCGACACCGACGCCGTCTACGCGACCGGCAAGTCGAACGGCGCCGGCTTCACCGGGATCCTCGCCTGTCAGCTCGCAGACCGGTTCGCGGCGATCGCCCCGGTCTCCGGCGCGTTCTACATTGAGGGCACGCGTTGCGCGCCGAGCCGCCCGGTCCCGGTGCTCGACATCCATGGCACCGGCGACACGACGATCCCGTACGGCGGTGATGGCGAGCGCGACCTGCCGAGTGTGCAGACGTGGGTCCGTGACTGGGCGGTCCGCGACCACTGCAAGCAGGATCCGAAGACGAGTCGGCTCGGTGACGACGTACTGACGTTCACTTACAAGGGCTGCACGGCCGATGTCGTGCACGTCGCGGTCACCGAC
The DNA here is from genome assembly GCF_056436705.1 of Kribbella sp. NPDC043289. Classification (NCBI taxonomy): domain Bacteria; kingdom Bacillati; phylum Actinomycetota; class Actinomycetes; order Propionibacteriales; family Kribbellaceae; genus Kribbella; species Kribbella sp. NPDC043289. The sequence continues at coordinate 1,090,510 of NZ_JBWKCB010000002.1, forward strand.
GGCGGGCACACGTGGCCGGGGTCGGACTCCAGCTCGGGCCCGGGGTACGTCACCCAGACCTTCCAGGCGTCGACGCTGATCGGCGACTTCTTCAAGGCGCACACGTTCAAGGCGCACACGCGATGAGCACCGCGACCGAGACGAGGGAGCTGCCGCGCCTGGTGCGCGCGATGGCGGTCATCGAGCGGGTCGGCAACGCGCTTCCGCACCCGTTCTGGCTGTTCTGGATCCTGTCCGCGATCCTGGCGGTGGTCAGCGCGATCCTGTCCGCGCTGGACGTGTCGGTGATCTCGCCGAAGGACGGCAAGGAGGTCGCCGTCCAGAACCTGCTCTCCGGTGACGGCCTACAGATGGCGGTCTCGACGGCGATCTCGAACTTCGCCGAGTTCCCGCCGATGGCGACGATCGTGGTCGTGATCATGGGCGTCGCGCTGGCCGAGCGCACCGGATTCCTACAGGCGTTGATGCGGGTCAGTGTGTCCCGGGTGCCGCAGTCGATGGTCGTGTTCGCGGTTGCGTTCGCCGGGACGACGGCGCATGTCGCGTCCGCGGCGGCGTACATCATCCTGGTGCCGCTCGGCGGGCTGGCGTTCCGCGCGGTCGGCAGGTCGCCGATCCTCGGCATCGTGGTCGCGTACACCGCGATCGCCTCCGGGTACGACGCCAGTCCGATCCCGACACCGAACGACGCGATCTTCGCCGGCATCACCACCGCCGCCGCCAAGACGATCGACCCGAACGCGCACGTGTCGGTGTTGTCGAACTGGTTCTTCAACATCGCCTCGTCGGTCCTGCTCGCGTTGGTGATCACGCTGGTGACGCGCCTGGTGCTGAGCAAGCGGACCGATCTCGACGCCGACCCGGACGCGCCGGGCGACGGTCCCGACCAGCTCGCGGTGTCGGACGCCGAGCGCAGCGGCCTGCGCCGCGCCGGGATCGTCCTCCTGGTCGCGGCCGCCGCCATCGTCGCCGTACTGATCCCGCACGGCTCACCGCTGCGCGGCAAGGACGGGAGCATCGTCGACTCCCCGTTCCTGGACGGGATCGCGATGGTCGTCGCCGTACTGTTCGGCCTGGTCGGGATCGCGTACGGCGTGACGGTGCGGAAGATCGAGCGCGCGGGCGACGTACCGAAGCTGATGGGGGAGGGGATCAAGCAGATGGCGCCGGTGCTGGTGCTGTTCTTCGCGATCGCCCAGTTCCTCGCGTACTTCGACTGGAGCAACCTCGGCGACCTGCTGTCGGCCGAGTCGGCCCGGGTCCTCGGTGATCTCGGAGCGCCGAAGGTGGTGATCTTCCTCGGCATCCTCGCGCTGCTCACGGTGATCAACGTGCTGGTCACCAGCGGGTCGGCGATGTGGGCGCTCACTGCTCCCATCCTGGTCCCGATGATGCTGCTGCTCAACGTCCCCGCCGAGACCACCCAGGCCCTCTTCCGCATCGCCGACTCGGGCTCCACCGCGATCACCCCGATGAGCCCGTACTTCGTGATGGCGCTCGGCTTCCTCCAGCGCTACCGCAAAGACGCCGGCGTCGGCACGCTAGCGTCGTACACCGTGCCCCTGGCCGTCGCAATGACCATCGCCTGGACCCTCCTCTTCCTCGCCTGGTGGGCCCTAGGCATCCCCCTCGGCCCCGGAGCCCCCGTCAGATAGCCCCCGCGCGCCGCAACGCGGGGCTCCTCCGCCGCCGTGCCGCGCGCGTCTCCCACCCACCCTCCGGCTCAGCGCCGGCACAGCTCCCGGCTGCCGCCGGACTGCTGCCGGCGACTGCCGACGAGTTGCGGCTGCCGCCGCGGGTTGACCGCCCGTTTGCTCGCGCCCGTTGGCAGAGCGCTGCCCGCCGGCGGGCACGAACGGCCTGGATGTGCTGACCTTGAACCCCGCTTGCGGACCTCGGACAAGCAATAGCCTGTCCGAGGTCCTCAGCTGCTGAGCTCACTACGTCGCCCGCAGCTGCTGCCGAGGTGCCTGGTGCCGCGGGCGACGACGGCGCTTGCTCGCCGGCCTGTTGATGGGCGGCATGCACCTCGCATCCGCCACTCACACCGAGTGGGAAGGCGCGGGCAGCTGTCCGCGGGACGTTCCGTCGGAGGCGGCTGAAGGAACTGTCAGCCTGGAGCGCGGTGCATCTCCGTCGCCAACCGCGGTAGTCGTCGGTACGAGGTGCGCCCGCCGGAGGCGGTGGGAGGGCTGTCGGCGCGGAGCGGTGTCCTTTTAGGTGACGGTGATGCCGGCGTGGCGGAGGTCGGTTAGGGCTTGTTCGGTGGTGGTGGGGTGGATGCCGGCGGTGAGGTTGGTGAGGACCGTCGTGCCGAAGCCGGCCTGGCAGGCGTCGAGGGCGGTGGCGCGGACGCAGTAGTCGGTGGCGATGCCGCAGACGTCGACGTCGGTGACGCCCCGGCCGCGCAGCCAGTCGGTGAGGGCGTGGCCGCTGTCGTGGGACTTGCCCTCGAAGCCGGAGTAGGCGGCCGAGAACTCGCCCTTGTTGAAGATCGCGTCGAACGGCTGCGGGTCCAGGTTCGGGTGGAAGCTCACCCCGTCGGTGCCGGCCACACAGTGCGGCGGCCAGGAGTTCACGTAGTCGGGTTCTTTGGAGAAGTGGTCACCCGGGTCGATGTGGTGGTCCCGGGTGGCCACGACGTACTCGTACTGCCGGTCTCGCGGCTCGGCCTCGTGCCACTGGTGCAGCAGCTCGCCGATCCGGAACGCGACGTCGGCCCCGCCGGCGACGGCGAGGCTTCCGCCCTCGCAGAAGTCGTTCTGCACATCAACCACGATCAGTGCCCGGGTCATCGCGACGCTCCTTAAACCGGCGTACTCCCTGAGCCCACCGTACAAGCGTCGGAGCCGTCGGCGCCGCATTCCGATCTCATCCGGGGATGAGATCGCCGCCCGTCACGTGCAGCAGCTGACCCTGGATCGCCTTGGTCCGCGGTGACGTCAGGAACAGGATCGCGTCGGCCAGTTCGGCCGCGTCCGGTAGGTGCCGCGCCGTGAAGCCCGCCGCGATCCGCTCGAGCGCGGGCTGGGGGATGGCCCGGTGCTTGCCGTCCTCGAGCGTGATCCCGGGCAGCACGACATTGACCAGTACGCCGTCCGCGCCGAGATCGTGCTGCAGACTCGCCGCCAGGCCGTGCAGTCCGGCTTTCGCGGCGCCGTACGCCCAGGCGCCCTTCATCCCGCGTTCGGCGAGGTCGGTCGAGATCAGCACCAGCCGCCCGTGCCCCGACTGCCGCAGCGCCGGCGCGACCTGCTGTACGAGGTGGAAGTTCCCCTCGAGGTTCGCCCGCAGGATTCCGGTCCACCATTCGGGGTTGGAGTCCTCGACCTTCTCCGGCCGCTCGTCGTACCCGAGCGTGCCCCAGCTGACCGCGTTCGCCACCACCGCGTCGAGCCCACCCCAGTGCTCGACGACCGACGCCACGGCCGTCTTGATCGTCTCCGGCGCCGCCAGATCCAGCGGTACGACGTACGCCGCGCCGCCCGCCGCCTCGATCTCCTCGGCCACCGCCTCGGCCGCGTCCTTGCGGGAGTTGTAGGTGATCGCGACCCGCGCCCCCTCCCGCCCGTACGCGATCGCGGTGGCCCGCCCGATCCCCGACGACCCACCCGTCACCAGCACCGCCGCGTCCTTCAGTCCCAGGTCCATGACCCGTCCTTCCGTTATTCATTAGTCGGCTAAGCAGAAAACTTAGCCGACTAAAAAACTGCAGGCAAGCCCCGGCTGGTTTCAGAGCAGCATGTGCTGAGCGTTATCGTTTGACGGCGCATAGTCATCAAGTCATGGGTCGGCCTTCCGCCGGAGCGGGCCCTGGGGGTTCGTTCATGAAGAAGGCTGTTCTGGCTGTTGTCACGGGTGCGGCCGTGGTTGCCGCGGCGCTGGTGCCGTCGGGGCCATCGGTGCAGGCGGCGACCGAGGACGTCGTGGTGCAGAGTGCGCCGCGGGGGTTCGGGTCGGCGCTGTCGTCGGTGCAGGAGAAGTCCTGGCAGACGAACGCGAGTGTGAACGCGCTTGCCGTCGCGGGGAACCTGGTGTTCGCGGGTGGGCTGTTCACCCGGGTGCGGCCGCCGGGGAACGCGCGCGGGGTCGGCGACGCGCCGCGGAAATACTTCGCGGTGTTCAACCGAGCGACCGGCGTACCGACGCGGTTCGCGCCGCAGGTGAACGGGCCGGTGTGGAGCGTGGCGACCTCGCTGGACGGCCGGCGGGTCGTCATCGGTGGTGACTTCACCGTCGTGGACGGAGTGCCGCGGTCGAAGGTCGCGATGTTCGATGTTGCCTCCGGCAAGCTTGTCGCCGGGTGGGACCCGGTGGTGAACTACCGGGTCGCGGCACTGCGGATCACCGGGACGACGGTGTACCTCGGTGGGTCGTTCGGCGCGGTCGACAAGCAGGCCCGCAACCGGGTCGCGGCGGTCACGATCACCAGCGGCGCGCTGCTGCCCTGGGACCCGGACGCGGACGACGACGTACACGCGATCGAGGTGTCGACCGACGGCTCGCGAGTCTTCGTGGGCGGTGGGTTCACCCGGATCGGTGGCCGTGACCAGCACTCGCTCGCGATGCTGAACACCACCACCGGCGCCGCGCTCTCGATGCCCGCCGCGGCCGCGATCCCGCCGAAGTCCGAGGAGTGCGACAGCCGGGTCAAGGACCTGGAAGTCCAGGGAAACAAGGTCTTCGCATCCAACGCCGGCACCCACAGCGAGCAGTGCTACGACGGTGTGCTCGCCGCGGACACCAAGACCGGCAAGCTGCTCTGGCAGAGCAAGTGCCTGGGCGCGACCGAGGCGATCAAGGCGATCGGCAACTGGTTGTACAAGGGCTCGCACGCGCACGACTGCAGCGCCGACGGTGAGTTCCCCGACAAGACCGGCATGCACCACCTGCTCGTCTACAGCACTGTCACCGGCAAACTCGGCCCGTGGTTCCCGAACACCGATGCCGGCGGTACGACGCTCGTCGGTCCGTTGGCGTTCGCGTCCGGTGGCAACGACCTCTGGTCGGGTGGTGACTTCACCGAGGTGAACGGCGTACCGCAGGAAGGGCTGACGTGGTTCAGCAGCGCTCCTGGTGGTGCCGCACCGGCTCGGCCGGCCGCGCCGAAGGTCGCGAGCTCCCGGCCGAACAAGGTGACGATCGCCTTCGACACCGTGCTCGACCGGGACAACATCGCTCTGACGTACTTCGTCTACCGCGGCAGCACGCGGATCGGCAGCTGGTCGCGCTCGTCGACGTGGTGGACGAAGCCGACCATCACGTCCGTCACCGACTCCCGGTTGACCAGCGGTCAGACGCTGGCGTACCACGTCGAGGTCAGTGACGGCCGCAACGTCCGGAAGGGCCCGTCGGTCTCGGTCCGCGTGCGCTGACCTCAGCAACGGCTCCCGCGCGCAGGTACGACGCGATCCGCAAGGTACGCGTCGATCTTCGCGCGGGCGCACTCGTTGGACAGGTAGAGCGTGTGTCCAGGGCCGTCGTGATAGATCGACCCGCTGCCCGGTACCTGGTCGATCACGCGCGTCGCGGCGTCGTACTCGCTCCAGTTACCGGCCATCAGCAGCGGCGGCAGACCATGCGGCAGCGCAGCGGGTTCGTTCTGTACCGGGACCGGCCAGCCGATGCAGGACAGCATCGACAGCTGAATGGTTCCGGCCACCCCGGTGTACGGCGCGGCAGCCTCCATCCGCCGAACCTGCCGCGCGAGCTGACGTTGACTGGTCGGATGCGGCCAATCGGTGCACTCCACGACTCCGGGCGAGGGCAGGACCGGGAACGGCGAGTTCGGCGGCGCGGGCACGAAGCCCGATGCGTCACCAGTCGTCGCGGCCTTCCGCAGCGCGGCCAGCAGCGTCGGGTACGACGCTTCGCCGCCGCGCGCCAGACTCAGACCGGTCGCCCGGATCTCGTTCCCGTCGTACGTCGTGCTTCCAGCGGGCAGCGGAGTGCGTTGCGCCCGGGCCACCACGCGCTGCCAGAGCGCGGGCGCATCGGCGCAGTTTCCTTGCGTACGGCACCAATCGAAGAAGCGGGTCATGAACGTCTGCACGTCGCGGGCGAGCGCGGTGAGCTCGCGGTCCCAGTTGTTCGTGCTGTGGTTCCAGGTGCCGTCGAGGACGAGCGAGCGGACGTGCTGCGGGAAGAGCCGCGCATACGTCTGCCCGATGAACCCGCCGTACGACGCCCCGTAGAAGTTCACCGTCGACTCGCCGAGCGCCCGGCGGATCGCGTCCACGTCGCGAGCGTGGCTGGCCGAGTCCATCGCCGCGAAGAGTTCGGGATCCTTCGCCTGGCATTTGGTCGCGGACGCCCGGTTCGTTGCGGCCAGTGCGTCGAATTCGGTCTGGTTCCGCGGCACTCGCGGCTGGCGGACGCCGGTCCACTCGCAAGGCAGGTTAGTGCTCAGACCGGGGGCGTTGGGTCCGCCGCGGAGATCCCAGGTGATGATGTCCATCTTCTGGCGCAGACCGGAGAAGACCTCGCCACCGCCGTACGAGCGCATCAGGTCGATGTTGATCCCGACCGGACCGCCGAGGTTGACCAGCACGGATCCTTGGGCATTCGGAGCGGTCGCGCGCAGCCGGCCGAGCGTCAGCGTGAGTTGGCGCCCGTTCGGACGATCCCAGTCGACCGGGACCTTCAGGGTGGCGCATTCGATGCCGACGGTGCCTGGTCCGCCGGGGCATTCGCCCCAGTTGAGCGTTGGCGCGGGTGGAGTGAGGGCGCTGGTCGTCAGCAGGCCGCTCGCCGCGAGGGAGAGTAGTTTCAGCATGCCGGTCACGCTTCCGTGGATCACCCGCCGGCACATCGGACCACGGGCCGACGGACCCAGGTCCGAGGTGATCGGCCGCCGCGTCGGCTAGTTTCGACGCGTGACCGAGGAGTACGGCCTGAGCCGGCGACAGCTGATCGTCGCGGACTGCATCGTCGCGCTCGGGTACGCCGTCCTCGTCGAGCTCACGATGACGCCGACCGGCGCCGGCGTGCTCGTCGTGATCGGTCTCGCGATCCCGATCGCCGTACGACGTGTTTGGCCGGTGTACGCGTTCGGTGTGGTCGCCGTGGTGTCCGTGATCGCGATCGCTGCCGGTCTGTTGCGCGATCCGCTGCTCGCCGCCGCGTACGTGCTGTACGTCGTCGCGCTCACCAGAGCGTCGGCGCGGCCGCTGTCCAGCCGTCGACTGATCTGGATGGCGGGGAGCGTCGGGTTCGTCGTTCTCGTGCTCGCGATGGTGGCGGGCGCACCGGCCGGGCGAGCCGATGTCGCGCTGGTGTTGACCGGGATCGCGGCGCTGTACGGGGCGTGGATCCTGGGGCAGGTCGTGCGGGACCGGCGTGCGGCGGCGGCGCGAGCGGCGCGGGTACTGGCGGAGCAGGCGGTGGCGGAGGAACGGTTGCGGATCGCGCGTGAGCTGCACGACATCGTTGCCCACAGCATGGGATTGATCGCGGTCAAGGCCGGCGTCGCGAACCATGTGCTGGCGGTGCGCCCCGAGGAGGTGTCGGACGCGTTGTCGGTGATCGAGTCCACGAGCCGGGATGCGCTGGTCGAACTGCGGCACATGCTCGGCCTGTTGCGTACGTCGAGTGAGCCGGCGGACCTCGCGCCACCGGCCGGGTTGGCCGCGTTGCCGGAGATGGTTTCCCGGGTCGAGTCGACGGGCGTGCGGGTCGAGCTCGCGGTCGACGTACCGGACGAGCTCCCGGAGGCGGTCGCGCTGACGGTCCAGCGGATCGTGCAGGAGTGCCTGACGAACGTGACGAAGCATGCGCGGGCGCGGCGCTGCCGCGTGGCGATCAGCACGTCCGCGAACGGCGTACGGCTGGAGGTGACCGACGACGGGGTCGGTGGCGCTGTGGTGGAAGGTCACGGGCTGATCGGGATCCGGGAGCGAGTGAGCATGTACGACGGGACGCATCGGGCCGGGCCGCGCGCGGAGGGCGGCTTCGAGGTGGTCGTCGAGCTGCCACATCAGCGGGTGGCGCGGTGACCGATATCCGAGTGCTGGTCGCGGACGACCAGGCGTTGCTGCGCGGGAGCTTCCGGGTGCTGATCGACACGACGCCCGGGCTGATCACGGTTGGCGAGGCTGCTAACGGAGCCGAGGCGATCGAGATCGCGCGCCAGGAGCAGCCCGATGTGGTGCTGATGGACGTCCGGATGCCACACCTCGACGGCATCGAGGCGACGCGGCAGATCTGTCAGCAGGACGAGGCCGCTCGAGTGCTGATGCTGACGATGTTCGACCTCGACGACTCGGTGTACGCCGCTCTGCGAGCCGGCGCGAGTGGGTTCCTGCTGAAAGACGTGCCGCCGGCCGAGTTGCTGCAGGCGATCCGGGTCGTCGCGGCCGGCGAGGGGCTGCTCGCGCCGTCGATCACGCGGCGGCTGATCGCGGAGTTCGCCCGGACCGCCGAACCGGGGCAGGCGCCGCTGGTCGGGCTCGACGGGGTGACCGATCGAGAACGCGAAGTACTGGCTCTGATCGCCCGCGGGCTGTCCAACGAGGAGATCTGCGCGCACCTGCACGTGGGCCGCGGCACGGTGAAGACGCACATCGGCCACCTGCTCGCCAAGTTGCACGCGCGCGACCGCGCCCAGCTGGTGATCGCCGCCTACGAATCCGGTCTGGTGCAACCACGGCGGCGATGACTCCGAGCTCTGGTTCGACAGGCGAGACCCGCGGACCCTATGTCCGGACCAATGGCCGATACTTGACGCCAGTGAGGACACAGGTGAGGTACGCGTGACGGGCCTGCAGCAGCTGGCCGTCGTCGGGGCCGGCTTCGGCGCGGGCATCCTGACCTCGACCGTCGGCGTCGCGTCGCTCCTCAGCTTCCCGGTGCTGATCGCGCTCGGCATCCCACCGGTGGTCGCGAACGCGTCGAACACCCTCGGTCTGCTGCCCGGTGCGATGAGTGGCGCGATCGGCTACCGGCGGGAGCTGCGGGAGGTCCCGCGCAGGCAGACGATCGCCGTCGTCCTGATCTGTTCGGTCGGGGCGATCGGGGGTGCCGCGCTGCTGCTCGCACTGCCGTCCCAGGTGTTCGCGGCGGCCGCGCCCTGGCTGATTCTCTTCACGTGCCTGATCGTCGGCGTCCAGCCGTGGATCTCGCGCTGGCTGCGGTCCCGCTCCACACATCCGCACGGCCTGCGGCGATCGATGTCACCGGCAACCGCCGTCTTCACCGCGTTGACCGGCGTGTACGGCGGGTACTTCGGCGCCGGCGCCGGCGTGATGATGATGGCCGTCCTCGGGCTCGGTCTGGACCTGGAGTTGCGGGTCGTCAACGGACTCAAGACCTTGGCGTTGTGCGCGGCCAACCTGGTCGCCAGCGTGATCTTCGTGTTCATCGCGGACCTCGACCTGGCCGCGGCCGGTCTGCTGGCGGCCGGCTCGATCGTCGGCGGGTACGTCGGCGCGCACATCGGACGCCGACTGCCCGCGACCTTCTTGCGGGTGCTGATCGTGCTGGCGGGCGTGATCGCCGCCGTACTGATGCTGCGTTAGACGTGCTGGTTGATCGCCCCGGCGGCGATCAGCAGGCAGATGCCGCCGTTGATGTACGGGTGGCTGACCAGGATCGCGACGAACTCGCGAATGGTTGCCGTCGGCCAGTAGTACGCCGCCGTCCGGGAGCCGACCACCTGACCGTTGACCTTCGCCTTGCGGGCGGTGAGCGCGGCGCGGAAGGCGTGGAAGTTGTTCGTGACGATCAGGCAGCGGTACTGCGGCCGCAACTGCACCATCAGGTCGCGGCTGAACGTCAGGTTCTCCCAGGTCGTCGTCGACTTGTCCTCGCGCAGGATCTGGTCGTCGGGCACCCCACGCTCGACCAGGTACGCCGCCATCGCGTGCGACTCGGGAAGATCCTCGCCCGGTCCCTGCCCGCCCGACGTGACGATCCGCGGCGAGCGGCCCTTCCGCAGCGCGCGCTCGTACACCTGCTTCGCGCGGTCGAGGCGGCTGGCCAGCAGCGGCGGAACGCGCGAACCGATCACGCCCGAACCGAGGACCACGACGAAGTCCACCTTCCGCGAGGAGCGGATCCGGCTGTAGACGAACGCGTAGAGCAGGAAGCAGAGGAACAGGAACGAGATGTAGGTCAGCACCCCGAGCAGAACCGACCGTACGGCGGCCAACGGCTCCCAGCCGATCTTCTGCACCAGCACGCTGAAGATGACGAACCCGATGATCCCGAGACCGACCAGCAGCGACAGCAGGTTGGACAGCCGACGGCGCTCGCGGCGCAGCATCGTGACGCCGTTGATCACCAGGAAGACCGCGAGGACGGCGATCGCCAGCGGGATCGCGGCCACGATCGCCACCACCAGCCAGCGGGCCGCGGTCTGGTTCACCGTCTCGACCGCGAAGATCACGCCGAGGCCGGCGAACATCAAGGTCAGGACCAGGAAGACCCCGTTCTTGAACAGCCGCCGGTCGCGCAGGAAGCTGACGCCGAAGATCAGGAACCAGAAGGCGGCGGCGCCGAAACAGATGACCATCGGGCGCCATCAAAGCACGCTCCGTCGCTGAGGTGGGGGACGCTCGGGGCGTGGCTCGGGGTGTGGACGGGCCAGCCGTTCCGGGGGCCGGTGTGCGAGGCTGCGGGGGACGGGGCCGGGTGGTCGAGGAGAGGCAGGGGCGACGTGAGTGCTGTCACGAACTGGGCTGGGAACGTCAGCTTTGCGAGCGAGCTGCAGCGGCCGCGGTCGGTCGAGGAACTGCAGGAGCTGGTCTCCGCCGCGGAGAAGGTACGCGTACTCGGCACCGGGCACTCCTTCAACCGGATCGCCGACAGCACCGGTGCGCTGGTCAGCGTGCAGGACCTGCCGCAGGTCATCGAGATCGGCGAGCGCGGCGTGACCGTCTCCGCCGGTCTCCGGTACGGCGAGATCACGGCGGCCCTGCAGGCTCAGGGGCTCGCGCTGCACAACCTCGGTTCGCTGCCGCACATCTCGGTGGCCGGCGCGTGCTCGACCGGGACGCACGGGTCCGGCGACACCAACGGTCCGCTCGCCGACGCCGTCAACGCGATCACGTTCGTGAACGCCGCGGGCGAACTCGTCACGCTCACGCGGGACGACCCGGACTTCGCGGGGTCGATCATCTCGCTGGGCGCGCTCGGGGTGACCGTGAGCCTGACGCTCGACGTACAGCCGTCGTACCAGATCAGTCAGGTGGTGTACGACGGGTTGCCGGTCGAGCGGCTCTCGACGGATCTGGACGCGGTGACGGGGAGCGCGTACAGCGTGAGCTCGTTCACCGACTGGCTCGACCCGGACGTGATGGTCTGGCGGAAGCAGCGTGACCTGAGCCCGCCCGACCCCGAGTGGCTGGGCGCGCGCCTCGCCGACGGTGCGCGGCACCCGATCAAGGTGATGCCGGCCGACTACGCGACCCAGCAAGGCGGGGTCCCGGGGCCGTGGAACGAGCGGCTGCCGCACTTCCGGCTCGAGTTCACCCCGAGCAACGGGGACGAACTGCAGTCGGAGTACTTCGTGCCGCGGGATCGGGCCGTGGAGGCGTTCGAGGTACTGCGGGCCCTGGGCAAGCAGTTCGCGCCGGTCCTCCAGGTGTCGGAGGTGCGCACGATCGCCGCCGACGAGCTGTGGCTGAGCCCGAGCCAAGGGCGGGACACAGTCGCGCTGCACTTCACCTGGGTCCAGGACGAGTCCGTCGTACGGCCGGTCGTCGCGGCGCTTGAGGAACGGCTCGCACCGCTGGACGCGCGACCGCACTGGGGCAAGGTCTTCGAGGCCGACGCGGCTGTCCTCGCCGAGCGCTACTCCAAGGTCCCCGACTTCATCGCGCTGGCCGCCAAGTACGACCCGACCGGCAAGTTCCGCAATCCCTACCTGGACACCTACCTGCCCCGTTAGAAGGGGGTGTCCTCCAGGGTCGTGGTGATGGTCCAGAGGAGGTTGCGGAGGGTACGGCGGTCCTCGGGCGTGAGGCGGGAGAGCGCGCGGCGGCCGGCGCGGTCGTAGACCTCCTGGATCGTGTGGGCCAGTTCGACGCCGCGGTCGGTGAGTTCGATGCCGACCTGGCGCGCGTCGGTCGCGTTGCGGACCCGGCGTACCAGGCCGGCGGCTTCCATACGCTGGGTGGTCTTGGTGGCCGTGGGGACCTCGACGTCGAGCACCTTCGCGAGTCGCGCCACCGGGAGGGAACCGTGGTGCAGCAGCTTGGCGAGCACGAGTTCCTGGCCGGTGTGCAGCTCGGTGCCGGCGAGTTCCTCGGCGACCGCCTTCCGCGCCACGCGGTCCGCGAACCGCAGCGCGATCAGCACATCAGCCTCATCCGCCGGCGCCGCAGCCGACCACTCCAGCTGCCCCCGAGTCTCTGCGCCGGCCCCCGCGACACCGGCCCTCGGGACACCGGCCTCGGCCGCACCGGTCCCCGCCGCATCGGTCCCCGCCGCACCGGACTCGGCGGCGGGTGCGGTTGTGTTCTGGTCGGGGGTGGGGGTCATGTGTGGCTCCGCGGGCGGAAGGGGTTCCTGGCGTCGTAGTCGCCGACGTACTCGGTGGGGATGGCGGGCTCGCCGCGGCTGAGTTGGCTGGCGGAGCGGGGGAGTTCGTCGCGGACCTTCTCGTGGTGGGCCTGGGACTCGGCCGGGGTGGTCCGGCCGACGACCTTGCCGGCCTCGACCAACGAGCGCAGCAGCACCCGGTCGTCACCGTCGTCGACCGGCTGCTCGCCGACACCGATCAGCTCGATCTCCGCGACCCCGGTCGCGGACCGGCGCCGCAGCGCCCACTTCCGGCCGCCGATCGAGATCTTGTCCGGGCTCTTCTTCGCGACCGGGACCAGTTCACCGCTCGCGTCCTCCCGGGCGACCAGCTTGTACACGAACCCGCAGGTCGGGTACCCGGACCCGGTGACCAGCGACGTCCCCACGCCGTACCCGTCGACCGGCGCCGGGGCCAGCGCGGCGATCTGGAACTCGTCCAGGTCGCTGGTCACGATGATCCGGGTCTTTGCCGCACCGAGCGAGTCGAGCTGCTCGCGGACCTGCCCGGCCAGCGACGGGAGGTCGCCGGAGTCCAGCCGGACCGCGCCCAGCTCGGGGCCGGTCAGCTCGATCGCCGTCCGGACCGCCTCGGCGACGTCGTAGGTGTCGACGAGCAGCGTCGTCCCCTTGCCGAGCGCGTCGATCTGGGACCGGAACGCGTCCTGCTCCCGGTCGTGCAGCAGCGTGAACGAGTGCGCCGCGGTCCCGGTGCTCGGGATGCCGTACCGGCGGGCCGCCTCCAGGTTCGAGGTCGCGCTGAACCCGGCGATGTACGCCGCCAGCGCGGACGCGACCGCCGCCTCCTCGTGGGTGCGCCGCGAGCCCATCTCGATACAGGGCCGCCCACCGGCCCACCAGGTCATCCGGGAGGCGGCTGAGGCGACCGCGGAGTCGTGGTTCAGAATAGACAGGAAAACGGTTTCCAGGAGCACTGCCTCGGCGAAGCTGGACTCGACCACGAGGACCGGGGAGCCCGGGAAGAAGATCTCGCCGTCGGCGTATCCGGAGACATCGCCGGTGAACCGGTAGTCCGCCAGCCAGTCCCGGGTAGCCTGGTCCACGATGCCGCGATCGGCCAGGAAGGCGATCGTCTGCTCGTCGAACCGGAACTGTTCGAGCGCGTCGAGGAGCCGGTTGACGCCGGCCACCACGCCGTACCGGCGGCCGTCCGGGAGGCGGCGGGCGAACAGCTCGAACACCGAGCGGCGCTGCGCCGTGCCGTCGGCCAGGCTGGCCTGCAGCATGGTCAGCTCGTAGTGGTCAGTCAGTAACGCCGTCGAGTGGCTCACAAGAGCAGCCTATTGCGAGACCGAACACGATCTATTGCGAGACCGAACACGATGATGGAGAGAATGGACCGGTGACCACCGCACCAAGCGAGCTCGAGAGCGCCGAGGTCGACGAGGCGATCGAGCTGAGCCCGCCCTGGGTGACCATCGTCTGGAACGATCCGGTCAACCTGATGGACTACGTGACGTTCGTGTTCCAGACGTACTTCGGCTACTCCAAACAGAAATCGGAGAAGCTGATGATGCAGGTGCACCAGGAGGGGAAGTCGGCGGTCTCGAACGGTAACCGGGAAGCGATGGAACGCGACGTGGAAGCGATGCACACCTACGGCCTGTGGGCCACCTGCGAGAAGTCGTGACGCGGTTCCGCAAGCGCCGTAAGACCGTCGTCGTCAGTTTCGCCGAGCACGAGGCGGACATCCTCGCGAACCTGCTCCGCAACCTGGTCGAGCTGCTGTACGACGGTCTGCCGCCACGCTCGGCCGAGTCGTCGGACCCGCTCGCCGCGCTGCTGGAGTCGGACGGGCCGACGTCGCCGCCCGAGGACGTCGTACTGCAGCGGCTGTTGCCGGACGCGTACCAGAAGGACGACCTGGCGTCGGCCGAGTTCCGCCGGTTCACCGAGCGGGGGCTGCGGGAGGGGAAGGTCACCGACGCGAAGCGGGTGCTGTCCGCGCTGGAGGAGTCCGGCGCCGACGAGATCGCGCTGGAGCCGGACGAGCAGCTGTCCTGGTTGCGCGCGATCAACGACCTGCGGCTGGCGATCGGCACCCGTCTCGACATCAAGGACGAGGACGACTACAACACCTGGGAGAAGCTCGCCGACGACGATCCCCGCCGCCTGACGTACGACCTGTACGACTGGCTCGGTTACCTCCAGTCGGCGCTGCTGCACAACATGCGGTGAAGCAGTTCCGCGCTTCGCGCGGGGTGGAGGGGGCGGCTGGGTTATCTGCAGTCCGCTCTTCTGCATAACATGCGGTGAGTGAGCTATCCGAAGGTTGGTGCGCCGGACTTCCCTGGGGTCGAGCGTGAGGTTCTCGAGTACTGGGACCGGGATCAGACGTTCCGTGCCTCGCTGAAGGGTGCGGACGAGTTCGTCTTCTACGACGGACCGCCGTTCGCGAACGGGCTGCCGCACTACGGGCACCTGTTGACCGGGTACGTGAAGGACGTCGTACCGCGGTACCAGACGATGCGCGGGCACCGGGTCGAGCGGCGGTTCGGGTGGGACACGCACGGGTTGCCGGCCGAGCTCGAGGCGCAGCGGGTGCTCGGGCTGAAGACGAAGGCCGACATCCTCGAGCTCGGGATCGAGAAGTTCAACGAGGCGTGTCGCGCGTCGGTGCTGAAGTACACCGACGAGTGGCGCAGCTATGTCACGCGGCAGGCGCGCTGGGTCGATTTCGAGAACGACTACAAGACCCTGAACCGCGACTACATGGAGTCGGTCATCTGGGCGTTCAAGACGCTCTACGACAAGGGTCTGGTGTACGAGGGTCTCCGCGTCCTCCCGTACTGCTGGAACGACGAGACCCCGCTGTCCAACCACGAGCTCCGGATGGACGACGACGTCTACCAACCGCGCCAGGACCCGTCGGTGACGGTCGCGGTCGAACTGGAGACCGGCGAGCGCCTGCTTGCCTGGACGACCACGCCCTGGACGCTGCCGAGCAACCTGGCGATGGCGGTCGGACCGGACGTCGACTACGTCGTGGTGAACGACTCCGAGGGCCGTCCGACGATTCTCGCGGAGGCCCGGCTCGCCGCGTACACGTCGCCGCACGGAGACATGCCCGGTCTCGGCGACGAGGTGCTGCGGCGGCTGAAGGGCTCGGATCTGATCGGCCGGCGGTACACGCCGCTGTTCGACTTCCTGGCCGACACACCCAACGCGTTCCAGGTCATCGCCGCGGAGCACGTGACGACCGACGACGGTACGGGCGTCGTTCACATGGCCCCGGCATACGGCGAGGAGGACCAGCTCGCGTGTGATGCCGCCGGGATCCCCACGGTCCTGACCGTGGACGACGGCGCACTGTTCACGTCGCTCGTTCCGCCGTACCAGGGGATGCATGTCTTCGAGGCGAACCGGCCGATCATCCGCGACCTGCGCGCGGCGGGCGCGTTGGTTCGCGAGGACAGCTACGTGCACAGCTATCCGCACTGCTGGCGGTGCCGGAACCCGCTGATCTACAAGGCGGTCTCGAGCTGGTTCGTCGAGGTGACCCGGATCCGGGACCGGATGGTCGAGCTCAACGAGCAGATCACCTGGGTGCCGGAACATGTGAAGCACGGGCAGTTCGGCAAGTGGTTGTCGAACGCGCGGGACTGGTCGATCAGCCGGAACCGGTTCTGGGGTTCGCCGATCCCGGTGTGGCGGTCCGACGACCCGTCGTACCCACGGATCGACGTGTACGGGTCGATCGAGGAGCTGGAGCGCGACTTCGGCGTACAGGTCCCGGATCTGCATCGCCCGTACGTCGACGAGCTCACCCGGCCGAACCCGGACGACCCGACCGGGAAGTCCACGATGCGCCGGGTGCCGGATGTGCTGGACGTCTGGTTCGACTCGGGGTCGATGAGTTTCGCGCAGGTGCACTACCCGTTCGAGAACACGGACTGGTTCGAGAGCCACTTCCCGGGCGACTTCATCGTTGAGTACATCGGCCAGACCCGCGGCTGGTTCTACACGCTGCACATCCTCGCGACGGCGCTGTTCGACCGGCCGGCGTTCTCGTCCTGCCTGAGTCACGGGATCGTGCTCGGCAACGACGGCCAGAAGATGAGCAAGTCGCTGCGGAACTATCCCGACGTCACCGAGGTGTTCGACCGGGACGGCGCGGACGCGATGCGCTGGTTCCTGATGTCGAGCCCGATCCTGCGCGGCGGCAACCTGATCGTCACCGAGGACGGTATCCGGGACGGCGTACGGCAGACGTTGATCCCGCTGTGGAACGCCTGGTCGTTCTTCACGCTGTACGCCAACACGGCCGGCGTCACCGGCACCTGGTCGACCGGGTCGCGCGACGTCCTGGATCGCTACCTGCTGGCTCGGCTGCGCGGTCTGGTTCTCGACGTTCAGGAACACTTGGACCGCTACGACATCGCGACGGCCTGCGACGCGGTCCAGGGCTTCGTCGACGTCCTGACCAACTGGTACATCCGTCGTTCCCGCGACCGTTTCTGGGCTGGCTCGCAGGACGCGATCAACACCCTGTACACCGCGCTCGAGGTGCTCTGCCGGACAGCTGCGCCACTGATCCCGCTGGTGACCGAGGAGATCTGGCGCGGGCTGACGGGCGAGCGTTCGGTGCACCTGACCGACTGGCCGTCCGTGGCGGAACTGCCCGACGACCCGGAACTGGTCGCGCGGATGGAGAAGGCGCGCGAGGTGTGCTCGGTCGCGTCGTCGATCCGGAAGGCGGCCGGGATCCGGGCGCGACAGCCGCTGCTCACGCTGACGGTGGCGACCTCGGTGGATCTCGCGTCGCTGGTGCCGTTGATCGCTGCCGAGGTCAACGTTCGCGAGGTCGTGCTGACCACGGCCGACGCCGTCGACGCGCCGGTGTCGCAACGGTTGACCGTGAACGCGCGAGCGGCCGGTCCGCGGCTCGGACGCGACGTACAGCAGGTGATCAAGGCGTCGAAGAGTGGCGACTGGTCGGTTTCTCCGGACGGCGTGGTGGTTGCCGGCGGCATCGAGCTGGCCGAGGGGGAGTACACCCTGGAGACGACGCTGGCCGACGGCGGTTCCGCGAGCGGGCTGCTGACGGGTGGCGGGTTCGTCGTACTCGACACGACGGTGACGCCGGAGCTCGAGGCCGAGGGGGTCGCGCGGGACGTGATCCGGGCGATCCAGCAGGCGCGCCGCGACGCCGGCCTGGAGGTCGCCGACCGAGTCCAACTGACGCTGACCGCGGAGCCCGCTGTACTGGCCGCCGTCGAGACCCACCGCGAGCTGATCATGGCCGAGACGCTCGCCACCGCCCTGGAGCTCGCCGAAGGCCCCGAGCTATCGGTCGGTATTCGGCATCTCGACAGGTAGTGCACCGACGAGACGCTGTACGCGCGGCGCCGATTACGCTCAGGTGCACTACCTGACCGGCTGACACCTCCTGTCGAGCTGCCGATCTGGCGCAGCGGCGGGTCGCCTAGGGTTGCGGGTATGGAGACGCGGAGGTTGGGGCGGACCGGGCGGGACGTGGGTGTGGTCGGGCTTGGCGCGTGGCAGCTCGGTGCGGACTGGGGGTCGGTGGACGAGAGCGACGCGCTCGCCGTACTGCGGTCCGCGGTCGAGGGCGGCGTGACGTTCATCGACACCGCGGACGTGTACGGCGACGGTCGCAGCGAGCGGCTCGTCGGGCAGGTGCTCTCGGCGTACGACGGGCTGACGGTGGCGACCAAGATGGGTCGTCGGGTCGAGCAGGTGCCGGAGAACTACACGCTGGCGAACTTCCGCGCGTGGAACGACCGCTCCCGGCAGAACCTCGGCGTCGACACGATCGATCTGGTCCAGTTGCACTGCCCGCCGACGCCCGTCTACTCGAACGACGAGGTCTTCGACGCGCTCGACACGATGGTCGACGAGGGCCGGATCGCGGCGTACGGCGTGAGCGTCGAGACCTGCGCCGAGGCGCTGACCGCGATCGCGCGGCCGAACGTGGCGTCGGTGCAGATCATCCTGAACGCGTTCCGCCTGAAGCCGCTCGACGAGGTCCTCCCCGCCGCTCAGGCCGCCGGCGTCGGCATCATCGCCCGGGTCCCGCTCGCCAGCGGTCTGCTCTCCGGTAAGTACGACGAGCACACCACGTTCGGCGCCGACGACCACCGCACGTACAACCGCCACGGCGAGGCTTTCGACGTCGGCGAGACGTTCTCCGGCGTCGACTTCGGCACCGGCCTCGAAGCGGTACGCCGCCTCGCTCCCGCCCTCCCCGCCGGCGTCACGATGCCCCAGTTCGCCCTCCGCTGGATCCTCGACCAGCCCGGCGTCACGGTCGTCATCCCCGGCGCCCGCAACCCCACCCAAGTAGCCGGCAACACCTCCGCCGCCACCCTCGCCCCGCTCACCCCCGCCCAGCAGTCCACCGTCCGCGAGACCTACGACACCCTCCTGAAGCCCCAGATCCACCACCGCTGGTAACGCACTGTCCGCCATGTGGACCGACTCCGTGGTTGGCGGGGTCGGTCGCGCGGTCGCCGTACCGTGGAGGCGTGCTGGTCATCGAGAGGGCGACGTTCGACGCGATTGTGGCGCACGCGCGGAAGGATCATCCGGACGAGGCGTGTGGTGTGGTCGCGGGGGCCGAGGGGTCGGATCGGGCCACCCGGTTCATCCCGATGCTCAACGCGGCGATGTCGCCGACGTTCTACGAGTTCGACTCCGGGGACCTGCTGCGGCTCTACAAGGAGCTGGACGAGCGGGACGAGGAGCCGGTGGTGATCTACCACTCGCACACCGCCACCGAGGCGTACCCGTCGCGGACCGACATCAACCTGGCCCAGGAGCCCGGCGCGCACTACGTGCTGGTGTCGACGCGGGACGGTGCGGACTCCCCGGCGTACGACGGTCCGGTCGAATTCCGCTCGTACCGGATCATCGACGGCGAGGTCACGGAAGAAGAAGTACGCGTGGTTGGTTCTTATACAGAAACCTCTGAAGGAGAAGACTGAGTATGGCGATCGAGCTGCGCGTGCCGACGATCCTGCGCACCTACACCGGTGGTGCGAAGGCGGTCGACGGCGCCGGCGCGACCCTGGCCGAGTTCATCGACGACGTGAACGGCAACCACCCGGGCCTCAAGGAGCGCATCGTGGAGGGTGAGCCGGAGGAACTGCGCCGCTTCGTGAACGTGTACGTGAACGACGAGGACGTCCGGTTCACCGGCGGCCTGAAGACCGGCGTCAAGGACGGCGACGTCGTCGTCGTGCTGCCCGCGGTCGCCGGCGGCTGAGCCCCGACCCCGCCGGAAAGGACTGACGAGATGCGCTTCGACAGCCTGCTCGACTCGGTCGGCGGTACGCCGCTGGTCGGACTGCCGCGGTTGTCGCCGTCGGGCGACGTACGCCTGTGGGCGAAGCTCGAGGACCACAACCCGACCGGTTCGATCAAGGACCGGGCGGCGCTGCGGATGCTGCTGGACGCGGAGAAGGACGGCCGGCTCCGCCCGGGCACCACGATCCTCGAACCGACCTCCGGCAACACCGGCATCTCGCTGGCGATGGCGGCCAAGCTGCGCGGCTACCGGATGGTCTGCGTGATGCCGGAGAACACCTCCGAGGAACGCCGCCAGATCCTGCGGATGTGGGGCGTCGAGATCATCTCGTCCCCGGCCGCGGGTGGGTCCAACGAAGCGGTCCGGGTCGCGAAGCAGGTCGCGGAGGAGCACCCCGACTGGGTGATGCTGTACCAGTACGGCAACCCGTCGAACGCCCTCGCGCACTACGACGGCACGGCGCGCGAGATCCTCGAGGACCTGCCGTCGGTCACGCACTTCGTCGCCGGCCTCGGCACCACCGGCACGCTGATGGGCGCCGGCCGGTTCTTCCGGGAGCACAAGCCCGAGGTGAAGATCGTCGCCGCCGAGCCGCGGTACGGCGAACTCGTCTACGGCCTGCGCAACCTCGACGAGGGCTTCGTCCCGGAGTTGTACGACGAGACGCTGATCGACGCCCGCTTCTCGGTCGGCCCGCGGGACGCCGTCCGCCGGGTTCGGGAGCTGCTCGACAACGAGGGCATCTTCGCCGGCATCTCGACCGGCGCGATCCTGCACGCGGCGCTCGGCCAGGCGGCCAAGTGTGTGCGGGACGGTGAGTCCGCGGACATCGCGTTCGTGGTCGCGGACGGCGGCTGGAAGTACCTGTCGACCGGCGCCTACGAGGGCACCATCGACGAGGCCGAGGACCGGCTGGAAGGTCAGCTCTGGGCCTGATCGGCTGTTGCTGGTCGGTTGCTGGTCCGGCTGCTCGGCGTCGAGGTGGCGGACTGGCAAGCCACGTTCCACGCAGGACCGGAGGAGACCGCGGCGACGGTGCTCGCCGGCTACCGGGAGACGGTTGCCGAGGCGAACGCGGCGGTCGCGTCGTGGGACGACCTCGCAGCTGCGGGGCCGAAGCCGGGTAGGCGCGGCGCACCGACGCGGCGGTGGACGCTCGTGCATCTCGTCGAGGAGACCGCCCGGCACGCCGGGCATGCCGACATCCTGCGCGAGCAGGTGGACGGCCGGATCGGGCGTTGAACTGCGTGGCCGGGCCGGCGGGCGGAGTGCCGGTCCGAGCCGTCGGTGCCTGTTGTTGCCTAGGGCACCTAGAGGGGGGTTACGTCATGTCCGCCTACGGTTCTTTGAACAGGACTCGGCGACCGAGCCGGGGATGGACCCCGCGACCCTTGCAGCTGCTGCAGGGGCGCTGGGCGTAGCTGAAGAGGCTGCCGTGGTGCCGGCCGGCACCTTTGCACCTGTTGCACTTGGCGTTCGGGTGCAGGGACAGCGAGACGACGTAGAAAGCCAACGCCGCCATCAGCACCACCAGCAGCATCCCGGTCGGCCCGATGGCCGTCGCGACGCTTGCCACGGTGCTGTTGTTCGACTCCGCGGCCCGGCTCGCCGTCTGCCCTGCGGCAGTCACGTGGTCGGGCTGTGGAGTTGGTGCGGTAGTCAGAGCCACCGCGATGTGGTGCGCCAGGTTCATGGCGTCACGAGGGGCGGTCGAACAAACATCGGTCCAGAGTGGCGTGCATCACGCGAAAAGGCAATTCCATAACGTAAAGATGTGGATAACCTCGGCGTGTCGTTCGCAACGGTTAGGTAAGGCTGCCTTCGGGTCTGCCCGCGAGCGGACCTGTATAAGCTCTGCGCTGTGGCTGACGCACCGGTGGGGATCTTCGACTCGGGCTTCGGGGGACTCACCGTCGCCCGCGCGGTACTCGATCAGTTGCCGCACGAACCGATCCTGTACCTCGGTGACACGGCGCGGCAGCCGTACGGCCCGAAGCCGATCGCCGAGGTCCGCGAGTACGCGCTCGAGTGTCTGGATCATCTGGTCGAGGCCGGTGTGAAGATGCTCGTCATCGCGTGCAACTCGGCGAGTGCCGCGATGCTGCGGGATGCCCGCGAGCGGTACGACGTACCGGTGGTCGAGGTGATCCTGCCGGCGGCGCGGCGTGCGGTCGCCGCGACGCGGAACCAGCGGGTCGGCGTGATCTGCACCCGGGCCACGGCGCAGTCGCTCGCGTACGAGGACGGGTTCGCGGCGGCGCCGCAGGTCGAGCTGTTCACCCGCGCCTGCCCGCAGTTCGTCGACTTTGTCGAGTCCGGGGTGACGTCCGGTCCGGAGCTGCTCGAAGCCGCGCACGAGTACCTCGATCCGCTGGTCGAGGCCGGCGTCGACACACTGATCCTCGGTTGCACGCACTACCCGTTGCTCACCGGCGTTATCTCGTACGTGATGGGTGACAACGTGACGCTCGTCAGCAGTGCGGAGGAGTGCGCCAAGGACGTGTACGGCGTCCTCACGAAGACCGGTCTGCTCCGCCCCGACAACCTCCCGGCGCCGCAGCATCGCTTCGTCACCACCGGCAGTCCGGACGAGTTCGCCGCCATCGGTTCGCGCTTCCTCGGGCCGGTGCTCTCCGCGGTCGATCAGTTCGCCTGGGTCCGCTGACGCCGCACCGTGTGACCTGCATCCCACCGGGGCTGTTGTCCAGGGCACCGGAAACGTCACGATGCCTGTGTAGTAACCGGATCGACGCGTCCGATGGTCCTGCGAACCGGCGGACGCGCCGGTAATCTTCCAGGTATGAAGCTCACCGTGATCGGTTGCTCCGGGTCCGTACCCGGGCCGGACTCGGCCGCCTCGAGCTATCTGGTCACGGCTGACGGGTTCCACCTGCTCCTCGACCTCGGTAGTGGCGCGCTCGGTGCCCTCCAACGGCACCTGGCCGTTCCGGAAATCGGCGCGATCGGCCTGTCCCACTTGCATCCTGACCACTGCATGGATCTGTGCGGGTTGTACGTCGCGGCGCGGTACGCACCGGGTTCGCCGATCCCACGCATCCCGGTGTTCGGACCGCCCGGTACGTCGGAGCGGATGGCGCTGGCGTACGACCTGCCGCTCGACCCGGGAATGGAGGAGGAGCTGGAATTCCATGCCTGGAAGGAAGTTCAGCAGGTCGGGCCCTTCACGATCCGGACCGCGCCGATGGTGCACCCGGTGCCGGCGTACGCGATTCGGGTTGAGTACGGCAACAAGTCGCTGGTCTACACCGGCGACACCGGGCCGAACGACGCGCTGATCGAGCTGGCCCGTGGCGCCGACGTGTTGTTGTCCGAGGCCGCGTTGCCCGACAACGATCCGAACAACCCGGTCGACCTGCATCTGACGCCGTCCGACGCCGGTGAGCACGCGAAGAAGGCCGGCGTGAAGCGGCTGATCATCACGCACGTACCGCCGTGGTACGACCGCAACACCCAGGCCGAGAACGCTCGGCGCACGTTCTCCGGTCCGGTCGAGATCGCGACACCGCATGCCGTTTTCGACATCTGACGGGGTCCGCCTGTGGACCGCGACCACAGGCGCGGCGACCGAGGGAGTCCCCGCGGTCGTGATCGTGCACGGCGGGCCCGGGCTCTGGAGTGATCACGCCGTACTCGCCGGGATGCTCGATGACCTCACCGTCGTGCACCGTTTCGACCAACGCGGGTGCGGCCGGTCAGGCCCGTCCGACGTCCAGACGATGGCGCGGCATGCTCAGGACATCGACGAGCTGCGCGCGTACTTCGGTCATGAGCGGATCGTGGTCATCGGGCACTCGTTCGGCGCGACACAGGCGCTGAACTACGCGGCGTCGTACGGCGATCACGTGGCCGGCGTCGTCTACTTCGACGGGGTCGGCATCGGCGACTGGCAGACGGCGTGCGAGGCGGAGGAGGCGCGGCGGCGGACTCCCGAGCAGACGGCGCGGCTCGAGAACCTGTCCGGCCGCAAGCGGACGCCCGCCGAGGAGACCGAGTTCCGCGTGCTGGCGTGGTTCACCGATCACGCCGATCGTGAGCGTGCGATGGCCTGGGCGCACGACAGTGCGGCCGTGGACCTGCCGATCAACTTCGCCGTGAACCGCGCGCTGACCGCCGAGGTCGAGAGTTGGGGCGACGACGGGATCGTCGCCCGGGCCGCGGCGATCACCGCGCCTGTCACCTTCGTGCACGGCGAGGGCGACCCACGCCCGGTGTCGGCGGTGCGTGAGCTCGCCGTGCACACGCCGAATCACACGTTTGCTGTGATCTCCGGGGCCGGCCACGATCCGTGGCTCGAGCAGCCGGAACTCGTGCGGGAGGTGCTGCGAACCGCGGTGAAGCGGTAGACAGATCGCGATTCTGAGATCTACTCTCAAATTAGAGTTGATCTCAGAAAGGTATCTGTCATGTCCGATGTCCCGTTGGATCCGCGCCGCTGGTGGGCGCTCGGAGCGATGTCCGTCAGCCTGATCGTGGTCGGGCTGGACCTGACCGTGCTGAACGTCGCGCTGCCGACCCTGGCGACGGATCTGCAGGCGTCGACGAGTCAGCTGCAGTGGTTCGCGAACGCCTACACGCTGGTGCTCGCCTCGCTGCTGCTGCCGGCCGGGCTGCTCGGCGACCGGTTCGGGCCGAAGCGCCTGATGCTCGGTGCTCTGGTGATCTTCGGGCTCGCGTCCACGGCCTGCGCGTTCGCCGACTCGCCCGGCCAGCTGATCGCCGCGCGGGCCGCTCTGGGCGTCGGTTCGGCGTTCCTGATCCCGCTCTCGATGTCGCTCCTGAATATCCTGTTCGCGCCCGAGGAGCGGCAGCGCGCGATGACCATCTGGCTGATGGCGAACTCGATCGGCATCCCGCTCGGCCCGCTGCTCGGCGGCTGGCTGCTGGATCACTACCGCTGGGGTTCGATCTTCCTGATCAACCTGCCACTGGTCGCCATCGGACTCGTGGCAGTCGCGCTGCTGATCCCCAGGACTGCCGGTCACCAGTCCCGCAGGATCGACGTACCCGGGATCCTGCTGACCGCGGCCGGCCTGGTGTCGCTGACCTACGGCTTCATCGCGGCGGGGGATCGCGGGTGGGGATCGCCGTGGTCGCTCGGTGGCATTGCGGTCGGGCTGCTTTTCCTGGCGGCGTTCGGGGTCTGGGCCCGGCGTACCGTGGATCCGTTGGTCGACCTGAAGTTGTTCCGGTCGCCGGGGTTCACGTGGGGGACGGTGCTCGCGACCTTGGCGTCGTTCGCGTTGGTTGGTCTGTTGTTCGTGCTGCCGCAGTTGTTCCAGGCCGTGCAGGGCGCGGACGCGTTCCAGGCCGGGCTGCGGTTGCTGCCGATCATCGGCGGGATGCTGATCGGCGCCAAGGTCGCCGAGCGGCTGGTCGAGCGGGCGGGCGCGCGGACGTCCGTGGTGGTCGGGTTCTCGCTGATGCTGGTCGGGTTGGCGCTCGGGGCGTTCACGAAGGTCGGTGACGGGTACGGCTTCACCGCAGTCTGGGTCAGCCTCGTCGGGGTGAGTATCGGCTTCACGTTGCCGCCGATGAACGGGCTGGCGCTCGCGGCGTTGCCGATCGAGCGCAGCGGCTCCGGATCCGCGCTGATCCAGGCGTCGCGTCAGGTCGGCGGAACGCTCGGGGTGGCGATCCTCGGGACCGTGCTGAACTCGGCGTACCGGGACCACCTGGACGTTGGCGGACTCCCGCCCGCGGCCGCCGCCGCGGCCCGCGACAGTGCCTCCGCCGCGATCGCGATCGGTTCGCCGGACGTGACCCGTTCCGCGCGCGCCGCGTTCGTCGACGGGATGGACGTGACGCTGTGGGTGTGCAGCGGGCTCGCGGTGGTCTCGATCGTCCTCGCGCTGGCGTTCCTGCCACGCCGTACCCGGACTGCCGACACCGAGCGGGAGAAAGTTGCCACAATCGGAGCATGAGTGGGTTGCGTGAGCGGAAGAAGGCGAAGACCCGGGCGGCGATCCAGGAGCATGCGCTGCGGTTGTTCCGCGACCAGGGGTACGCCGAGACGACGGTCCAGGAGATCGCGGCGGCGGCCGAGGTGTCGCCGGCGACGTTCTTCCGGTACTTCGCCACCAAGGAGGACACGATCGTCCTCGACCGCCTCGATCCGGTGATGATCGAGCTGTTCCGCCGGCAGCCGCCCGAGCTGCACCCGACCGACGCGTTGCGCGCGGCGATCCGGGAGAGTCTCGGCGTACTGACCGAGGACGAGTGGGCGCTGGAGTCCGAACGCCAGCAGTTGGTTCTGAACGCTCCTGAACTTCGCGTCCGGATGCTCGACCAGTTCTACGAAGGGATCGATCTGCTGGCCGAGCTCGCTTCGGAACGGACCGGTCGGCCGGCCGACGATTTCGTGGTTCGTGCCTGGGCCGGGGCGGTCGTCGGCGTGGTGATGGCGACGTACGAGACGGCGGTCAGTGCACCGCTCCCGCAGTACCTCAGCACGATGGACCGGGCCTTCGATCTGTTGTCCGGTGCATTTCCGATGGAACCGGTGGGGGACCCGGCACAGTCGTAGAGTTCGTCGCCGCGTCCGTGCGGCGTTCGACGAAGGAGACTGATGTCGCGCAGGTTGGGTGTTGTCGTCACGGTGCTGCTGGCGGGCGGGATGCTGGCGTCGTGCGGAGTGGAACACAAGTCCAGCGCGGCGCCGCCAGCGGCCGAACCGACGATCCCGCTCCAGACGTCCGTCGAGCCGACCGTTGAGCCAACCACTGCGACTCCGACGACGCCGACTCCGACGCCGACAGTGACCACTCCGTCGAACAACCAGGTGCTGACCAAGAACAAGCTCTACTCGGTCTCGATCAGGTCCACCGGTTGCCACAAACCCAAGGCCAAGCCGACCAACCCGTCCGGAGTCAACGCGTTCTACCGCGGCCTCGAACAGTGCCTGAACCGCGGCTGGCCGGCCACGGTCAAAGCGGCCGGGTACACGTTCCGGCCGCCACGGATCCTCGTCATGTACGCCACGACCAATACGCCGTGCGGCCCGAGCGCTCCCTACGTGTCGTTCTACTGCACGACGGACAAGACGATCTACCTGCGTGGCGACGAGATCCTGATCAGCAATCGCGACTTCGGGGACATCGGGGCGTCGTGGTGGGCGTCGCATCTGGGGACGCACGAGTACGGCCACTACATCCAGGAGCTGACCGGCATCATGACGGCGTTCCAGGAGTTGTACGCCATCGCGCCGGACCAGGCGGCCAAGGCCCAGCTCGAACGGCGCCTTGAACTGCAGGCGTCGTGTCTCGGGCACGTGTTCCTGACGGCCAACCGGCACAGCTACCCGATCACCTCGCAGATGCGGAACGACTGGGGCTGGCAGATCATCAGCCTCGACAATCACGGCAGCAAGGCGAACCAGCAGTACTGGATCAACCGTGCCCGCGCGCTCAAGCGGCCGGGTGCGTGCAACACGTTCGCCGCACCGGCCGCGCAGGTTGCCTAGGCCACGTTCTCGCTGACCGGCTCCAGCACTATGTCGCCCGGTTGCAGACCGAACGCCTCGGCTGCCGAGCCGCCACGGATGACCAACTCGGTGAACCCGGTGCCGGAGCTGCCGGGCACGATGCCCGGTGAGTTCCGCGGTACGGCGGTCAGGTGCGGGTAGCAGGTCACGTCGACGATCCTGGTCGACCCGTCATCGTTGCGCTGGGCAACGGCCAAGGTGTCGCCCGGGACCAGGTCGAGCGAGCGGTCGAGCTTGCAGTTGCCGAAGTTGTCGACGACGCTCACCACTGGCTCCCCGTCGAGGACCTCCGGTACGGCGGTCTCGGTCGCGGGCAGCGCACGCCCGTCGGCGACCCACTTGGCCAGCAACGGCAGGTACCACAGGCTGCGGAACTGGGTGCCCGCGATCTTCTCGGTCTCGGCCGCGCCGAAGCCGGCCGCCGCGACGACATCGCGGATGTCCGTGACGTAGACCCGGTCGATCCCGAGCTCCCGGCGTACCAGGGAGAGGGCGCGGGCGTTGAAGGTACTCGCGACCAGGTGCTTGCCGTACCAGAAGAAGCAGAACGGTACGCCGTTCGGCCAGACGCCGTCGCGGGGCGCGATGTTCAGCAGCGTGATGGTCGGGTGGCCGTCTTCGCCCAGCAGCTCCAGAGATTGCAGGCAGTCGAGCAGCGTGAGCGCGGCGAACGACTCCGGATCGGGTCCGTCGGCCGCGACGATCGTCGGGGACTGGCCGAACAGCGCGCCGATCCGGGTGCTGAGTCTGGCGCGGGCGTTGGCGTCGTAACAGTCGGTGATGTAGGTGATCGGGTACATGACGTGGCTCCAAGAATGTGCACAGCGCTTGCAGTGGCTGGAAACGAAAGAGGCCCCCGACATCGGGGGCCTCTCGCTGCAAGCACACGTGCCTACGCCGCTAGAGTCCTCCGCATCGAGGGCTCAGCATTCGCATCGCGGCGTGCCTGGTCACGTCAGGGATGGTAACACCCTCACTTCGCCTGACCGTTGTCGAAATAGGTCACCAGGGCCGGGTCGAGCGTGGGGATGTCCTGCGGTACGCCGTTCGCGCGCAGGGACTCGGTCGCGGCGTAGCCGGCGGCGACCGCGGCGCGGGCGGCGACCGGGGAGGTGAGCGTCGCGCCGCCGTCGCGGACGAAGTTCACGAACTCGGCGACCAGGTGCGGGTCGGCGCCACCGTGGTTCTCGTTGTCGCCGCCGATCTCGACGACCTGGTCCGCGTCCTCGCGGTACCCGGAGCGGCGGCTGTTCCAGACCTTCACCACGCCGCCCGGACTGTCACCGAAGTTCTCCAGCCGGCCGTGGGTGCCGATCACCGTGTAGTTGCGCCAGTAGTCCGGCGTGTAGTGGCACTGCTCGTAGGTGAGGAAGACGCCGTTGTCCAGCAGCAGGTTCGCCATCGAGATGTCCTCGACGTCCATCACCGGCGCGAGGCCCTTCTGCTCCAGTGGCGGCCAGTTGTCGTTGGACACGAACTCCCGGAAGCGCTGGCCCGAGCGATCCATCCGGTCGGTGATGTCGCCGTACAGGGTCAGTGCGCCCATCGCGTTCACCCGGGTCGTGTAGCCGCCGGCCAGCCAGTGCATCACGTCGATGTCGTGGGCGCCCTTCTGCAGCAGCAGCCCGGTGGTCCGGCTCCGGTCGGCGTGCCAGTCCTTGAAGTAGAAGTCGCCGCCGTGCCCGACGAAGTGCCGGCACCAGATCGCCTTCACGTCACCGATCGCGCCGTCCTGGATCAGCTGGCGCATGGTGAGGACGACGGGCATGTGGCGCATGTTGTGGCCGACGTACAGCCGGGCGCCGGACTCGTACGCCGCGCGCAGGACCCGGTCGCAGCCCTCGGTGGTGATCGCCAGCGGCTTCTCCACGAACACCGAGACGCCGGCCTCGAGGAAGTCGACCGCCGGTCCCTCGTGCAGGTCGTCCGGGGTGGTCAGGAACACGCCGTCGAGCTTCCGGTCCAGCAGCTCGGTGTGGTCGGCGTACGCGGTCGCCTCCGGATACAGCTCGAGCGCCGCGTCCCGCTGCGGTGCCGACGGGTCGGCGAGGGCGACGACCTCGGACCCCTCGCCGGGACGGTGCGCGTACTGCGCGATGCGGCTGCGGGCCCCGAGCCCCACCACGCCAAACCGAAGATCAGTCATACCAGGCAACTCCTGCACATAGTTGTTTGTAGCAGCCTAACTCCGAGCAATTCTGCCAATCAATCACCCGTCCTCCAGCTGGAATTGGCTGAGAAGACATCCACCGCACATCGGCGTCTCGCTCCGTGCGCGGACCATGGCGGAATGTGAACCTCCACTACGTGGCACTGGGGGACTCGACCACCGTAGGCGTCGGGGACCCGATGAACGGCAGCAGTACGACGGATCTGTCCGGTGCCGGTGCGCGCCCGGGCGAGGGGTGGCGGGGCTGGGCCTCGCTGCTCGCCGACTCCCTGGCCAGCACCCACCGTGTGACGTTCTCCAACTTCGCGACCAGCGGCGCCACCGTGCCGGTCGTCGCGACCGAGCAACTGCCCTCCACCGGCGATGGCCCGATCGACATCGCCTCACTGATCGTCGGGGTCAACGACACCCTGCGATCGACGTTCGACGCGGGACGGATCCGCGAGCACCTGACCGAGTGCGCGGAACAGCTCACCAACCGGGGCGCACTGCTGCTCACGGTGCGGTTCCACGACCACGGCAAGGTGTTCGGTCTGCCGCGCTGGCTGCGGCGGCCGCTGTGGCACCGGATCGAGCAGGTCAACGTCGCCTTCGACGACCTGCACGCCCGGTACGGCGGGATCCGGCTGGACATGGCCGACTATCCCGAGGTGTACCGGCGGGACTTCTGGAGCGTCGACCGGCTGCATCCCGGTGAGCTCGGGCACCGCAAGCTCGCCCGGGCGTTCGCCGACGAGTTGGCGGTCCGCGGGGTGCGGATCGGCGTACCGCCGGATCTGGACTGTGCGCACCGGTCGCCGAGTCGCTGGGCGGACGCGGTCTGGCTGGTGAAGGAAGGAGCGCCCTGGGTCGGACGCCGCGCCAACGACCTGCTGCCCTGGGCCGCCCGGATGGCGGTCACGCAGCTCCGGCCGGGCGGTTCGCCGCTCACGTCCAATGCGGAGGTCCAGCGCCTGGAGGCATAGGGTCGGGGGCATGGCCCGTATCGATGGACGTACTGCTGATCAGCTCCGACCGGTGACGGTGACCCGGAACTGGCTCGACCACGCCGAGGGCTCCGTGCTGGTCGAGTTCGGTCGGACCCGGGTGCTCTGCGCCGCGAGCGTGACCGAGGGTGTGCCGCGCTGGCGCAAGGGCTCCGGTCTGGGCTGGGTCAGCGCGGAGTACGCGATGCTGCCGCGGGCCACCAACACCCGCTCGGACCGCGAGTCGGTGAAGGGCAAAATCGGTGGCCGCACCCACGAGATCTCCCGGCTGATCGGGCGCTCGCTGCGAGCCGTGATCGACTACAAGGCACTCGGCGAGAACACCATCCTGTTGGACTGCGACGTACTGCAGGCCGACGGCGGGACGCGGACGGCGGCCATCACCGGCGCGTACGTCGCGCTCGCGGACGCGGTCTCGTGGCTGCGGGAGCGGAAGCTGCTGAAGAGCGAGCCGCTGACCGGCACGGTGTCCGCGGTGTCGGTCGGGATCATCGACGGGGCGCCGATGCTGGACCTCTGCTACGAGGAGGATGTCCGCGCCGAGACCGACATGAACCTGGTGATCACCGGCGACGGCAAGTTCATCGAGGTCCAGGGGACCGCCGAGGGCGCGCCGTTCGACCGCGACGAACTGGACAAGCTGCTGGCGCTGGGCACCACGGGATGCGCCGAGCTCGCCAAGATCCAGCAGGAGGCGCTGGCGTGACGAAAGTACTGCTGGCGTCGAACAACAAGAAGAAGCTCGAGGAACTGCGGCGGATCCTGACCCCGATCGTACCGGGCATCGAGGTGCTCGGGCTCGGCGACGTCCCGCCGTACCCGGAACCGGCCGAGACCGAGCCGACGTTCGAGGGGAACGCGTTGCTGAAGGCGCACGCCGCGCTGAAGGCGACCGGTCTGCCGTCGATCGCGGATGACAGCGGGATCTGCGTGGACGCACTGAACGGCATGCCCGGGGTGCTCTCGGCGCGCTGGTCAGGGCCGGCGAAGGACAACCACGCGAACAACGTGCTGCTGCTCGGCCAGCTGGAGGACGTACCGGATGAGCGCCGCGGGGCGTCGTTCGTCGCGGCCGTCGCGTTCGCGCGGCTGGACGGTCCGGACGAGATCGTCCTCGGCGAGATGCGCGGCTCGGTGATCCGTTCGTTGAAGGGCACCGGCGGGTTCGGGTACGACGTACTGTTCCAGGCCGAGGGTTACGACCGGACCACCGCGGAACTGTCGATCGAGGAGAAGGACGCGATCAGCCACCGGGGCAAGGCGCTGCGGACACTGGCGCCGATCGTGGCCAAGGCGTTGGGGAGTTAGTCATGTTGTTCCAGGGCTCTGACCGAGATGGTGTTGCCGACGGCAAGATCACCGTGGCGTACCGGCGCTGGGCCGAGCCACGGGTGGTCGAGGGGCGGGTCTACCGCACCAACGCCGGGCGGATCGAGATCGAGAGCATCCGTGAGGTGAACCCCGAGCTGATCGCGGACACCGACGACGACGTCGCGCTCGCCGATCGCCGGAACGCGAAGGACGTGCGCCGGCGGTTGCGGGGCGACGAGACGCTGCCGACCTTCCTGATCCGGTTCCACCTGGTCGAGGGGCCGGATCCGCGCGAGGAGTTGGCGGCGCAGGCGGAGCTCTCCGCGGAAGACCTCGCCGATCTGCGCGAGCGGCTGGCGCGGTTCGACGAGCTCAGCCATCACGGGCCGTGGACGATCCAGACACTGCGACTGATCCAGACCACGCCGGCGACCCGGGCCGGGGACCTGGCCGCGTCGGTCGGGCGCGAGACGGCGCCGTTCAAGCTGGACGTGCGGAAGCTGAAGAACCTTGGGCTGACCTACAGTCTCGAGGTCGGGTACCGCCTGTCCCCGCGCGGCGCGGCGTACCTGGATGCCGAGGGCAACTAGCCCCTGCGCAGTCCGAGGGTCGCGAGCAGATCCTCGTGCAGCTCGAACCAGACCCGGTGACAGGAGTCCACGTCACTGCGATCGACGTACGCCGTCTCTCCCGCGGTAGCGCGTTTCAGTGCGGCGGCGAAGCGGGTGTCGTAGTCGCGGAAGCGGGGGAGTGCGGCGACCAGCCGGGCGGTGATCGGGCCGAGGGCGCGGTCGAGCACGGCCAGTTCGTGCAGCACGCCGTCGTCCCAGGAGGGATCCGAGTGGTCGTTCGCGGCCAGCGGATCGATGCTCGACGGTCGTAATTGCCAGTCGGTGCAGGCCTGTTGCAGGAGGGCGTTGAGTGGCAGGAACTCGTCGTACACCTGGTGCACGGTGGCTCTGCCTTCGCCTAGCTCGGTGGTCAGGAGGCGTTCGTTCTCGGTGCGTCCGGTCTCGGTGAGCGACCATCCCGACGTACCGGCGAACTCGCTGTGCGTCAGCCATCCTTGGGTATCCGCGAGCTTGAGTGTGTCCTCGACGGCGGGGTGCGGCAGGTCGAAGCGTTGGGCGATCCGGGGCGTGTCCGCGAAGCCCAGCAACCGCACGGCATGCAGGACGAGGAGCATCACGACGTCGCGTCCTGCCGCGCGGCCAGCCGGTTGAACCGCTGCTGACAGGCCTGCGGCGAACTGAACCCCATCGCGTCCGCCATGTCCGCCCAGGTCAGCCCGGAACTCCGCGCCAGGAACAGTAGGCCGGCCTCGAGTTCGTCGACCTCAGCCTTTGCCGCCGGCAACAAGGCCAGCGCATCCAGCAAGTCGTCGTCGGTCAAGTCGGCCGCACGCCAGAGCGCGAACTGCACGAAATCCACCGCGGCCATCGGCATCGGCGCCGGGCGCCAGGGCCGCGCGGGGAGCTCGCGCGCGCCTCGCTCGAGCAGGCGGTCACGGGCCTCGCGCTGGCGCTGGGCCTGCGCCTGGTCCGCCTGTTCCTGGTTGCGTCGCATGCCCACACAGTGGATCATCAACAGAACGTTGTCAACATGGTGTTGTCAACGTTTCGTTGATAGGAGTCTGCGCATGCTGGTCCCGCTGACTGCGGCCACGCCGGACCGCTGCGGCGCCAAGGCGGCCACTTTGGGGACGCTTCTCCGCGCGGGCCTCCCGGTGCCGGATGGCGTGGTGATCCCGTTCGACGGCACGGGCGGGGACGAGTTGGGCCGGTGGCTCGAGAGTGTGGGCGATCCGCCGGTTGCCGTGCGCTCGTCGGCCTCGAACGAGGACATCGCGGGTACGTCGGGTGCGGGTCAGTACGAGAGCTTCCTCGGGGTGCGAGGCGTCGAGGCTGTTGCGGACGCCGTACGTGCGTGCCGGGCGTCGCTGTGGTCGGAGCGCGCAACCGCGTATCGCGCTGGGCAGGAAGTAGGCGGCGGTCCCTCGATGGCGGTGATCATTCAGCTGCACGTCGACGCGGATGTCTCGGGGGTGATGTTCTCGGACCCGAGTGGCTCGACGCTG
Organism: Kribbella sp. NPDC043289; assembly: GCF_056436705.1. Taxonomy (NCBI): domain Bacteria; kingdom Bacillati; phylum Actinomycetota; class Actinomycetes; order Propionibacteriales; family Kribbellaceae; genus Kribbella; species Kribbella sp. NPDC043289. The sequence continues at coordinate 1,124,365 of NZ_JBWKCB010000002.1, forward strand.
ATCGAGTCGTCGTGGGGTCTGGGGCCGAGCGTTGTGGAGGGGCGGGTTAACCCCGACAGCTATCGCGTGGCTCCCGATGGGGTCGTTGCCAGCGTCGTCGCCGACAAGCTGACGTCCTTGCGCCGCGAAGGATCACGCTTGGTGACTGTCGACGTACCCAGCACCCGGCGGCGGGCGCCGACCTTGTCTACTGCGGCCGCCACTCACCTGGCGACGCTCGCCTCAGAGGTCAGCACGCTCCTGGGCTCTCCCCAGGACATCGAGTGGGCAATCGCCGCCGACACCGTCTGGCTCCTCCAATCCCGCCCCATCACCACCAACCCACCAACCCCCGCTCCGACGCTCCACACCGGCGAGCGGGTGCTGACTGGTACTCCCGGTAGTCGGGGGACGGCGACCGGTCCTGCGCGGGTCGTTCTGGGGCCGGGGGACTTCTCGCAGGTCCGCCCGGGCGACATCCTCGTCTGCCGGTTCACCGACCCGGCCTGGACCCCGCTGCTCACGATCGCCGCCGGCGTCGTCACCGAGACCGGCGGCATCCTTTCCCACGCCGCCATCGTCGCCCGCGAACGCGGCATCCCCGCCGTCCTCGGCGTCCCCCACGCCACCACCCGCCTCCCCAGCAACACCCTCCTCACCATCGAAGGCACCACCGGCACCATCCACCTCTGAAGGACATCCGGACTCGTCAGGCGCGATTACTCCCAGTTACTGTGCTCCCTTGGATCCCGAGGGGGGCTCGGGGACAGGGGGAGGACCAGTCATGTCTCAGCAATACCCGCACCACACGAACAATCAGAACCACCAACTCCTGCCGATGAATGGCGCCAACGGGCCGTACAACCCGCACGGCCCGCAGAACTTCCAGAACCCGCAGAACTTCCAGAACCCGCAGCCGAAGAAGCCGAAGCGATGGCTCCCCTGGGCGATCGCGGCAGGCACCTTCCTGGCGGGTCTGGGCATCGGCGCCGCCGGGAACTCGACGAGCGACGCCCCGAGCGCGAATGCCGGCGTACCGCAACCGACCGTGACGAAGACCGTGCCCGGCCCGGCCGGCGCCACCGTCCCCGGCCCGACGGTCACCCAGACGGTGCCCGGCCCCGCGAAGACGGTCACCGCGCCGCCGCCGGGCCCGAAGGCCGCGATCTCCGAGGACGGCACGTACCTGGTCGGCACCGACATCAAGCCCGGCACGTACCGCAACGGCAACGAGGGCGACTGCTACTGGGCCCGCCTGAAGAGCACCAACGGCGACCTCGACGCAATCATTGCCAACGGCAACGGCGGCAACCAGGTCATCACCATCAAGAAGACCGACAAAGCCTTCGAAACCCGCTACTGCGGCCCCTGGACCAAAATCAGCTGACCGTACGCCGATCCACGGAGAACTCGAGTCCGCCACATCGCCCACCGTCCGAGCTGGGGAGGATCGTGTACCCGAAACGGGCAGCAAATCCTCCCCGGCCGGTCAGCCGGTCGCCAGACCGCGGCCTGCGGGTGCCGAGATGCTTTCCCGGTCCGCGCCGAGTACGTCGGGCAATGCGTGCGCGACCCCATCAGCATCAGACTCTCCGCGGGCAGGGATGCCCGAACCGCCCAGAACGTTGGGCTTGCGCCACGTGCCGGCGGCGTCGATCACGGCAGACGCCCGGAGCTCGGTGCCGTCGGCGAGGCGGATCAGGAACGGCGCGCTCTCGCGACCGGCGGTGCGGATCGGGTCGAACCCGGCTCGGGGCACGGCGACCACCTGCGCGGTGTACCGGATGCGGTCGGCCAGTTCTGGCGTCTTGGTGAGCGGCCTCAGGTAGGCGTCGATCAGGTCCCCGCCGGTCGGAAGCGCGTCCAGGTCGGGCTCGGTCAACTGACCGACCCGGCCGGCCAACCGATCGACGTCGTACGCCGGGTTCGCGACGAGATCCGCGACCACGTGGAAAAGCTCGTCGCCGAGCTGCGCGGCGCATAGACGGTTGTGCCAGAGGCGGGAGTTGAACCCGCACGCCCGGGGGCGCCGGCACCTAAAGCCGGTGTGTCTGCCGTTCCACCACTCTGGCTGAGGAGGCCGATGCCTCCCCTTGGACAGACATCCTAGGGGAGGCGGTGGCCTCGGGTGGGGTCAGCGGCTCTGCAGGGCGTCGATGAAGACGTTCTTCAGGTCGCTGGGGTTGCGGGCGACGTACGCCTGGCCGCCGGTGGCCTGGGCCAAGGCGCTGAGCTCGTCCGCGTTCGCCTCGGGGCCCATGCCGAGGGCAATGATGCGGACCGGGCGGGACGGGTCCTGCAGGCCCTGGAGGGTCTGCACGGCCTGCTCCCGGGTCGGGCTGCCGGGGTCGTCGTTCTTGCCGTCGGTGAACAGCAGGATCGTGTTCACGGCGTTCGACTTGTAGTCCTGGCGGACCGCCCGGACCGCGGCGATCGCGGTGTCGTACAGCCCGGTGCCACCGCCCGCGATCGGGTGCTGGCTGGTCAGTTGCGCGACGATCTTGGCGCGCTGGTTCTTCGACAGCGGCGCGATCGGTACCAGCGGCTTGTAGTCGGCCTTGTCCGTCCCGATCTGCGTCGAGAACGTCCACAGGCCGAGCTGCGCGCTGTCCGGGAACAGGTTCAGGCCGCCGGCCGCCGCCTCGACCGTGAGCTGCCAGCGGGTCTTGCTGCCGACCTTCTCGGCCATCGAGCCGGAGACGTCGATGACGGCCAGTGAATGCGTCGACAGCGACAGCCGGGTCCAGTTCTGCAGCGTCGTGTCGATCGCCTCGCTGGTCGGCTTACTGAGCTGCGTGACGTCACCGACGCCGCGGCCGCCGCTCAGTGCGCTCATCGTGGTGTCCCGGAAGCCGGCCTGGTCGCGCGCCTGCGCGGCGCCGTCGCCCAGCAGCTCGCCCGCGAGCGCCTTGGCTGCTTCGTCGGCCTGCTCGGTCTCGGACTTCGCGGTCACGACGATCGGGTAGTCCAACGACAGGGTTCCGGTGGCCGGCAGGATCGCCCGGAGCTGTGCGTCCGGGTGTCCTTCCTGGTACTTCACGAAGCTCTGCTCGGACGCCGGTACGACGGTCGTGCTGCCGTCCTGGTCCGCGCGACCGAACAGTGCGTTGACGTCCGTGTACGGCTTGGCCATCGAGCCGAGGCGCTGGGCCAGCGGTACGACGACCTGCGCCACCTGACCGTCGGCCGCAGAGGTCTTCTGCCGCTCCATCTGCACTGCCAGCAGCGTGAGGGCGCCGGGTGAGGTGTTCAGCGGGTCCAGCAGAGCCGGCTGGGAACCGGCCAGCAGTCGCAGCCAGGACGAGGTGTCGCCGAAGTTGGACCTCCGGCCGACCAGCACCATCGGCGAGGTGGCGATGGAGGCCACCGCGATGGTCGGGACGTTCTCACCGTCGTCGGCCTGCGCCACCCACAGCGACGAGTCCGGCACCCACAGGTCGGGCCGGTTGTCACTGCCGTGGGCGACGTCGCGTGCGATCTGCGCCGAGGGAGCGGGGCTGATAGTGAACTGCAGGCACGGGTTGCCGTCCTTGCCACCCTTGGCCGCCAGCGACTTGGCTGCGGCTTCGAGCGAGGACTGCATCTCGGGCGTGGTCGCGAGCTGGATCTGTATCGGGTCGGCGCATCCCTTACCGCCCGCGAGCAGACCGTCGGCACCGCTCGAGGATCCGAACGAGCGCACCACGAAGACCGCGCCCAGCGACACCACCAAAAGTCCGATCGCGGTGATGTACACCGAGCGACGGTTGTTGTTGGGTCGCGTCACCGCAGAGGAATGTTTTCCCATCGCGGCAGATTCCTCCCTCCCAGAGGCTGACTGCGCGCGCAGATTACCCGGTTTCGCGACGTCACGGTGGACGTCGGGAACGGTCGTGACACACCCGTCGCTGAACCGGAACCCGTCGCGGAGTACGGCTCTTTCACAGGAACGCTGGAAAACTCACCGAGTGTGCCGACTCCGCTCCGGTCCGCTCAGCAACTGGTGTGACCCGAGTCACAATAAAAGTTTGGTCAAACGACCGTTCTCTGGACCACCGTCATGAAACGGTCGAGGGTTTCCCTCCGCGAACCGGTGTCCGGCGGGTACTCACAGCCCCAGATCGCGGCGCAGCTTGGCGACGTGGCCGGTGGCCTTCACGTTGTACTGCGCGACCGCGATCTTCCCGTCCGGGTCGACGACGAACGTGGACCGGATCACCCCGGTCACCTTCTTCCCGTACATCGTCTTCTCGCCGAACGCGCCGTACGCCGTCAGCACGTCCTTGTCCGGGTCGCTGAGCAGCGGGAACGTCACGCCGTCGCGCTCGCGGAACTTCGCCAGCTTGGCCGGCTTGTCCGGCGAGATCCCCAGGACGGCGTACCCCGCGGCCTGCAACGAGTCCAGCGAGTCTCGGAAATCGCACGCCTGCTTGGTACATCCCGGCGTCATCGCGGCCGGGTAGAAGTAGACGATCACGTTCTTCCCGCGCAGGTCCGCCAGCGCCACGTCGTTGCCGTCGGCATCGGGCAGGGTGAAGTCGGGTGCAATGTCGCCGACGGACAGACGATCGGACATCAGGTCCTCCACGTGTAGTTCTGGTGCGGGCAATGTTACGTGCGGAAGAAGTCCGCCTTGTCGGGGTGCGAGCGCGCGGCGCGTGGGTGAAGATGCGCAGATGAGCCGCCACTCCGCCCGCCAGTTGTTCGACGGCTATCTGGATCCTCGTCGCCCCCACGCCAGTGCGTACGACGAGATGTTCGATCCGGTCGACGGCGTGCGTACGGCGTACAGACGGCTGCACGACTCGCTGCGGCCGCTGCAGCCGGCCGATCTCACCACCCGCTCCGAGGCTCTGGACCGGGCGCTGGTCGACCAGGGCGTCACTTTCAGCCTGTCGGGTGAGGAGCGGCCGTTCCCGCTGGATCTGGTGCCGCGGGTGATCACCGCGGCGGAGTGGTCCCGGCTGGAGCGTGGCGTGGTCCAGCGGGTGCGGGCGTTGGAGGCGTTCCTCGCCGACATCTACGGCGAGCAGTAGATCGTCGCGGACGGAGTGCTGCCGCGCCGGCTCATCACCTCCTGCGAACACTTCCATCGGCAGGCAGCAGGCATCGCACCGCCGATCGGCGTGCGGATCCATGTCGCGGGGATCGACGTGGTGCGGGACGAACAAGGTGACTTCCGGGTGCTCGAGGACAACCTGCGCAGCCCGTCCGGTGTGTCGTACGTGATGGAGAACCGCCGGACGATGGCGCGGGTGTTCCCGGACCTGTTCGCGAAGCACCGGGTCCGGTCGGTCGGCGACTACGCGGTGCATCTCCTCCGGGCGTTGCGGGCCGCGGCTCCGGCGAGCGCGATGGACCCGAATGTCGTCGTACTGACGCCGGGTGTCTACAACTCGGCGTACTTCGAGCACTCGTTGCTGGCGCGGCAGATGGGGGTCGAGCTGGTCGAGGGGCGGGACCTGTTCGCCCGGAACAACGTCATCTACCTGCGGACCACCGAGGGCGAGCAGCGGGTCGACGTGATCTACCGGCGCATCGACGACGACTTCCTGGACCCTGTGCAGTTCGAACCGGACTCCGTGCTCGGTGTGGCCGGACTGGTGAACGCAGCTCGCGCAGGGAACGTCGTGATCGCGAATGCGATCGGGAACGGAGTCGGCGACGACAAACTCATCTATACGTACCTGCCCGAGATCCTGAAGTACTACCTGGGTGAAACGCCCCTCCTGCCGAACGTGGACACGTACCGGTGCTGGCTGCCGGTAGAGCAGGCCGAGGTACTGGACCGGCTGGACGAGCTCGTCACGAAGCCGGTGGAGGGCTCAGGTGGGTACGGCATCGTGTTCGGACCGGATGCGTCGCCGAAGGAGCTCCAGGCGCAGCGTCGCCGGATCAAGGCCAATCCACGGGGCTGGATCGCGCAACCCGTCGTACAGCTGTCCACTGTGCCCACCAAGGTGGGTGAGCGGCTGCAACCGCGGCATGTGGACCTGCGGCCGTTCGCAGTGAACGACGGGGAGGACGTGTTCGTTCTGCCCGGTGGACTGACCAGAGTGGCGATTCCGGAAGGCAGTCTGATCGTCAACTCGTCACAGGGCGGTGGTTCCAAGGACACCTGGGTACTGGCGCCACGAGCCTCCGAGGAGGACGCCGAGCTTCGCGGACCCGGTCTGGGCACGCCCGCGGTGAAGTCGGACAGTACGCCGGAGCAGGGGCCCGAACTGAACGTCGCCCAACAGCAGCAGCAACAGTGATGGGGAGGTGCTGACGATGCTCGCACGCAACGCCGAGTCGCTCTACTGGATCGGACGGTACGTCGAACGCGCGGACGACACCGCACGGATCCTCGATGTCTCGGTCCACCAACTGCTCGAGGACGCCACCGTCGACGCCGACACCGCCAGTCGCCGGCTGCTCTCGGTCCTCGGCATCACCCCACCCGACGGCAGTGAACTGGACGTGTGGGGCCTGACCGAGCTGGTCGCCATGTCCCCGGAGACCGGGTCGATCGTGTCTTCGATCTCCAGTGCGCGCGAGAACACCCGCGTGGCCCGTGAGGTGGTGTCCAGCGAGCTGTGGCAGTGCATCAACGCCATGTGGAACGCCGTACCCGAGCGGCAGCGTGCAGCGCGCCGGCTGGGGCCGTGAGGTTGGTGAGGCAGTGTCGCGGCAGTACTTCCACGTGGTGCCGTGGATCGAGTGGAACAACGCGGAGGTGAACCTGTGAAGTGGCGTCTCCGCGTCGTCCACACGACGGGCTACCGCTATGCCACGGCGGTCACGCAGTCCTACAACGAGGCCAGACTGACCCCGCGGCACGACAGTCGGCAGAACCTGATGGTCGCCCGGCTCGAGACGTTCCCCGCGGCCCGTGCGTACAAGTACATGGACTACTGGGGTACGGAGGTCAACGCGTTCGACCTGCAGACTCCGCACACGGAACTGAAGGTGATCGCGGCATCGGTCGTCGAGACGACCGACCAGGACGCTCCGGCCTCCGAGGTCACCTGGGCGCAGCTCAAGACTCCCGATGTCCTCGACACCTACGCCGAGTACCTGGAGTGGACCCGCTACGTCCCGAAGCACCGGGAGTTGGCAACTGTCGCCCGTTCGCTCCGCAAGGGTCGTACGCCTGACGAGGCGGTCCTCGCGATCTCCAAGTGGGTCCACGACACGCTGAAGTACCAGCGTGGCACCACTGGTGTGCATTCGTCCGCTGTCGACGCTTGGCAAGCCGGTGAGGGCGTCTGTCAGGACTACGCGCACCTGACGCTGGTCATGCTCCGCTCGGTCGGTATCCCGGCCCGCTACGTCTCCGGGTACCTCCACACGAAGCCAGACGCCGCAGTGGGCGAGAAGGTCGTTGGCGAGAGCCATGCGTGGGTGGAAGCATGGACCGGTGAGTGGTGGGGCTTCGACCCGACCAACGACATCTCCATCGGACATCGGCACGTCTGGGTGGCCACCGGGCGGGACTACGCGGACGTGTCGCCGCTGAAGGGCATCTACTCCGGTGGGGCGGCGACGGCCATCGAGGTGACCGTCGACATGACCCGGTTAGCCTGAGCCCATGCGGGCCATGACAATCACGCCGGGCAAGTCCGACTCGGCGACAGTGGGTGAGGTCGCGGAGCCTCCGCTCGTCGACGGTTCGATCCTGGTGGAGGGCCTGCTCGCGGGTATCTGCGGCACCGACATCGAGATGGTCTCCGGACTGTTCGGCAGCGGCCGGCCCGGAGCGGATCACCTCGTCATCGGGCACGAGTCGCTCGGACGGGTGCTGGAGGCACCGGTCGGCTCCGGCTTCCACGCGGGCGACCTGGTGGCCGGCATCGTGCGCCGACCGGACCCGGTGCCGTGTCCGGCGTGCGCGCGCGGCGAGTGGGACTTCTGCCGCAACGGGCAGTACACCGAGCGCGGCATCAAGGAGATGGACGGGTACGGCGCCGAACGCTGGCGAGTCGACCCGTACTTCGCCGCGCCGGTGCCCGCGGCGCTCGGAGAGCTCGGCGTCCTCGTGGAGCCCGCCAGCATCCTGACCAAGGCGTGGGAGCAGGTGGACCACGTCGGCTCCCGGTCGTGGTTCGGTCCGCGCCAGGTGCTCGTGACGGGTGCCGGTCCGATCGGTCTGCTGGCCGCACTGATCGCCCGGCAGCGCGGGTACGACGTACACGTGCTGGACCGGGTGACGGACGGGCCGAAGCCGGAGTTGGTACGGGCGCTGGGCGCGACGTACCTCACCGACCTGGGGCAACTGGATGCCACACCGGATGTGGTGATCGAGGCGACCGGGGTGGGGCAGCTGGTGTTCGACTGCGCCTCGCTGCTCCCGCCGGCCGGTGTGATGTGCCTGGCCGGGATCCACCCCGGTCCGGCGACCGTCGACGTACAGCTCGACGCCCTGGTCCGGCAGCTGGTGGTGCGCAACGCCGCCCTGGTCGGGACGGTGAACGCGGCGAAGCGGCACTACGCGCAGGCTGTGGAGGTGCTGCTCGCGGCGGATCGGGCCTGGTTGGAGGGGCTGATCACCCGGTCAGTGCCGTTGTCGCGGTGGCCGGACGCGCTGGTGCGCGAGCGGGACGACATCAAGGTGGTCGTGGACTTGCGGGGATGACCTGCGAGGATGGTGGTGACGAGGGGCAGACCGGGGCTTCCCCGGGTCGGCCCACCGAAGGAAGGGAGCGCCGACAGGTGTCGGACACGAAAGCTAGGACCGCCGAGCAGATCGAGGCGGACATCGCCGCCACCCGGGTGCGGTTGGCCTCGACCGTGGACGAGCTGGTCGACCGGGCGAACCCGAAGAACGTGGCCCTGCGGCAGGTCGAGCAGGCCAAGTCCCAGGTCTTCGACGAGCAGGGTCAGCTGCGCACCCAGAAGATCGTCGCGGTTGCCGGCGCCGTCGTCGGCGTGGTCGGCGTCCTGCTGGTGATCCGCCGGCTGGTGGGTCGCCGGTGACGTCTCGCAAGCGGCTCGACGACGACAAACTGCCGATCCGGATGCTGCACGACCGCGTCCTGGTCTCCCTCGAGCAGGAGGGCGAGCGCAAGTCGTCGGCGGGCATCCTGATCCCGGCCACCGCGCAGATGGGCCGCCGGCTCGCCTGGGCCAAGGTGGTCGCGGTCGGTGCGAACGTGCGGACCGTGGAGGTCGGCGACCGGGTGCTGTTCGACCCGGAGGACCGCGCCGAGGTGGAGGTGCGCGGCGACGACTACATCCTGCTGCGCGAGCGGGACCTGCACGCGGTCGCGGCCGGCCGTCTGGAGGACGGCCAGACCGGTCTCTACCTCTGAGATCCGTTATCTCTGGAACCGGAACCGGGCCGGTGCGTCGGCGCCGCCGGTGACCAGGTCGCGGACCAACGCACCCACCAGCGGTACGAACTTGAAGCCCTGGCCGGAGAACCCGGCCGCGACCGTGATCGGTCCGGCGCGGTCGATGACGAAGTTGGACGTCGGCGTGTTGTCGTAGAGGCAGCTGATCGCCGTGGAGCGGTCGGTGTCGAGTCCGGGGTACCACTGCTCGACGTATCGCAGTAGCTCCGCGTCCCGCTGTGGCTCGGTGCGGAAGTCGCGGGTGTCGGGGTCGACTTCCGGTCCAGAGGCGTGCAGGCCGACTTTGACGCCGGAGCCGGGCTCGAACAGGCCGTAGGCGTTTGGACCCGAGTGGACGAAGCTGGGCCACTCCAGCTCGGCGGACACCGGCGCGAAGAACCGGGGCTGCTCCTGTGTCACGGTGAACGGCGGCAGCGGCACCAGACCGCCCAGCAGCTTCGGAGACCACGGTCCAGCCGTCACCACCACGTGCTGCGCCCGCACCGCACCACCTGGTACGTCGAGCTCCACGAAACCGTTGTGGGTCCGCAGCGCTCGCACTGGCGACTGCACGCGGAAATCGACACCCCGGCGAGCAGCCAGGACCTGCAGCGCGTGGACTGTCCTGTCGGCGTACAGACGACCTGACCGCGGCTGGTAGAGCACAGGTGTCTCGAAGCGGAAGCCGGGCCAGCGCTCGGCAGCCTCCGCCGCGGTCAACACCGAGCCGTTTGCCGCGTGCAACGACCGGAACGCCTCCACCGCGGTGTCGTCCATGCCGTGGTCGATCCCACCGGTCTCCTCGAGCAGAGTCTCGCCCGACTCGGCCTCCAGCTCCCGCCACAACGGGCGGGCCCGCTCGGTCAGCGCCGCGATCTCGGCGTCGTCCGCCGCCGGCCGGAACAGCCGGGTCGCCCCGTGCGACCCGCCACGCTCGTGCCCGAGCGTGAACTGCTCCAGTACGACGACCTCCCGCCCCGCGGCCGCCAGCGCCCGCGCAGCCGCCGACCCCATCGCTCCGGCCCCCACCACCGCCACGTCGTACGTCATCCGACCCCCTCTGATCGAGGCTCGAAAGACTAGTCGGTTTCTCGCGGAGCGGGCGGTCGGCGGCGGGCGCGGCGGGGGACGGGGGAGAATAGGCGGGTGATCTTCGAGACCTCCAGCCGGTTGCCCGATTTCCCGTGGGACAAGCTCGCCCCCTACACGCAGAAGGCGGCCGCCCATCCCGACGGCATCGTCGACCTCTCGGTCGGCAGCCCGGTGGACCCGGTGCCCGAGCTGGTCAAGCAGGCGCTGGCCGACGCGGCGGACGCCCCGGCGTACCCGACGACGCTCGGTACGTCGGCGGCGCGGCAGGCGGCCGTGGACTGGATGGCCCGCCGTCTCGACGTGACCGGGGTGGACCCGAAGCGCAACGTGCTGCCCGTGATCGGCACCAAGGAGCTGATCATGATGCTCCCGACGCTGCTCGGCATCGGCGCCGATGACACGGTCCTGATCCCGGACCTGGCCTACCCGACGTACGAGGCCGGCGCGGCGCTCGCGCGGGCCACCAGCGTGCCGGTCGCGGACCCCACGGCGTACGACGGTCCGGTCCGGGTCGCGTACCTGAACTCGCCGCGCAACCCGTCTGGTGAGATCACCCCGGCGGCCGATCTGCGGCGTGCGGTCGAGTGGGCGCGCGCGAACGACGTACTGCTGGTCAGCGACGAGTGCTACACCGAGTTCGGCTGGGACGAGAAGCCGGTGTCGGTGCTGCACCCCGATGTGTGCGGCGGCAGCTTCGACAACCTGCTCGCGGTGCATTCGCTGTCCAAGCGCTCCAATCTGGCTGGGTACCGCGGTGGCTTCGTCGCCGGCGACGCGACGGTCGTGGCCGAGCTGCTCGCCGTACGGAAGCACGCTGGTCTGATGGTGCCGTCGCCGATCCAGGCCGCGATGGCGGCCGCGTTCGCCGACGACGCGCACGTCGAGGAGCAGCGTGCCCGCTACCTGCGTCGCCGTGCGGTACTGCGGGATGCGCTGACCGATGCGGGCTGGGAGATCACCCTGTCCAACGGCGGGCTGTATCTGTGGGCCTCGAACCCGGCGTACGACGCGTACGGCTCTGTCGGCGCTCTGGCGGACCGGGGCATCCTGGTCGCGCCTGGCGCGTTCTACGGGGCAGCCGGGGAACGGAACGTCCGGGTGGCCTTGACTGGGACCGACGAACGCATCGACGCCGCGGTGAAGCGACTGCAGGAGTGAAAGAACTTTCCGCTGTGGTGTGACGTCTTCCTGTTGTCACTGCCTCTTAAAGGGGTAAGTGATGTTCAGGGAGGGTGGGCGGATGCGGCGCTTTGCTGGCGTGGCGGTTGCGGTTGCGGTTCTGTTGAGTCTCGGATCGGTCGGTGCCGCGTACGCGGACGAGACTCCGACGCCGAGCGTGTCATCGGCTCCTGCCGAGACACCGACACCAACTCCAACACCAACGCCGCCACCGGCGTCAACGCCTACCCCGACGCCCTCGCCGGAGCCGAAGACCACGCCCACTCCGGCCGTGGCGGCGACTTGGTCGATCACGCTGGACCAGCCGGCCGCCTCCTGGGAGGACAGGCCAACGGTCTTCACCGGAAAGATCAGCCAGGCGATCACCGGGTCCTACATCACCTTGTGGCAACGCGTCCCCGGCGCCTGGGTACTGCGGGCCTCCACGCGGACCACGGCCGGCGGCGTCTACCGGTTCAGCTGGACCTCGGCGTACACCGGGTCGTGGGCGTTCCGGACGATGATCGGCGTCAAGGCCGAGACGGCACTCGCGATCTCGGACTACCGGACCGTGCCGATCCAGGACCGGAAGATCGTAATCAACACCCCGGCGGCCTGGTACGCGACGCTGACCGGGGTGTCGGTCACCGGGAAGATGGTGCCGGCCGAGCCGGGCAAGGAGCTCGCGCTGCAGGACTATCTCGGGAGCGGCAAGTGGCGGCTGCTGAACGTCGCCACCATGGATGCCAAGGGCAATTTCCGGCTGCGGGTCCCGGACGACCTGCCGTCCACCCGCACCGTCCGGGTGGTCACCCGGAACGTCAGCCAGACCGCGATGGAGTACTCCGGCCTGGCGACGATCGTCGTCAAGGCGGCCATGAACCCGAAGGTGTACGCCGTCTCGGCCGCGATGGTGCCGAACACGTACCGGGCCGGCTGTCCGGTGAAGCCCTCTTCACTGCGGCTGCTGCAGCTGAACTATTGGGGCTTCGATGGCCGCGTGCACCGCGGTGAGCTGATCCTCCGGGACGCGGCGGTCGCGAAGATGATCACGGTCTGGACATCGTCGTTCGCGGCCAAGTTCCCGATCCGGCAGATGCGCCGGGTGGACGTGTACGGCGGCAACGACGTCAGGTCGATGGCGGCCGACAACACCTCCATGTTCAACTGCCGCCGCGTCACCGGCGACCCGTACTCGTTGTCGCCGCACTCCTACGGGTGGGCGATCGACATCAACACCGTGGAGAACCCGTACCTGGCCGCGAACGGTGTCTGGTACCCGTCGAACGGGCTGGCGTACCGCAACCGGTCGGTGTCCCGCCCCGGCATGCTGTTCGCGAGCAGCACCACCACGAAGTCACTGATCGGCCAGGGCTACTTCTGGGGTGCCGGCTGGGCCAAGCCCGACTACCAGCACTTCGAGCCGAAGTGAAAGCCCTAGTAGGTGCGGTCTTGTTGGCTGCGGCGCTGGTCGGTTGCAGCTCCAACTCGGAGGCCCAGCAGACCACACCGACTCCCACGCCGATCCCCAGTGTGGTTGGTGGAACGGTCCCAGTGCCGACGAACACGCTCAACACCACTGAACCGACAGATGCCGCCGTCCCACCGGAGGTGCCCGAGCAAGCGACCGCACCGCCGCCTGCCAACGCCGGACCGCTGTCAGCAAGCAACCTGCCCGCACCGGAGAAGCTGGGGAACGGCTGGAAGACCTACACCGACCCAGGTGGCGCTGAGGCCGGCTTCATCGGCAACAACACTTGGACCCGTCGCCGCGATGCGCATCAGGCGTCCTATGAAGCGCTACCGTCCGGCTGCGCCGCTGAACCCGTTGCGGGCTCGCTGCCAGTTCCGGCGTACGCGCTGACCGGCAGCTACCGCAACGCCGACGCGCTGCCCGCCACCGCGCTGCTCCTCCGCTTCAGCAACGCTGACCAGGCGAAGCGCTACTACGAGGGCTATGGGGCGCGTATGAAGTCGTGCGGCTCGGGTGGCGACCTGTCTGTCAAGCAGCTCTGGTCGAACGAGTCAGCAGCGGCAGCTGTTCGTTCGTACGCCGGTGCGGAGTCGTACGTCGACCTGTCTGTCCTGCACGGATCGACGGTCGCTCTGCTCGCCGCCACGTCCGCCAGCCCCGAGCAGCAGGCCGACTGGGCGCGGAGCGTCGTACCAGAGCTGGAGGCCGTGATCGACTAGAGCCGGTCGGCGTCGATGACCGCCTGCGCGAACTCCCGGGGCGCCTCCTGCGGCACGTTGTGCCCCACGGCGAAGGTCCGGTGCTGGTAGCGGCCGGTGAAGTGCACGCGGTACGAGCTCCCGTTGCCGTCCGGCGTGAACGGGTCGTACTTGCCGTCGATGGTGATCGTCGGTACGCCGATCTTCGGGGCGTTCTGCAGTTTCGCCTCCAGTTCGGCGTACTCCGGCTCGGCCGGGATCAGGCTCTGGCGCCAGCGGTAGTTGCCGATCACGATCGCCTCGTAGTCCGGGTTGTCGAACGCCGCGGCGGTCCGGTCGTACGTCGCCGCGCTGTACTTCCACGTCGGCGAGTTGAACTTCCAGATGAACTCGCCGATCTCCTTCTTGTACTGGTGCAGGCCCTGCACGCCGCGCTCGGTGGCGAAGTAGTACTGGTACCACCAGGCGTTCTCGGCCGCGGGCGGCAGCGGCATGTTGTTCGCCTCCAGGTTGGTGATCAGGTAGCCGGTCACCGAAACCAGTGCCTTGACCCGCTCCGGCCACAGCGCCGCGATGATGTCGGCGGTCCGCGAGCCCCAGTCGTAGCCGGCCAGCACCGCCCGGTCGATGCCGAGAGCATCCATCAGCGCGAGCGTGTCGAGCGCGAAGGCAGCCTGGTCGACATTGCGCGGGGTGGACGCCGAGCGGAACGTGGTGCTGCCGTGCCCGCGGAAGTACGGCGTGATGACGCGGTACTCACGCTGGGCGAGCAGCGGGGCGACCCGCTCGAAGCTGTGGATGTCGTAGGGGAAGCCGTGCAGGAGGAGGACCGGGGTGCCGTGCGTCGGCCCGAGTTCGACGTACCCGATGTTGAGGACGCCTGCATCGATCTGCCGGACCGGGCTGAAGGAGAGGTTGGGAGTGGCAGCGGCGCCGCCGGTGACGGCCGGGACGACCGCGGCGGTCAGGGCTGCGGCGCCGGTGGTCCGGAGGAGGGTGCGGCGGCTGAGGTTCATGACTGGCCTTTCGGGGTGGGCTGAGGACTCAACCCTCGCCCGGGCGGCACCGGGCTCGCGTCCGTGAGACCCCCTGGTCCCGCACCCGGGTGCCCGGCCCGGAGTGGAAAGTCGGGACAGAAGTTGTATTACCTTTCAGTATTTCGTGACCTAGACTCCGGTTATGGGTGACTTCGACCGGTATGCCCGCAGCACCACGCACCTGGACGCGCCGTTCGCGGTGATCGACCTCGACGCGTTCCGGCGGAACGCGGACGACCTGGTCCGCCGCGCCGCGGGGACGCCGATCCGGATCGCCTCCAAGTCGGTCCGCTGCCGTGGACTGATCGCCGCCGCGCTCGAGCGGCCCGGGTTCCACGGCGTCATGAGCTACGCGCTGCCCGAGGCGCTGTGGCTGGCGCGCAACGGCGTCGACGACATCCTGCTCGGTTACCCGACCACGCACCGGTCGGCGCTGCGCGAACTCTCCGAGGATCCCGATGCGGCGACCCGGATCACGCTGATGATCGACTCGCCCGAGCACCTGGCCTACATCCGGGCCGCCACCACCGGCGAGGCCCGGATCCAGGTCTGCCTCGACGTCGACGCGTCGCTGCGCGTCTTCGGCCAGCACCTCGGCGTCCGTCGCTCGCCGCTGCGGACCCCGTCCGACGTGGCCGTGCTGGCCCGGACGGTCGCCGCAGACGACGCATTCGAGCTGACCGGGGTGATGTTCTACGAGGCGCAGATCGCCGGTCTGCCCGACACCTCACCGGCGGTCCGCTGGGTGAAGCGCCGCTCGGCCGCCGAACTCGCCGACCGCCGCGGCGCGGTCGTCGATGCCGTCAAGCAGGTCGCGCCGCTCCGGATCGTGAACAGTGGCGGGACGGGCAGCCTCGAGATCAGCAGTGCCGATCCGGTCGTCACCGAGGTCACCGCCGGCTCCGGTCTCTACGGCCCGACCCTCTTCGACAAGTACGACGTCTTCCAGCCCGAGCCCGCGATGGCCTACACCCTCGACGTCGTACGGCGTCCCGCGCCGCGGATCGCCACACTGTTCGGTGGTGGCTACGTGGCGTCCGGACCGGCGAAGAAGTCGCGGTTGCCGTTGCCTGCCTGGCCATCCGGTCTGAAGCTGCTCGGGACCGAAGGCGCCGGTGAGGTGCAGACTCCGGTCCAAGGACAATCGGCCGAACGGCTACGTCTTGGAGACAGAGTGTGGATGCGTTACGCGAAAGCAGGGGAGATGCTGGAGCGGTTCGATGTTGTCCACGCGATCGACGGTGACGAGGTGGCCGAGCTCATGACCTACCGGGGTGAAGGGAAGAACTTCGGATGAGCAGCTGGCGGAACTGGGCCGGCACCGAGTCGGCGACCGGCATCGAGACCCTGCGACCGGGCTCGACCGACGAGCTGGCGGCCGCGGTCAAGTCCGCCGCCGACCAGGGCAAGAAGCTCAAAGCGGTCGGGTCCGGGCACTCGTTCACGGGCTGCTCGGTGCCGCAGCAGGTGATGATCCGGCTGGACGGACTGTCCTCGATCGTCAACGCAGACAAGGAATCCGGCCTCGTCACGCTCGGCGCGGGCACCGGGCTGCGCAAGCTGAACGCGGGCCTCGCAGCGTTCGATCTCGCGATGGCAAATCTCGGCGACATCGACAAACAGACCATCTCCGGCGCGATCTCTACCGGAACGCACGGGACCGGCGCGAAGCTCGGCGGTCTCGCCACGCAGGTCGTCGCGCTCGATCTCGTGACCGCGGACGGCTCGGTGCTGCACTGCTCCGCGGACGAGAACCCGGACGTCTTCGCCGCGGCCCGGGTGTCGGTCGGGGCGCTCGGCGTGATCAGTTCGCTTACCCTGCAGTGTGTGCCGGGGTTCCTCCTGCAAGCCCAGGAGATGCCGTTGCCGTTGGCCGACGTACTGGACGGGTTCGATGAGTTTGCCGATGGCAACGATCACTTCGAGTTCTACTGGTTCCCGCACACCGACATCGCGCTGACCAAGCGGAACAACCGGGTCGGCGCCGACGTCGATGCGGCGCCGGTCGGACGGGTCCGTGGGTGGGTCGACGACGAACTGCTGTCCAACAAGGTCTTCGAGCTGACGAACCGGCTCTCGGTCCGCCGGCCGGCGATGGTGCCGCGGATCAACCGGCTCGCCTCGCGGGCGCTCTCCGCGCGCGAGTACGTCGACGCGTCGTACAAGGTGTTCTGTTCCGAGCGGAACGTGGTCTTCCGCGAGTCGGAGTACGCCGTACCGCGGGAGCACGTGGTCGAGGTGCTCGGCCGGTTGCGGGACTGGATCGACACTTCCGGGTCTCGAATCCCGTTCCCGATCGAGGTTCGAGTGGCCGCGGCGGACGACATCTGGCTGTCCACGGCGTCCGGGCGCGAGACGGCGTACATCGCGATCCATCAGTACCACCGGCTGCCGCACGACGCGTACTTCCGGGCCTTCGAGAGCATCGTCGCCGACTACGACGGGCGTCCGCACTGGGGCAAGCTGCACACGCTGACCGCGAGCGACCTGCGCACCCGGTACCCGCATTTCGACGACTTCGTTGCCGTTCGCGACCGGCTGGATCCGCAGCGGACCTTCGAGAACGCCTACACCGCGCAGGTGTTCGGGCGTTAGCCTGCGAGCATGAGCACTGTGGACCGGCTGGAACCGGTGGTCGAGGACTGGCAGACGGCGCTGGCGGTGGTCGCGCACCCGGACGACCTGGAGTTCGGCGGGGCGGCGGCGATCGCGCGCTGGACGGGCCAGGGCAAACAGGTCGTCTACTGCCTGCTGACGTCCGGCGAGGCAGGGATCGACGGGGTCGACCCGGCTGAGTGCGGACCATTGCGTGAGGCCGAGCAGATCGAGTCCTCCCGGATCGTCGGCGTCTCGGCGGTCGAGTTCCTCGGCCAGCCCGACGGCACCATCGAGTACGGCGTACCGCTGCGTCGCGTCATCACCGCGGCGATCCGGCGGCACCAGCCCGAGATCGTGATCACGAACAACTTCCGGGACAGCTGGGACGGCGACGTACTGCTGAACCAGGCCGACCACATCAACACCGGCCGAGCCACGCTCGACGCGGTCCGGGACGCCGCGAACCGGTGGATCTTCCCGGACGCGGGGGAGAAGTGGAGCGGCGTCCGGCAGGTGTGGGCGGCCGGCTCGCCGAACTCGCGGCACGGCGTCGACACCACCGACACATTCGAGCTCGGCGTCCAGTCGCTGAAGGCACACAAGGCCTACATCGACGGGCTCGGCTGGCCGGATTTCGACGCGGAGGAGTTCCTCGAGGGCACGTCGCGTCCGGCGGGCACCCTGCTGGGCACGAAGTACGCCGCGCGCTTCGAGGTCTTCACTCCTTGAGGTAGGCCTGCAAGTGCGGCGGCGTCGGCTTCGGCCGGCGCGGCTCGCGATCCCCGGCCATGCCACCCGGGCCGTCGCCGGGGCCGACCCAGGAGCGGACCAGTGCGCGGCCGCCCTTGCGGGTCATCCGGAGCAGGTCGATCTGCTGCACCTGGGCGGCCGGGATCCCGAGCTGGGCGAGGCTGCGGTTCGCCATCGCGCAGGCCGCGTCGTGCTTACGCGGCGACAGCTTCTGCTGCAGGACGACCGCGATCGACCCGTCCGGCAGATCCTCGATCCGCTGCAGCCGCATGCCCTTGTCGAGCGACCAGGACTGCAGGGCGAGGTCGATGTAGTCGGAGTTGGACAGCCGTCGTTCGGTCTTCGCGCGCGCAACCACTTCGTAACGGACCATGCATCGATCATCACTCGCGGGTGCGACGATTTCCAGGAATCTGCGCTCAGCGAAGTGCGTCGATGGCGGCCGCAACCTCGGCCGGGCTGGAGATCGGCGTCAGGTGGTTCGCGTTCGGGATCAGCGTCGGCGCGGGCGCACCGATGCGGTGCGCGGTCTCGGTCGCGTTGCCACCGTCGGTGTCGAGCGCGCCGAACACCACCGACTTCGGGACCGGCAGCTCGCGCAGCTTGGCGAGCCGATCGGGAGCGACCGCCGGGATGCCGTTGGCGGTCATCTGCCAGATCGCCTTCTCGGCACCGGGCTGCCGGAACGGGCGCGTCCACTCGTCGACGTCCATCGCCGGGCAGTTCGGGGCGCACACGCTGTTGTAGATCTTCTTCAGCAGCCAGCCCTGATCCAGCACCAGCCGGAACAGCGACGTCCGGTACGGCGGGACGATCAGCCAGCGCGGCGGCCCCGGCCGACCGCCCGGCAGCGGCAGCCCGTCACCGTCGAGGAACATGATCCCGCCGACGCGGTCCGGAGCCTCCAACGTCGCCTCGGCCGCCACGCCCGCGCCCAGTGAGTGCCCCACCAGGATCGGTTTCGGCTGCCCCGGGCCACCCAGATGCATCGCGTCCAGGAACCCGAGCAACTGCCCCGCGAGATGCTCGATCGTGTACGGCGCCTTGCGCTCGGAGTATCCGTATCCGGTGATGTCGTAGGCATAGACGCGATGGTTCTTCGCGAGCAGCGGGACCAAACGCGACCACGTGTCGACGGACTCCGCTGCGCCGTGGACAAGTACGACGGGCGTTCCCGACGTACCCCAGGAGTCGTAGCGGGTGTTGATGTCGCCGGCCCCGACGAACTTCAGTCCGGGTGGCGGCGCGGCGGTCCCGTTGGTGGCGAGGTTGTAGCCGAACGACGCAGCGGTGACGACGAGCCAGAGCCCGAGGAGTCCCAGGAACCCCCGCCACAGGAACCGTTTCACGGCACCTAGTGTGCCCGGCTGCTACAACCCGAGGATGCGTTGGGCCTCGGACAGCACACCCGGGGAGGTGAGGGACTGCCAGCGCGGGATCTGTTCCTGCAGATACGGGCGGAGCTTGAGCGCGCGCTTCGGGTCATGATCGAGGACGTCGAGCTCGTTGACGATCGTCAGGTCGACGAAGTCCCGCAGCGTCTCGGTCCCGAGTTCTTCCGACGTGCCGGTGAAGCGGTCGGTGACCGTGTGGTGCTCGGCGAGGTCGCGCCAGGTGGTCTCCCGGTCGCAGGCGCCGTACCGGTACACGATCGCCTCGGCGTCGGTGCCGATCACCGACTCCAGAACCGGGCGTTCGGTCTGCCAGTCGAACAGGTGGGTCGGGAACCCGTCGGTCCCGTACGCCGCGTGCGCGAGCCCGGCCAACACCAGCGTGTCGCCGGCGCCGAGCGAACCGAGCCGCTTCGCGACCCGGTGCAGATGGACGTACAGACTCCCGCCCGCGTGGTCGATCTCGTCGGCGCCGCGCACCAGCAGCAGCGAACCCAAGTCCTGGAAAGTGCTCATCTGACCCCTTCTCACCCCGGAGCGGCCAGGGCCCTCGGACCGGCCCAGGTCACCCACGGTAAGGCCAACCCCGCACACCCGCCCAGACTTTCGGCGTGCCGTTTCAGTCACATCCGGTTCATTCCCCGTTCGGCCGGGTGACAGCGCTCGGCCAGTACTCAGGACAGTGGTCAGGACTCCACCTGAGCCGGCCCCGGAGCGGGCCCTGAAACCGGCGCGTAGCTGTTCCACGCCGCCGGCGCTCACGCCACGATGAGGACATGAGCAACACCGCAGCCCGCTGGACCCTGATCGGCGTCCTCGCCACCACAACGGTCCTCGTCATCACGGTCACGAGCGCCCTGAGCTCCTCGGCCGAGGACCACCCACCCGCACCAACCAGCCAGGTGGCCGGCCACTAGTTCGTTGCTAGCGGCAATGGGTTCACCAGCAGGGTACGGCGGGCCTCGTCCAGCAGCGGGTCTGGGGACAGCAAACGGGGACCGCGGACAGGAAACGGAGACCGCGGACAGGAAACGGAGACTGCGGACAGGAAACGGGGACCGCGGACAGGAAACGGGGAGTGCGGACAGGTAATACCAGGTCTCCGGTCCCCAGTGCCTGTCTGAACCCACGAGTCGTCCCGACGCTCGCGCCCGACGGGCTCACGACCCGCCGAACTTCGCGCCGGAGGTTTGGCGGGTTGTGGCGCTGGCGGTGGTGCCGGGGTGGTGCAGGCGTGGTGCCGGGGTGGTGCAGACGCGGAGTGTGGGGAGGGGAAGCGGGGACTGCGGACAGGTAATAACAGGTCCCCAGTCCCCAGTACCTGTCTCAACCCACGAGTCATGCCACCGTCCAGTAGCTCACCGACCTGCCGAGCGTCGCGCGGGAGGTGGCTAGACGCGGTGGCGCGGGAGGTGGCGCTGGGCGCTGACGCTCCGCGGTGGGCTGGGACGGCGCGGGTGGTGCAGGCGTGGAGTGTGGGGAGGGGAAGCGGGGACTGCGGACAGGTAATAACAGGTCCCCAGTCCCCAGTGCCTGTCTCAACCCCAAGACCATGCCACCGCCCACTAGCTCACCGACCTGCCGAGCGTCGCGCGGGAGGTGTGGCGAGACGCGGTGGCGCGGGAGGTGGCTAGACGCCGTGGCGCGGGAGGTGGCTAGACGCCGTGGCGCGGGAGGTGGCGCTGGGCGCTGACGCTCCCGGTCGGCTGGGACGGCGCGGTAGGCGCGTGAGGTGCGGGAGGCGTGGGAGGTGGGGCTGGGCGCTGATGTTCCGCGGTGGCGCTGGGATGGTGCGGGAGGTGCGGGTAGACGTGGCGCGCACTGGTGTCGGGGCGGCGCGAGAGGTGTGGCTCAGCACCGCGCTCGCGGTGCCGGCGGCGGCCGAGGTGGCGCTGGCGCTCGCGGCTTGGTGGGGCGGGAGATGCAGAACCCGTCCGCAGCCACCTCACGGGTGCGGACGGGTTCTGTGTTGTCCCCGTGGTTGATCAGGGAAGGTGACCGACCACGGGAGCCTGAGGGTGTCGGGAGAAGTGGGCAGGGGCGGGCCGGGGGAGGCTCAGTCGAGGTCGGCGAGGGCCTTGCGGGCGGCTTCGAGTTCGGCCTCGAGGGCGGCGACCTTGGCGGCCTGCTGGGAGCGGGCCTCTTCGATGACCTCGTCGATCGGGGTCGACAGGTCCTCGTGCAGCTCCTTGGCGGCGCGGGACACGGCGGCCGCGGCGACGGCCAGGTCGCGGGCGAGGTAGGTGGTGCCCTGCTTGAGCTCGGCCTTCCACTCGCCGTCGGCCGTACCGGTCACCGTCAGCGTGAGCTCGATCGTCTTCGTCTTCTTGCCGGCGGCCTTCTTCGCCGGCGCCTTCTTCGGCTTGGCGGGCTCGGCCGGAGCCGGCGTGGCTGCCTCGTCGGCAGCCGGGGTGTCGGTGGTGGCGTCGGGGGCGGCCGTCGACAGGTTCACCGCGTCGGGAGTGTCGGTGAGGTCGGACGGCGTCTCTACTGCCAGAGTGTCTACAGTCATCGTTGCGGCGATCTCCTTCGGAACTGGCGCAGTGCGACCATTAGAACACATGTTCGATTCGCACGCCAACCAGCTTGCCCAGGAAGCGATCGATCTGGTCCTCCAGCGGCGGTAGGTCAGCCTCCGGCTCGTTGATCCGGATCGAGACAGCGCCGTGGACCGCGGAGCGGAGATCGAGTGCCACCGCGGCCGCGTCGTCGGCCGGTGCGAGGCCGGCGTCCATGCACGCCTGTACGGCGGCCGTCGCGCGGACCGACAGTTCCTCCTTGAAGACCAGGTGCATGCGCCGGTTCAGCGTGCTCTCGTGCAGCACCTTGTAGAGGCCGGCGTAGTCGCGAACCCACCTGCCGAGGAACAGTAGCCGCGCGCGTAGTCGCCGTACCGGGTTGTCGCCGGCGTTCGCCTCGGCCTGCTCGAGGTCGTGTAGCAGGTCGGTCGTGCTCTGTTCGAGTGCGGTGAAGACGAGTTCGTCGCGGTCGGTGAAGTGGATGTAGACCGAGGTCGCGGCGATGCCGACCTCGCGGGCGACGGCGCGCAGGGAGAGGGCCTCGTCGTCACCGAGTTCGTTCAGCATCCGCAACGCTGCGTCGATGATCTCGCGTCGCAGCAGCTCACCTTGGCCGCGACGGTTCCGGCTCCGCGTCGTTCCAGCATCCATGGGGCCGATTGTATTGCAACGGCCGTTGCCCTACAGTCGTAGCACTACAGCTGTTCACTTAAGGATGATCATGAGCGAACGCAACAAACGAACCGTCCTGGACTTCTACGAGAGCGCCCTCAACCAGAAGGACTTCCAGGCCGCGGTCAAGCTGATCGGCGACTCCTATGTCCAGCACAACCCGCGGATCGCGGACGGGATCGAAGACTTCCTCGCGACCCTCCGCCGCGACTTCCCGGACCTGAAAGCCGAGGTCAAGCGGCTGTTCGCCGACGGCGACCACGTGATCGCCCATGTGTACGGCGTCCGCGTGCCCGGCCAGCCGGGGACGGCGATCGTCGACATCTTCCGCCTCGATATGGACGGCAGGATCGTCGAGCACTGGGATGTCATGCAGCCGGTGCCGGCAGCAGCCGCCAACTCGAACGGGATGTTCTGATGGCCGTTGAAGCGCCGACCGCGGTGGACTCGCGGCGGTGGTGGGCGTTGGGGGCGGTGGCCACGGCGCAGTTGATGGTGGGGATCGACCTGACCATCGTGAATATCGCGCTGCCCTCGGTGCAGCAGGATCTCGGCATGTCGGACCCGACCCGGCAGTGGGTGATCACGCTGTTCGCGCTCGGGTACGGCGGACTTCTGCTGCTCGGTGGACGGATCAGCGACCTGATCGGGCGCCGTCGTGCGCTCCTGATCGGCCTGACAGGTTTCGCACTGGCCTCAGCGCTCGGCGGGGCTGCGAACGGTCCGGCGATGTTCCTCACCGGACGCGGACTGCAGGGCGTCTTCGGCGCGCTGCTGACTCCAGCGGTACTGGCGACCCTCGCCTCCTCGTTCCCGCTATCGGCGGAGCGTGGCAAGGCGTTCGGGATCTATGGCGCTGTGATGGGCAGTGCATCCGGCCTGGGCGTGCTGGCGGGCGGCGTGCTCACGGAGTACCTGGACTGGCGGTGGTGCATGTACGTCAACCTGCCGATTGCCGCACTCGCGGCGGGAGGAGTCCTGTACGCCGTACGGCCAGTCCCACCGGTCAGCGGAGTCAAGGTCGACCTAGTAGGTGCACTGCTGGCGACCGTAGGCCTCATGGCCGTGGTGTTCGGGTTCGCTCGCGCGGAGTCCGACGGTTGGAGCGCACCGGCGACGTACGCGACTCTCGCGGCCGGAGTGGTGTTGATTGCGGCCTTCCTGGCCGTGCAGGCGCGGGTGAAGTCCCCACTCTTGCCACTGCGGGTTGTCGCCGATCGCCGGCGAGGTGGTTCCTATCTGGCTGTCTTCAGCCTGGCGGTCGGAATGTTCGCCGCGCTGTTCTTCCTGACGTTCTACCTGCAGACCATCCAGCACTACTCACCAGTGAAGGCCGGTCTGGCCTTCTTGCCACTGACGGTGGGTCTGATGGTCGGAGTGCGAGCGGTGAGCCGGCTACTCGCCAAAGCGGCAGTGCGCTCGCTCATCTGTCCCGGACTGCTCACCATCGCCGCAGGGCTCGCACTGCTCGGGTTGCTCAAGGAAGACAGCAGTTACTGGCTGCACGTCATGCCCGTGTTCCTGCTGGTTGGCCTGGGCACCGGATGGGTTCTGGTGACCGCCAACAGCACTGCCACCCTCGGCGCCGGCCCCGACAGTGCGGTGGCCGGCGCCATGGTGATGACATCGCAGCAGATCGGAGCATCGCTCGGTACCGCGCTCCTCAGCACGGTCGCCGGGACGGTAGCCGCCCACTCCGATGCCGTCCACGGGTTCAACGTGGCCAGCCTCGGAGCGGCAGGTTTCCTCTGTGTCGCGGCGGTCGCGGTCTACTGGGTGCTCTCCGAGCGGTCGCCGGACCACTCGAGGTGGAAGCTGCCCTCACGGTCGACCCGCTTGTAGGTGTGCGCACCGAACAGGTCGCGCAGCCCCTGGATCAGCGCGGCCGGCAGCCGCTCCGCCCGCAGCCCGTCGTAGTACGACAGCGCGGCTGAGAACCCAGGAGCGGGTACGCCGACGGTCGCCGCGGTCGCCACGACGCGGCGCCACGCCTCCTGGCCGCTGGCGACAGCGTCCCGGAAGTAGTCGTCCACGAGCAGTGACGGCAGGTCCGGGTTCCGGTCGTACGCCTCCTTGATGCGGTCCAGGAAGCGGGCCCGGATGATGCAGCCGCCACGCCAGATCGTCGCCATCGCGCCGAGGTCGATGTCCCAGTCGTACTCCTCGCTCGCGGCCCGGATCGCGTCGAAGCCCTGCGCGTACGCGACCAGCTTCGACGAGTACAGCGCGTGCCGTACGTCGTCGATGAACGCCGCTCGGTCGACATCGGCCTTCACGTCACCCGGTCCGGGCAGTACGCCGGCCGCCGCCTCCCGCCGTACGACGTCACCCGACAGGGACCGTGCGAACACGGCTTCCGCCATGCCGCTGACCGGAATGCCAAGGTCGAGCGCGGACTGCACGGTCCAGCGGCCGGTGCCCTTCTGCTCTGCCTGGTCCAGGACGATGTCCACGAACGGGCCGCCCGTGGTCGGGTCGGTCTGGCTGAGCACCTCGGCGGTGATCTCGATCAGGAACGACTCGAGGTCGCCGGTGTTCCAGTCGCGGAACACGTCGGCGAGTTCGGCCGGGGACAGGCCGAGCACGTGCCGGAGCAGGTCGTAGGCCTCGGCGATCAGCTGCATGTCGGCGTACTCGATGCCGTTGTGGAGCATCTTCACGAAGTGCCCCGCGCCGTCCGGACCGACGTGCACGCAGCAGGGCTCGCCGTTCACGTGCGCGGAGATCTTGGTCAGCATCGGCTCCAGCGCGGCGTACGACTCCGGCGAGCCGCCCGGCATGATGCTCGGGCCGTTCAGCGCGCCCTCCTCGCCACCGGACACGCCCGAGCCGACGAAGTGCAGGCCCTGCTCCTTCAGCGCGGCCTCGCGGCGACGGGTGTCCAGGAAGTGCGCGTTGCCGGCGTCGACGACGATGTCGCCCTTGTCGAGCAGCGGTACCAGTTCGTCGATGACGGCGTCGGTCGGGGCGCCGGCCTTGACCATGATGATGACCCGGCGCGGCAGCTCCAGCGACTCGACGAAGCCGGCCAGGTCCGTCGACGGGACGAACTCACCCTCGGAGCCGAACTCCGCGACCAGCGCGTCGGTGCGCGCCTGGGAGCGGTTGTGCAGGGCGACGCTGAACCCGTTGCGCGCGAGGTTCCGGGCGAGGTTGCGGCCCATCACCGCCAGTCCGGTGACGCCGATCTGGGCTTTGGCAGAACTCATCGAATCTCTCCCGCGGTCTCAAGTTGTGTGCAGGGTCCAGTCTGCTGCCAAAAGCACGGGCGTGGTCCAGCGGGTGCCAAGTCCTGGACAGTAACTGACCGGCCGCGACCTCTTCTCAAGCCCGGTGCATCGATGGTAGACATCTCAGAAATCGATTTCCCGCCACGGAGGAAAGGCCGCCCAATGCTCCGTCGTGTCATCGCTCTTGCTGCCTGCGCGCTCCTCGCTCTCCCCGTCAACAACGCCGCAGCGGCCCCACCCGGTAGCGACAACGGCCCGGTCGGCTGGGACGTCTACCGCCACCTCGATCGCCTCCCCGAACTGCAGACCGGCGTACGGACGAAGCAGTTCTCCAGCTTCGGCCGCGACGGGACCAACAACGACGGCTTCGACGGCACCTACTCCTGCCTCCGTACGACGGACGCGGGCTGCGTGATCGCCGAGGACTCGGGACCGGGGGAGGTCGCCTCGATCTGGTTCACCCGGGACGAGGGCAACGTGACGAAGACCGGCACGATCACCGTCGAACTCGACGGCAAACAGGTGCTGAAGGGATCGTTGCAGGACATCGTCAACGGCAAACTCGGTGCGCCGTTCAGTTACCCGCTGGTCGCGAACGGCGTACAGACCAGCGGTGGCGTCTACATCCGCGTCCCGATGCCGTACCACTCCTCGATGCGGATCACCACGCAGGCGAACCCGCTCTTCTACCACGTCGACTACCGCCAGTTCCCGGATGCGAACGGTGTCCGGACGTTCGACCCGACCGACAAGGCCGAGGACGTCCTGGCGATGCTGAACGCCGCGGGCACCAAGGACCCGAAGCCCGCGCAGCCGAACAGCACCACGACGAAGACCCCGCTGAACCTTGCCCCCGGCAAGCAGGTCACGCTCGCGAACGCCAACGGCCCCGGTGAGCTGAGTGCGCTCCGGCTGAAGCTCCCGGACATCGTCGGTCTGGACCTGAAGAACTTCGCCGACGACGGCCGCGCGTTCCTCGGCGGCAGTACCTTCACCCTGAAGATCGATCCGGCGAACACCGGCGTGAGGCTGACCCGACGGATGGATCTGCGGATCGGCAACCAACGCGCGAAGATCCTCGTCGACGGCGCTCCGGCTGGTGAGTGGGCGCCATTGAAGGCGGAGGGCGCGCAGTGGTCCGACCAGTCGGTCGACCTCCCGGCCGCGCTGACCGCGGGCAAGTCGCAGATCACGATCACCAACCAGTTCGTCTCGTCCGACCTGGACTTCAACGAGTTCCTGTACACGGCCGACTCGACGGTCGGCGGCCAGGTGAAGCGCACCGACACCCTCGACGTCGGCCCGAACCACGTCGCCGACGAGCAGGCTCACGGCTATGCGATCACCAAGCAGAACTGGAGCGGCGAACACGCGATGGCGTACGCCGCCACCGCCGCGGACGCCGCGCGCGTCAAGCCCTCCGACTCGTTGCTGGCCGGAGTCCGCGTCCAGGTGACGATCGACGGTCAGAAGCGCGTCGACGCCCCACTCGGCGAGTTCTTCGGCTCCGGCCTCGGCGAGAACCCGGTCCACTCGCTCTTCTTCGCGATGGACCCCGACGGCTGGTACTCGTCCTGGTGGCCGATGCCGTACGTCGCCCGCGCCACGGTCACGCTGGTCAACACCACGACGTACCCGCTGAAGGGTCAGGCGGAGGTGACGTCGGCGCGGGACGCGAGCAAGGCGGCCGAGCTGGCGACCGGCAAGATCGGCTACTTCACCGCGATCTCGAAGCGCGGGGAGACCACGCAGGGCAGCGACTGGACGTTCGCGGACGTCGCCGGCCGCGGCAAGTTCGTCGGCGTCTCGCAGACCATGGAGGGACTGCTTGCCGACGGCAACACTCGCGGGTACCTCGAGGGTGACGAGCGGGTCTCGGTCGACGGCGAACGGACCCCGGCGATCCACGGCACCGGCACCGAGGACTACTACGAGTCCGGCTGGTACTTCAACGCCGGCACCTACTCCACCCCGTTCCACGGGAACTCCGCGCACGAGGTACGCGCCGGGTTCTGCACCAACGAGTGCGACGGGGCCTGGAGACTGCACATCACCGACTCGGTCGCGTTCGAGAACCAGCTCGACTTCGGGATCGAGCACGGCCAGCAGGACGACCACCCGGCGATCTACGGCTCGACAGCCTTCCTCTACACCGCGGCGAAGTTCGGCGCCCGCGAGACCGACCGCATCGACACCGGCTCGGCCACCAGCCGCGAGCAGCACGGGTACGCCGACAACGGGAGCCAGGCCGATCTGAGCGCGGTGTACGAGGGCGATCACGACGACATCACGCTCACCGACCAGGTCCGTTCCAGCACGCAGCCGATCCGGTTCAGCGTGAAGATCGACCCGGCGAACCGCGGCGTGACGTTGCGCCGGACCAGTGATCAGAACACGGCGGGTCAGTCCGCTCAGGTGATAGTCAACGGCAAGGACGCCGGCACCTGGCTGCAGCCGCTCGGCAACACCCACCAACGCTGGCTCGACGACAACTATCAGTTGCCCGCCGCAACCACCTTCGGTCGGAACCGCGTCGACATCGAGCTCCGCCCGACCGGACCCGCCTGGACCGCGTCGGCGTACGTCGTCCAGACGCTCGTGACCCCGTACGACGACAAGCGGGCGCCGGGCGCGGTCGATGGCCTGACCGCTACGGCGCGGATCGACAACGCGATCAACGTGACCTGGAACGACACCAGCGACGACAGCGGAATCGCGGCGTACCAGGTGTACGGGACCAAGGCAGGGGGAGCGGAGAAGCTGCTCGGCACCACGCCGCTGCCCGGCTTCCTGCATCGCGGTCTGGGACTGCACGAGACCTGGACGTATCGGGTCGCGGCCGTGGACCTCGCCGGTCATGTGGGACCGAAGTCGGCGGCGGCGCAGGGCACCAGCGGCAGCACGCTGCGAGTCGAAGGCGAGGCGATGCTGCCCCCGGTGTCGTCGACCGTCGCGGTCGATCCGCAGGGTAACTGCTGCGGTGTCAGTTGGTCGGGTGGTGCACAGGCGTGGATCCACGGCACGAAGGCGGGCGACAAGACGGTGCTCAGCTTCACGGTCCCGACGGCCGGGGCTTACGACCTGTCAACGATCCTGACGAAGGCGGCCGACTACGGGACGGTCCAGGTGCAGATCGACGGGAACCCGCCGGTGAGCTTCGACGGGTACCAGGCCTCGGGGGTCGGCACGCAGGCGGTCGACCTCGGGTCCGCCCAGCTGGCCGCGGGTACGCACCAGTACAGCGTGACCGTTACCGGCAAGAACCCGGCCGCAACCGGCTACCTGGTCGGCGTCGACGTGCTGGATCTTAAGCTCGCGACGTGAACCCTTTGGATCCCCGTCGTACCGCTCTCGTGCTGATCGACCTGATGCCGCGGATCGTCGCGTTGGACACCGCTCCGTTGAAGGGGCCGGAGGTGCTCGAACAGTCCGTCGCGCTGGCCGCGGCGACAAGGTCGGCCGGCGGACTCGTCGTGACCGTCCGGGTCGAGCGGCCCGGCGTCGAAGTACAGCCGGAGGGGAGCAGCTTCGCACCCGAGGCCGCTCCGCAGCCGAGGGACCTGGAGATCGTGAAGCGGGCGGTGGGTGCCTTCGGGCGCTCACCGCTCGACGCCGAGCTCCAGGCCCGCGGCATCGCGAACGTCGTCCTGACCGGCATCGCCACCAACTTCGGCGTCGAGTCGACCGGCCGCGAAGCCTCCGACCTCGGCTACGAGACGTTCTTCGTCACCGACGCGATGACCGGCCTGGACGAACACGCCCACGACTTCGCCGTCTCCTACGTCTTCCCCCGCCTCGGCGCGGTCTGCACCGGCGCCGAGTATCAAGCCGCGCTCGGTTAGGCGAAGCGGGCCGCGTTCTCCCGGACCCACTGCTCGAGGGTCCGGGCCGGGTGGCCGGTGACCTGCTCGACGGTGTTGTTGACGGTCGTCTCGTCGACGGTTCCGTCGCCGAAGAAGCCATCGATCGCCTGGGCGTACGGCTCAGGCATCGCTGCGAACAGCTCGTCGTGCGTCTCCTGCCGGCTCATCGGGTACGCCGTCAGCGCGCGCCCGATCCCCGCGCCGACGATTGCCACCTGCTCGACCGGCGTCAGCGCGACCGGGCCGGTGAGCCGCAGTACCTCACCGTCGTGCTCGCCCTGCAGTGCGCGGGCCGCGACGTCGCCGATGTCGAGCGGATGGATCGTCGAGATCGGTACGTCGGGGAACTGCACCCGCACCTCGTCGCCGGCCTCGAGCTGGTCGAGCCACCGCAGCGTGTTCGACATGAACGAGTTCGGCCGCAGGAAGGTCCACTCAAGACCGGCCGCCCGGACGGCCTCCTCGGTCGCGTGGTGGTACGCCGCGATCGCGTTCGTCACGTCGCTGTCGAGCGAACTGCTCGACAACACCACAACCTTCCGGACACCCGCACGAACCGCGTTCGCAAGCAGCTCATCAAGCCGGTCGTAACCACTCAGCAGAAAGATCCCGCTGACACCGGCCAACCCATCGACAAAGCTGTCCGGCCGATTCAGATCGCCGTACACCGCCTCAACCCCGGCGGGCAGGTCGATCGTCGAACGGATCAGTGCGCGGGCCGAAATGCCTTGTGCTGCGAGGGATTGGGCCACCGCGCCGCCGGCGTTGCCGCTGGCGCCCGTAATCAGGATCGTCACCCGGTCACCTTGTCATATCGGGAGTCCGCGCGGAGGGCCTCGCGAAGGCAGAGGCCCGGATCGTCCTGGTGGTAGATCCGTTCGCTGGGCTCGATGTTGTCGAGGAACCGCTGGTAGGTCAGCGCGTACGTCAGGGGCCCGAGCAGGCTCATCGCCGGCAGCACCCGCAGCGGATCACACCCCGGGACCTCACCCCGCCAAGCCGCTGACCAGACCTGGGCAGCATGGTCGCGCTTCTCCGGTGGCAGGAAGTCTCTCAGTCGCTTGATGTCGAGCCCCGGATGACCGATGACTGTGTCCGCCCAGTCGACGATCACTTCCTGGGTCCCGTCCGACCGCCAGTTCCCGGGATGGAAGTCGCCGTGCACCAGCGTGGTCGGTAGCCCCGCGGAGTCGAGCTCGCCGACGATCGCCGGAAGCCGGGCGGTCAGTCGCCGGAGGCCGTTGACCTCGTCGTCAGACAAGGCGGCCTGCGGGATCAGCGCGGTGAGCTCTTCGACCAGGTCTCGGGGTGCGGTGGGGCGGTCAGGCTCCGCAGCGAGTGCCGCCTGAACCGCGACCCAGCGGCTCACCACGCGCTCGATGGTCGGTAGATCTGGATCCCAGCAGTCGGTCCCGGTCGCGTGGGCGAGCAGCGACCAGCCGTTCTCCCGGGAGGTCGCGAGGACGGTTGGCGCCAGCGTCTCGTCGTACCGCTGGACGTTCTCGATGATGTCGGCGTCGAGGCTGCAGAACGTGCTGGTCGCCTTCGCCCACGCGCCTGGGAAGCGGATCAGGCAGGACAGGTTCCACGTCTTCACCTGGGTGGCGTCGAGTGGGCCGATCACGCTCCGGGCCCAATCGATCAGCCGGCTCGGTCCGTCGACCTCGGCCCAGGCTGCCCGCAGCGGATCGGGCGCGACGACCGAGTCCCATTCGGGTGACGCCGTCGCGTCCAGTACGCCGGACCGCGGTTCGGCCAGCGCCTGCACGTGATAGACGACGTGTCCACCGCGCCCCCGGACGGCATCGTCGGCGTGCACAAGCCGAAGTACCACGGTCGGAACTCCGAGCAGGTCGTCGAGGTGGTGGGTGACTGCCTCTACCTCCGACCACCAGCCGGGCTCGACCTCGAACGTCGGCGCCCGGCCGACGTACCGGGCGCCGACGCTGATCAGGGCCTCGACCGTCTTGGTGTTCACCTGCTTAGTGTCGCGTGACGCGGTGCCAGGTTCGGGGGCCTGATTTGAGGACGGCGGGGGTTGTTAGGTCGATGGGTGTGGTCGGGTCGTTGGTGCGTACGCCGTTGATGGTGACGGCGCCCTGGCGGAGTAGTCGGCGGAGGTCCGAGTTGCTGTCGTTCGGGCGGGCCGCGCGGAGCAGGTCGAAGGCGGTCGCGACCTCGGTGGTGAGGACGATCGCGGGCATGTCGGCCGGTTCGGCACGCTGCGAGAACGTGTGCCGGAACGCGTCGAGCTCGGTCTTCGCGACGCCCGCGCCGTGGTACCGGGTCACGACCGCGGCGGCCAGCCGGAGCTTCGCGTCGCGCGCCGCCGGACCACCGGTCGACGCGGAGTCGCCGAGCGCGGCCACGTCGTCCAGCGGGAGTTCGGTGTAGACCCGCGCGTACGGCTCGACCAGTGAGTCCGGAATGCTCATCAGCTTCCCGAACTTGTCCCGCGGACTGTCCGTCAGCCCGATGTAGTTGTTCAGCGACTTCGACTGCTTCGCCCGGCCATCGATCCCGGGCGTGATCGTGGTCGTCATCACCACCTGCGGCGGCGCACCGAGTCGCTGCTGGAAGTGTCGCCCGAGCTGCTCGTTGAACAGTTGGTCCGACCCCACGATCGTCAGGTCGCTGCGCATCGCGAAGCTGTCGTAGCCCTGCAGCACCGGGTACACGAGTTCGTGGACGGCGATCTCACGCCCGGCCGCGACCCGTTCGCGGAACATGTCCCGGCTCATCAACTGTGCCTGCGTGACCTGGGCGAACAGACTCAACAGCTCCTCGACCGGCATCGCGTCGTACCACTCGGAGTTGCGTCGTACCTCGAAGACCTCGGGGTCGGTACGCAGGACCAGCGAGACCTGTTCGAGGAACGACGCCGCGTTCGCCTCGATCTGCTCGGGGGTGAGCACCGGCCGGGTCTCGGAACGGCCGGTCGGGTCGCCGACGCGGGTGGTGAGATCGCCGAGCAGGAACACCACGCGGTGCCCGGCGTCCTGCAGTTGGCGCATCATCCACAGGTTGACCGCATGCCCGAGATGCAGGTCGGGCGCGGTGCAGTCGACGCCGTACTTGATCCGCAGCGGGCGGCCGGACTCCAGCCGCTCACGCAGGTCGTCAGCGCCGACGACAGTGTCGGTGGTACGGCGTAATCGCTCGATCACGGCATTCATGGGATTCCTCTCGGCAGGACAGCGCGAGGCACCCGACCGCGATCGCCAGTGCCTCCGGCAACGGAAAGAGGCAGGAACCGGACGGTTCCTGCCTCGGAGGCTCTGGGTGGAGCGACTGCGCGGACTACCGAAGGCCGGCTCCTCCCAGAGCCGGTCGATAGGTCACGCGGTGCTTGATCACGTCCTCAGGCTAGCAGAGGCGTGCCCTAGTGCCCGCGTCGGAGCACTAGGCTCGGGGGTGTGATCGAGGAACGGGTTGTGCTGGTGGACGACGGCGGGCGGGCGCTCGGGACCGAGGCGAAGGCGGCGGTCCACCACGCGGCGACGCCGCTGCACCTCGCGTTCTCCAGCTACGTCGTGGACACGGCCGGGCGGGTGCTGCTCACCCAGCGTGCGTTCGGCAAGCCGACCTGGCCGGGCGTCTGGACCAATAGTTGCTGCGGGCACCCACTTCCGGGCGAGCCGCTCGAGCACGCCGTACGGCGCCGGCTCGCGGACGAGCTCGGGATCGCGGTCGACCCGTCGGCCGCCGTCGACCTGGTGCTGCCCGAGTTCCGGTACCGCGCGGAGATGCCGAACGGCCCGGTCGAGAACGAGATCTGCCCGGTGTACCGAGTGTGGTGGACCGGTGACCCCACGCCGAATCCGTCTGAGGTCGCCGACTACCGCTGGGCGCAGTGGGACGAGCTGCGCGACATTCCGGACCTCTCACCGTGGTGCCTGCTACAACTGGACCAGCTCACCACGCCGCCTATCGACTGGCCGATCGCGGACCCCAGCCGACTACCACCGGCTGCCCAGATCTAGCTCGAGAAGATCCCCGTGTACGGCGACCGCCGCCGTACTCGCGTGACCCGCGGCACCGATCGCGAGGAGCGCGGGATTGGCCGCCGTACCGACCGCGTAGACGCCAGGGACAGTCGTCCGTCCGCCGTCATCGGCAACCACCGCGCCGTCGGTCACCTGGCACCCCAGGCGCTCCGCGAGGTCGCTCTGCTGATGCTGCCGCACCACCGCGAACACTCGCCGCGCAGTCAGCTCGGTGCCACCAGCGAGCAGGATTCGTGACGTCGAGGCCGTCGCCTGTACCTCCTCGACTGCCTCGGTGCGAACCACCACCCCGGCTCGGCTCAAGCGCTCCACATGCTCGTCCGCGAGCTTGTCGCCGTCCGTGCAGAGCACCACGTTGTCGCTCCACCGGCTGAGCAGCAACGCCCGCGACACCGACTTCTCCGGAGCACCACGCATCCCGATCTGCACCAGCGCCTCGCCGCGTACCTCCCACCCGTGGCAATGCGGGCAAGCCACGACGGACCGCCCCCAGCCCGCGGCCAGGCCCGGTACGGTCGGCAACTCGTCCCACAGCCCAGTCGCGAGTACGACGGCCCGCACCGGCACCCCGTCGACGACGAATCCGTCATCGCCCGCGATCACATCCTCGATGCGGGTGTTCCGGACCTCAACGCCGTACGTCGCCAGCTGACGCCGTCCGGCGGCGAGAAGCTCGGCCGGGGAAGCGTCCGCGACGCCCAGATAGTTGTGCACATGCTCCGCGGCCCGGTTCCGTGGCTGCTGGTCGTCGAAGACCACCACCTGCCGGCGAGCCCGCCCGAGCGTCAGGGCGGCCTGGAGCCCGGCCACACTCCCACCGATCACCGCTACGTCCATGCGGTCACCTTAGGGCAAGCGGTTCAGAATTCGAGACCGGTATCTCATTTGGTGGTCATCAAAGCGCTGAGCAGTTCGGGTCCCGGCCAGACCCGGCGGGTGCGCTCGGCCTCGCGAATCAGCGTGACGAGGGTCCGGTTGACCGGAGCCGGCCGGTCGAGTGACTCCGCGAGCCGCACGACCTCGCCGTTCAGGTAATCGATCTCGGTGGGCCGGCCGGCCTCGAGGTCCTCCCACATCGACGTCCGCGCCAGCGGGTCGATCGCGAGCATCTTCCCGGCCACCCGCCGGAAAACGAAGTCCGGCAGCCGGAGGATCGCCGGGAACCAGCGCATCGGCAACGGCAGTAGCTGCGCCGGCTCGATCTTCGCCGCCTCGAGCAGCCCGAGGGTCTCGCTCTGCGCGGCCGCGAGGCAGCGGCGGTAGGCGCGCTGCGAGAGCTCGTCGCGCAACGGCAGGTTCGACAGCGCGTTGATCGGGTTGTTCAGGTTCAGCAAGAGCTTCGACCACTGCACCGGAACGATGTCGTCGTGCTGTGTCAGCGGCAGTCCCGCCCGCGCGAACGCCTCGACGTACGGCGCCAGCGCAGCATCCCGCTGTACGTCGAGGGCGCCCTCCGTGCCCTGATGGAACACCCCAGCGCCCCGGTTCAGCACGTTGAACGGAACCATCCCCGGTACGACGACCTGCGCATCCAACCGCGATCGCAGTACCTCGCCGTTCCGGATCCCGTTCTGGAAACTCACCAAGACCGCGCCCGGCTTCAGAACGCGTGCCAGCTCCTCCGCGGCACCTGCCGTCGCCGCGGACTTCACCGTCACGAGCACCAGATCGGCCTCGGCGGCTCCGGCTGGTGTCGTCTCGAACCGCACGTCCTCGACCCGAAGGTCGGCGCCGAGATAGTCGGTCAGCCGCAGCCCGGACGACGCCACCGCGGCAGCCATCCGTTGCCGGCCGACGAACGTCACCGGCGTCCCCGTCGCGGCGAGCCGGCCACCCACGTAGCAACCGATGCCGCCCGCACCATAAACCGCGATCCGCACCACGACAACGTACCGAAGAACGGGTGGTGTTCGGGAGTAATACGTAGTGACCCGTTCCGGCAGGCCCTACAGACCACCCACTACCCGTTCTTCGGTACCGGCCCCGGGGCAAACCCGACCAAGGAACCCCAGGGAGCTAGTGCAGCCGGACCCTCGGGTCCAGGACGGCGTAGCCGATGTCGACCAGGATGTTCGCCACCACGACCGCCGCCGACGCGAACAGCACGATGCCGATGATCACCGGCAGGTCCTGCTGGTTGATCGCCACGATGGCCGTCTGCCCCAGCCCGGGCATGCTGAACACGGTCTCGATGACGACCACACCGCCGACCAGCTGACCCAGGTCGATCCCGAACTGCGTGAGCACCGGCGTCAGCGCGCTGCGCAGACCGTGCCGGTAGATCACGCGGCGCTCGCGGATCCCCTTCGAGCGAGCGGTCCGGATGTAGTCCTCGCCGAGCACGTCCAGCATCGAGCCGCGGGTCAGCCGGGTATACGTTGCGGCCAGCAACAAGGCCAGCGCCACCCAGGGCAGGATCAGGTGCTGGAACCACGGACCGATCCCGCTGGTCAGCGGCACATAGCCACCGGCCGGGAACCAGGCGAACCCCGCGACGGTGAGCCGGAAGTACAGGAAGTACAGCAGCAACAGGGCGAGCAGGAACGACGGGAACGAGTAGAAGACCAGCGAGAACAGCGTCAGCCCGCGGTCGGCGAACGTTCGCGGGTGCGTCGCCGAGACCACGCCGTTGAAGATCCCCAGCACCATCCACAGCACGGCGGCGCCGAGAGCCAGTGACAGCGTGATCGGCAGCGCCTGCGCGATGATGTGGGTGACCGACACCTGGTGGTAGTAGTCGTACCCGAGGTTCCCCTTCAACGAGTTGCCGAGGAAGTCCAGGTACTGCCTCCACAGCGGCAGGTCGAGACCCAGACGGTGCCTGATCAGCGCGATCGTGTCCGGCGTCGCCTGCCGGCCGGCGAGGGTCTGGGCGACGTTGTTCGGCGCGATGAAGAACAGTCCGAAGACGGCCACCGTGACCAGCCACAGGACCAGGATCCCGTGACCGATCCGGCGCAGCAGGAACCAACCCATGTCAGGTCCGATCCGCGCGGGGGTCGAAGGCGTCCCGGACCCCGTCACCGAAGAGGTTGAAGGCGAGCGTGGTGATCAGCAGGGCCAGCCCCGGGAACAAGATGAACCACCAGGCGGTCGTGTAGTAGTTCTGCGACGTACTGATCATGCCGCCCCAGTCGGCGGTGGGTGGTGGCAGTCCGAGTCCGAGGAACGACAGGGTGGCCTGGACGACGATCACCACCGGGATCAGCAGCGTGGTGTAGACGATCACCGGCGCGAGCACGTTCGGCAGGATGTCGACGAACATGATCCGCCGGTCGCTCGCCCCGAGGGAGCGGGCCGCCTCGACGAACTCACGCTCCCGCAACGTCAGGACCTGGCCGCGGACGATCCGGGCCACCGCCGCCCAGCTGAAGAAGCCGATCACCAGGACCGTGACGGTCAGGCTCGGGCCGGTGATCGCCACCAGCGCGACCGCGACCAGCAGGAACGGCACACACAGGATGACGTCGATCAGCCGCGCCAGAAGCGTGTCGGTGATCCCCCCGAGGAACCCCGCCGCGAGACCCAGCACGACGCCGACGGCGACGGTGATGGCGGTGGCGAGCACACCGACGAGCAGCGAGATCCGGGCGCCGTACGCGATCCGGACCAGGATGTCCCGGCCCAGGTCGTCGGTGCCAAGCCAGAACGTGCCGTTCGGCCCGCGCGGCAACCCGTCCGGAGTCAGCCCGATGTCGCGGTACTGCTCGTTCGGCGGATGGCCCGTGACGGCCGCGAAGACCGGCGCGAAGATCGCCATCAGCACGATCAGCACGATCACGACCAGCGAGATCATCGCGACCTTGTCCTTGCGCAAGCGCCGCATGGCCAGCGAGAACGGACTACGGCCCTCGATCACCCGCGGCTCGTCGAGCACATCGACGAGTTCAATGGTTGAGGTCATGGGGTTTCCCGGTCTGGACTGAGGAGCGGAGGGAGCGAAGCGACTGCAGCGACGAGGGAAGACCGGGAGCCGAGGCCCCAGGACCACGCCGGTGCCGGAGACCCGGCCAAAAGCAGAGTCATGATGCCTTCAAGTCCGGGACGGCGGTGGACAAGTCTTCGCCCACCGTGAGTGGATGGAAGCAGGCGGTGCGGTGCTCGTCGGTGTCGTCGAGTACGGCGATCAGCGGCGGCTCGCTCTGGACGCAGTCGGCCCGGGCTTTCGGGCACCGCGTGTGAAACCTGCACCCCTCCGGCGGGTTCGTCGCGGCGGGAATGTCGCCCCCGAGGATGATCTGCTCGCGGCTGTCGGCGGTGTCCGGGTCCGCCACCGGCAGTGCCGACAGCAACGCCCGGGTGTACGGGTGCCGGGTCTGCCCGAACAGTTCGTCGGTCGGTGCGAGCTCGACGATCTTGCCCAGGTACATCACCGCGATCCGGTCGCTCACGTGCCGAACCACGGACAGGTCGTGCGTGATGAACACGTACGTCAGGTCGAACTCCTTCTGCAGGTCCCTGAGCAGGTTGATGACCTGGGCCTGGATCGACACGTCCAGTGCGGATACCGGCTCGTCGCAGATCATCAGTTTCGGACGCAGTGCGAGCGCCCGGGCGACCCCGATCCGTTGCCGTTGGCCACCGGAGAACTCGGCCGGGAACCGGTTGTAGTGCTCGGGATTCAGCCCGACCAGCTCCATCAGTTCCTGGACCTTCTTCTTCCGATCGTTGCTCGAGGCAATCTTGTGGATCGCGAACGGGTCGCCGATGATCGAGCCGACCCGGCGCCGCGGGTTGAGCGAGCCGTAAGGGTCCTGGAAGATCATCTGGATGTCGCGGCGCAGCGGCCGCATCGCCTTCCGGGACAGCTTGGTGATGTCCTGTCCCTCGAACCACACTGTTCCCGACGTCACGTCGTACAACCTGGCCATGCAGCGGGCCAGCGTGGACTTGCCGCAGCCGGTCTCGCCGACCAGGCCGAGGGTATCGCCCTTGTGCACGTCCAGGGTCACGTCGGCGACCGCCTGGACCACTTCGCGGGAATGGGTCGGGAACTCCTTGCGGACGTTGTCCACCTTGAGCAGTACGTCGTCGTTCACGATGCGGCCGCCTCGGTCTTGTCGTGCGGGAGCCAGCAGGCCGACTGGTGCCGGGGATCGCGGGCGACGTCGGTGAGCGGCGGCACCTCGGTGCGGCATTTGTCGAACGCGTGGTCGCAGCGGGGCGCGAACGGGCAGCCCTTGCGCTCGCCGATCAGGCTCGGTGGCGTCCCCGGGATCGGTGTCAGCCGGTCACCGCTGCGGGCCGGCAACGAGGCCAGCAGGCCCTGCGTGTACGGGTGATGGTTGTGGTAGAAGATCTCCCGGCGCGGCGCCCGCTCCATCACCGAGCCGGCGTACATCACCACCACCTCGTCGGCCATCTCGGCCACCACTCCGAGGTCGTGGGTGATCAGGATGATCGCCGTACCGAACTCCTCCTGGAGCCGGCGCATCACGTTCAGCACCTGGGCCTGCACGGTCACGTCGAGCGCGGTGGTCGGCTCGTCCGCGATCAGCAGCGCCGGGTCAAGGGCCATCGCCATCGCGATCATCACGCGTTGGCGCATCCCGCCGGAGAACTGGTGCGGATAGTCGTCGATGCGTTCCTCCGCGCGCGGGATGCCGACCATCGTCAGCAGCTCGGCGGCCCGCTTCCGGGCCGCCTGCTTGCTGATCTCCAGGTCGTGCGCGCGGATCATCTCGACGATCTGCCAGCCGATCCGGTACAACGGGTGCAGGCTGGACAGCGGATCCTGGAAGATCATTCCGATCTGGGCGCCCCGCAGCCGCCGGAACGTGGCCTCGTCCGCGGTGATCAGGTCCGTCCCGTCGAAGAACGCGGTACCGGACACCTCCGCGCCGCGGGTCAGGCCGGTGATCGTCTGGGTGGCGACGCTCTTGCCGGACCCGGACTCTCCCACGATCGCGAGCGTCTGACCGGCTTCCGCGTCGAACGACACCCCCCGGACGGCACGGACGGTGCCGTCCGGGGTGTCGAAGGAGACCCTGAGGTCCCTTACTTCAAGCAGGGCCATGGGGCCTCCCGTCCTGGACTGAGGAGCGGAGGGAGCGAAGCGACCAGAGCGACGAGGGAAGGACGGGAGTCACAGCCCCGTGGCCCCCGCGCCGGAGGCGCGGCATTCAATACAGCCATGAGGTTGTCAGCCGCCCTGCTTGTCCTTGGTGAGCCAGACGTTCGTCGGATCGAAGCCCTGCAGAGCCGGTACGTAGACGGCGTTCTGCACCTGCGGGGCGTGGTAGTTCGCGTTCTTCGGGTTGGTCAGCGGGTAGAACGGCGCGTCGGCCATCACCTGCGCGTCGGCCTTCGCCCACAGAGCCGCCGTCTGGTCGTCGCTGGTCGCCATCGCGGCCTGCTGGATCATCGTGTTGGTCTGCGGGTTGTTGTACAGCCCGAAGTTGCTGCCGATCGGCGGGAACGACGGCTGCCCGGAGAACAGCGGGTTGAAGAACGACAGGGCCGCGTTGCCGTACCAGTCAGCGCCCCAACCGGCCAGCGAGAGGTCCCAGACGCCGCGTTGCGCGACGGTTGGCACCTGCAGGTACTTCACGTAGAAGTCCGCGTTCGGCGACGGTACGC
This sequence comes from Kribbella sp. NPDC043289, assembly GCF_056436705.1. Classification (NCBI taxonomy): domain Bacteria; kingdom Bacillati; phylum Actinomycetota; class Actinomycetes; order Propionibacteriales; family Kribbellaceae; genus Kribbella; species Kribbella sp. NPDC043289. The sequence goes on from NZ_JBWKCB010000002.1 coordinate 1,164,705, forward strand.
CGGTCACCGTGATACCCGCCTTGGACAGGTCCTGCTGGATGGTCTGGAATGCCTTGCTGCTGCCCTCGGACGCGTTGCGGTACAGGAACTTCAGCGTCAGGTGCGGGAAGCCCGCCTCCTGCAGCAACTGCTTGGCCTTGTCCACGTTGTACGGATACGGGTCGTTCTGCTTGGAACCGAGGATGTTGTCCGGCAGCACGTGCGTCAGCGGCGGGTTGATCGTCGGACCGCCGATGACCTGGAGGATGTTGGCGCGGTTGATCGCGTAGCTGATCGCCTGCCGCACCTTCACGTTCGCCAGCGCCTTGTTGTTGTTCGGTGACGCGGTGTTGTAGACGACGTACGGATTGCTGGACGCGGTCAGCCCGAGGTTCAGGCCCGGGTCTTTCTTCGCGATCAGGGCCGGCAGCTGCGACGGTGGTGGGGCGATGTCGAACTCGAGGTCCGCGGACGGGGTCCCGGTCTGCAGCTGCTGCTGGATCGAGTCCTGGGCGACCGTCTCGTTGACCAGGATCTTGTCGACGTACGCCTTACGAACCGGGTCGGACGCCGGGTCCCAGGCTGGGTTGCGCGAGTACGAGATCGACTTGGTCGGCACCCAGCTGTCGACCTTGTACGGGCCGTCGGACGGGTAATGGTTCCCGAGCTCGGTGCTGATCGGCAGGTAGTTGAGCGATTCCACGGGCGCCGGCGAGAACGCCGTCAGTGTCAGCATGCCGACGAAGTACGTCGCCGGGTGGACGAGATGGAACTCGACCGTGCTCGCGTCCTTGGCGACCACGCCCGGCAGCGGCGTCTTGTCGATGTACTCCTTGAGGCCCGCGATGGTCTTCGGAGCCTTGGAGAACCCGTCGAGGAACGACTGGTACCCGACCAGCAGGCTGGCGTAGTCCGGAATACCGCCGAAGGGCTGGATCGGGTTCGCGGTCCGCTTCACGCCGCGCACCATGTCCTCCGCGGTCACCGCCCGGGCAGGGCTGGTGTTCCACTTGGCGCCGGGCCGGATCTTGATCGTGTACGTCTTGCCGTCGGCGCTGATCCCGCCGTTCGAGGTGGTCGGGATCTCAGTGGCGAGGTCGGCCACCGGCGTCGTGTTGTCCTTGCCCGGATCGGCCGGGTAGGTGAACAGTTGGCGGCTCCACATCCGCAGGTTCATGTACCCGACCGAGTAATAGCTGATGTTCGGGTCCATATAGTCGACGTCACCCGAGCCGAGCAAGTTCAGGGTGCCACCGGTGACCGGAGTACCGGCTGTGCTGGTGCCGGATCCGGACGGTGTGGTGCCACCACCGCTACAGGCGGCGAGCGCAATGCTCGCCGCGGCGGCAAGAGATAATGCCGCCAGCCGTCTTCTGGCCATTGGTCCTCCTCCGGGACTCGATAGCGCTGAAGTTAGGACTTCCGGGCGCAGCCGGAACCAGCGAGCACGCAACCGTCAAGAGGATGTCAACCACGCCAGGCGAGAACATGACGGATTCATGACAGCCGTAACCCCGCCGGGGCCCTCCGCATGAGCGACACTGTTCCCGTGGCACACAGCCTGTTGCTGGTCGACGACGAGCCGCGGATCCGGCGGGTGCTGCGGCTTGCCCTGGAGGACGAGGGCTATCAGGTCACCGAGGCGGCCAACGGGTACGACGCGTTGGCGGCACTGCGCCGGGAGACTCCGGACGTGGTGCTGCTGGACCTGATGCTGCCGGATCGGGACGGGTTCGCCGTCTGCCGGGAGATCCGGCGCGCGAGCGACGTACCGGTGATCATGGTGACGGCGCGGACGGACAGTCACGACGTGGTCGCCGGGCTGGAGGCCGGCGCGGACGACTACGTGACGAAACCGCTTGTTGCCAAGGAGTTGTCGGCCCGGATCCGGGCGCTGCTGCGGCGGGTCGAGCCGGCCAACGCGCGGCAGGCGAACCTGCTCGAGATCGGTGACCTGCGGATCGACGTACCAGGGGCCGAGGTGACGCGGGACGGCGAACCGTTGTCGCTGACGCGGACCGAGTTCAAGCTGCTGGCCGAGCTGGCTGGTGCCGAGGGCAAGGTGCTGAGCCGGGAGCAGTTGCTGTCGAAGGTCTGGGGGTACGGGTACTTCGGGGACAGCCGGATCGTCGACGTGCACGTCCGGCGGCTCCGGCTGAAGATCGAACGCGACCCGGCCAGCCCGAAGCATCTCGTGACTGCCCGCGGTCTGGGCTACCGACTGGTGAGCTGACCTTGCTGGGCCGGTTCAGCCTGCGGAGCCGCGTGATGCTGGCGTACGGCCTGCTCGCGCTCGGCCTCTCGACGGTGCTGGCGATCGTGACCTGGAAAGTGGTCTCGACCTACCTCACCGACCAGCGCGAGTCGTCGGCGGTGACAGTGACGGCGGACAACGCCGCGGCGCTGCGGTACGGGTTGTTCGGTGCGCCGGTGCCGTGCAGCCCGGGGCACGAACGGGCCGAGTGCAGCGGCCCGACGCTGCAGCCCGGGGTGTCGGTGATCGACGTCATGAACGGCTTGCCGTCGACAGACGCGGCGGCGTCGATGGTGTACATCGAGGACCATTGGTACGCCTTGACCGGCAAACCGTCCGACCTGCCGTCGGACCTGATCCAGACCGCGCTCGCCGGCACCGTCGTACAGCGGCGGATCGAGGTGGGCGGGCGGCCGGTGCTCGCGGTCGGGGTGCCGATGGGGCGCCAGGGTGAGGCGTTCTTCGAGTGGCACCCGCTGACGAGCCTGGACAACACCCTGCGCACGCTGAAGATCACGCTGGTCGCGGCGGCGATCGCGACCGCGTTGATCGGGCTCGCGGTCGGGCGGCTGGCGAGCACCGTGGCGTTGCGGCCGTTGGCCGAGCTGACCCAGGCCGCGGACTCGGTCGCCCGCGGGAAGCTGGACGCGCGGCTGCAGGCGGAGAGTGACAAGGACCTCGGCGGCCTGGCACGGTTGTTCAACCAGACCGCGGCGGACATGGAGCGGCGGGTGGCGGCGGACGCACGGTTCGCCGGCGACGTGAGCCACGAGCTGCGGACGCCGTTGATGACGATGCTGAACTCGATGCAGCTGATCCAGAACCACCGCGCCGAACTCCCCGAGGCGGTGCGGGAGCCGGTCGAACTGCTCGGTGACGACCTGGACCGGTTCCGCCGGCTGGTGATCGACCTGCTGGAGATCTCCCGCGACGACGGTGGCGACCGGGGGAGCCGGGAGATCGTCCGGATCGCCGACCTGGTGCGGGCCGCGGCGGACGCGACCGCCGGACGCGACGTGACCACGGTCGAGCCGGACGCCGAAGGGCTGACGCTGCAGGCCGACAAGCGCCGGCTCGAGCGGGTGATCGCCAACCTGGTCGAGAACGCCGAGGACCATGCCGGTGGTTGCAAGGGCGTCGGTGTCCGGGCCGGTGGCCTGGGGGTCGTGATCACGGTCGACGACGCGGGGCCGGGCGTCCCGGTCGAGGACCGGGCGAGCATCTTCGAACGCTTCGGCCGCGGCGGGACCTCCGGTCGGGGCCGCGGCGTCGGCCTCGGCCTGGCGATCGTCGCCCGGCACGTGCAGTGGCATCACGGCAGCATCCAGGTGACCGACCGTCCGGGCGGCGGCGCACGCTTCGTCGTCGAGCTGCCCGCGAAAATCAGCTGACGGCTGTTGGCCCGCCCGGTTACCTTGGACGTATGGCTACTTGCCTCTGTGTCTAGCTGGCGCACCCGCTTCTACAGGTGAGGTGTGTCGACTAGCTATCACGGAGAGTAACCATCATGATCACCGTTCGCGGTGTAGAACTTCGCGTCGGCGCGCAGTTGCTGCTGACCGACATCTCGTTCACCGTCGGCGTCGGGGACCGCGTCGGACTCGTCGGCCGCAACGGCGCCGGCAAGACCACGCTGCTGAAGACCCTGGCCGGCGAAGAGCGTCCGGCGGCGGGGGACATCGCCGTCACCGGGTCGATCGGCTACCTGCCGCAGGACCCCCGCGCGGCCGATCCCGCGCTCACCGTCACCGACCGGATCCTGTCGGCGCGGCACCTCGACACCGCCGTACGCCGGTTGCGCGAGACCGAGGCGGCGATGAGCACCGCCACCGGCGAGGCGCAGGAGAAGGCGATGGCGGCGTACGCGCGGGCCGAAGCGGAATTCCAGGCCGGCGGTGGTTACGCGGCCGAGGCGGAAGCGGCGCGGCTCGCAGCCGGTGTCGGCCTGCCCAACCGTGCCCTGATGCAGCCGATCGGTCAGCTGTCCGGCGGTCAGCGTCGCCGCGTCGAGCTGGCCCGGATCCTGTTCGCGCAGCACGAGACGCTGCTGCTCGACGAGCCGACCAACCACCTGGACGCAGATTCGGTGCTCTGGCTGCGGCAGTTCCTGCAGTCGTACGCCGGTGGCCTGATCGTGATCAGCCACGACCGCGAGTTGCTCAAGGCAACGGTCAATCGGGTGTTCCACCTGGATCCGCAGCGGCGTACGGTCGACCTGCACAACACCGGCTGGACGAAGTACCTCGAGCAGCTCGACCTGGACGAGCGGCGGCGGCAGCGCGAGCGCGCGGTCGCCGAGCGCAAGGCCTCGGTCCTGCACACGCAGGCGGCGAAGATGCAGGCGAGCGCGGGGACGGCGGTCGCGGCCAAGAACATGGCCCGGCGGGCGGACAAGCTGCTCGCCGGCCTCGAACCGGTCCGCCGGGCCAACCGGGTCGCCAAGATCCGGCTCCCGGCCCCCGCTCCGTCCGGCCGGACCCCGCTGTCCGCGGTCGGCCTGAAGAAAGCGTACGGCGGTCTGCAGGTACTGAACGGTGTCGACCTGGCCGTCGACCGGGGCAGCCGAGTCGTCATCCTCGGGCTGAACGGCGCGGGCAAGACCACGCTGCTCCGGCTGCTCGCGGCCCGCGAACAGCCTGACGAGGGTCACGTCGTACCCGGTCACGGTCTGCGGCTCGGGTACTTCGCCCAGGAGCACGACACGCTGGACCTGGCCGGGACCGTGCGGCAGAATCTGGCGGCGGTCGCGCCCGGCCTGACCGACGGCGAGGTCCGGAACGTGCTCGGCTCGTTCCTGTTCAGCGGTGACGACGTGGACAAGCCGGCCGGCGTCCTGTCCGGTGGCGAGAAGACCCGGCTGGCGCTCGCGGGTCTGGTGCACTCCAGCGCGAACGTGCTGCTGCTGGACGAGCCGACCAACAACCTCGACCTGGCCTCGCGGGACGAGGTCCTGGGCGCGGTCGGCAGCTACCCGGGAGCGATCGTGATGGTCACCCACGACGAGGGGGCCATCGAGGCGCTCCGCCCGGACCGGGTGCTGATCCTCCCCGACGGCACCGAGGACCTCTGGTCGGACGACTACCTGGACCTGGTGTCCCTCGCGTGAGTCAACCCATGGGTTGAGACCCGGTTCCACCCGGGTCTCACCTCGGGGCTGACGTTCCGGACGGCCGCTCCGAGGAGTGTTGTCACCAACAACAACTCCTCCGAAAGGACCCCGAAATGTCGACCGTGATCGGAATCCTGCTGGGCCTGCTGGTGCTGTTCCGGGTCGTCGGCCGCCAGGTGACCGGCTCGCTCGTCACCCAGCGGTCGCTGTTCCTGATGCCTGGGATCCTGCTGACCTACGGGCTGCTGTCGATGTCGTCCGCGTTGCACACCGCGACAACCGGTCAGCTCGCCTTCCTCGCTCTCGACTGTGTCCTGCTGATCGGTTTCGGGGTCGCCCGCGGCGCGAGCATCCGCTTGACCCAGACCGACGAGGGCCTGTTCCAGAAGGGCACCGCCACGACGCTGGTGCTCTGGCTGGTGACCATCGCGCTGCGTGTCGGTACGTCGTTCGCGGCGGCCGCACTGTGGCCGCACAACAGCTTCGGCCAGGCGTCGCTGGCGCTGACCGTCGGCGTCACGATCGCCGCCCAGAACGCGATGATCTACCGCCGCTCGCAGGCGCTGCACATCCCGTTCGCCGCCGACCGGGCATGATGACTTCATGAGGTGGACGCTGGGAGACCAGTTCCGGGACGAGCCCGTGGCTGGTCTCCTGCTGCGTGCGGTCCCGAGTGTGCTGACGATCATCTCGGTCGCGCTCGCCGCCCGGAACCACGACCAGCACCGGTTCCCGTACGCCGTGATCCTCGTCCTCGGCCTGATCGTTGTGGTCAGCAACATCTCGACCCTCTGGCTCCGGTACGGCGAGCCGCTCGGGCGCGCCGGCTACGGCCTACTGGTGTTCGTGATCTCCGGTTCGCTGCTCTGGTACGCGCTGCCGGAGAGCGTGATGATCGTGGCCCCGTTCTGGGCCACCCGGTCCGCGGTCAGGTACTACAAACCCGACCGGCTCGCCTGGGCGATCGTCGGAGTCGGCATCCTCGGGGCGAGCCTGCCGCTGTACGCCACGAGCCGGTCGTGGACCGCCGCGTTCGGGTCGGCGTTCGGAGTGATCGCACTGACGTTCGCGTCGATCAACCGGCGGACCCGCGAGCAGCAGTTGGAAGACCTCGAGGTGTCGCTGGCGCGCAAGCAGGCCGCGATCGAGGAGCACGAGCGGGCCGCGGCCCTGGCCGAGCGGGCCCGCATCGCGCGCGACGTGCACGACGTACTCGCGCACTCCCTGGCCGGGCTTTCGCTGAGTCTGCAGGGGGCGCGGTTGATGCTGGTGCGGGACGGGGCGTCGCCCGAGGCGATCGAGCAGGTGACGCGGGCGCAGGGGCTCGCCGCCGACGGGTTGGCCGAGGCGCGGCGGGCGGTGGCGGCGCTGCGGGAGGACGCGGTTCCCGACGTACGGGCGCTGGCGGATCTTGTGGCGGCGTACCGGCTGGAGACCCAGGCGGCGGGGGAGTTCGTGGTCGAGGGGGACGAGCGGGAGTTGTCGGGTGATGTGATGGGCACGCTGTACCGGACCCTGCAGGAGGCGCTGGCGAACACCCGGAAGCACGCGCCGGGCGCGGCGGTGCGAGTGGAGCTGGCGTACGGCGATCCGCTGCGGCTGACCGTGGAGGATCAGCAGGGGAAGCGGCCGGAACGGGCGGCGCCAGGTGGTTACGGTCTGCTCGGGATGCGGGAACGGGCCGACCTGGCCGGTGGATCATTGGAAGCCGGCCCGACGTCGACGGGCTGGCGCGTCGAGCTGAAGGTGCCGGCATGAGTGTGCGAGTGGTGGTCGCGGACGATCAGACCGTGGTGCGGGACGGGCTGGTGACGCTGCTCAAGTTGCTGCCCGGGATCGACGTGGTCGCGGCGGCGTCGGACGGGCGGGAAGCCGTTCAGCTGGTGGCCGAGCACGATCCCGACGTACTGCTGGTGGATCTGCGGATGCCGACGATGGACGGAGTGGAGGCGACGGGCCTGGTACGGACCGAGCATCCGCGGACGGAGGTCGTCGTACTCACGACGTACAGCGACGACGACTCGGTGTTGTCCGCGCTGCGAGCCGGGGCGCGCGGGTTCCTCACCAAGGACGCCGACGCCGAGTCGATCGGCCGCGCGCTCGAGGCGGCCGCCGCGGGTCAGTCGATCCTCGACGCCGACGTCCAACGCCGCCTGATCGAAGGCACCACCTCCACCTCACGGCCGGTCGACGCCTCCGACTCGGGTCTCACTCCGCGCGAACTGGAAGTACTCCGCCTGATCGCCGAGGGCCTGTCCAACACCGAGATCGCCCGCCAACTGGTCGTCAGCGAAGCCACCGTCAAGACCCACATCAACCACCTCTTCGCCAAAGCCAACCTCCGCGACCGAGCCCAAGCCGTCGCCTACGCCTACCGCCTCGGCCTCGCCTGATCTCTCTGTGCCTGAAGCACCCCGTCCAGCAACAGATCGAGATGCCCGCGATGCTGCGCGGTCTCCTCGATCATGTGCAGGTAGATCCACCGCAGGCTGACCAACTTCCCGCCGAACGACCCCCGTACGGCGAGAGTGTCGAGGGACTCGACCCGCGCGGTGATTCGCCGGCTGGCATCACACGCGCTCGCGTACAGCTCACGCAGCTCGCCGACGGTGTTACCGGCCGCCGAGTGAAAGTCCCAGTCGATGTCCTGGTCGAACGGCGCCGAGCGCCACGGCTCGGCCGACGGGACGTCGAGGAACTTGTGGCTGAACCACAGATCCTCCATCGCGGCGAGGTGCTTCACGATCCCGCCGACGGTCAGGTCTGTGGCAGGCAGGAACCGACTCGCGGCTTCGTCGTCGGAGAGGTCGTCGAGGGTGTGGAGAACGCCGGTGCGGTGAAAGTCGAGGAACTGTTCCAGGGCGCGGCGCTCGGTGGGCGTGACGTCGGGGTAGGTGGGCACGTCCACAGTGTGGCGGTTTTGCGACTGGGTTGCATGTGGGGTGGGGTGGGCGTTTACTGGCGGGTTGTGAGGCGGATGGGGATTACCGGGCGGGAGTGGGGCTCGGTGGGGGCGATGGCTGGGTTTGTGCTGTTGCTGCATCTGGTGGGGTGGGGAGTGCTGGCGCTGGTGGTGGCGCCGCGGCATTACCTGTTGGGGTCGGCCGGGGTGTTCGGGGTCGGGCTGGGCGTCACGGCGTACACGCTGGGGATGCGGCACGCGTTCGACGCTGACCACATCGCGGCGATCGACAACACCACGCGGAAGCTGATGGCCGACGGGCGGCGGCCGTTGTCGGTGGGGTTCTGGTTCTCGCTCGGGCACTCGACCGTGGTGTTCGTGCTGTGCTTCCTGCTCGGGCTCGGCGTCCGTACGCTGGCCGGCCAGGTCGCCGACGACTCGTCCCGCCTGCAACACATCACCGGCCTCGTCGGTACGGCGGTCTCCGGCGTCTTCCTGTACCTGATCGCGGCCCTCAACCTGGTGGTCCTGGTCGCGGTGCTCAAGGTCTTCCGCCGGATGCGCACCGGCGAGTACGACGAGGCGTCGCTCGAGCACCACCTCGATCAGCGTGGCTTCCTGAACCGCATCCTGGCCGGCGTCACGAAGGCGGTCAGCCGCCCGTGGCAGATGTACCCGATCGGCATCCTCTTCGGCCTCGGTTTCGACACCGCGACCGAGGTCAGCCTGCTCGTCCTGGCCGGTGGCGCCGCCGCGTTCAGCCTGCCCTGGTACGCCGTTCTGACGCTGCCGATCCTGTTCGCGGCCGGGATGAGTCTGCTCGACACGATCGACGGCTGCCTGATGAACTTCGCCTACGGCTGGGCGTTCGCGAAACCGGTCCGCAAGGTCTACTACAACATCACCATCACCGGCCTGTCGGTCGCCGTGGCGCTGGTGATCGGCAGCATCGAACTGATCTCGATCCTCACCGACAGGCTGCACATCGAGCACGGTCCGCTGGCCGCGATCGCCGCCGTCGACCTGAACTACGTCGGCTACGCGATCGTCGGGCTGTTCGTCGTCACCTGGCTGGTCGCGCAGGCGATCTGGAAGTACGGCCGGATCGAAGAGAAGTGGACCGTGAACCACCCCGTGCACTGAAGGTCACGGTTGCCCGGCGCGGTGTGATGGCTTACCGTGAACATATGAAGAGTTCTGCAGATGTGCAGCACGACTCCTGCAACGTCCGTCTGGTCGACCCGGAGCGGGTGGCGAGCGTCCATGCCAGGATGCCCGGCGAGGACGACATCGTCGACACCGCCGACGTGTTCAGCCTGCTCGGCGATCCGCGGCGGCTGAAGCTGCTGGTCGCCCTGCTCGACGGGGAGCTGTGCGTCTGCGATCTGGCCGCGATCACCGGGCTGAGCGAGTCCGCCACGTCGCATGCCCTGCGACTGCTGCGGGCACACCGCGTGGTCGGCGTACGGCGGGATGGGCGGAACGCGTTCTACCGGCTGGACGACGCGCACGTGCGGATGCTGCTGGATCTCGCGGTCGCGCACACCGAGCACACCGACGCGATCCACCCGGAGAGGGCCGACTCGTGAGCGCGGGACATGGGCACGGCCACGGGGTCTCCGCGGCCGCGGACAAGAAGCTGTTGAGCGGTGCGCTCGCGCTGATCGTCGGCTTCATGGCCGCCGAGGTCGTGGTGGGTCTCGCGGCCGGATCGCTGGCCCTGGTCACGGACGCCGCGCACATGCTGACGGACGCGATCGCCATCGCGCTCGCGTTGCTGGCGATCCGGCTCGCCGCGAAACCACCGGCCGGCGGGTTCACCTACGGCTTCAAGCGGGTGGAGATCCTCTCCGCGCAGGCCAACGGCATCACGCTGCTCCTGCTCGCGGTGTACTTCGTCTACGAGGCCGTCAGCCGGATGATCCACCCGCCGGAGGTGAAGGGTGGGCTCGTCCTCGTCACCGGCCTGGTCGGCATCGTGGTGAACCTGCTCGCCACCTGGCTGATCAGCAAGGCGAACCGCTCCAGCCTGAACGTCGAGGGCGCGTTCCAGCACATCCTGAACGACCTGTTCGCGTTCATCGCGACCGCGATCGCCGGTCTCGTCGTCCTGCTCACCGGCTTCGCCCGCGCCGACGCGATCGCCGCGCTGGTGGTCGCCGCGCTGATGCTCAAGGCCGGGATCTCGCTGGTCCGCGACTCCGGCCGGATCTTCCTCGAGGCCGCCCCGAGCGCGATCGACCCGCAGGCGCTCGGCGCCGAGCTGTGCGCGATCGACGGGGTGGTCGAGGTGCACGACCTGCACGTCTGGGAGATCACCTCCGGCGAGCCGGCGGCCTCCGCGCACATCCTGGTTGCCGAGGCCCTCGACTGTCACCAGATCCGGGTCCGGATCGAGCAGTTGCTTGCCGACCGCCACCACCTGACGCACTCAACGCTCCAGGTCGACCACGCGACCGGCGACGAGCCGTCGGCCCATTGCAGCGACGCGCACGGGACGGTTCACCGGTCGGTCACAACCGCTGGGCAAGCACCTGACCCGGCCAGTCCGGCTCATTGACCCGCGGTACGGCGAACGCGACGTCCCGCGTGAACCCCTGCCGCTCGTAGTACCGGACGAGCGCACCGTCGCCGCCCGCGAAACAGTCGACGCGGAGCAGGTGTACGCCGTCCGCGCGGGCCAGCTCGCGGGCGTGGTCGAGCAGTACGCCGCCGATGTTCTGCCCGGCCGAGGCGCGGTCCGTGACGAGCAACCGGACGTACAGCTCGGGCTCGGTTGCCGGCGGCACGTACTCCATCGCGGCCCCGACCGCGAGCGCGCCGACGACGTGATCATTCGTTTGAGCGACCCACAATCCGCCGTCGTCAGCGAACCCGGTGATCTGCTGGACCCGCCGCGGGCTCGTCGAATGGGGCGCCGTACCCCATTGCTCCGTCCGGCCGCGGGCAACCAGCCATTTCGTTGCCCCGTCGAGAAGGGCCAGCACCGCCGGTACGTCGTCCCGCCCGGCCCGGCGGATCATCATCTGCACGATCCCAGAATAAATTGACCGAAGATGTCGAAAGGCCGTCGGCAGCCTCTACCTAGGCGTGTAGAGAGGAGCTCACGATGAGCAAGAAGACCGGAAAGCTGGACAAGACGTTCACCGCGCCGCTGCTGAAGAGCGACGCCAAGGGCGGCTGGACCTACCTGCAGATGCCGGGTTCGGCGGAGTACTTCGGGACGCGCGGGCTGGTGAAGGTCCGCGGCACGATGGACGGGCACCCGTTCGAGAGCTCGTTCATGGCGCTCGGTGACGGCACCCACAAACTGCCCGTGAAGGGCGAGCTGCGCGGCCTGCTCGGCAAACAGCCGGGGGAGGACGTCACCGTGCATCTGGAGGAACGTCTCGGCTGACAGTGACTTCCATTTGATCTGAGATCACCGTCACAGTCGGTCATGTTCTGAGTAAGGACTCTGTGAAGAATCGATCCTGACCGGCTGCCGGGGTGGGGATCCTCGCGGGCCGGACCGTACCTTCGATTCTTGGGTGGTCCGTCGAAGTCAGGAGTGAACGAAGTGCTACGGGGCTCACGGGGCGTGCCGTCGGCATGCCCACCACCAGCGGATCCGGTCGCACTGTGATCACGCTGAACAAGATTCTCGGTGTCGTCGGGCTGGTGCTCCTGTTCGGTGGGGCGCTGCTCGGTTTCCGGTCGGTCTCGGCGAGCGGGACGGACTGCGGTTCGGCGTTCCAGCCGGCCGGCGGCATCACGCCGATGTCCTGCGACAACGCGCTGAACGGCGCCAGCACCCTGGTCACGGTCGTGATCAGTGCCGGCGTCCTGTGCCTGATCGCGGCCGTCGCGGTCAAGGTGGTCCGCGACCGCAGCAGCGCGAAGGTCACCGCCTGACCCCGGGGCGCCTGAATCCGGGTGCACTGACTTCGGTGGGCTGAATTCCTTTGCGGAGCCTGACCCGGTGCGACAAGGTGCCGGAGTGACGATCGAACCGTTCCGGCTGGACGTGCCCGACAGCGAGCTGGACGACCTGCGCCGGCGCTTGGAGCTAGTGCGCTGGCCTGACGAGATGCCGGGCGCCGGGTGGTCCCGCGGCGTACCGCTGGGCTATCTCCAGGAGCTGGTCGAGTACTGGCGGGACTCCTACGACTGGCGCGCCGCCGAGGCGCGGTTGAACGAGTGGCCGCAGTACACGACCACGATCGACGGTGCGCGGATCCATTTCGCGCACATCCCGTCGCCGGACCCAGAGGCGATCCCTCTTGTCCTCACCCATGGCTGGCCGGGCTCGATCGTCGAGTTCACCGAGGTCGCCGGGATGCTCAGCGACTTCCACCTCGTCCTCCCGACGATTCCCGGCTTCACGCTGTCCGGCCCGACCCCCGAACCCGGCTGGGAGTTCAAGCGGGTGGCGCGCGCGTGGACCGAGCTGACCACCCGGCTCGGCTACCAGCGGTACGGCGTACAGGGCGGCGACTGGGGTGCGGCGATCTCCCGGGAGGTCGGGCGGATCGATCCCGGCCGCGTGATCGGCGTACACCTCAACCTGATCCCGGGTGCGGGCGCGAGCTCCGAGCCGACGCCGGAGGAACTCGCGCCGCTCGACCTGGCCGAGCGGGAGCGGACCTGGGCGTCGTGGCGCCGGCAGCAGGAGTTCGCGACCGAGCAGCAGGGGTACGCCGATCTGCAGTCGACGCGCCCGCAGACTCTCGCCTACGCGCTGACCGACTCGCCGGTCGGGCAGCTGGCGTGGATCGCGGAGAAGTTCGCGACCTGGACCGATCCGGCGCGCCCGGTCGATCGCGACGCACTGCTCACCAACGTCATGCTCTACTGGCTCACCCGGACCGCGGGATCGGCCGGCGCGATCTACTACGAACGCGCGCACGCGCCGTACTGGGGGCAACCGGCCGAACCGTCGCGGACGCCGACCGCGCTGCTCGACCTGGCGCACGAGAACTTCATCCCGCTGCGGCACAAGGTTGCCGACAGCGACAACATCGTCCGCTGGACCAGCCATCCCCACGGCGGCCACTTCGCCGCGCTCGAACAGCCTGAGGCCTTGGCCGCGGACATCCGGGCGTTCTTCAGGGCTTGAGTACGACCTTCCCCGTGGTCCGGCGGGCGAGGAGGTCCTCGTGTGAGCGGCGTGCCTGCTCGAGCGGGTACTCCGCGCCGACCAGTGGGTGGAGTTTGCCGGCGGCCGTCAGAGCGAGGAGTTCGGTGAGCGGTTCGACGTACCCGCCTGGGAGTTCCATCGCCGGGACCAGCCAGAAGCCGGCGACCGAAAGGTTGCGCTGGGCAAGCGCGCTCGGGTCGACCGCGGGCCGGCCCTCACGACCGGCGTTGCCGTAGTTGACCAGGCGGCCGAAGCCGGCGAGACAGTCGAGCCCGGCCAGCATCGTCGGGCCGCCGGTCGAGTCCAGTACGACGTCCACCCCGCCCGCGGCCACTGCCCGGATCCGGTCCGCGTAGCCGTTCGGGTTGTTGTCCACGGCAACGTCGGCGCCGAGCTGCAGCGCCAGCTCGCGCTTGGCCGGCGTGGAGGCGGTCGCGATCACCTGACCGGCGCCGAAGTGCTTGGCGAGCTGGACCGCCAGCGAGCCGACGCCGCCGGCGGCCGCGTTCACCAGTACGGACTCTCCGGCCCCGAGGCGCGCGCTGTTCCGCAGTACGTGCCAGGCCGTCAGTCCTTGGATCAGCACCGCGAGTGCCTGCCCGTCGCTCACCCCGTCCGGTACGTCGACCACGCGGTGCGCGGGCGCAAGCGCGAACTCGGCGTACCCACCTCCGGTCTCGAAGATGGGGGAGAGGATCCGGCGGCCGGTGTCCGTGCGACCGACGATCTCGACGCCGGGGACGAACGGCAGCGTCACGCCGCCGCGGTAGGAGCCGTCGGTGCGATGGGTGTCGGCGAAGTTCACCCCGGCCGCGCTCACCGCGACGAGCAGCTGGCCGGGGCCGGCGACCGGCGGGTCGAGTTCGGTCGGGACGAGGACTTCGGGGCCACCGAACTCGGTGACCTGGATGGCGCGCATCTCGGTGTCGGTCCTCCTCGTCGGGCGAACTATCGTTGCCCCATGAGTTTTACCGGGTTTCCGGCTGCGGCGCTGGACTTCTACGACGATCTCGAAATGGACAACACCAAGAGCTTCTGGACCGCGCACAAGCAGGTCTACGAGGAGTCGGTGCGGGCGCCCATGGCGGAGCTGCTGACGGAGCTCGAGGAGGAGTTCGGTCCCGCGAAGCTCTTCCGCCCGTACCGTGATGTCCGGTTCGCGAAGGACAAGACGCCGTACAAGACCCACCAGGGTGCGTACATCGCGGTCGCGCCGGCGACCGGTTGGTACGTGCAAGTATCCGCGCCCGGTGTCCGGGTCGGGGCCGGCTTCTACGAGGCGAGCTCCGAGCGCCTCGGCCGGGTCCGTGCGGCGATCGACGAGGACCGACGCGGCCGGCAGCTGGAGAAGATCCTGGCCACCCTCGGCAAGGCCGGCTGGGAGATCGGCGGCGAGAAGCTCAAGACCAGCCCACGCGGGTACGACGCGGACCACCCGCGCATCGATCTGCTCCGCCACAAGTCCCTGAGCGTCGGCAAGAGCTACGGCTTCGAGCCCGTCATCCACACCGCCGACCTGGTCACCCAGATCCGCACCGACTGGCGAGCCACCAAACCCCTCATCACCTGGCTCACCGACAACAGCTGACCAGCTCGGGTCAGGCCTCGAAGTCCTTGCGGATGTTGGTGAGGATGTCGCGGGTCTTGTTCGGGGGTGGGGCCGCGACGCAGAGGGCTTCCATGGTGGCTGTGTACTGGTCGAGGTCCTCGAGCTTGTCGAGGTAGAGCGCGCTGCTCAGGTGCTCGATGTAGACCATGTCCGGCAGGTCCTGCTCCGGGAACCGCAGGATGCTGTAGGCGCCACCGGTGGCCGCGTGGCCGCCGACGTGGAACGGCATCACCTGGAGCGTGACGTTCGGCAGCTGTGACGCATCGATCAGGTAGTCCAGCTGCTCGATCATCGTCTTCACGCCACCGATCGGGCGCCGCAGCACCGCCTCGTCGACGACGGCCCAGATGCGTACCGGGTCCGGACGGGTCAGCACAACCTGCCGGTTGGTGCGCAGCGCGACGCGGCGCTCGACCTCCTCGGCCGCGATCATCCCGCGGCCCAGCTGGATCACCGCGCGGATGTAGTCCGAGGTCTGCAGCAGCCCGGGGACGAACTGCAGCTCGTAGACACGGATCAGCTGCGCGGCGGCCTCGAGGTCCAGATAAGAATGGAACCAGCTCGGCAGCACGTCGCCGTAGCGGTGCCACCAGCCCGGGTTGTTCGCCTCGCGGGTGAGCGCGAGCAGGCGCTCCCGCTCTTCCGCGTCGTCGACGCCGTACAGCGTGAGCAGGTCGCGGACGTCGCGTTCCTTGAGGCCGACCCGGCCCAGCTCCATCCGGCTGACCTTGGACTCCGACGACCGGATCTCCCACCCCGCGTCGGATCGGCTGATCCCTGCTGCCACCCGCATCCGGCGAAGGTGCCCGCCGAGGATGATGCGCAGCGCGGTCGGTCCGCTTTGCGCGCCCGACTCGGTCACACCCACCTCCCAGCGGCCCCAGCAATGTTCATCAGCGGCAATTTCAACCGCAAGTGCACATCATCGCACGGCAGGGAGCTGAACTGCCGAAGTTCTTACAAAGGAGCGTCGATTCCGTACCAGCGATCACGGAGCGTAAGAGTAGCCGATGCCGTGTCAGGCTGCTTTGTCAGTACAAAGTAGCCGGTCAACATGCCGTCGAACACCGTTCGTCCAGGTTCGGACACCCCCGATCCAGGCTCAAACGGCGCCGAAGTGGTCTCGAATTGGAAAACGTGCGGATGCACGTGCATCGGGCGCTTGCATTCGCCGCGTGCCGACGCCATGATTGATTCATGCACAGAAGGTGAGCTGGATCTCGCGAAAAGTGACATCGCGTGAACCGGCAGGCCGGTCCTACAGACCGCCGGCGGCCCCCCGTCGGCATGACTGGTTGGGGAACCCGAGTCGATGAACGACAACGACAGTGGAGTTGTGGAGCAGACCGCCACGATGTCCGGCGGCCGCGCTCCCGAGGAGCTGACGGAGCGGGAGATCCAGGATCTGGTCGCGCGTTGCCCCGAGCAACAGCGCTGGGCCTTCGAGGGCTGGTTGCGCGGTGTCCGTCATCTCGACGGTGACCCGATCGTGAGTCTGGCCCCATGACCACCGACAAAGCAGTAGGAGGACGGAAGATGGTGCGGATCTGGCTGGGTGACCACCTGATCGCCGAGTACGTCGCCGAGCCGGACCGCGCGTCGCGGTACCAGCGGGTGATGACCCCGAAGTTCACCGGATTGCGAATCACCGTTGACAATGCGGCCACCGGGAAGGCGTCCGAGCTGCCGAGCGAACAGCTCTGGCCACTCACCGTCCAGTAGCCCTGTCAGCATCTCCTGACCTGCCCCTCAGGCACGCCGGGACCGACTCTCGCCGGAGAGTTGGTCCCGGCGTTTCCATGTCTCCGCCCGGCCGCCGCTGACCTTCCGGCCGGCGTCCCGGCGTACCCGCCGTCAGGCCCGTCCCAGGGCATACAGAAGGGCCCCTTCGTCACTCGCCTGGCGAAGGGGCCCTTGCTCTGTGTTGCGTCTCTATTACTCAGTACTGCTCTTGTACCGCGGTTGTGGTGCTCAGGCGAGGGAGTCGAACTCGCCGTCGTGAACGCCGCCGAGGAACGCCTCGATCTCGGCCTTCGTGAACACCAGGGCCGGGCCGTCGGTGAAGCGCGAGTTGCGCACCGCCACACCACCGTCCGACAGCTTCGCGACCTCGACACAGTTTCCGTTGGGGCCGCTTCGCTGGCTCTTCTTCCAGATCAGCGCACTGTTCGAGTCGCCGGGCATGCCGTTGTAGATCGCAGTCATCAGCTGCACCTTCCATACGTCCTTGGCATATGCACGTGCATTTGGCCTTGCATTTGCATCGTACACGGTTTGGGGGCGCGTGTCCGCACCCTTACTTCCTGTGATGGTGTCGCGCACGAACGACCGCTCAAACGGCCGCTTGACGGGCGCGTCCGGTCGCGAGCGGTGACGGTTTGGACCGATCTTCCGAACTCACGCATGAGATCCGGACTCGTGGGTACGACTTCTCTTGGAGGCATGACCGTGGTTCAGCTAAGTGCCACGCCGTGACAACAGTCGCGAGGTCATACCAATGGTTACGAGCACGATGGAACGGGCTTCGGCCCACAGCGGCGCCCCGACAGACCGGGCCGCCCGCGAAGCAGCCACCCGGGAGCTGATGGAACGCCGGGCTGCCAGCACCGCCGAAGGCGAGCGGCAGGAACTTCTAGAGCAGGTCGTCGAACTCAACCTGGAGATGGCCCAGGGCATCGCGCGCCGCTTCCGCGGACGTGGAGCCGAGGCCGATGATCTGGAACAGGTCGCGTACCTGGGGCTGGTGAAGGCAGCCCACCACTACAAACTGGAGGCGGAGACCCCGTTCATCGGGTTCGCCATTCCGACCATCCGGGGCGAGGTCAAGCGGTACTTCCGGGACTGCGCCTGGACGGTGCGGATCCCGCGCCGGCTGCAGGAGATGCAAGGCACGATCGCGAGCAAGCTGCCGGTGCTGGAGCAGGAGCTGAACCGCGAGCCGACGCCGGCCGAACTGGCCGCGCACCTCGAGGTCGAGGTGACCGAGATCGAGCAGGCGCTGGCAGCCAAGGGCTGTTTCAACGTGCTGTCGCTGGACCGCCCGGCCGAGGCGGATGCCGAGCTCACCCTGGCAGATGTCGTTGCCGATGACGACGACGCCACGATCGACCAGCTGGAGACCGTCGAGATGCTGGAACCGGTCCTCGCCGGTCTCGGTGCACGCGATCGCCGGATCCTGCAGCTGCGTTTCGTCGAGGGCTGGACCCAGTCGGAGATCGGCAAGGACATCGGCGTCAGCCAGATGCAGGTCTCCCGGGTCCTTCGCCGGATCCTCGACGACCTGCGGGAGAAACTGACTCCGATGCAGGCGGCCGCCTAGGCCGTACGCCGGTCCGTCGCCAGATCGGTCTGGCGACGGACCGGCGTACCACCGCTTCGACTCGAACCCCGCTTCGACTCCATTACTGCCGGCACGGACTCCGCGACTCGCTGACCGGTGAATCTCACTCAGGGTGCTGGTGTCCATGCACAATGGGGAAGAAGAGGGGATGAGTCGTTGCTTGTGGCGCTGCGGATGTTCCGGACCGTGCCCGCGGACACGGTCGCGATCCTGCGCGCGTACCCACCGATGGTGGTGTGCTTCGCCGCGGCGCTGACCGGGACCGCGTTGGTCTTCGACGTCTTCTACCTCGTGGCCAGCCCCGGGCTGACACTGGCGCTTGTTTATACAGTGCCGGTGCTGGCGGGTCTGATCGCCGGACTGGTCGCGGCTGCCGACGATGTCGGGCTGCAGCGCGGCGTGCTGATCCGCACGGTCGGCCTGGCCATTGCTCTCGGCATCACCAACTCGATCGTGGTGGCGATGATCGCCGCGATGGTCCGCACCACCCCGTCGAACTGGTCGTCGGGTGGCCAGTCGGTGCTGTTCGCCGGGTGCACGGTGTTCGCGGTCGCCCTCGCGATCGTTGCGTGCAGCAAACTGATCGATGCGCTCGGCATCGAGATGCGCACCAAGCTGCCGCACCGTCGGCAGCACGCTCGCCCGCCGATCGCCGCTCCGGCGGTCGCCGCGCCGCGGCCGCGGGTCAGCAAGGAGTCGGCTGCCCGCGCGGCCGCCCCGCCGCCACCTCCTCCTCCGGTCGTCGTCCCGGACGACGAGGAGACCATCCCGGTCTTCGTCCCGCCGCCCCCGAAGGTGGTTGATCCCGACGAGGCGCGGCCGGTGACCGCGTCGGGCTCTGTCGGTTCTCATACGCCGCGCGGGCGCCGGACGAGTGCCCGCCGTACCAACAAGCCTGGACGTCGTCCCGGTACCTGACGATCCGGGTTCCTCGCCTCCGCGGGCGGCTGCGAGACTGAGCTGGACCACGGGAGGCGGATGTGTGGGATGTGGTGATTGCCGGGGCCGGACCAGCGGGGGCTGCGACGGCGCTGGGGGTGTTGGCGGCGGATCCGAGTCTTTCGGTTCTGCTGCTCGACCGGCACGAGTTCCCGCGGGACAAGGCCTGCGGTGACGGGATCGCGCCGCACGTGCTGGACCTGCTCGCCGGTGTCGGCGTAAGCGGAATCCTCGACGACTGGACCCCGGTACGCCGCTTCGTGCTCAACCGCGGTCAGGCCGGCGTCGACCGGGAGATGGCGCGACCGACCTGGGTAGTGCCGCGCACCGTGTTCGACCAGCGACTCGTCGATGCCGCTCAGGCGGCCGGTGCGCAGTTCGTCCGTCGCCGCGTCCGCGGGATCGAGTTGCAGAGTGGCTCGGTCACGGTCGACGGTGACCTGCACGGCCGCTTCCTGGTCGGCGCGGACGGCGCCCACTCCGTCGTACGGCGGGAGCTCGGGATCAAACCCGGTCCGGTCGCGCTCGCGATCCGTGGGTACGCCCAGACCCCGGCGGCGCGCGCGGCGAGCCAGGTGATCGCGTACGGTCCCGGCCGGCAACCGTCGTACGCGTGGTCCTTCGACCGCGGCGACGGCTGGTCCAACGTCGGGTACGGCGAACTGCTGACCAGCACCCGGCCACGCCCGACTCGCGCCGACCTGCTCGCCAACCTCGAAGCGCTGCTCCCGGGCTCGACCGAAGGCGGCGAGTCCTGGTGGGGCCACCACCTCCCGCTCGCCGGCTGGGGTTGGCGCCCCGCGCGCGGCTCCGTGTTGCTCGCCGGTGACGCGGCCGGACTGATCAACCCGATGACCGGCGAGGGCATCTATTACGCGGTCGCCACGGGTCTGCTCGCGGGCCGGTCGATCGCGGACGCCCTCCGAGCAGGCAGTTCCGACGCGGGTACGCCGTACCGTCGCCGGACCTCGCGGCTGCTCGCCAGGCACCTGCGTCACACCGCGCTGGTCGCGCAGCTGAGTCGCTCCGACCGGATCCTCGACGCGGGGATCCGCGCGGCCGCCGCCGATCAACGCATCTTCGACGACCTCGTCGAGCTAGGCCTCGCCGACGGCGCCCTGACTCGCCGCCTGCTCCGCAAGCTCCTGCCCTGAGCTCTTGATCGCGCCCGAGCTCTTGATCGCGTAGGCAAGCGCATCCTCGACCCGCTCGAGCGGCCAGCTCAACGCGGCGGCGACCTCGTCCGCGGCGAGCTGCCGCTCGGCCTGCCAGACAACAGCGAGGACCGAAAGGCAGTCCTGGAAGCCGGCGCCACCTGACATGTCCTCGCTGAGTCGCTGGAAGAACTCCGCCATCTGGGTCAGCCGCTCGCCCGCCGGAGTGTCCCGCCCGACCAGTTCGACGCCCTCGGCGGCGGTCTCGGCCCAGTTGTGGTTCGTCCGCGCGCTCACCTCCCACGCCTTCAGCCAGACGTCCTCGGCGATCACATAATGCTGCAGGCGGCGCACCGGATCGGGCTCGCGGTACACCATCCCGACCCGTTCGAGATAACCGATCGCCTTCGAGATCGACGCGGGGCTGACCCGGAGGTCCCGGACGAGGTCGGCCGCGGTGAGGGTGCGTGAGTCGGACGTATAGAGCAGTGCGAGTACGCGGGACGCCATCCTGGGGAGCCCACCGTCGACCATCATCGTCGCGAACCGCTCGACGTACTCCTGCCGTGGATCGGTCGTACGCCGGCCCGTTCGTGGCGAGACCGGTCTGCGGCGCCGGGCGCGGGAGGCGGTCGCGTAGTGGGCGTGGTCGGCCCGATAGCCGCCCGCGCCGCCGTTGCGGGCGATCTCCCGGCTGACCGTGGAGGTCGGGCGTTGCAGCTGCCGTGCGATCTCGGCGTACCCGAGTCCGTCGGCCAGGCCGGCCGCGATGTCGAGCCGGTCCTGGTGACTCAGTCTGCCTCCGGGCATCGGTCGCCTCCGCGCGTTTACCGTCATAGTCATTGCAACGAATTGCATTCTGTCGCAGTCTCATTGCACAGATTGTCATGTTTTACAGGGTTTCGCGATGCGTCAGCGCGACGGCGTGATTGCTGGTTGAGTGAACGCAACATAGCTTCGACGCATGGTTCTGACAGTGGACGGTCTGCGGATGCGGTACGGCGAGACCGAGGTCCTGCACGATGTCTCGTTCGCCGCGCGACCGGGTGAGGTGCTTGCGCTGCTCGGTCCGAACGGTGCCGGGAAGAGCACCACGATCGAGATCCTCGAAGGCTTCCGGTTGCGGTCGGCGGGCCGGGTGGAGGTGCTCGGGGTCGATCCGGCCGCGGGCGACGAGCGTTGGCGGTCCCGGATCGGGATCGTGCTGCAGTCCTGGCGCGACCACGGCAATTGGCGGGTGCGGGAACTCTTGCATCATCTCGGCAGCTACTACGCGCCGTACTCGACATCGGCCGCGCCGCGTCCCTGGCCGACCGGCGAGCTGCTCGAGGCCGTCGGTCTGACCGCGGCCGGCGGGCAGAAGGTGAAGACCCTCTCCGGTGGGCAGCGCCGCCGGCTCGACGTCGCGATCGGGATCGTTGGTCGCCCCGACGTTCTGTTCCTGGACGAGCCGACCGCCGGATTCGACCCCGAGGCGCGGTCCGAGTTCCACGAGCTGGTCCGCCGGCTCGCGGCCGAGCACGGTACGACGATCCTGCTCACCACCCACGACCTGGACGAGGCGAGCAAACTCGCGCACCGCATCCTCGTCCTCACCGCGGGCCGGATCATCGCCGCGGGAACGACGGCCGAGCTCACCGCGCTGATCGCGGGCGAGGACGAGGTCCGCTGGTCCGTCGACGGTCAGCCGTACCGCAAGTCGACCACCGAGTCGACCACGTTCGTCCGCGACCTCTTCGCGACGTACGGCGACGCGCTCGGCGATCTCGAGGTACGCCGAGCCTCGCTCGAAGACACCTATCTCAGCCTGGTCCGGGAGCAACGATGACGATCCGAGTGGGCTGGCAGCGTGGACTGATCGAACTGCGCCAGTCGTTCACCAACGGTCCTGAACTGTTCAGCCACTTCCTCTGGCCGGTGCTGATGCTGGTCGCATTGTTCTTCCTCCGGCACCACGACTTCGGCTCCACCGGTCTGCTCCTCGGTGCCCTCGCGCTGCCGAGCATCCTGGGGATGAACGCCGCGATGGGCATGGTCAGCATGAGCCAGCAACTCACCGCCGACCGCGAGGACGGCACGTTGCTGCGCGCCAAGGCCATCCCGAACGGCATGACCGGGTACGTCGTCGGCAAGGTCGTCTCGGTCGCCGGCGGGCTGCTCGTCGATCTCACGATCCTGCTGATCCCCGGCCTGTTCCTGGTCGACGGGATCGCGCTCGGCTCCGCGCACTGGTTCACCCTGATCTGGGTACTGGTGCTCGGACTGATCGCGACGCTGCCGATCGGCGCGATCCTCGGCTCGGTCTTCACTACGGCCCGCTCACAGGGCCTCATCCAGTTGCCGATGCTCGGCCTGATCGCGATCTCCGGCATCTTCTATCCGCTGACCGCCCTGCCCGGATGGGTCGCCTGGATCGGTCAGCTCACCCCGGTCTACTGGATGGGCCTCGGCATGCGGTCCGCGCTGCTGCCGCCCGAAGCGGTCGTCGTGGAGGTCGGCGAGTCCTGGCGGCATCTTGAGACGGCCGCGGTCCTCGGACTCTGGGCCGTTGCGGGACTGTTGCTCGCTCCCGTCGTACTGCGGCGGATGGCGCGTCGGGAGTCGGGGTCGAAGGTCGCCGAGCGTCGCTCGCGCGCGCTGCGCCGCGTCGCATGATGGAGACATGGCTGACCAGATGCAGGCGTGGGCAGTGGAGCGTCCAGGACCCATCGACAGCGGTCCACTCCGGCAGGTACGTCGTCCCGTTCCGGAACCCGCTCCGGGCGAGGTGCTCGTGCAGGTCGAGGCCTGCGGGATCTGCCGCACCGATCTGCACCTGGCCGAGGGTGACCTGCCACCGAAGCAGCCCGGCGTCGTCCCCGGTCATCAAGCCGTCGGGTCGGTGGTCGACCGCGGTCCGTCGGCCGACCGGTTCGCTGTCGGAGATCGCGTCGGCATCGCGTGGCTGCGGGGGACGTGTGGCGTGTGCGAGTTCTGCCGCAAAGGATCCGAGAACCTCTGCCCGCGGTCGACGTACACCGGCTGGGACGCCGACGGCGGCTTCGCGGAGTACGCCGTGGTGCCGCAGGACTACGCCTACGCGTTGCCGACGGACCGTGCCGCGGTCGAGCTCGCGCCGTTCCTGTGTGCCGGGATCATCGGCTACCGCTCGCTGCTCCGCGCGAACCTGCCGCCGGGTGGTCGGCTCGGTATCTACGGGTTCGGTTCCAGTGCGCATCTCACGGCGCAGATCGCGACCGCCCAGGGCGCCGAGCTGTTCGTGATGACCCGCGGCGCGGGGAACCGGGAGTTGGCCCGCGAGTTGGGTGCTGCGTTCGTGGGGAAGACGGCCGATTCGCCGCCGGTGCCGCTGGACTCGGCGATCGTCTTCGCGCCGGCCGGTGACGTGGTCCCGTATGCGCTCGCATCCCTCAAGCCCGGTGGAACTGTGGCGGTCGCGGGAATCTACCTGTCCGACGTACCGGTGCTGAACTACGAGCGGCACCTGTTCCATGAGCGGGACCTGCGCAGCGTCACCTCCAACACCCGTCGCGACGGCGAGGAACTGTTCCGCCTGGTCGCTCGGCTGCCGGTCGCCGCGCACACCACGGTGGTCCCGTTCGAGGCCGTGGACCGCGCGCTCGCCGACGTCGCGCACGGCAGGGCGAGCGGTTCACTGGTTGCCACGTTCGAGCACGTTCGATCCCTGGCAATAACTGAACCGGCCAGGCCCGGAGTGCGTTAGAACTGGGTGAAGATTCCACTGTCGGGCCGTGCGGAACTTCAGAGCGGCCTGCTAGCTGCGTTAGATTTGATCAAATCTTACCGAGCTACCAGGGAGTGTGACCGTGCGTATGCAGGATCGGGTCAGTCGACTACGGTCGGTCCTGGCTGACGTGCGTGCGACGGCGCGAGAGGACGGCCGGTGCTGAACAAGGTCCTCGGCGCCGTGGGCTTGGTCCTGCTGATCGTCGGGGTGGTGCTCGCCGTGCGCCCGGTGCACGCGGGTGGCGACTCCTGCGGCTCGGTCTTCCAGCCCGAGAAGGGCATCACGCCGATGCAGTGCGACGCCCGGCTGAGCAGCCGCGGCAACCTGGTCACCGGCTTCGGCGCGGGCGGTGTCGCGCTGATCGTCACCGCCGTCGCGATCGCCGCGATCCGCGACCGCCGTACCCACGTCGCCTCCTGACCCGCCGTAGGCTCGGACCGGATTGACCTTGACACGGTGTCAAGCCGGAAGGTGGCTGCATGTTCACCATCGGAGACTTCGCCGCGTTCGGTCAGGTGTCGGCGCGGATGCTGCGGCACTACGACGCGCTCGGGCTGCTCCGGCCGGCCGTCGTCGACGAGCTGACCGGGTACAGGTTCTACTCGGCCGACCAGTTCAGCCGCCTGAACCGCATCGTCGCGCTCAAGGACCTCGGCTTCAGCCTGCAACAGGTCGGTGAGATCGTCGACGCCAAGCTGTCCGCGGAGGAACTGCGCGGCATGCTGCGGCTCCGGCAGGCCCAGCTCGAGGACGACCTGGCCCGTAGTACGGCCCGGCTGACGAGCGTCGAGGCGAGGCTCCGGCTCATCGAGAGGGAAGGTCACATGCCCACCGACGACGTCGTCCTGAAAAACATCGCCGCCACAAGAGTCGCGGAGCTGTCCGCGATCTCGCCGAGTTACGACGGCGAGGACATCGGTCCCGTACTGCAGCCCTTGTTCGGTCAACTCTTCGAGCGCCTCGGCGCCGCCGGGGTCACCCCCAGCGGCTCACCGGTTGCGTACTACGAGGACGCCGCGAACGACACGATCCGCGTCCACGCCGCCGTACCCGTCGATGCCGGGGAGGCGACCGATCTGGAGTTCCTGGAACTTCCCGCGCTCACCCAGGCCGCGACCATCGTCCACAAGGGCGACATGATGGAAGCCGACCGCAGTATGCAGACGCTGGCCCGCTGGATCGAGGACAACGGCTATCGCAGCCAGGGCTACGCGCGGGAGGTGACACTCCAGTTCGACATGGACAACCCGGCGAACTGGGTGCACGAGTTCCAGATCCCGGTCAGTAAGCGGAACTGACCGTCGCGAACGAGTGCGGCGGCAAAGTCACCCGGAAACCGCGGGGCTCCGGTTCCACTCCGAGGGGGACCGGAGCCACCGCGGCCGGATCGGCGACCGTGTTGAACGCCTGCGGTTTCGATGCCGTCAGCAACCGTCCGGCCGGGTCCCGGACCTCGCCGCCGCGCAGGTCCAGGACGACGTCCAGCGCCGCCACCGGATCGAGGTTGCTGACCGACACCAGTACCCGCCCGTCCTTCACCGACGCGGACGCCGACACCAGCTCGGTCGGCTTCCCGTCCAGCTCGTACGGCGCCGGTCCCTCGACCACGTGCGTCGGTACGGCGACCGCGTCGTGATGCCCCTTGTTCATCTCGAACACGTGGTACGTCGGGGTTTTCACCAGCCCGCCGTCATCGTCGGTGAGCAGCATCGCCTGCAGAACGTTCACCGTCTGCGCGATGTTCGCCATCACCAGCCGGTCCGCGTGCCGGTGGAAGATGTCGAAGTGCAGGCTAGCGACCAGCGCGTCCCGCATCGCGTTCTGCTGGAACAGGAACCCCGGGTTCGTCCCCGGCTCGACGTCCCACCAGGTGCCCCACTCGTCCAGCACCAGACCGATCTTCCGGTCCGGGTCGTAGGCGTCCATCAGCGACGAGTGCGCGCGGATCACCCGGTCGACGCCCTGCGCCTTGCCGATCGTCCGGTAGTAGGACTCGAGGTCGAACTCGGTCGCGCTGCCCTTGGTCTCCCACGTCCCGGCGACCGTGTAGTAGTGGAACGAGATCGCCTGGAAGATGTTCTTCGGACCGCGTTCGCAGCCCAGGCAGCTGACCGCCTTCAGCAGCGCCTCGGTCCAGTTGAGGTCGTCGTCGGCCGCGCCGGCAGCGATCCGGTACAACTTGTTGTCGCCGTGATCCCGCAGGTACGTCGCGTACTGCCGCGCCTGGTCGGCGTACGCGTCGGCGCGCATGTTCCCGCCGCAGCCCCAGGTCTCGTTGCCGATGCCCCAGAACGGGACCCGCCACGGCTCGTCGCGCCCGTTCGCCTTCCGCTGCCGCACCATCGGGCTGTCGCCGTCGCGGGTCAGGTACTCGACCCATTCGCTCATCTCGCGGACGGTCCCGCTGCCGACGTTGCCGTTCACGTACGGCTCGGCGCCGAGCAGCTCGCACAGCGCCATGAATTCGTGGGTGCCGAAGTGGTTGTTCTCTTCGACGTTGCCCCAGTGCGTGTTCACCATCGACGGCCGGTCCGCCTTCGGCCCGATGCCGTCCTTCCAGTGGTACTCGTCCGCGAAGCATCCACCCGGCCAGCGCAGGTTCGGGATGTCGAGCGCCCGCAGCGCCTCGACCACGTCGCGCCGGATCCCGCCCTCGTTCGGGACGGGGGAGTCCTCACCGACGTAGAAGCCGCCGTAGATGCACCGCCCGAGATGCTCGGCGAAGTGCCCGTACAGGTGCCGGCTGATCGTCGGACCGGGTACGTCGAGGTCGATCACGACCCGGGATGTCGTCGGTTCAGGCATGGGGCCCTCCTGTGTCCTTACAGTGGTCGGCATGAAGAAAACCTCGAGCGTGGTGACGATGGCCGACGTCGCCCGGTTCGCCGGGGTGTCGACGATGACGGTGTCGAACGTGATCAATGGCCGCCCGCGGGTCGGTCCCGACACGCGTGAGCGGGTGCTCGCGGCGATCGCGGAGCTCGGCTACCAGGTCAATCTGGCCGCCCGTCACCTGCGCGCAGGCCGGACGGGCGTGGTCGGCCTCGCCGTACCGGAGCTGGAGCGGCCGTACTTCGCCCAACTCGCCGGGCGGCTCGCCGATCGGTTCGAGGCGCACGATCTGCGGATCGTGATGGAGCGCACCGGCGCCAGCCGCGAGGGCGAACTGGACGCCGTCGCGTTCTCCCGCCTGCGGATGTACGACGGCCTGATCCTGAGCGTGGTCGACATCGACCCGGCCGAGCTCGGCCAGCTCCGCACCGACGCCCCGGTGGTAATGATCGGCGAGCGCGCGCTGCCGTCGCGGTTCGACCACGTGATGATGGACAACGTCGACGGTGCCCGGCAGGCGACCGCGCACCTGCTCGCCGCCGGCGCCCGCCGGATCGCGATGATCGGTGGCGACCCGGTCGGCTCCGCGACGATGCCCGCGCTCCGCGCCGAGGGATATCTGCTGGCGCACCGCGAGGCCGGCGTACCGGTCGACCCCGACCTGAACATCCGCTGCCCGTTCCGCCCGCAGGACGGGTACGACGCGATTCGGGCGCTGCGCGAGCGCGGGATCGGCTTCGACGCGGTCTTCGGACTCACCGACGTGGTGGCGATGGGTGCCCTGCGCGCACTGGCCGACGGCGGGCTGCGGGTGCCGGACGACATCCAGGTGGCCGGTTTCGACGACATCGACGAGGCGGCGTACCTGGTGCCGGCGCTGTCCACGGTCAATCCGGGGCACGACGCGATGGCCGACGCGATCACGTCGCTGCTGATCGCGCAGATCAACGGCAGCCCGCGCGAGGAGCCGCAGGAACTCGTCGTCCCGGCCCAGCTGGTCACCCGGGGTACGACGAAACCACTGGCGTGAGTCCGTCGGCTGCCCCGGCATAGACACAGGTATATCGATAAAGCAGCGCACCGAGCAAGAGCTCGGCGGCCCGGATCACTCGCTCAGGAGCTTCGCGATCTCGGTCATCTGGTCGTCCCGCAGCGGGCCGTGGGCCATTGCGCCGGCGTTCTGCTCGGCCTGCGCCACGGTCCGGAACCCGGGGATCGGCACGGTCCGCGGGCTCCGCGCCCAGAGCCAGGCCAGCGCGCCCTGCGCGAGAGTGCGTCCGTCGCCCTCCAGGACGTCGCGGATCGCGGCTACCTTGTCCCACCACTCCGGTGCGGGGACGCCGCCCTCGGCGAAGTACCGCAGCCAGGACGGCGGGAGCGTGCGGATGTCGGCGCCCGTGGCCGGCCGGCTCGCGTCGCGGCGGCCGAGGATGCCCATCCCGAGTGGCGTCCGGTTGATGCTTGCCAGGTCCTCCCGCTCGCAGAGCGCGAAGAAGTCCGGGGCGTCGTGCAGGACGCTCGCCTCGTGCTGGACCGCCGCGCAGTGCTCGCCCTGCGCGAAGAGTTCCGCGCTGTGCACGGTGTCGGTGCTCCACGCGTAGGCGCGGATCAGTCCTTCGCGGACCAGTTCCTCGCACGCCTCGCGCAGCGGCAGTGCGATCTCGTCGGTCGTGTCGAAGTGCAGTTGGTAGAGATCCAGGTAATCGGTGCCGAGCCGGTCGAGTGACGCCCGTACCGCCTTGTGTACGTACTCCGGTGTCGTGTCCTGGTGGTGCATGATCCGCGTGGACTCGTCGAACGTGTTGCCCCACTTGGTGGCGATCACCACCTGGTCGCGGATCCCGCTGATCGCCTGGCCGAGTACGCGTTCGCTGTGCCCGGCGCCGTACACGTCCGCAGTGTCGAAGAACGTCACGCCGAGCTCCACCGCTCGGCGGATCGCCCGCACCGATTCCTCGTCGTCGACCACACCCCAACCGAGCGGTTCACCGGCGGGGTTGCTGAACGGTCCACCGATCGCCCAGCACCCGAATCCGACCGGGCTGACCTCGATCCCTGCACGACCTAACCTGCGCATATCCATGTCGTCGAGCCAATCAGCGGCTACGTCATCCGTCCAATGAATCTTTTGCGCACAGTTGATGCGCTGGACGTATATGACGAAAGTGGGGGCTTTACGTCGCATCCACTGTTAGGTAACCTTCCTAACAATTCAGCTCTCCGCGCCCCCGGAGGTATCTCATGAAACTGCGCCTGCTCGCGCTGGTGCTCCCCGTCGGCCTGGTGGCCGCGCTCGGCGGTTCGGCCGCCGACGCCCGGACGAACGCCGACGCCCTGCTGTCGCAGGGCAAACCGGTCATTGCCTCGAGCATCGAGGGTGACTCGCTGGCGGCGGCCAAGGCGGTGGACGGCGACCCGTCGACCCGCTGGGCCAGCACCGAAGGAACCGATCCACAGTGGATCCGGGTCGATCTCGGTCAGGCGGCCACCGTCGGCCGGGTCAAGCTGACCTGGGAAGCCGCGTACGCGAAGGCGTACCGGATCGAGGTCTCCGACGACGGAGCCAATTTCCGCACCGTCAAGGACGTTGCGGACGGCAACGGTGCGACCGACGACCTGATCGGGCTGCAGGGCCACGGCCGGTACTTGCGACTGGTCGGCACCCAGCGCGCGACGTCGTACGGCTACTCGCTCTTCGAGATCCAGGTCTACGGCACGACCGACTCGACCGGTGACACCCAGGCCCCGACGGTGCCCACCGGTCTGAAGAGCACCGGCGCCACGGGTACCTCGGTCGCGCTCAGTTGGACCGCTTCGACGGACAACGTGGGCGTGAGCGGGTACGACGTACTGCGTGATGGGAAGGTCGTCGCTGATGCGGCGAGTACGTCGTACAACGACACCGGACTGACCGCGAACACGGCGTACCGCTACACCGTGCTCGCACGGGATCTGGCCGGCAACGTGTCGGGAGAGACCGCAGCGGTCACGGTCACGACCGGAACCGGCGGGGCTGGTGGGTTCGTGCTCGCGGCGGCCGGTGACATCGCGGACCGCTGCACCGCGTCCGACTCGAGCTGCGTGCATCCCAAGACCGCGAAGCTGGTCGAGGCAATGAACCCGGCCGCGGTGATCACGATGGGCGACAACCAGTACGACGACGCGCACTACTCGGACTTCCAGAGCTACTACGCGAAGACGTGGGGGAAGTTCAAGAGCATCACGCACCCGATCCCCGGCAACCACGAGACGTACGACAACACGCCGTACGAGGGGTACCACAAGTACTTCGGCTCGATCGCGACGCCGGCCGGGAAGAACTACTACAGCTGGGAGATGGGGAACTGGCACTTCATCGCGCTGGACTCCAACGACTTCGTGAAGGAGGACCTGCGCGAGCCGGCGCAGCTCACCTGGCTGAAGCAGGACCTCGCGAAGAACACCAAGGGCTGCATCGCGGCGTACTACCACCACCCGCGGTTCTCCTCAGGTGACCACGGTGACAACCCGGACGCCGATCCGCTGTGGCAGACGCTGGTGTCGGCCAAGACCGACCTGATCCTGAACGGTCACGACCACCACTACGAACGGTTCCTGCCGCAGAACGCCGACGGTCAGAAGGACCCGAACGGGCCGCTGCAGATCATCGGCGGGATGGGCGGCGCGCCGCTCTACCCGGTGCACGCCGGACATCCGGCGACGGCCAAGATCATCGAGGACTTCGGTGTCCTGAAGCTGTCGATGACCGACACGACGTTCGCCAGTCAGCTGATCGGTCTGGACGGCAAGGTCCTGGACAGCAGCCCGACGTACACCTGCCACTGATGTACCTCGCATCCGTCGGCCCGCTGCGGACCCCGCTGCGGCGGGTCCCGGGGAATGTGGTTGCCCTCGGCATCGTCAGTCTGGTGACCGACGTGTCGGCCGAGATGGTGACCGCGATCCTGCCGCTGTACCTGGTCTTCGGGCTCGGGCTGAACCCCCTGCAGTTCGGCCTTCTCGACGGCCTGTACGCCGGAGCGACGGCGGTACTGCGGCTCGTCGGCGGACACGTTGCCGACCGCTGGCGACGGCTGAAGACCGTCGCCGGCGTCGGCTACGCGCTCTCGGCGGTCTCGAAGCTCGGCTTCCTGGCCGCCGGGTCCGCGGTGCCGGCGATCGGCGCGGTCCTGGCTGTCGACCGGGCCGGCAAGGGGATCCGGACGGCGCCGCGGGACGCGCTGATCTCGTTGAGCAGCGCGCCGGAGACGATGGGGCGTTCGTTCGGCGTGCATCGGGCGCTCGACACGGTCGGCGCGTTCCTCGGGCCGCTGGTGGCGACGGCTGTGTTGTGGGCCAGCCTTGGTGACTACGACTCGGTCTTCGTCACCAGCTTCTGCCTTGCGGCTTGTGGGGTGATTCTGCTCGGGGCTTTCGTTCGCGACCAGGCTCCGGCGCCTCGGCCTGTGCCGGTTCGAGGTGGTCTGCCGGTGCTGGGGTTGCTGAAGGAGGCCAACTTTCGGCGGGCTTGTGTGTGGGCGGCTGCACTTGGGCTCTTCACGATCACGGACTCGTTCGTTTATCTCGCTGTGCAACGGCGTTGGGACATCGGGACCAATCTCTTTCCGTTGCTCCCGCTCGGTACCGCTGGGACCTTCCTGCTGCTCGCGATCCCGCTCGGGCGTCTCGGTGACCGGATCGGCCGGTGGAAGGTCTTTCTTGGTGGACATCTCGCTTTGATCCTTGCGTTGCTGCTTGTTTGCGGCCCGATCGGTGCGTGGTGGTTGGTCCTCGTTTTGCACGGGATGTTTTATGCGGCGACCGACGGTGTGCTTCCCGCTGCGGTCGGCCCGTTGCTGCCCGAACACCTGCGCGCGAGCGGTCTCGCCGTACTCCAGACCGGTCAAGCGCTCGCGCGGATGGCCGCGGCCGTCACCGTCGGACTGCTGTGGACGCTGTGGGATCTCCGTCCCGCGATCCTCGCGATCACGGTTGCGCTGCTCGCGGTCACCATCGCCGCTGCCGTCCTCAAGCCACTGGAGGTACGCCGATGACTCGCCGGCTCCTCGTTGTCGCGATCGGGCTTCTCGCTCTGGTCGGCGGCGCGATCACATACGTCGTCCAGGCGCGCGACGGCGGGGCGACCGAGAACGCCGTACCGGTCGTGTCTGGTCAGACGATGGCGCTCGATGGGAAGACGCTGTTCTTCCGCAACCTGGCGGCTGGTCCGGACGCGGGCAAACTGGCCGCCGTACCCGTTGGGGATCCGGGGGCTGCTCGACGGGTGGGGGATCTGCACTGTGATCGGTTCGCCGCGGCTGGTGGTACGGCGATCTGCCTGCGCTTGAAGCCAGGCTCGTTGCCACCGCTGACCGAGATGATCGTCCTGACCGGTTCGCTCCACGAGAAGCATCGCGAAACGTTGCCAGGGACACCGAGTCGGGCCCGGGTCTCTCCGGATGGGCGGATCGTGAATTGGACGCTGTTCGTCAGTGGCGACTCGTACGCCGCGACGGGGTTCTCCACGCGCACCGGGCTGTATCAGGTGGACACCGGCCGGATAGTGAAGACGGTCGAGGAGCTAGCGGTTTTCGTCGGCGGGAAGCGGTACTTCGCGTCGGACGTGAACTACTGGGGGATCACTTTCGGTGCTGATGGCAACCGGTTCTATGTGACCATGGCGAGCAGGGGGAAGACGTACCTGATCGAGGCCGACTTCCGCGCGTACCGGGGTACCGCGATCGCCGAGAACGTCGAGTGTCCGTCGCTGTCTCCGGACGGGCGGCGGATCGCTTACAAGCAGAAGGTCTCCAACGGGACCTGGCGTCTGGCGGTCCTTGACCTCGCCTCCCGCCAGGTCGTGCATCCGGCCGAGACCCGCTCGGTCGACGACCAACCGGTCTGGCAGGGGAACTCGACACTGCTCTATCCGATCGACAAGGACATCTGGTCGGTCGGCCTCACCACACCGCCCAAGCTGTTCATCGGTCAGGCGGCGAGTCCGTCGTTCAGCTAGCGATTGGTTGAAATCACTGCCATCGTTTGTCAGTGTTTGCTGGAAGCGTTGGCGACGTGACTTCGAGAACCCATCTGCTGCTGCCCGCAGCGTTCATTACGTCCCTCGGCAACAACATCCAGCTCCTCGGCGCTGCCCTGCTGCTCGTCCGCGCGCAGGGGTCGATGCTGGATGTCGGGTGGCTCTTCATCGCCGTCGCCGTACCGCAGGCTGTGCTCTCGCCGTACTTCGGTCGACTCGCGGACCGCTTTGACCGGCGCCGGCTGTGGGTTGTCTGCGATCTGGTGAGCGCTACCGCCGCCCTCGCCCTGCCGGTCGGTCTCGCGTTCGGCGTCGCTCAGCAGCCGCTCGTCTACGCGACGAACTTCGCGCTGGCGGTCGTCGCGGCTCAGTTCACGCCTGCCAGTGCTGCCCTGATCCGTGAGCGCGTTCCTGCTGGGCGGCTTCGGCGTTTCAATGCTCACTACGAGATCGCGCTCCAGTCCGGCATGCTTCTCTCGGCGTCGGTCGGCGGGCTGGCTCTTCAGCACTTCGGTCCGCGGCCTCTGTTCACCTTCAATGCGCTGACGTTCTTGCTGTCCGCTGTGCTCGTTTACTCGGTCGGGACCGGGCGGCGGTCTGTCGAGCAGGTTGTTGATCAGCCGGCGGCGCCGCGGCGAGTGGGTGTTGTCCCGCTTGGTGCGCTCGTGGTGCTGTTCGGGCAGGGGCTCGTTGTCGTGACGGTGTTCAATGCTTTGCTGCCGGTGCTTTTGATCGGCGAGTGGCATCGCGGCGCGGCGGCACTTGGTGCGGTCGATGCGCTGGGCGGCGTGGGCTTCCTGGTGGCCGCGGCCACGTATCGGCGGTCGGCGGCGCGGCTCGGCGACCTGAAGCTGGCTGTCGGGGGGTTCTTGTTGTGCAGCGCATTGTTCGCGCTGCAGCCGCTCTTCGGCGTACCGGTGCTGATGTCTCTCGTTCTGGTTGGCGCGTTTCTCTTTGGGCAGGCTCGGATTGCAACCCGTTCGTTGTTGATGACATCGGTGACGGAGTCTCGCGTCGGGCATGCGTTCGGGATCGCGAACGGCTACGGCCTTGCCGCGACGGTGGTCGTCATGTTGCTCGCGTCGGTTGTGACCGGGCGCTCCGACACCCGCTACGGGTTCGCGGTCGTCGCGTTGATCAGCGTGGTGTCGGCAGGTCTCGTGGGGCTCTGGATCCGAGCGGTCGTTTCGGGTCGCGCGGCACACCATGAGGCGCCGCCGCCTGACTCAACAGTGCTTATATAAGTGCTGTTATGATTCTCGGATGGACGACCCCACCGCACAGAGTCAGTGGCGGCCGCTGCACGAGCTGCTGGGCCGGATGGACAACGAGATCGGCCGGATCTACACCGATCGGGAGATCAAGGGCCTGAAACCGAGCTACGTGCGCGAGCTGATCCAGCTGCACCTGAAGGGCCCGCTGACGATCACCGAGCTGGCCGACACGGTCGGCCGGACGCACTCGGCGCTGAGCCAGAAGGTCTCCGCAATGCGTACCGCCGGCCTGGTCCGGACCGTGCCGGGTGCGGACGCGCGCAGCAAGAAAGTCACGCTTACCGCCAAGTCGAAGAAGCTCGTCGAACTGCTGACCGCCGAGTGGCGGGCGACCGAGGAGGCGATCGCCGAGCTGGAGGCCGAGCTGCCGTACCCGATGACCCAGGTGGTCCGCGACATCGAGGCAGCGTTGAGCCGGAAGAGCTTCCACGAGCGCATCGTCGAGAAGCTCCCGGACGTGGCGGAGTGAAACGCGCCCTCATCGATCTCGGGCCGCTCCGCGTTCTGACGTACCGCCGGTTGTGGATCGGTCAGGTGCTGTCGGGGTTCGGCGGTCAGCTGACGTTTGTCGCGGTGATGTTCCAGGTCTGGGACCAGACGTCGAGCCCGGCCTGGACCGGTGCGGTCGGGCTGGCGCAGGCGTTGCCGCTGATCGTCCTCGGACTGTTCGCGGGCACGCTCGTCGACCGGCTCGAGCGGCGCCGGATCTACCTGGTCACCACGGTCGGACAGTGGCTCGTCGCGACGGTGATGGCGAGTCAATTGGTGTTCGGGCGGGTTCCCGTTGGGGTGCTGCTGGCGCTGATCGCAGTACAGGCCGCGTTCGGTGCGACGGCTGGGCCGGTGGCTCGGACCGTGCTGCCGCAGTTGTTGTCGCGCGACCAACTGGCCGCTGGGATCGCGTTGAACCGGATCGGGTTCCAGGGCGCGATGCTGCTCGGGCCGGCGCTGGGTGGTCTGATCATCGGTGCCTGGGGAGTCGGAGTCTGCTACCTCATCGACGCGCTCAGTTTCCTTGCCGCGCTGTACGGCGTACTCGGGCTGCCTCGGATGCGCATCGGGACGACCGCCAAGCCTGGGCTGCGTGGCGTGTGGGACGGGTTGACGTTCGTGGCGTCCACGCCGGTGATCCGGGGTGCGCTGATCACCGACCTAGCGGCGACTGTGCTGTCGATGCCGATCAGCCTGTTTCCGGTGATCAACGCTGAGCGGTTCGGCAACAATCCGCGGACGCTCGGGTTGTTCCTGACCGCGATCGCTGTGGGGGGCGTCGCTGCGTCGTTGTTCTCCGGCTCGTTCACTCGGCTGCCGCGGCACGGCGTGGTGATGCTCTGCGGCTCGGCTGGGTGGGGGATCGCGCTGGTGTTGTTCGCGTTCTCACCGGTGCCGTGGCTGGCGTTGGTCTGTCTCGCGTTCGCAGGTGCGGCCGACACGGTGGCTGTCGTCTCGCGGAGCACGATCATTCAGCTGCACACGCCGGCTGAGCTGCTCGGCCGCGTCAGTGCCGCCGAGCAGATCGTGGGTCAGGCGGGGCCCGACCTCGGCAATCTCCGTGGCGGTGTGGTCGCCCAACTGAGCTCGCCGGTCGCGTCGCTCGCCTCCGGTGCGTTGCTGTGCGTCGCGGCGGTGGCAGCGGTCGCTGTCAGCACGCCGGGACTGCGGCAGCCCGCCGTCACTCAGGACGCGTGAGACCGACCGTACGGAAGCCGGTGTTGCCCATCGAGGACTCGGGGGTGTTCGACGAGCGGGCCGCGTTGCGGTAGCGGTTGCAGTACGAGTCGTGGCACAGGTACGAGCCGCCGCGCATCACCCGGGCTGCGCCGAGCGACGGGCCGGTCGGGTTCTCGGCGGGGGAGAACTTGTAATACCGCGGGCCGAACCAGTCGTCGCACCACTCCCAGACGTTCCCGACCGTCTGCCACAGGCCGAACGCGTTCGGGCGGAAGGTGTGGACCGGGGCGGTGGTGAGGAAGCCGTCCTCCTCGGTGTTTGCCCGCGGGAACTCGCCCTGCCAGATGTTGCAGCGCCACTCGCCGTCGTCGCCGATCAGCTCGTCGCCCCACGGGTACCGCTTGCCTTTGAGGCCGCCGCGGGACGCATACTCCCACTCGGCCTCGGTCGGCAGTCGCCGGCCGGCCCATTTGGAGTAAGCCGTCGCGTCGTTCCAGCTCACGTGGACGACGGGATGCTCGGCGAGGCCGTCGAGATCGGATCGGGAACCACCCGGGTGCCGCCAGTCGGCGCCGCGGACGCCGGCCCACCACGGCGTACCGGAGGCTGGGCCCATCACCTCGTCGGGCTCGGCGGCGAGAGCGAGATGGAACACTGCGGAGTACCCGAAGATCTCGGCCTCGGTGCGGTAGCCGGTCGCGTCGGTGAAGCGCGCGAAGTCGGCGTTCGTCACGCTGGTCGCGTCGATGGAGAACGGCGCGAGCTCGACCTGGTGGACGGGTGTCTCGCCGTCGCCGGCGTTCTCGTCGCCGTTGGGGTTGCCCATCGCGAAGACGCCGCCACTGAGCTCGACCTGCTCGATCCGGTGCTCGCCGCGCTCGGCCGGGGCAGGCGGAGGGGCGGACGCCTCGCCACGGGACGGCGCGCAACAGGACGGATGGTCGTCGCTCATGCATGCAAGCTTAAAAGTCGACCGTCCAGGGGTGCTTAGTCGAGGGTTGGCGGACCCTGCTCGATCCGGCGCAGGACCGGCTCCAGGCGGTAGAAATCGGTGCCGCCGAGCAACTGTCGCTCGTCCCACCAGGTGGCACCCGCCTCGGCGAGCGGCTCGATCAGCGCCCGCGCGCCGGCCGGATCTGCCGGGCTGATGCCGCCGACGATCACGTCGTACGGCGTGCTCTGGTCCGCGCGCTGCTGGTGGAGGAAGTCGACCAGCTCCCGCAGTTCCTCGACCGCGGGGGCCTGGCCGTGGTTGGCACTGGTGAACAGCGGTACGGCGCCGTCCCAGCGGGCGGCTCGGCGCATCGGGGCCTTGCGGGGCCAGTAGCCCGCGATCCAGACCGGCGGGCGGGGCTGCTGGACCGTTGCCGGCAGCAATTCCACGTCGGTGGCCTGGTAGTGCTTGCCGTCGTGGTTCACCCGGGCGCCGGACCAGTAGGCCGCCATGAGGTCGAGACCCTCGTCCAGCTTCTCGGCTAGCACCTTCGGATCCGTCTCGTCGCCGAAGCTGCCGAACTCGTCGTCGATGGGTCCGCCGAGACCGGCGCCGAAGATCACCCGGCCGCCGCTCAGCGCGTCCAGGGTTGCGACCTGCCGGGCGAGCTGCTCTGGCCGGCGTCGCGCGACCGGGGTCACCAGCGGGCCTAGCTTGATTCGTGAGGTGGCCAGCGCGGCCGCTGTCATCAGCATCCACGGATCGCCGAACGCTTGCCCGCGGCGCCGCTCCTTGCTGTGCACCACGTGGTCCCAGACGAACAGCCCGTCCCAGCCGGCCTCTTCCGCGGCCATCGCCACCCGCGCGACCGTGTGGGCGTCGGCGAAGTCCCCGAAGTTCGGAATGTTGACACTGAAGCGCATAGTCACTTGCCCAACCGTAGTTCTACAAAGGGAATGGTGTCGCCTGGGAGCAGGTAGGTCTCCACCTCGACGAAGCCGTGCGACTTCGCGAAGCGCAGGCCGTCGGCGTTGCTGCTGAGGATGTGGGTCTCGATGGTGGTGGCCAGCTCGCGTGCACGGTGTAGGCAGTGCTGGTAGAGCGCATCACCGTAGCCGCGGCGCCGGTACTCGGGGAGTACGCGAGCGATGACCACCGCTGCCGTGGTGTCTTCGGATGGCGGTCGGACTGTCGAGCATCCGACCAGGGCGTCGCCGTCGTAGGCCACCTCGAGGACGTTGCGCGTCAGTCGCTCGCGGATGTCGTCGCGGGACAGCGGCGCCGTCGGGATGATCTCATTGTGCACGCGCTGCCAGTCCAGCAGCGTGACGTCGTCCGTGATCGGGACGATCCGAAGGCCACTCATGGCGTCAGCCAACAGCGCCGCAAGCGTCATGGTCAAACGGATTCCCTGCGCGGCGGTCCGGGGAGTAGTAGCGTCCGTGTCGTGCGGATTCTCTTCGTGGGCAACAGCTTCACTTCGCGGAACAACCTGCCGGGGCTGATCAAGGGCCTGGCAGGTGCGCGTGGGATCTCGATCGAGCACAAGCTGATCTCGGCGGGTGGGGCGTCGCTGCGGCAGCATCTCAACGCCGGCCAGGCGCTGGACGCGATCGCGAGCGGCGGCTTCGACACCGTCGTCCTGCAGGAGCAGAGCACGCTGCCGATCAAGAGCCCGGCCCGCTTCCGGGACAGCGCGCGTGACTTCAACGAGGCGATCACCGCGGCGGGCGCCCGTACGGCGCTCTACCTGACCTGGGCGCGACGCAACGCCCCGGAGACCCAGCAGGCACTCACCGACGCGTACGGCGCAGCCGCAGCGGAGCTCGGCGCGACGCTCATACCGGTCGGAATGGTCTGGGAACGCTTCCTGACCCAACACGACACGCCGCCCCTGCACGACGCGGACAACAGCCACCCGGCGCTCGCAGGCAGCTATCTAGCGGCGTGCGTCTTCCTCATCGCGCTGCTCAATGAGGATCCGGTCGGAATCGCCGTACCGGCGAAGGGCCTCGAGCAGGACACAGCAGCCCGCCTCCAGCAGGCAGCGTGGGACATCTGCTCAGACCTGACCGCAGCCGGGTAACCCTCCCCGGTCTGGAGGTTCAGACCGAGGCGCTCACATCCGGCGGATCAGAACCGCTGGGTGGATCGGAGTCAGGCGCAGGCGTGCGGTAGCGCCGACCATTCGGACTGGTCCAGGTGGTCCTTCCGTCCGCATCACAGCTGACGGCCCATCCGCCCTCGTGCTTGAGACGATGGTGATGTCGGCAGAGACAATGCAGATTCTCAGTGCTGCTCCGCCCGCCAGCCGCGAAGGCAACACGATGGTCGATGTCCGCGAACTCAGCAGGCTGATTGCACCCAGGAAACTGACACGTCCGATCGCGCAACCGAACGAACCGATCGGTCGCCGCATTCGGCGTGTACCTGTCCGGAGTCCCAGCCGGCGGCTCGTCGCTGAGCCGAAGATCAAGCCGCGATCGACTCGGACTCCCGCCGTCACCAAGGAGACTCCGAGCCAGGACCCGCGTGACGTGCTTGCGTAACGACTCCTGAGGGATCGGACCATGGTGCTCGGCCACCCCGCCGGTGTCGCTCTCGCCACTGATCAACGCCCGGATCTCAGCACCACTCGCATGGATCACAACCGCTGCCTCAGCACCCACAGACGCCTCAACGACGTCCTCCGCTACCGGAGCACCACCAACCTTGCTCCGAGGTAGTAGCCGGCTCAAAGCGATATCAGCCCGCAGCCGATCCATAGTGCGCGTATCACCCTTCCGGCGACACCGGTTCGCAGCACGCGTCAGGCTGTTCATCACCGCGGCCGCATCCAGCGCATCCTGCGTATGGATCAGCTCCGCAGTACCGTCACTGGTCGGGAAGATCCGCACCGACCGTTCGTCCATCGCCCGCGCATGAGCCTTGCTCCGCGCCGTCGACGACCGCCGCGCGGCCTCTCGCTGTGCCTCCTGCTTGATCCGCTGCAGCGGATTCTCCCCGGCCCACTCCAACACCGCAGCCTCGGCCGCCGCCATCTCCGCCGGGTCGTCGAGAACCGACAGCTCCCGCACGATCGTGAACGCCGCCCGCTCGGTCAGATCCCCTTCCTCCAACGCACGCAACGTCGCAGGAAAGTTGTGCACCAACTCGCACGAGGTATGAATCCGGGCGGTAGCGGCCCCTTTATGCATCTGCCAGGCCAGCGCAAGCTCATCAGCAGTCGACCGCAGATCCCCAGCCACCCACCGACGCTCACCAGGTTCCGCTTCCCGATCCCCAGGCTCAGGGTGCCGATGCCCGAGGTCGGCGGAAACACCACGCAGTGAGCCCTCATACCCCGCGACAGCGGACGCCTTCAGAGCGGCCAGCCGCGCCTCCATCCGGCCGATCATCTCCACCCGATCCAGCCACCCGGAGTCGTTCAGCTCAGACGTGTCCTGAAACGCAACTGCCTCGTACAACCCGACCCCACGATCAGGATCATCCGGTACGTCGCCACGCGCCAACAACCCGAACCGCGCCGCCACCCGCGCATCGTCCCGCAACCGATCCCGCACCGCCGAGAACTCAGCGCCACCAGGCACCACTGTCAGCGGCGCTCGCCCGGCCAACGGCCGCGAGGCCGCCGACTCAACCGGACACTCACTCATGCCATCGATCATACGTTCGAATAACCGCAAATCCAAATCTCACAGAGCATCGTGAAAAACCAGCCCCAGCGTGTGCCGTCGCCCCGACCGAACCACCGAAACCCCATGCCGCACAGGCGAAGCCGACCACCCCCGCGCCGACCGCACCGGCCGATCGCGAGTCGTGAAGACCAGCCCGTGCCCCTGCGGAATCAACGTCGACGTTCCGCGAGACTGTGCCCGCGGCCGCTGCTCGACGAGCAGAAACTCCCCGCCCGTATGGTCGACACCAGGCGAGTTCAGGTTGATCACGACCTGCAGCGGAAACACCTTGTCCCCATACAGATCCCGATGCAACGCGTTCCAGTCACCCTCGCCGTACCGCAGCAGGATCGGCGTCGGCCGCTTCTGCCCCGCCCGATGGCAAATCTCCAGCCACTGGTCGAGCGTCTCCGGCCACTCGGCGTCGCGCCCAAGCTTGGCGTACCATTCCCGAGCGATCGGCAGCAGCCGCGGATAAAGCAACTCCCGCAACCGAGACACCGCCTCAGGGAACGGCCGGTCAAAATACCGGTACTGCCCGTCCCCGAACCGATGCCGAGCCATGTCGATCGTCGCCCGGAACCGCTGTACATCGTCGTACAGCCCAGCCACAAATGCGGCCTCATCAGGCGTCAGCAACTGCGGCAGAAGGGCGCACCCGAGATCGTTCACCGACGCCGCAACGCTGTCCCAATCGGCGTCGGCTACTCGTTGCTCGTACTTGTCCATACCTGTGGAACGGCCAGCACCACAGGTCTGTGAGGGCTACCCCGGGTAGTAGACCC
The DNA here is from genome assembly GCF_056436705.1 of Kribbella sp. NPDC043289. Classification (NCBI taxonomy): domain Bacteria; kingdom Bacillati; phylum Actinomycetota; class Actinomycetes; order Propionibacteriales; family Kribbellaceae; genus Kribbella; species Kribbella sp. NPDC043289. The sequence goes on from NZ_JBWKCB010000002.1 coordinate 1,206,047, forward strand.
CGCCCGCACCCCAAACGGACGGCAGCACCAGCAGACTGCCGTAGTGATGCATGGCGATCCCAGCGAACGAAGACTGGCCGGTCTCAGCCGCGTACACCTTGTCCAGCTCCGCCTCCATGTACGTGCGCCCCTCCTCATAGAAGGTCACGGACTCAGGATCACCAGTACCGGACAGATCCTTGGACTCCACCCCGATCACCACCGACTGCGGTTTGCCATAGCCGATCTCATGCGAGGCCCGGGCGATGATCCCGGCAGCGGTGTCCGTGTAGTCCATCAAAGCGACGTAATCCGTCAGATCCTGCACGTGATCGCTCAGCGGAGCAGTCTTCCCGCGCCACGTGATCGCCGTACAACAGTCCGAGCTGTCGAACCAGAACGGGATCGCCGGCCCAACCAGCAGCTGCTGACCGGACGCGTCCCGCAGCTGCATGAACGAGGCGAGCAGATCAAGCCACTGCGCCGGCAGCGTCGTCCCGGGCTCCTTCCACTGCGGCAGCAGGTACGGCTCGATGTCAACATTCACCCCGTCGAAGCGCGCATCCGCACCAACCGCAAGGTTGTAGTCCAGCACCTTCGTGAATTCCGCCACCGCCCGATCCCGGTACTGCGGCAACGCACCCAGGTACGGCGGCACAGTGCCACCCGCGATCACCGCCTGCACGTGATACCCACGTCCACGCGCCCACCGGACGAACGCCGCCACCTGACTCCGCGAGTCACGCAACATGTCCTGACCGCCGTACGCCGCGACGCCCACGTACAACGTCCGCAAGGGATCCGACCCGAAGGTCGACGTATCGTCCATGACCCGACCGAGCTTGTCGCGCGCAGCCTGGTCAAAGACCGCCGGATACGAGTTCTGCTCCCACAACCACATCGCGCGATCCTGGCTGTACAGCTGCTGCGCAGGCTTCACCGCCTCGCCCACCGACACGTACGTACTACCCGACACCCCGATCCGCCCAGCAACGTCGACGGCTCGTGCCTCCAGCCCGGCGAACCCCTGCGAGGCATCGAGCTGCACCCGATAGCGCCCACCCGGCCCAGGCACGTGTACGGCGCTCCGCCACGCCCCACCGTTGACGCGCACCTCGACACGCCGCAGCGGACGAGCTGACCCACTGACCTGGACCACGGCCTCAAACGCCCCAGCGAGCGCCGCACCCATCACCGGCGAGATGACCGCGACCACCGGTTTCGCCGCGCCCGGATTGTGCAACGTCACCGAGGTGAACGCCGACCACTGGTTGTACAGCGTCTGCAGATTCCTCCCGTAGGCAGCGAGCCCGACAGCCCCGTCCACGTCACTCAGGTCGACGGTCGCACTCCAAGTTCCCGTCGCGGCGTCCATCGTCACCGGCACGGTCCGCTCCGCGTCCACCACCAACTGGATGTCCGACACCTGGTTGTAGTGCCCACGGACAGTTAAAACCCGAGCGCTGTCGACCGGCGAGTCGATGGTCACCGTCGGCGCAGCGCTATCAGCAACCGCAGGCGTCATCGGACCAACAGCGAGCAGCAGCGCGAGCGCGACAACGAGGCGCTTCACACCTGCTCCAGCACCGTGATCGGCGCCAGCATGGTCGCGTCGTCAAGCGGTGCCCGCCCACTCGACAGCATCTCCAGAAAGACCTTCAGCCCAGGTACGACGTAGTCCGCGCCGAGCTCCAGATCGCGACTCGCGAGCCCGGTCCGCCCGACGACCTCAGCGTGGAAGGGCACCCGCCCATCGTCCGTAGGCTTCACCAACTGCAGTGTGACCAGTACGTCGTTACTCCGGTACCGCACGACCACCGTCGACCCGACCCGCGAGACCTCAACCGGACCGGGTTCACCAGGCGCCAGCCGTTGCGCGAGGTCGGCCGCATGGATGCCGTAGAAGAAGATCCCGCTGTACTCACTGTCCGGATCCGCCGGCCCGGTCACGGTGACGGTCTGGATCTCGCCGACCTCCGCTGAAGCCAGCACGTCCGCATCCGCAACCCACCGCACCGCCGAGTACGACGTCACAGGGGTGCCGCTGCGCTGCGCCGCCTCGAGAATCGCGCGCGCATCCGCCGTACCGGCAGCCAGTGGCTTGTCGACCCACACCGGGATCCCGGCGTCGAGGAACGGTACGGCGTGCTCGCGGTGTTGGGCGCCGTCGCGGTTGGTGACGATCAGCGCATCGACGCTGCCGATCAGTTCCGCCGACGTCGGCGCGAGCTTGGTGATGCCACCGGTGGCGGCGAGTTTGCGGTTGCGTTCGTCGTCAGCGCCGACCAGCGCCACGATGCGTGCGGTGTCGGCGATCGGGTCGACGTTCAGGTGGTCGATGATGTGGTCGGCGTGGCTGTTCTCGGTGCCGACCAGGGCGACGCGCAGCGGCATGGGTCAGTCCTCTTCCAGTTCGACAGGACGCCCTTCCCGGGCGGATTCGTAGACGGCGAGCACGGTGGCCAGCGATCGGCGACCGGCTTCCAGCGATACGGCGGGTTCGCGGCCGTCCCGAACGGCGGCGATGAAGTCGCGGTACTGCGCGAGGTGGGCCAGCTCGGTGGGACCCCAGTCGGCCGGCCCGTCCAGCACCGGCGCCTCAGGTTGAGAGGCCTCGGCCGCCGCGAAGTACGCGAGCTGATCGTCGTCGAGGACCGCCGTCCCCTGGTCGCCGTGGATCGTCAGCCGCACCGGACGGCCCGGGTACGCCGCCGTGCTCGCGAGCATCAGCCCGATCGCCCCGCTCTCGAAGAGGATCGAGGCGCCGGCGAGGTCCTCGACCTCGATACCTTCGTGCGCGAGCCGGCCGGTCTGCGCACTGACCTGGACCGGGCGGCCGAGCATCCACACCAGCAGGTCGAGCGCGTGGATGCCCTGGTTCATGAGGGCGCCGCCGCCGTCGATAGCGAGCGTGCCGCGCCAGTCGTCGCCGTCGTAGTACGACTGCGGACGGAAGAACGCCGACTCGGCGATCCCCGAGGTGACGCGGCCGAGGGCGCCGGTGTCGATCGCGGTCCGGATCTGGGTGACCGGTGGCTGGAAGCGGCGCTGACTGATCACGGCGACGGTCCGGCCGGTCTCGCGCTGCGCAGCGATCAGGCGGTCCGCGGCGGCGAGCGTGATGTCGACGGGCTTCTCGACGATCACGTGCTTCCCGGCGTGCAGGGCTTCGATCGCGTTGTCCGCGTGCAGCGCGCTCGGCAGACAGATCGCGACGGCGTCGATCTCCTCGGCGGCGTACGCCTCGGCCGCGCTGGCGTACGCGTGGCCGCCGTACTGCTCGACGATCTTGCCGGCCCGGTCCAGGCTCTGGTCTACGACGGCGACCAGCGTGGCGTCAGTACCGAGGGTATCGATGAGGCGAGCGTGCACGGTGCCGATCGCGCCGGCACCGATCAGGGCGAAACGCATAGGACCTCTCTCAGGTTGTCGTCCAGGCGAGCGGTACGCCGCCGGTCTCGGCGGACTGCTGCGCGAGCAGCGCGAGCCGGGTGGCCAGCAGGCCGCGTTCGGTGGTGATGTCCGGTTCGTTGCCTGCAGCAAGCGCCTGCAGGGGCAGCTCGGCGGGCCGGAATCCCTCCGGCAGTGGTACGTCGTGCGGCGCCAGCTCGGTCGTGGTGAGCACGAGTCGTTGACGCGCCCAGAGCAGCTCGGCTGTTCCCTTGGTGCCGACGAGTTTCATCCGGTAGTCCCCGTGCACAGGGGACCCAGCGGGATTCATCCAGTCCACGGCGGCGGAGATGACGGTGCCGGCACCGGTCAGACTCGCGACGCCGTACGAGCTGTCCGCGATCGCGCCGCTCACAGATCCGCTGGTCAGCCCGGTGAAGAGCAGCGCGGCATCGATGTCGTGGACGGCGAGATCGTTCAGCAGACCGCCGTACCGCGAACGTTCGAAGAACCAGTCCGGTCGGGTCGGGCGGTTGAGTTTGTGGGGGCCGGAGGACGTCACGCCGTGGATCGTGCCGAGCAGGCCCGAGCGCACGATCTCCAGCGCGGCGAGGGTGACAGGGTAGTACCGCTTCTCGAGCAGCAGCGTGACGTGCCGACCGGTACGTCGAGAGGCCTCCGCGATCGCGTCGAGGTCTTCGAGCGTCGTACACAGCGGCTTGTCGGCGATCACGTGGCAACCCGCCTCGAGGGCATCGACGACGACCCGGCCGCGGTCCCCGTAGATCCCGGCCACCATCACCACATCGGGCGCGACCTCACGCAGCATCTCCTGGTGGTCGGTGAACACCTTCGCGTCGTACGGCGTCGCCCAGCGGTGCGTCGCCCGGTCCGGGTCCGCCACCGCGACCAGCTGGTACTCCGCGACGTGGTCGACCTCGGCGGTCGCGTAGGCCACGTGCGGATGGGCGGCGCCGGCGATGGCGATGCGAGTCATGGGTTCGATTCCAGCATGCAACCGGTTGCACGTCAACGCTCTACGCGCGCCGGAGCGGTCGTCGCGCGGATCACCAGGTGGGTGGCGATCGTGACGCACTCGGCGTCCGGGTCGCTGGTCTCCAGGAGCTGGACGAGGAGCTTCGCGGCCGCCGTACCAGCGGTCGCGGCGCCGGCCGAGACGCTGGTCAAGGCCGGTGTGGTGAGCGCGGCGAGGGTGTCGTCGCAGCCGACCAGGCTGAAGTCCGATGGCACCGAGATCCCGCGCAGCTCGAGCCCGGCCAGCACGCCCTGCGATACCACGTCGTCGAACGCGATCGCCGCGGTCGCGCCGGACCGGACGACCGCCGACACCGAATCCCGCCCGGCGGCGTAACTCGGCCGGCCGACCTCGATGACGTCGACCGTCAGCCCGGCCGCCGAGGAGGTCTGCGTCAACACCTGCCGGCGCTGCTGGTCCGACCACGAATCGCGGGGCCCCGCGAGGTAGGCCAGTCGCTGGTGACCGAGCTTCTTCAGCAGCATCACGGCCTCCGTCATGCCGCCCGACGAGTCGATCAGCACCCGGGAGATGCCGTCCAGATCACGGTTCACGAGGACGACCGGACGCGTCCCGGCGAGCTCGCGGACGAATTCCTCGGACAGCCGCGGCGACGCCAGCACGAAGCCCTCGACCTGGGGCGCCAGCCGGGCGATCAGCTTGGCCTCGCGCTCCGCGGACTCGTCGGAGTCCCCGAGGAAGACGGCCAGGTCGGCGGTCTCCGCGGCCAGTTGCAGGCTCCGGACCAGTGGCGGGAAGAACGGGTTCGCGATGTCCGGGACGACGACCGCGATGTTCCCGAACCGTCCGGTCGACAGCGCGCGGGCGGCCTGGTTGCCGACGTACCCGAGCCGGGCCGCGACCTCGCGGACGTGGTCGACGGTCTCCGGGCTGAGCAGCTGCGGGCGGGTGAAGGCGCGCGACACCGTCGACCGGGAGACCTGGGCGGCGGCCGCGATGTCGCCGATGGTGACCCCCGGCGGCCGGCTCGTACGTGACGACATGCGACCACGATACGGCCTGCGTGCAACCGGTTGCAGATCTTGGGTTGTCCAAGCTCTGAGATTTAGAAAAGTAAGTCGACCTAATTAGTACCTTTTGACCACGGACCGTCACCCCCCTGAGAGAAGGACGAGATGACCGAACCCAGCTGGTCGTTCGAGACCAGGCAGATCCACGCCGGCCAGACCTCCGACCTGACCACCAAGGCCAGGGCGCTGCCGATCTACCAGACCACGTCGTACACCTTCGACAGCACCGAGCACGCCGCGAGCCTGTTCGGCCTGCAGGAGTTCGGCAACATCTACACCCGGATCCAGAACCCGACCCAGGACGCCGTCGAGCAACGGATTGCGAGCCTGGAGGGCGGGACCGCGGCGCTGCTGCTCGCCTCCGGCCAGTCCGCCGAGACGCTCGCTCTGCTGAACCTGGCCGAGGCCGGCGACCACATCGTCAGCAGCCCGAGCCTGTACGGCGGAACGTACAACCTGTTCCACTACACGTTCCCGAAGCTCGGTATCGAGGTCTCGTTCGTCGAGGACCCGAACGACGTCGACTCCTGGCAGGCCGCCGTCCGGCCGAACACCAAGGCGTTCTTCGCCGAGACGATCGCGAACCCGAAGAGCGAGATCCTCGACATCGCGGCCGTCGCGGAGGTCGCGCACGCCGCCGGGGTCCCGCTGGTCGTCGACAACACCGTCGCCACGCCGTACCTGATCCGGCCGATCGAGCACGGCGCGGACGTGGTGGTGCACTCGGCGACGAAGTACCTCGGCGGCCACGGTACGGCGATCGCGGGCGTGATCGTGGACTCGGGCAGGTTCGACTACGCGGCCGACCCGGAGCGCTTCCCGGGCTTCAACAACCCGGACCCGAGCTACCACGGGCTCACCTACGCGCGGGATCTCGGCGTCGGCTCGGACCTGGGCAATCTGGCGTACATCCTGAAGGCCCGGGTGCAGTGGCTGCGGGACCTCGGTCCGGCGGCGTCGCCGTTCAACGCCTTCCTGATCGCGCAGGGCCTGGAGACGCTGTCGCTGCGGATCGAGCGGCACGTCGACAACGCGCAGAAGGTCGCGCGGTGGCTGGAGCAGCGTGACGGGGTGGACTCCGTCGCGTACGCGAGCCTGCCGTCGTCGCCGTGGCACGATCTCGCGCAGAAGTACGCGCCGCGCGGTGCGGGTGCGGTGGTCGCGTTCGAGATCAAGGGTGGCGTCGACGCGGGCAAGCGGTTCGTGGACGCGCTCCGGCTGCACAGTCACGTCGCGAACATCGGCGACGTACGGTCGCTGGTCATTCACCCGGCCTCGACGACGCACAGTCAGCTGTCGGCGGAGGATCAGCTCGCGTCCGGCGTGACGCCCGGGCTCGTCCGGCTGGCGGTCGGCATCGAGCACATCGACGACATCCTGGCCGATCTCGAGGTCGGGTTCGCGGCAGCCAAGGCCTGAGGCGTGAAACAGTTCGCCGCGGTCGGGGACCTGCCGCTGGAAAGCGGTACGTGGCTCCCCGGCGTCCGGATCGCCTACGAGACCTGGGGCCGGCTGAACGCTGCCCGGGACAACGCCGTCCTGATCTGCCACGCGCTCACCGGTGATGCGCACGTGGTGGGTCCGGCCGGTCCCGGGCAGCCGACACCGGGGTGGTGGGACGGGCTGACCGGATACCTCGACCCGGCGGACTGGTACGTCGTCGCCGCGAACGTGCTCGGTGGCTGTCAGGGGACCACCGGGCCGGCCACGAAGGCTTCGGACGGTCGAGCCTGGGGGAGTCGCTTCCCCGCGCTCACCGTCCGGGACCAGGTGGCCGCCGAGGGTGCGCTGACCGATGCCTTGGGGATCGACCGGTGGGCAGCGGTGATCGGCGGATCGATGGGCGGGATGCGCGCCCTGGAATGGCCGCTGATGTACCCGGACCGCGTCAGTACGGCGATTGTGCTCGCCTCCACCGGCGCCGCCTCGGCCGAGCAGATCGCCTGGTGCGCACCGCAGCTCGCGGCGATCACCTCCGACCCCGACTGGCAGGGCGGCGACTACTACGGCACCGGCCGCACACCCACCGCGGGCCTCGGCATCGCCCGCCGGATCGCGCACATCACCTACCGCTCGGAGTACGAACTGGCCGCCCGCTTCGGCCGCGATCCCCAGCTCGGCGAGGACCCCGCGTCCGGCGGCCGGTACGCGGTCGAGTCCTATCTGGACCACCACGCCGCCAAACTCACCCGCCGCTTCGACCCCGGCTCGTACGTCGTCCTCACCCGAGCCATGAACTCCCACGACATCACCCGCGACCGCGGCGACCTGGCGACCACGCTCGGCCGGCTGAAGCCGCGCCTGATCGTGGCCGCCGTCGACTCGGACCGCCTCTACCCACCCGCCCAGTCCGAAGCCCTGGCGATCGCTGCGGGCATCCCGCTGCACACCATCACGTCGCCGTACGGCCACGACGGCTTCCTGATCGAACTCGACCAGGTCGGAGCATTGATCACTTCAGTACTTCGAAGCGGAAGTTCAACGCTTCGGCGGTGAGGACCTTCAGCCTCGTCGGCTCCACCCCGGGACTGTCGTAGAAGCGGATGCCTTCGCCCAGCAGCACCGGAGCGATGTGCAGGACGATCTCGTCGACCAGTCCCGCATCCAATGACAACCGCGGTACGGCGCCGCCGGTGACCACGAGGTTCTTGCCGCCGGCGTCCGCCAGCCCGTCGGCCACCACGTCGCGGATGTCGCCGGAGACGTACTTGAACTCGGGGATCGGGTTGGTCGCCGGGTCCTTGTGCGTGTAGATCAGGATCGGTCCGGTCCAGGCGCCGCCGTACGGGCGGTTCTCGCCGACCTGCTCGACGCGTTTGCCGCCGCACAGGAAAGCGCCGGTGGTGGCGATCACCTCCGCGCCGAGTCCGGACGGGCCGCCGTCCGCGAGGAACATCCAGTCGACGGCGTCGTCGCGGTCCGCGATGAAGCCGTCGAGGGACATCGTCATGTGCCAGATCACCTTGCCGGTCATGTGTCCACCGTGCCCGGCACGGATCCATGCGTCCAATGCCAATCCGGCCGCGAACACATCGATAGCATCGATACATGCTCGATCTCGTCCGGCTGCGAGTGCTGGCCGCGGTCGCCGCGCACGGTTCGGTCACCGCGGCGGCCGCAGCGCTGCACTACACCCAGCCCACCGTCAGCCATCACCTCGCTCGCCTGGAGGCCGCGACCGGCGCGAAGCTGCTGCAGAAGGCCGGCCGCGGCATCCGCCTCACCCCTGAAGGAGAGGTACTGGCTCGCCGCGCCGCCGAGATCATCGGCCGCGTCGACGCGGCCGATGCCGAGCTTGCTGCGCTGGTCGGCCTGCGATCCGGCCGGGTCCGGGTCGGCGCCTTCAGCTCGGCTCTCAGCGTGCTCGTCCCACCCGCCGCCGCCGAACTCCGCCGCGCGCACCCGAACCTCGAGCTCGAGCTCACCGACGTCCACCCCCGGATCGCCACCCAGCAGCTCCGCGCCGGCGACCTCGACCTCGCGATCGTGTTCCGGTACGACGACGCGCAGCCCGACGACGGTCTGCGCTACACCCACCTTCGCGACGACCCGGTGCACCTGCTCAGCCGCCGTACCGGGGAGACGCTCACCGACCACCGGGACTCGGACTGGATCGCGGGCTGCGTGAACTGCCGGCGTGAGCTGCTAGACCACTGCGCGGACGCCGGATTCACCCCGCGGATCGCGTTCACCAGCGACGACATCATCGTCAAACAGGCCTTCGTCGCGGCCGGTCTCGGCGTCACGACCATGCCCGCGCTGGCGCTCCGGTCGCATCTCGCCGAAGGGGTCCGGACCAGTGTGGTGCCGATCGTCCGCCGGATCCACCTCGCGACGTACGGCGAACCTCCGGATCCACCGGCCACGGCCGCCTTCATTGCAGCCCTGAAACGAGTAACACTGGGGTAGCGGGGCCACTACGACTCCGGTTGGAGGTCCCTGCGATGGGGCACTGGGTGACCATGGTGGACGTCGAACTGCGGTATGTGCGGATCTGGCGCGCTGCCGTCGGCCTGCTGGTCGCGATCGGGGTGATCACCTCCTTGGTGTTCGTGTCACCGGCGACGAATCTGGCGGCCTTCCTGGTCGCCGGACTGACGGTCGGGGCCGTCTGCCTGAGTGTCGGGCTCGGGCGTGACCTGCCGTCCGGGGATCTGGTCTATCTGATCCCGCGCTGGGCCGTGCTCGGCGGACTGGGGGTGCTCGCGATCTGCGGGTACGCCGCCGCGGTCGGCGCGCGCACGGTGGCCTTGGTGTTCCTCGTGCTCGGTGTCTCCCCGCCCGTCATCGGCTGGCTGCGTTCCGGGCGCGCCGGCCGGCCCCCGCGGCGGCCGCCCCGCCGGCGCCGGCCCATCAAGTTGCCCAAGGCATCGAATCGGCAGCTGGCCAAAGTCCGGTCCGACTGCCGTCCCGTGGCGGACTGGCCGATGCCGAAGTACCTGGCTGCCGTGGTGCGGAACGTCAGTGAGTTGAGCGACGCCGAGCTCTGCCTGGCGTGGCGCCGCAGTTTCACCCAGCTCCAACGGGCCTTGGCGCCCGACCGGCGGCAGGCCATGGTCGACGTACGGCGTGCCTACCTGGACGAACTGGAGCGCCGGCATCCCGACTCGTTCGTGACCTGGCTCGCCTCCAACCCGCGGGCCGCCGGGGACCCGGCGCGCTTCTTCACTCACCGCGCCGACCACTGAGGTCGCGGAGTTCGGCCCCGATCAGCTCCACCGCGTGCCGCCCTGCCGACAGGACGCCGGGGAAGTTCAGGAACGCGTGCATGGTGTCGGCGTACTCGACCAATCGTGTCGGTACGCCGTCCTGCGTGAGGCGATCCGCATAGGTCAGGGCATCGTCGCGCAACGAGTCCCGGCCGGCCGCGAGTACGAGAGTCGGCGGCAGACCGGCAAGCGTGCTCGCGCGCAGCGGTACGGCGGTGGGCGGCGCATCGTCCGTCGGGAAGTACCACTCGTGCCAGTCCTCGTCCGGATGCAGATCCAGCGTCGGATAGCAGAGGATCTGCCGGTCCGGGAGCGGAGTGCCGTCGTCACGCGCGAGCAGACAGGCGCCCGCGGCCAGCGCGGCACCGGCGCTCTGCCCGCCCACCACGATCCGTCCGTCACCGTTCAGCTCGTGAACGTGCTCACGGATCCACGCGAGCGTGTCGCGGACGTCGTGAAGCCCCGCGGGAAAGGGGTCCTCGGGCGCCAGCCGGTAGTTCAGCGACACCACCGTGACGTCGGCGGCGACGGCGATCCCGGAGGTCGCGTACTCGATGTCACGCAGGTGCCCGCCGACGAAGCCACCACCGTGCAGCCAGAGCACGATCGGCCGGGGTTCCTTCGACATCCGGTAACTGCGTGCTTCCAATGACCGACCCGGCAGGTCGACGGTGAAGTCCTCGACGGTCGCTCGCCGATCACACGCACTCGCCAGCTCCGGATCGGGCAGATCCTCGCGGTCCAGCAGGAGCGCCTGATAGGCGTCCAGCGTCGGGTCCACCGGCTGGTTGGCGAGGTGCTTCAGCAGCGCGTCGATTTCCGGCCCGTACGTCGGGCTGTCGATGAGCTCGGCCCTCACGCGGAGACCGGCTGCAGATGACGGGCGGCGTGCGCGAACAGGAACCCGTCCGGCGTCGTCGACACGTACTCGGCCAAGGCCCCGATCCCGCCGTCGAACCCGGCCCCCGTCGACGGGTCCGTCCACGTCTGGTCGTCGTACTGCTCGAGCTCGGCCACCAGCGCGGCGCCGACGCTGCGGAACCGGTGCAGCAGCAGCTCGGACGGGATGAGCCGTCCGGCGTCGACGCCCCCGCGGTTGAGCGCACGACCGATCTCGGCCGTCTCCCACCGCGGATCGAGGCTCCAGTGCAGGCGGCCCGCCTTGGCGTCCCGCAGTACGGCGAGGGTGATCTCGTCCCACATCAGGACGTGCGCGACGAGGTCGTGCAGCGAGTCGCAGAAGTCGCCGAGCGGTCCGGCGCTGACGTCGTACGGCGCTCGCAGCTCGTCCTCACGCTGTCCTTCGACCCGGCTCAGCAACAGCTGCTGGTCCGTCCGGATCATCTCGGCGGCCTGCGCCGGTGTGGTTGTCGGTGTTCGCATGCCGACAATCAATCAGCCCCGCACGCTCGGCCCGGGCGGATTGCGCGAAGTCCTCAATCCACCGCGGCTACTCCAGCCCGAGCTCGGTGAGAACCTCGAGTGCCGGGCGATGCGGGGGAGCCGCCGCGACCAGGCCGCGGATGCACCCGGTCATCACCATCCGGAAGTACGCGTCCGAGCTGATCGGCGGAAGTGCCTGGTGGGCGGCGCTCAAGAGTTCGTCAGTGGCGAGCAGTGCGTAGACCTTCTCGAGTTCGCGACGGTGCGGACCTTCGAAGTACGGGCGATGCCGTTCCTCGGCGGCCGACAGGTTGATCGCCAGCGACGCGACCGTGCCGGACATCAGGACCGCGCTCGCCGGGCTGTACCCGCGCCGGCCGAGCGCCTCGATCGCCTCCCGCTGCAGCCGGACGCCCGACTCGCCCCGCGGGAACAGCCCCTGCATGTACGCCGCCAGTCCCGGGTGACCGACGACGAACGTGTGGATCTGCCCGGCGAACGACAACAGGTGCGCCTCGACGTCGTGGTCCGGGTCGTCGACGATGTGCAGCTCCCGCAGGACCGCCTCACCGACCAGCGCCTCGAGTCCGAGTTTGCCGTCGACGTGCCGGTACAGCGCGGTCGGTGAGACGCCGAGCGCGGTCGCGACGCCGTTCACCGTCAGGTTCGGCAGGCCGAGCCGCAGACCCTCCCGCTCGATGTCCGCGACGGTGATCTGTGCCTGGCGGCCGCCGGTCTTCCGGCGGGGCGGATGCGCTGTCACAAGTCTCCTCTGGCGGGGCTGACCCCAAAGTTATGCTACTAACTTAGATCGACACCGTCACTGACGGTGAATGTTCTGTCCCTTAACTCCTCAGAGATCCAGGAGATCATGGTGAGCGCACCTCGCCCCACCCGGCGCAACATCTTGAAGGCCGCCGGCGGGCTGACCGTTGCGGCCGGCCTCGGCGCCGGCACCATTCTGGCCACCTCGGTCGCCGCATCCGCGGCGGACGACGGCTTCGGCCTGCACATCAAAGACCGGAACGAAGACGATCCGCGGATGAAGTACTTCCGCTTCGAGACCGGCGAGATCGGCTGGGCCCCGGCCGTCAACGTGCTGGTACCCAGTGACTACGCCACCAGCGGCCGCACGTATCCGGTGCTGTACCTGCTGCACGGCGGCAACCAGGACTTCATCGAGTTCGACCGGCTCGGTATCCGGGAGTGGACCGCCGGCAAGCCGATCATCGTGGTGATGCCGGACGGCGGCAAGGCCGGCTGGTACTCCAACCCGGTCAGCAGCAACAGCGGCCCGCGGAACTGGGAGAACTTCCACCTGAACCAGCTCGTGCCGTGGGTGGACGCCAACTTCCGCACGCACGCCGAGGCCGCCGGCCGCGCCGTCTCGGGCTTCTCGATGGGCGGCTTCGGCGCGCTCAAGTACACCGCGAAGTACTTCGGGCACTTCGCCTCCGTCAGCTCGCACTCGGGCCCGGCCAGCGTCCGTCGTGACGCGGGCCTGGTCGTGCACTGGGCGAACGTGTCCTCGGCGGCCGTCGACCTGGCCGGCGGCACCATCTACGGCGCCCCGGCGTGGGACGAGAAGCGCGTCACCGCCGACAACCCGATGGAGAACCTCGAGCGCTACCGCGGCAAGCGCATCTTCCTGGTCGCCGGTACCAGCCCGAGCCCCGACCCGTTCGACTACGCCAACGAGACCCAGGTCCTGGCCGGCCACCGCGAGTTCAAGGCCGCTCTGGACAAGGCCAACATCGCCTACACCGCCCACGAGGACCCGGGCGGCCACATGGTCCGCCCGAACCGCATGATCGAGGACCTCGACGGCATCATCGCCCACCTCAAGAAGGCCTGACCCAACCTTGGGGAGGATCGTGTACCCACATCGGGCACAGGATCCTCCCCGAGCCGGCATCAGGTACGGCGTCGGCGTCGGCGTACCTGATCCACGACGATGAGGGCCGCACCGATCGCGCCAGGTATGAAGAACGCCGCGAGCGCCGACGCCGCGGGCTTCAGGAACACATCGGCCGTGTGCCGCCGACCGACGAAGTACGTCGCTTCGCCCGTGCACGCCACCTCGACGGTCTGCGCCGGCACCTTGTCGACCGAGTGCGCGACCACGTAGTACAGGTCCCCGGCGTCGTCCCACTGCTCGTGGCGGGCCGGCGGCTTCAGGTCGATCGCGGTGCCCTGCGCGTCGTGCGCCGAACAGCTCTGGGCGGCGTTCTTGGTGGTGGAGAAGATCGTCAGTCCGACACCGTCGATCGCGATCGGCCGGCCGTCGACGGGGGTGGGGGAGCCCGGGATCGCGCCGGTGAGTTGCTGGATGAAGTACATGGCGACGAGTAGGCCGGCCGCGACGAATGCGGCGCCGACGTACGTCAGCACCGGGCGGGAGGTGCGCATTCAGTCCTCTGCGAGGCATTGGAGAAGAGTGATCAGGGTCTGTTGCTCGCGGTCGTTCAGGCGGGTCAGTTGACTGACCATCACGTCGCGGCGCTTCTCCCGGAGGTTCGCGAGGATCTTGCGGCCGTCCGGCGTGAGGTCCACCAGTGTCGCCCGCCGGTCATGGGGATCTGGTTGTCGGGCTACCAGTCCGGCCGCCTCCAGGTCGTCGACGACCGAGGTGGCCGAGCGCGGCACGATGCCGAGGCGGGCCGCGAGTTCGCTCAGGCGCAGCGTCTGTTCGGCGTTGTCCAAGGTTCGCAGTACCCGGAACTGCCCGTGCGTGACGCTGTCCCCGAATCCTTCCCGGGACGCCCGCCGCTGCCGCCGGACGATCCGATCCAGCAAGCCGGCGATCTGCTCCGCGGCGTCGTCAGGCGCATTCATGTGCAGAGCCTAGTGGGCCGCTCGCGGGCGCGGGGGAACAAACGGACATGTTGTGAGGTTAGCTCATAGTGAGTTAAGCTCAGTAATGTCCGAACTGCCCATCGGAAGGATCTGCATGTCACAGATGTCCGGGCTTCCGGGTGGGGGAGGCGGCGGTGGTCGGGCGATGCGCTCGCTGCTGAAGGACTCCTCCGTCCGGCATCACAAACTGTCCGCGGGCACCCTGCGCCGAATCCTCGGCTTCGCCCGCCCGTACCGCGGCTATCTGGCCGCCTTCCTCGTTCTCGTCGCGCTCGACGCCGGCACCGGAGCCGTCACGCCGCTGCTGTTCCGCGCGATCATCGACAAAGGCATCGTCCCGGGCCATGCCCAGGTCGTCGTCTGGCTCGCCCTCGTCGTCGCCGTGCTCGCCCTCGCGAACAGCGCGATCACCCTGGCCGAGCGCTGGTTCTCGGCCCGGATCGGTGAAGGTCTCGTCTATGACCTGCGGACCGCGGTCTTCGACCATGTCCAGCAACTCCCGGTCGCGTTCTTCAGCCGTACCCAGACCGGTGCTCTGATCCAGCGGCTGAACGGCGATGTCCTCGGCGCCCAGCAGGCGTTCACCTCGACGCTGTCCAACGTCGTCAGCAACCTGCTCAGCGTCGCCCTCGTGCTCGGCGCGATGTTCGTGATGTCCTGGCAGATCACGCTCCTCGCCCTCGTCGTCCTCCCGCTCTTCGTGATCCCGGCCCGGCTGCTCGCCGGGAAGTTGCGCGAGGCAACGGCTGAGACCTACAAGCTGAACGCCACGATGGCGCAGACGATGACCGAGCGCTTCAACGTCGCCGGCGCCGTGCTCGCCAAGGTGTTCGGCCGTACCCAGGACTCCTCGAAGGACTTCGCCGGCAAGGCCGCCCGGGTCCGCGACATCGGCGTCACCACCGCCATGTACGCGAGTGTCTTCCGCGTCTCGCTCACGTTGGTCGCCGCTCTCGCGGTCGCCCTGGTGTACGGCGTCGGCGGTGTGTTCGCCGTCGAGGGAGCGCTCGGGATCGGTACGGTCGTCGCGCTCACGGCGTACCTGAACCGGCTGTACGGGCCGTTGACCGCGCTGTCCAACATCCAGGTCGACGTGATGACGACGCTGGTCAGCTTCGAGCGGGTGCTCGAGGTGCTCGACCTGCCGCCGATGGTTGCCGATCGTGAGGATGCGAAGAAGCTCCCGCCGACCGCGGAGCCGTCGATCGAGTTCGATCACGTGTCGTTCCACTACCCGTCCGCCGCGGAGGTGTCGCTCGCCTCTCTGGAGTCGGTCGCGACGCTGTCGGCCGAGACCGGGGAAGAGGTTCTCGAGGACGTCACGTTCACCGTCGAACCCGGCCAGATGGTCGCCGTCGTCGGCCCGTCCGGTGCCGGCAAGTCGACGCTGTCGTCGCTGGTCTCCCGGATGTACGACGCCACGGGTGGAGCCGTCCTGATCGGCGGTCACGACGTCCGGGAAGTCACCCAGAGCTCGCTGCGCGCGGCGATCGGTGTGGTCACGCAGGACTCGCACATGTACCACGACACGATCCGTGCGAACCTGCTGCTCGCCCGACCCGACGCCACCGACGCGGACCTACGCGAGGCTCTGGAAGCGGCTCAGATCGCGGCTCTCGTCGACAGCCTGCCCGACGGTCTCGACACCGTGGTGGGCGATCGCGGGTACCGGTTGTCCGGCGGCGAACGGCAGCGCCTCGCCATCGCCCGGCTGCTGCTCAAGTCGCCGTCGATCGTGATCCTCGACGAGGCCACCGCGCACCTGGACTCCGAGTCCGAGGCCGCCGTACAGACCGCCCTCGCGAACGCACTCGTCGGCCGTACGTCGCTGGTCATCGCGCACCGCCTGTCCACGATCCGCAACGCCGACGTCATCCTGGTCCTCAACGAGGGCCGCATCCACGAGCGCGGCACGCACGAACAGCTCCTCGCGCACGGCGGCCTGTACGCCGATCTGTACGCGACCCAGTTCACCAAGGCCGCCTGACCGATCGCTGGACCCCCGCTCGCGCCACAGTGGTCGGCGGGGGAGGATCTTCCTCATGAGAGATCGGATGACTGCGGCCGCCACCGAGCTGACGTACGACGCTCCCGCGGCGAACTGGCTCGAGGCGTTGCCGGTGGGGAACGGGCGGATCGGGGCGATGTGCTTCGGCGGACCCCGGCAGGACCGGATCGCCCTGAACGACGAGACCTGCTGGTCCGGCAGTCCGGAGACCATGCGCCGGCTCGCCACCCCGCTCGGCGCGGTCGGAGCCGATGCGGTCGATCGTGTGCGGGCAGCCGTTGCGGCGGGCGACGTACGGACGGCTGAGGAGCTCGCGCACGGGTTCCAGAGTGGGTACTCGCAGGCGTACCTCCCGCTCGGTGACCTGGTCCTCGACTTCCAGCTCGACGGCGAGGTCACGCAGTACCGGCGGCGACTCGACCTCGATGAGGCGGTGGCTCGCGTGGAGTACGAGGTGGCTGGGGTCGCGGTCTGGCAGGAGGTGTTCGTGAGCGCGCCGGCGCAGGCATTGGTCCTACGTCTGGGCGCCTCGCAGCCGCTCACCGTGACGCTCCGCCTCAGCTCGCAACTCCGCGGCGATACCGAAGCCGTCGGCGACAACGGGCTTGCGCTGCTCGCGGTCTGCCCGTCGTCCGTCGCGCCACCGCACGGCAACGTCGACGAACCGATCCAGTACTCCGACGGTGACGACCGCGGCATGAGTGCGGCGGTCGTCCTGCGCGCGCAGACGGACGGCGTACTCGAGCCGACCGACGAAGCGCTGACGATCACGAACGCCACCGACGTACTCGTGGCGCTGTCCACTGCCACCGGCTACGTGGACCCGCACACGACCCCGACCAAGACGCCGGCCGAGTGCCGCGATGCGGCCGACGCCATCTTGCAGAACGCCCTCACGAAAACGCCGGAAGCCCTTCGGCAAGAACACGTCGACGACTACCAGGCGTTGTTCCGCCGCTCGATCCTCATGCTGCCGTCGACCGTGGAGCTGAGCACCGACCGCCGCCTCACGCAGGCAGGCGACGACCCCGGCCTCGCCGCGCTGATCTACAACTTCGGCCGCTACCTGATGATCGCCAGTTCCCGTCCCGGCGGCCTGCCCACCAATCTGCAGGGGATCTGGAACGAGCACCTCCAGCCGCCGTGGAGCTCCAACTACACGGTCAACATCAACACCGAGATGAACTACTGGCCCGCCGAGACCACGTCACTATCGGAGTGCCACGAGCCGCTCCTGCGGTACGTCGGCGAGCTCGCCCGCGCGGGCCGCCGTACCGCGGAGGTCCTGTACGGCGCGAACGGGTGGACCGCCCATCACAACGCCGATGCCTGGTGCTGGACCGCTCCGGTCGACGGCAACCCGAAGTGGTCGAACTGGCCGATGGCGGGCGTGTGGTTGTGCCGTCACCTCTGGGACCACTACGCGTTCACCGGCGACCGCGACTACCTCCGCGACGCCTGGCCGGTACTGCGGGGCGCCGCCGAGTTCTGTCTCGACTGGTTGGTCGAACTCCCGGACGGCTCCCTCGGCACCGCGCCGTCGACCTCGCCCGAGAACGAGTACATCGCCGCCGACGGCCAACCGGCCTCGGTCACCACCTCGTCGACGATGGACCTCGCCCTGATCGCCGACCTCTTCGACCGTTGCGGCCAGACCGCGGCCGAGCTCGGCCTCGCCGACCCGCTGATCGACGACCTCGCCGCCGGGCGCAAGCGGATCCCGGACCCGAAGGTCGGCAGCCAGGGCCAGCTGCAGGAATGGCTCGAGGACCTGCCCGAAGCTGAGCCGCTGCACCGTCACACGTCGCACCTGTTCGGCCTGCACCCGGGCGACCAGATCACCCCGGACGGTACGCCGGAACTCGCGGCGGCCGCGGCCCGCACTCTCGAGCTGCGCGGTGAGAAGAGCACCGGCTGGTCGCTCGCCTGGCGGATCTCGCTCTGGGCGCGGCTCCGCGACGGTGCCGCCGCGCACCGCCTGGTCCGCGAGCTGCTCACCCCGGCCGGGGATTCGGGCACGGATTACGTCGGTGACGGTTCCGGCCTGTATCCGAACCTGTTCTGCGCGCACCCGCCGTTCCAGATCGACGGCAACTTCGGCGCCACCGCGGGGATCGCCGAGATGCTCCTGCAGAGCCACGCGGGCGAACTCGAGATCTTCCCCGCGCTGCCGGCCGCCTGGCCGGAGGGCGCGATCACGGGCCTACGGGCGCGTGGCGGTGTCGCGGTCGACCTCGCGTGGTCCAGCGCGGCCGCGAACGCCGTCCTCACGGCTGATCGCGACACCACGGTCGTGCTGCGGCACGGGGATCGCCGCGAGGAGGTGTCTCTGACCGCCGGGGTCCCGCACACCTGGACAATTGCTGGATGAGCTTCGTCATCGGGGTCGACATCGGAACCGGCAGTACGAAGGCTGTGCTGAGCACGCTGGACGGGGAGGTCGTGGCGGTCGCCCGTCGCGACCACGCCCCGAGCCTGCCGCAGCCGGGCTGGGCCGAGATGGATCCCGAACGCGACTGGTGGGGCGACGTCACTGAAGTACTCACCGAGCTGACGAGCACACCGAGAGACGTTGCCGCGGTGTGCGTCTCGGGACTCGGGCCGTGCGTCGTCCAGACCGACGACGACCTGCGCCCCCGCCGACCGGCGATCCTGTACGGCGTCGACACCCGATCGACCCGGGAGATCGCCGAGATCACCGAGCAGCTCGGCGCGGAGGCGATCCTCGAACGCTGCGGCAAGGACCTGTCCAGCCAGGCGATCGGCCCGAAGCTCGCGTGGTTGCGCCGCGAGGCCGGCGCGGCGTGGCGCCCGCAGGACCGCTGGTTCAGCGCGCATTCGTACGTCGTGGCGCGGCTGACCGGCGAGTGGATCCTCGATCACCACACCGCCAGCCAATGCGACCCGTTCTACGACATCCACCGCCAGGACTGGGCGACGGACTGGGTCGAGGCGGTCCTGCCCGGCCTCGCGCTGCCGCGGTTGGTGTGGCCGTCCGAACAGGTCGGCGTAGTTGGAGAAACGGCCGCCGCGGCAACGGGCCTCACTGTCGGTACGCCGGTCGTCGCGGGGACCGTCGATGCCTGGGCCGAGGCGTTCAGCGTCGGCGTACGACGTCCTGGCGATCTGATGGTGATGTACGGCTCGACGATGTTCTTCGTCCAGGTGCTCGAGGCACCGACCAGCGTGCGCGGTCTGTGGACGGCCTCCGGTGTCGAGCCCGGATCGCACACGCTGGCTGCCGGTATGGCGACGTCCGGGACGGTCACCACCTGGCTGCAGGAGCTCACCGGCGGTGCGCCGTTCGACACGTTGCTGCGCGAAGCGGCCGCTGTCCCGGCCGGTAGCGAGGGGCTGGTCATGCTGCCGTACTTCAGTGGCGAACGAACCCCGATCTACGACCCGCTCGCGCGCGGTGTGATCGCCGGCCTGACGCTGCGCCACGGTCGCGGTCACCTGCTGCGCGCGGCGTACGAGGGGATCGCTTGTGGTGTCCGGCAGATCCTCGACATCTTCGGACCGGCCGACCGGATCGTTGCCGTCGGCGGCGGAACGCAGGGCGGCCTCTGGACCCAGATCGTCAGCGACGTCGCCGGCATCTCCCAAACTGTGCCCGAGCAGACGATCGGCGCCGCGTACGGCGATGCGCTACTGGCCGCCATCGGGATCGGAGCCGTCCCACCGAGTACTGACTGGACCAGACCACATCACGTCGTCACGCCCGATCCTTCGATCGCGGCGACGTACGACGGACTGTTCCAGACCTACACCGAGCTCTACCCGGCCACGCGAGACCAGATCCACCGGCTCGCCGAGTCCGTGGAGTAAGAGAGGTTCACTCCAGGTCGCGAACGTGGAGCACGGCGCCGCTCTCGACGTCGCGGTTCATCAGGGACCAGATGGCGCGGGCCACCGATTCGGGTGTCGCAAGCTTGCCCTGGGCAGCCATCTCGCGAAAGCGGGTCGACTCCGGCACCTGTTCGGGACTCGACGCTCGCAGTTCGGCCTGCATGTCGGTGTCGACCGAACCGGGGGCCACCGAGACCACCCGGCAGCTCAGGCTGCGGCGCTGTTGCTCCAGCCCGACCGTGCGTACCCATTGGTCGATGGCGGCCTTGGCCGCGCAGTAGCTCGATTCGCCTTCGTGTGGTCGTTTCGCCGCGCCCGACGACACCATGATCAGGTGCTTCTCGAAGTCCCCGCCGGCGACCGCGTTCAGGAACGAGTGTCCTAGCACCTGAGCGGCGGCCGAGTTCAGCAGCACGTTACGGGTGTATTGCTCGGTGTCGACACGGTCCGCCGGGCCGAGCGGTGTGAGTGTCCCGGCGTTGTGGATGAACACCACCAGGTCCGGGGCGCCGGCTTCGATCCGTTGCCGGAAGTCCTTCTCGACCATCGGCCACGCGTCGGGTGAGGCCAGATCCACCGCGACATGGTTGGCGCCGGGGGTTCCGCCCCGGCGCGAGATGTCGATCAGTTCCGCGTTCTCGAACGGGACTGTCGCGGCGAGTGCCGCCCCCAGTCCGGCCGAGGCCCCCGAGATCCAGACCAGGGCACGGCGCAACGGATTCATTGCTTGCCCTCCCCCGAGTGCAGGCAAAAATCCAAGCGTCATGCAGTTCCCCCCTGCCGACCCACCCGTCCCCCTCGCAAGCAGAGCGTACGACGGGAAACGCCGTAGACGAAGGCCTGTCGGGGTTTTTGATCAGGTGTTGACGCTCGGCCTATCAGTGAATACTCAGCCGATTCACAGCGAGTTTGTTGCTCAGGGCTCCTACTGTACGGAACAGCGTCGGCCGGTGACGGTTCGCAGCCAGGTCCGCCGTGCCGGCGAGTGTCGTGCTGAGAGCCGGCTGAGAGAGCGTGGCCCACGCGGAGCGGCCGCGGTGAGGTCCGCGGCCGCTCGGGCGTTCCGGTTCAGGACTCGTTGTCGTCGTTCTGACCGCCGAGGTTGTCCAGCTGGTCCTTGGCGAAGTCCTTGCCCTGGTCGATCTGGTCGCCGTGCTCGCCACCGGTCTTCTCGTTGACGAACTCGCCGGCCTTGTCCAGACCTTCGTCCACCTGTTCGCCGTGCTCGCGCGCCAGGTCGCCGGCCTTGTCCTTCATGTTGTCGAACATGCCCATCGTTTTTTCCCCGTTCCGTCGATGGTTGCCTTCCACTACCTAGGCGCCATTACCCGATCGCCCGGATTCCACACCGGTCCGCGCGGAGATTCATCCGGCAAACGGATTCCGGTCCGCTTGCAGGGCGGGAAGGACGCTGCCGGCGAAGGTTCCGTACAGGTGCCGCTGGAACATCGGCCCGAAGCTGATCCGGGCGACGCCGCGCGCCGTGTAGTCGGCGAGCGAGTTGGCGCCCTGCCCGTAGCCGACGTTCACGGGACCGGTGATCTCCTTCACCAGCGTGCCGATCAGGTCGAGATCACCGACACCGATCGGATACACACAGTCGGCACCCGCGGCGAGGTAGCGGGTGGCACGATCGAGTGCGGTCCGTAGCTGTTCCTCCGGCGTACCGGCCTGGCGGACGAAGGCGTCGATCCGGGCGTTGATCACCAGCGCGTCGCCCGCCGCGGCACGGACCGCGGCCAGGAAGTCGGCCTGTTCGGACGGATCGACCATCGCACCGGTCGACGGCTCGGAGTCCTCGAGGTTGAGGCCGACGGCGCCGGTGGCGAGGAACCGCTCGACGAGTTCGGCCGGTGCCAGCCGGTAACCGCGTTCGAAATCGACGGTGACCGGTACCGCCACCGAGCGCGCGATCTGGGTCGCGGCGGTCAGCACCTCGTCAACGGGGGCGTGCTCGCCGTCGTCGTACCCGAGGACGGCCGCGGTGGCGTTGCTGCTCGTCGCCACGGCGGAGAATCCGGCGGCCTCGATCAGCCGGGCCGATGCCGCGTCCCAGGCGTTCGGGACCACGAGTGGTGTTCCGGGGACATGCAGTCCCCGCAGGGTAGTTGCCAAAGACATCAAGATCTCCGATGGATCAACGGCAGCCCGAAGGCTGGGAACAAAGACGGTTGGTGGAACGCGAGCACCGCCGAGATCCCGGCATCGGCAAGGCTCAACACCTTGATCGAGTGCGCGTGGAACAAGTCGTCGGTGCCGCGGATGTACAGCGCGAATGCGGGCTGACCGTTCGCCGAGGTCTCGACGAGCACCCGCCGGTCCGGCCCGGATCGCAGTTTCGAGTCCAGCAGCCGCAGTACGTCGGTGCGCCCGCTGAACCAGGTCGGGATCGGCGGCATCTCCCACCGCGCGTCCTTGGTGAACAGCCCTTCCAGGACGACGAGGTCCTTACTCTCCATCGCCGCCTGGAACTGGTCGAGCAGGGCCCGCCGGAGCGGCTCGTGCGGCTCGCTCAGCTCGTCCTCCCGCGGTTGCCGCCGAGCCAGTTCGGCGCGGGCCCGCTGCAGCGAGCTGTTCACCGCGGCGGTCGTTGTGTCGAGCAATGAGGCGACGTCCGCGGCGGGCCAGGTGAGCACCTCGCGCAGGATCAGTACGGCGCGTTGCCGCGGCGGGAGGTGTTGCATCGCAGCGACCATCGCCAGTCGCAAGCTCTCCCGGTCGCCGACCACCGTGGCCGGGTCGGCCCCGAGCAGCTGGTCCGGGAACGGCTCCAGCCAGGGCACCTCCAGGGCCTGGGCGTGCAGCTCGTCCGGATCGTTGCCCGGGGCACCCAGCGCTGACGGGACCACCCGTCGGCTGCTGTGCTGCAGGAGGTTCAGGCACACGTTGGTGGCGATCCGGTACAGCCAGGTCCGGACCGTCGAACGGTGCTCGAAGTCCGCGTGGCCCCGCCAGGCGCGCAGGTACGTCTCCTGGACCGCGTCCTCGGCGTCGTGCAGCGAGCCGAGCATCCGGTAGCAGTGCGCGACCAGCTCGCCCCGGTGCTGCGCGAACTCCTCCTCGAGGTTCATCCGGCTCCCTCCACCGCCTGAGCTGCAACCGGCTCGACCGGCTCGTGCGTCCGCCGGTGCGCCGCGATTCCCAGACCCGACACCGCCCCGAGCAACGACAGTACGCCGCCACCCGCCAGCGCCCGGCTGAATCCGTCACCGGTGTAACCGCCGGCCGCTGTGAACACCGACCCGAGGACCGCGACGCCGGCCGCACCGCCGAGCTGTCGGTTCATGCTGTAGAGACCGGACGCGATGCCGACGGCTTCGCGCGGAAGTGCCACCATCGCGGCGCTCTGGGCTGCCGGCATCGCGAGCGAGATCCCGCAGCCGGTGATGACCAGCGGCGCGATCAGTTCCCAGTAGTGGTCGGCGCCGCGGCTCACCCAGAACATCCCGCCGGTCTGCAGCGCCATCCCGATCACGACCAGCGGACGTTCGCCTATGCGGTCGACCAGCCGGCCGGCGATCGGCCCGACCACGAACAGCGTCGCCGTCCACGGCAACAGTTGCAGACCGGCCTTGAACGGTCCCGATCCGAGCACCGCCTGCATGTACTGCGAGAGGAAGAAGACCGCACTGATCAGTGCCGCGCTCAGGAAGAAACCGGCCGAGTTCGCAGCGGTGAACGTCCGGTTCCGAAAGAACCCGAGCGGCACCATCGCGTGGTCGGTCCGTCGCTCCCAGAACCCGAAGGCAGCCAGCAGCACCACCCCGGCCGCGAACGCACCGAGTACTTCGGCACTCGTCCAACCGGCCGACTCACCCCGCACCGTGCCCCACACCAGCCCGAGTACGGCGAGACTGATCAGCACCGCACCGACCAGATCGAGCCGCCGCGCCGGCCCGGTGCTCTCCGGGACCTTCGTCAGCACCAGCGCGATCGCGACCACGCCGATCGGCACGTTGATCCAGAAGATCCACTGCCAGGACAGCCCTTCGGTCACCGCACCACCGATCAGTGGCCCACCGAGGACGGCGATCCCGGTCACGCCGCTGAACACGCCGATCGCCTGACCGCGCCGCTCCGGCGGGAACGCCGCCCCGAGCAGGCCCATCGCCAGCGGCATCACCATCGCCGCGCCGATACCCTGCACGGCGCGCGCCGCGATCAGGAACGGCAGCGACGTGGCCAGCGCGCAGGCGATCGACGACGCGGTGAACAGTGCCAGTCCGGCCGCATAGGTACGCCGTCGGCCCAGGCGGTCGCCGATCGCGGCGGCCGTCATCAGAAGCATCGCGAAACTCAGGCCGTAGGCGTTGACCGTCCACTCCAGCTGCTCGGCGGATGCGCCGAGGTCAGTGCGGATCGTGGTCAGCGCCGCGGCCACCACCAGGGTGTCCAGCGCCACCATCACCGATCCGAGGGAGGTCAGCCCCAGAACCCATCGTTGTTGACTCGTCGTTCGTCCAGAGGATTGCTTCACACCTCTACAGACCAGCGGGAGGTGCCGAACTCATCGGTGCGATGAGTACGAATTTCAGCGCTCGGGACGTGCCTCGACCTGCATCAGCGTCTGCTGCCCGACAGCGACCAGCGTGCGGCGCTCGGCGACCACCCCGAACACGTCGAGCCGGCAGATCGTCAGCGTTCGGCCGGGCTTGATCACGGTCCCGACCGCCTCCAGCCGCTCGCCCTCGGCCGGGGCGAGCAGGTTGATCTTGAACTCGACCGTGAGCACCGTCGTACCGGCCGGGAACAACGTGAAGGCGGCGTACCCGCCGGCGCTGTCGGCGATCGAACTGGTCGCGCCGGCGTGGAAGTAGCCGTGCTGCTGCGTCACCTCGGGCCGGCTCGGCAGCACGATGTGCACCTCACCCGGGGCGATGTGCGAGATCCGCGCCCCGAGGTGTTCCATCAGCCCCTGACGGTCGAAACTCGCCTGCACCCGGCCCCGTACGTCGGCGGTGGCCTCCTCCATGCGGGGAGCGTACCGGGCGTCAGGCCAGCGGGATCATCGCCGCGGCCGGGAGTGTCGGCGTACCGGAGCCGCCGTCAGGTTCGACGGTGAGTCCGAACGCGGTCATCCCGGTTGTCGAACCGTCGATGACCTTGGTCAGGTCGCCGGCGGCCAGGCCGACCGAATGGGCGGTCTTGTCCGGGTCGATCATCCACAGCTGCCAGGTCCGGTCGTGCGGGAGCTTCGGGAGATCCTTCAGGACGACGACCGACTTGTTCGCCGCCGAGGACAGTACGACCGTGGCCTGACCGCCACCCTCGACGCCGCCGTGCACGGTCCGGGCATCGGGCTGGGTGAGGACGGCCGCGATCTGCTGGTTGGCCTGCTCGACAGCGGCCCGGTCCCGGTACTGGTCGACCGCGACACCGCCCGCGGCCGCGACCACCACGGCCGCCGCTGCCAGCGTGAGTAGCGAACGCCGGCTGAAGCGACGGACCTTCGGCGCGGAGCCGGGGACCTGCGGCGGCAGTTGCCGAACGTTCTCGATGGCTGCCATCACGTTCGCCTTCAATGCAGGCGGAGGCGGGGTCGAGACCTGGGTGGCCAGCTTGACCGCGGCGGCACGGAGTTCGGCGACCTCGGCGGTGCAGAACGTGCACTCGGTGAGGTGCGCCTCGAAGCGCGTCCGCTCGACGTCCGGCAACGCGTCGAGGACGTAAGGACCGGCGAGAGTGTGGACGTCGGGTTCCGTCATGACTGATGCCCCTTTGTCGTTCCGAGGCAGTCGCGGAGGCGGATCAGGCCGTCACGCATTCTCGCCTTGATGGTCGGGAGCTTGGCGCCGAGTTGTTGTGCCACCTCTGGGTACGTGTAGCCGTTGTAGTACGCGAGCTCGATGGATTCCCGTTGCAGGTCGGTGAGGGTGCCGAGGCAGCGGCGTACCTGCTCGGCTTCGAGACGGGTGCTGACGGTGTCGGCGACCTGGTCGAACGCGACGTCGGCGGACCGGGCGCCGACGAGTTCGGTGCGGTCGGCCGCGGACTGTTCGGAGCGCACCCGGTCGACGGCGCGACGGTGCGCGATGGTGAGGATCCACGAATGCGCGGAGCCGCGGTCGGCGTCGTACCTGGTGGCGGTGCGCCAGACGTCGAGCATCACCTCCTGGGTGACCTCTTCGGACTGCGCGGGGTTGCGGAGGATCCGCCGTACCAGGCCGAACACCCAGGGCGAGACGCGGTCGTAGAGGGCACTGAAAGCGGCGGTGTCACCCGTCGCCGTCAGCACCAGCAGATCACCGTCCGAGACCGCGCCGGATCGCGAAGGCGATCCGGCGGGCCAGGGAAGCGCGGTGGGTTCGTTCACGGTCAGCTTGCCGGAGGCATCAGAACGGAGTCGATGAGGTACACCGTAGCGTTCGCCGTCTTCACGCCGCCGCAGATCACGTTGGCGCCGTTCACCTTGAGAGCGTCGCCGGAACCGGTGACGGTGACCTGCTGCTTCTCGACCGTTGCGTGCTTGCCGACCACGGCGGTCGGGTCGAGCTGGCCGGCGACCACGTGGTAGGTGAGGACCTTGGTCAGCAGGGCGTCGTTGGTCTTCAGCGTGGCGACGGTGGCCGCGGGGACCTTCGCGAACGCGGCGTCGACGGGCGCGAAGACGGTGAATTCGCCGCCGTTCAGGGTGGGGACCAGGTTGACCTTCGGGTTGAGCTTGCCGGACACGGCCGCGACGAGCGTCTTCAGTAGCGGGTTGCCGGAGGCGGCGGTGGCGACCGGGGCCGCGGCCATGCCGTCGATGGAGCCGGCGCCGGACGGGTTCGCCTTCGCGTAGTCGGCGCAGCCCGGTCCGACCATCCCCGAGGCGGCCGGGTCCATCGAGGACTCGCTCGCGGACGGTGAACTCATCGACGGGGAGCTGCTGGCCGACGTACTGGAGGATCCGCTCGAGCTGTTGTTGTCGCTGCCACCACAGGCGGATGCGGTCAGTGCGAGAGCCAGTGCGGTGGCGGCGAGACCGGCGCGGGTGAGGTGCTTGGACATGACGTGATCTCTTTCCCGGAGGAGGTGCGGACACGGCTACTTCGGCGCGGGCCGGCGACCGGATGGGTCCGGAACGGGATTGATTTCTGGGAGTGAGCGTTCGTGCACCCGTTGCGGCGTACAGTCGCGTGCCGTCCAGGAGTTGTCAGGGGAGAGGGTGGACCACGTGCTTCGGAAGTTGATCACCGCAACCATCGCGGCCGGGACTGTCGGCGCGTCCGCGCTGTTCGTCCTACCGGCCGAGGCCGCGCCGGTTCCCGTGGAGGTGGCGGCGCCGGCGGCGCGAGTGTCCACGTTCGACGGGCTGACCGAGTTGATGATCCAGCGGATCGTGATCGGTGACGACGTGGCGGCCTCGAAGTACTTCAGTGGGAAGCCGGTCGACGATCCGGTGCGCGAGCAGCAGATCCTGGAGTCGGTGCGCCAGTCCGCCGTACAGCTCGGGATCGATCCGGAGTCGACCGCGCAGTTCTTCCAGGCCCAGATCGACGCCAGCAAGGTCGTCCAGCGCGGTCTGCTCGCCTACTGGGCCGCTCACCCGGACAAGGCGCCGACCACCGGTCCCGACCTCACTGTGATCCGCGAGAAGCTCGACGCTCTCACCACGCAGCTCCTCGCCGAGCTGGTCCGCGTCGACCACCTCCGCCAGACGGGTCCGCGGTGCACGATCAGCCTGTTCGTCTCGACCACGTCGGCGGACATCCGGCACCACCTCGACCAGTTGCACCGCCAGGCCGTCCGTACGGCGTCGGCGACCGTCTGCTGATCAGCCCATGCGGGCGAGTGCGGCCTCGGTCAGCTCGTGCTCGAGAGGACGTCCGGCCGCGTAGTGCTCGATCTCGGCGGCGGTGATGGTGCCCATCTCGAGGTAGCACTCAACGGTCGCGGCGGCCTGGTGGGGCATCAGCAGGACGTTCGGCAGCGAACGGAACGGGCTGTCGGCCGGCAGCGGCTCCTCGTCGAAGACGTCCAGCGCGGCGTCCAGCCGGCCGGACTTCAGCTCGGCCAGCAGGGCATTGGTGTCGACGAGCCAGGACCGCGCGGTGTTGACGAGCGACGTACCGTCGGCCATCAGCGCGAGCTCCCGGGCACCGATCAGGTGATGGGTCTCCGGGAGAGTGGGTGCGTGCAGCGCGACGACCCGGCTGGTGCGGAGCAGGTCGTCCAGCGGGAGCCGGTAGACGCCGAGCTCGGCGGCGCGTTCATCGGTGAGATACGGGTCGTGGACGACGACCTCCGCCCCCAGCGCGACCAGCATCTTGATGTACTCGAGCCCGGTCCGGGACGCCCCGACCACCCCGATCCGGGACGCCGGGAGACCGTGCTGCGGCGGTTCCTCCTCGCGCCAGGCGCCACGGTGCATCGCGTGGTCGAACCGGTGGATGCGATGCAGCATGCTCAGCGTGAACGCCAGCGACACCTCGGCCACCGGGCGCGCCATCGCCTGCCCCGCCTGCGTGATCCGGATATCGCGCCGGAACATCTCGTCGGTCACGAAGTGCTTCACCGACGACGCGCTGTGGGCGATCAGCCGCAGCCGGTCCGCGTGATCCAGCACCGCGGCCGTCAGCGGGGCCGCACCCCACGACGTGATCAGTACGTCGGTCCCGGGCAGTGCCGCCGTCAACGCCTCGGCGTCCCGCGGATCGTCCAGAACGACGACCTCCCCGAGCGCCTCCAGGCGCGCCACACTCGACGGCGCGAACACCATCTCCCGGAAGACGGGCGTCGCGGCGAGCACAATGCGCAGCTTTTCGGTCATGACCGAATCCTAACGAACGAGCCGATCGGCGGGCCGGGACGCGCGGACGACGAGTAGGTGCAGCCCGACGGTGATCGCCAGGACGGTGGCCGAGACGCCGAGCAGTCCGTTGGCCGATGAGCCCGCGGTCAGGGCGACACCGCCGAGCCCGCTGCCGAGCGCCGATCCGAGCGAGATCGCGCTGCCGTTCAGCGCCATCACGATCGCCGCCGAATCCGGTGCGAGCGACGCCAGCCGCGCCTGCTGCGGTACGGCGGCACCGCCGTTCCCGACCCCGGCGCTGAAGAACCAGACCAGGCCCCACACGGCAGCCACCACGGCCGGGGCGAGCATCAACGCGATCATGCCGAGCACCGCGTTCAGCAGCAGCCCGATCAGGACGATCGTCAGCACCCGGATCGCGCTGAACTTGTCGACCAGCCGTCCGGTCACCGCATTGCCGGCCATACTCGCGACGCCGTACCCGAACATGATCACGATGATCGCCCAGTCGGCGTGGAAGTGCGGCCCGAGGATCAGCGTCGCGTAGGTGAAGCAGGCGTAGCTGCTGCACAGGATGCCGGTGGTGACGAACAGCCCGGCGACGAGCCGCGGCTGGCCGAGTGGCCGGAGCCGTTCGACGAGCGTCCCGCCGGCCAGGTGCAGCCGGGGTAGTCCGAGCAGGATGCCGATCAGCGCGATCGTGCCGACCACCGCGACCAGGATCATCGGGAACCGCCAGCTCGACTGTCCGAGCAGCAGACCGACCGGTACGCCGAGCGCGGTCGCCGTCATCCAGCCACCGAGCACGAACGACAGCGCCTTCCCGTGGTGCTCGACCGGCGTCAGTGCGATCACGTACCCGGTGACGGCCGCGTTCAACAGGCTGCCGCCGAGCGCGGCGATGACCCGGCCGCTGAGCGCGATCGGGTAGTTGGTGGCGATCCCCACCACCAGGTTGCCGAGCACGAACACGCTCAGTGCGAGCGCGATCGTCGTCCGGCGCTCCCACCGGGAGGTCAGGGTGCCGAGCACGGGGCCGGCCAGCGCCGCGGTGAACGCGAACACCGACATCAGTTGCCCGGCGGCGGCCGCGGTGACGTCGAGGTCGCCGGCGATCTGGGGAAGCAGCCCGGCCAGTACGTAGCCGTCGATCCCCATCGAGAACGTCGCGACGGCCAGCCAGATCAACGGGCGATAGGAGAAACTCCCGCCCTCCACCGCCCCAGCGGCGCGCGTCTGCGTCATTCGCCCATCTCACCCCGAGCGACGCGCCCGCGGCAAGGGCAAATTGATCAAATATGTCGAAAGTAGCGAACCGAGGTGCAGCTCCGATCAGCTTTACGGAGGCTGGATTCCATAGTCGTGGATCTTGCGGTAGATGGTTGCGCGGGACATCCCGAGTGACTTGGCGGCGCGGCCCTTGTGGCCGTCGTTGGCGACCAGGCTGCGGATGATCGCGTCCCGTTCGAGCGCCTCCAGCTGGCTCAGGCTGCGCCGGCTGATCGCCTGCGCCCGGGCCGGCAGGTCCGCGGGGGTGATCACCCCGGTACGCCGGCGGCGTGCGACGACCTGCTTCAGGACCTGGCGCAACTCCGCGGTGTTTCCCGGCCACGCGGACCGGAGCAACTGCTGCATGGTGTCCGGCGCGCAGGCCAGGTCGCCGTGGCTCAACTGGTTCAGGAACTGCGGCACCAGCTCACGGACGTCCTCGATGTGGTGGCGCAGCGGCGGTACCTCGATCGTCAGCGGGAAGAGCGAGAGCAGCTCACCGAGATCCGGCGGCTCGGTGTCGTCGGCGGTGAGGGTGACAGCGATCCACGGCGGGTCGGCGGGGCGGTGCTCGAGGACGTCGTACAAGGCCTCGAGTGTGGCCACGACGCCGCCCTTGTCGAGGCACTCGACGTGCCGGATCACCAGCGCCTGCACAGAGTCGTCGGCCAGCTCTGCCACGAGTTCGGCGGCGAAACCGGCGCCCAGCCGTGCGGCGTCGACGATGTGGAACAGCCCTGCTGGGTTGTTCTGCTGGTGTGCGGCGCGTGCGAGCGCGACCTTGCCGACGCCCCGCTCGCCGGTCAGCACCACCCATTGGCCGGCACGGCAGGCGTTGTCGACCTCACGGCCGCTGACCAGCCACGGCGCGCTTCGGCCGACCAGACCCGGCAGGACCGGACGCGGTGGCGGACGATGCCCCGAGGCCGGCGTACTGAGGCCGGTGGCGGATGAATGCGGGCTGACCTGGATGATCCCGGCGCCCGGGCCACCGGTGACCGGCCGGCACATGATGCGCACCCGCGCGCCGGTGGGCAGCTCGGTCGTCACCGACTCGGTCGTCCCGCGGGCGAGAATCACGGCCGCCTGATCGAGCACAGCGCGCTGGTCCGCGGCATCGAGCAACTGCCGCGCCTGCGCGTTCATCAACAGCAGGTCGTCGTCGATCGCGAGCACCATGTCACCGAGGCGGCGCGAGCTCTGCAGGTACGCCTCCAGCAGCGAGAGCTCGCGCGCGGAGCTGTCCTTCAGCAACGCGGCGCGGATATTCGCGGCCGTCGTCTTCGCCAGCGCCATCAGCAGCGAGCCCGCGTCCTTGCGCCAGCACGTCAGGTCGATCGCGCCGACCGTCTTGCCGTTCACCGGATGCTTGATCGGTACGCCGGCACACGCCAGGTCCTCGAGATCCTCGGCGTAGTGCTCGTGACCGAACACGTGCATCGGCCCGCCACCCTCGAGCGCGGTCCCGATGCCGTTGGTGCCGGCGAACTGCTCGGCATAGCTGAATCCCGGCGCCAGGAAGACCTTGTCGAGGTGCCGGGCCAGCTGAGCGTCCGCTGTGAGGCGCTGCAGGACCAGACCCGTGCGGTCTGTGAGGATCACGCTGATCGGCTGACCGTCGAGGTTCTCGTGCAGCTGCCGCAACACCCCGCTCGCACTGCGGGTCAGCGGGACGTCCAGATCCGGGTCCGCGACGTACGGCAGCGTGATCCGGTCGGCCGGCAGGTTCCAGCGCCGCGATCGCGCCCACGAGGCGAGGATCGGCGGCCGCACGTCCTGCGGCTTGACCGGATCGAGGGTCAGGAAGTTCAACCGGGCCGAGGCGGTCCGCCGGTTGTCCTCCAGTGACGGTGCGAGTTCGTCCACGGGCCCTCCCCCTGCCAGGCGGGTGCCGCGAACCACGGGACCCCACCCGGTTCTCTTCGAGAGTAGTGCAGCCGCCCGCGCAAGCACCGTCTCAGAATGAGACAACCATTCGGGCGCGCTGGGTTTGTGATGCGGGGAGGAGGTTTCGATGACTGATTCGCAGCCCGAAGAGTCGTACAACCCTTGGACAGTCGTTCATTTCGTCTTCGAGCACCTGACCGACGCCGGCCTGCATCCCGTCCTCGGCGCGACCGGGCACCCGGGCGAGCCGGCCGCGGAACTCCTGCGCTGCTTGGGTATCCGGCCCGATCCGCAGGGTGACCAACGACTGGCCGAACAGACCGAAGCACGCCTCGCAGAACTCCGGGAGGCCTTCTTCGAGGAGCCGTGACCGGCATCTCAATTTGAGACCTCAGCCCACTCGTGACGGCGATGTACTGCAAGAACAAAGCCGGCCACATGAGCGGGAGGAGTGCCATGAGTCGCCAGAGCGTGGCTAAGGCCCACCAGAAGATCCAGGAATTGTCATGGGAACCGGCGTATCACGAGCCGGTATCCCAGTACGGAACGGACTACACGTTCCGTAAGGCACAGAAGAAGGACCCGCTGAAGCAGGTGCTGCGGTCGTACTTCCCGATGCAGGAGGAGAAGGACCACCGGGTCTACGGCGCCTCCGACGGCGCGATCCGCGGCAACATGTTCCGCCAGGTGCAGGAACGCTGGCTGGAGTGGCAGAAGCTGTTCCTGAGCATCATCCCGCTGCCGGAGATCTCCGCCGCGCGGGCGATGCCGCTGCTGTTCCGCACCGTGCCGAACCCCGAACTGCACAACGGGCAGGCCATCCAGATGATCGACGAGGTCAGGCACTCGACGATCCAGCAGAACCTCAAACGCCTGTACATGAACAACTACATCGACCCGGCCGGCTTCAACTCCAGCCTGCGGGACTTCCAGAGCGACTACTGCGGCACGATCGGCCGGCAGTTCGCCGAGGGGTTCATCACCGGTGACGCGATCACCGCGGCCAGCATCTACCTGACGATCGTGGCCGAGACCGCGTTCACCAACACGCTGTTCGTCGCGATGCCCGCCGAGGCCGCCGCGAACGGCGACTACCTGCTGCCGACGGTCTTCCACTCCGTGCAGTCCGACGAGTCCCGGCACATCAGCAACGGGTACGCCACGCTGCTGATGGCGCTGTCCGACGAGGACAACCACCAGCTGCTCGCCCGCGACCTGCGCTACGCGTGGTGGAACAACCACCGCGTCGTCGACGCCGCGATCGGCACCTTCATCGAGTACGGCACGAAGGACCGCCGCAAGGACCGCGAGTCGTACGCCGAGATGTGGCGCCGGTGGATCTACGACGACTACTACCGCAGCTACCTGGTGCCGCTGGAGAAGTACGGCCTGGAGATCCCGCACGACCTGATCGAGGAGGCGTGGAACCAGATCTGGAACAAGGGCTACGTGCACGAGGTCGCGCAGTTCTTCGCCACCGGCTGGCTCGCCAACTACTGGCGGATCGACCCGATGACCGACAAGGACTTCGAGTGGTTCGAGTACAAGTACCCGGGCTGGTACGACAAGTACGGCGCCTGGTGGGAGAACTACAACCGGCTGTCGAGGCCGAACGGGCACAAGCCGATCGTCTTCGAGGACGTGGACTACGAGTACCCGCACCGCTGCTGGACGTGCATGGTGCCGTGTCTGGTCCGTGAGGACATGGTGATGGCGAAGGTCGACGGCCAGTGGCGGACGTACTGCCACGAGATGTGCAAGTGGACCGACGAGACCGCGTTCCGCCCGACTTACATGGGCCGGAACACGCCGAACATGGGCAAGTTGATCGGCCACCGCGAGTGGGAGACCTTGTACCACGGCTGGAACTGGGCCGACGTGGTGTCGGACATGGGCTTCGTCCGCGACGACGGCAAGACCATGGTCGCGCAGCCGCACCTCGACCTGGACCCGAGCAAGATGTGGACCCTCGACCACCTGCGCAAGTGCCCGCCGCTGGCGAGCCCGAACGTACTGCTGAACGAGATGTCCGACGACGAGCGGACCGCCTTCGCGGCGCGCTACGTCAAGGGCGGCCCGGCCGGACGCTTCGCTCCTGCCGACACCTGATCCCATGGGAGACAAGCACGTCGTGAGGTTCGAGCCCGTCGGCATCGAGATCGAGGTCGACGAGGACCAGACGATTCTCCGCGCCGCGGCCGAGCAGGGCGTGATGCTGATGCACGGCTGCAAGGAGGGACAGTGCGCGTCCTGCAAGTCGTTCGTCCTCGACGGTGAGGACATCGACCTCGACCGGTACTCGACCTTCGCGCTGCCGGAGTACGAACTGGACGAGGGCTACACCCTGCTCTGCCGGGCGCACGCCTTCGAGGACCTCACGATCGAGCTGCTCAACTACGACGAGGAGATGATCCGCTCCGGGCTGCCGATCCAGGAACGCACCGCCGAGGTCGTCGCGATCACCCCGGTGACGCACGACCTCCGGCACCTGGTGCTGAAGCTCGCCGGGCCCGGCGAGCTGAAGTTCTTTCCCGGCCAGTACGTCGACATCACCGTCCCGGGCGCCGGCACCGGCGAGGCCGCCAGCCGGTCGTTCTCGATGGCGAACACGTCCAGCCGGGAGAGTGGGCAGCTGGAGTTCGTGATCAAGGTGTACCCGGGCGGTCTGTTCTCGGAATTCCTGGACCGACGGCTCCAGGTCGGCGACCGCCTGGACCTGACCGGGCCGTTCGGGGTGTTCACCCTCCGGGACAACCCGGACGCCCGGCTGGTCTTCGTCGGTGGCGGCGCCGGGATGGCGCCGATCCTGGCGCTGCTGCGGTCGATGGCCGAGCGCGGGATCGACCGGCCGACGACGTTCTACTACGGATCCCGGACGGAGC
Organism: Kribbella sp. NPDC043289; assembly: GCF_056436705.1. Taxonomy (NCBI): domain Bacteria; kingdom Bacillati; phylum Actinomycetota; class Actinomycetes; order Propionibacteriales; family Kribbellaceae; genus Kribbella; species Kribbella sp. NPDC043289. The sequence goes on from NZ_JBWKCB010000002.1 coordinate 1,241,060, forward strand.
TCGACCTGTGTTTCTCCGACGAGCTGCACGAGCTGGAGCAGCGGCTGCCGCGGTTCCGGTACGTGCCCGCGCTGTCCGATTCGCCGGGGGCGGAGTGGGGCGGCGAGAGCGGGCTGATCACCGACGTGGTCCGGCGGCTCGAGCCGGACCTGTCCGGAGCCGACGCGTACGTGTGCGGACCGCCGCCGATGGTCGAGGCGGCGATCCCGCTGCTCGAACGCCTCGGTGTCGCGACGAAGCACATCTACTACGACAAGTTCACCACGACCGGCGACGCCGGTGACTCGAAGGTGCTGGAGGCAGAGAGCCGATGACGACCACAGAAGACCAACCGATCAAGGTCGAACGCAGCGTTCCGAAGCCGGTCTTCACCGACGCCGAGGCGGGCGCCCGTGAGTTCCCCGACTCGAACTTGCGGCGTTACAACTACTACAAGCCGCAGAAGCGCAAGCAGAGCCACTACGAGGACGTCACGGTCGACGTCCAGCCGGATCCGCGGCACTACCTCACCCAGGGGTGGCTGTACGGCTTCGCGGACGGCCGCGGCGGGTACCCGCTGGACTGGACCGCGCTGAAGGCCTGGGGTTCGGACAAGCCCGAACCGCAGCGGGGCCCGGGAACCGGCGGGCTGGTTGTGAAGGAGTGGCCGGCGACCGGCTGGCACGAGTTCCGGGACCCGAACGAGGAGTGGGAGCTCACGCTCTACCGCTACAACTCCAACGTTGTCCGCCAGGTCACCCAGAACGTCGAGGCGGCCCGGCAGTCCAAGGCCTTCGAGCAGTGGAACACGAACTGGGTTCGCTTCGTCGAGCACCACATCGGCGCCTGGATGCACGTCGACCACGGTCTCGGCCTGTACCTGTTCGCGAACGCCAACCGGCGCGCACCGACCAACATGCACAACAACGCGATCTCGGTGAACAGCATGCACCGGATCCGGGCCGCCCAGGACCTCGCGCTGTACAACCTCACGCTCTCCGAGGAGATCGAGGGGTTCGACGGCAGCGCGCACCTGGCGACGTGGAACTCTGATCCGGTCTGGCAGGGCGTCCGCGAGGTCGCCGAGGAGCTGACCGCGATCGACGACTGGTGCGAGGCGATCTTCGCCGCGAACGTCGTCTTCGAGCCGCTCGTCGGCGAGCTGTTCCGCAGCCAGCTGGTACAGCAGGCGTCGCCGCGTAACGGCGACTTCGTCACCCCGACGGTGGTCGGCGCGGCGGAGTACGACTTTGCCGAGCGCGATCTGCGCTACACCACCGCGATGTTCGAGCTGCTCACGAACGACCGGGAGTTCGAGGAGCACAACAAGGCGATCCTGGCGGACTGGCTGGGGTCCTGGACCGCGAAGGCGCTCGCCGCGGCCCGGACGATGCAGCCGTTGTGGTCGCAGCCGGACGCCAAACCGCCGCGGTTCGAGGACGGCCTCGATCGCGCGAAGAGCCGGTTCAGCGGAATCCTCGCCTCGCTGGGCCTCGAGGACCCGAAGGAGTTGGCACTGTGACTACGCTCAAGGCAGTCCACGAGAGCCCGTTCAAGTCCGACAGCACCGCGTCCAACAAGGCCGGCTTCACGCTGATGAACAACCAGGTCGGCGCAGTGGTCGCCGAGGTGATGGACAGCAAGGACAACGTCACCGTGACGCACCTTCCCTCGATGATCCGGGTCGACGCGGTCGGCAAGATGGAGGTCGTCTACGACGAGATCTCCGAGGCCCTCGGTGAGGAGCCCGGCTACTTCGACCAGGCCGAGTTCGAGGAGAACATGTCCACCCACTACGGGCGGATGGTGCACCTCGACGACCGGACCATCCTGTTCGCCAACCCCGAGGACGCCGCCGAGTACATCGGGTTCGATCTGACCGCATCCAGCTGACGTACATCCGGCTGACACCATCCGGCTGAAACAAGGGGGTTCTCGTGTACGAGAAGAACGGTGAGAAGTACTTCGTGGTCGACAGCCACATGCATTTCTGGAACGCGGCACCCGACAACTGGGTGCCGGGGCAGGAACAGTACGCGAAGGGGTGGATCGAGTGCTTCCACGCGTACATGAGCCTGGCTCCGCAGAACACGCACTGGCCGATCGAGAAGTTCATGCGCTACAGCGAGGACGACCTGATGAAGGACGTCTTCGAGGACGGTCACGTGGACGTCGCGATCTTCCAGCCGACGTACCTGAAGGAGTGGTACAAGGAAGGCTTCAACACGACCGAGCAGAACGCGAACCTGGGCGAGAAACACCCCGGGATGTTCGTCCTCAACACCCGCTTCGACCCGCGTGACGGTGACGTCGGGCTGGAGGAGCTCGCGCACAACGTCGAGCGGTACGGCTGCAAGGGCGTCAAGCTCTACACCGCCGAGTGGAACGCGGGGTCGAGGGGCTACAAGCTCACCGACACCGCGGCGTACCGCTATCTGGAGAAGGCGCAGGAGCTCGGGATCAAGAACATCCACGTCCACAAGGGCCCGACGATCTGGCCGCTGGACAAGGACGCGTTCGACGTCTCCGACGTCGACCACGCCGCGACCGACTTCCCGGAGCTCAACTTCATCGTCGAGCACGTCGGCCTGCCGCGGATCGAGGACTTCTGCTTCATGGCCACCCAGGAACCCAACGTGTACGCCGGTCTGTCGGTCGTGATCGGCGGTCTGATGCACGCGCGGCCGCAGTTCTTCGCCAAGGTGATGGGCGAGCTGCTGTTCTGGGTCGGCGAGGACAAGATGACCTTCGGCAGCGACTACGGCATCTGGGAGCCGAAGTGGCAGGTCGAGGGCTTCGTCGACTGGGAGATGCCCGACCAGCCGGAGTTCGCGGACTACCCGCGGCTCGGCGTCGAGGGCAAGAAGAAGATCCTCGGGCTGAACGCCGCGAAGCTCTACGACCTCAAGGTGCCCGAAGAGCTCCAACTGAAGGAGGCGACGCCGGCCGCGCAGGACGACTCGAAGCTGGTCGCGTCCTGATGACGGCGGTAGCGACCGAGCGGGACCGGGTCCTGGACGCACTGGGTGCGGTCCGGGACCCGGAGCTCGACGAGCCGATCACGACGCTGGGTTTCGTGTCCACCTGCGTGGTGTCGGCCGCCGGTGACGTGGTCGTCCGGCTCCGGCTGCCGACGTACTTCTGTGCGCCGAACTTCGCGTTCCTGATGGTCGCCGACGCGTACGACGTGGTGGCCGCGCTCCCCGCCGTCCGCGGCGTCGACGTCGCGCTGGAGGATCACTTCGCAGCCGCGCAGATCAATGCCGGAGTCGCGGCGCGGGCGGGTTTCGTCGCCTCGTTCGACGGCGAGGCGGCGGCGGAGCTCGACGAGCTGCGCCGGACGTTCGTCGCGAAGGCGGTACTGGCCGGGACCGATCAGGTCTGCCGGCCTTTTGTTGCTTCTGGCATGGATCCGGAACAGGTCGCGCGGCTGACGATCGCCGATGTGCCGTCGTCGGCCGAGCTGGACCGGCTGCTCCGGCGGCGGGCCGAGATCGGGCTGCCGATCGGCCCGGACGCGGCGCTGCTCGTCGACGTCGGCACCGGCGCGCCGATCGCCGCGGCCGCGGCGGCGCGGCACCTCGGGCTGGCCCGGCTGACCCGGACCGGGATCGAGGCCAACACCGGTATCTGCAGAGGAATGCTGAAGCACCGGTACACCGAGTCCGGTGCGGGCGAGGAGGAGCAGGGATGAAGGCCGTTCGACTGCACGGGTACCACCAGCAACCAGTGGTCGACGACGTACCGGAACCGGTCGTCAGCGGCCCGTTGGACGTCGTCGTCAAGATCGGCGGTGCCGGTGTGTGCCGCACCGATCTGCACATCATCGAGGGGCAGTGGGACGCGGCGATGCACCCGACGCTGCCCTACACGATCGGCCACGAGAACGCCGGCTGGGTGCACGAGGTCGGCTCCGCGGTCACCAACGTGCAGGTCGGCGACACGGTGATCCTGCACCCGACGCCGACCTGCGGGCTGTGCCACGCCTGTCGTGCCGGCGACGACATGCACTGCGAGAACAGCACGTTCCCGGGACTCGACAGCGACGGGGGCATGGCGGAGTACCTCCGCACCTCCGCGCGGGCCTGCGTGAAGCTGGACCCGAGTACGAGACCGCAGGACGTGGCCGCGCTGGCCGACGCGGGAATCACGGCGTACCACGCGGTGCGCAAGGCGATCCCGTTGCTGCCACCGGGGACGACCTGCGTGGTGATCGGCGCGGGCGGGCTCGGGCACATCGGCGTCCAGTGCCTGGCGGCGCTGACCGCGGCCCGGATCATCGTCGTCGACCGCAACCCGGACGCGCTGAAGCTGGCCGAGCAGCTCGGTGCGGACCAGACGGTTGTTGCTGACGGCAAACAGGTGGAGAAGGTGCTGGAGCTGACCGACGATGCCGGCGCGCACGTCGTGCTGGACTTCGTCGCCGAGCAGGGCGCGGAGAACGACGGCTTCGCGATGACCGGCCGGGCCGGGTCCTACTTCGTCATCGGGTACGGCGGCGTGGTGCAGATCCCGACCCTGGACATCATCTCGACCGAGCGGAACATCGTCGGCAACATCGTCGGCACGTTCAACGAGCTGGCCGAGCTGATGGCGCTCGCGCAGGCCGGCAAGGTCACGCTGCACACCCGGACCTACCCGCTCGACGCGGCCGTCGAAGCGGTCGCCGATCTCGACGCCGGCCGGGTCCGTGGCCGCGCGATCCTCGTTCCGTAAGACCATTTCCGGAGGGTTTTGATGGCCAAGGAACTGCGATTCGGTGAGACTGCTCGCGACCTGCTGCTGGCCGGTGTCGACCAGCTGGCAGACGCCGTGAAGTCGACCCTCGGCCCGAAGGGCCGCAACGTGATCCTGGAGAAGATCACCGGGTCGCCCGTCGTCACCAACGACGGCGTGACGATTGCCCGGGAGATCCATCTGAAGAACCAGTTCGAGAACATGGGCGCCCAGCTGGTCAAGGAAGCCGCGATCAAGACCAACGACATCGTCGGCGACGGTACGACGACCGCGACCGTGCTGGCCCAGGCGATCATCCGCGAGGGGATGACCGCGATCGGTGCGGGCGGAAACCCGGTGCTGGTGAAACGCGGGATCGACCTGGCCGTCGCGAAACTGGTCGACCGGCTGCGGGAGGTCGCGCACCCGGTGATCACCGAGCAGGATTACGCGCGGGTCGCGGCGATCTCCGCGAACGACGACGACATGGTCGGCGCGGTGATCGCGAAGGCGCTGCACACCGTCGGTGATGGCGGGATCGTGACGGTGGAGGAGTCGTCGAGCAACGGCATGGGGGTGGACTTCGTCGAGGGGTTCGAGTTCGACAACGGCTACCTGTCGCCGTACATGGTGACCGATCCGGGCAGCCTGCAGGCGGTGCTGGACGACCCGTACATCCTGTTGTGCAGCGAGAAGATCACCAAGGTCCAGGAGGTGATGCCGTTGCTGGACAAGATCATGCGCGCGCCGCGGCCGCTGGTGATCATCGCCGAGAGCCTCGAGGGTACGGCGCTCAGCATGCTGGTGCACAACCACGTCAACGGCCTGTTCCAGTGTGTCGCGGTGAAGGCACCAGGCTTCGGCGACCGGCGGCTGCACAAGCTGGAGGACATCGCGGCGATCACCGGGGGAGCCGTGTACAGCCGGCACTCGGGCTTCAGCCTCGAGACGATGACGCTCGAGCAGTTGGGCCGGGCGGACCAGGTCCGGGTGAACGCCGACCGGACCGCGATCGTGGCCGGTACGGGTCACGACAAGGACGTCGCGTTCCGGATCGCGCAGCTGCGAGCCGAACTCGAGCGCGCGACGTTCGGGGTGGACGAGGACGTCCTGACCGAGCGGATCGGCGCGTTGTCGGGCAAGGTCGCGGTGATCCACGTCGGCGCACCGACCCCGGCGGAGCTGAAGGAGCTGCAGCACCGGGTCGAGGACGCGTTGTCGGCGACCAGGGCCGCGATGGCGGAGGGGATCGTCGCCGGTGGCGGCATGGCCCTCCTGCACGCCGCGACGGCGCTCGACGGTCTGGATGTCCAGGGTGACTACCAGGCCGGTGTCGAGATCGTCCGGCGGTCGCTGCGCGAACCGGCGTACCTGATCGCCGCGAACGCGGGGTACTCCGGTGCGGAGGTGCTGGAGCGGACCTCGAAGATGGACGTCGACGACGGCTTCGACGCGCTCGCGGGGCAGTACGGCAATATGCTTGCCATGGGCATCATCGACCCGCTCCGGGTCGCCCGATCGGCACTGCAGAACGGCGCGTCGGTCGCCGGCCTGCTGCTCACCACCAACACCCTGATCGCCGAGGAACAGACGCCATGGGGCGGCAGCCCGTCCTTGATGACGGAGTACGGCGCCTTGGACGAAGGCCTGCACCAGCCGTCGCCCGACTCCAGTACGCCGCAGTCGCTCGGCCTCGGGCCGTCCGTTGGGTGACCGTCTCGCGCGATGAGACGACAACTGCAATGTCTATTTGATCAGTAGACTTTGAGTGTGACCCCGTCCGTACCCGGCGGGGTCACACCAATGGCAGGACCACGTCCTCCCGGCACGGTTGCCATCGGCCCCGTTCACCAGGCGGGACCGCGGGCACTACGGTGCCAGCGAGGGCGTGGTCCTGCCTCAGATGCCAAACGTGACGGCGGTGCGGCCGGTGGGTGTCAGGAGGGATGGCTGAGCGGTGATGACCAGGCGGGTGACTTCCTCGCCCCAGATGGTGCTCAGCTTGGGATCGGGGAGGGGGAGTGGCTCCGCGGTGAGCGCCAGCTGCTCGGTGTCGTAGGAGATCGTCAACGCGCGGTCGCCGGCGACCCGGACGAGTCCGTCTTCCAGGGTGACCGGGCCGTTGATGATGAGGTGCCAGAGCAACGATCGCGGGGTGTCCTCCAGCTCCCAGGTGTCGGTCAGCTCGATCCGCTCGCCTGGGCGGTCCATCACGAGCTCTCGACGCCAGGAGCGAATGCCTGCGTCGGCCGGGTAGGCGCTCGCCAGTTCGACCTGACACCGTGCCGAGGCGTCGTCGAGCTCGGCCGACATCCCGGCCGCGCGGAACTCCCGACCGGGCGGCTGCGCGAACCCGTTGATCTGCGGCAGGTTGTGGTAGTCGCTCTGCATCGTGAAGATCTGGTAGCGATCCTCCGAGAACGTCTGCCGGGTGTAGGTGCCGACACCGAGATCGATGACCCGGGGTACGCCGTCGACGGCGATGATCAGCGAACCGACGTCGTTGTGGTTGTGCGACTCGGCGTTGTGCCCGCCCTTCAGCGCGACCAGCAGGCCCTTCGAGCGCGCGACCAGTACTTCGGTGTCCGGCAGCCAGGCGTCCCGCGTCGGCTCCGCGCTCTCTTCGTCGGTACGCAGACCCTCCTCGAGCAGCGTGCCGATCACCCGCAGCATCGAGGGGATCCGCGCCACGAGCGGGTCGTCACGACGCTTGACCGCCCGGGCGTGCCGACGGGCGGCGGGCTCGTCGGTGTGCACGCCGAGCCGGTACAGCGGGTAGGCGACCGACGGATCGGCCAGCTGGGCGGGACAGTCCGCGAAGTTGACGTACCACCGGTCCTGGATGTGCATCGCCGGCAGGTACGACGTGATCGGCCGCAGCTTGGGATGACCGAAACCGTCCAGCTTCCCCGCGGTCGCGTCGTACAGCATCACCAGGTTGTCCGCGACGGCGCCGCCGGCCCGCGTCCAGTACGACGCTCCCTCGTCGCAGCCACCGTCGTCGGGGTACGAGTCGAGGAAGCGGTCCAGGCCTTCGACGACGAGTGACACGACCGCGGCCCGGCGTACCGGATCACGCTCGAGCAGCAGTGCGCAGATCGTCAGGTTGGAGTGGATCCACGGGTTCCAGTTGTTGGTGAACTCGGTGAGCCAGTGCCAGTCGCGGACCTCGAGGAACGGGGTGAGCACGCGGCGGTCGACCTCGGTGCCGATGCGGATCCGGGTGGACGCGTCCAGCGCCGGACCCAGCAGATGGTCGACCCACGCGAGCAGCCCGCCGGTCTCGGCACAGAACAGATCGAGGTCGCGATCCGTGGGTCGCGGCAGCGCCTCGTTGCGGCCTCTCGCCGAACTCGCATGTGCCGGCACCGTCCAGGTCGCCTCGTCGCAGACCAGCCAGATGCCGTCCACCACGTCGGCCACCCACCGCGACTCGCCGGTCAGCAGCGCCGCGAGCGTGCTGGTCACGATCCGTCGCCGCCGCTCGAAGTACGCCGTCTCGTACCGCTCGCGATCACCCTCGCGATGGAACCGGGCGTAGTCACTCGCCAGTACCACCGGCCACGACCTGGCGAGCTGCTCCTCGGCGTCGGCGAGCAGCGCCGTACGGTCCTGGGCGGGTACGGCGTCCCACGCCGGCCGGTCGTCGATATCCGGCGAAACACCCGCGAAATCGACAGTCGCGAGCGCTTCGGTGAGAAGGGATTCGGGCAGCAGATCACGCACTGTGTGAGCCATCGATTTCCACCCTATCGACGGTAGGGCGGCCAGTCGTGGGTGTTCGCATGACGGGACGTCAGTGGAGACCTGCTTGGTTTGCGGCGGTGCCTTCGGTGCTGATGAGTACGGCGCTTGTGGATGCGGGGAGCTGGAGTTGGGTGGCGGCCTGGAGGCCGGCTAGGGCGGCGGCTCCGCACGGGCCTGCGTGGATGCCGTGACTGTGCAACGTGTGTTGGGCGGCGGTGGCTTCGGCGTCGGTGACTGCGATGGCGGCGTCGAGGCCGTGCTGGATGGCGGGCCAGGCGGTTGACGAGATCGTGCCGCAGTTGAGGCCGGCCATGATCGTCGGCGCCGACGCGCCGACGCGTCGACGGCGGTCGGCTGGCCCGCGTGGAGTGACGCGGTGACGCAGGCCGCCGTCATCGGTTCGACCGCGAGGATCGTCGTACGGCGGCTTCGTCCTGGTGATCGGTAGTGCTCGATGGCGGACTGCAGTAGCGAGCCGACGCCGGTCGGGACGACGACGAGATCGGGCTCGCCCGGGTGCTGTTCGTCGATCTCGGTGAAGAGCGTGGAGTAGCCCGCGACGATCGAGCGCGGCACGTCCTCGTAGCCGTCCCAGGCCGTGTCCTGGATCAGCAACTCGCCGTCCCGAATGCTCGCCGCCGCGATCCGCACGGCCGCGTCGTAGTCGCGATCGGTGTCGAGTACCGATGCTCCTTCATCGCGGATCGCTTGCACCGTGCTCTCCGGCAGACCAGCGGGCACGTAGATGCGGGACCGCAGTCCAAGGAGCCGAGCCATGTGCGCGAGCGCCCGGCCGTGATTGCCATCCGTCGCAGTGACCAGCGTCAGCCTGCTGCCCGCAACCCGGTCGGCCAGCTCGGGGAAAGTCCGCGCACCGATCGCCCGGCTCACCGCCCAGGAAGCGCCGAGCACCTTGAACGCCGGCAGCCCGAACCGGTGCGACTCGTCCTTCACCCACACCCGTCCAAGCCCCAACCCGTCAGCCAGCGCAGGCAGCTCGACCAACGGCGTCGGCGCGTAACCAGGCATGCTCCGGTGAAACTCGGCCGCATCCTGCCCGCGCGCCGCAGCGACCCACGAACCCGCGCCAGCATTCGTCGCCCACAGCCGTTTCATCGCGCCTCGCAGCTCGTCATGCGCCCAAAGATCAACGCCGCCCGGAGTACGTTGGGCAGATGATCGCACGCATGTGGAGGGGCTGGGTGCCGACCGAGAAAGCCGTGGAGTACGCCGACATCGTCGAGCGCACCGGGATGGCGGGCTACCGCCGAACGCCGGGGAACCACGGCGCGCAACTGCTCACCCGGGATCTCGGGGACGGGCGGACCGAGATCGTCACGCTGAGCTGGTGGACCGATCTCGAGCACATTCGCGCCTTCGCGGGCGCTGACATCGAGCGGGCGAAGTACTACCCGGAGGACGACGCGTATCTGCTCGACCGCGAGGAGACGGTCACCCACTTCGAGGTCGCGCCACCGGCTGACGGCGAATCCTGAGCTCCGCAGTGTGTTCCTGTCGTCACTGGGAGTGATTGACGCGCTAGGGTTCCTGCGTGGAGCGGGTGTTGCCGGCGGTGCTGGCTGTGGTTGGTGGTGTGTTCCTGGCGTTCTTGTTGCTGACGCCGTTCGCGTATCGCAGTTATCGGCGACGTGGTGAGCTCGGGTTCGGCGCGATGCTGCTGGCCTTCGGGTCGCTGGTCTACGGGCTGGCCTTGGTGGCCTATGTGCTGTTCCCGGTGCCGACGATCGACGACGCCTGGTGCGCGGCGCACAAAGCGCTCACGCACCCGCAGCTGAACCCGTTCCAGTTCGTCCACGATGTCGCGAGGGAACGAGCGCGCGGCGCCGGCGGGCTGCTGCTGAATCCCGCCGTACAGCAGGCGGTTTTCAACGTCTTCCTGTTCGTCCCCCTCGGCGCGTACCTGCGGCACTACACCCGACGCAACCCGGTGCTCATCGTGCTGGCCGGCTTCGGCGTCTCGCTCCTGATCGAGACCGCCCAGCTGACCGGCAACTGGTTCCTCTTCGACTGCCCGTACCGCCTGTTCGACGTCGACGATCTGCTCACCAACACCGTGGGTACGGCGATCGGCGTACTGCTCGCGCCCGCACTCCGGCTGTTCGACCGGCCGCGGACCGGGGTCGGCGTGGATACTCCGCGTCCGGTGACGACGCGCCGCCGGTGGCTCGGAATGCTGATCGACTTCGTGTCGGTGACCGCGTTCGGTGGCGCGCTGGGCGTGCTCGCGAACCTGATCGCGAACACGGCGTACGACGTCTGGCTGAACGATTCGGCGGGCGGACGCTTCCTGCTGATGGTGCTGACGACGTGGTTGCCGGCCGTCGTACTGCTCGCGCTCCCGGCGCTCAGTCGGCGACAGGCGACGATCGGTCAGCTGTCGGTCCGGCTTCGGCGGGTCGCTCCAAACGGCTGGCCGGCCGGTCGGCGGATGCTGCTCGCGCTGCTCACCGGGACCTTCGGCTACTACCTGTTCTCCGGACTGGCGACGTACGTCGAGGCGTTCGACGGGCTCGGTGGTCTCTTGCAGGTCGCCTCGATCGTCTTCGCCTGGCGACCGAAGACGCACCCCGGCCTGTCCGGCCTGGTCAGCGGGCTGCAACTGATCGACGACCGGACGACGGTCAGCCCCACCGAGCCGCTGACGGAGCCGACCCGCTCGACCTGACCAGTCGCTTTCTGTTGCGCTGGGCAACTACAAACTTCGTCTTCAACAAACCGTTGACGTTGCTGAAACGCTGTGCCACTCTGTCGCTGTTCGGAATCTTCTTTCCGGAAGGCGGAAAAGCATGGCAGAAGACCTGGCCTCCACCACGCCTGCTGCGGCCCGCCCCGAGGAGGTGACCGGGACGATCATCACCGTCATCGGGGTGTCGCTGCTGCCGGTCAGTTTCGACTGGGCGCTCGGTGGCGTCGGGTCCAAGACCTACGGTGACCCCAGCAACATCGCGCTCGCCGTCATCACGCTGCTGATCGTCCTGGTGATCAGCCGGGTCTTCCAGGGCTTCGTGTCCCGGCTGTCGATCCTGATCGGCATGGTCGCCGGCACCCTGATCGCGATCCCGTGGGGCAAGGCCGACTTCTCCGCGGTCGGCCACGGAGAGGTCGTGTCGTTCCCACCGGTCTTCGGTCTCGGTACGCCGGTCTTCGACGCCGGCGCGATCGTGGCGATGACCGTCGTGGTGCTGGTGATCATGACCGAGACGATGGCCGACATCATCGCGATCGGGCAGATCGTGGGAACCCGGTCGACCACAAGCGGGTCGCCAACGGGCTGCGCGCCGACATGGTGTCGAGCACCGTCGCCCCGGTCTTCGGTGCGTTCCCGGCCAGTGCGTTCGCGCAGAACGTCGGGCTGGTCGCGATCACCGGGATCACGTCCCGCTTCACGGTCGCGGTCGGTGGCGGCGTCCTGGTGATGCTCGGGCTGGTGCCGCTGTTCGGCCGGGTCGTCGCCGCCATCCCGGCGCCGGTGCTCGGTGGCGCGGGCGTCGTGTTGTTCGGTTCGGTTGCCGCGAGTGGGATCCGGACGTTGTCGCGGGTCGAGTACGGCGACAACCTCAACCTGGTCGTCGTCGCGGTATCGCTGGCGATGGGCCTGGTCCCGATCGTCAGGCCGCACTTCTGGGACGAGTTCCCGTCCGGCGTCGGGGTCGTCCTCGACTCGGGGATCAGCGCCGCGGCGGTGACCGCCGTACTGCTGAATCTGTTCTTCAACCAGTGGCGGGCGCTGGTCAGATCGAAGCCGTCGGTGTTCGCGGCCGCGCCCGACGAACGCGGTACGGCTCTGCCTGGCACGGAGGCCTGATCGCCCGGTAGCTTCCTGCGGTGGGAAGAAAACGCAAGCGTCTCAGGGCATCACCGGTAGCTGCGAGGCCTGCGGTCGCTCCCGCGGTTCGTCGTACGGCGCCGCCGATGCCGTGGGCCGTGTTCTGGCTGGCGGTGATGATGCTCGCGGGCATGCCGCACAACGTCCGCATCACCACGATCGCCTAGCAGCTCTGTGACCGTTCGCAGCACGGAACCGGCCGTTGGGCTCTGGTGCGCGTGACGGCGCTTGCTGCTGTGCGTGCTCTGGGGAGAAGGTCGGGCTCGGTCTCGAGCCTCGGAGGTTTGTGTGCGTTGCTTTCGTGGAGTGGTTCGGCGGGCGGTTGCCGGCGGGTTGTGTGTGCTGCTCGCGCTGCCAGCCGCGGCGGCAGCCGAGAGCCGGCCGGGGTTGGGACAGCACTGGACGGCGACCTGGACGGCCAGTCCGACTGCGGCGATGGGCTCGGGGCTGTCGCACAACGGGCTGACCGATCAGACGATTCGCAACGTCGTGTACCCCAGCGTCGGTGGCTCGACGCTGCGGGTGCGACTCACGAACCGGTACGGCACGCGACCGGTCACCTTCGACGCGGCAACGCTCGGCACGGCGGACGGATCGAGCGCCGCCGAGGTCACCCCGCTCACCTTCGCGGGGGCGTCGTCGGTGACGATCCCGGTCGGTGGCGACGTGGCCAGCGATCCGGTGCAGTTGTCCGTCGGGCAGCGCGAAGCCCTGGCGGTGAGTCTGTACAGCGCGACCGCGACCGGGCCGGCGACGTATCACAACGCCGCGCACACCACGTCGTACCTGGCCGCCGGGAATCACGCCGCCGACGCCGGCGGTACTGCGTTCACCGGCAACACGACGTCCTGGCTCTTCGTGGACGGGGTCGACGTGATCGCCGCGCCGCATGTCGGGACGATCGTGGCGCTCGGCGACTCGATCACCGACGGCACGGGTACGGCGGACAACTCGAACGCCCGGTGGAGTGACGCATTGTTCGCCCGGATCGCCGCCGGTCCGCCCGGGCACCTCGAGGCCGTGGCGAACTCGGGGATCGGCGGCAACGAGGTGACGATCGACCGCCAACCGCCGTACTTCGGTGTCAGTGCGCAGCATCGTCTCGACGCCGATGTACTCGACCAGCCAGGCGTGTCCCTCGTATTGGTTGCCGAAGGCATCAACGATTTGACGGCCGCCAACGTCGCGGCCGCCGACGTGATCACCGGGCTGACGAACATCGCCGATCGGGTGCACGCGGCCGGCCTGAAGATCGTTGGCCTCACCATCACACCGTGCGGCGGGTACGGCGTCTGCGGCGCGGGCCCGCTGGCGCAGCGAGCGATCGTCAACGAGTGGATCCGAACCTCCGGCACGTTCGACGCGGTCGTCGACTTCGACGCCGTGGTCCGCGACCCGGCCGCGCCGGACCACCTGCTCCCCGCCTACGACAGCGGCGACCACCTGCACCCGAACGCCGCCGCCTACCACCAGCTGGCCGAAACCATCGACCTCACGCAACTGTCAGCGCTCGCAATCCGCCACCCACGCTGACGCTGGGCGGGACGGTAATCCTCCCCAATCGCTTCAGGATGGGTTGACGGTGCGCGTGACTACCCAGCGGTGCGGAGAGATCGGGCGGGTGCGGCTGAAACCGTGCCTCTCGAACGCGGCCATCGGACCGGTGTGCAGGAACGACCCGGACACCTTGCGATCGTCGGTCTCCTCGGGATAGCCCTCGACGACACCCCCACCGAGGCGACCGATCTCGAGGAGCGCACCGCCCAGCGCCGCGTCGGCGACTCCCTTCCCACGCAGGCCCTTCCCGGTGAAGAAGCAGGTGATCCGCCAGTCCGGCAGCGTGGTGAGCTCCTTCTCGTACCGACGTCGGCTCTTGACCTCCGGCAGCTCGTCCGGCGACCCGAACTGGCACCACCCCAGACACCGCTCACCGTCGAGCACCAGCGCCGCGTGAGTCGTGCCGTCGCGCACCCGCTGCTCCTTCTCGGCCCGGTTCTGCGCCGGCGTCCGATCCTTCAGCTTGAGGTGGAAACCCACACACCAGCAGCCGCCCCACACGCCGTTGTTCGCCTCGACCAACGCGGCGAACGCCGGCCAGGTGTCCTCGTCCAGCGGTCGCACGGAATAGGAATCGTTCACGTCGAGTCATCTCCTCCGCCACGGGAGATCCACCGTAAACGACCGCGCCGACAAGACCCCGCACGCTGCGACAATCGGCAACCCTGCTGGCAACCCCGAGGAGTCCCGAGTGCTCGACAGCATCGAACGGATCGCGGCCGATCCCGACCTGACGGTCCGCGACCGCGACGAGCGCATCACCGCGTTGTTGGCTCCGCACGGTCCCGGCGTGGCCGCCGACTGTCTGGAGGGCACCGAGGACCGAGCGATCGCCGAGTACGTCGCGGCGTACCTCGAGCGGATCCCTGACGCCGAGCAGGATAAGACCCGCGCGGCGCAACGGTTGCTAGGCGTTCCCGAGCTCGCACCCGCCGCCGCGCGACTGGTTCCGTGGCTGCCCGCGGACGTGCTGGACGGGATCATCCGGAACCACCACGCCGAGCTCGGCGCGCGGACGCCGCACTCCTCGGTCCTGTCGCGATCGCGACGTACTTCCCGGAACGGCTCCGGTCCTTCGCCGACGGGATCGACGATCCGTTCATCGCGCAGGCGACGCTGTCCGGCGCTGATGACGACGTGGCTGACGCGTTGCTGGACCGGTGGAAGAACGAGCGGGATCTCGGCCACCTGTGGAAGCTGGCGCTGATCCGCACCGAGCACGCCGCGGACCTGATCGCTTCGGTCCGGGACGACGTCGACAATCCCGAGGACTGGGAGTGGCTGATGCCGCTGGCCGGGCGGATGCCGGACAGCGACCGCCCGTCGGGCATCCGGCCGGCCTACCTGGGTTTCCTCGCGGACAAGGGCGTCGGCAGCCACGTGGTCGGTGGTGCCTTTCCAGGTGACGTCCCTTTGTGCGCCGACTGCGGTACGCCGGCCGCTCGGGTCCTCACCCTGTCCGCGGCCGACCTGCCCTACGAGCTGAGCCGGGACCCGTCGTTCTTCTGGTTCACCTGTGAATGCGATGAGGTCGACGTCATCGTCGTACGCCTCAGCGACGAAGGAACGAAGGTCTTCTTCAATCCGCAAGGCCCGTCCGTCCCCAGCGCCGAACGCTCGATGGTGCTGGCGGTGCATCCGAACCAGACCGGTGTGACGATGCCCGCGGTACCGACAGCGGACCATCACCAGGTCGGCGGACTGCCGCGTTGGCAGACGCCGGAGACCCATCCGATCTGTCCGGACTGCGGTCGCTTCATGCCGTTCCTGGCCGCGACCACGGTCGGCCGGGAGCGGGTCCTCGTCTTCGGGTTCTGGTGTGATCCGTGCGGACTGTCCACGACCCGGCTCCAGGGCTGAGGTTCAGGAGTCGAGCCAGGCCAGGGCGGCGACGGTCAGGGCTTCGACGCCGGTGCTGAGGGTCGGTTCGATGACGGGGGCGAAGTAGGGGGAGTGGTTGCTGGGGAGGTCGTCCTCGCGCCCCTCGGTGAAGGCGGGTACGGCGATCGCGGGGTCGAGGCCGCCCCAGAACCAGAAGACGGTGGGGGCGCTCAGCACCTCGCCGAACACTCCGACGTCCTCGCTGGCGTTCACGACCGGGATCGGCTGGATGCGTTGCGGGCCGAAGTGTTCGGTGACGGCGGCCATCGTGGTCCTGGTGGCTTCGGGATCGCTGATCAGCACCGGCGCACTGGCGAACCACTCGATGTCGGGCTCGCGCGGCGCGCCGCTGGCCTGGCACTCGGCACGGACGATGCGTTCGACGGCCGCCCGGACCAGGTCGCGGCTCTCCGCCGAGTAGGTGCGGATGTTGATCCCGAGCTCGGCGGTCTCGGGGATGATGTTGTCCTTCGTACCCGCCTGCAGGCGGCCGACGGTCACCACGGCGGACTGCGCCGGCGGTACTTCGCGGGCGACGATGCTCTGGAGCCGGGTCACGACATGCGCGGCCATCAGCACCGGGTCGATCGCGGCCTCGGGCCGGGAACCGTGCGAACCACGCCCGTACAGCGTGACGTTGGCCGAGTCCGCCGCCGCCATCACCGGGCCGGTGCCGTAGCCGATCATCCCGGCCGGCAGCGGCCCGACGTGCTGCCCCAACACGATCTGCGGCTTCGGGAACCGCTCGAACAGGCCGTCGTCCACCATGTTTCGGGCGCCCACGGCGAGCTCCTCGGCGGGCTGGAAGACCACCAGCACCGTCCCGCGCCACGACTCCCGGGACCGGACCAGCAGATTCGCGGCGCCGACCAGGCAGGCGGCATGCATGTCGTGCCCACAGGCATGCATGACCGGTACGTCGTTCCCGTCGCGATCCACCGCTCGGGCCGAACTCGCGTACGGCAGCCCGGTCTTCTCCAGTACCGGCAACGCGTCGAAGTCCGCCCGCAGCATCACCACCGGGCCGTCGCCGTTGGGAATCACGCCGACCACGCCCGTGCCGCCGACCTGCTCGACGACCTCGTCGACCCCGGCGTCCCGGAGTTGCTGCGCGAGCAATCGGGCGGTCCGCGTCTCCTGCAGGGACAGTTCGGGGGTGCGGTGCAGTTCCTTGTACAACTCGGCGAGTTCGTCGCGGATGGCCGCCAGGCCGTCGGTCAACCCATCGGTCGTCATCTTCTCAGGGTGTTCCTCCGGACACCGTTCGTGCAACCCTGGTAGCAGTAGTTGCCTTAGCCAACCGTTGCGCCACCTGTTGCGTGCGGGACGTTCCGGCCCTCGACGCCGGTGCGTCGCGCACGTAGTCTGCGAGAGGGCGAGTAGGAGACTGCGATGAACCAAGGTTTGCTGAACTCGTTGACGGACACCGAGCGGCTCCTGGTGGCCGAGACCGAGCGAGACGCGCTGAAGGGGCTGGACGAGGACCAGCTGCTGGCGCTGCACGACCGGGTGCGGCGGGCGCGGACGAAGTACCTGAAGAACTATCGGCGGGCCGCGAGCGCCGCGGTCGGGCCGGCGGGTGGGCGCGGGATGTCGTACCCCGTGAACCAGCGGTCCCGGGACAAGGCTGAGCTGTTCGAGTCGGCGCTGGCGAAAGTGAGCCGCGAGGTCGCGGCGGCCGCCAGACGGTCGTCGATGGAGCTGCGCAGCGAGCGGCTCGAGGCGGCGCGGCAGGCCAAGGCCGGCGGGCCCGAGATGCGGGTGGCCGAGCCGGAGACGCCGGCCCAGGCGGAGACGAGTGCGCGGATGACCAGGCCGCGGACGGTCAAGACGACCGGTGGGCTGAAGAAAGACGCGTCCACGCGGGCGATGGGCGCCCGCCGGCAGACGAAACGCGACACGCGTCGAGCCGGCGCCAAGTGATCTCACCCGATTCGGGGGATCACAAACGCTCTGAGACGGGGTTCGCTGGTCCGGCGGCAGCCGGGGAGGTGCGGAGATGGGGGACACGGGCAACAGGGCCGCTCGGCCGTGGCGCCGGGCGTCGCTCGGCCGGGTCATCGCGATCGGCGCGGCCCTGGTCGCGGTCGGCCTGGGGTACACCGCTCTGGTGCCGCGCGGCACGGCGGGTGCGGCCGGCCCGAACTCGGAGCAGATCGAGAAGGGCAGGCTGCTGTTCGCGGTCGGATGCGCGAGCTGTCACGGTGCTTTCGCGCAGGGTGGCACCAACGGTGCCGGAGACCTGACCGGTCCCTCGCTGATCGGTGTCGGCGCGGCCGCGGTCGACTTCCAGGTCGGTACCGGGCGGATGCCCGCCACGCAGCCCGGGGCCCAGATCCCGCAGAAGCCCCCGGTGTACACCAACGAGGAGATCGCAGCGCTGGCGGCGTACGTCGCCTCGCTCGGACCGGGCCCCGCGATTCCAGCCCCGGAGGAGTACGACGTCAGCAAGGTCACCGACGAGGGGATCGCCCGGGGCGGTGAGCTGTTCCGCACCAACTGCACGGCCTGTCACAACTTCGCCGGACGCGGCGGCGCCCTCCCGAACGGGAAGTACGCCCCCTCGCTGATGCAGACCTCTCCGAAGCACATGTACGAGGCGATGCTGACCGGTCCACAGCAGATGCCGGTCTTCTCCGACCCGGTCCTGACCCCCGGCGACAAGCGGGACATCATCGCCTACGTCGTCTCCCTGCAGCAGCAGAAGGACTCGGGCGGACTCGGGCTCGGCCGGCTCGGCCCGGTCTCCGAGGGCCTGTGGGGCTGGTTCATCGGCATCGGGCTGCTGGTCGTGGTCGCCGTCTGGATCGGCGCGAAGGTACCCCGTGTGCACCACTCGAAGGAATCCGGTACCGATCCTCCGGAGGAGTCACCCTAATCGGAGGAAGCCGGTGCCCGGTCCGGGTTGATGGGATGAGGCGTCCAGCGCGGCAACTGGGCCGCGCCCTGGCCTCGAGGAGTTCGACATGACCCATCTGGTGGTGCTCGGAGTGGACAGCCGCGAGGACGCCGAACGCGTTCTCCAGGTGACCGAGGATCTGGCGAAGCAGCAGCTCTTGCAGCGCGACGACGCGGCGTACGCGTACAAGGACGACAAGGGCAAGGTGCGGATTCACCAGACGATGAACATGACCGCCACCGGGGCGGCCGGCGGTGCGCTCTGGGGGACCCTGATCGGTCTGATCTTCCTCAACCCGCTCGCCGGTCTGGCGGTCGGCGCGGCCACCGGTGCGGTGGCAGGCAAGCTCACCGATGTCGGCATCAGCGACGACATGATCAAGCAGGTGGGTCGCGAGCTGCAGGTCGGTCACGCGGCGGTGTTCCTGCTCGCACGGTCGGCGACGGTGGACCGGGTCATCGACGCGCTCAAGCCGTTCAACCCGACCATCATCCAGACCAACCTCACGAAGGAACGCGAGGAAGAACTCGTCGAGGCCTTGCGAAGCTGATTGGGCTACTGGCCGACTATTGGGCGGCCAGGGTGAGCGTGGTGGTCTTCGAGGCCCCGTTCCGGACATAGGTGAGATCGAGGGTGTCACCGGCCTTGCGCGTCAGCGTCGCGACCACGATCTGTTCGCTGCTGGTGGCCGGTTTCCCGTCGATCTCGGTGATCACGTCGCCGGTCCGGAGCCCGGCCTGCGCTCCGGGCCCGGTCGCGGCGAGCACGAACAGCCCGGTCGGGGCGCCCGATGCCTGCGCCACCGCGGGCGGGATCTCCTGAACCTGCAGTCCGGTGGTCGGGTGGCCCGGTTTGCCGGTCCGGATCAGTTCGTCGGCGATCGGGCCGGCGAGATCGACCGGGATGGCGAACCCGAGCCCCACGCTGCCACCGCCACCGACGCCGGCGGAGTTCGGCACGGTCGCGATCGCGGCGTTGACCCCGACCAGTTTCCCGGCGCAGTCGACCAGCGCGCCGCCGCTGTTGCCGGGGTTGATCGCCGCATCGGTCTGGATGGCGCCGATCAGGTGGTGCGTGACGCCCTCGCCCGGGACCGGCACGTACCGGTCGAGCGCGCTGACGATGCCCGAGGTGACGGTGCTCGCCAGCCCGAGTGGCGCGCCCAGTGCGACCACCGGCTGGCCGACCTGCAGAGCGGCCGACGAGCCGACGCCAATCACCGGGTAGTCCTTCGACTCGTCGGAAGCCTTGAGTACGGCGAGATCGGTGCCCGGGTCGCGCCCGACGATGGTCGCGTCGACGCTGTGCCCGTCGCTGTACCGGACGAACACCTTGCCGCCGGACGCCGCCGGTGAGATCACGTGGTCGTTGGTGAGGATGTAGCCGCCGTCGCGGAAGATCTGGCCCGAGCCGGTACCGGCCTGCGCGCCGCTGCTCGCCGAGATGGTGACGATCGAGGGCAGCACTTGCTGCGCGACCGGGATCGCGGCGCACATCGCCGTACTGGCGTCGGTGCTGCTGGTTCCCGAGGCCGCGGAGGCTGGGTTCCGGTTGTTGCGGACGGCGACCACGATCAGCGCGATGACGAGCCCGGCGACGATCGCCCCTTCCGCGATGGCAACGATCAGGAGCCGGCTCGGGCCGGACCTGACCGGGGTCTCGTGCGGTCCGCCGTCGGTCTGGGACATCGCGACCTCCCGTCGCGAGCCTAGGGTCGCGCGCGAGCCGCCTGCTCACCCACCGCGGGTGAGACGGCTCGTTGTGTATTGCTGCACGAATCTGCATGATTGACGCCAACATCACGCAGCCCGGCGGTGGAAGGAGTGGTCCTCGGTGACCGCGACATGGGAGTTCGTTCTCTGCGACGCACTGGTGAAGGTGCACCCGGTCCGGGACCCGCGGCCGGCGTCCGCGCAGCCCCGGTTCCAGGCTTTCCTCGGGGAGCCGGCGTCCTTTCAGCTCGCGTACCGCCCGCCGCTCGACCCGGCCTTCCGGGACCCGCGCCCGCTCCGCGCGACCGTCGAGGGTACGGCGGCCGACCTCGTCACCGTGTCGAGCGTGGACCTCGTGCCGTGCGCTTTCGTCGCGCTGCCGGGACATGACGACGGCTACGAGTTCGACGAGCCCGGGCTGTACCCGGACCTGTTGCGCCCGGTGCCGGACGGCGAGGCGCCGGTGCGGTTCGGCAGTTGGGGAGCGCTGTGGTTCGACGTCGCCACGACCGACCCCGCCCGGGCCGGCGTCCACGAGCTCACAGTCGTGATCACCTCGCCCGACGGCGACGAGCTGCACCGCGCGCCGGTCACCGTCGAGATCTCTGGGATCGAGCTGCCGCCGCTCGACATCGTGTCGAGTCACTGGATGCACCTGGACGCGCTCGCGGATCACTACGGCGTCGAGGTGTTCAGCGAGGAGCACTGGACGATCGTCGAGCGCTTCATGGCTTCGGCGGCCGGCATGGGTGCGACGTCGCTGCTCGCGCCGGTCTGGACGCCGCCGCTCGACACGGCGATCGATTCGTACCGGACCGTCGTACAGCTGGTCGACATCACGGCGACCGATGCGGGGTACCGGTTCGGGTTCGACAGGCTGCGGCGCTGGCTCGAGCTGTGCCGCCGTACCGGGATCACCGGCGTGGAGGTCGCGCATCTGTTCACCCAGTGGGGAGCGCGGGCCACGCCTGGCATCGTCGTGAACGGCGAGCGGGCCTTCGGGTGGGACGTGTCGGCGACCGATACCCGGTACCGCGCTCTGATGGAGGCGCTGCTGCCCGCGCTGCAGGCGGTGCTCGATGAGGAGTGGGACCGCGAGCACGTGGTCTTCCACATCTCCGACGAGCCGTCCGGGGAGGACGGACTGGCGAGTTATCTCGCCGCCAAAGCGGTCGTCACCGATCTGCTGAAGGGCTGGACGATCGTCGATGCTCTCAGCGAGCACTCGTTCTACACCTCAGGCGCCGTACCCCTGCCTGTCGTCGCGACCAATCACGTGGAGCCGTTTCTCGCGGAGCGTCCGGAGCGCCTGTGGGTGTACTACTGCGTCAGTCAGGACCGCGACGTGGCGAACCGCTTCATCGGGATGCCTTCGGCGCGTAACCGTGCGATCGGGCACCAGCTCTTCGCGTCCGGTGTGGACGGGTTCCTGCACTGGGGCTTCAACTTCTGGTACACCTGGCACGCGATCCGGCGGGTGGACCCGTTCACCGACACCTCGGCCGGTGGCGCGTTCCCGGCCGGCGACCCCTTCGCCGTCTACCCCGGTCCGGACGGGACTCCGTGGCCGTCGATCCGGTACCGCGTGTTCGCGCAGGCGATGTGGGACCACCGGGCGTTGCAGGCCGTCCGCGCCGCCCACGGGGATGCCGCGGCACTGGACATCGTCGATCCCGACCGGACGTTGCGTTTCGACCGGCCGGTGCTCGAGCCGGAGCACTATTACACGGCCCGCCGGCGCATGACCGAGGCACTGTCGGACAGCGCCGGCTGACCGCATGGTGCCGTGCGGCGGACACCGCACGGCACCTGCGGTGGAAGACGTGCGCCCCTGTACGCGATCCCCCACCGCAAGATGCCGAGCCCGCGGCCGTTGCCGGCGGCAGATTTCGGCGGTCACCGACCCTCCTGGCATCGGTCTTCCCCCTGGACTTCAGGCCGTCCCGGGCACTACGGGGGCCGTCCCGTCCACACCCTTGATCCGACCACTCCGCGTGATCCCGCGCATCATCCGTCGAGGGTGAGTCGGCCGGATGCGGAGCGTTCTAACGTCTGCTCAGATGCGACACATTTGAGGGGGACGCAATGAGCCAGGACACCGAGGGGACGCGAGAGTCCGTCTCCGGCTGGGCGATCGGTGGTATGACGTTCGCCGCGACGATGCTACTGATCATCGGTATCTTCCACGTCATCACCGGGCTGGTGGCGGTCATCAACGACGAGTTCTTCGTGGTCGTCCGCGGCTACACGTTCAACCTCGACACCGCGGCGTGGGGCTGGATCCATCTGATCCTGGGGGTGCTGCTGATCCTGGTCGCGGTCGGGGTGTACCGGCGGACCACCTGGGCCGGGATCGCGGCCCTGTTCCTGGTGGTGCTGAGCGCGGTGGAGAACTTCTTCTTCATCCCGTACTACCCGTTCTGGTCGCTCGTCCTGATCGCACTCGACATCTGGGTGATCTGGGCGCTGACCCGGCCGGGCGCGATCCGTACCTGAGCGGGCGGCGACGCCCCCTCCCTGCGCCGACCCCTCCCGGGAAAATCTCCGACGGTCTAGTCTCGAAGGCAACGCGGGGAGGCGGAGCAGGCCGTTCGGGTGGCGGCGCCTCCCCTGGGGAAGGCGGACGGGCGATGACCCCGCAGCCTGGGGAGAAACTTGACGGAGCGGTAGCTGCCGGCCTCGGACAGAGTCCGCAGCCACCGCTCAGTCTCGTGACGCGCCGGCGGCTGCACACCGCCCTCGACCACGGATCGCGGCTGCCGCTGACGATGCTGGTCGCGCCGGCCGGCACCGGCAAGACCGTCCTGCTGGCCGATTGGGCCGCCCGCCAGGAACGGTCCGTTGCCTGGGTCACCGGTCATGACACCGGCCACCTGGCCGCCCTGCTCGGGACGGACCCCGCGCCGAGCCCCGATCTGGTCATCATCGACGACGCGCACCTGTTGCCGCCGGCCGTGATCTTGCGGTTGGCGGAGCTGCTGTCGACCACGCCGTACGACGTCCGGCTGCTGATTGCGACCCGTTACGACCTGCCGCTCCCGATCTCCGAGCTCGAGCTGCGCGGACTCGGGTCGATCCTGCGGTCCCGCGACCTCAGGTTCACCGACGACGAGGCGGCGGCGCTGGTGCACGCGCACGCCGACGGGGTCAGCGAGGACGACATCCGAGTGCTCCAGGAGACCACCTCGGGCTGGGCGGCGGCGCTGGTGCTGGCCGCCCGGGCGTTCGCCGTCTCCGGGGACAGCCCGCCGCCGGCGCTGACCGAGCGGCCGGTGCTGGATCTCCTTCTCGGTGAAACGTTCGACACTCTTGACGAACGCGTGCAAGGAGTCCTGCTCAGCACGTTCGAGCAGCATGAGGTGACCGCGCAGCTCGCGGCGGCGCTCAGCGGGGATCCGAACGCGGGCGCGATTCTCGCCGATCTCTGCGTCCAGGGTCTGCTGGTCACCGCGTACTCGGACGGGTTCGGGAGTGAGCCGACGTACGACTATCACCCGTTGCTCGTCGAGCTGCTCAGGCGGCGGGCGGTCGGCAACGATCACGACGGTCAGCGAGTCGTCGCGGCGCATCGCCGGGCGGCGGCGTACTACGCGCATCACGGTGATGCGACCGCCGCGCTGGCCAATGCGCTCGGTGCGAGCGATCCAGGCGTGGTTGCCGAGCTGCTCCTGGCGCACGGTCCGGCGTTGCTTGCCGCCGGCGACATTGCGTTGGTCGCGAGCGGTTTCGACGTACTGCCGGACAACTACGTCGAGACACACCTGCAGCTGGCCGGTGTCCGCGGTCTGTTGCGGCGCTTCACCGGTGACCTCACGGGCGCCGTCATGGACGCGGCAGCCGCTGCCGAAGTGACGGACGGATCGGGCCCGAGCAGTGATGCGCTCGAAGCCGATGTCGCCGTACTGCGCCTGTGGGAGTCGCGCTACGGCTGGTACGACGTCGACGACGCGATCCGGCGCGCGACACTGCTCGTCGAGCGGGCCGCGAGTCCTGGCGAGCACCGGGCGATTCTCGGGCTGGAGCGGTTGGCCTGGGTGCTCCTGGAGCTCGCGGCGGCGGAGACGACGGCGGATCGACTCAATGACGCACTCGGCCATCTCGACGAGGTCGCCGTGACCGCGCGCATGGCCGGGCACCGGCAGCTCCTGGCGGCCGGTCAGGCGCATCGCGCGGTCGTGCAACTCGTGCGCGGTCAAGTCCAGAGTGCCGCCCGCTCGGCCGAGGCGGCGCTCGACAGCGCGGCGAAGTACGGTCTCGCGGAGGAGCACGTCGTACGGGCGCAGGTGGTTCTCGGACTCGCTGCGCTCAGCAGGCTCGACCTCGACGACGCTCGGGACTGGAGCCGGACCGTGACGGAGGCCGACGTGCCCGGTTCCGACCCGGTCGTCACGGCGCTGCGGGACATGATGCGCACGGTCAACGTCATCGAGGACGGCCGTCTCGACGAGGCACGCCTCGCGCTGGCTTCCGATCCGCCGGCGGCCGGGCAGTTGCCGTCCTTCGTGGTGCGTGATCTGGCGCTGCTGCGGTTGTGGGTCGCGCTGCTGGTCGACGACCGTCCCGCGGCCGAGTCGCAGGTCGGCATCCTCGAAGAGTCCGGAAACCTCGCGGAGGCGGCACTGCTGCGCGCGGTCGGCTCCCTGGTGACGGACGACCCGCAAGGCACCCTGGAGGCCATCGACGCCGCGTTGGCCGATCCGTGTCTGCATCCCACACTGGCCGCGGCGGCCAAGGCGTTCCGGGTCATCCTGCTGATCCGCGTCGGCGACACGGCCGCGGCTGAACAGGCCTTGAGCGTTCTGCTGACGGACATCGCGCCGCAGCACCTGCTGCAACCGCTGGCGATGGCCGGTCTCGAACCGACGTTCATGGATCTGCTGCGCCGGTGCGCCGAGAGCCCCCGCGCGCATCCGTTCGCGTCGGTTGCCCTGGACAAGTTGTCGCGGCACCGAGCGACCTGGAACACCGGCGCCATCGCTCTGATGACCCGGCCCACGGACCAGGCCCCGGCCGCACCGCCCCGGCGCCTCGAGGCGGTGATCAACGGTGCGACCATCCGCCTGACCGCGCGCGAGGCCGACGTACTCGATCAGCTGGCGCTGGGGAGCTCGTACACCGAGATCGCCCAGGCGCTCTTCATCACCGAGAACACGGTGAAGACGCACCTCATGTCGCTCTACCGGAAGCTCGGCGTGGAGAAACGCTCCGTGGCGCTGCGGGTCGCGCGCACGGTCGGCCTGCTCTAGACGATGCGTCACCGGTTCATCCGTGGTGGGTGAATCGAGGAGTCCGCCCGCGGCCAACACTGTGGCAAAGGTCGCCGGACTCGGAGGATCTCGATGGCGCGCTCGGTCGACGCTCGCCCAGGGTTTCCGCGCGGCCTCATCGTGCTCGGGACCTTCGCCGCCGCCGTGGTGGTGATCGGCGGGCTCCGGACCGCGGCGGGGTTCGTCGGCCCGATCTTCCTCGCGCTGGTGCTGACCATCGTCGTCCATCCGGTACGCCGGTGGCTCGAACGGTTGCACCTGCCGGGGTGGGCCGCCTCGACGATCTGCGTCGTCGCGGTCTACGGCCTGTTGCTCGCGCTGAGTCTCTCGCTCGTGATCGCGACAGCGCGGTTCGCGACCCTGTTGCCGACGTACGCCGACGAGTTCGACGACCGCGTCGCCGCCCTCGCGTCGAAGCTCGCCGACGCCGGCATCGGCTCCGGGCAGGTGCACGACCTCCTTGGCGCCCTCGACTTCGGGAAGGTCGCCAATCTGGTGCAGGCGTTGCTCGGCACGGTCCTCGACACCGTGTCGAGTCTGGCGTTCATCCTCACCCTGGTCTTGTTCCTGACGATGGATGCCGGGACGTTCCCGGCGTTGTTGTCCCGGGTCCGCGCCTCGAAGCCGACGCTGGTCGACGGGCTGCTCTCGTTCGCCCACGGGACTCGCCGGTACCTCGTCGTGTCGACCGTCTTCGGACTGATCGTCGCGGTCGTGGACACCATTGCCTTGTGGTTGCTGGGCATTCCGGTGCCGGTGCTGTGGGGACTGCTCGCGTTCATCACGAACTACATCCCGAACATCGGCTTCGTCATCGGCCTGATCCCACCGGCGGTACTCGGGTTGCTCGCCGGCGGCTGGTCGCTGGCACTCGCGGTGATCGTGGTCTACTGCCTCGCTAACCTGGTCATCCAGACCATCATGCAACCGAAGTTCGTCGGCGATGCGGTCGGTCTCTCGACCACCCTGACGTTCCTGTCGCTGGTCTTCTGGGCCTGGGTGCTCGGTGCGCTCGGCGCGCTGCTCGCGATCCCGCTCAGCCTGCTGGTCAGGTCCTTGCTCGTCGACGTCGATCCGCGCGCGGACTGGCTCGGCCCGCTGCTGTCGAACCGCCCGGAGGAGCCGCCGCCGGCCGAACTCCCCACCGGCGAATCCGCCACCGGTTGAACGTGCACCTTTCTCACCCTTGGCGGGTGATCCCCGAGCCGCCCGGCCGTCGCGAAAGTTGTCACAGACGCTCGGGGAGGAGCCGGACATGGCGGCAGCGACCAAGCCCACCATCCAGGCGTGGGTCGCCATCCCGGGTGGCACGTTCGCCCTGGGTTCCGACCAGCACCACCCCGAGGAGCGTCCGGTCCGTCGCGTCGACGTCGCACCGTTCTGGATCGCCGCCTACGCGGTGACGAACCGCCAGTACGCCGCCTTCGTCGCGGACACCCGCTACGTCACGGTCGCCGAGCGGCCGCTGAACCCGGCCGACTTCCCGGGAGCTCCACAGGAGAACCTGAAGCCGGGCTCCCTGGTCTTCACGCGCACCCCCGGACAGGTCGACCTCCGCCGGCTGAGCCAGTGGTGGACGTGGACACCCGGTGCCTGCTGGCGGCGTCCGGAAGGCCCCGACTCGGGCATCGCCGACCGCGCCGACCATCCCGTCGTCCACATCGCGTACGACGACGCTCTCGCGTACTGCGACTGGGCCGGCGCCGAGCTCCCGACCGAAGCGCAATGGGAGGCTGCCGCGCGGGGCGGGCTCGACGGAGCGACGTACGTGTGGGGTGATGTGCCGGAGCGACCGGGGCAGCGGCTCGCGAACTTCTGGCACGGCGAGCTGCCCTGGCGGTCGAACCCGGGCTACGGGTACACCGCGCCGGTCGGCTCGTTCCCGGCGAACGGGTACGGCCTGTACGACATGGCCGGCAACGTCTGGGAGTGGACCCGGGACTGGTACGAATCCGAACCGGAGAACGGGCCGGTCTGTTGTTCACCGGACGGCGCGATGGCCAGCATGGCCGGTATGGACGCCGCGCAGCCGCAGTTCCGGATCCCGCGCCGGGTGATCAAGGGCGGCTCGTTCCTGTGCGCGGACAGCTACTGCCGGCGCTACCGGCCGGCGGCCCGCCGCCCACAGATGGTCGACACCGCGATGAGCCACATCGGTTTCCGCTGCGCCCGCGCCGAGCCGCCCATCTGACATCGGGCGCTCAGCAGGTGCCGTTCTGGACCGGATAGTGCATGACGACCACACCACCGGTGGCGTAGTTGGCGACATCGGCAGCCACCTGTCGGCCCTGCGGAGACTCCCGCGACTCAGCCATTGCCGCAGCGTCAGCGAACTCGGCCTCGAAGACCGCGAAGTACGGCGTCTCTCCCTGCGTCGCTGCCACGTCGAAGCTGTAGCGCCACGCAAGCAGGCCCGGCATGCGCGCGACCAGCGGGAGGTGCTTGCTGACGTAGTAGTCGCGGAAGTGATCAGGATCGGTGGGTTCGGGATATAGAACCATCAACTTGTGCACGAGTGTCCCCTCTCAAAGTGCTTCGGAAATCGAAGCGGTGAGACCTACGCTAGTGTTTCGGATATCGAAGCGGCAAGAGGGACGGAGCGACAGATGGCGGCACCCAGACCGGGACGGGCGGTCCGCGGTTCGAGCACCGGCCGGCCACTGATGGCCGCCCTCGACCTGTTCGGCCGGAAGTGGAACCTGCGGATCGTCTGGGAACTGCAAAACGGGCCGGTCGGGTTCCGTGCGTTGCAGGAGCGCTGCGACAACATGTCCTCCAGCGTGCTGCGGCAACGGCTGACCGAACTGCTCGACGCCGCCATCGTCGAGCAGGATCCGGACACCACCTACGCCCTCACCGAGCTGGGCCACGGCGTCTACCGCGCGCTGCGCCCGCTCGGCCGATGGTCCGCGGAGTGGGCCGCGACCCTCGCCGCCGCCGACCCCGAAGACGCCCGCTAGGTGGTGTTGTTGTCGTCGTCGTCGTCCGTATCGGTCGGTGCCGCTGCCTTCCGGGCCTCGTCGCGCTGGGCGAGGGTGGCGCCGAACTCCGCCCCGATCACCGCCGAGGCGACGATCAGCAGCGCGAGAACCACCAGCCAGGTGATGAGCGCGATCGCGACACCGATGACGCCGTACCGCTCGGCGTTCTGGTTGATCAGCCGCGGCACGTAGTACGCGCCCGCTTGGCCGACCAGCACCTGGCCCAGCGCGCTCGCGATGGCGCCCGGCAACAAGAGCCGCCACGTGATCCGTCGGGTCAACATCAGCCAACTGGCCAGCCACCAACCGGGGAACGCGACACAGGTCTCCGCGACGAGAGTGACAATCACGCCTCCCGGCAGTTTGTCGGCAAGGCTGGCCAGATAGGCGACCGCGGTCAGCAGGCCCAGGACGAGAATGGCGCCCTGGATGCCGTGCAGGGTTCCGCGCACGCCACGCGCGGGGAGGTGCCACGCGATCTCGTACGTCCGCTGCATCGACCGTGCGAAGCTGCTGGCCGACACCAGGACCGTGATGACGCTGAGAATCGTCAGGCCGCCGCCTGTCGACGGGGGCCGGGCGAACAGCGACTTGACGGCGTCGGCGGATGCGCCGGTGAGCCCGAACTTGGTGACGATGAAGTCGGCCAGCGCGAGGGCGCCGGAGCCGCTGAGCAGCGTCGCCAGCACGATGAGCAACGGCACCAGCGCGACGAACGCCTTGCCGGCCAGCGTCAGCGCGCGGTCGTACACCCGGATTTCCAGAGCGGCCGCAACGGTCCGCCCGATCACAGTCTGCTCGGCCCACTGCACGGTTCGCCGTACCAGGTGGTGCTCGGCCCATTGGCGCTTCATCCGCCACCCTTCGCCGCTGCTGCCGGGCCGGATCCCGCGTTTCGACGGTAGGCGGGCGGGCGGCGGACGGACTCATCCGGGCGGGGTGAGGGATCGCCGGTGGGTCGGCACCGATGCTTGAACGGTGACCAAGGGTCAGGTCGGTCAGGGGGTGACCGGCACCTCGAGCGACTGGCGCCGGCCGGTGATCAGCTTCGGCGGATTGCTGGTCGCCTACTACGCGATGCCGACCGACTTCAGCGGAGATGCCCCGTTCGTGGCCGGTCTGGTCGTGACCGTCCTGGCGGTGATCGTGCTGGGCTGGACGATCGCCGTTCAGTTGCGCCGTCAGGTCAGCGGCAATACCGAGGTCAGGCTGCAGACCTTGCTGATCCTGATCGAGATGTCCGCCGTCGTGTTCGCGCTCGGCTTCTACTGGCTCGAGCGGGCCCGGCCCGGTGAGATCTCGGGGCTGCACACCAAAACGGACTCGCTGTACTTCACCGTGACCACGATGACCACCGTCGGCTACGGCGACATCCATGCGGCCGGGCAGATCGCCAGGGTCGTGGTCCTCGTCCAGATCGCCTTCAACGTGGTGTTCGTCGGCTCGCTGGTCCGGATGCTGTCCGGACAGGCCAAGAAGCGCGCGGAACAGCGCCGCCGGTGATCAGTGGATCAGAACTTCGAGTACGACGATCACGACGCCACACGTGGCGTTCAGGGTGCCGGCGGTCACCGCGACCGGCCAGCCCCACCGTTGCCGCCGGGCGAACGCGAGTCCCCAGGTGAACAGCTGCGCGACGCCGACCCACAACGCCACCCGGACCGAGCGCTCGAGGTCGAGGTTGCCGATCGCGGCGATGCTGATCACCACCAGGCACGGCACCGGTCCGGTCAGCAACGGCCACTCCTCGGCCATCGCGGCCCGGATAGCCTTCCACTCCAGTCGCCGCGCCCCGCGCAGGTGGTGCGCCAGCGCATCGGCGTACACGTGGGCCAGCCAGAACACGCCGAGGGTCCCGACCGTGACCGCGAGCAGGCGGTCGGCGGAGAGCTGTTCCGCGCCACCGGCGATGACGGCCATCGCGGCGATCGTGCCGTAGATCGCACCGGCCGTGTCCGAGGCGCGAACCGGCGGCCCGGACGCCTGCTGATCCGCCGTTCCGGCCATCGACACTCCTCCGGCTGAGTCGGCCAGGCTGCTCCCGCACTCGCCATTCTCCAGTCGTCGCCGAGTGGCTCGCTCCCCCGGGAAGGGTGATGCCCGGCGGGTGTCCGGGCAGCAGAGTCGGAGCTGTCGAGCGCGGAAGGTCGAGCGCGGAAGAGGGCAGTCGCATGACTCATTACGTCATCCGGGTGAAGGGCGATCTGTCGCCCGAACTGACCGATGTTTTCCCGTCGCTGTCCGCCGATCCGGAACCCGCGCAGACCGTGTTGCACGGCGAACTCGACGATCAGGCGGCGCTGGCCGGCGTACTCAATCATCTGGACACGCTCGGCGTCACGATCGTCGAGGTGGTCCAGGTGCCGCCGGCGCGACGCACCAGCCGTTGAGTTCACCCGATCCGGGTGACCCGCCTGTCAGTCTGGCGGGGGCATGACCGGACTGTCGCGCTGGGCGCGCCAGTCGTAGACGACACGCGTCCGCAGCAGCATGTCCTGCAACGAACGATGGCGGCGCATCACACACAGCACCAGGCCGATCGGGAACAGCGTGTAGAGAATCGCCCGCACCAGCGCCACCCACACGCGGATGCGCCCACCCGATGAGTTGACCACGCGCAGCCCCATCACCTGGCAGCCGAAGG
Source organism: Kribbella sp. NPDC043289 (assembly GCF_056436705.1). Lineage (NCBI taxonomy): Bacteria > Bacillati > Actinomycetota > Actinomycetes > Propionibacteriales > Kribbellaceae > Kribbella > Kribbella sp. NPDC043289. The sequence goes on from NZ_JBWKCB010000002.1 coordinate 1,272,290, forward strand.
TCTTGCCGGTGATCGTCCAGGCCGCGGCCAGATACACCGCCAGTACGACGAGACTCGCCGTACGGCTGAACACGGCCGACACCGTGAGCAGGTGGAAGTGCCTCGGGTTGATCACGAACAGCAGGGCGTTGACGGCCAGATAGCCCGCCGTCAGCAGCACGAGCACCACGATCAGGTCGACGACGCCCGCCGCGGTCCGCGTGACGAGTCCGGCGGGCCGACCCTGATGCGGCCACACTTCGGTTGGAATCGGGTCCAGGCTCACGAGTCGGCCGACGTACCGGGCGTGCCCGAGGTGTTCGACGTGCCCGGCGGGTTCAAACCGTTCGACGGGGCCGGGGGTTTCCGGCTGAAGCGCAGGCGGATCCGGCCGACGGCCTCGTCGATGACGTCGTCGCCGGAGATGCCCTGCATCCGCACGCCACGGGCCGTCTCGGAGCTCAGCGAACCGGTCGACTGCCGGATGATCTCGGACAGGTCCACCTCGGCGATCACGCCTTCGGCGAGACCGGCCAGGTCGATGCTGTGGATGATCTCCTGCAGGTCGACCTCCTGGACCAGACCGTTCACGTCGACGTACTTCCGGACCACCTCGTTCAGGTCGATCCGGCTCAGTACCGCGTCGACGACGGCGCGCACCAGATCGTCACCGGCCGTCGACAGGCGGGTCTTCAGCTCGTCCTCCTGCTGCTCGCCCCGGTGGGCCAGGTTCTGCAGCAGGCCGCCGCTCCGGGCCTGCTGCGGAAGCCCGAGGACCACGACCGCGGCCCGCTTGGCGCCGCGCGCGGCGGCCACCGTCGTCGCCAGGGCCAGACTCGACAGCCCGACCGCGACATCGAACACCAGCACCGGGCCGAACCGCGGCCCCTCGTGCTCCTGCCCAGCCTGCTCAGTCGTCTCCACGGCCTCATGATCAGCACCGCACCCCGCCCCGGCATCACCCTCCGCGGGCGATTTCCGCGCCCCACCCGCGCGGACCGGCTGATCCGAGCGGGCTGCTGAAGCCGGCTGCAGGCTCACCGCCGTGAGCCTGCAGCCGGCGGTCTTACACGGTGTCGAACCACCCGAGGGAGTCGACCTGGAAGTGGGCGCCCCAGTTCGGGTAGTCGCCGCCCACCGCGTGCATGGTCACCTCTACGTGATCGATGGACGAGCGACCCGCCCAGTTCGACACGTCGAGGCTGACCTGATTCCACCGGTCGGCCGAGTACGGCTGGGTGATCGTCTGGACGGACGTCCCCGACCGCAGCGTGAACGTGACCTCGTAACCGGTCGAGTTGGGCGCTCCGCCGTACGAGTTCACCCACACCACGACCCTTCTCGCCGCGGACAGGTCGACTGGCGCGGACGGGTCGACGTACATCGTCTTGGGCTGGAGGGACGAGGACACGGTCGAGGCGCCGTCCAGCGCGTATGAACCGGCCTGGGGTACGCCGGGACCGTTCGCGATGTTCGATACCGCGGACACCGACGCCATACCTGATCCGGCTTGCCAACCCTGCACCGTGCCGTCGTCGAAGTCGAACACCGGCTTCGCGACCGGGACCGGCTTCGGCGGGACGGTCACTGCGACGCGGTAGTCGAATCCGGCGACCCGGAAGCACAGGCTCGGGTGGTACGGATCCGCCGGCGCCGACTTCGCAACCGTGGCGTCCAGCGTCACCGTCGTACCCGGCGCGACGCCGCTGGTGGGAAGGACCGCCGGGTTGAGCGTCACTCCGTCGCAGGGCTTCACCTCGGCCGGATCACTGACCGGGCGCAGGTCGTCGTTGCGAACAGTGACATGGACCGGCTTCCCGGTGCCAATTCCCTCCGGTGCTTCGGCCGAGAGAGTCAAGTTCCCGGTCCGGTCCGCTCCGGCGAGCGCACCGGCCAGTTGTACGTCGTCCAGGTCGAAGTGCCCGCTCCACGTGGCCTGCGTACTGCCACGGACCCACACCTTGATCCGACTGATCTTGCCGGTCCAACCGGACAGATCGATGGTCGCGCGCTGCCAGTCGCCACCGTCGTCGAGCCGGGTCGCGCCCTCGATCACCTTGCCGTTCTCGCCGTACGCTTTGATCTTGACGTAGCGCGTGCCGACGGCGGCATCCGCGGGAATCCTGATCTTCACGCTCAGGCCCTGCGCACCACCGGTGTCGATCGGAGTGGGCAGTACGACGTCCGTGCCTCGCCACAGTTGTCCGAGCTGCGCGGCGTACCCGGACTCCCAGGTGAAGTTGGTCCGCAGTACGCCGTCCGTCGCGGTCACAGCATCCGCGGCATCGGACACACGCCAGCCTTGCGTGTCGTTGGTGAAGTCCATCAACGTCTTGGTTTGGCGCGGCATCGCCGTCCGGCTCGCACCGACCGTGGTCGGGTTCGCGCGCACCGCCAGCTTCGACGGGTCCCAGTTCGGTACGAGTTCGGACCAGTCCTTGATGCCGATCGTGTCGAGGGCGAACTTCGAGACCTCCAACGACTTGCTCGTGTCGATGGTGCGGAAGACGTCGTACACCAGCTTCTTGCTCTTCGGTGCGGCCGGCGCGTTGACGGTGTCGTCCCACCACCACAGGCCGAGCCGCAGTCCGCCCTCGCCCTGGTGGTCGACGTGCCGGTGCAGGATGAAGGAGTCGATGCCCGGGTTGAACGCGACCTTGTAGTACGCCAGCGCGTAGCAGGCGGCCTGGTTACGTTCGGCCTCGGCGGTCGCGTTCGGGGTGTTGCAGCCCTGTTCGGACAGGATGATCCGGCGCTGCTGACCGTCGTACGTCTGCTCGGTCCGCTGCAGGTACTGCGGTAGCAGCTCGATGTTGCGCAAGGTGATCTCGGGACTGGTGTCCGGATCATTGGTGGTGTTCGGGTCGTTCCAGAACCTCGGGTCGGTCAGGTCGTGCGGATAGGGGTGGTAGGCAACGTTCCACGGGTAGTCGCCGTGCGATTTGGTGAGTGCGTTCAGGTGATCGACGACGTCCTTGGCCGGGTAGTACTGGCTCGGATTGTTCGCGACCGCCTGCTTCCACGAGTGCGTCAGCGAGACGTACGTACGGGCTTCGCTGTACGCCGCGCGCGTGGCCAGGAACGTGATGCGGAGCGCGCGTTCGTAGTACTTCAGGAACTCGTCGATCGTCTTGTTGCCCATGTTCTGCCAGATCCACGGCGCGTCGACCTCGTTGCCGACGATGAAGCCTGTCGCCCGGCCGTAGCGCTCGTCGGTCCGGGTGTAGCGCTGCGCGAGGAACTCGACCGCGGCCGTGTAATAGGCGATGCCCTCGGCGGTCTTGGTGTTGAACGCGAACACCGGGCCACCACTCAGGTCGGCGTCAGGGTGCATCAGCACGGACCAGCTCGAGTTCGCGCGGTCGTCCCGGTAGAGCAACAGGATCAGGTTGACCACGGTCTCGTTGTCCGACAGCGGCTTGATCTGCCGGTCGAGCCCGCTGACCGTTGCCGCGTCGAAGTAGAACGTCCGGCCGTTCGAGACGAACGGGACGGACTTGCCCGCGCCGGCGTCGGAGACCTGCATCAGGGTGTTGAACGGGACGTTGATCGCCGCGTGGCCGACACCGAGCTCCTCGGCGTCCGCGGTCATCTGGACCTGCAGCCCCTTCTTCGTCGGGCTGGTCGGATACGGGTAGGTGTTCGTCGGCGTCATCTGCAGGTCGTCGACCTGACGGTCGGTGCCGACGATCGCGCCGTTCGCGACGGCGACGTACGTGTCGTAGTACCCCTGGCGTGGGGCGGAGGCGCTGAAGGCGCCGGCCGCGTCGGACTTGACGGTCGCCACCGGGGTGATGCCGGACCAGGCGGAGGCCTCCTGCTCCATCCCGAGCGCGTACACCGACACGTCCGTGCTCGGGTCGGCCGTGCCCTCGACCTGGATCGCCTGGTCGGTGGCCCGTACTTTCGTGATCCCGGACGGCGGCGCCGCGGCCGCCGTCGTGGCGGCCGTCGTCACCAGGCCCCCGGCGGCCAGGGCTGTCAGGACCACCCCGGCCAGCAGGCTCCTGAGGGAGCCGATCGATCTGCTCATCGCTTCTCCTCGAACTCGGGTGAATGCGGTCACTTCGTCTGCGCCCAGGCTTCGGTCCAGCCCGCGTCCTTGGCCGATTCCTTGGCCGCCGTGATCCAGTTCTCCTTGAGCTTCTGCAGCGTGTCGGCCTCGTTCTTGGTCCCGAGCAGATACCCGTCGTACGACGGTTTGCCGGCCAGCGCCTTCGGCTGGATGTCGAGGCCCGTGGCCCGCGGCGGGTGCTTGAACCATTCGCCACTCATCAACCCCTGCAGCCCCGGCGCGGCCTTACCGTCCTTGGTCGCCGGGATACCGCCGGACTTGTCCAGCCACGCCTGACCGCCCTTCGTGCTGCTGGCGAACTGCAGGAACTTCACCGCGGCGTCCAGCTGCTTCCCGCTGGTCGTCGACGGGATCATGTACGACGTCCCGCCGGTGTCCGCGCCGAACCGTGCCGGCGTACCGTCCGATAGCTTGCTGTCCGCCGGCGCGATCGTCGGGAACGGCATCGTGCTGTGTTTCCACGACACCTTGTCCAGGCCGGCGTCGGCGAAGTTCGTCCCCCAGGCCATCGCCGCCTTGCCGCCGACGAAGTCGTCACCGCCGACGAACGACGCCCCACCGGAGATCCCGGACCAGTTCGGCGTCGCGCAGGCGTCGAACATCGCCTTGATCAACCGCAGCCCCTCGGCCACCTCGGGCGTCTTGGTCGGATCCAGCTCGCCGGTCAGCACTGCCTTCGCGACCGACTTCGCGGTGAGCTGTGCGGCCTTGCCCGGCTTGCCGTTGGCGTCGAACTGGTTCCAGCGGTCGAAGTACTTGTCCGCGAGCATCCCCATCACGACGGTGTAGGTCCAGCCCTGTCCGAGCCATCCGTTGTCCATCGCGAGCGGCGCGTACCCGGCCGCCTTGAGTTTCGGGCACGCAGCCACGAAGTCGCCGTACGTCGTCAGCGGTGCCTGTACGCCGGCCTTCGCGAACGCGTCCTGGTTGTAGTAGAGGCCGATCGTCACCAGGTTGAACGGCACCCACTCGTAGTGCCCGGCGGCGTTGCGCACCTTGCCGGACTTCGGCCCGAACTGGTCGGGGTTGAAGATGTCGATCCAGTGCTGGTTGCCGGGGACGTACGGGTTCGGCTTGTCCAGGTACTCGTCCAGCGGGAGCACCTGATCCGGTTGGTGCGGCGCCTGGTTGAAGACGAGCTCAGGCGCCGTACCGGCGGTGAGTTGGGTGGACAACGTCTGGATGAAGCCGGGGATCGGCAGCACGGTCGTCTCGACCTTGATGTTCGGTTCGGCGGCCTCGAACCGCGTGACCAGGTCGTCCCAGGCCGGCCCGAAGCTCTTCGGGTCGGAGTTCCACTGGTTCGGGCCGGCGATCGTGATGGTGACCTGGTCACCGCCACCACCGGCTCCCGCGCCGTTGCAGGCGGCGGTGAGTGTCAGCAAACCGGCCACCACGGCGCCGGACAGCGCGCGGGCGACGTGCAGTCTCGCCATCGGTCTTCCCTTCTGGAGATTGAGAGGTGCTCTAGTGACTGCCGGGCAAGCCGCCCTGGACACCGGCCAGGAAGTGCTTGGAGAGCAGGACGAAACCGACGAGCAACGGCAAGCTCGCCAGCGTGTACCCCGCGAACATCGGGCCGTAGTCCGTGCCGGACTGGCCGTGGAAGAAGAGCAGACCGACCGACACCGTGCGGTACTGGTCCTTGGTGATCGTCAGCAGCGGCCAGAAGAAGTCGTTCCAGACGCCGTTGACGGTGACGAGTGCGATCGTGCCGATCACCGGCATCGACAGCGGCAGCATGATCGACGTGAACATCCGGACCCCGCCGGCCCCGTCGGTCCGGGCCGCGTCGAACATCGACTGCGGGATGCCCTCGACGAACGTCTTCATCAGGATCGTGCCGAGCACCACTCCACCCGCGACGTGCGGGATGATCAGGACGGCGTACGTGTTCAGCAGGCCGAGGTTGCGCATCATCACGAACAGCGGGATCAGGCTGGAGATGCTCGGCACCATCATCAGCGCCGCGATCATCGCGAACAGGAACCGGCGTCCGGGGAAGCTGTAGCGGGCCAGCACGAATCCGGCCACCGCCGACAGCGCCAGGATGCCGACGATCGCGGCGGCCGCGACGATCAACGACGTCAGCAGGTAGGGGCTGATCTGCTTCCACGCGGTCGCGTAGTTGCCGAGGTGCAACGGCCAGCTGGGCAACCAGTAGCTCGTCGCGAACTGCAGGTTGTCCTTGACCGACGTACCGAGCATGAACACGTACGGCCCGAGGCTGAGCAGCACCAGGACCGTCAGCCCGGCCACCACACCGACCTGACCACGCCTGCGGCGCCTGGATGTACGGCGACGTGTTCGGATACGACTGTTGCGGGTGTCGAACATGGTCACATCCCCTTCGCGTCGGCCAGGCTGTTGCGGCGGCGGACGAACACGACCACGCAGGACAACGCCAGCGTGATCACGAACAACGTGGTCGACAGCGCTGCGGCGTACCCCCAGTCGCCGCCCTGGTACGCGACGTCGAGCATCCGCAGTACCGGGACCGAGGTCGCGCCGTCCGGACCGCCGGCCGTCACGATGTAGGCCATGAAGCCGTACTGCAGGGTGGCGACGACGGCCAGGAAGAACAGCAGCTTGATCTGCGCGGCCAGCAGCGGCAGGTCGATCGTCCAGACCCGCCGGAGGCGTCCGACGCCGTCGATCTCGGCGGCCTCGAAGAGCTCCGCCGGGATGTTGCTCAGGCTCGAGTAGATGATCAGGAACGGCAGCCCGGCGACGAACGGGAACCCGATGAACAGCAGGCTGATCAGCGCCAGGTCCGGGTTACCGACCCAGTTCTGCCGCAGCTCCGAGAGACCGATCGCGCTCAGTCCCTGGTTGATGATGCCCTGGTTCGGGTGGTACATGAACGACCAGACCAGGGCAGTCACCACGCCTGGGAACGCCATCGGCACGATCAGCAGGGTGCGGAAGAAGAACTGCAGACGGCGGTTGCGCAGCGAGATCAGCAACTCCGCGGCCAGCAGCGGGACGGTCCACATCACGACGCCGAACACGAAGATCGCCGCCAGGTTGCGGAACGAGGTCCACCACAGGTCGTCGTCGAGCATCGTCCGGTAGTTGGCGAGCCCAACGAATTTCGAGTGACCGACCGGCTTCCAGTCGAAGAACGAGTGCCAGATGCCGCTCACGGCCGGGTAGTACTGGAACGCCGCGAGCGTCGCCAGCACCGGCGCGAGCGTCGCATAGACCGCGAACCGCCACCGTCGCGGTCGCCGGGGCGTCAAGGTCACCGGCGTCGCGGCCGCCGTCGTCGAGGTCACCGTCATGGCTCGCTCCCTTCGCTGGACCGAAACGTTTCAGCGAACTGTTGCGGAGGCCTTTGAGCGTGTCAAGAGCGAGTGTGCGCGGTGTCCGGGATCGGACTGAGGGGAGATCTTTGCAATCGTTTCAGTGCCGGCGCGAACTGGTTCGGACGATCAGCTCCGGCTGGATCTCGACGTGCCGGGCCGGCCCCGGCTCCTTCGCGCCGGCGAGCTCGCGGACGAAGTCGACGGCCGCCCGGCCGAAAACGTCCCGCGGACGGCGGACCGTCGACAACGGCACGATCGTCGACGAGGCGAAGTCGATGTCGTCGTACCCGACCAGTGCGACCTGCTCCGGCACCCGCCAGCCGGCCGAGATCACGAGCGAGTCCACCAACCCGATCGCGACCAGGTCGTTGATCGCGAAGATCCCGTCGGGTCGCCGGCGCGCCGGCCGCTGTGCCAGTTCCTGACCGGCGGCCCGTCCGGCTTCAACCGTGCGCTCCTTCGTGGGCACGATCTCCAGGCTCACCCCGCGGTGGCCGGCGGCGGCCTGCTGCGCGCCGCGGACTCGTTCCTCTATCTGGGGCAGCACGGCCTCGCCGCCTACCACTGCGATGCGCTTGCAGCCCTGCTCGATCAGGTGCTCGACGGCTCGCCGTCCGCCGGTGACATCGTCGATCGCGACCGACGCGAACCCGTCGCGATCGGCGTGCCCGTCCATCAGGACGGTCGGCACCTGCTGCCGGGCGAGCAGGTCGAGTACGTCGGGAGTCGCGCTGCCCGACGCCAGGATCATCCCGTACACCTGCTTCTGGACCGCGAGATCGACGTACTGCCGGTCCCGCTCGACGTCCCCGTGGCCGTACAGCAGCATCATGAACAGCCCGTACTCGGCGGCTCGCTTCTCGATCACCTCGGCGACCGCCCCGAAGAACGGGTTCTGCAGTTCCATGCTCAGCATCGCCAGCATCCGGCTCTGCCCGGCGCGCAACTGCCTGGCCGTCTCGTTCCGTACGTAGCCGAGGTCGTCGATCGCCTTGCGGATCCGCTTGGCCGTGTGCGGAGCGACGCGGTCGGGATTGTTCAGGTACGTCGACGCCGTACCGAGCGAGACGCCGGCTTCGCGCGCGACGTCCCGGATGCTCACGGGCACTGCCAACCTCCTCGGAACCAACTGCGGAGCTCACATCGTACGATTCGACCCCACTGTCCGACGGTGGTCCAGCTTCAGGCGTGTTCGGGCGTGATGATCGATGGGGGTGCTTGGGCGAGCAGCGGCGGGACGTCGTCGGGGTCGAGCTCGATGACGGCGGTACAACCTGGCTGTGCGCACTCGCAGTCGAAGGCGTGCGTCGTACGGCGCCTGGTGTTCTCCGCGAGGTAGCGATTGCTGATCCGGAGCAGGGAGCGCCGCTCGTCGGTCGTGCGTGCCGCGGGACCGGAATCCAGGCTCGCGCCGAACGCCTGCTCGACCGCCGCGATCGTCTGCTCGACGGTCTGGCCGTCGACCACGACGACGTTCGCCTCGGTTCCCTCGAGTTGGCCGCAGATCAGATTCCATCCCCAGATCAGCCCTGAATGATCAACGCCTGGATTCCTGTGTTCCACCCGGGCGACCTGTTCCTCCTGGGACGGCATCAGCCACACCGCGTTTCCGGCGACCCCGGCCAGCGTCGGCGTGACGAACGCACCCTCGACGATCACGGACGTCTGCACGGGCAGCGACTGGATGTCTTCGATGATCATCGGCCGACGATCGATAGCTCCCGGATCGGTGCCTGGGACGTAGTGTCCGGCCGCGATGGCGCGCTTCTCGTGGTCGAGGGACCGCGCATCCAAGCTGTACCAAAGAAAACCGTGTTTCCGCGCGAGCAGCCGACTCACCGTCGTCTTCCCTGCCCCCGCCGGACCGCCTACCCAGAAGACATTCCCCAGTTCTGTCCGCATCAGCCGAACTGTAGCCGAGCGTCGGCCCGCGGGAGGAGAAAGGACCCCAAGGCCATACCGAGCAGACAAGGGAGACCGTGGTTGTCCTTCAGGACAGTATCGACCACGGCGAGAACCGGTACGGCGAAGGCCGCGAGCCGCATCTTCACCGGCAGCGCAACGCCGTACCGGCGGGGAGCCAGCAGGATCAGTACGGCGAGCCCGCCGATCAGACCGGCGACGCACATCGAGTTGCCGGCGCCTGTCGAGTGGAACCACACGTAGCTCATGAATTGGCCGAACCAGCCGCAGCCGAAGTACAGCAGCAGCCACCGCCACCGACCGAAGGTGCGCTCGGCGAGCTTGCCGAACACCGCCAGCAACACCAGGTTCGAGACCAGCCCAGGGCCCCAGCCGTCCTGGAAGAACATTGCCGTGACCAGGCGGTACCACTGGCCCGCGTCGATCCGATCCGGGTCCCGTACGACGAACTCGTACAGCGGCCGATGCGCCAACTGCGCGATCCCACACGCCAGCGTCACCAGGAAGACCACGCTGGTCAGCACCGGCCGGCGTGGGCCGACGGCGAGCGCCGCGAGGGGAGAGCGAGGGGCGGTCTCGGTAGTCACGCCGAGGAATCTAGCTCGGGAACTCACCGACCACCTCCGACATTTGTCATGCCCCGACCCCTGAGAGAAATCGCGACCGAACTGGGGCTGCTCCGGTTGCGGCCCGATCTCGGGGTCACCGGCTCGCAGTCGTGGGACGAGCAGCTGACGGTCTGATGGAATAGGGGGATGACAACGAGAGACAAGCGTCCGACGCTGCGGTTCGAGGACCCGGAGAGCCAGGCGCTGTTCGGTACGACGTACGAGGCGGCGCTCGAGAACCTGCTGACGACCAACACCGTCCCGTACGGCGAGCTCCACGCGCGGAGTGGACTGATGGACCCGGCGATCGGGATGGTTCGGGCCGGCGGCGGATACGAGCAGCCGTGGACCCGGGACGCGACAATCAACAGCTGGAACGCGACGAGTCTGCTGGCGCCGGCGCTGGCCGCGAACACCTTGTGGGCGGTCGTCGAGAAAGACGCCGCAGGCAAGCTCGTGACGCAGCAGGACAGCCAGCAGTGGGACCAGGTGGTGTGGACGGTCGGCGCGTGGCACCACTATCTGGTGACCGGCGATCGCGACTTCCTGCAGAGCGCGTACGAGGTCGTGACGAACACGCTGGCCGTTCGCGAGCAGGCGGCGGTCTTCGGGTACAACGCGCAGTACGGTCTGTTCACCGGCCCGTCGTTCTTCAACGACGGCGTCTCCGGCTTCCCGGCGCCGACGGCTGACCAGGGCGAGGCGATGGGGAGCGAGAGTACGTCGTACCCGGACGTCGTCTCGTCCATGTACTTGAGCACGAACTCGCTGTACTACGCCGCGTACGCCGGCGCGGCGGAGATGGCGGCGAGACTGGGGCAGCCGGCCGACGGGTACCGCGACAAGGCGTGGGAGATCAAGCAAGCCGTCAACGAGCACTTCTGGAACGCGCAGACCGGAACGTACAACTACGAGCTCCGGGCCGACGGTACGGCGGGTGCGTACCAGGAAGGCACCGGTCTGGCGTTCACGCTGCTCTTCGGGATCGCCGACGACGCACAGGCCGAGTCCGTGATCTCGAACGCGCACCGGATGACGTGGGGCATGCCCGACACCTATCCGCAATGGGACAGGTACTCCAGCGCCGAACCGGGCCGGCACAACGCGATCGTCTGGCCGCTCGTGCAAGGCCTCTGGGCGAAGGGCCTGGCCAGGCACGGGGAGCAGGAAGGGTTCGCGACCGAGACCACGCTGCTCGCCAAGCTGGTCAGGGACAGCGGCGGTTTCTGGGAGATCTACAACGGGGACACCGGCGCCGTCGACGGCGGCTACCAGGCGGGATTCGGCGTCGTGAAACACCACTGGGACTCGCAGCCGGACCAGACGTGGACAGCGACGGCGTTCATCGACATGATGCACACCGGCCTCTTCGGCATGACCTTCGACGACCACGGTCTCACCTTCGCCCCGACCCTGCCCGAGGGCTGGGGTGACGTCACCCTGACCGGTCTCCGCTACCGCGCCGCCACCGTGACCGTGAAACTCCACGGCGCGGGCCGCACCATCAAGTCCTTCGAGCTCGACGGGACTCCCCAGGAGCACGGCGTACCGGCATCCCTGACCGGAGCCCACACGATCGACATCCAGTTGGCGTAACACCCGGGCCGGCGCGGCGGAGACACCGCCGCGCCGTCGACGCACGCGTACCGACCGGTTCCGGTCAGGGTGAGGTGTTGACAGTGATTGTTACCGGTAACAAGATGTTACCGGTAACAGCGAGGCTGCGCGCGGCGAATCAGCGTCCGTGGAGGCAGCGTCGCGCAGTTGTTTCCGCGCGGTTCGGGGGACCGCGGCGGGAACCTGTGTCTCTGCCGTTCGGCGAGGAAGGAAAGCCAATGCCCACACCAGGCGTAGGAAGCGGTCTGTCGCGTCGCCGATTGCTCGGTCTGGCCGCCGTGTCCGCCGGCGCCGCGTTCTCGGGTCCGGTGCTGACCGGTTGCAGCAAGGATTCAGCGGGAGCCGGCGGCAGTTCGGCGTTGCTGACGTTCATGAACCAGTCCCGCGGCCAGGCCAAGGCGCTCGACAAGCTGGTCGAGACCTATCAGCAGCAGACCGGCGTCCGGGTGACGATCGACAGCCCCGGGCCGACGAACTTCCCGGCGAAGCTGCAGGCGAAGTCGCAGTCCGGCGACATGCCCGACATCTACTCGACGCTGACGCTGCCGGAGATGCTCCCGTACTACAAGGCCGGCTGGGCGATGAACCTGCAGCCGAAGCTGACCGGCGAGTGGAAGGACAACTTCGCGCCGATCGCGCTGGACCTGACCACCGTGAAGGCCGGCACGGTCGCCGGACTGGAGGCCGGTATCTACTCCGCCCACTGGGAGATCCAGACCATGGGCTTGCTGCTGAACACGAAGACGTTCGAGGACGCCGGTGTCGATCCGAAGACTCCGCCGGCCACGACCGAGGCGTGGATCGAGCAATTGAAGAAGGTCTCCGCCAAGAGCGGCAACGGCGCGTTCCTGATGGCGGCGTCCTTGGCCGACCGGTTCCTGCTGAGCCATGCGTCCAACTGGCTGACCGACGCGGAGATCGACGCGACGCTGGCGGGCAAGGCGAGTTGGAAGGCTGACGGCTGGCGCAAGGGCCTGCAGTTGCTGGCGGAACTGCGGGACGCGGGAGTCATCGTCAACAAGACCCTGCCCGGCGGCAATGACGACAATCCGACGGTGGAGAAGGGTTTCTTCAACGTCCAGGACACCCCGGCGATCTTCGACGCGTCGGTCGCGATCGGTGTCGCGCGGGCGACCGCGCCGGACTTCACGGAGTACGTGTCGATGGGGATTCCGAAGGCGGCCGGCGCCACGCAGAAGCCGCGGGTGTACGGCGGGGTCGGCAAGGGCGCCTGCATCAACCCGAAGGGGAAGAACGTCGACGCTGCGGTGAAGTTCGTGCAGTGGCTGACCGAGCCCGAGCAGGCGAAGGTGTTCGTCGACATGGTCGGCCTGATCCCGGCGAACCCGAAGGTGACCGCCGCCGACCTGCCGCCGCAGGTGGCCGGCTTCGCGTCCCTGGTGAACGCGATCGAGATCACTCCGTCGCCGTTCAACACCGATGCCCGGACGGCGTTGATCAGCGGCGTACAGAGCCTGGTACTGAAGGAGAAGACCGTCGACCAGGTGCTCGGCGACATGGAGACGGCGCAGAAGAGGGCCAAATGACCGTCCGTCCGCTCGAGGCAGTCGAACTGGCCCGAGCGCACCCGAGAACCCGGCGTCGTGGTCCGCTCGCGCGGCGCCGGGAGTTGATGGCGTACGCCTTCCTCCTGCCGGCCGTACTGCTGCTGGGGATCTTCACCCTCGTACCGTTCGTGCAGGCCATCGTGCTGAGCTTCCAGCAGTGGGACGGCGTCAGTACGTCGGCACCGTTCGTGGGTCTGGCCAACTACACGTTCGTGCTGCACGACACGGTCTTCTGGTCGTCGATGCGCAACGTACTGATCTTCGGTGTCGTCGGCTTCGTCCTCGGCAACGCGTTGTCGCTGGGGATGGCGATCGCGGTGAACAAGGTCCGTCGCGGGAAGGCGTTCTTCCGTACGGCGTTCTACCTGCCCGGCGTGTTCTCGGTCGTGGCCATCGGCATGATGTTCTCCTGGCTGCTCGCCCCGAAGGCGGGGATCCTGAATCGTCTCCTCGGCTCCGTCGGAGCGTCCGGCCTGCAGCACAACTGGCTCGAGGATCCCGGTACGGCGTTGCCCGCGGTGGCGGCCGTGTTCCTCTGGTACCACTGGGGATTCGGCTTCATCCTCTACCTGGCCGGCCTTCAGGACGTGCCGGTGCAGCTGTACGAAGCGGCCAGCCTGGACGGTGCCCGCGCTTGGGCGAAGTTCCGGTACGTCACCTGGCCTGACCTCTTGCCCGTGACGGCGATCGTGTCGCTCCTGACACTGCTCGGGGCGTTACAGGTGTTCGGCACCGTGCAGGTACTGACGAACGGTGGCCCCGGCAACCACACGATGGTGCCGACGCTGCGGATCTACCAGGAGGCGTTCACGAACCAGCGCTTCGGATCGGCGGCGGCGATGTCGGTGATCTTCGGTGGTGCCCTGGTCCTGCTGGCGATGCTGCATCTCTGGCTGTCTCGGAGGCGGAAATGAAGAGTCTGGTCGGCAGGGGCGGCCTGTACGGGTTGCTGACGATCGCCGCGATCGGGGCGCTGTTCCCGATGCTCTGGCTGCTGATCGGGTCGTTGCAGACGAGCAGTGAGCTGTACCGCGGCAAGCATCTGCTCCCGGCGAAACCGCAGTGGTCCAACTATGTGACGGCCTGGGCCGACGGTGATCTCGGCACGTATCTGCCGAACAGCGTGATCTACACGGTGTCGGCCGTGGCCGGGATCCTGCTCGTGTCGAGCATGGCCGGCTACGTGCTGGCCCGGATCGAGTTCCGGGGCAAGTCGGCCGTCACGTTCGGCCTGCTCGCGGTGATGATCATCCCGGCGCCGGCGTCGTTCATCGCGCAGTACAAGCTGATGGTCACGCTCGGGCTGACGAACAGCCGGATCGGCTACGTGCTGATCCTGATTGCCGCCGGCATCCCGATCTCCTCGTTGATCATGCGTGGCTTCTTCGCGAATCTGCCCAAGGACCTGGAGGAGGCGGCCGCGATCGACGGCAGTTCGTCGTTGAACACGTTCGCCCGGGTGATCCTGCCGCTGGCGCGCCCAGGTCTGATCGCGGTCGCGGTGATCCAGGGACTGTCGGTGTGGAACGAGTACCTGCTGGCGCTGGTGTTGTTCGACGACGACGCGTTGATGCCGGTGCAGCGTGGACTGATGAACTTCGTGTCGGCGGAGACACCGGTCCAGAACATCCTGCTGGCCGCGACCGCGATCTCGGTGCTGCCGGTGGTTGTGTTCTACGTCTTCGCGCAGCGGCAGGTCGTGCAAGGTATCAGCAGCGGAGCGGTCAAGTAGGCTGCCATGATCCGGAGGGAGGCGGGGAAGAGTTGAACGAGGTGCCGTCCGAGAAACGAGGTCCGGTGGTGCGGGCCACGCTCACCGACGTCGCCCGTGCGGCGGGGGTCTCCCGGCAGACGGCGTCCCGGGTCGCCCGTGGGGGCGAGAACGTGAACGCCCGGACGGCGGCTCGAGTTCGGCGCGTGATCAAGACTCTCGGCTATCGGCCGGACCCGATCGCCCGGGCGTTGACCTCGGGGCGCGGGCTCAGCGTCGGACTGCTCACCCATCAGCTGACCGACCGGCAGATGGGCCTGGGCGCGATCTCGATCATGATCGGTGTCGAACAGGCCGCTGCCGAGCTCGGCCTCGGCGTCAGCGTCGCCACGTTCGGGAACTTCGATCGAGCGACTGTTCAGGACGGCATCGACCGACTGGCCCGGGCCGGCTGTGACGGCGTGATCTTCATGGCCCCGTGGGACTCCGCCGCGAAGACCCTCCGGGGACTGGACACCTCGTTGCCGTTGCTGTCCACCAGTGAGGTTCCGGAGTACGACGGTCCTGCTGTCCATGCCGACGCGGCGCAGGCGGCCGGGGATGTCGTCGATCATCTGCTGTCGCTCGGGCACTCGACCGTCCACCATGTTGCCGGTCCGCTCAACTGGATCTCCAGCCAGCTCCGCCGAACCGGCTGGGAGCGCGCGCTGCGTCGGGCCGGCGCGGACCTGCCGGAACCGTTGGCCGGCGACTGGACCGCTGGATCCGGTTACGAGGCCGGTCGACGGCTTGCTCAGGACCCGTCCGTGACAGCGATCTTCGCGGCCAACGACGAGATGGCCCTCGGAGTCGTTTACGGACTGATCGAGTCCGGCCTGAGGGTTCCGGAAGATGTCAGCGTCGCGGGGTACGACGATGCGCCGGGTTCGGACTATTTCCGACCCCCGCTGACAACCGTCAGGGTCGACGACGCCGAGTACGGACGACAAGCCGTCGCGCAGCTCATGCTGCAAGTCAACGGCGAGACAGCAGCGCGGAGAACAGTCCTGCCGCATCAGCTGGTCATTCGCGCCAGCACAGCATCTCGCAAGACATCTGCGCGTCGACCTCGACGCTGACGGCAGCAGCATCTCCAGAACGCGACTCGGTCGATGGCGGCCGGGTCTTCGAAGCATGCCTGCGCACAGAGTGAGGAACACATGAGTCGAACCCCTGACCGGCTGCGGATCGACAGTGGTGGCGATCAGTTCACCGTGTCCGGGCGGACGCCGCGGCTCTCGTGGCGGGTGCCGTCCGAGCAAGCGGCGTACGAGCTCGATGCGACTGTTGACGGTACGCCGCTCGCCCGCGTCACCCGAACGTCGACAGAGCACCTCTTCGTCCCCTGGCCGTGGGCACCGCTCCAGAGCTGCCAGCGTGTGACGTGGCGCGTCCGGGTGCGTGGCGACCGGGGCTTCTCGGGCTGGTCCGAGCCGAACGGGTTCGAGGTCGGACTCCTCGACGACGACTGGACCGCGCGCTGGGTTTCTCCGTTCGAGAGGGCCGACGAGGGGTACGGCAACCGGCCCGCCTACGCGTTGTCGACCCGCTTCGATCTGACGTCCGACGTGGCGTCCGCACGGCTTTACGCCACTGCGCTCGGCGTCTACGAGGCGTTCGTGAACGGGCGTCGTGCCGGTACCGCGGAGCTCACGCCCGGCTCGACGTCGTACGACAACACGCTCTACGCGCAGGCGATGGACGTCACGGACTCGCTGCGCCGAGGCGGCAACGAACTCGAGGTCCTGCTGTCCGACGGTTGGTATCGCGGCAAGAC
This sequence comes from Kribbella sp. NPDC043289, assembly GCF_056436705.1. Taxonomy (NCBI): domain Bacteria; kingdom Bacillati; phylum Actinomycetota; class Actinomycetes; order Propionibacteriales; family Kribbellaceae; genus Kribbella; species Kribbella sp. NPDC043289. The sequence continues at coordinate 1,288,895 of NZ_JBWKCB010000002.1, forward strand.
CGGCGGCTTCCGCCTGCCCTCCGGATGGGGTACGACGACCGCGGCCAAGCTGGAGCTCCACGTGTGGCACCGAGACGGCACGCGCTCCGTGATTCGCAGTGGCGAGGAGTGGACGAGCTCCCGATCGACAATCACCCGCGCCGACCTGATGGACGGTCAGTCGGTCGATCTCGTGGCCCGGTCCGGTCGACGTGACGCGGTCCTGGTCGACCGGGTCACCGCGCCCCGCATCGACTGGTCGCCCGCGCCACCGGTACGACGCATCGAGTCCCGCCCGCCCGCGTCGCTGCGGCAGGTCGACGCCGGGACCTGGGTCGCGGACTTCGGCCAGAACGCCTCGGGCTGGATCTCGCTCGGCGACCTCGGTCCGGCCGGCACCCGCACGGTCATCGACCACGGCGAATTCGTCGGACCGGACGGCGACCTGAGTACCGACCACCTCGACTCCGTGCTCCCAGGGCAGCTGTACGTGCCGTTCGTGCAACGCGATGAGGTCGTCTCTGCCGGTGCGGGGGAGGTCTTCGAGCCGCGACACACTGTCCATGGGTTCCAGTACGTCCGCTTGCGGCGAGACGGTGCCGCGATCGACCCAGCCAGTGTGACGATGCACGTGGTGCACTCGGATCTCACCCGGACCGCGACGTTCGAGTGCGGCAACGCTGACCTCAACCGTCTGCACGACGCGGCGGTCTGGAGCTTCCGTGGCAACGCGGTCGACGTACCCACCGACTGCCCGACGCGGGAGCGCCTCGGCTGGACCGGCGACTACCAAGTCTTCGCACCCGCTGCGGCGCGGCTGTACGACGTCCATGGATTCAGCCGGAAGTGGCTGCGCTCGGTCCGCGACGACCAACTGCCCGACGGCCGGATCGCGAACTTCTCGCCCGACGGCAGGCGTACCAAGCTGAACCTCGAAGACCGGTTGGCCAAGTCCACCGGATCGGCCGGGTGGGGCGACGCGATCGTCGCGGTACCGCTGGAGCTGTACGAGACGTACGGCGACCGCGAGGTGCTGGCCGAGAACTGGGATGCGATGGTGCGCTGGGTGGAGTGGGCACTCGACGCCGCCCGAGAGCATCGGCATCCGTCGCGCGCCCAGCGATCCGCCGTACCGCTGCCGCACGAGCGGTTCATCTGGGACGGTACGTATCACTGGGGGGAGTGGGCGGAGCCGAACATCGATCCGCCGTTGAGCGATCCGGCCGGGTGGGCGGCGTGGCACGAGTCCGACAAGGGCGAGGTCGGGACGGCGTACCTCTACCGATCCAGTGCCTCCCTCGCGCGGATCGCGGAGATCCTGGGCCGATCCTCCGAGGCTGCCCGGTACGCCGAGATCGCGGATCAGGTGCGCGACGCCTGGCGCACGGAATTCCTCGACCAATCCGGCCGGACGACCGGCGACACCCAGGCGGGCTACGTGCGCGCACTGGCGTTCGGCCTCGTGCCGCCGCAGTTGCACGAGGCCGCCGTACGCCGGCTCGCCGAGCTGATCTGGGCCGCGGGCAACCATCTCGGAACCGGCTTCCTGTCTACCGGCGAGCTACTGCCCGTGCTCGCGGACAACGGGTACGCCGATATCGCGTACGACCTGTTGTTCCAGCGGACATCCCCGTCCTGGTTGGGGATGCTGGACCGCGGCGCGACGACGATCTGGGAGGACTGGGACGGCGTCGACGACGAGGGGAACCCGCACGACTCCCTCAACCATTACAGCAAGGGCGCTGTCGTCCACTTCCTGCACACGCACGTACTCGGCTTACGGCAGGCCGCCGGATCGGTTGGGTGGGAGTCGTTCGTGGTCGCGCCGTTGCCACATCCCGACATCCCTTGGGCACGAGGTCGTTTCGAGAGCCCTCAGGGGACCATCGAGGTCGCGTGGCAGATCGAGAACGACAAGTTCCAGCTCACCGTCGACGTGCCGCCCGGTTCCACTGCAGACGTGGTCTTCCCGGATCGTGAGAAAGCAACTGTGTCGCCAGGGCACTTCAGCGTCGTGCGCCCTTTGTGCTGGTAAGGCGTTCGGGTTGTGGCTGGGCGTCGTTCGGGCGGCGTTCACCCGTGCTGGCTGGGATGGCGGGCATCCCGTCCGTCTGCGTAGGAGAGCTGCATGCACGATCATGATCACACCCACGAGCACGTCGATTTCGATGCGGCTGACCCCGCCGACGGTGCTGCGACCGGTCTTTCGCGCCGGCAGTTGATGAAGGTCGGCGGCGTCGGTGCGACGTTGGCCGCGGCGACGGCTCTTCCTGGTACGGCGTTCGCTGCGGAGGCGTCGTACGGGACCCAGCCCGGCGGGGCGGGTCGTGGCCGGACCTGGCGGGCGGGCGATCATCACATCCACTCGGAGTACTCCGGCCGGTTCGACACCACGAAGAACCCGCCGGTGTTCACCAAGGGCGCGGACGCGGTGTACCCGATCGTCACCAACGCGATCATGGCGAAGAGCTTCGGGCTGTCCTGGGTGATGTGCACCGACCACGGTGGTCCGACGCACTCCAAGGTGAACCTCGAGCTGGCGTACCCCGATCTGCTGAAGTCGCGTCGGCTGGTTCCCGAGGTTCTGCAGTTCTGGGGGATGGAGTTCGACGCGCCGGCGATGGACCATCACACGCTGATGATTCCGCGCCGCGACAACGAGGCGCAGCTGCTGTACGACCTGGAGTCGCGGTTCGCGAAGAACGATCCGTTCCTGGCCGACCCCTCGCGCGACACCGAGTCGAAGATGGTCGAGTTCCTCAACTACGCCAAGAACCTGAGCGCCAAGCCGCTGGTGATCGCCCACCACGCCGCACGGTCGGCGACCGGGCTGGGCGTCTGGGGTCAGGACACTCCGCACGAGTTCCGGAACAACCAGGACACCGCGCCGGACGTGTACGTCGGCTTCGAAGGCGCGCCGGGCCACCAGGCCGGGCCGTTGAACGGTGGGGCTCGTGGCGGCTACGGCAGCTACCCGACGCACGGCGGCTACGACCAGATGACCGCCATCGTCGGCGGCTTGTGGGACTCCTTGCTGGGGGAGGGCCGCAAGTGGTGGATCACCGCGACCTCGGACTCGCACGTGCACTGGACTCGTGGCGGTTCGGACTTCTGGCCGGGCGAGTACTCGAAGACCTACGTGAACGCCCGTCAGGACTACGCCGACGTCATGGACGGTCTGCGGACCGGGCGGATCTTCGTCACGACGGGGGATCTCGTCACCGGTCTCGACCTCGCCGCGGCGAACGGACGCCAGGTCGCCACTGTCGGGCAGCAGCTCACGGTGACGGATCGCCGTACCAACGACGTCACCGTCGAGCTCCGGTTCCGGCCGCTCGCCGGGCAGAACGCTAACGGGGACCGGCCCGAGGTCAACCGGGTCGACCTGATCGTCGGCGAGATCACCGGTCCGGTGTCCGACCGCGACGCTGCGACGAACCCGACGACCAAGGTGGTCGCCCGCTACGGCAAGAGCGACTTCCGCCGGGTCGGTGGCGAGTACGTCATCCGCCACACCCTGCGCGACGTCACCGCCAGCAGCTACCTCCGCGTCCGCGGCACCAGCACCGACGAGGCCGAGCCGGCCGCCGACGGCAAGGAAAGCCCGTGGGACGACCTGTGGTTCTACTCGAACCCGATCTTCGTCAAGGTCGGCTGAGGTCCACTCACTGATATCGCGGCCCCGGCCCCGGCTCCGGGGCCGCGGTATGCCGTCAGCAGCCGTCCGTGCAGGTCCCGTCGGTGCACCCGCAGGTGTTCTGGCCGGCGGTGGGGGCGCAGCAGCCCTTGCCCTGCCAGGCTTCGAGGCCTTCGCGGACGGCGACCGCGGCGATGACGAGGCCAGCGATCGGGTCGGCCCAGCTCCAGCCGAGGGTCGCGTTGAGCACGAGGCCGACGAGAAGCACCGCGGACAAGTAGGTGCACAGCAGCGTTTGGGTGCCGTCAGCAACCACCGCGTTCGAGCCAAGAGCCTTGCCGGTACGGCGTTGTGCCCAGGACAGGAACGGCATCACGACCAGCGAGGCGATCGCGAGGCCGATGCCGACGGGAGACGTTTCAGCGTGGCTACCGATGATGAGCGACCGCAGCGACTCGAAGGTCACGTACGCGGCCAAGCCGAAGAACGAGAACGCCAGCAGCCGCAGCGCCTGACGCTCGCGGGTCTCCGGCAGGCGATGGCGGAACTGCCACAGGATGATCAGACCGCTGGACACCTCCACGACCGAGTCCAGGCCGAAGCCGACCAGCGCGACCGAACCGGCGGCCGCACCGGCGGAGATGGCGACGATCGCCTCGACGACGTTGTAGGTGACCGATGCGCCGGCCAGCAACTGTGCCCGGCGGCTCAGCTTCCGTCGCTGTTCCGGGTCGGCGGTCCAGGTGCTCAGCGGCTCGATCTGAAGGTGGCCGGTCGGGTTCTGTGAGTCGCTCACGACTGGTCCTCCTGGGCGGCGATTCCGTAGACCGGGCAGAGCGCGACGGCATCACCGGTGAGCCCGAGGAGTTGCTCGGCAGAAGACAGCAGGTCCAGGGTGGCTTCCGGGTGCGTCAGCCGGAACAGCGACGCCCGGCCTTGCGGCCTGGAGTCCACCAACCCGCAGTCCCGAAGACAGGCCAGGTGTTTGGACACCGTCGACTGGGCCAGCCCGAGGTGCTCGGTCAGCTCCACCACCCGGTGCTCGCCGAGCGCCAGGTGTCGCACGATCGCGAGCCGCGACGCATCGCTGAATCCATGGAACAGACAGGCGGCCACCGACAGTGCCGCGGTCTCGTCGACGCGTGGTTCTTGATCTCTCGTTGGCATCGCCATGTGGCGATGATATCGCTTGTGGCGTCGTTGGCTACGCTGGGCGCCACCATGGGCGGATCTGGAGTGCTGCGGCGGTGGATGCTGCGCGGGCTGGCGCTGGTTGCTGCGCTCGTCGCCGTGTCGGCGTTCCATAGTTCCGCGTCGGAGCCGGTGGACTCGCCGCTGGTGGTCGCGCAGGTCGTCGCGCCGGCTGCGTCCGATCTGGTCGGTCCGCTGCATGTGGACCTGAGCGAGGTCCCGTCGGCCGTTCCGGATGAGGACCATCACACGCATCTGTTCGTGGTGTTCATGCTCGGTGGGCTGCTGCTTGCCTTCGTCGCGCGGCCGTCGGTCGCGTATGCCATCGGTGACCTGTGGCGTCTGCCTGGCCGCTTGTTGGTGACTGATCCGCCGTGGGCGACAGCTCCTTCTCTGAATCGACTCTGCGTACTGCGGACGTGATCCGGCGTACGTCGTGAGTGGCAGCCCGACCGGGCTCGCCACCACTTCGCCGTACCGGAATCAGCCGCATTCAGAGGAGACCTATGTCCGTCGTACGAACCCTTGTCATGACCGCAGTGGCCGGCCTGTTGCTGGCCGGCTGCGGGGGAGACAACACGCCCGCAGCTCCGACGTCCAGCATGACCGCCACACCGCCGAGCGCCGTCGCGGCGTCCACTCCGACCGCTCCGGCGTCCACCCCGATCGCCAGAGCCTCGACGCCTGCTGTGAAGCCCACCGCTCCTGCCGCCGACGTGCTTGCGGAGGTGACGATCAAGGGCGGCAAGATCTCGGCGACCGGTGGAACGGTGGTGAAGGCCAAGGCCGGCCAGACCGTCCGCGTCGTCGCGACCAGCGACGTGGCGGACTCGCTGCACGTTCACGGGTATGACAAGACCCTCGAGCTGACGCCCGGCAAGACCGTGTCGCTGCAGTTCACGGCCGACGTCAAGGGATCGTTCGAGGTGGAGACGCACGAGAGCGGCAAGCTCGCGTTCCGCCTCCAGGTCTCGTGATCGGTCTCCATGGGATCGGCGGCCGCCAGGACTTACCGGTACCACTCGACCTCGCGGTCGGTGGCGCCGCGATCGCGATCACACTGTCCTTCGTCGTACTCGGGCTGGCCTGGCGCAGCCCGAGGTACCACGGCGCCGCAGCCGGCCGGGCGCTCCCGGCTGCGGTCGGCCGCACGATCGACGCGGGCTGGTTCCGGTGGGTCGTGCGGACCGTCGGTCTGGCGATCTTCGGGTACGCCGGTGTCGCGCTACTGTTCGGCGCGGACCGGCTGACCAACCCGATCTTCGGCTTCTTCTACATCCTGGTCTGGGTCGGACTGGTCCCGCTGTCGCTGGCCCTCGGCCCGATCTGGCGCACGCTGAACCCTCTGCGCACGCTGCATCTGCTGGCCTGCAGGGTGTTGCGCCAGGACCCGGATCGTGGCCTGTTCACGCTGTCCCCGCGCGTCGGTGTCTGGCCCGCGGCCGGCGGCATCCTGAGCTTCGCCTGGCTCGAGCTGGTCGCGCCGGATCGCGCGACGTTGGTCGTCGTCCAGGCCTGGCTCGCGCTGTACGTCGTGATCACGGGCTTCGGCGCGGTCCTGTTCGGCCGGTCGTGGTTCGCCGCGGCTGACCCGTTCGAGGCGTACGCGACCCTGATCGCGAAGGTCTCCCCGTGGGGCCGGCGCGACGGCGTCATCGTCGTACGCCGGCCGTTGGAGAACCTCGACAGCCTCACTCCACGCCCCGGCGTCGTGGCGTTGGTGTCGGCGTTGCTCGGCTCGACGGCGTACGACGGCTTCTCGAACTCGACGTTCTGGATCGCGTGGACGCAGAACTCGGGTCGCTCGATGACACTGCTCGGCACGCTCGCGCTGTTCGCGTTCGTCTTGTTCGTGCTGATCACGTACAGCAGCGCGACCGTGCTGGCCGGGCGGCTATCGGGCAGTTCACGGACGGCATTGCCGGGCCTGTTCGCGCACTCCGTGGTGCCGATCGTGATCGGGTACGTCGTGGCGCACTACTTCACGTTGTTGTGGCTCGAAGGCCAGCGCACGCTCATCCTGCTCAGCGACCCGTTGAGCAACGGCGCGAACGTTTTCGGCACCGGGCTGCTCGGTGTGAACAGCGACATCGTGAGCCTCTCGGGCGCGATCGCCACCATTCAGGTCGGCGCCGTCGTGGTTGGCCACCTGCTCGGCGTCGTCTCGGCCCACGACCGCGCGGTGGCTCTCTTCCCGCGTGCTCGCGCGCTCGCCGGGCAGCTCCCGCTGCTGATCGTCATGGTCGCCTACACCACCGGCGGCCTCCTCCTGCTCTTCTCCCAGTAAGGACCGAACATGAGTACCAACGCCAGGATCTCGATCGGAATCGCGGCCGCGTTCGCTGTCGTGGTCGCAGTACTACTTGCCGTCAGCAACCGCTCGGACGACGCCGGCAACGCGAGCATGACCGAGTCGTCGGATCAGCTGGTTCGCGCGGACAGTCATCGGCTCGGGACGGCGACGGACGGCAAGGTGACGTTCGTGGAGTTCCTCGACTTCGAGTGCGAGGCCTGCAGAGCGGCGTACCCGGTCGTGGAGAAGCTGCGCAAGGACTACGCCGGGAAGGTCACCTTCGTGGTGCGGTACTTCCCGATCCCGAGCCACTTCAACGCCGAACGCGCCGCGCGGGCCGTCGAGGCAGCGGCCGCGCAGGGCAAGTTCGAGGCGATGTACCAGAAGATGTACGAGACCCAGTCCGAGTGGGGCGAGCAGCAGGTGCCGGCGGACGCGCGCTTCCGCGGGTACGCCGAAGCGCTCGGGCTCGATGTGGCTGCGTGGGACAAGCTCTACAACGATCCCGCCACGCTCGAGCGGATCAAGAAGGACGTGGCCGACGGTCAGGCGCTCGGCGTCACCGGCACCCCGACGTTCTTCCTGAACGGCAAGAAGCTCGAGCCCGAGTCCGCCGACGACCTAACTGCAAGCATCGATGCCGCCCTCGAGTAACCGGATGTACGGAACGTCGGCGCGCGCCGGCTCGGCACGGGGTGCGCCGCGGTCGTTGGCCTGGCTGCTGCTGCTCGGTGGCGCGGCCGGGCTGGCCGCCGCGATCGTTCTCACCATCGAGAAAATGCAGCTGCTACGCGACCCGTCGTACGTGCCGTCCTGCAGCATCAACCCGGTCCTGTCGTGCGGCTCAGTGATGTCCACACCACAGGCCGAGGCGTTCGGCGTACCCAACCCACTCCTAGGCATCGCAGGCTTCGCGACCGTCACCACAATCGGCGCCGCCCTACTAGCCGGCGCCACCTTCGCACGCTGGTTTTGGACGGCCCTCCAGCTGGGCGTCACCTTCGGCGTCCTCTTCGTCCACTGGCTGATCTACCAAAGCCTCTACCAAATCGGCGCCCTCTGCCCGTACTGCCTGATCGTCTGGGCCGTAACGATCCCGATCTTCTACTACGTAACCCAGCACAACCTACGCAGGCTGACCTACCACGCCGTACTACTGACCTCCTGGTACGTCGCCATCCTCGCGCTGATCACCCAACGCTTCTGGCCCTACTGGACCACCCTCCTGTAGCGAGCACATCCAGAAAACGAACAGACCAGGTCACTCGCGTGACCTGGTCTCGTGGGACTCACCCACAGGGCCGTGTAGATGCCGTGGATGGCGCCGCGCTCAGCGCGGCGCCGTTCCCAGGGCTGTCGTCAGGCGCGGTACGCCCCGAACGAGTGGATCGTCACGATGCCGCGCCCACTGAGCTTCTTGAACTGAAGCCGGTAGGTGCCCCGAGCAACAGTTCCGAAGGACAGCGTTCCGACCTTCTTGGTCGTCGAGCAGGCGACGTCGGCCGTCTGGTCCGCAACCTTCCAGTCGCCGTTGGAGGTCTTCTTCTGCAGCCGCGCCTCCCAGTACCCACCGGCTTTCACGCCGTGGGTGCACGACGCGTAGTAGGACACCTTGATCACCCCACCGGTCCCGCTGAAGCTCTGGACCGCACCGATGTTGTCCGAGAACCAGTAGTTCGCACCCTGCACCAGATAGGTCACCGCATCACTCTGCTGTGTCGCGGCAACACTCCCGCCGGCCAGCGCAGCCACAAACGACAGCGTCGCAGCAACAGCCTGAGTCAACTTCTTCACTTTGCGCCTCTCAAGAAACAACCCCGAGCACGCGAACTCCAACCCCGGAGACACGCGCCGAACCTGCGCGACCTTACGAACAACTCCAGTCACCCCACTGCCCGTACCCCACCCATACTCTGTCTGCACATGATCGAGGAGTACGCACGTCACAACGGCCACGCAGACTTCCTCCGCGAACGCATCGACGGCGCCACAGGCGAATAACTCGCCAGCCGCGTTTTTGCCTGGTCGTGTGGGAGTATCGCGGGGTGCTGAAACTTACCGACTTCATCATTGACTGTCCGGATGCGATGGAGTTGGCGGCGTTCTACTCCGAGGTGACGGGGCTTCCGGTCAAGGAAGGTAGTAACGAGAACTGGGCAGGTGTGCGGTTCGGTGAGATCGAACTGGCCTTCGTTCCGGTGGAGGACTACCGCGCGCCGCAGTGGCCCGACAGCGAGCATCCGAAGCAGTTCCACCTCGACTTCGAGGTCGACGACATCGAGGCCGAACAGCGTCGCGTCGTGGGCCTCGGCGCGACCCTGCTCCGGGACCACATCGGCGAAGACGGCTACGGCTTCCGTGTTTACGCCGACCCAGTCGGCCACCCCTTCTGCCTGTGCCACAACAAGGGCGTCATCTGGAGCGACCAGGCCCCCATCTGGCCCAACCGCGACTAGTAGCCGATCTCGCCCGGCTCAGGTCAGCCAGGAGGCGTAGAAGATTCCTAGGCCGGCTGCTACGGAGATGCCGGCGACGATCCAGAAGCGGATGACTACGGTGACCTCGTCCCAGCCGGCGTGTTCGAAGTGGTGGTGGATGGGGGTGATGCGGAAGAGGCGGCGGCCCGTGCCGGTGAGGCGTCTGGTCAGTTTGAAGCCGGTCATCTGGACCAGGACGGACAGGGTCTCGAGGACGAACAGGCCGGCGATGACGGCCATCAGGAGTTCGGTGCGGGACATGATCGCGAGACCGGCCAAGGCGCCGCCGATCGCGAGGGAGCCGACGTCGCCCATGATGATCCGTGCGGGTTTGGCGTTCCACCAGAGGAAGCCGACGCAGGCCGCGGCGATGGCGGCGGAGAACACCGCGAGGTCGAGAGGGTCGCGCACCTGGTAGCACTGCGACTCCACGACGTTCGCGCGCCCGGAGTCGCACAGCTGGTTGTTCTGCCAGATGTTCACGATGGTGTACGCGCCGAAGATCAGCGCCGACGAGCCGGCGAGCAGCCCGTCGGCGCCGTCGGTGAGGTTGGCGCCATTGGACGTCGCGGCGACGATGAACCAGATCAGCAGCAGTACGACGACCAGCGGCAGCTTGATCCATATGTCATGAGTGGTGGAGAGGTACTGCGATGCGGGCCGGACGCCGCGCTCGTCGGCGAAGAACTGCGTGGCCAGGATCCCGAAAGCGAGCGCGATCAGCGTCTGACCAGCCATCTTGGCCCGGCCGCTCAGCCCCCGGTTGTCCTGCGTGTAGACCTTGATGAAGTCGTCGAGGAACCCGATCACCCCGCAGCCGAGGAACAGCGCCATCAGGAGCCAAGCGCTGGCACTCGGCCACCCGCGGGTCAAGAGCGTCGCCACCAAGTACGCCGCGGTGGCACTCAGCAGGATCACGAGACCGCCCATGGTCGGCGTACCCCGTTTGACCTGATGCGTCGTCGGGCCGTCGCGCCGGATCGGCTGGCCGAAGCCGCGCCGGGAGAACCATCTGACCGCGAACCGGGTCCCCAGCAGCGAGCACAGCACCGCCAGCGTGCCGCTCAGGAGTATTGCCCGCACAACTTCAGCCCCTCTCGGCCAGTCGAGTGGTCGATCCCTTCGAGGCAAGAGGGAGTCGGTAGGTCGGTCCAACCTAGCCAACGGACAGCTCCCGAACCGGCCCCCGAAACGGCGCGGCGTTAGGTGAGAGCCCAGCCTCCGGCTAGCAGGGGCGTAAGAAGGGGGCGCCGCAGCAGCGGCGCCCCCGGTTGTTAGTGGTGAAAGGTCACTCGCCCACGAGCTGGTTCCAGTGGCCGGTGACCGAGAAGATGCCGGTGCCCGGGATGGTGCCGCCTGGGACCCGGCCGTAGGACGTGACTGCGGTCTTCGAGCCGTTGAACTTGCTCATCGCGTACTGGTACGCCGAGTCGGTCTCGTTGTCGAAACCGGTCACCAGCGTGCCGGCACCGCACTCCCGGGCGGCCAGCGACTCGTACGCCGCGAAGCCCGAGCTCCGGACCAGCTTCAGGATCGGCTTGGTCGAGGCCGCGGCCGGGATCCGGACCGTCCAGAGCGCGCCCGCCTTCGTGGTCATCAGGAGCGTGTCGTACGTCGGGGTCTCGGAGATCACGGTCATCGCCTTGAAGCCGCTGAATCCCGGGAAGTGGCCGAGCGCCCGGAAGGTGGCACCCGACGCCGCGTAGCGGTACAGGCTGCCGTTGGTGCTCAGCCCGTACAGGTACGAGCGGTTCGGCGCGGTGATCGCGTAGTTCGACGTCACGAGCTGGGTGAAGCTGGTCCAGCCGGAGCCGATCCGTGCGTACGTCGGCCGCGCGTTGTCGGTGTCGAAGTACGTGACACCGCGGTACAGCGTGCCGTTCTGCACGAACAGGCCGTGGTAGTAGAAGTGCGCGTCCGTCTGCACGCCGTACCAGGTCGTGTTGAGACGGGTGCCGACGAACGGGAACTCGGCGTAGAACTCACCCCGCGGCGGTTTGCCCGGCGTGACCAGGACGTCGCTGATCCCGGGTTTCGGGGTGTTGAAGCCCACGTCCTGCACGCAGCCCCCGGAGGCGAGCTTGGTGTTCGGCGTGGTCTTCAGGTTGCCCTTGGCCGGGTTGGCGATCGCGGGCGTCGGGTTGGACCCGACGGCGGCGGTGGCGGGGCCGGCGGCGGCCGTGGCGGCGAGCATGCCGACCCCGGCCAGGGCGAGCGCGAAGCGCTGCAGTTTCATACTGAGAGTCCCCCTCAGGACATGAGCGACCTCGATGAGCTCGAGATCGTGCGCGAGCATAACGCGCGCCGGGGACAGAACGCGCCGCAATTGCACCTTGTTGCAAACGCAGGGCGTTCTGCTGCCGTGAACCGGCAAAGTGGGTTCCGTCACCGGTAGCGCCACGGCGTGTGCTCACCCCACTGGGGGGATGTTCGGTCGGAGCCGAGGTGCTGATGATGGCAGGTCAGCAGGTGGGGCGCGGCAAAGGAGTCGTCGTGAGTGAGACGGAACGGTCGTACGAGAAGAGCGCCGAGTTGTTCGGCAGCAGTTTCGTGGTCCGGGAGGTGCCGACGCGTGAGTTTCCTTCGTCGGGCCTGACTGCTGTCGACGCGATGCGGCTGGTGGGCGAGGACCTGGCGCTCGAGGGGCTGCCGGTGCGGAACCTCGCCACGTTCGTGACGACCTGGATGGAGCCGGAGGCGCAGCGGCTGATCGCGGTCAACCTGCACCGGAACTTCATCGATCACGCTGAGTACCCGCGGACGGCCGAGCTCGAGCAGCGCTGCATCCGGATGCTGGCCGATCTCTTCCACGCACCCGGCGAGACGACGGGCGCGCGGACGCAGGGTTCGTCCGAGGCGATCATGCTCGGCGCGCTGTCACTGAAGTGGAACTGGCGCCAGCGCCGCCGCGACGCGGGACTGCCGACCGACAACCCGAACCTCGTCTTCGGAGGCGACGTCCACGTGGTCTGGGAGAAGTTCTGCCGGTACTTCGACGTCGAACCGCGGATCGTCCCGCTCCAGCCCGGCAAGTACACGATCGGCCCCGAGGACGTCGAGCCGCACATCGACGAGAACACGATCGGCGTCGCGGCCGTCCTCGGTACGACGTTCACCGGCCACAAGGACGACATCGGCGGCATCAACGACCTCCTCGTCCGCATCAAGAAGGAGCGGAAACTCGACGTACCGCTGCACGTGGACGGCGCCAGCGGCGCGTTCGTCTGGCCGTTCCTGTATCCGCACTCCGAGTGGGACTTCCGACTCGAGCAGGTGCGGTCGATCAACGCGTCCGGTCACAAGTTCGGCCTGGTGTACCCGGGCATCGGCTGGCTGATCTTCCGGACCAAGGACGACCTCAACCCCGACCTGGTGTTCAAGGAGAACTACCTCGGCAAGACCGACTCGACGTTCACCCTGAACTTCTCGACCGGATCGGCGATGGTGGTCGCGCAGTACTACAACTTCGTCCGCTACGGCCACCCCGGCTACACCTACATCATGCAGAACATGCAGCGGAACGCCGAGGTGCTCGCCGACAAGCTCGAGAAGATGGGCGACTTCCGCGTGATCGGGCGCGAGCACGAGCAGCTTCCGCTGGTCGCGTTCAAGCTGACCGAGGGGCATGCGTACGACGAGTTCGACGTCGCCTGGCAGTTGTCCGCCGAACGCGGCTGGATGGTCCCGGCGTACACGATGCCGCCGAACGCGCAGGACGTGACGATCATGCGGGCGCTGGTCAAGCAGACGCTGAGCCGCGAGCATGTCGACACCCTGGCGCGGGACATCGAAGAGGCGTGCCGCACGCTCGAGAAGACGGGCGGGGCGCACGAGTCGGAGCGCAAGAAGATGGTGGTCGGCTCCGGCCACTGACCAGGCAGATCGCGACCAGGCAGATCGTGACGAGGTCGACCGTGACCAAGCTGCCGGTCGACGTGCCGCCGGACGCGACCGACTTGGTGGTCGAAGGCCCGCGCCCGTTCGTCACCCGCGTGCGGTACCGGCGTGCCGACGGCCGCGTGGTGCGGTGGGAGGCACGAGCACGCCGGAAGGCAGCCGGTGCGCACGGATTCGGTACGACGTGGTGGGCGGGACTGTTGTTCGCCATCGGATCGACGTGTTTCGTCGTGGGACCGATCCCGGCGTACGCGAAGGCCGTGGGCGGGCACCTCGACGCGCTCACGTACTTCGTCGGCTCGCTGTTCTTCACGTCTGGCGCGTACCTGTCCTACCTGCAGGTGGTGCGGCAGACCGGCCATCGCTGGTTCGCATGGGCGCCGCGCAGTCCGGGGTTCTGGGCGTGTGCGATCCAGCTGGTCGGCACGCTCTACTTCAACGTGACCACGTTCGCCGGGCTGTTCGACGTACCGTCCGATCTGGAGAACCGGATCGTCTGGCGGCCGGACGCGATCGGCTCGGTGTGCTTCCTGGTGTCGTCGGCGATCGCGTTCGCGGAGGCTGGGCACCGCTGGTGGTCGTGGCGGCCCGGCCAACGCGACTGGCACATCACCGCACTCAACTTGTGGGGCTCGGTCTTCTTCGGCCTGTCCGCGATCGGCGCCCATGTCACCTCCGCCGGCGAACTGTCCAACGTCCAACTCGCCAACGGCGGCACCTTCCTCGGCGCCGTCTGCTTCCTCGTCGCCTCCCTCCTGATGATCCCCGAGGGCCGCACCGCGGCGGCGCGCGGATGAGGGTGAGGCGGCCGTCTGGTGTGGCTGGGACGACCGCCGTTGCTACGCACCGTGCCACGATGGACAGATGGAGGAAGCTCGCGACCTGCTGGAGGCGCAACGCCGGCAAGCGCTGGCACGGCTGGCGAGCCTGACGGGCGACTTTGACGAGGTGGTCGCCGCCTCACGAGACTCCAACGCCGACGACGAACACGACCCCGAGGGCGCCACGATCGCCTTCGAGAGATCCCAGGTCACGTCGCTCGTGCAACAGGTCCGGAAGCAACTGGCGGAGATCGAGGCAGCCTTCGACCGACTGTCAGCCGGCACCTACGGCCTGTGCGAACACTGCGCCCAACCCATCCCCCCGGCCCGCCTACAAGCCAGACCCACAGCTCGCACCTGCGTCACCTGCGCCCAACTCAAGACCACATGAACTGAACCTCGAGAGCAACCTCAAGCTTCACGTCCCCAGGCGTGATGTGGATTTCAGACTCGAACCCCGAGCCCGCTGATTGCCAGCTGAGACTGATTACCGTTTGCCGATGATGCGCGAAAAGGTCTTACTGACAAGGGATTCGGTGGTGATCTCATGCGCATCGGTTCTCATCGTTCACCATCCTCTCGCAAGCGTCGGGTTAGTGCGCGCTGGGGATCGCGAGGCGGCCGTCGTGGACTTCGGTGAGTTGGTCGGCGGCGGTGAGGTGGGTGCGGTCGTGGGTGACGAGGACGGTTGCGGTGGAGTGTTCGTGGGTGAGGCGGGTGATGAGGTCGAGGACTGCGCCGCCACGTTCGTGGTCGAGGGCGCTGGTGGGTTCGTCGACAAGGAGCAGAGTGGGGTCGTTCATGAGGGCGCGGGCGATGTTGATGCGCTGGCGTTGGCCGCCGGACAGTTGGTGCGGCCGCCGGTCGGCCTGGCCGGCGAGGCCGACGGCGTCCAGCAGTTCGACGGCTTTGGTTGCGGCTGTGCGTGGTTTGCGGCCGTCGATGTCGGCCATGACCTGGAGCTGTTCGGAGGCGGTGAGGGACGGCAGCAGGTTCGGTTGCTGGAACACGATGCCGATCTTGCGGCGGCGGAGTTCCGCTAGTTCGGCGCGGGCGAGGCCGGTGGTCGTGGTGCCGTCGATGGTCACGGTGCCGGCGTCGGGCGCGATGAGGGTGGCGGCGACCGCGAGAAGGCTGGATTTGCCGGATCCGGAGGGACCGATGACGGCCGTGAGGGTGCCCGGGGGTACGTCGAGGTTGACGCGGTCGAGTGCTGTCAGGCGGGTGTCACCGTCCGGGTAGGTCAGAGTGACGTCGGACAGGCGCAAGCTCATCGGGTGCTCCCCAAGGCGGTCAGTGGGTCGACAGAGGTGATGCGACGGACGGACAGGGCGGCGCCGAGCGTGCCGAGGACGATCATCACGGCGGCCGGGACAACGACGACGGCGGGTGTGAGGACGAACGGTACGGCCAAGCCGCGGATGAGGGCGCCGAGCGCTGCGGTGAGAGCGGTGCCGATCATTGTGCCGCCGGCCAGCAGGACGAGGGCCTGGCCGAGCGCGTCCCCCAGCAGGCCGGCCGTGGACGCGCCAAGTGCCTTGAGGACGGCGATGTCGCCGCTGCGCTGGATGGTCCACACGGTGAAGAACGCGCCGATTACCAGGGCGGAGATGGCGAACAGGAGCCCGCGCATGAGCTGCAGCGAGCCGTTCTCGGAACGGTACGAGCCGATCGCCGACAGCGACGCGGCTTTGGTCACCGTTTGGGTGCCGGCGGCCTCGTCGGCGGCACGAAGGTCTGCTGCGGAGGTCGTGTTCAAGGCGATGACGGTGGCTGTAGGCCCATCTGGGCCGCCAGTTGGCGGCGCGATCTGTTGCCAGGTGTGCAGGCTGATCCAGATCACCGGTGCGTGGCTGAACGAGGCGTCGCCGTTGACGGCCCGGACGATCAGCTCGCGGCCGGCGAGTGTGACGGTGTCGCCTGCGGTCACGCCGAGGTCGTCCGCGGCTGCTTTCGACAGGACAGTCGTACGGTCGTCGATCGTGCGTGGGGCGAGGCCCGAGCCGGGCCGTACGCCGAACGCGGCCACGCCGGCGCTCTTGGCTCCGGCGGTCGCCTTGGTCAAGGTGATGCCGAGCGGCTCGGCGCTGCGGACTGCCGGCGTCTTGGCCCACTGCTGCCACTGCGTCTCGGTGACCGTCGAGTTCGAGTACGACGGCCCCTGGCCGTCGGTCGGTCTGTCGAAGGCGATCTTGCTGACGGGGAGTCCCGTGATCGCGGACACGTTCTGCCGGCCGAGGCCGGCGGTCAGGCCGGACAGCAGTCCGACGAGCAGGGTGATCAGGACGATGACGGTCCCCATCAGGGCGAAGCGCCCTTTGGCGAATCTCAGGTCTCTCCAGGCGACGAACACGGCGGACAGCCCTTCGCTTTCATGACGTGGAAGTGGGATACCTCCAGGGTGTCGGCCGCACCGCCGCGGAACATCTGGCACGGGGCGACACTTCGCGTGCCGAACGGATGCAGGCCGGTTCCTACTTTCGATAGACGTCCGGCCGCTGGTTTGCGCTTAGCCTGGGAGCACTGTGAGATCTCTTGTCCTGGCCCCGACGGCGCGAGGGCTGGCGTGGTGTCTGCACCTGCTGGTCGTCGCCCTGCTGGCACTGACGGCTGTCCGAGCCGTGGCCGACGGGCGTCCCAACGCGGGACTGGTCGTGGTCGTGGCCGCGATCTGCGCGGTGGTCTACGGAGTCGGTCCGGCGCTGCCCGGCGTACGGCGTTCGCAGCGCCATGCTCTCGTGTGGCTCGGAGTCCTCGGTGCGGCGTGGATTGTCGTGCTGGTGCTGTCCGCCGACGGCGTGTGGCTGGCGTTTCCGCTGTACTTCTTGGAGTTGCACTTGGCGCCTCGGCGTACCGGTTTGGTTGCCGTCGTCGCGACCACGGTTGCGGCGATCGTCGCGTTCGCCGTTCATCAGGGCTCGTTCAGCGTCGCGATCGCCATCGGACCGGTCCTTGGCGCTGCCGTGGCGGTGGCCGTGGTGTGGGGCTACCAGGCGCTGTACCGCGAGAGCGAGAAACGCCGGCTCCTGATCGAGGAACTGACCGCGACGCGCAGCGACCTGGCGAGCGCGCAACACGCCGCCGGGGTGGCGGCAGAACGTGAGCGTCTGGCGCGGGAGATCCACGACACCCTCGCCCAGGGGCTGTCCAGCATCCAGTTGCTGCTTCGCGCCGCCGGACGATCCCTGCCGGACAACCCGCAGAGCACCGCCGAGTACGTCGAACAAGCCCGGCAGACCGCGGCGGACAACCTGGCCGAGGCACGGCGGCTCGTCGCAGCTCTCACACCACCCTCCCTGGACGGCGTCACCTTGACCGGCGCGTTGGAACGGTTGTGTGCCACGGCAAGCGCCCGGGACGGGATCGCCGCACGATTCCAGCTCGACGGCGCCCCGGTTCCGTTGTCGACGGCAAGAGAGGTCGCGCTGCTGCGGGTCGCCCAGTCCGCACTCGCGAACGTCGTCCAGCATGCTGAGGCCACGGTCGCCGACGTCACTCTCGGCTACTCCGGGGATCATGTCTTCGTGAGAATCACCGACGACGGACGCGGCTTCGACCCGGACAAGCTGCCCGATCGGACCGTGGACGGCGGCGGATTCGGGCTCACCGCGATGCAGTCGCGCCTGCAGGAGCTCGGCGGGACGCTGACGATCAGGTCGGGTCTCGGTCAGGGCACAAGCGTCCTTGCCGATCTGGGGATCGACCGTAGCGCCGAGGCCCGTCCGTGACCGGCACGCCCATCCGGGTGCTCCTGGCCGACGATCACCCCGTCGTCCGGGCCGGACTGCGCGCCGTACTGGCGATGGAACCCGGCATCGAGGTAGTCGCCGAGGCAGCGACCGCCGAAGAGGCCGTCACCCGGGCCGGCCGCGGCGACGTCGACGTCGTGCTGATGGACATCCAGTTCGGCAAAGGTATGAACGGCGCGGAGGCCACCGCCGCCATCACCGGCCCTGCCGACGCGCCGCGGGTGCTGATCGTGACCACGTACGACACCGACTCCGACATCCTGCCTGCCATCGAGGCCGGTGCGACCGGCTATGTGCTGAAGGACGCCCCGCCGGAGGACCTGGCTGCCGCCGTGCGTACCGCCGCCGAAGGCCGCACCGCGCTGGCGCCGACGGTCGCGGACCGTTTGATGACCCGGCTGCGGACACCCGCGACGACCCTGACCCGTCGTGAGACGGAAGTTCTCGCTCTCGTGTCACAGGGACTGTCGAACCAGGCCATCGCCGAGCGTCTGCACCTGACAGAGGGCACCGTGAAGTCCCATCTTGCTCGCGTTTACGCCAAGCTCGGAGTCGACTCCCGCACAGCCGCCGTCGCGACCGCCACGGCCCTCGGCCTCATCCGGCGCTAGTCATCGATCGGATTGATCGGTCGCCTGCGGGCGTGTGGATGTGAAGTATCTTGGGATCCGGTGTGTCAGCGGGAGATTGGGGACGTGATGCCGGGCCGGTCCGAGCAGTTGTCTGCGGAGCAGCATGGCGCTGCCGAGGGTGGCTACCGCCCGGGGTACGAGATCGCGGCGGAGCGGATCCTGGAGTACATCGTCCGGGCGCGCCTGGAGCCTGGTGACCGATTGCCGACCGAGAAGGATCTGGCGGAGGCGGTCGGGATGTCCCGGACGATCGTCCGGGAGGCCGTGAAGATCCTGTCCGCGCTCGGGCGGATCTCGGTGCAGATGGGGCGGGGAATCTACGTGGCCCAGCCCGAGGGTGCGCTCTGGCGGGAGTCGTTGTCGCATTTTCTGCCGACCGACCTCGGTCAGGTCGAGGAGATCTTCGAGTTTCGCCGGTTCGTGGAGACCAAGACGACGGAACTGGCCGCGCGGCGTGCGACTCCGGCGCAGGTGAAGGCGTTGCGCGAGGCGGCACAGTTGACGGTGGATGCCGCAGCGGCGGGGGACCTGGAGGCGTTCAACCGGGCCGACGAGAAGTTCCACGGCGCCATCGGGGACGCCTCAGCGAACATGTTCCTGTCGGCGAGTGTCGACTCCGTCCAGCGGCTGCAGCGGCAGATCAGCGTGATCGGGCTCGCGGGGATGGCAGGTGGCTCGACCGTGGTGGCGGCGGACCAGCACGCGGCGATCGCCGCGGCGATCGGGTCGGGAGACGAGCAGCGGGCGGTGTCGCTGATGATCGAGCACGTCGACACGACGCTGGCGCAGTTCAAGGAGGAGATCCACACCCGCATGTTCTCCGCCGACAGCGCCAAGTGAAATGTCCGGGTGCCTTGTCCCGGCCGGACAAGGCACCCCGACGCAAACCTACTTACCGTTGATGGACGCCTCGAGCAGGTCGATCGCCGTACCGTTCGCGGCTCCGTCGAACGTCAGCCGGACATACTTGCCCCGCACGTTCAACGGGTACTGGTTGTCGACACCGAAGTAGGCCTTGCCGGTCGGCCCGTTGACGGTACTGACGTCGTTCCAGGTCGCCCCGTCGACGCTGGTCCGGATGGTCATCGTCTTCGGCGTGTTCAGGTATCGCTGATCTCGTGTGTTGAAGGTCAGCTGGAGATTCGACAGCTCGGACGTCGCCGGTAGTTCGAACTGGATCCAGGTGGGTGTGCCGGTCGGAGCGGACCATTTGAGGCTGTCGAAATGCGTCGCATCGATGGTCTTTCCGTCGATCAGCGTGTCCACACCGGTCTGGTCGGTGCCTGCAGTGATCTGTGCCGCCTTCGCGAGGTTTCGGTAGGGCTGCAGGTCGAGGAAGACCCGGTTCGTGGTGACGGTCTTGCCGTTGAGCGTGACCTCTGCCCACACGGCTCCTCTGGTGAGGCTGTCGACCGGTGGTGTGACGATCTTGTTCTTCGTGAACGTGAAGCCGCCTTCCTTGATCGCGACGGGTGTGTAGTTGTTGCCGCCGGCAAGATCGACGATCCCACCGCGCCAGGTGATCCGAGCAGCGTCGAGCCCGATCGCGCCGCCCTTCGCGGAACGGCCTTCGAGCTGGTACGAGAGCCCGCCGTTCAGGCCGAACTCGCCGTACGCCTCCTTGCCGCCGACCAGCAGGGACGCGCCGATCATGTCCTCGCCGACCGAGGCCACGCCGTCCTTGACCGACACCTTCAAGGTGTCCGACTTGGTGACGCCCTCGTGAGTACCTGTGACCGTGATCGTGGTGGTGCCGTTCGAGACACCGGTCACGACTCCGGAGGGCTCCACCTTCGCGATGCCGGGAGCCGCACTCGTGTAGCGGACCGCTGAGAGGCTGGCCTTCAGGGCCGGGTACGTCATATACCCCTCTGGGCGGATCCGCAGGACCCGCGGTGAGAGTTGCTCGCCGGTGGCGACGACGTTCGTGAGCTTGTACGTCCGCGCCGGGTTGTCGGTGACGATCTTGACGATCGTGTCGATCGGGTCCTCCTGGACTCCGGCGAGCTTGATCGTCAGGCTGTCGCCGGTCTGGCTGAACGAGGTGACCGGGAGATTCCGGTTGAGCCAGATCACCGACGTCACCCGGTCCTTGACCGGGCTGATGGTGAGTGTCCGGCCGGGGATCGCGTCGAAGCCCACCTTGTTGTCCGGTCCCTTGAGGACATGGAGGTAGATGTCGTTGTCGCGCGCGGTCGCGTATCCCCACCGCGGCCCGGTCGTGCTGTTCGGGAAGGCGAACTTGTCGTAGTTGCCGCGACCGTCGTCCTGATAGCCGTAGCCCGCCAGGAAGTACGGCGTCGTACCGGTGGTGGCTTCGTGCCGCTCCGGGAGGCCGGCAGGCGCGAACCAATCGGCCAGGTTCTCCCGGACGTCGATGAACTCCTGCACGCCCTTCGGGTATCTGGTGGCGATCTCGGTGGGGGAGTCCCAGTTGGGGCCGCGACTGTCGATCACGGTCTGGTCGTTGTTGTCGACGTACCCGCGCCCCGCGTTCATGATCATCTCTTGGGCGACCTGCCGGAAGTCGTCGCGCTGGCCGTAGTACGGCGACACTTGATTCTTCGTGCGAATCATCTTCCACGGCTCCATCGGGGTCCGCTTCACCAGGTGATTCGGGGCGGCGTTGGAGTAGATGCCGGACGCCTCACCGGTACGCAGGTCGGGGTCGCCGTACTCCTCGCCCCAGGCGTTCGAGTCGATGACGATGTCGTTGCTGTGGTCGCGGACGGCGCTGTACATGACGTCGTAGTTCGCGTTGGGCATCGCCTGCGGACCGTCGAAGTACAGGTATGCCGGGTCGTAGCGACCGATCAAGTCTTCGACGTTCTGCACGAACACATCGGTCGAGTAGTGCTGCAGGCCGCCGCCCTCGGTCGCGTAGTACAACCCGAACTTCATCCCGTACCGCTTCACAGCTTGCTCGTACTGCTTCAAGCCGTCGACCACCTGACCGTTGGCGTCCTTGGGCAGGTAGAGCTGCCTGATGTGCTTCGGGTCGGCGAACTTCGACGGCCAGAAGTAGTTCTGTTGCAGTGCCTCGACCGAAACCAGGGAGTGTCCTTCGCGTTTCGCTCTCGCGGCCCAGAGATCGACCGAGTAGTTGGGGTCGACGAAGTAGTTGTACGTCGGCGTGGCGTGCGTCAGGGCGCTGACCCGGCCCTGCTCGAACCACTTGTTCGGGCGTTCCTGCACCGCGGTGGTGAACGTCTTCGTCGCCGTCGCGCCGGCGCTGTCGGTGACCTGGACGGTGAAGTCGTAGTCGCCCGTCGGCGCGGTACCGCTGATGATGCCCTTCGTGCTGTTGAGGTCGGCCTTTCCGTTGACGAGGCCGTCCGCGATCGTGCCGTCAGGGTTGAGTTCCAGTCCGTCCGGCAGCTGGCCGTCGACGATCTTCCAGCTGTAACCCGGGGCGCCCCCGCCGGCCATGAACTGGAACGCCGACGCTGCGACCCCGTGGTTCGCCGTCGACGTGGACTTGTTCCACACGTACGGCCATTCCCGGTAACCGGTCGGCATGTTGTTCCGTGGGAACGGGATCTTGAGTGGGTCGCCGGTCGACAGGCTGCCCGAGACGATCTGGAGCGTGGATGCCGGCCCGGCGACCGAGCTCGTCAGTCCGCCGACCGCGTTGCCGTTCTGATCGGCGACCCTTCCGTAGAACCCGAGGTAGGCGACGTTCTGATCCTTGGCGATCGGCACGCCGTTCGCGTTCACGTCTTCGGTGTAGGTGTGCTTGATCTGGAGCAGCAGCTTGTTCCAGCCTTGTTGCAGGTGGACCGCTTGTTTGGTGAGGTCCTTCTGTACTTCGACCGGGGTGCTCGGCGGCGTCATGCAGCGGTCGTTCACGTAGACCCGATACGACCCGCTGGCGCCGACGTCGAAGTACGCGTCCTCGGCCGCCGGGCTGTAGACGTAGGTACTCGCGTAGACGTACTTGTTCCGGGTGTCGACGCCCTTCTTGACCGCGTAGTACCCGTACAGGTCCTGGTAGTCGTCGTAGTTGCGGTTGTAGAGCCGATCGTCGAAGTACTCCCAGTTGTGGTGCTCACTCCCGGCGCCGAAGGCCGCGCCCAGCTGAGGCGTGATCGGCGTCTTCCCGTCGACCGGCACCGGTCGGTTGTAGACCTCGACCTCGGAGATCCCGGTGATCGACGGGTACGGCGTACGGCCCTTGTCGATCTCGATCTTCATCCCGACCACGTTCGTGAGTCCGGGATCGGCGGAGTACATCGTCGGCGATGACGGGCTGGACGAGGTGCTGTTCAGCCGACCCGATTCGATGGAGCTTCCATCCGCGAGGGTGAACGTGAGTTGGTACCAGTTGTTCACGTGCCGGCCGTCGCCCCACTGCGCGATGCGTACTTCGTTCAGCGAGATCGGGGTGTTCCAACTGAAGTTCACCCACGGACTCGAGTCGTTCTCCGTCACCCACTGCTTGCTGGTGCTTCCGTCGACCAGATTGGACACGGGGTTCACTGTCAGCGTTGACGAAGACGCCGTGATCGACGATGCACGCTGGGCGTAGTTGACCTGCTCCGGGACCTCGCACTCGTACACCTTGTCGGCCACCGGCGCGTCGAACGGACCCGACACCAGCCACGAGTTGATGAACGGAGCGCCGCCGGTCGCCTGCTGCGCATACGCCGTCAATTTGGGCGGTACGACGAGGAATGAGGCGGCGAGTATCGCCGCGAGGGCTGCCAGCGCGGTGGTTCTTCTACGTCTCACTATCGATCTCCTAGACAGAATAGATCTGATTCTTTGTGAGGTGATTGGGGTCCCGGCCTAGCGATGGACTTCTTGATCAGCCGTCGCATCGTCGCTGCAGTAGGCGTTCGAAGTGGACTGAGTATGTCCACGGCGATGCGTTGCGTCAACCCTATGGATCTGCTCTAATGACCGAGCGCTGACCAAATAGATCAGAAGCATCCAGCGTGGCGGGTACCGCTCTTCCCGATCTGAAGGACGACATGCGAATCACAGACGTGACCCTGGACCTGGTCGACCTGCCGGCGCAGCCGCCGTTCCGGTGGCGTGCCGGGCTGCCGGGATCGGAGGGACCGGTCGTCGGCGGCATCCTGCGGATCCACACCGACGAGGGACTGACGGGCGAGGCGCGGACTCGCCGCGGGCGCATCGTCGCCGACCTCGTCGAGCGCCGGATCCGGGCGGACCTGATCGGCGGCGACCCCCTCTGGCGGGAGCTGTTGTGGCATCGCCTGTGGGAGCTGGACCGGATCGAGGAGCTTCCGATCTACGCGCTCGGCCTGGTCGATATCGCGTTGTGGGACCTCGCCGGAAAGGCGGCAGGCCTCCCGGTTCACCGGCTCCTCGGTACCTTCCGGGACGCGATCCCGGCATACGCGAGCACGGTGACGTTCGGGTCGGTGGAGGAGTATCTCGACATCGCCGACCAGTGCCTCGAGGCCGGGTACAAGGCGATCAAGCTGCATGCCTGGGGCGACGCGCGCGCCGACGCGGACCTGTGCCACAAACTGCGCGCCCATGTCGGCGACGACGTCCCGCTGATGTACGACGGCTCCGCAGGCTTCGATCTCACTGACGCCGTGTACGTCGGAAGGGCCCTGTCCGAGGTCGGATATACCTGGTACGAGGAGCCGATGCGTGAGTTCGGCGTCACCGCGTACCGCCGCCTCGCC
Organism: Kribbella sp. NPDC043289; assembly: GCF_056436705.1. Classification (NCBI taxonomy): domain Bacteria; kingdom Bacillati; phylum Actinomycetota; class Actinomycetes; order Propionibacteriales; family Kribbellaceae; genus Kribbella; species Kribbella sp. NPDC043289. The sequence goes on from NZ_JBWKCB010000002.1 coordinate 1,313,234, forward strand.
GAGCGCGTCGACGTACCGCTGCTGGTCGCCGAGACCTCCGACGGCGCGCACATGAACGTCGCGGACTTCATCACCGCCGGTACGGCGGGCTACGTCCGGACCAGCGCACAGTACAAGGGCGGCATTACCGGCGCGATGCGGATCGCGCACCTCGCCGACAGCTTCCAGCTCCGCGCCGAGGTGCACGGATCCGACATCGTCAACGCCCACCTCTGCATGGCCATTCCGAACACCTCGTACTACGAGTCCCTCGTCCACACCAACCCGATCGTTCGCGAACCGGCCGTCGGACCGGACGGCCTGGTGCGCGCTCCTACAGAGCCCGGTATCGGCTACCAGAGGGAGGACTGATGGTGAGGGCTTCCACGGCTGGCCATCGACGGGGCCGGTCGCTGCCCGAGGCCGGTCCGCGTCGTCGAACCGGACGACGGCATCTGTATCGGCCCTGCACAACACCGTGGGGAACACGAACTTCCCGATGTGGTTCGACGACGACACCAGGTTCCGGTTCCTAGTCACGACCGATTCGAAGGTGGAGGCACCCATGAAGGGGTTACGGAGGATCCGGTACGGCGTACTCGCGGCCCTGACCGCGGTTGCGCTGGCGGCCGGTGCGAGCGTGCTCGCCCAACCGCAAGCACAGGCGGCGCAGACGGGAGGAACCGCGCCCTACCTGAACCAATGGGTGGTGTCCGGGCCCTACGCCGATTCGGACGCGATCGGCAAGGACACGTCCGGCTGGCAGTACTTCGACGACCGGATCTTCAACCGGAACTACGACGACTACAACGACCTGATGGGCTACTTCGACGTCAAGCAAGGGCAGTCGACGCTCGACAAGTGGGTCGCGGCCGCGACCTACGTCTACAGCCCCACCGCGCAGAGCGTGCAGTGGCAGGTCGGGGGATCTGGCCTCTACCGGCTGCTGGCCAACGATGCCGCGGTCGGGCAGCAGACGCAGGTCGCGAGCCGGATCAGCAAGGACGGCACGAAGTACCCGATTCAGCTGAACCAGGGATGGAACAAGCTGGTCATCGAGATCCAGCACAAGAACCCCGGTAAGAACAAGAACTTCCTTGGCTTCTACACGCGGATCAGCGACGGCGGCGGCAACGTCGTAGCCGGCCTCACCTACTCCGTCACCGGGCCGAATACCGCGGACAACCGGCTCAGCATCGTGACCGAAGGCCTGGACGTCGACCGGAAGGCATTCGCCATGCGGAACGCGGATGTTCCGGCCAACGACTATCCGTCGAACACGCTGCCGTACGCGTACGACGAGAACCCGTATGTGGGCATGGTCGCCACGATCGACGGGAACCGGAACACATCGAGTATCGCCCCGCAGGCGGCGCCGTTCACCTTCCAAGCGGGCGGCGGAAGCCCTGGCTACACCTGGACCGTCGCGGACGGTCAGTTGCCGCCCGGTCTGACGCTGGCGTCGGACGGCCACATCGAGGGCACGGTTGCCAAAGGCGCCGATGGTGGCGCTCGCAAGGACTACACCTTCACCGTGAAGGCGACCGACGCGAACGGCGCCACGACGACGAAGCTGTACACCATCACCGTCAAGACGAACCCGGTCAACTGGTTCATCGACGGCAAGATGGCCGCGCTGTCCCACACGACCGGAACGATGCCGAACCTGTACGACCCGAACTTCAACTACGACGAGTGGGCGCAGACCGCCAAAGAGATGGGCATGACCATGCTCTCGACCGAGAGCCTGCAGAACACCATCTACTTCTGGCCCTCGCCGAACGCGAACCTGACCCCGGACAACTCCAACAAACTCTACAAGTACAACGCCCTGTACCAGTCCGCGGACGGCAGTTGGCACGTCAAAGACCGTGTCGAGCAGGCCAAGCAAGCCGCCGAGCGTTACGGCCTGAAGTTCGGCGTCTACGTTTCCTCACTGTACGAAGGCTCCCAGATCCTCGAGAGCGATATCCAGAACCTGGTGGCGCGGTACAACCCCTGGTACGTCTTCGCCGACGGCGGACCCGAGAGCTACTCGAACCCGGACGTCGCCTGGAGCTCCGCGCGGAACTACAACGACCGGGTGCTGGTCGACGCCAACCCGAACGCGCAGACCGGCGACCAGGACATCACACTGCACGAGCGCCCGTTCTGGAACAGCGAGCCGTACACCGACGGTGGCTGGATCACCGGAATCAAGCCGCAAGGCCGGAAGGTCGCCCACGAGGAGTGGAACGACCCGTACACGACCGCACTCGACGTCTGGACGCAGTACGCCAAGGGTAACGAACGCGACGACTGGGCCGAGGCGACCAAAGAACTGATCAACCAGTACGGCCACGGTTATGTGATGAACTACGACTCCTCCATCACCGTGAGCCGCGGCATGGACAACCTGAGCAGCAACCTGGACAACACCAACATCTTCTCGATGGTCCCGATCTCCTCGCAGCAACTCTCGGACATGCGTTCGTCGATTGTGAAGTGGATCGACAATGGGGGTGGGCCCGATCTGCGGGAGTCGCTGTACGGTACGACGCCGTACACCATGGACTACACAGTGCAGCCCGGCTGGTACACCGACCCGCAGAAGGCGATCGCCCACGGCCAGGGTCCCGAGTGGGGTTACGCGATGTCCCGCGACCAGTACGTGTACATGCACATGGTGAGGAACCAGATCGGGGGCACTGCAAAGGTCGGCTTCACCGGGCAGACCACGATGAGCCACATCGGCCCGTTCGACTACCCGGTCCAGAAGGTCCAGTGGCTGAACCATGGCAGCTCGCTCCCGTTCACCACGGAGACGTCGAACGGCAGGTACTACGTCACGATCGACACCTCCGATGTAACGACCGATCCCATCGACACCATCATCAAGATCCAGACCGCCAGCCCGGTCCGGAAGTACAAGATGACGAGCGTCAAGCTCTTCAGCAGTCAGACCGAGCCGGACAGCCTCCAGTTGCGGGCTGAGAGCTACATGAACAACTACACCAACGTGTTCGCGCCTGCGAAGCTCAAGTACACGACCAGTAACCCGCGCGTGGCAACGGTCAGCGCGTCGACCGGCGTGGTCCGGGCTCATCGCGACGGTTCGACGGCCATCACCGTGACCGCGACGTACGACGACGGCGTCAACCGCCCGCAGGTGATGACGGACAGCTACCCGGTCGAGGTCCGGAACCGGGCGATCTCCGCGGCGCTTCCGCTGGTTGGCGTGAACCTGCTGACGGACGGCGCGCAGTTCTGGGGGCAGTTCGGCACCGACAGGGACATCCCGGTGGCGTTCAAGGGCTACACCCGCAAGGGGGGCGACGTCGACATCCTCGACGCGTCGAACGTCAAGTTCCACTACGCGACCGTGGACGGCCGTCGGGACAACTCCGCGGGCAAGATCACGGTCACGGAGATCCCGGCCGACCAGTCACCGTTCGTTGTTGCTGGCAAGGAGATGCGGTTCACCGGCAAGGTGTCGGCGCCGACGATGTACAGCTACTGGGCCGACGTCATCGTAGACGGGAAGACGTACACCTCGACGCGGAACTATCTCACGTTGCTCCCCGACGCCGACGTTGCCGCGGGCATCACGCCGAAGGTGACCGCCGACAGTGCGCACGCCAAGCTCTTGTCCGACGGGGTGATCAACGACCGGACTGGCGGGAACCTGGCCAAGTGGTCGGCGCCGGCGGGTGACGACAACGCGGCCATCACCTACGACCTCGGCAAGATGCAGGACCTGTCACGGGTGAACGTCTACTTCAACCACCACATGCCGAACGCGGACAACGTCACGTACTACAACGTGCCGAAGAAGGTGAAGATCGAGTACAGCGAGGACGGCGAGCACTGGACCGCCGGCAACGAGACGAACACCGTGTCCGGCGGCGGCCTGCCGACCGCCCGGAACACACTGGCCGTACCCGGAAGCGACACGACGCTTTACGGCTGGGAGCAGGACGGCCTTTACTACAACTACCCGGTCGATCCCACCAGGCCGAGCGTGCGTGCCCGCTATGTCCGGGTCTCGTTCCCCGGCGGCGGGCAAGGTGGCAGTCCCGTCGACGTACTGGATGTCCGGGTGTACTCACTGCGGGACCTGACCGCCCTCGGCAGCATCAAGCTTCAGCCTCAGGCCGGAACGGACGGCCGTACGGCGACGGTCGATGTCAAGGGCTCGTCCTTCCTAGGAGCACCTCTCGACCTGCGGGGCGCGGACCTGAGGGTCACCAGCGACAACCCTGCCGTCGTGGCTGTGGGCGCCGATCGGGTCCTGTCGTCCGGCACGGCCGGGAAGGCACGGGTCACTGTGGCGGCGGAGCTGGGCGGGTACCGGGCCGAGGACTACTTCTACGCAGCTGTGGATGCGTCGGGACGGATGTCCTTCCCGACGTTCCTGAAGCAGGTGAAGCTTGCGCTGAGCAACAGTTCGGTGAAGGTGAACGAGCCGACGATCGGCACGATCGGGGGAACGCTCAACACCGGCGAGAAGGCGAACCTGTCGCAGGCCAAGACCGAGTACGTCCTCAGCGACAGCCGGCTCCAAGCGGTGCCGGGCAGTAACACGATCGTGCTGAAGGATCCGATCGCCAGCGCGTTCCAGGCCACTGCGAAGGCGGTCGTGACTCTGGACGGCGTACCGGTCGAATCGAACCCGGTCGCACTCACCGCGCTCGGCGACAACATCGCGAGTACGGCAAGCGTCACCGTTTCCTCGGTCCGCGACCGGAGCGGCGTACCGGACGGCAACGATCAGGACGACCGTTACCTGGGGCCGAAGGCGACGGACGGCAGCAAGGCGACGTCCTGGGCAGCCAAGCAGACCGACCGCAGCCCGTGGATCAAGCTGCAGTTCCCGGCTCCGGTCACGATCGACCATGTGAACCTCGTAGACCGTGGCCACGAGGTCAACCAGATCGTGGCCGGCCTCCTGGAATGGGACGGCGGCAGCAAGCGGGTGACCGGCATCCAGTGGGACGGACAGCCGGACAACATCGTGAAGCTCGACGCTCCGGTGACGACCAGTTGGGTGAAGTTCACGATCGATCCCGACAACGTCTACTACAACCCGAGCGGAGCGGAATGCGGGCTGGCCGAGTTCGGTGTGTACACGGCGCCGAAGGCGAAGGCGATCGTGGACTTCAAGCCGGTTGCGGTCGATACCAAGCCCGGCGTGCTCCCGGTGCTGCCGGTACAGACCAACGCGGTCTACAGCGACGGCACTTCCACCCCGGTCGACGTGACCTGGGACCCGGTCGCCCCGGACCAGGTCGCGAAGCCAGGGTGGTTCACAGTGACCGGCACGGTCGCGGGAACGCCGGTCAAGCCGCTCGCCGTCATCAACGTCGTGGACCGCTGACGATCGCAAGGTAACACCGGGGATTGGGCGCGTGTACTGCCGGCCGCGGCAGTACACGCGCCTCGGCCCGCAGCGCGTCACGCTCAACTCCTGAGGTTCGGAGAGCTCGACCTGACGCCGACCTACCCCGATGCGGCGACTGCTCCCGCCACCGCAGACGCCTCTGTTGGCGTCCGCGGACGATCGAGCTACCCGGCCGACCCAAAGACCAGACGCTCATCGGACAGCTCTGCGAACCTCCTCGCGCGCCGAGCCTGCGCTGCGGATTCCAGCCGCACCGACGTCCGCCGATCACGTAAGCCGTGGCTGTGCGTCGCACCGATCGACAACTGGGTGGCCTTGTCGCGGCGGCCGTGGTCGACAAGGCCACCCGGCGACGCACCACCGGGGTGGATGATTGCTGCGACCAGCACCCGCCGGCGGCTGACCGGCGATCCGGCAGTCAACCTGGGTGGCCGGTCCTCGTGACGCAGCAGCCTGGCATCGGCAGCCTGAGGGCAGATGCCAGGCTCCGTCTACAGGCCGGCTGGGGGCGTCCGGTTGCGATCATTGCTCCCCCCGAATGCCCGGGGCGACAGGAGCTGGTCACGCGAGGGTAGGAGCCAGGGATACGACGCTGCCTGTGCGGCGGGCGTGCTCGGCGGCGAACACCACGCGGTGACTGGCCATGCTCTCGGCAATACTCGTGCTGAGACGATCGGGGGAGTCGTCGCGGAGCGCTGCGACGAACGTCTCGACCAGTTGCCGGTCGCCGCCGCCGTGACCCGCTGCGGCATCGAAGCCGAGTTCGTCGGTGTCGTACACGGTCGTCCGGAGCGTGCGGAAGTCATAGACGCTGATCGTCCGCCCGTCGCCGGTGATCTGTCCGGCAGTGCCGAACAGGCGGGTCCTGCGGTTGCTGCCTTCGGTGAAGGCCGCGAGGCTGAAGCTCGCGAGGCGCCCGTCGCTGAACTCGAGCTGCACAGTCTGGTGGTCGACCACGTCGTTGTCGCAGAGGTACGCGCACCGGCCCCACGGACCGGTCTCCAGAGCACGGTCGATGGCCTCCGGTGTTACCTCACCAGCCATGACCAGAGCGTTGTACTCCTCCGCGGAGCCGGGGTTGTTCAGGCCGCTGCGATAGAACCGCACCGCGGAGTACGCGCACGAGGACTCCACCGCACAGGTCACGCAGCGCTCGGACGCACCGGACGGCTGCGATTCGGGGCGGAAGTACCCAAGCGAGCCGAAGGACGTGACCCGTTGCACCGGACGTCCCATGATGTACAGCAGCCAGTCGATGTCGTGGCACGACTTCGCGAGCAGCAGGCTGTGGCTGGTGGCGGAACTCGCCCAGTTCCCGCGGACGAACGAGTGCGCGAAGTGGAGGTGGCCGATCGGCTCGAGGTGCTCGATCTGCATGACCTCGCCGATGGCGCCGGCATCGAGGAGCCTGCGCAACTGCTTCGTGTACGCCGTGTACCGCAGGACATGGCACACGGTGATGCTGACGCCGTTCGCCTTCGCTGCGTTCTCGATGTCGTCGCAGTCCTCCGGACTGGTCGCGATCGGCTTCTCCAGGAGGATGTGGTAGCCCGCCTCGGCGAAGGCTACGCTCGCGTCGCGGTGATGCTCGTCGGGCAGCGCCACGATGACCGCATCGGCGAGCCGCGGTAGCGCGGCGAGGTCGCGCCAGTCGTCGAACGTCTGCGCGTCCGGGAAGCGGCCGGCGAAGCGGTCGAGCGTCGTCGGGTTCCGGTCGGCGACCGCGACGACCTCGACGCCCGGAAGCCCGGCGGCCTCCGTCGCGTACGCATGCCCGCGCATTCCGGCGCCGACCACGGCCAGCCGAATGTCCCGCGTGCTGCCGGCAACGGTGTCATCCCTTTGCTGCACCACTGAGCAGACCTTTCACGAAGTACTTCTGCAAGAAGACGAACAGGATGACGATCGGGATCGTCGCGAGCACCATGTAGGCGAACACGGCTCCGTAGTTGGACACGTGCTCGCTGATCTGGCGGTACATGCCGACCGTGACCGTGCTTCCGCTGGCCGGTCCGAGGATGATCAGTGGAGTGATGAAGTCGTTCCACAGCCCGACCGCGAGGAAGATGACGACGCTTGCTCCTGCCGGCCGCAGCAGCGGGAACACTATCGCCCAGAACGTGCGGACGGGACCCGCGCCGTCGATTGCGGCAGCCTCCTCGATCCCCTTCGGGATGGTCCGCATGAACCCCGTGAAGACCAGCACCCCGAAGGGCAGGTTCCCCGCGACGTACACGATGATCAGGCCGAACACCGAGCCGATCAGCCCGAAGTCCCGCAGCATGTGCAGCAGCGGCAACAGGGTCGTCGCCTGAGGGATCATCAGCCCGAGTGGGATGGTGATCCACATCAGCTTCGCGAACCAGCTGGACGACCGCACCATGTAGTGCGCCATCATGGCGGCGACGACGGTGGAGACGACGGTGCCGATCAGGGTGATCTGGACGCTGTTGATCAGGCCGGTCCAGAACAGCGCGTCGGGACGCGTGAACACGTCGATGAAGTTCTGCACCGTGAGCGGTAGCACCGGAAGCCCGGGATACTTGTAGATGTCGTCCTGCGTCTTGAACGCGTTCAGCACGACCAGGTATATGGGGTAGATGAAGATCGCGGTCACGACCAGCGCGACACCTGTGCGAACCGGTCCGGCACCGCTTGTCTGCACACCGCGCCGACGATTCCTGCGGCGGCGAGCGTGGTCCGGGGTGCCTTTCGCCGTGCCCTTCGCCGTGCCTTCGACGACATCGGGCGACTCTTCGATGATCACAGGTCCACCTCCCGCTTGCGCATCAGCCGGATCGAGAACAGCGAGATCACGGCGATGATGAGGAACATCACGGCGGCTTTGGCGGCGGCGTACCCCACAGCGCCTGCGTCGAGGCCGGTGTGGACGACGTCGAACGCGAGGGTCGATGTCGTGCCGACGCCGGGTCCGCCGTTGGTCATCACCTTCACCTGGTCGTAGATCTTGAAGCCACCGATCATCGACAGCACGGTCATGATGGTGACCGAAGGCGCCAGCAGCGGCCAGGTCACTGCCCTGAACTGACGCACGGGACCGGCGCCGTCGATGGCTGCCGCTTCCAGGAGCTCCTTGGGAACGCTCTGCAGGCCCGCGAGGTACAACACCACGCACACACCGACGGACTGCCACGCGACGATCGCACCGACGCTGTAGAGAGCGAGAGAGGGATCGGACAGCCAGCCCGGTGGATGGGGCATGAAGGAGTGCAGGGCCGAGTTGATCAGGCCGTCGTCCTTCAGCATCAGCTGCCAGATCACCGCCACGACGACGGACGAGAGGATGACCGGCACGAAGAACACCGCTCGCATCGCGTTGAAGACCCATCCGCTCCGGTCGAGGAGGATCGCGATCCCGAGCCCGATCGCGTTCGGCACGACGATGCAGATGATCGTGAGGATCACGGTGTTGCCCAAGGTCTGCAGGTAGGCCGGATCGGAGAGCAGCCGCGCGTAGTTGTCGAGCCACACGAACGAGGTGGTGACCCGGTAGGTGTCTTCGTTCGTGAGGCTCGACCCGAACGCGACCAGCAGCGGCCAGAGCACGAACACCGCGTAGAGCGCGGCGCCGGGCAGCGCGAACAAGAGGAAGTGGAGCGGATCGCGCATGATCTTCCTGCGCTTCGGATGTGTGTTCATGGCGGTCCTCGCCTCTCGATGATCTCGTTCGGGACGGGACGGGACGGCTCCGGTCGGAGTCCGTCCCGTCCCGAGGCGGGCTGCGCCTACTTCTGGGCGGCGGCGTACTGGTCGTCGAGGTACTTCGCGAACTTCTCGGGCGTTGTCTTGCCCGTGAGAAGGTCGACGTTCGCCGCGATCATCTTGTCGCTGAAGCCCGGCGGGAGCGCGCCGTCGCCGGTGATGTTCCCCCACGCGGGGACGGTCGCCTTCGCGGCGACGGCCGCGTCGTAGCCGGTTGCCATCTCCTTGTAGAGCGCCCCCACGCCGGCGGGGATCGTGTAGTCCTTCACCGTCACGATCGCGCCGTCGGTCGTCACCGAGGAGTCCAGGTTCTGCTTGTCGGTCGCGAACGCCAGTGCCCATTTCTTGGCGAGATCGACGTTCTTCGAACTCGCGTTCACGTTCATGCCCGCGCCCGTCACGACCGGGTACGCCAGCTTGCCGTTGTCGCCTGGCCAGCCGAACACGCCGATGTTGGTCTGCTTCTTGCCGTCAGCCGCGGCGGTGAACCACGATCCCATCGGATACATCGCCGCCTTGCCGGCGAGGAAAGCCTGCTCGAGGTCGGCGTAGGTGCGGGTCATGCCGTCCGGGTCGGTGAAACCGTTCTTCATGAGCTTCGCGACCTTCTCCGCGGCGCCGACGAACGCCGGATCGCTGAACTTCACCTCGTCCTTCTCGCGCTTGAGGAACCAGGCCGGATCGGCGACGAGGACATCGGCCGAGACGGTGGCGTTGAGCGCGAACGACGTCGCCCAGGTGTCCTTGCCGCCACCCCCGATCTCGAACGGGGAGATGCCGGCGGCCTTCAGCTTCGTGCAGTCCTCGAGCAGCTCCGCGTAGGTCTTCGGCGGTCCGCTGATACCGGCCTTCGTGAAGAGGTCCTTGTTGTAGTAGACGAGCGGAATCGCCTGCGCGCCGGTGGGGATGCCGTAGAACTTGCCGTTGATGGTGCCCGAGCTGAAGTCGGTGATGCCGGCGGCTTCCAGCTCGTCGCGCTTGTACTCGGCGAGTTTGCCCTTCTGCGCAAGGCCATTCGCGATGCCGGCGGCAAAGATGTCGGGTGCTTGCCCGGACGCGAACAGTTGCTGTGCGTACGCCGGGGTGTTCTCGCCGACGACCTTCTTGATCTTGACGCCGGGGACTGCCTTCGACGCCCGGGCGATGGCGGCGTCCCAGTACTGCGGGGTCAGGTTCGGTGACTCCGAGACGAGGAACGTCAGCGTGACGTCGCCGCCGGAATCGGACGAGGCAGGTGCGCCGGCCGTGCAGCCGGTGAGTGCGATGGCAGCCGCGGCAAGGGTGCCCAGGACCAGGTACCGCGTTCTACGCCGTTGTGTACGCACGGATGTCTCATTTCTTGAGTGGGGTTGCGGCGTGCCCGTCGGCGCGACACAGTGCGCGACGATTATCCAAAAAAGTTTAATAATGGGCGGTTGAAGTAGTCTGGCAACGGCCTGAGGTGCTGTCAACCCTTCGCTCTTTCCTCTATCCTTGGGCGATCGTGAGCGCTTGGGCGATTCAGAAATGAGATTGGTTATGTCGATCAAACGTGTCGGTGGCGGGCACGCGGGGGACCCCTCCGCGCTGCGGAAGCTGAACGTCGCCGCCGTGCTGCGGCTGCTCTACGCCGCGCAGGCGAGCGGTGCGGCCGGATCTGGCGAGGTCACCGCGGGCGACCGGTACACGGTGACCGAGATCGCGCAGACGGTAGGTATCTCGCGTCCGACCGCCGAGGACGTGGTGGACGCTCTGGTCGAGCACGGGTGGCTGGTTGCCGCGGCACCGAAGCCGGCGGCGCCCGGCCGTCGTTCGGCCGGCCGTCCCGCTCGGACGATAACGTTCGACTCCCAGGCCGGATGTGTGGTCGGGGTCGATCTCGCCCGGCATTGGGTGCGAGCGCTCGTGTCGGATCTGGCGGGACGAGTGATCGGGCGCGCGGACTATCCCGTGGCTGACGGCGCGAGCGCGGCGGAGCGCAGCGCTGGGGCACGCACCACGATCACCGAAGCGCTACGCCTTGCCGATCGGGGTCCTGCACAGATCCTCGCCGCGGCCGCTGCGACGGTCGGCATCGCGCGCGCCGACGGTCAGGTGGTGCGCTCCACCATCCCGCAGATGGAGGGGCGCAGTATCGCCGAGATGCTGGGAGCGTTCGTCCCCGTCCCGGTCCGTGTCGCGAACGACATGCGCGCTGCTGTCCTCGCCGAGTACTGGACCGGCGCAGCTGTGGGCTGCAGCAGTGCCGTGTACCTCCACGTGGGGCGACGCATCGGATCGTCGTACCTCATCGATGGGGTCTCACCGCTGGGGCATCACGGGGCCGCGGGGGAGATTCCGCCGGAGTCCGGGCGCCGGCTGGTCGATGCCTACCGCAAGCTCGTGAGCTTCACCGGGGTACGAGTCGACAAACTCCCGCGCGACGAAATGCTCGGGATCGATCCGCTGACAGTCTTCGAGTCGGCACAGCGAGGAGAGGCCGACGCCCGCAAGGCGGTCGTCGACTTCGCGGACGAGTTCGCCGAGGCCATCGAAGGCCTCGTGATCACCGTCGATCCCGAGGTGGTGGTCGTCGGCGGTGGCGTGGTCGTCGCCGGTGACATCGCGGCGGAGGCGATCCGCTCGAGACTCGCCCGCGTGTGCATGTTCGAACCGCGCGTCGTCGTCTCACCTCTGGGCGAGAGCGCGGCCGCCGTGGGAGCGGTGCGTCTCGCCCTCAACGAGTTCGAGGAGATGCTGTTCTCGAATCCCTTCACCCGTGGACGAACTGCTGAAGAGGCCGGATGATCTGTGCGCCACCCGAGGAGTTCACCAAAGCCCGCAACCGGGTCGCCAACAGGCCAAAGACGCCGGTGACGGCCGCACGGTGCGGGAGCTCACCAGCGCCCTGCGGCACGTCGGATTCGGGGTCGTCGACGAGTACGGCGAACCCGCCCAACTCGCACCCGTCAAACCCCGCGTCGTACGCAGCACCCAACCCGCCACCCCACAAGCCATCACCCCACGAGCACGTAAGGCCACCACGCGCCCGCAGACCGCAGCCGCCGCCAAGCGGCGCCGTACCGAGCTCCGGACCCGCACCGACCAGGCCGGCCGCGAGTACGCCGCGGCCGAAGCCGCTCGCCGGACTGACTGGTCCTGGTCCGGTCCCGAAACTTCTTGAGCAAGGCTTGCTCGGCGGCCGTAGTGGCGGTCTGGACATCTATGCCTCCAACCGGGATGACGGTTGGCTGCTCAACGGTGCACACCGCGGAGAACTTGGGATCTCGGGAACGATGCGAACAGATGTGATGTGACGCACAGTCACGATCAGATGAAGGTCGCAGGTTGGCGGTCCGGATTCGCCTTGACGATCGGTTCTGGCAAAAGGTCGACCTACAGACATGAAGAAGCCCAGGACACCTTGGTGACCTGGGCTGTTGTGCGCCGCCAGGGACTCGAACCCCGAACCCGCTGAATTCCAGCTGAGGCTGATCACCGTTTGCCGATGATGCGCGACGCCCCTTGCTGGTAATGGATTCATGGGTGGTGTCGTGCGCACCGGTGCTCACCGCTTACCATCTTCTCGCGCTGATTGAGGTGCGTAGGGAGGTGCGTTGAGTGCCCGTACGATGCGACTGGGGGGCCGGCGTCGAACGCGCGTAGGGTCCTCCAGATCACCCGCAGGCAGGGTGCTGCACGGCTCTGGGCGAGATCGAGCGCACCCCGCGATCGCCGTGCGTAGTACGTCGCGCGACCGCCTCAGCTTTGAGCTGACTTGGCCGCGGCGAGGTCCGTCAACAGGCCGGACAGCAGGCGTTCCTCGTGGATCTTGATTCGGAGCTCGTCGTAGCGGGCGCGGAGTCCGGGCAGTGTCGCGGCGAGATCTTGGGCTGTCGACGGCTGCTGGGGGTGGCCGCAGGCAGTTGCGTACGTCTCGGCGTCGTACCTCCAGGACTGTGCCTTGGGGGCGACGGACAGGACTTGGTCGGCGATCGTGAAGCCGGCTTGGTCGAAGTCGGCTCGGGCTTTGATGATGCAGCCGCACGTGGAGAGGCCGGCGAGGAGGTCGAGGGCGGCTCCGGAGGCGATTCCGTCGGTGCAGACCAGGGGTGGGCAGTTGCGGCCGAGTTCGTCGGCGGCGGCTTGGGCGATGGTGACGTTCTCGCAGACGAAGACGGTTGGTGTACGTCGTACGCGCCAGTCGCTTGTCAGTGCGCGAAGCGTCAGCCAGCTCGGCTCGCCGGCGGCGAGCTGCGCCGCGGAGGAATCGCCCTCGAGGGGCAAATTGAGTACCAGCACCCGGGAGGAGATCGCGTCGCACGTCACTCCGATGCTCGCCCAGGCGGCACGCCAGTCGCGGCCCGCGCGTTGGGGACGGGGAAGCTCGTGGATGATGGCGGCGAGGCGTGCGACAGCTCGGCCGATGGGTTCGTCGGCGTCGAGTTTGTGCGCATTGTTGAAGACATCCGCTGCCAGTTGCGCCAGCCAGACTCGGCGGCCGGAACGCCGGATCTGCGCAAGGACGGCGACAACCTGTTCTGCGAGGGCGAGCAGATCGCCGGTCCCCGGTCTCGGCAGGCCTCGGTCGTCCAGCCACTGGTCGATGATCGATGGATCGACTCCGGCGTCCGCCAGGATCGACGTGGCCGCTGAGCGTTCCCGCCGCGCCGCGGAGGCTGCACGCTCCCGTCCCGCACTGTCCGGCTCGATGGCCCCGCCTTGGGATGCCTCCGCGAGCTCACGCACCGACAGACCGTGCTCGCCCAGCCGCGCCGCCAGATCCTGAAGGCGGACCGGTCGTCCCGACACCTCCCATGGCGTGCCGAGGAGAAGAGCGACGTCGCGGCGTTCCGTCTCGGTCAGGACGACGGTGCCGAGAGAGCCTTCCTCGGTTTTGAAACCGCGTCGGGCCCTGACGACGATCGCGCTCAGTACGGCGGCCGGTCCGGGACGGCGTACCCAGTCGGCGAGCGCGGCAGGTAGCGGTTTCATCAATCGTCCACGTCCGCGAACAGCCCGTCCTCGACCAACAGCTCGTCCGCGGCAGGATCGGCCGTACCGACGTCGACAGCTGTCCACTCGCCACCGCACCACAGATACGGGATCGCGTCGACGCCAGGCAGTCCCTTGTGACGCGCGAGGTCGTAGACGGCGACCGCGGCTACGGTCGGGTACTTGCACCACTCGTCGTGCGCCGTGAGCATCACGTCCAGGTCGAAGCTCACCGTCAGCCCCATGAACGAGGCCTTGATCTCCTCGTCGACGCCGGTCATCGCCTCGTCCAGCCAGACGGAGCGTGGCGCGTGATCTGCTGCGGCGTTGTAGGCGACGACTGCCGCTGCGAACAACGGCTGGGAAAGGAGTACGACCTTCTCACCACCGGACTTCGCTCCGTGCTTGGCTGCATCGAACGGCATCCACTTGCTGGTCACGCCAGGTCTGTACTGCAACGAGATCCGCAGCCAGCTCCGATAGTCCAGCGCGGCAGACAGTTGCTCCCGCCAGTCCGCCGTACCGTCGGCTGACGCGTCGTCCCGGGCCTCGTCGATCTTCCGTGCGAGGAACGCCCGTACGTCGTTTTGCTTCTCGGGGGTCAAAAGGTGGTACCCCTGGGTGAGCGCCTCCACCACCTTCCCGGTGTCCTGGTCACTCGGGTCCGGATCCCACTTGAGCTGTACGGCGTTGCCATGCCGGGTCGGGTGGCTCGCGAGCTGTCTGTTGATGCTGGTGAAGGTCCGCGCGGTGTAGTCGAGCCGGTCCTTGAGGTGCTCGATGAACGTCGAGCCGAGCAGCGTAGCGAGTACGCGCTGCTGTTCGGCGTCGAAGGACTCCTCCTGCCGCCGTACCTGGTCTGCCAGCAGATCCGCGGCCGCGAATGGTTCCTGCCAGCTCGAGCTGCTGTCGGCCAGGATCATGACCCGCGGTAGAGCGCCGTCGACGTCGGACTCCATCACCCGCGCGTCACGGTTGGGGAGCAGGTCCTGCCGAAGCGCGTCGAGTGCACGGTCGCACGAACGCCAGGCTCGGTCTGGGTCGCCGGCGACGCTCAGCTCGCGCACCGCTGCTCTGGTGGATTCACGCGCAGATTCGACGGTTCGGCGTTCGGGTTCGGGCAACCCGGCAGGGCCCGCGAGGCCGGCGTCGTACGTCTCCCACCACGCCGCCATGCCGGCGTCGCGTACCTGTTCCGCGGCCTGCCGGTTCTCCTCATGCCGATTGAGGGTCTCTTCGGCTTGGGTTGCCTCGACCCGCGCGTCCGCGACCCGGGTGTTGATCTCGTCGACCAGGTTTTCGGCCTTGGTCAGCAACTCGTCGAGCTCGTCCCGGCGGGCGAGCTGCGCTCTTGCGTCGAGTCCCAACGCCTCCTCTGCGGTGCGCAGCCTGACCTCTATCTGTCTCAGCCGGTCGCGCAAACCGTTAAGTTCCTTCTGGGTTCCTTCGAGCCGCCGCTGCGCTGTGCCGACAGCTGCGTCGGCACGATTCCGCTGCTCCTGCAGGACACCTAGAACCTCGACCTTCGCGGCCAGGCTGTCCACAGCGGTGCGGTAGCCGCTCAGATGCTCGGCGAAGCTGTCCAGGTGGTGCACCGGAAACGCGTGGTCTCCGGCGTACCTGGTGAACTCCGCCCAGGCACCGTCACGATCGACTTGCTTCTTCTCGTGCTGGCGTCGGGCTCCGTCTGCCTTCTGATCGCAGTCAGCGACCCGCCGCTCGCGCTCACGGACCCGTTCAGCTGCGTTGGTGACTGGAAGCTCTGGCGGAATCCGGTCCGCCTCGGCCTGCAAGGTCGACAGCTCTGTGGCGATTGTTCCAAGCTGCTCGTCGATCGCGGTCAGAAGTACGTCGAGCTCACCCAGCCGTGCCTCGACCCGGGCGATCTCACGCTGCCGGGCGGCTTCGCGGGCCGTGGCTCCGAGATAGGACGCCGGTTGGATCGGCTCGGCGCGGCCGGCGAGCGATGCCCAGCGCCAGGTGCCGTCCGCAGCGAGCCAGGTCCGCGTCACATCTTCATCAGAGGGGGCCGTTGGCAACCAACCGATACCTGCCAGCACCTTGTTGACAGCTGATTCCGTCACGCCGCCCGTTGGTGTGGGTTCGAGGATCTGGCCGAGGTTGGAAGTGCCCGGCTCTGGACCGGCGAGCAGCACGGTGTCCGTCGGGATGCCGTCGGGGGACAGCAGGCTTCCATCGGGCAGCAGCCAGGCGTCGAGCAAACCAGCCGCGGCGAGCGTTGCTTCCAGCCGGTCGAGTTGATGGGAATCGAAGTCGGCTCGAGGCTGTACGCACTTCCAGAGCGGAGCGCCTTGCTGGGTGTCGGGGCGCTCGCGTCGTTGCCAGAGCGCGGGCGGGTTCGGCGGATTTTCGACGTTCTCGAGTGCCTTCGAGAGGTCGCTGTTCAGTTTGGCCTGTTCGTCGACGAGACCGGTGCGCTGGTGCAGGAGGCTTGTCCGTCGCCCACGGATTGTCTCCCTGGCCTCGTCGAGATGCCGCCTGATGGCGGTCGCCGGTGTCACCTTGTCGCCGGAGTCGACCAGTTGGGACACCAGATCGCACCAATCCTCGGCCTCTTCGTCGGTTGCTGTGCTGATGGTGGTGCCGAGATTCCAGTCCCGGATCTGCGTGCGGAGCGCGTCCACAGCGTTGTCCAGCTCTTGTTGCGCCTCCACTAGTGCGTCGTTGGCCTCGCCAACGTCTTTCAGTCGGCTCTCCAGCAGCTCGGCGGCCTGATCGACATCGCTCTCGGCCTTGGCATGTTTGTTGCCCAAGGCTCGCAGTCTGCCGAACCGTTCGGATCGAACCGTCAGATCCGAACGCAGTCCGGCCAGGTCACGGGCGGGCAGATGGCGTCCGGCGGAGTCCTGCAGCCCGATCGGCCGGCCCAGGGCCGCGACCCCGGCGGCTGCCTCGTCGACCGCGCCCTCGGCCTTCTCGGCCTTACCGGTTGCCTCCGCCGCAACCTCCGCCTGCTCGGCCAGCTCACCCTCTTCGTCCTCCCGACGGCTGTCGACGACGGTCTGTTGCTCGTTGATCGAACCGAGGCTCGAGCGGAGTGAGCGCACCCGATCGGCTGCGCTGACCGCGTCCTGATAGGCCTGGCTGTCCTGCAGTTCGCGAAGCTCCGTCGACAGGTCCGTCCGTCGGCGCTTCGTCTTGTCGAGCTCCTCGTTCAGGTCACCTACGAGCTTCCGCGCCTCCTCGAGTGCTTGCTCGGCTGAACGTCGCGCTCTTGTCGTGTTGTCCAGCTTGGTGGTGGCCGATGTGAACGCATCCGCGCGGAGCCGCACCACCGTACGCGCCCACGGGAGCCAACCGGTGCGGGTGAACGTTGCGACCCGGGTGGCCGCCGTACGGATCTCCTCGACCGACTTCCGCAGCTTCTCGAGGTTGTCCCAGCCGTCGGCGAGCTGGGTGATCTCGGTGTTCGCCAACGGCGGCAACGCGGCCCGCAGCGTCTCGGCCAGGCTTACCGGGTTCAGCCTCTCGCCGAGCTTCGGCCGACGGAGCTGCTTGAGCAGTTCGGTGAGGTTGTCGAAGCCGTCGGGGCCGAGACCGAACAGCTCGGTGGCAAGCTTGGCCCGGTACTTCGTCGCGCTGTCGAGATACTCGATGCCGCGGATCTTGAGTAGATCCTTCCTGTCCAGCGGCCGCTGCCCGGTGACGAACCGGAAGTCCTGACCCGGGCGCAGTTCGGTGGCGAAGTGCCAGCGGGCAGGGGACGACGTACCGCTCCCGCGCCGAAGGCTCAGACCGAGTCCGCAGACGAAGTACGCCTGCTGGCCGGACTCGTCGATGCGGCCGTACTCGACCCACGCGTATCCGAGACCTGCGTCGGAGGGCGGTCGCGGATCGTCGTCGTCATCGCTGGGCAGCAGGTTGAACCGCATCGTGCGGTGTTGCGAGCCGAACGGATCGAGGACAGACGGCTGGATCTCGCCGCGCAAGAGCATGAGAGTCGTGAGTTCGAGCACCTTGGTCTTGCCGGCGCCGTTGCCACCGCGCAGCACCAGCCGCCCGTCGGCGAACCAGAACTCCGCATCGTCGTACTCCCACAGGTTGACGATTCCGACGCGCAGCGGTTGCCAGCGCTCTCGCGTTGGGCTGGGCAGGTCGCCGGACAATGCGGCACTGAGCCAACGCGCGCCGCTCTGGCCGTCGAACGTCACTCCGTACCTCCATCGTCGAGCCGCGCTGTCACTGCGACGATCGTCGGGTCGCGGAACCTCGCGGCGGGTGGTGCCAAGAACCAAGATGTCTCCGCGCTGCGGACCAGATCCAGGGCGAGGAGGATCTCCAAGGTTGTCGCCTCGACCGCGCCGGGCGGCTTGAGCTCGTTCGTGAGGGCTTTGGGGAAACGCGTCCTGACATCTTCGGCGGCCGTCGTGAGGTCGCCCTCATCGAACCGCGTGCCGATGCCGTGCCGCCGGACGAGCTCGTCGAGCACCACGAGCGCGAAGAAGTCTGTTGCGCGCAGTCCCGGAAACGCAAGATCGGTCTCGTCCTCGCCGGCCGCCACGAGCGCAATGCCTTCGGCTCGCTGTTCCGCGGTCCAACCGGTCATCTCCGTACACCACGCCAGCACTCGATGGCGTTGACTGTTCAGGTAGATGCGCTCCGCCTCGGTCAGGTCGTCGTACAGCAGAACCGGGAGCTCGACCAGTCTGCGCATCAGACCGAATCGCGCACCGGATTCGTTGGGTACTCCAATCTCATTACCGAGTGCTGCTCGCAGGGACTCAGGATCAACCATGCGGAGCAGGAGTTCGCGCCGTACTTCGTACGCGCCGCCGACCGAGTTCTTGTGGTGTGCCCAGCCCTCGCGCTGCTCCTCGTCATCGCGGTTGGTCGGCCGCAGGGCGCCCGCGTCTACCAGGATGTGTACGGCCTTGATGAACAGCATCCGTTCGGCGAACCGGTCCGGATCGTACGGCTGGAGCGCCACGTCGTCGTGGGCGGCGAGTGCGCGCGCTCGATCGGACAGGTCCTGGGTGGTGGTGATGTCCTCGGCGTCCTCCGCGGCGGCCGCGGCGAGGATCGCCAGTACGAGTACTCGGCGTGGTGGCGGCCGGAAGCGGTTGGGGGCGAGCACGCTTCCGTCCAGCGGCAGGCGGAACAGCCGGGCGGCGGAGTCGGTCACCACGAGTCGGTAGCCGAGCCGGTGTGCGAACCATTCGGTCAGAGTGTTCCGGTTCGCGCGGACAAGTGGCCAGATCTCCGGGTGCGTACGCCGGTCGAGCACCGGGGAACGGAGCAATGACGTGAAGGCGGCCTGTCTCGCCGTACTGTCGCGGATCATGCCGGGTCCATCTCGAAGTGCCAGTCGAGCGTGGCGAGGCGGCCGCTCGCCGACAGGATCACCGTGGTGTCCGCGGGCTCTGGTGGTTTGCGCAGGCTGATCCGCCAGCGGCCGTCACCGGTTATTGAGACGTTCGCCGGAGATCGCCGCGCGACACCGACGTACTCCAGCAGCAGATCGAGTTCCGCTTCGCTGATCTCGCCCCACGTCGACAAGCTCGTTCCGGAACGCTGCCGCAGTGAGGCTTCGGCCGCGCTGCGAGCGGCCAGAGCCGCGAGCCGCGCACGCCGGGCAGCCTTCTTGCCCAACTCGTAGTTCGGGACCTTCGTGCGTTGTCCCACCGCGGCTCGCTGTCCGTGCTCGCGGAACCGCGCGGTGACCGGCGCGGCTGGAGCGTCGAGCCAGCTCAGGCCGTGGTCATCGGCGGACTCGGGCATCAGGAGCAGGTGCCGAGCAGAGAAGAGCCCGGCCGCGGTGTCCCAGATCTGCCAGGCGGCCTCGTCGTCCGGCGCTCGCTCGATCGCTGCCGCGAGTTGCAGCAGCTCGGCCCGGCGGGTTACCGCGCCACCGGTGTCGAGGAGGATGTTCATGTTCCGCGCCCAGGGGGCAACCAGGTTGCGGAGCTGCCGGCGGAGGCGGCGGGCCTGGCTGTGCTCGCCGCTGAACCATACCGAGAGTGCGTCCCAGGTGTGCGCCCACCGCTGCGCCTGATCCGCGACGACCTGATCGTCGACGTCGGTGTCGATGGCCGCGCGGACGCAGGCTCGCCAAACCTCGGGTGTGAGCAGCGGACGAACCTGGTGCATCTGCTCCGCGATGCCCGGGCTGTGGACGTCGACCTGCTCGCCCCACATGCCGACGTACGCGCGCAACGTGTTCCACAGCAGATCCTGCTTGGCCGGATCAGGTCCACCGGACAGGGCGTGGGCGAGCGTGCGTTGCCAGCTGCGAGCTGCCGTTGCCATCGCGAGGTGCAGCGCGGAGATCTGCTGGAACTCGGTGGCCGCCTCTGTGTAGACCTCACGCCGCACTGCACCGGCGAACGCGATCAGCCGGTCGTGGATCGCCCGCGGCGCGAGCGTCAGATCGCCGGCCGTCTCTTCGACGTCATCGGCCGAGGCCCAGAACGTGTGCAGGCTCGCCGCTCGGGGCGTGAGCTGGTATCGGTCGCGTCGCCGCAGGAAATCCTCACCGCTGCGGGCCGGCTCCTGCCAGCGGGTGATGACCTGCCACTGTTCCAGCCGCTCGAGGCGGGCATCGAGGTGCAGTATGGCGGGATCCAGCAGCCGGCCGGCAACGTCAGCGGCAACTCGCTCGGCAAGGTAGGCACGTACTCCCTCATCTACCATGTCGTACGACAAGCCCGTCAAGCTGGTGTCCTGCTCCGTGAGGAGAACCTCGACGATCGCCCGGTACTGCGCGGCGAGTGGAGACGTAAGGTACGCCGGCACCAGCTCCTGCCCGGGCAGAACAGCCGACCACGGATCGGCCCCCTCGGCGCCCTCCGGCAACTCATGACCCTCAGCCATCCCGTCGAGCATACGGTCCGCGACCACTCCACGTCACTCCAGCCAGCTTGCGGCCTCGTCCGGTCGTGTCGTCGGCGTGCGCTGAGGATGGACGACGAGTGTGGGCATCGGCTGGACGAGCGGTGGGTGCATCGATTGCTGACGAGCTAGCCGGAGGCCGGTGGGGGCCGCCGCGGTGGACGGAGGCTTCAGCGCCATACTGCAACTGGCGGAGACCTCAGTCCTTGCTCGAACCTTAGACCGGGCCAACGGGTGACAAGCGGTCGTCAGCGTCGAGCAGTTGACTCAGTTCGTGAGTCGGAGGCGCGGAGATCGTGACGAGAGGGAGGGTGGGATCGAGCTCTCGCGGGTCGTCCGGATCGGACGTCACCACGGGCAGTGGTCCAGGTGCGGGTGCAGATCGCGACACAGGCATCGACCGCGTTCGCGGTGCCGCTCCGGCTGAGCAGGGCTCCGATCTCGAGGCCAATGGAGCAGGTACGAGTCGGCCAGGAAGCGCCGACGGTCGGGTTGCCGTCCGCCCTACCAGACAATCTGCGCGATGACCGGTGTGGGGATGACGATGGAGACCTCGCGTGCACGCGGTCCGCGCAGCAGCTCCTGGATCCTCGGCGACCGTCGTTCGACGGCGGAACGGTCATCGGTGTCGTCCGGCAGGCGTACTCGAGATCATCGTCGTGCCTTCCGGCGAGACGAGCTGATCCGCGTCGAGCTCGAACCACTCGGTCTGCGCGAGAGGATCGGCCACGGGCAGACCGATGATCTGTTCGAGACCCGCTGGGTCGTGGATGCTGGTCGCCCATTGCGCCCGCTGCCATTCCACTCAGCGACCCCCACACGAATGAGGAGCTGGAACACGATCGCGGCCGCCGACTCTTCGTGATCGGTCTGCTAGTAGGCGCCCAGCCGCTTCCAATTGGCCATGCGCACGTCGTACTCGCGGCTCCGGACCGGGCCACGTCCCCGATATCCATTGCCGCTCCTCCAGGAGGCATCGCGTCCCCCGCATCCGCTGCCGAGAGTCTCACACAATTCGTCGGATCCGGGGCGACACCTGCCCCGGAAGTGGCGTGACTCGCGTCTTGCCTCCCCGGCACGCTGGGGCCCAGGAGCGGCAGATCTGCAGCCAGGCTGTCGGCATATTTGCAACCAGCCATCGGCAGATTTGCAGATGAGGTGGCGGCAGATTTGCAGTCAGTGGCATACTCGCAGGGTGAGCGATGATCTGGAACCCCGGGCCGAGCCCGAGTCGCCGTTGGGGCGCGTCCTGCCACGCCATGCGCGTGCGCTGATAGACGAGGCGATGGCCGATACCCGGGTTGTTCTGGTGAATGGTGCGCGGCAGAGCGGCAAGAGCACGCTCGTGCGGCTGGTCGGGGCCGCGGTGGACGCGGAGTGGTACACCTTCGATGAGACCGATATTCGTGAGGCGGCCCGCGAGGATCCCCGGGAGTTCGTGGCGGGCTCGAAGCCGATGATCATTGACGAGATCCAGCGCCTGCCGGAGCTGCTTCTTTCGATCAAGGCGCGGGTTGACGAGCGGCCGGTGCCTGGTCAGTTTCTGTTGACGGGGTCGGCGCGGGTTCTGGGTCTGCGGACGTTGCCGGATGCGCTGCCTGGGCGGATGGAGACGATCGAGTTGTGGCCGTTCGCGCAAGGTGAGATCGACGGCAGACCGGATCGGTTCATCGATGCGATCTTCACCCACGGCCCGGACCTGCGGCACGCGTCTGATCTCGAGCGTGCCGATTATGCCGATCGTGTGGTTCGGGGTGGTTTTCCGGAGGCGGTGGCGCGTGATCAGCCGCGCCGGCGGCAGAGGTTCTTCGACTCCTATGTCAGCAATCTCATCACGCGCGATGTCAGCCAGGTCGGCGAGATTGAGAAGGTCGGCGAGATGCAGAAGCTCGTCCGGTTGATCGCCGCACGTTCCGGCGGACAGTTGGTGATCAATGAGCTGGCCGGCAAGGCGGGCCTGGCGAATCACACCGTCGCGCGCTATGTGAGCCTGCTGCAGGAGATCTTCTTGATCAAGCTGATCCCTGCCTGGTCGCGCAACCTCAGCACCAGAGTCACCGGCACTCCGAAGGTCGCCGTGACCGACTCGGGGATCGCGGCGAACCTAGTGGGAGCCGACACAGCCCAGTTCAAGCGGCCGGGGAGCGCGTTTGGGCCGCTGCTCGAAGGCTTTGTGTTGATGGAACTCGCCAGGCAGCAGGGCTGGAACGACACGCGTGTTGACCTGTATCACTACCGCACCCGCGACCAGGTCGAGGTCGACGCCGTCCTGGAGAACCGCCGCGGCCGGGTGGTGGGAATCGAAATCAAGGCGTCATCGACCCCACGCTCCGACGACTTCCGCGGCCTGCGGCATCTCCAGGATCGACTTGGCGATGACTTCATCGCCGGTCTGGTCCTGCACACGGGCCAGCACACTCTCCCGTTCGGGCCCAAACTGCGCGCCATGCCGATCAGCGCGCTCTGGGACTTGGAGCCCTGACTGGTGACCCGATTCGTTGCCGAGGAGCACCAGCAGCGGCGTTCCAACGCCGCGTTCGGTGTGGATCCGTGACGAGGTTGACCACCGTGGCGACCTGGGGCTCGTGCGTTCGAGGAGCCCGCTCAGGCGACCTAGTGCCTCATCAAGCGACGTTGGGGACGTCACTACGGAGATCGAGAGTCAGAACATTCACTTTGCTCTCCGGGCCGACCCGCGAGCGCGGCTGGAGCTCACGCCGCGCGATCGACGAAGCCCGCTGGACAAGATCAGGCAGCTGATCGCGAATCGTCCGCCGTGCCAGGCTCTGCAAGCGCTCACCCCGCAGACTATCGGTCACGCCCTGACCGATTCGCCGGTCGGCCAGCTGGTCTGGCTCGCCGAGCGTTTCGCACACTGGACGCCATTGGGCTCCTCGCCTCCCGAACGTCGGCCATCTCGAGCGTCTAGGGTGGGCGCCTTCCCGGTCGTGTCGCCGATCAAGATGGCGGGTCTCAACGCCTGAACGTCGTACGCCAACTCCTCGCCCTCTGTGCTCATGCTCCCGAAGGTCTGGCTGCTGGAGAGCACTGTCGCCCTTCGTGGTCCTGATGCAGCGGCCTCGGGTCACCGCCGTCGAGAAGCTGCCGGTCGATGCGTGTCGCGACTTGACGTCCTACAGGTAGGCGGATTCCAGGCCGGTCAGGTACGAGCAGATCACAGCCATTGCCTCCGATGTCCCGCAGTGGCCGTCCCGCGGTGTCCGTTCAGAACCTGACACTCAGCGCCACCGGAATCGGGCAATGCTTCTGTCTCGGACCCGCTCCTTCCGGCTCGTTGGCGAGCAGTGCCGTTCACTCGGGCATTCCACAGCTCCTGCCGGCCGGGCGGGATGCGCCTGCACGGCTCAGATCTGGGCGGCGCCGCCGTCCACAGCAAGCTCGGAACCGTTGACGTAGCTGGACGCATCCGAGGCGAGGAAGACGGCCGCCGCGGCAATCTCTTCGGGCTCGGCCAACCGACCCAGTGGAACCGACGCCCCAGCGGTGGCGACCGTCTCAGCTGAGATCAGGTCGACCAAACCCTGTGTGTGAGTGCCGCCCGGGGAGAGCATGTTGATCCGGTACTGACGTTCCCCCGCATCGTGGGCGAACCCGCGCACCAGATTACGGAGGGCGGCCTTGGTGGCCCCGTACACGGGCAGGTACGGCTCGGGCCGCGAGGCCGCCGTCGATCCGGTGAGGATGATCGACGCCCTCGACGAAAGCAGCGGGAGCGCCTTCTGCACAGTGAACAGCGAGCCCTTGACGTTGGTGGTGAACATGGCGTCGAACTGCTCCTCGGTGATCTCGCCCAACGGCGCCACGATCCCGATCCCGGCGTTGGCGACCAGGACATCGATCCGACCCGCCTGCTCGGCGACCGTCGCATAGAGCACGTCGAGGTCCTCGAGCCTGCCCACGTCACAGCGGACCCCGGTCACCCCGGGACCGAGGTCGGCCTCGACCTCGTCGAGCTGCGCCTGGCGACGGCCGGCGACGAACACCCGGGCACCCTCGTCGAGATAAGCCCGCGCGATCGCCAGTCCGATGCCCGCGTTACCTCCGGTCACGACCGCGACTTTGTCTTCCAGAACCTTCATGGTGGCTTCCCATCTCCCTAGATTCTTGACCGATCAGTCCATATCATCCGATATGGACTGATCGGTCAAGAACTTGGTCGGTGATCTACCTCATGCCCCCTCCGGAAACGCTCAAGACTTGGGCAATAGACCATCGAGCAGGGTCTCGGCCATGATCAACAGGGCAGCCGGATCCTGGCCGACCCGACCGAGGACGATCAGTCCGAGCTGACCCGCCAGCACCGCATGGGCGGCGCCGTCCGGGTCGACATGGGGCGCGATGTCTCCCTCGCGCTGCGCTCGCTGTATCGCGTCCACCAGCACAGAAGTGGTCGCGGCGTAGCTGCGCCGAGCCTCAGCCGCCACCTCGGAGGTGCTCACGGAGAGCTCCATCGCTGTATTGGCGAGCAAGCAACCCCGACGGGCCTGTTCGCCGCCAGGATCGCTGACGGGTCCGGTCACGAAACCGCGAATCACATCGATAGCGTGGTCGGCCTGCTCCAGCCACGTGCGCAGCATCCGATCGTTGGCCTCGTCGTACTGCCGCAGCACGCGCAGGAACAAGGTCCGCTTGTCCCCGAACGCCCCGTACAGACTTCCTTTGCCCAGCCCGCTGGCTGCCAGGAGGTCTTCGAGTGATGTGCCCGCGTACCCGTTGTCCCAGAACGCCGCCTGCACGGCCGCCAGGACGCGCTGTTCATCGAACTGACGTGGACGCGACACACACTCAGAGTACCTATAATGGACTGACCGGTCCATGATTGCCAGTCGTAGGACCTCAGAAGCGGAATGGGTTGTCCTGCTGCTGGAGTACGACACGGCAGCCACGCCGTTTTGGCAAGAATGGAGGTAGCGCCATGCCCCACAGTAAGCGTGCGGACGCTCGACGCAGCTACGCTCGCGTCCTCGCCGTTGCAGAGGACGAGGTTGCCGCGCACGTCGCTGACCGTCCTCTCGCGCCGATTGGGGTGCGTAAAAAGGTGTAAACAATTCTGGTGCCGGCCTCGATAGAGCGGCCCAAGTAGTCTCGCCACCTGGAGTGAGACTGCTCGGGCAGTCTCGGGTCTCGATCGCCTCCTGGCCACAGGGCGATGCGGATCGCGGCCGTCCATGAGGAGTGCACAACTGGGTTGCATGGAGCCACGACGCCAGCGAGGCCGGAGGCGCTGCGGGAGCCGATGAGGCGCCTGGGTTTCGGCATTAGCCCTGGAATACCCGCGAACAGCTCCGGATCGCGATCGTGGGCTGGATCGAACGGACCTACCACCGCCGCAGGCGACAAGCCGCACTCGGCCGATTGACCCCCGTCGAATACGAAGCAATCATGACCACGCTGGCCAGTCAGATCGCGTGACCGAAACTGTCACCTACTCGTGCAGCAGACCCAAGTCACTTCGGGAGTAGCAGGCTAGTCGCTGTTCTACGCGCCGGCTGCCGTCACAACCGCGTCCGTCGCGAAACCAGCCAGCAGGCCGCACAGGACGCACCAGGTGGTGAGCTCCTTGAATCCGGCCTTGCGAGCCACGGCGAGCAGCTCGATCACGACGTACAGGATCGAGCCCGCGGCCAGGCCGAGGAACGCCACTGACACCGTCTCATTGACAAACCGCTGCCCGACCAGTGTTCCGACGAACGTCGGACCGCCGCCGAGCAGCCCTAGCAATGCGAGCGCCGACCAGGATGGCCGCACGCCTGCGGCGGCCAGCGGCGCGACGATGCCGAATCCCTCGGTGGCGTTGTGCAGCCCGAAGCCGATGATCAAGAGCACGGCCAGTGACATCTCACCCGCGGCAGCCGAGTTGCCGATCGCCAGCCCTTCTGCGAAGTTGTGCAAACCGATACCGGTCGCGATCATCACCGCAAGGCCCCCGGCCGCGGACGATGTCATCCGCGGGGCCAGCGCGGGATCGGTCTTCGCGGCGGCTCCCGGCCCGAGGCTGGCTCGGACCGTACGGCGGCGGGCGATCCAGCGGTCGTAGTACACCAGCCCGAGCAGCCCGACAGCCAGGCCCGCGCTGAGCACCACGCCGTTGCCTAGCGTCGCCCCCCAGCGCTTGTCGGCCAGCGATCCGTCGATCGGCTCCCATGCGTGCTGGAGGATGTCCCAGAACAGGAAGATCAGGACGCCGACAGCGACCGCGTTCAGACCTGCCCTCAGCCGGGGCGCGGGACTACGCAACCGCCCGATCGGCAGGCCGAGATAGATGGTGAATCCGGCAATAGCGCCGAGCAGGGCGATCTGCGGGCTGGACATTGCGCACTCCGATGGGTGACAGGAAAGAAGCGTGCGAAGCATAAATGAGGCAAGCCTGACCTAACAAGGGCCCCGACCCTGGTTCTTGGACACGTTTCGAGCTTCGCGGTGCCTGCCACGCCGGTGACCTCGGCTCCGACAGCCTTGGCCAGTTGCACGGCGTAGCTGCCGACCCCTCCGGACGCCCCGAGGATCAGCACCTTCTGCCCGGGCTGGACCTGGCCGGCGTCGCACAGGGCCTGGATGGCGGTAGCTGCTGAGATCGGAACGACGGCAGCCTGCTCGAACGACAGCCCGGCCGGTTTGTGGGCAGGTTTGTCTTGTAGCACCGCCGCGTACTCAGCGAACGAACCCGGGACATGCCGTAGACCTCATCCCCGACCGCGAACCTCGTCACCGCCGAACCAACGGCGGCCCATCAACGGCCCAGACACCATCCCCGAGGTCGCTGAGCAGATGATGGCGCAGTACGCCGCCGACGACTACCCACACCTCGTCGAGTTCTCCGTCGAGCACATCATGCAACCCGGCTACGACTTCGGCGGAGAGTTCGAGTTCGGGCTCGGCATCGTCCTCGACGGTCTCGCGAGCTCGCTCACCAGCGGTTAGTTGCACCCCCAGCCGAATCAGTCGGCTCTCGACGCGCAACTCCCCGGGGGCGAGCGATTCTGGCACAAAGAGCGGCGCCGAGGGTGCGCTAGTGCTGTCTACATCGTGGCCGACAACTACGGCACCACAAAACCCCCGCGATCAAGGCCTGGCTGCCCAAACACCCCCGCTTCCACATGCACTTGACCCCGACCGGCTCGTCGTGGCTGAACCAGGTCGAACGCTGGTCGCCTACCTCACCGATCAGAAGATCCGCCGCGGAGCCCACAAGAGCGTCCAGGCACTGGAAGCCGACATCCGCGCCTGGGTGAAATCCTGGAACGACGACCCGAAACCGTTCATCTGGAAGAAGACCGCCGAGGAAATCCTGGACTCCCTCAGCCGCTACCTCCAACGCATCACCGGGCAAACCGCCCGCGATCAACTTATGTCACGGATTTCAGAAGCAGGACACTAGCCGAGCTCAACGCAGAACCGACGAAGAGCGCACACTTCGAATATGTACTCCTTTCCAGTCAAACGGGAGGAATTGCATCAAATGCAACACTGCGCAGGGTAAGCGGAACCTTCTCTGCGCTGTCGCGCGTGGACCGGTCAGAACGTGGGAACGTGTCGGCGCGAAGACCGGGCCGCTCGTCGCGCCGGCTGGGCGTATCCGGCGTACCGTCAAGGAATGGAGTGGTTGTTGTTCGCGGCGATCGGCGGCGGTATCGCGCTCGCCGCCCGACGGGTGTGGGATCGTCGCGCGGCACGCCGTGAGGATGTTGTCGATCTGCGCCAGATCAAGAAGGTCGCCGACGAGGACATCACGCTGCTCGGGGAGGAGTTGTCGCGGCTCGGTGTGGACGTGTCGGGCCACGAGCTCGACGCCGCGACCCGACGCGATTATCAGTCCGCGCTCGATGCTTACGACTCCGCCCAGCTGACCGTCAAGAGCCTGCGGTCCGCCGAGGCGATCAGCATGATCACCGACACGTTGGCGACCGGCCGCTATGCCGTGACCTGTGTTCGCGCCCGGGTCGCGGGCGTTGCCGTCCCCGTGCGGCGAGTGCCTTGCTTCTTCAATCCTCAGCACGGTCCGTCGACCAGCGACGTTATGTGGACCCGGCCCCGGCACGGCACCCGCACAGTTCCGGCCTGTGCTCAGGACGCCGCCCGCGTCGGTGCGGGTGAGCAGCCCGAGATCCGCTATGTGCAGCTCGGCTCGCGTCGGGTGCCGTACTGGGAAGCCGGCCGGGCCTTCGCCCCATACGGTCAGGGCTACTTCGCCAGCGGCGGGGATGGCGCGAGTTTCATTCCGCTGTCCGGCTTTGATGGCCAGTCGGGCGGCCATGGCGCCTGGGGCGACAGCTGGGGCGGGGGCCACGGAGGCGGCGGCCACGACGGCGGCGGCGGACACGGGCAGGGTGGACACGGCGCGGGCGGTCACGAGGGCGGCGGGCACGGCTCGGATGGTGGCGGTCATGGTGGCGGGCACGGCGGCGGCCACTGACCTCGAGGTGCGCGGCGAGATTGGTCCCGTGACGTCCGGACACTTCGAATTCGAGCCCGTTACCAATCCCCGCTGCGCGATCCCGGCGACAAGGTCTTCGACCAGGTCCTCTTCATGCGCCCCGACCTTCGCTACGCATGCGGAGTCGTTCCTCGGACATTCATCCGTTCGCCGGGGCGGCTGAAGATGCTGAGGATCTCGGCGGGCTCGCTGCCGGTGCTGCCGAACCAGTGCGGCTTGTCGGTGCTGAACTCGGCGACCTCGCCGGGACCGAGCACCCAGTCCTCGTCGCCGAAGACGAGCCGCAGGTGGCCGGACAGCACGTAGATCCATTCGTGGCCGTCGTGCGCCCTCAGCTCCGGGGTGATTTTGTTGGTCGGAATGACGATCTTCCACGCCTGCGTGCCATCTGGCTGCTGCGTCAGCGGGATCACCATCCGGCCCTTGACGCGACTGGGCTTGAGCCGGATGCGTGGATCGCCTTGCACCGGCGCGGCGACGAGGTCGTCGAGCGGCACCCGATACACATGCGACAACGCCAGCAGCAGTTCCAGGGTCGGCCGCCGCTGTCCGGTCTCGAGCCGCGACATCGTGCTCTTCGAGATCCCCGTAGCCGTCGCAACAGCCGTGAGCGTCATTCGGCGCTGCGCGCGCACTCGCTTGAGCCGTCCTCCGACCCCTTCGAGCACTGCGGCAATCTCCGCCGCTGAGGCGTCTTCCACCAGCTCATCTGACGCTCATTTCCCACAAACCGCAACCTTCGTAGCCGAACGCCCCACCCGCCGCCAGCCTTGGTACATGACCACAACAGTGTCGGACTCCAAGCCCGTCCCGACGTCGCGGCCCGCTGTACTTGGACCGCCGACCAAGCACCAGTTGGCCCTGATGATTTGGCTGGCCGTGTTCCCGACCCTCACCGCTCAACCTCGCCCTCGGCGACTGGCTCGGCACGCTGACGCCGGTCGAGCGGACGTTCGTCCTCGCGACCATCGCCGTACCGATCGTGATCTACGGGCTGATGCCGCAGCTGCACCGGCTGCGCCGACGCCTTCTGACGCAACCACTAGAAAAGGACTGCACGCCATGAGCGCACACACCACCACTACCGTCCGCGACGAACGAACATCCAGCCCGCGCCACGATCGGGAGCTGACCACCCGTCGGCTGAATGTCATGCGGTTCGGGTACGCATTCATGGGGGTGGGGCTGGTGCTGGTCAAGTGGCCGGTTGTGGTTCAGGACGCTCGATCGCTCCCGGTGATGGAAGGCGTTGTTGCCTGCCTGCTGACAGCCATGTCGTTACTGGCATTCCTCGGGCTCAGATACCCGGTGCGGATGCTGCCGATCCTGCTGTTCGAGGTGGCTTGGAAGGTCATCTGGGTCGGCGCCGTCGCGATTCCCCGCCTGGTTTCCAACAACCTGAACGCCGAAGCGCGCGACGTGCTTTTCAACTGCTCCTTCGCCGTCGTCGTCCTGGCCGTCATCCCTTGGCGCTACACCTGGCGCCGCTACGTCCGGACCCCTGGAGATACCTGGCGCTAAGGTCCAATCAGCAGCATGGAGGCGGGAGTGATTCTCGGGCGCGGGGTCGACGCGCAGGAACTCCACCACGTGACCCGGCTCAGCAACTGCTACGCGATGAGGTTCGTCCCGATCCGCCCGGACCTGATGCCGTCCTACCTCGAGCTCCGATCGCCCCAGGAGTGAGGGAATACCGCACACTTCAAATAGGTACTCGTTGCCAGTCCATCGGTTTTGCCCGCACCGCGACACCTCGGTCACTGTGCGGCGTGTCGTGACGGTGGTGTGGCCGCCGTTCGGCCCTCGGAGGCCGTGGAGCGGGGATGCCTCTGGCTCGTCGCCGAACTGAGCCCCCCGCGGTGCGGATCCCGGCTGACCTGGCCGGGCCAGTCGAGGTTGCGCTCGCCCGCTCGGCCGACCAGATCCCGCCACCTACCGCGCTGCCGGGCGGAGCACGCTACGAGGTGAAGTGGGGCGGGTACCTTCACTGAACAAGTCAAGGAGCCCGTATGCGGCTGCGTGCTTACCGGAGCGGGAGAACAGGTCATCGCCGCTGCGACGTTTGCCTGGGGGCGGTGCCTACTTACGGGATGCGTCTGCGCGTTCCAACAGTTCGGCGGTCGCCTCCCACAGGCGTCGCTCGCGGCCGGGGTCGTGGGCGATCGGCTGCACTTCGGTCAGCTTGGTCTTCAGCACGAATGCGCCGTCGCGCAGGTCTGCCCATTTGTCGTCAAGGGCCACCGCGGCCAGCAGCGGCCCTGAGCGCCGCGGCGTCGACACGCCCGGAATGCGGCCCAGGGCGCGGCTGATCGCCTGAAGCGCGTTCGGGGCGCCGCGGCCGAGTGCGGTGCCGGGCATCCAGCCCGGTTCGAACACCGACACATTGATGCCGGCGCCGGCTCGGCGCTGCAGCTCGTGGGCGTAGTACAGGATCGCCAGCTTGGCGTTGGAGTATGCGACGCCGGACGCGGCCATGCCTGGGGCGTGCTCACCGGTGGCCGGGCGGGCGAGCTCGACGGGGTCGGCCCATTTGGCCTCAGCCACGCCCAGTAGCTTGCGCCAGAAGTTGGCGTGATAGGTGTTCGAGCCGAGCAGTACGACCCTTGCCGGGGCGGTGAAGGAGTCGAGCAGGTCGCCGATGAGCTGGGCGTGGGCGAGGTAGTTGACGGCGAAAGTTGTCTCGTAGCCGTCGCGCGAGGCGTGTCGGGTGTCGGGCGACATGGTGCCGGCGTTGGCGACCAGCGCACGCAGCGGCCGGACGGCGGCCGCTGCGAGTAGGCCGCGCACGGTGGCCGCGGCGGCACGGACGTCGGTCAGACTGGCGAGGTCGCAGCCGATCTCGTGGACGTGTGCTCCGAGGGTACGAGCCTCGTCGGCGACCGCCGTCAGGTCGTGCCCGGCGCGGCCGACCAGCAGCAGGTCGGGTCGCTGCCCGTCCGGGCGGCCGGCCATGGCCAGCGCGGCGTGGCGGCCCAGGTTGCGGGTCGGGCCGGTGATTAGAACGGTTCCGGGTTCGGTCATAACCGCAGCCTGCGAGAGATGGCGGGCGGCAACCAGTCGTCGGGATTTCGTAGGACTGCCAGGGCCAGGACAACCCAGTGCGGGCTCGCGCACACTGGAGCCTGTGGAAGCGTGGGAGTTCGGCCGGACGGTACGCCGCTGGCGCGACCGGGTGGCACCGGAGGCCGTCGGCGTGCCGGCGGGCCGGCGACGGCGGGCCACCGGGTTGCGCCGCGAGGAGCTGGCCGCGCTCGCCGGCATCTCGGCTGACTACCTGACCCGCCTGGAGCAGGGACGCGCGACCGCGCCGTCAGCCCAGGTCGTGGAGTCACTGGCCCGGGCATTGCGCCTGGCCGACACCGAACGCGACCTGCTCTACCGGCTCGCGGGGCACGCCGCACCCGGCCCGGACATCGTGCCGTCCCGGGTCACCTCGAGCGTGCAACGGCTGCTCGACCGGCTTTCACACACCCCGGTGGTCGTCTACGACGCCAGCTGGACACTCGTTCTCGCCAACGCGCCCTACGACGCGCTCATGGGCGATACGACCACCTGGCGCGGGCTGGACCGCAACGCCGTCTGGCGCAACGTCACCCGCCTGCCCTCACGGGTCGTGCATACCCCACAGGAGCAAACCGAGCACGAGGCCCGGCTCGTGGCCGACCTGCGCCAGTCCGCCGCACGCTACCCAGCCGACCGTGCGCTGCGGCGCCTGATCACCGACCTGACCGCCGGCAGCCCGCGCTTCGCCGAGCTCTGGGACGCCGAAGCGCCGCCGCCCCCGGCAGACCCGTCCCGACACAAGACCATCGACCACCCAGCGGTCGGCCCGATCACCCTCGACTGTGACACCCTGCTCGTCACCATGGACGACCTGCGCATCACCGTTTACACCGCCGAGCCCGGCACTGAAGACTCCCGCCGCCTCGACCTCGCCGTCGTCCTGGGCACTCAGTCGCTACAGCTCTGAGCGCCAATGCTCGGATCCACTGGGGCTTGGCCCCGCAATCGCAACGACATCAGCGACCGCTTCCCTGACGTCGTCACCGCCGCTACGCAGCAGCTGGCCGCCGGCATCGTTATGGATGAACGGCGAGTTCGTCGTCCTCGGCGCCGATGGTCGCCTGAGCTTCGATGCCATCCAGCGGCGCCTCGTGACCAGCCCGGCGAGAGCTCGCAACCGGGCCGCTCAGGTGCCAGCCGCCTATGCGGCCTTCGACCTCGGCAGATGGAGCTGAGGCCTGTCACCGCAGATCTTGACGAGGCACGCGGATGGTTCGAGATCTTGCCCGAGGCGATGGGCGTGGAGGGCCACCATGGCTCATCACGTCGGCACCCGTACGCGGCAACTCCCGAAGATGGCTCCACATCTGGCGCAGCCGGAGCACGTCGAGCGTCCCCTGACTCTCCGCGAAGCACGTCGCCATCCAATCGTCGTGCTCAGCGAGAACACCGCCACGACCCTCGCCGCTGAAAGCCACCGCCGAAGTACCAGCCGTAGTAGCGATTGAGCAGCACGGCGTCGAACAGGTCGGTGACGTGGTTGGGTTCGTTGGCCAGGCGCCACATGACGACGCTGGGGCGGTTCTTGTCGCGGTCGATCAGTTCCTGGATGGCCTGCGAATGGGCGCGGGCGCATGACCTCCGCCTACGGGCATTGACGTAGAGGTTCTCGTGCACGCGGGGGATGTTCGGGCTGAGCGGTGCCGGGAGCCTGGTGACATGAGTGAGCCGATGGTCACTGCGCTGGGGCATGCCGGATTGCGGATCGACGGAGCGGGGTTTCGCCTGCTTGCCGACCCGTGGCTGTCGTCCGGTGGCGCATTCCTCGGCTC
Organism: Kribbella sp. NPDC043289; assembly: GCF_056436705.1. NCBI lineage: Bacteria > Bacillati > Actinomycetota > Actinomycetes > Propionibacteriales > Kribbellaceae > Kribbella > Kribbella sp. NPDC043289. Next base: position 1,347,408 of record NZ_JBWKCB010000002.1, read on the forward strand.
GTGGTTCCCGTTCCCGGACAACTCGCACCTGCTGACGCCCGAACTGCTCGATGTCGACCTGGTCGTGGTCTCGCACGAGCATCTCGACCATCTGGACCTCGACCTGATCGCGGGACTGCCGCAGTCGGTTCCGGTCGTGGTGCCGCGGTACCCGTCGACGATCATGCAGCGTCGGCTCCGTGCGATCGGCCGGACCCGGATCGTCGTTCTGGACGCCTGGCAGCGCCATCCACTGAGCGACCACGACTGGCTGACGGTCATTCCCGAGCAGTGCCCGATGAGCCACGACTCCGCCGTACTGCTGAAGATCGGGGACCGGAGCGTACTGCACACCAACGACGCGCGGATCTCGCTCAGTCAGGCGCGGCGTGCGATGGCCGAGGTCGGTGGACCGCTGGACGTGATGGGTGTGCAGATGTCCGGCGCGAGCTGGCATCCGGTCCGGTACGAGTTCGACGAGGTCGAGCGCGAGCGGATCTCGACGATCAAGCGGATCGGCAAGTTCAAGGCCGTCACGCGGCTGGTCCGGCAGGTCGAGCCGCGGCTGGTCATGCCCTACGCGGGTCCGCCCTGCTTCCTCGACGACGACCTGTTCGAGTTGAACAGCGGCCTGCACCCGGGCGGCATCTTCCCCGACCAGGGCGAGGCGCTCGCCTGGCTCGCGGACCGGATCCCGAGCCAGGCCGGCGTGTGTCTCCTCCCCGGTGACCGGATCCGGCTGGATGACTCGTCCGTCGTACGAGACCGGCACTGGGCCGGATTCGCGCTCGACGCGGGGCCCGAGGAGCGGCGGCGCTATCTGGAGGAGTATGCGGCTCGCCGTCGGCACGCGATCGACGCCGCCTGGGCCGCGAACCCCGTGCCACGGACCGGCTTGGCCAGGCGCTTCAAGACGCACCTGGAGTCGCTCGGCACGCTGTCGGAGTACTTCCTCGCCCGGATCGGCATGACCTTGCGGTTCGACGTCTCCGGACCGTACGGCGGGGTGTGGGATGCACGCATCGGGCCCGACCGCGTGGTGGTCGAGCTCGACGGCGGCGAGGGGCACGCCGACTACCGGCTGACAATGGATGGCCGCTGGCTCGACGGTGTCGTCTCGGGCCGGATCCGCTGGGAGGAGCTGCTGCTCTCGCTGCGCTTCACCGCGCGCCGACAGCCCGACCGGTACAACGACTACCTGGTCGGTCTGCTGAAGCATGCCGACCGTGCGGCACTGCGAGCGGTCGAGGAGTTCGAGGCCGCCCGGGATCCCGAGGAGACCACGGAGTTCACGGTCGGAGGCAGGCAGGTCCAGGTGAGCCGCTACTGCCCCCACGCCGGAGAGGATCTGGCGGAGACCGGCGTAGTGGTGAACGGCGTCCTGCGGTGCCTCGGCCACAACTTCGAGTTCGACCTGAACAGCGGGACCTGTCTCAATGCGCGCTGCGACCCGCTCGTCGTGAAGGCCGTGGACACCTACGAGGAAGAGGCGGTCTGAGGGCCGACCGGCTGCTGTAGGTCCGCCAGTCCGACCACGAACAAGGCGGTCACCAGCAAGTAGTACAGCGTGCGGCGAACCGTCGGCCGGTCCAGGTACTCGCGGTCGGCCGCGACCCGTAGCGGCACAAGCACCTCGAGGTACCAACGCTCCACGTCGGTCCGGCCGTTCGGCGGTACGGCGGACCGCTCGCGATACTGCAGCTGAGCCGGACCGGTCAGTCCCGGCCGGGCCTGCAGCACCGGGCGGCATGCTTCCGGATATCCGGCGGCCAATGCAGCACTCTCCGGCCGCGGCCCCACCAGCGTCATCTGCCCGCGGATCACGTGCCAGAGTTGCGGCAGCTCGTCGATCGCGGTCCGCCGGAGGAACCCGCCGATCCGGGTGATCCGCGCGTCCGTCGCCGCAGTGACTTCGGGGCCCGAGGCAACCACTCGCATGGTCCGGAACTTGTACAGCGTGAACGTCCGGCCGTTCTCGCCGACCCGCGCCTGCCGGAACAGGATTGGCCGCCCACTCGTGACGAGCAGCAGTACGGCAACCGCAGCCAGCAGAGGTGAGGCCAGGATCAGCAGCAGCCCGCCAACCAGCACGTCCAACAGGCGCCGGGCCGGACTGATCGTGGCGACGTGACGGTTCGATGACATGGCTTCTCCTCTACTGACCGGTGCCAGCGGCAACGAAGATCGCTGTGAAGGTCTGCGCGGCGAGATCGCACTCGTGGTTGTAACCTGCCGAGTCCGTGGGGAGGGTCGACGGCGTCATGTGCGTGATCAGTCGCACGCCCTGCTGGTGCCGTCGGACCATCGCGGTCCACAGCGGGTTCGGCTGCAAGTCCGGGGCCAGGAGGCTGACGACCTGGCCCTGGTAACGCTGCCGCCAGGTCCAGATGTCGACCGCCTGCGCGCCAGCTGCGACGGGTACGTCGATGTACGTGGCCGCGTCGGTTCCCGCCTGATCGGCAGTGCCCTGATAGCCGTTCGCGTCCGCGAGGGCCTTGCGGGACTGCAGGATCGTCAGCGAGGCCCAACCCTGTGCGCGGATCCGGTTCCAGATGTCGGTCTGCGCAGTCTGCCGGTCCAGTCCCCACCGTGCGTAGGTGCTCTCGTCGAGCAGGCCGGTACTGAGATCCAGCCGGTCGATCAGATGTGCTCGCAGATAACTCTCGACGGCTGCGGCTGTCGCTGCCGGATACTTCTGCCGGACACGTTGTGCGCAGCCTTCCTGGTTCCCGCCGCGCCATGGCAGGCAGCCGAGCTCGGGTACCACCGCATCCACCAGGATCTGCTTGCCGGGGGCAATCTGTGCCAAGCGGCTTCGCGCCTGGGTCAGGAAGTCGGTGGCCTGGGCCGTCGACGTCAGCCCGTCGCCGTAGCCGATCTCGTCGGAGATCTTGAAGCCGGCGGTCCCGGATACCTTCGCCAGTTGGCCGAGGCGGGTTAGCGCCTGGTCGAATGCGGCCGGCCCTTCGAGCCACTTGGCTACGAGGTCGGTCTCCCACCAGATGGCAACGTCGCGTCGATGGAGCGCGTTGGCAAGGGCGACGTACCGGTCGCGAGACAGATCCACTGGCACGCTGCTGGTTGTGGCTGCACCGGACGGCATCGCCGGCTGCGAAGTCGGAGTGGCCGAGACGGGACTTGGCGTGTCCGTCGGATTGCTGACCGGCGACTTCCCGGAGCAGCCGACGACGAGCATCAGCACAGCGGCGGTGATGGCAACTGCTTTCATGGTGCTCCCTCGCCGACGGCGACAGTTGCACGGTGGCGTGGCTCGGCGGCGCTCAGGCGGAGCAGCAGACCGATGAGCAAGGCATCCGTCGACAGGTAGGCCGCTGTCGATGCCACCGCTGCGCCGAGAGCGCCGTACCGCGGGATCAGCGTCACGTCGAGCACGACGGTGACGGCCAGTCCGACGCCGAGGACGATGGAGTTGAGGCCGGGCGTCCCGCGGCCGTAGAGATACGCACTGGCGACGCCGGAAGCGCCGGCCAGGATCATGCCCGCGACCAGAACCCGCGCCGGCGTCACAGCCGGTTCGAACGAAGCCCCGTAGAGCAACCGCATTGCGGGCGACGCGAGCAACGCGACGGGGACCGCGGCGACGATGATTCCGGCCAGCGTCGGCCGTATCATCCGCCGCGCGATACCGGCCGCCTGGCTCCGCTCGAGTTTCGCGAGCCGTGGGTAGAAGACCCAGGTCAGTGCGGTACCGGGCAGCCGCAGCAGTTCGGCGTACTTCGACGCGACCGCATACCCACCGAGGATCGCCGGTCCGGCGATCGCTCCGAGGATCACGACGTCCAGTCGGAGGTTGAGCAGCGTGATGAGACCCCCGACCTGACCACGCAGGCCGTACGACGCCACCTGTTTGCCGAGCACGCGGTCGGGCCGGCCCCACCAGCCGTGCCCGTTGCCCGCCAGCCCCATCCGGCGCCAACCGAGCAGGCGGCTGACTCGGCGCCAGGCGTCGACGGCGACGACCAGGTCGGCGATACCGAGTCCGAGAATGATCGCGGCGATGCCGTGGACGCCGATGACCAGCGGGAGAACGAAACACGGCAGGAAGGCGAGCTCCTCGGCCGCGATGATGACGTCGCCACCACGCCGATCCTCCAAGCCCTGGAGAGCGGTCTTGCCGAGCGTGAGGAACAACTGCGTCGCGACCGTCGCGCCGGCCGCCGCGATCAGCCACGGCGACTCGTGGGGAAAGAACACCTTGGCGATGAGCGGCGAGGCGGCCACCCACAGCGCGGTACCGGTGAGAGCTCCGGCGAATCCGATCGCCATCAAGGTCGGCCACAGCCGCGGCAGTTCTCGTCGCGGTTCCGCCAGGAAGTACGCGAGCGCGCCCGGCAGTCCGAGAACGCACAGGACGCCGACCAGGCCGGGCATCATCCGCAGCAGCGCGTACTCGCCGACCGCGGCCGGGCCACCGGTCCGCGCGACCAGAACGGTCGCGAGCGTGAGTCCGAGCATCGCGAGGAGGCGGGCCGAGCAGTTGGCGAGCACGGTCCGCAGCAGTTCGCCGATGTGCAGGCGGGACCGGATCATGACGTCTCCTCCTGCTGATCCTGCATCGCGAGGACGAGCGCCGCGATCAGGCCCAGCCAGGTCCACAGGTGCCGGAAATGCAGGACTTCGTAGAAGCCCGCGGCCGTGACCATCACCGGCCCGATGACCGCGAGCAGCCACGGTCTGGGCACCAGTTCGGCGTACGCCTTCGGTAACGTGCCGAAGACCAGCCGCAGACAGCGCACGAACATCGCGACACCGAACAGGAGCAGCCCGATGCCCCCGATCAGGCCCCGCTCGAGCAGTGTCGCGAGGTAGTCGTTGTGGGCTTCCTTCACGTAAGGCGCCTGGGTCGCGGCCAGGGTCGCCTTCGTTCGCGCCGGTCCGAAACCGGCGGCGTCACCTTCGAGGAACAGGCTCGCGCCTTCCTTGACGATCGTCGCCCGCTCGCCGCTGGAGTTGGCGCTCCGCCCGAACGAGTCGCGCAACAGCGGCACACTGCCGGCCGCCCGTTCACGGAGCTGGCCGAGGTCGACGCGAGGCATCACGAGCCCGACCATGAGCCCGCCGAGCAGGGCGGTGGTCGCAAGGGCGGCCACGCCGGCGACGGCGCCCTGGTTGCGGTACCTGCTCGCCGCGAAGGCGAGGACCAGACCGACCAGCAAGGTGAGCATCGCGCCGTTCGAGCCGGTGAACCCGATCGCGGTGAGCACCAGGATGTACGCGATCCGCCGGACGCCGGGGGAGCGCGGATGCTTGCAGGCGGCCATCACGAACAGCGAGACGACCAGGTAGTTGCCCGCCAGGTTCGGGTCGCCGAAGGTATACGACGCGCGAACGCCGTCCTTCGCGGAGACACCAGTCAGGGCGTTGATCCCGACCAGGTAGGCGACCGACATCACGCCCGAGTAGATCGTGGCCGTGCGGCACCAGGCCACGGTGACCGCGCCGACGATCGCCGGGTTGTGCCGCCCTAGTGCGAGTGTGGCGCCCCACGCGAACAGCAGCAGGTCCTGGATCAGCACCAGCGCGGCTCCGCCCGGCGCGGCAGAGACATAGGCCGCGAACGCGCCACCGAGCACGAGCCCCGCCACTCCCGTCGCGTACGGCAGCTTGATCGGCAGGTGCGCACGAGCCGACCACAGCACGGCGAGCACGATGCACAGTGAGATCCCGGCGTCGGCGGGTGCAGTGTTCCCCGGACCGGCGGGGACGAGGAACGGCAGCAGGCAAGTGGTCAGTCCCATCACCGCTGCGAGTACGTCGCCGCGGGGCAGCGTGGCCCAGCCGACAATGCCGCCGGTGGGTGCGGGAACCGTCGTCGTCATCGAGCATCAGCTCCGTGGCTGGTCAGCGACCAGCGGCGAGTAGGGGAGGTCGGCCAGCAGTTCGAGGTGGTTCGCGGCGAACTCGTCGTCGTTCGCGGTGGCCGCGATCTCGCCGAGGCCGGCGAGTGCGGCGCCGTACCAGAGGACTGACGGCAGTCCGAGGCCGTCGATCCCGGTGCGCAGGTACAGCCGGACGAGATCGGGCAGCCAGCCGGCTTCGAGCAAGCCGTACCTGATCCCGGCACCGAACCCCGTGCGCCGCAGGCCACCATGTCCGCGCACCTGATGTCCCGGGCGGGTGTGGCGATCCAGATAGAGGCAGTAGCTGAGCGCGAAGCGGACGAGATCACGCAGCGGCCATCCCGCGCGGACGCCGCTCTCCCAGTCCACGACGCCGGAGATCCGCCCGTCGTCGACGAGCAGGTTCCCGAACCAGTAGTCGCCGTGGACCATCGTCTTGGCAACCCGATGGCGCTTCAGTTGCCGGTCCGCGGCCGCGAGCCGCACCTGCGCGGCCTCGAGTTTCTGGTGTCCGGCCCACCGGGCGCGCAGGTTGTCTGCGACCTCGCTCGCCCACGTGATCCGGCCCCGGTCGCCGGCAGTGGCGAGCTGGAAGTGGCGAAGCCACCCACCGGCCAGGGCGAAGTCCGTCGCCACTGGTTGCCGCCGGGACGTGTGCAGCCACCGGTGATAGGCGACGCTCATCGGAGCACCCCGGACGACGGTCGTCACGACGGACGGCAGCCCATCGCTTTCGAGGGTTTCCAGATACTGGGGCACGGTGTGCTCGAGACCGCCGAGGTTCGCCTCGCCGAGCGCGATCAGCATCCGGGTCTCCCGGGAGATCGCGCTCGAGGCCGCAACCGTCACCGGGATCTTGATGGCCACCGGTCCAGCGGGCCCGTCCACAGAGCGGCCGGCGAGCGGTGTCACGATGAATGTCCGCTTCGCGTCCGGATCCCGTGACGTGGCGATCAGCACTCCGCGGCTGCCTGGCGCGAAGAGCAAGTCGTGCACAGACCTGGGATGTGGGTGAAAGACCTTGGGAGCTTCGGTCATGGTCGCCTCCCGACGACGACGCGGGCCGGTGCGATCGCGCCGGTCCAGAGCCACGGCGCACGCCGGGCCACACCGAGCAGGGCAGACGCGGGTACGGCGGTCAACGCCAGGCCAGGCGGCACAGTTGCCACCGCGGTCCAGAAGTGCCGAATTGCCTCCTCGACGTCGTCGATGACGACCATGGGTCGGCCAAGGGTCGGCAGCACGATGAACTCCCGCTCCACCACGACGCCGAGTTCGTGCGCCACATGCCGAAGGCGTCGGCGGCTGAGCGGCCGCTGATCCATCAGCACGACTGGATGGTCGGTGGAGAGTTGGTCTTCGTCGACCGGCCCGGATCGGATGTCGATCTCAACCGTTCCGGGTGGACACAGCTGCAACCAGGGCGAGGTGGGCCGCTGGAGTCGACCGACGGGCTCGGCGCTGCTCACGGGGCAACCAGGTGGGTGGACCGAGTTGCGGAGTACACCTGATCGAGGACCTCGGCCAGACTCTCGGCGTCGTACGTGGTGCCGGCGCCGTCCTGACCTCGACGGGCCATCCGTTCTGCCTTCGCGCGATCGTCGAGCAAGTCGTCGATCGCTTCGGCCAGTAGCCGCGGACGACCCGGCGGAACCAGGACGCCGCTCTCACCGGGGATGACCAGATCAGGTACCGAGTTGACCGCGGTCGCCACCACCGGGATGCCACAGCGCATCGCCTCGACGACAGCACAGGGGAGACCCTCGTACCGGCTCGCCATCGCGAACACGTCGAAGGCCGGCAGGAGTTGGGGGACGTCGGATCGTTCGCCGGCGAAGACGAAGCGTTCCGACAGACCGGCCCGCCGTACCAGCTCGTTCGCAGCGCGGGCACCGGGACCGGAGCCGATCCATACCGCGACGGCGCCGGTATGGCGGAGCGCGGCGATGGCTGCGATGAAGTGCTCGGGCGCCTTCTGGTAGTCGATCCGCCCGACGGTGCCGATCAGCGGCGTCTCCGGGGTGATCCCGAGTTCGGCGCGGGCAGCCGCTCGCGAGCTCTCGGTGCGCGGCACGGTGACGGACTCGACCACCGGCGTGATGGTGCGCAAGGTGCTCGGTGTGGCCAGTCCGCGCCGCAGTGCCTCGGTGGCAACGCCGCTGCCGATCGCCAGCACGCTGTCGGTGATCCGGGCGAGCCGTCGTTCGATGGCGACGTACGCTGCCCGGCGGAGTGGATTCTGGAACTCGTGGAAGGGAAAGCCGTGGTAGGTGTGCACGATGCGTGGCACTCCCGCCCGGTGCGCGGCCAGTCGTCCGAGGGCCCCCGCCTTCGCGCTGTGCGTGTGTACGACGTCGTACCCGCCGTCTCGGCAGAGCTCGGTCAGCAGGCGTAGTGCCCGCCGGTCGTCGTTCGGTGCGAGCGGTGAGACCAGCGAAGGTTCGATCACGACCCGCAGACCGGCGTCCGTCGCTCGGTCGGTCAGCGGTCCGCCCTGTCCGGTGATGATGGTGATCCGGTAGCGCGCGGGATCGAGCGGCAGCACGCCCCGCAAGGCCACCCCGCCCGCGCCGGCGATGAACCGGGTCACGATCTGGGCGACCTCGATCCGCCCGTCGCCGGCCATCAGCCGGTCCTGCCGGTGCGTACGGCGGCCAGCGGGCGCCTCAGCAGGTCGGTGAGGCCGGCGCCCGGCTCCTTGGCGAGCCGAAGCTCCAGGCAGGGCAGGCGGTTCGCGAAGCCCGCGGCGACTACGTCGATCGGTGCATGGATCGGACCGCAGCCGGTCGCCGACGCCACGATCGAGGCGATCGACCAGAACCGGCGTAGTTCACCAGCGGCATACGTGCCGGCGGCGATTCCACGGGCCGCCTGAGCCGGGCTCAGCTCCCGAAGCTCGGGCGCCGCTTGCGTTCCACGCCGCAGTACGACGACGAGCTCGGGCGTAAGGGAACGGACCCGCTGTGCCCAGGCCTGCTCGCGGCGGCCATGGGCTGCCCGTCTGCCGCTGTTCGCCACCAGCCGAAGTGGCTCGGCGACTCCGTAGGCCGTCGAACCATCGCACGCTGCGAGGTTGTCGCATGTAGCCCGGGCGCCGTCGGCCAGCGCCCGCGCAACCAGGGTCGACTTGCCGACGCCTCCTGGTCCGGCCAGCAGCACGGCGACCCCGCCGACCTCGACGACCGACACATGCAAGGGCGCGAAGCCTTGAAGGCCCGCGAACCACAGCGCCGGGTAGTGCAGCAACACTTGACTGCTCAACGCGCGGTGCCTGGCCGGCAGCAGCTTCGCTGCGACGGATTCCTGGTACGACGGCCGCCAGCGACTGGTGACGCTGAGCCCGTCCTCGTCGATCGTCCATCGCTGGTCGAAGCCCGACCCGCCGACGTTCTCCAGCACGACCTCGTGGGGGTCGACTGCCCACGCGCGTCGAGTGACGACCTCCGCTCCGTGGGTGTTGAACGGTCGGCGGGTGTCCTCGACCGACAGGACGACGTTCGGTAGGTCAGCCGTCGCGAGACCGGATCGCTCAGGTCCTCCGGCCATGGCGACAAGCGACCGTACGACCGTGTTCGCGCCGTGGGCAGCCACGCGCTGACCGGCCGTGTGCAATTGCGCCGTACTCATACCGGTACTCACACGAGCCTGCCGAACCGCCGCTTGGCGGGTCCCTGGACGATACCCAGCACCGGCCAGCGAACCGCTTTCAGCACGTCGTCGAGATCGTCGAGTCGGCGCAGCAACACAGAGCCGGACGACACCACGACCACGCCGGCCGTCATCTCGTCCTCGGGTGTCACGGCGGACAAGCCGGTGAAGCGGACGTCGGCGAACCCGACCAGACCGGTTTCCTCGAGGTCGAACCCCCGGTCGTCGTTGTCGGCACCGGCCGGCTTTTTGAGCCGCTGCGGCGCGTGTGCTCGACCTGAGAACGCGAACAGCAGCTTGCTCACCGTCTCGGCATCACCCTCGTCGGCGCCCATCAGGACGACGGCGTCGACACCTTGCCGACGCGCCGCCAGTGCCATGGTGTTGCGGAGCGACTCGACGTCCTCCGTCGCCTTGCCGAGCACGGGCGCCTGCAACAGACGGGCGAGCGCGCGGAGGCTGTTCACCCGCGGACGGAACGTCTCGATGACTGTCGCGAGAGTCAGTCCGAGGACGAGTCCGAGCAGCAGAGCCAACGCCAGTTGCGGCAGCATCGACGTCTTGACCTGCCGGATGTCCGGCTTGTTGCTGACCATCACCACGTGGTCACGCGTCGCGGCGTTCGCGACGAGCGACGCGCGCTGGCTGCTCAGCTGGCCGATCAGCAGGTTGGCGGACTGGATCTGTACGCCCAGGTCCGCCCGTGCGGTGATGTCGGCGATCCCGCGGAGCTGTGTGACCAGCTTGTCCCGCTGGTTGGTGGCTTTCGCGATCTGGCCGGACAGGCTGGTCATGGTGTCGTCGAACGACTCCTGGTCGCCTTGGTTCATGAACAGGACGACCCGGGTCGCGAGCTGGGTCACGATCGGTCCCGCGGCGAGCGGATCGTCATCGGTGACGGTGAGCTCGACGATCGACGACTCGCCGAGGCGCTGCGCCGAGATGTTGGTCGTCGCGTAGGTCTCGACATCGCGCTGCGCGTTGGCCGCCATCAGCGCCACGCCGAGCAGGCTGGGTGTGGTCGCCACGGCAAGCACCCGGCTGTTCATACCTTCCGCCTCGGTCGCAGATTTCGGTGCGCCGGCTACGACCTGCAGGCGGATGGAGGCAGTGGTCGGATCCGGCCGGCGCGCGGCCAGCATCGCCGCGCCGGCGACCGGAAGCAGCATGCACACGAGGATGATCCCCAGGTGGGCTCGCACGATCCGGCGGAACATCTCTTCGATCGTCATGGATGCGCCCTTCGTCCGTTGCTGTGCATCACAGCGTGACCAGCACTTTCTTGATGGCGGAGCTGGACAGGCCGACAGTGTCGGTCACGGTCACCTTGACGATGTACAGACCGATCGAGCTGTAGGTGCAGGTGGTGGTCGGAGTGGTCTGGGGCGGCTTGGCCGCACCCGTGCCGCAGTTGAACTGGTACTTCGCGATCGGCGACTTGTCGACGCTGGTCGAACCGGACGCGTCGGCGGTGAGCGACTGGCCGCGCCGGAGGCCCGACTTCGAGATCGTCAGCTTTGCGGTCGGAGCCACATCGGCCAGGATCTTGACCTGCACCGTGGCCTTGCTGGTCAGGCGGCCGGCGTCTGTGACCGTGACCGCCGCGGTGAACGTGCCGGCGTTCGGGTAGTCGCAGGTTGTCGTCGGTGTGGTGATCGCGCCGGAGGTGTGCCCGTTGCCGCAGTCGAAGCTGTAGCCGGCCAGCGGCCGGCCGTCGGCGTCGGACGAGGTCGATGCGTTCAGCACCACTTGCTGCGGCCGGTAGGCCTGCGTCGGTGTTGCGGTGATCCGCGCCGTCGGCTTGCCGTTCGCCTGCACGACGATCGGTGCGCCTGTCCAGCTGTCACTGAGTCCGGAGGCATCCGGCACGGCCGCGCTCGGCGTGAATGTCCCGGCGGCTGTGTAGTGACAGACTCCGCTGGACTGGTTCAGCACCGTGCCGTTGCCGCAGGTGATCCGGTACGTCGTGAGTGGCGCACCCAGACCTGCGCTGTGCGACGCATCGATCGTCACATCCAGCGGTGCGAACCCGCCGGCCGGAGTAGCCGTCACCGCGATCGCCGGACCGGTGTATTCGAAGGCTCCGAGGTCGGCGAAGGTGATCGGACCGACGCCGGTGTCGGCGATCGCCGGGTGGTCGGCCGGCGCAGTACCGTCGCGGTTCACCGCGGTCCAGCCCGCGGTCGCGGTGTCTGCTGCGTCGATGGCCGGTGACGTGCTGGTCACATGCAGGTCGCGAGTGGTCAGCGCCACGAAACGCGGGTTGACCGACTTACCGGCCGGCTCCTGACCGCTGACGGTCCGGAACGAGGCCAGCGTCGTGTAAGGCTTCGACGCCCACTCGAACAGCGGACCGTTGACGGCGGTCTGGAACACCAGGTCGCGGTCCATCGTGATGCCCGGGCTGGACGTCTCGTCGACGCGGATCTCGCCGATCGTCCGGGTGCTGCCTACCGCGTTGTCCATCGCGACGTTGTTCCGGCTGGTGCCGCCGCTCGAGCCGCCCTCGAAGTTGATTCCGGCGGTGGCGTTGCCGACGACGGTGTTCGAGACCACGATCGATCCCGGCGCGCTGGAGTTGTCGATGCCGTGGTCGCCGTTGTCGTAGATCACGTTGCGGCGGATCGTCGTACCGGTCGAGCCGGTGTAGGCCTCGACGCCGGAGTCGTCGTTGCCGTAGGCAGGTTTGCCGTCGACGACGACCTGCTGGGACGCGGAGGAGACGTCGATGCCGGTCGCAACCCTGCTGCCGAGCCGCTTGTTGCGGTACGCCGTGACGCCGGTGACCGTGACCCTGGTGCTGCCCTGGACGCTGACGCCGTGGAAGTTGTTGTCGTGGGTGATCGAGGCGCTCAGTTGGCTGTCGGTCGAGTTGAAGAAGCGGACACCGATCGACAGGTTCGACGCGGCCTGGATGCCGCCGAGGGTGGCGTTGGCCGACCCGTCGACCGTGACACCTTGCGCACCGGCCTGGGCGATGTCGAGTGTGCTCAGCGCGACGCGCTGGATCCGGTCCAGGTAGACGCCGCTCAGGTTGGTCTGGCGCACTGCGAAGCCGGTCACCGTGACGTCACTGACCTGGCGGAGGAGGATGCCGAAGCCCCGTGCGCCCGCCGCGACCGTGTGGCCGGAGGCTGGGTTCGTGCCGCCGGTGTCGACGTACAGAGTGGCCGTCGGCACGTCGTAGAACCAGGTGCCGCTGCTGGTCGTTGTGGCGCTGGTTGCCTTCGTCAACGGTTGGCCGTCCAGGAACACCTGTGCCGGCACGGGCGTGAAGGCGTGCTTCCAGGCGGTCGTCGTGGTCGTGGTCCAGCCGACCGGGTCAGAGACGTCGTCCGAGCCGACGATGACCGCCGACGGCGAAGTGGCGCGCAGAGTGATCGGGGCGCCAGGCTGACCGCTGGCAGTGATCTGGACCTGCTCGCGATACTGCCCTGGTCCTACCAGGATGGTGTCACCGGCGAGTGCCTTCTTGGTCGCCGCGCCGATCGTGCAGAACGGCGTGGTGGTGCTGCCGGGTCCGGTGTCGCTGCAGGCCGGGTCGGTCTGCTCGACCGAGTAGGTCTGCAGGGTGCGGGTGCTGACGACCTCCTGCGCGGTGGCGGTGTCGGTCATTCCCGCGCTGTCGGTGACGGTCACGGTCACGGCGTACGTTCCCGCTGCGGCGTACGAGTGCGTCGCGGTCGCTGCAGGCTGCGGCCCGACGACGGTGCCGTCGCCGAAGTCGAAGGTGTACGACGCGATGCCGGCCGTGTCGTTGTCGCTCGAGCCGCTCGCGTCGGCTGTCACCGGAGCCGCCGGTGGGAAACTCACCGCGGCTGGGTTGAGGCTGAGGGCGGCGTGCGGGGCGTAGTCGGTCACACCCGCGACCGGCTGGAACTCCAGGGCGCCACGGTCGGCGTACGTCGGGCTGCCGGTACCGGTGTCGGGAGTGATCGGGTCGTCGGCGAGCGAGTTGCCCGCCTGGTCGGTGGCGAGGAAACCGGTGACGCCGGAGTTGGCGGAGTCGACCGCAGCAGATCCACCGGTGAGCCGGAAGTCCGCGGAGCCGGCGTCGGCGAAGTCGGGATCCACGGACTGACCGTGGCTCTCTTGACCGGTCGCGGTCGTGAACGCCTCCAGCGTCTTGTAGACGATCCCGTTGACCTTGTTCGAGGACGCGCTGACGTGGTTGTAGGCGGTGTCGTAGTCCGCGACCAGGCCGGAGTACGAGCCGGCGTCGACGTACAGGTCGTACTCGGAGGCAGTGGTGCCGTTGTCGACCAGGAGGTTGTTGGCCGTGGTGGCGCCGGTCGAGTTGCCCTCGATCGAGATGCCGTCACGCCGGTTCCCGTACGCCGTGTTGTTCAGGTACTGCACGCCGGTCGAGGACAGGGTGTCGAAACCATGGTCGCCGTTGCCGTACGAGAGGTTGCGGACGACCCGGGCGCGGTGGCTGCCGCTGTAGATCTGGACGCCGCTGTCCTGGTTCTGATACGCGATGTTGCCGCTCACTGTGTTGTCCGGTGAGCTGGTGTCGACGTCGACACCGTTGGCCGTGGCGTTCGGGTTCACCGAGACGTTCGCGTACGTCGTGTTGCCGGTGATCAGGTTGTTCGTCGCGTTGGCCAGACCGATACCGTGCAGGCCGTTGTGATGACTGGTCGATCCGGCCACGGTGACGCCGCTCGACGCGGACAGGCGGATGCCCGTGGACAGCGAGTTGTCCACAGCAGCGGCGCGAATGGTGATCGCGCTGTTCGGGCAGGTGTCGACCAGTACGCCGTTGCTCGCGGACTGCGAGGCGGTGACGTGGTCGACTGTGATCGCGGACGAGGTCAGCAACCGAACACCGGCCAGGTTCGGCCGGACGAACTGCAGGTTGCTGATGACAACGTTCTGCCGGCTCGTCGTGGTGACGCCGAACGACTGTGCGCCGGCTTCGACCTCGTGCCCGGCGCCCGGGTTGGCGCCGCCGATGTCGACGTACAGGACCTTGGCGGTCGCGTCGTAGAACCAGCTGTTCGGCGTCGTCGTGGTGGCCGACGCCGCGGCGGCCAGGCGGTTACCGTCGATGAAGACCTGACGTGGCGCCGATGGCGGTGCGTACGGCGTGCTCCACGCGGTGGTGCTGGTCGCTGTCCACAGTGCGGCGCCACTCAGCACTCGGGTTCCGAGCACGATCACGCCCGGCGCGTCGCCGCTCACGGTGATCGGATCGGTGGCGGTGCCGGACGCGTTGACGGTGATCTGCTCGCGATAGGTGCCGGGAGAAACGTGCACGGTGTCACCGGGATTGATCGCCTTCGTGGTGCCCTTGCTGATCGTGCAGAACGGCGCGGCCTGGGTCCCGGCGCCGGTGTCGCTGCAGGCGACCGTGTTGTTGACCCAGTAGCCGGTGCCGACGGCAGACGCCGGGCTGCTGGTGACGACCAGCAGTAGGGGAGCGGCCGTGAGCATGACCGTCCAGGCCGCCAGGCTCCGTAGCCGCTTGGTCATGATTTCTCCCGCTCGTCGAAACATCAGTGCAGAACCGCGATGGGCCGCATCCGCGCGACCGGCCTGACCAGGCCGTTGCGGATGAGGACGTCGAGGGCCGCGTTGACGCCGCGGTCGTCGAAGTGATGGGCGTCGGTGGGTGCGCCGTCGGCGTACCGATAGCGACGGGTCTTCCGTTTCAGTGGGTCGTCGCCGGAGACACCGCGTGCGATCAGATCGGACACCACGGTGCCGGCCCCGTGACAGGCGGAGTACAGGCTGGTGGCCGCCCTGTCACCGGCCACGGCCAGATAGCTGGACGTTCGGTGGGTGCCGGGCAGCAGGACAGCCTGCCCGGTGTCGGCGAACGTCGTCCCCGGCGTCATCATCGAGGCCGGGAAGGCTCGGCACGAGTTGTGCCGATGGATGATGCCGGTCCGGTTGCCCACGGGCTCCTCGTAGATGCTGTTGTGTGGCGAGTCCACGACCAGCCGACCGGTGGCGCCGCCGAAGGAGTCGGCAGCGATCCGGCGGAGAACGGCGTACGTCGCGGTCCGGAAAGCGAAGCCGTAGTTCATCGCCGCCGCGGTCGCGAGCATCAGCCGCTGACCCTCGTCGCTCGCCAGTGGCAGGGGAGTGCAGCCGGCGGTGAAGTACAGGCCGAGCCGCGCCTTGAGCTGGGCGAAGGATCGCGCCGAACGAAGGTGGAACCACGGCTTCAGTGCGGCGTTCACGGCCTTGATCTGCGCCGGGTAGTCCTTGCGGCGGAAGAACAACCGGCCGATCTCACCGGTGAACACCCCGCCACCGCCGTGGTACTGGATCGTCAGTTGTCCCTTGGTGACGCCGAGCTTGCCCGCGCGCTCGGGATCGAGAATCTCCTCGACGCGTTGCAGTTCCACGAAATGATTGGAGGGTCCAATGGTCCCGAACCGGTACCGGGCCAGCTGGAAGGCGATCCCCGGGAGCTCGGAGCGCAGCCGGTCCATCCCGCCGTACCGCTCGAGGTCGATCCGGCCGCCCTCCTCGATCCGCTCGAGGTCCTCCGACGGCGCGCCCCAGCGATCCACGCTGAACTCGGAGCCGTCCCGGACGGCCTTGACGACTTCCGTGCGGCTCAGCTCGGCGGTGCCGCGCGTCGGGTACGGGTAGCGCTCGCGGACCGCGCGCATGAACACGTCGACGGCCTTGTCGTCCGGTACTTCGGAGTCGACGGCGATCAGCGCCATCCCGCAGTTCACCGAAGAGCTGGTCAGATCCGGGCGGATCGTACCGTTGGTGGCGACCGCGACGCTCGACGGCAGTTCCATCTTGGACTTGTGATGGAAGTCCGGTAGGACGACCGGTGGAGCGGCCAGGTCCGCGCCCTCGACGCGATGTCCGAGCGCGGAGATCGTTGCCCGGTCTGCGGGGAGCAGTGTGCTGTCATCGAAGACCGTCGGGGATGTGACGGTTCCGTCGAGGACGCGGACGTCCAGTGGTGGCCGAGCCTCAGTGGTCATGCTTGTACTCGCAGTCGTCGAAGAGATGATGGTCAGAAGTCATCGGGGTACGGCGATCCGGCGGAGACCAGCCCTGGCGTCGGGCTGTACTCGGGCACGAGCCGGCGAAGGTGCCGGAACACCTCGTCCGGGCGGTTGTGCGCGGCGGCGTCGTACAGCTCGCGCAGCCCGGCACGGAAGCCGGCGGCCGCCCGTGGCGGCCGGGTCATCGAGATCCGCGGATGATCGGTCGGCAAGGCCTCCTCGCCCGCGCCGAACAGTTCCTCGTGAAGCTTCTCCCCGGGCCGCAGGCCGGTGTACTTGAAGTCGACCTCGCGGATGTTCAGCACGTTCGCGAAGTTGTGGACCAAGTCGACGATCCGGACCGGTTCGCCCATGTCGAGGACGTACGTCGCGGAGCCGTCGGACATCCGGAGCGCCTCCAGGACCAGGCCGACGGCTTCCTCGATCGTCATGAAGAACCGGCTGACGTCGGGATGGGTCACCGTGACGGGCGAACCGCTGGCCAGCTGGTCCCGGACCACGTGCAGCAGTGAACCGCGGCTGCCCAGCACGTTGCCGAACCGCACTGCGGTCAACACCGTGGAGGCAGGTTGCTGCGAGTCCAGGACCAGCTCGGCCAGACGCTTGGTTGCCCCGAGCACCGAGGTCGGGTTCGCGGCCTTGTCGGTCGAGATCAGCACGAACCGTTCGACGTCGTGGGCGACAGCAGCCTCGACGAGGTTCTGGGTGCCGCGGACGTTCGACTTCACGCCCTCGCAGGGATGGCGTTCCAGGACCGGGAGGTGCTTGAGTGCGGCGGCGTGGAACACGATCTGCGGCCGGTAGTCGCGGAACAGCTGGAAGATCCGCTCGGTGTCACGGATGTCCGCGACGACGGTGTTCTCGGTGTCCAGCAGCGCCTCGCCCCAGAGCTCGAGCTGAGTGCGATGCAGATTGGACTCGTCGTGGTCCAGCATGACGAGCTGCTCAGGACCGAACCCGTACACCTGCCGGCAGAGCTCGCTGCCGATGGAGCCGCCGGCTCCGGTGACGAGGACTCGCTTGCCGGCGATGGTCTCCCGGGCGTTGCGGCTGACGACGTGCATCTCGGGGCGCCCGATCAGCGGCCCGACTTGCAGGGCACGCATGTCGGTCCCGGCGATCTGCCGCTGCAACGCGGACAGGAACGGCGGCAGGTGCAGTACGGTCGCGCCCAGGGCGGCGGCGCGGAGCCCGAGTTCCCTCACCTCGTGCGACGGCATCGACGGTATGGCGACCACGACGACATCGGCCCGGTTGTGCTCGAGCACCTTCTCGAGGTCGGCCAGAGCGCCCAGGACCCGGCGTCCGCCGTACCTGCGGCCGTGCTTGGCCGGGTCGTCGTCGAGGAACCCGACCGGCTGCAGCCCGAACGAGCTGACCCGGTGCAGGTCGCGGGCCAGCGCAATGCCGGCCTCACCGGCCCCGACCACGATGGTCCGCAACCGGCTCTTCTCGCTGTCGTGTAGCAGCACAGGCTGGCTCATTCCGTTCCCTTTCCGGTGATGCCCTGGTGAGCGATGTCGGCGAGCGCCGCGCAGACGGCGTCGACCTGGTCGTCGGTCAACCGGGGATAGATCGGCAGGGACAGCAGTTGGTCGAACAACGTGTCCGCCCCGAGCAGCCCGATCGACGGGATCAGTGCTGCCTGGCTGAAGTAGGCGAGCCGATGGACCGGGACGAAGTGCACCGAGGTGCCGATCGCGCGCTCGGAGAGCGCGGCGATGACCTCGTCCCGATCGATCCCGCCGTTGAGCTGCAGCCGGATCGGGTACAGGTGCCAGGCGTGCCTGCCATCCCGGGCGTCGGGGCGGTGCGGTAGCCGGATGCCGGGGAGGCCGTCCAGTTGTTCGTCGTACCGCGCGGCGATCTGCGTGCGCCGACGCTGCCAGGACGAGAGGTGCCCGAGCTGCGCGCGGCCCATCGCGGCCTGGATGTCGGTCATGTTGGCCTTGATGCCCGCTTCGGCGACGTTGTAGCGCCAGCTTCCACCGGGGAGATAGCGACGCCAGGCGTCGGCCGTCATGCCGTGCAACCGGGCTCGGCGCAACCACTCCGCACGGGTCGGGTCGTCGGTGGTGATCATGCCGCCCTCGCCGAGTGGCAGGTTCTTCGTGGCGTAGAAGCTGAAACACGTCGCGGCGCAGCCTGATCCGATCGGAGTGCTGCCGGTATATGTCCCGAGCGCATGCGCGGCATCGACGACCACCCGGTCGAGCGACACCTCGGCGGCCGCTGCCAGTCCAGGTACGTCGGCGACGTCGCCGGCCCAGTGCACAACGGTCAAGGCAGCGGGCGGGCCGAACTCACGCACGGCGGTTCGCACGGTGTCTGGCGTCGGCATCCCGGTCTTCGGATCCACGTCGACGAGTACTGGCTGGTGTCCGGCGTGAATGATCGCCTGGACAGCGCCGCAGAACGTCATGGTCGAACTCAGCACGAGCGAGCCGGGCGGCAGGTCGAGCGATCGTAACGCGAGCTCGATCCCGTGTGTGCACGACGAAACGCCGACGCCGTACTCCGCGCCGACGACCGTCGCGAACTCGGCCTCGAAGGTCGCGACCTCACGACCGGTCGTTACCCAGCCGGACCGCAGGACGCGCAGGGCGGCCGCCTGTGCTTCTTCGGTGATGTGACAGTCCGCGAACGGCACGGCGATGTCTTCTGCTCGTGCAGCGCACGGCACAGCGTTGATCCGGGTCGTCATCCCGATGCCCCCCTCAGAGCCCCCTGATGTCCCTCGACGCTACGGGGCCGTGACCGCAGCCCGCGCCCGACGACGGGATGAGAACGCCTACGTCAAGAAGATGATTCGGATCCCTTGGCGAGTGCGGACGTCCCGGTCTCGTCGATCCCTGCCACACCGTGTAGCCGCGCGAAGGCGACCAGTGCGAGCGCGGAGTGCTGCTCGGTTCGGCGCAGCAGACTTTGGATGTGCGTCCGCACTGTGTTCGTGGACACGAAGAGGTGTTCGGCGACCTCGGCTCTGTTCATTCCGGAGACCAGACAGCGCAAAACTTCGAGTTCGCGTGGCGTCAGCTGGTCCACCAGGCCTACCGCTGTGCGCTGCCGGTGCAGATCGTTCATGAGGTGATCCAGGACCGGTTGCAGCATCGCCGGCGCGAGGTACAGATGGCCGTCGAGGACCTGCCAGAGCGCTGTGACCAGAGCCCTCAGTTGGGTGGTCTTCGTCAGCCAGCCGCGGGCGCCTGCTTCGAGCGCCTGCACGATCAGCCGTGGCTCCGTGCTGCCGGACAGCACGATCGCCTCGGGTGCGTCCGGCATGGCCGCCAGGTCGGCGAGGAGGTCGTAGCCCGACTCCTCGGCCAGTCCCAGATCCACCAGCACCACATCGGGCCGATCAGCTCCGATCAGCGCGCGAGCCGTATCGAGGGTCGAAGCCGTGCTGACCCGCTCGATTCCTGGCTCGGCAGCGAGGAGCCCTGCGAGTGCTTCGGAGAAGACGCGATGATCATCAACGAGGAGGACAGCGACTCCGCTCTTCACCGGTTCCCGCCCTCGGCGAGGTCGCGGATGTCGACCAGACCGGCGGCGGCAGCAGCGCGAGCGATCTTGCCGCGACCATGCACACCGAGTTTGCGCAGTACCTGCTGAACGTGCGTCCGGACGGTGTGTCTGCTGACGCCGAGCTCCGTCGCGATCTGCTCGGTGGAGAGACCGCGCACGACGAGGCGGAGTACTTCCAGCTGTCTGGTGGTCAGCGGATCGACAACGTGCTGCCTGCGGCGGTCCGCGGCCGGCCGGCCTTCCGCGACCCGGTGACCTCGGGCAACCCTGGTGATTGCCTCCGACACCGTCCCGAGGCGGCACGCCTTGCTGACCACACCATCCGCGATCCCAGCGTCGTAGGAATCCCAAGCCTCTTCGTCCTGTACGTCGGTCAGCAAGACGATGGCTGTCCCGGGGCAGCGGTCGTGCAACGACTCGGCCGTCCCCGGCGCAGCGTCGACCACGCACAGATCGGGATCCAGCCGGCCGGCCGCGTCGAGGAGCTCCCGCGGATCGTCGGTGGTGAGGAGGACGTCGTACCCTTGGCCGTCGAAGGCGGCGGCGAGGACCGATGCGAACAGCCACTGGTCGGCACAGATCGCCAGCCTCATGCCGACCTCACCGCGCGATATCCGGTCGCGAAGCAAAGCCGAACCATGGTTCCGATTGCCGGCGCACTGGCAATCTCGAGCCGGCCGTCACAGGCACGCGCAGCCGCGGCCACGACGGACAGGCCGTGGCCCGTTCCTGAGGTGACAGCACCGAACCCGGGGCCGTCGTCGGACACCTCGACGTACGCCTCGCTGTCCGTCGAGCCGACGCGGATCACCACCTGTCCCGAACTGCCGGCCGCGCGACACGCGTTGTCGAGCAGATTTCCGATGGCCCTCCGCAACAAAGTCTTGTCACCGGACACCACAATGCGTGCCGCTCGCTCGAAGACCACCGGCGCGCAGTAGGTGACGCGGACCACCTCGGCGCACTCGCCGGCGAGCTGTGTCAGATTGACTCCGCCGATCCGCTGGGCGGGTTCCTGCTCGACATCCAGCAGTTCGGCGATGGCCGCGAACTGCTGATGGATCAGACTCAGCCGGCCAATCCCGGCGTCGTCGATCCGGTCCGCAGACGGCTCGGACAGGACCAGACCCGCGGCAACGTACTGCCGCAGGTCGTGGCACAGACGCGAAAGATGTTGCGATCCGCCGGCAAACTCACCCATCTCGGGCGACGTGTCGACAGCACTCATTGGTGACCCCCCTCAGGTCCCCACCGAGCCAGGCCGCCCACCGCGGCCCACGTTCACCAAGCCCTTCGACGACCACGGACGGTCACACCGCCGTTGTCTCCCCGTTCGAGCCCCCCAGGCGCACGCGTCTCGGTCTCAGGGGTCCAGTAGAGGCCGCGACCAGGCAAAAGAGGCAGGGGTCCGACCGATACGTCATGATTCGGTCATTTTCACGTCATCTTCTGTTCAGCAAAGTCCGCCGTCGATTGATGACCGACCGTGATCAGGGCTGATATTCGTAGGCGCCGAGATCGTCGTACCGCCGTGGGCCCTCCGCGAACGCATTGCTGGTGGCCGGATCATCGACGCGGGCCTGTCCCTCGATGTCGCTGGACTGCGCTCCGGAGACCCCCGAGTTGCCTCGGTCGATGGCCGGGGAACCGGCCGCAAGCCGCAGGTTCCACGAGGCGGCCGCCACAAAGCGGGGGTCGGCCTGCACGCCATGTGCTTCCTGATGTGTTGCCGCCTGCATCGCGGCGAGCGAGGTGTACGTCGTGCCGAACGCGTACATCTTGCCGGCCTTGGTCAGCCAGACGAGGTTGTGATCCACCGTCGTCGACGACGGAGCCGAGTCCCAGATTCCGATGTTGCCGGCCCGCCGGGCGCAGGAGATGCCGTTGTACGCGGGATAGACCGCGTTGTCGACAGCCACGTTGTTCATCACCTGGTAGTTGCCGGACGTGCCCTCGACGTTGATGCCGGTCGTGCAGTTGCGGTAGACGGTGTTGCCGATCAGCCGGCCGCCGGTGACGTTGAGGTCGTCGATGCCGTGATCGCCGTTGTTGTAGGTGACGTTCAGCGCCGCCAGGTTGTCGTTGCCACCTGTGTAGAACTGGATGCCCGAGTCCTCGTTGTCGTGCGTGACGTTCCGCAGGATCGTGTTGCCGGGGCTGATCACGTTGATTCCGTTGGCATTGCGGCGGAATCCTTCGGCGTTGAAGCTGGCCGAGTTCCCGGTGACGAGGATCCCGGTGGAGCCGGAGCTGACCAGGATGCCGGTGCCGTTGTTGTTGTGCACATTGTTGCTGCTGACGACCGACGTGCTGGATCCGCGGATGCTGATCCCGTACGCCGTCTTACCCGAGGCCTGTTGGCCGGCACCGCTCACAGTGTTGCCGCTGACGGTGATGTCGTGACTGCCGGACACATAGACACCGTCGTAGCGAGTGCCGGCGAAGGTCAGGGCGGACAGCGTGATGTAGGAGCGGGACGAGATGTTCGCGCCGTAGCTGGCCGGCGTGAGGATCGGGTGCCGGCCGGGCCACGCGGTGATCGTGATCGTCGCGCCCGCCGTTCCGGACACCGCAGGCTTGATGGTCTCGCTGTAGCTTCCGTCGCCGATGTACAGC
The DNA here is from genome assembly GCF_056436705.1 of Kribbella sp. NPDC043289. Classification (NCBI taxonomy): domain Bacteria; kingdom Bacillati; phylum Actinomycetota; class Actinomycetes; order Propionibacteriales; family Kribbellaceae; genus Kribbella; species Kribbella sp. NPDC043289. Next base: position 1,370,020 of record NZ_JBWKCB010000002.1, read on the forward strand.
GTGAAGCCGGCTGCGAGTTTGCTGACGCCTTTGACAACGGTGCAGTACGGCGTAGTCGCCGTACCCGGCCCTGAGTCGGAGCAGCCGTTCGCGGTCTTGTCGACGTACAGCGTCGTCGTCGCAGCTCGTGCGACGAGTGGACAGGCCAACGCGGCAGCGGTGAGCGCGATGATGCCCGCTGCTCTCCCCAGGAGCTTCATACCTTCAGTGTGGCCGGACAGTGTCCGCGGCGCATCGCGCATTCGACGTAAACCGGCACGCCGTGCGGATGAGAACGGGCTGCGTACGTCGGGGGCCGGCCGATCTTTGGGGTGCGGTCACGACGAGGGGGTGTCGTTGGCCGCGGTCGGCCCGGCGCCCGGTGCGATGTGGGGCGCATCCGAGCCAGTTGTCGACGTACGCAGCATGTTCCCCCCTGCAGGGTGGCGTGAGGCCGTGCCACGGTGCAAGGAAGATGACGTCGCTGTCATCGAGTGGTCAGGTCGCGGGGAGCTCCAGCGTGAAAACGGCGCCCCCCTCGGGATCGTTGCGGACGGAGAGTGCACCGCCGTGAGCGATCGCGGCGGACCTCGCCATCGAGAGTCCGAGACCGGTTCCCATCGCACCGTACGGCGGCTTTCGGTGCCAGAACCGATCGAAGACATGGGGCAGGTCGTCCGGTTCGATCCCCTGACCCGAGTCGCCGACTTCGACGATGCAGCGGTCACCGGACCGGACACACTGCAGTCTGATCACGCCACCGACCGGCGTGAAGTTCACGGCATTCTCGATGAGGGCGTCGAGCGTCATCGCGATCCACTCCGGATCTGCTCTGATCACGCCGGTGGGGAAAGAGCGGATGCGCCAGACCCGATCCGAGTTCGCGGACCAGTTGGCCGCCAGTTCGTCGATGAGCTCGCCCAGATCGGTCGGCTGTTTGGACAGAGCTCCGCCCGAGTCGAGATGCGCCACCGCCAGCAGCCGATTCGAGAGGGAAGACATCCGCTCGAGTTGGAGCATCGCGACCGAGACGTCGGACCGAACCTCGTCGTCCAGCGGCTCGGCGGCGACGAGTTCCAGATGGCCGCGGGCGATCGTCACCGGAGTCCGGATGGCGTGCGACGCATCGCGGAAGAACTCGCGTTCCCGATCGACCGCGTCGAGCTGCCGGCCGGCCATCGCCCTCAGTTGCTCGACCGCGGTCATCCGCCGGCGGGCATGCCAGACCATCACCAGAAGTAGCAGCGGCATCAGTGGAATCTCGGCCAGCTCGGGGCTCGGCAGCCGTCCCTCCGAGGCATGAATGATCATCAACCAACCGCCCAGCAGGGTGATCGCGACGGTCGCGGAGATTGTCGGGATCACCGGCCAGATCCGGTACCCGTAGGCGATCGCGACGGCCAGGAACATGATGTGGAACGGACCGGCCTCATGGCCGGGCAACGCGAACATCAGCCCCATCATGCAGACGACGAACACCCCCACTGCGATGTCGATCACGAAGCCCAGCTGCCGCCGGGACCGGAGATCGCCGAAGCGGGTTGACAACACGTCAGGCGGTTTGGAGCTGATAGCCGACATTTCGCACCGTCACGATGAGATCAGGCCGGAGTTTGGACCGGAGCCTGCCGACGCAGACGTCGACGACGTTCGTCGACGGATCGAAGTCGTAACCCCAGACCTCCGACAGCAACTCCTGCCGGGAACAGACGACATCGGGGTTTCGCATCAGGTGCCGCAGCAAGAGGAACTCACGCTTCGCCAGCACCGTGGGCCGGCCGTCTACCAGGAGCTGCCGGGCTTCCAGGTCCAGCACCATGTCTCCGACACGGAGCACGTTCTTCCGCCGACTGGTGGCGTCCTCGCAGAGCCGGCCCCGGGCCCGGGCGATCAGCTCCCGGATCGCGAACGGCTTCGCGAGGAAGTCGACCGCACCTTGCTCGAGGCAGCTGATCCGGAGCTGAACATCCGCCGTCGCCGAAAGGACCAGGACTCGATAGCCCGGATCTTGGGCGAGCAGCGCCGAGAGCACAGCTTCGCCGTGCATGCCCGGCATCACGAGGTCGAGCACGATCAGCGCCGGTCGCTGTTCCAGCGCGAGCCGGAGTCCCTCCAGACCGTCGGTAGCGCTGAGTACCTGATACCCCTCTGCCTCGAAGGCCCGCCGGACGAACCGGATCAGATCCGGCTCGTTGTCGATGACAAGAATTTTGGTCACCTTCGTCCCCTTCGCTGATGACCGTGTGTAGCACAACCGACAGACATTCTGGAACGTTCGACCTCCACAGGGAAGCCCCTGTGACCGTTTTCGTGCCGCATCTGCGCCACCTTTTGGTTACTGAATGTTAATCGATCGTTTACCTATGCGTTCGCGCTGCTGACCGCGCTCGGGGCCGCCACACCCGGTTCCGCCATCGGAGGCTTGTCGCCCACCTGCGGTCGATGTCGTCGGCGGCTGTCATCTGCCGAGGTGGATGTGGGCAGCCCATCGGCTGGGGAGGCCGGGGTAGCGACTTCGTAGACTGCACAGCGTTCCGATCACGGTGCGGTAACCGGCCAATTGGAACGCTGCAGTGAGGTGGGCGGCTTCGTCCGCCACGCCCGGAGCGCGCGCCGGCTCTTCTCGGGCTGGATCCTCAGCCAGCCGCCATACCCCTCGCGTTTCCACGGCTGGCTCGGCCGCGGCGACACGCTGACGGCGTCCAGGCAGACCTTGGATACAGACAACCAGTCGGTCGCCGGTCGAGCCCCGCCCGAGCACGTAGTCGACGGACTGTGGATCCACGGCTCACCGGCTGAGTGTCGCCACCAACTCACCGCGCTCCGTCAATCCGGCGTCACGTCTATCCTGCTGTACGTCGCTCCGCCCCCTTGAGCTGGTCAGCGGCACACGCGACTTCACCGACGTACTCGGCGAACTCGCTACCTCTGATGCGACCAGATCGCCACAGATGACCCGGCCAGATCAACACGATGAATGCGACCAGATCAACACAGCTATCGCGGCCAGGAGACGCCCCCGCAATGAGGCTGCTGCGCCGGCGAGATCGTTCAGGGCTGCCACCACCACGTTCCACGCGATGCGGACGGTGTCCGGGTCCGGGCGGTAGTCGTCGGTCAGTTGCCGCTTCGGGTGCACGAGGTTGCGGTGGTTGCGCAGTACGTGGGCGTAGTCGGCGACGTCCCTGGAGATCCAGCCTTGCTCGCGCGCCTTGTTGATCATCGTCTCGAAGTGGTCTCGGGGCGGCCGGTCATCGAGGGGGTGATGGACGAAGAAGTCGTAGAGCACGCCTTCGAGCAGGCTGCCGAGCATGATGACCGCGGCCGTGGGCGCACCGCTCTGCCAGCACGCGTGCGCCTCGTCGAGCCGGGCCTGGAGTTGCTCACCGAAGTTCGCGTCACCGACGACGTCGCCCAGGTTGGCGGTCAGCTCGACCGGAATCGCCGAAGTCAACCGGTTGGCGTCGGGTGCCTCCCGCCGCTCGATCGACGGCCGGTTTCGGTCCAGGACGATGGCCAGGTCTTCTACAGCCAGGAGTTGATTCAGCTCCGTCAGTACGGCGATCCGCCTGAGCGTTGGTGCAGGCCACTCCGGCCGGCTTGCCGGGCTTGCAAAGCGGAGCACTGCCCCGTATAAATGGACTAGTGCTCCGGTTAGCCCGCTCAATTGTTCGATTCTGAGCTGCTGATCGACGGCGCCTGATCAAACGGCCGGACATGAGGCCGGGGGCCGTTCTGCCTCGGCCGCGGAAACTTCGATTCGAACCAGGGAAAGAGAGTCAGCCATGAGCAGCATCAGCATCATCGGTGTCGGGACCTACGCCCGCGCCATCGGCACCCGTGCGGTCGAGGGCGGCAACGCCGTCGAGGTCATCGGCCGCGACGCGACCAAGGCCAAGGAGCTGGCTGCCGCGCTCGGCGGCAGGGCTACGACGGGGACATTCGGCACGGCCCCTGCCGGCGACATCGTGATCCTGGCGGTGCCGTACGCCAGCGCCGTGGCAGTCGTCGCCCAGTACGGGGATGCACTGGCCGGCAAGGTCGTCATCGACATCTCCAACACCTTCGCCGCCGACGCCACTGGGCTGGTCACCCCTCCGGGCAGTTCAGGAGCGCAGGAGATCGCCAGGGCATTGCCGGAGAGCGCGCACGTTGTGAAGGCGTTCAACACCGTCTTCGGCCACGTTCTGGCCCTGGGCCGCCCGCTGGATGTGCTCTTTGCCGGCGACGACGATCGGGCCAAGGCGAGCGTGTCGGCCTTCATTGAGAGCCTCGGCTTGCGGCCGCGGGACGTCGGCGGCCTGGAGATGGCGCACTGGCTCGAGGGCGCCGGCCTGCTGATCATGGGGCTGGCCGGCCACGGTGCGGGGTTCAACATCGCCCTCGGCGTCGACGTTCTCGACTGAGCGCATCTGAATCTTGTCGCGTCGCATCAACTGAGCCGATCTACGGCGCACGAAGAGCAATCCACCGGCTTTCATCAGGAGTAGTAATGCGCGTTTTTGTTACTGGCGGGACCGGCCATTCCGGTTCGTACATCATTCCCGAGCTCATCGCCGCCGGGCACGAGGTCACTGGCCTGGCCCGGTCGGACACGGCCGCGGCGGCGCTGTCCGCTGCCGGCGCCAAGGTGCGCCGCGGCGACCTCGAGGATCTCGACGGTCTCATGGAGGCGGCGGCGGATTCCGACGGCGTCATTCACGTCGCGCATCGGCAAGACCTGCTTCCGTTCGGCGGGATGGACGCGGTGTCCGCGGCGGAACTCCCGGTGATGCTCGCGTACGGCGAGGCGCTCGCGGGCACCGGAAAGCCGCTGGTCGCGGCGGGGAGCATTGGCTCGTCCGGGCAGCTGGGCCGGCCGGCCACCGAGAACGACCCCGCCCTACCCGTCGGCGATGAGCACAAGGGAACCCTGCGGGTTCGCAACGTCGTGGAAACCGCCGTCCTCGATCTCGCCGAGCGCGGAGTACGGTCGTCGGTCGTACGGATTGCCAATATCGCGCACGGAACGACCGATCGTGCCGGCTTCCTCCCCACCCTGATCGCGCTCGCGAAGGAGAAGGGCTTCGCCGGTTACCCGGGCGACGGCGCGAACCTGTGGAACGCCGTGCATGTCCGCGATCTCGCCTCCCTGTTCCGCCTGGCGCTGGAGAAGGGCCCGGCCGGCAAACACTGGCACGCGGTTCAGGACGAGGGCATTCCGTTCCGCGAGATCGCCGAGGCGATCGGCAGCCGCCTGGGCCTGCCCGCCGTAAGCATTCCCCTGGACGAACTGATGCTGCCGGGATACTTCGGGTTCCTCGCGAATGTTGTCACGCAGAGCTACCCGTCGTCCAACCTCATCACCCGCCGCGTCCTCGGGTGGGAACCCGTCGAGCCCGGCCTGGTCGCCGACCTGGACAACGGACACTACTTCCCCGGCAGCTGACGGCAGGGGAGCCGGATCGCAACGCGCCCGGCGCACGACAAATAGCGCGACTCTTCAACAATGAAGGTTGAATATGACGACTGTGGGATTCATCGGCAGTGGACAGCTCGGCAGTGCCGTCGCGCGGCTTGCCATCGAGGCCGGACACCATGTCCTGCTCAGCAACTCGCGCGGTCCCGAAACGCTCGAGGACACGGTCGCAGAGCTGGGGCCGCGGGCGTCCGCGGCGACGAGTACGGAGGCCGCGGCGGCCGGTGACATCGTCGTGGTCACGGTGCCGGTCAAGGCGTTCCCCGAAGTACCCGCCGCGCCACTGGCCGGGAAGACGGTCATCGACACCTGCAACTACGGCCCCGAGCGTGACGGGCACATCCCCGAACTCGACAGCTTGTCGCTGACCTCGAGCGAACTGCTGCAGCGCTACATCCCGGACGCGGTGGTCGTGAAGGCGTTCAACAACATCTTCTTCAAGCACCTGCTGTCACTGGGCCGCGCGGAGGGGGCGGGCGACCGCTCGTACCTGCCGATTGCGGGGGACTCGGCACGGGCGAAGTCTGCGGTGACCGAGTTCATCGACTCCATCGGTTACGGCGTGGTGGACGCGGGGTCGCTGGCCGATGGGTGGCGGCAGGCGACGGGCACGCCGGTGTGGGCGACTCCGTACGGGCCGACCTCGGACGAAAAGGGCCAACCGGCCGGCGAGGACGCCATCCGCGCGGCACTGGCCACCGCGACGCAGTAACCGCAAGCGGTCAGGCCACCGAATTCACGGGTCACCGCCCCATCTACCAAGCAAGGAGACTCCCAATGATGTTGTCAAGTTGGGTTGAGGGTTTGTGAGTGTCGGCTCACGCTGCGATGGCGGCGGGTCTGGGTGGGTGGATGTCGAAGGTGCGGCCGTCGCGGATGAGGGCCCAGAGCACGTTCAGACGGCGTCTGGCCAGGGCCAGGATCG